>CAVYIV010000026.1:0-107732 GCA_963768675.1 uncultured Chloroflexia bacterium | reverse complement strand
GCGCGCCTCGTCTCGGTGATCGGAGCCGCCGGGATCGGCAAGTCCCGCCTCGCCTGGGAGTTCCTGAAGTACGTCGACGGGCTCGTGGAGCAGGTGTGGTGGCACGAGGGCCGCTCGCCCGGCCTACGGCGAAGGGATCAGCTTCTGGGCGCTGGGCGAGATGGTGCGGCGGGCCGGCCTCTTCGAGACCGACGACGAGCCGACCACGCGGGCCAAGGTTGGCGCGACCCTCGCGGCCCACCTTCCCGACGCGGCCGAGCGGCGCTGGGTCGAGCCTGCGCTCCTGGCGCTCCTGGGGGTGGCGCGGGGGACGAGCTCGGACGAGCTCTTCGGCGCCTGGCGCACGTTCTTCGAGCGGCTCGCGGCGACTGCACCGTGGCATGGTGTTCGAGGACTTCCATTTCGCCGACCCCGGGCCTCATCGACTTCGTCGATCATCTCCTCGGGTGGAGCCGGAACATCCCCATCTACGTCCTCACGCTCTCCCGCCCGGAGCTCCTCGACCGGCGCCCCGACTGGGACGCGGCAAGCGCAACTTCAACTCGCTGTCCCTGGAGCCGCTGCCCCAGAGAGGGATGCGCGGTCTGCTCGAGGGGCTGGTCCCGGGCCTGCCCGAGGCGGCGGTCCATGCGATCGTCGGACGCGCCGACGGCGTCCCGCTCTACGCTGTGGAGACCGTCCGGATGCTGCTCGCGGACGGGAAGCCTCGAGCTCGGCGCGGCCGCTACCTCCCGCTCGGCGACCTGACCGCCTGGCCGTCCGGAGACGCTCACCGCCCTGATCGCCGCCGCCTCGACGGGCTGCAGCCCGAAGACGCGCCCTCGTCCCGGACGCTGCCGTGCTGGGCAGTCTTCACGCCGGCCGGGCTCCGGCGGTCTCGGGCCTGCCCGAGGCCGAGCTCGCGGGACCCCTGCGCTCGTCGTCCGGCGGAGATCCTCGCCGTCAGGCCGATCCCCGGGCACCGGACCGTGGCCAATACGCCTTCGTCCAGGCGCTCATCCGCGAGGTCGCCTACCACACGCTCGCCCGCGCCGATCGGAAGGCCCGCCATCTCGCGGCGGCGCGCTTCTTCGAGGCCTGGGCTCCGACGAGCTGGCCGGGGGCTCGCGGGCCATTACCTCGCCGCCCGCCAGAACGCGGGAGAGGGGCCCGAGGCCGACGCCCTGACGGCGCAGGCCCGGCTCGCCCTCGGGCGGCCGCCGATCGTGCGACCAGCCTCGGTCGCACGAGCAGGCCGTCGTGTTCTTCGAGCAGGCCCGCCTCGTCACCCGTGACGATGCCGAGCTTGCCGAGCTCCTCGAGCGGGCAGGCTGGGCAGCCATGCTGGGCGGCCGCGGCGACGTGGCCGAGGACCGGCTGCGCCAGGCGGTTGGACTCCGGCGGGCGCAGGGTGACTCCGACGCGATCGCCGGGGCGGTCGCGATGCTCGGGTCACTGCTCATCTCCGAGCTTCGCCGCGAGGCGGGGCGCGCGCTGCTCGAGCCCGCCGTCGACGAGCTGATCGGTCACGACGGGGCGCCTGCCGGCCCCGGCGGGGTCGCCCTCCTCGCCCAGCTCTCCCGGGCCTTCTTCTTCGCCGGCGACCAGCGGCGAGCGATCGAGCTCGCCGATCGCGCGCTCGAGACCGGCGAACGGCTGGACCTTGCGCCGATCGTGAGCGACGTGCTCATCACGCGCGGCTCTGCGCTCTGTCACCTCGGCCGCTCGTACGAGGGACTCGGCGCGATCCGGGCCGGGATCGAGCTCGCCGACGAGCGCGGCCTGGTCTCGACCGCCCTCCGCGGCAGGCTGAACCTCGGTGTGCTGGCGTCCGACCCGCGGACCTCGTTCGAGGCCGCCGACGCCGCGCTCGCGGTTGCGAGGCGGTTCGGCCTGCGGGGCTTCGTTCGGACGCTGGTCGGCAACCTGGCGGGCGCCGCGCTCGACGTCGGGGAATGGGAGCGGGCGATCCAGGAGCTGACCGCTGCCCGCCAGGACAGCTCCGACGAGTTCGAGAGGAACTACTTGCGCTGGAGCCTCTTCACGTTCTCCGCTTGGCGCGGCGACGACGTGGCGGCGGAGGTCGCCCAGCTGGCCGCCTGGGCGGAGAGCATCGGCGAGTCGGACGCACGCGAAGCGGTGCACGACCTGCGGGCGCGGGTCGCGTTCGCGGCCGGGAACCTGCGCCTCGCCTGCGACGAGTGGATGGTCTTCGCCCCGAGCGACCCGCTGGATGCGCCCGGCGCCTACGCGATGGCCGGCCTGGCTGGGATCCTCGCGGACGACCCCCGCCGGGCGGCGGCCGCCGTTGCGGCGCTCGAAGGCACGCCTGGTCGCGGCCCGCTCCGGGCGCTCGATCTGCGGCTCCTGCGCGCGGGTCTGGCGGCACTCGACGGCCGGGTGCCGGAGGCGATTCGCGAGGCCCGGGCGGTGAGCCTGGAGTACGGCCGCCTCGGGCTCCCGTGGCGCCAGGCCCTAGCGATCCTGATGCTCGCCGAGACGGTCGGCCCGGACCATACCGAGGTCCGGGCCGCGGCCGCGAGCGCCCGCGAGACCTTCGCGCGGCTCGGTGCGAAGCCGTTCCTCGAACGGATCGAGGCGGCGTTGAGCCCGTCAGCGGATCGGCCGGTCCGGGCCATCGATCGGGCCCAAGCCCAGTCGCCGGCGCGGCCCTGACGGAAGCCCAGTGGGCTTGCCCGGCAGGTCCATGCTGGGATCCCGCGAACTGCGGGGGAACCACGGAGGGGTCCATGGACGTCGTGCCGTTCGCTATCGTCGGGGCCGGCTGGCGCGCCGGGTTCTACGTGCGGGTGGCGCGAGCGCTGCCGGGGGATTGTCCGGTAGCCGGGATCCTGACGAGGGACCCGGGGCGGGCGGCGCATGCTGCCGATGCATGGGGCCTGTCGGTCCGCTCGTCGATCGACGAGGTCCTGGCCGGCCGGCCGGCATTCGTGGTCCTTGCGGTGCCCCGCGTCGCGACCCCGCACCTCCTGCGCGAGCTGGCGGACGCCCGCGTACCGGTCCTGGCGGAGACGCCGCCCGCGCCCGACCTCGACGCGTTGGCGGCGCTGGCCGACCTCGCCGCCTCGGACGCCCGGATCCAGGTCGCCGAGCAGTACCAGTTCCAGCCCCATCACGCGGCGCGGCTGGCCGTCGCGCGGTCCGGGCTCCTAGGTGCGGTGACCGAGGCACAGGTCTCGGTGGCTCACGACTACCACGGGATCGACCTCCTGCGCCGGTACCTCGGCGCAGGTTTCACCCCGGTCACGATCACCGCCCGGAGGTTCGAGTCGCCCATCGTCGCAGGGCCCGACCGCGGCGGGCCGCCGGCCGGGGAGCGGCTCGAGCGATCGGAGCAGGTGCTCGCCTGGCTCGACTTCGGCGGCGGCCTCGGCGTCTACGACTTCACGCGCGACCAGTACTTCTCCTGGATCCGCTCGCCCCGGGTCCTGCTGCGCGGCGAGCGCGGTGAAGTCAACGACATGGCCGTGCGCGCGCTGCGGGACGCGGTGACGCCCGTGACGCTCGACCTCTCCCGGCGCGACACCGGCCACGACGGCAACCTCGAAGGCCTGTACCACGTGGGCATCACGCTGGGCGACGAGTGGGTCTACCGGAACCCGTTCACGCCGGCCCGCCTAACCGATGACGAGATCGCGGTCGCGACATGCCTCGAGCGGATGGTCGCCTACATCGGCGGAGGGGCGCCGTTCTGCAGCCTGGCCGAGGCGGCCTGGGACCAAGAGCTGGGCCTCCGGATGGCCGAGGCGTGTTCAACCGGGCAGCCGGTCCGGGTCGCGCATCCGGCCGGCGGGCCGGCGGTGGGAGCCGCGATCACCGGCGGCTGACCAGTCGCAGGTCCCGCTCGGGTCGCGGACCCCGCAGGACGTCGACCGCGGACGCCAGGGCGAGCAGCATCCCCGCCACGAACAGGGGCCAGGGGTACGGACCCGGGAGACCGCCGTCCATGAGGCGCGGGGCGTCCAGCGTGTACGAGAGGATCACCAGGAGCCCGCCACCGATCCCGACGGCCCAGTGCCGCCCGTTCGAGGCGAGACGCCGGCCGGAGCGCTCCGCCGAGGCAGCCGTGAGCCCGGCTCCCATGAGGGCGGCGCTCACCGCGATCGGCGACCAGACGGGGCCCGCCCAGGGGACGGGCAGCAGGAACAGGAGGTCGAAGGTGTGCAGCGATGGCGGCCATCCGCTGAACACGAACAGCCACGCGTAGTAGCCGATGTCCCAGGTGCCGAAGACGACTGCGCTCCAGGCCAGGCGCTCGAGCCGGCTGCGACCGACCAGGATACCCACCGCCGCGATGATCACCAGCGTGGCTGCCTCGCGGCCGGCCTCGATCGCGATGAGGTTGCCCAGCCCGTTGGCGGGGCGGAGCGGGAAGATATCGCCCACGTGCGAGCCCAGGGCGCCCTCGAGGTAGACGACGACCGCCGCCTCGAGGTAGGCCATCGCCCAGGCGAAGACGAGCACGACAAGGGCGGTCCGCCTGAACGAGAGATCGCCGCGCATGCCTGCACGCTAGCACCAGCGCTCGCCGCCAGCCCTCGGTCGCGGAGCGCCGGCCGCGGACGGTAGGGCTAGCCCCACCCCAAGATGCCTGCTGCCCGGCTGGTTTGTCGCTCCAGCCGAACCTACCGTCTTCTCATCGATCACGAAGTGACGATCGACGGCCTGGAGGCAGCACGCAATGACGGTTCGGCGCCAGTTCCTGTACCTGGGGGTGTTCCTTGTCGCGGTCGGCGGTGTGGCGCTCGCCGCGCTCGCCAACATCGTCGGGGACGACACGCTCGCACAGGCGCTCCGCCTGTGGCCGTTCGCCCTCGTCGCCCTCGGCGCCGGGCTCGTGCTGCGCCATACCCGGCTCGCCCTCGCGAGCGGCCTGCTCGCCGCCGCGATACCGGTTCTCCTGCTCGGCGGCCTGCTTGTGCATGCGCCCCGACTGACGCCCGACTGCGGCGGCAACGGCCAGCCGGGAAGCGTCGCAACCCGGCAGGGGTCGTTCAACGGCCCGGCGAGCGTCGACCTCCGGCTCGCGTGCGGAAACCTCTCCGTGACCACGGCGCCCGGCAGCGGCTGGCAGCTCGAGACGGGTGACCCGGCGCGGACGTCGGTCTCGATCGACGACGCGGCGAACCGGCTGTCCGTCACGTCGTCGGGCCAGTGGCCGGCGTTCCAGTCCGACCCACGCCGGCGAGACCTGGCAGCTGACCCTTCCGCCGCCACCCCGTTCAACCTCACGGCCGAAGTGGACGCGGGCCGCGGTCGCTTCGACCTGGCGGGCGCGCAGCTCGGCACCGTCCAGCTCGTCGTCAATGCCGGCGGCGTCCGGGTGGACCTCGGCGCGGGGAACGGTCGGTTACCTGTCGATGACCGTGAATGCCGCGTCGGCCACGCTGACGCTCCCCGCGACCGGGGGCTACAGCGGGAGTCTCAGCGTGAATGCCGGGTCGCTCCGGCTCTGCTCGGCGAGCGCCGCGGGCGTGCGGATCCACGCCACGGCAACCCTCGCTTCGACCACCTTCACGGGGCTCGTCCACGACGGCGACGCCTGGCAGAGCCCCGGCTATGCAACGGCAACCAGCCACGCGGACCTGGCCATCTCGGCCACGCTCGGGAGCGTGGACCTCAACCCAGCAGGAGGCTATGGATGAACCCCCGTCGTCTCTACCGCTGCCGCAGCGACCGCAAGCTCGCGGGCGTGGCGGCCGGCGTGGCCGAGTACCTCGAGCTCGACCCCACCCTCGTGCGCGTCCTCTGGCTCGTGTCGATCTGCTTCGGCGGCTTCTCGATCCTGCTCTACATCATCCTGGCCTTCGTCGTTCCGCCGGAGCCTCTGGCGATGGCGGGCACCGGCGCTGGCATGGCACCCGGCCCGGCGTCCGCCGACCCGGGCTGGCCAGCGAACTGGCACGACCCTCGGGCTGAGATGCGACGGGGCGGACGGGCCGGCATCTACATCGGCGTCGTCCTCATCGTCATCGGCGGGATCGCCCTGGCCGATGCGATCGTGCCGGGCTGGGCAGGCGTCGCCTGGTTCGGGCCGGCCGTCCTGGTGGCCCTTGGTGCCGCCCTGCTCGCAGGCTCCGTCCACCGCGACGCCGGCCAGCCGGAGCACCCGCCGGTGGCCAACCCGACCCCCGGCACGACCGAGGACGAGGGTCATGCAAATCCTGGGTAACCTCGGCCGGGGGTACACCCGGGACCGGCCGGACTGGTAGGGTCCGCACGATGAGCGAACGCGCCGGCAGCCGCGACGAGGCCGCGAGGCCGCAGCGCCTGTCCAGCCTCCTCGGCGCGTTCCTCTCGTCGCCGCTCAACCCGGCGACCTGGCGGGCGAACCTGGCCATCCTGTTGGGCCTGTTCATCGCGATCCTTTCGATCAGCACGCTGAGCGCCTTCTTCTCGGCCGGCGGCTCGATGCTGATCTGGCTGGTGGGGATCCCGATCATCGGCGTCGGCATCGAGCTCTCCCGCGTCTTCGCCCGCGTCGAGCGCTGGCGCATGACGCTGGTCGACCACCGCCCGCTGCTCCCCCACCCCTACCGCCCCTTCGACGGTCGCCCGCGTCGCCCGTTCGGACCATGGGTTCGGGCCTGGGCCGAGACGGAGTTCCTCGACGCGAACCGCTGGCGTGACGTCGTCTACATCCTTGTCCTAGCCCCGCTCGCGGCGCTCGAGTTCGCCGTGGCCGTGGGCCTGTGGGCGGCTGCGATCGGTCTGGTGGCGGCGCCGCTCGTGCTGGCGGGCCTGCGCTCCGCCGGGGTCGGCCCGCTCCTCCAGAGTGTCCCGATCGAGTGGGACGGGCTCGCCATCGTGGCCCTGCTCGTCGGCCTGATCCTCGTGCCGGTCGCGGCGTCCGTCTCCCGGGGACTGATGATGATGCACCGCGTGGTCGTCGAAGGGCTCCTTTGCGTGAGCCCCAGCGCGGCCCTCCGCCAGGAGGTCCAGCGCCTCCGCGGAAGCCGGTCCGCTGCCGTGGAGCTCGAGGCGAGCGAGCTGCGGCGCATCGAGCGCGACCTGCACGACGGGGCCCAGCAGCGCCTGGTGATGCTGAGCATCGACCTGAGCCTCGCTGCCGAGCGGATCGACACCGACCCCGCCGGCGCACGGACGCTCGTGGTCGAGGCGAAGGATCAGGCGCGCCAGGCGCTCGCGGAGCTGCGCGACCTGGTTCGCGGGATCGCCCCGGCGATCCTGCTCGACCGGGGCCTGGTCGCTGCTCTGGGCGCGATCGCGGGACGCTGCCCGGTGCCGACCGTCGTGCAGAGCACGCTGCCGGAGGGAATCCGGCTGCCGGACGCGATGGAGCGGGCCGCCTACTTCGTGGTCGCCGAGGCGCTCGCGAACGTCGCCAAGCACGCCTCCGCCGAGCACTGCGAGATCCGCTGCCGCGCCGAGGAGCGCGGCCTCGTCGTGGAGGTCTGGGATGACGGGGCGGGCGGCGCCAAGGTCCTGCCGACCGGCGGCCTTGCCGGGCTGGCGGGTCGCCTGCAGGCGCTCGACGGATCGCTTACGGTCCAGTCGCCGATCGGCGGCCCCACGCTCGTCCGGGCCGTGATCCCCGCCCCGCGCTACGAGCCCAGGTAAGCCAAGCACCGCCAGGACGCGGCGGTGGTCGTTCTCCGAGTCGGGCAGATCGAGCTTGCCGAAGATGTTGCTGATGTGCTTCTCGGTGGCGCCTTCCGAGATGTCGAGGAGCGCCGCGATGCCGACGTTCGTCCGCCCCTCGGCCATCGCGCCGAGCACGTCACGCTCGCGCGGCGTCAGCGCCTCGAGCCGGTCGTCGCGCTGGCGGCGGACCATCAGCTGGGCGACGACCTCGGGATCGAGCGCCGTTCCCCCGGCGGCGACACGGCGCAGCGCGTCCATGAACTCCCGGATGTCCGCGACCCGGTCCTTCAGCAGATAGCCCACGCCGCCCGCACGGTCGGCGAGCAGCTCCGTCGCGTACTGGCGCTCGACGTACTGGCTGAGCACGAGCACGGGCGTGCCGGGGACGCGCCGACGCGCCTCGATCGCCGCACGCAAGCCCTCGTCGCGCTGGGTCGGGGGCATCCGCACGTCGACGACCGACACGTCCGGCCGGTGCCGTACGACCGCCTCCACGAACGACGGGCCGTCGCCGACCTTCGCCACGACGACGCCCCCCGAGTCGGCGATGAGGCGCGCGAGCCCTTCCCGGATGAGAACCGAGTCCTCCGCGATGACCACCCGCAGTGGTGTCGCTTCCACGCGTCGATGATGCACCACCGGGTCGGCGGCGTTGGCGCTGGAGGAACAGTGGCCGCGCGACACCGCGGAGTTCGCCCGGACCGCCCGCAGGTGACGGACGGCTCTTCGCTCGGGCCTGCGCCGGCGCCCAGGATCGTCGAGGTCGGCTGCACGCTGCGCAGCTCGCTCAAGGAGGTTCGGATGCACGTCCTCGTCGCCTACGCGAGCCGGCACGGCGCCACCCAGGGCATTGCCGAGCGGATTGCCCGGACCCTCCAGGAGGCCGGGGTGGATGCCGAAGCCCGGCCGGCCGCGACGATCAAGAGCGTTGCCGGCTACGACGCGTTCGTCATCGGCAGCGCGGCGTACATGTTCCACTGGGAGAAGGACGCGACCTCGCTGGTGCACCACAACCGGGCCGCCCTCGCCGGCAAGCCCGTCTGGCTCTTCAGCAGCGGCCCGCTCGGCACCGAGCCGCTCAACGAGAAGGGCCAGGACCAGAAGGTGGCCGCGATCCCCAAGGAGATCCCCGAGTTCCGGGAGATCCTCAACGCCCGGGACCACCGCGTCTTCTTCGGCGCCTACGACCGCGACCGCAAAGCCATCGGGCTCGCCGAACGGTTTCTGTCGATGATGCCGGCCGCGAAGGAAGGCCTGCCGGCCGGCGACTTCCGCGACTGGCCCGAGATCGAGGCCTGGGCCACAGGGATCGCCCGCGCGCTCGGCACGCCGACCGCGGCGAACGCAGCCAACCCGGCTCGCTGAGGATTCGGTGGGCGCGGGCTCCTCGGTCGGTTCACGGCGCGACGGGCAGCCGGCCCGGAGCCTGACACGCCTCGAGCGGGCCCGTCTGGTCATCGGCGGCGGCCTGGACAAGCGGCTCACCCCGCTTGCGGTGTGGCTCTACCGACGTACGAAGGGCGGCATCACGCGGCCATGGAAGGTCGATGCGCTGCTGCTCACCACGCGAGGGCGGAAGTCGGGCCGCCAGCGCACGGTCGTGCTCCAGTACTTCCCCGACGGCGAGGCGATGATTTTGGCCGCCGCCAACGACGGCGGACCGTCGCACCCCGGCTGGTACTTCAACCTGTCGGCCGACCCTGTGGCACGCGTCGAGGTCATGGGCCGGACGATCTCCGTCCGCGCCGAGGAGCTTCCCGCCGACGAGGCGGCCGCCTGGTGGGCGCGGATCCTGCTCCGCGCACCGAACTACGAGCAGTACGCGCGGGCAACGAGCCGGGCTATCCCGATCGTCCGCTTGGCGCCGGTCTCCCGCGTCCGGCTGACCGTATCCGCGGCATCCGCGGGGAACCAGAAGGTGCAGCCGGCGTCCTGCGAGCACGGCGGACTTCCGCCGAGCCCGCGCGGGGACAACCCGAGGAGACCGGCCATGAACGCACCGTCAAGTCGCACGCGTCCGGGGGCCCCGCCGCTTCGCGGGGCTGCTCCTGCTTCCGATCCTCGTCGTCGCGGCGGGCTGCTCGGCTGCCGCCGGCACCTCCGTCCCGGCCGTGCCGAGCGCAGCTCCAGTCACGGCGTCGGGCGGCGCCGGCGGCAATGCGCTGGGCGCCCCCGTCACGGTGCCAGCTCCGGCGGGCGTCGTGGATTCGGGGCCGGGAGCCGCGGTCGTGACCGGCAGCGGGACCACGTCGTCCGGTGTCGCGGTCGCCGGCTCGGCGCCCGCGATCGCCTATCCGCTACCCCATCTACCCCGGCAACCCCGGCCTCGCGCCCGACAACACGATCGTGGTGACCGGGTCCGGCCAGGCCGATGTCAAGGCCGACATGTCAAATGAAGCGAGCGCCCAGCAGCAGGCGCTGAACGCGGCAATCGCAGATGCGAGGGCGCAGGCGGACGCGGTTGCGCGGGCCGTCGGGGTGACGATCAGCGGCGTGCTGTCGGTCAGCGTCTCGAGCGGTGGAACCTACGCGGTGCCGATGGCCGCCGGCGCCGGCGCCGGTCCGGGGGCCACCGGGGTCGCCCCGGGGGCCGAGGGAGCAACCCCGAGCATCGTTCGAAACGCGCCCACGACGCTTGTCCCGGTCCCGGCGCCGCTCCCCTTTGAGCCGGCCATGCAGCAGCTCACTGTCTCGGTCACCGTCGCCTACCGGATCGGCTGAGCGGTCAGACCTTCGGGCGCCACTGGTTCGCCCGCTCGTTCCGGGCGGCGAGCGTGGCCGTCTCCTCGATCCGCGCCGAGCGCGTCTCCGGACGGCGGGCGGCGGCGATCCACTCGAGGATCGCACGACGCACGGAGCGCGGGAACGCCGCGAAGTTCTCGGCGGCCGGCGGGTGCGCGGCGAGCGCCCGGGCGAGGTCGCCCGGGACTTCTCCCCGCTCGACCGCGTCGAGGTGCTCCCACATCCCGTTCGCCTTGCCCCGCTCCACGGCCGCGATCCCGGCGGGGGCCATCCGGCCGGCGGCAAGCAGACGCTCCACGCGGGCCTTGTTCGAGGCGGACCACGCACTGCGGGGCTTGCGCGGAGCGAAATACAGCCTGGCGCGGTCGTCGTCCACCCGGCCGGGCCGGCTGTCGACCCAGCCAAAGCAGATGGCCTCCTCGACCGCAGCCTCGTAGTCGAGCACCGGGCGCCCGCGCCCGGGCCGCCAGGTCACGAGCCACGCGCCCGGGGCGGTGGCATGGTTCGCCTCCAGCCAGGACCGCCAGGTGGCGCGATCCTCGGCCTGGATATGTGGGGCGTCGTCGAGTGCACCCATGGGATCGTTCGGAGCCTCCTTGCGCTCGTCGCCTACCTCGTCGCGGTCAATCGGCCGCCCCGCGCTCGAGGCCGGCGAGCAGGACGACGATCCCGGTCTGGTATGCCGCATCGACGTCGCCCCCGAGCCGGAATGCGCCCGCCGACTCCATGCTCGTGAACCCGTGGGCGAACGCGGTCAGCACGCGAGCAGCGGCGAGCGCTCTCTCGGGCCCGGCCAGTTCCGCCGCCACCTCGAGCACCGGGCCGGGCGGCAGCCGCGTTGGCCTCCGGGGTCGGGTCGACGCCGGGGACCGCGGGCGCGAAGAGGAGCGCGGCCGTGCGCGGCGAACGCAGAACGAAGGCACGGTACGCGTCGGCCAGCGCGCGGAGCCGTGCCGGCCCATCCGCCCCGGGCGCTCGACCGCCGAGCCGACAGCGCTCGTGCCGAGATCGAACGCCACCTCGGTCGCGACCGCGCCGAGGAGCGCGCTCCGATCACGCGAAATGCTTGTAGAGCGACGGGGGCCGGATGCCGACCCGCTCCGCGATCGACGCCATCGACACCGCCTCCAGGCCGCCCTCCTCGAGGAGGCCCCGGGCGGCAGCGATGATGGCCTCGTCCGACGTGCGAGAGCGGGCCGGGCTCATCGTCCGCGCCGACCCAGCCGGCCGAGGTGCGTGTCGGCGAAGGCGGTCGGATACTTGAGGCCGTATCCGGCGACCCGGTCCATCCCCGTATGCGCGACGAGGATCGCCCCGGCCAGCGCGACCGCCGGGGATCCGAGCCACCAGGCCGCGCCCAGCACCGCGATGCCGGCTGCCCAGTTATGGGCGAGGTTGTAGACGAACGCACCCGGACGCGGTCCGGCGCCGTATCCGACCATCGAGATGTCGACCGCCAGCAGGAGCGGAACCAGCCAGACGAGCTGACCGCCGAGGTGGAGATACAGCCCGGCTCCGGCTGTCAGCGCCGCCAAGCCCTCAACGCGCAGCCACAGGCGGGGCGCGCCGGAAACGGCGCCGAGCCCCGTCGTGGGTTCCGCCCCGACTCCGGCTTCGCCGCGTGTCGCCGTGATCTCCATCGCTGGTGCACCCCCTGTCGGTTCGTCGCGGCTCCCGCGTCGAAGGCTACTGTACATTGCCTTCATTGCTACTGTCCATAGCCTTCCCCTCTGCGGAATCGTCTGCCAGCGTCGAGGCTCGTGCGGGTCGCGGATCCGCGATGGATGATGGCCGCTGCCGTGCCGCCGGCACGGCATCCCTGAACCAGGACCGAGTCGGGAGATCGAGCATGGCAGTGAGCTTCGAGCACGTACCCCATCCGAGGATCGAGGCACGCAAGAAGGCCGGCCCGCCCAAGACGACCGACGAGCACGTCGGCCCCAATGGCAGGATCGCCCTCGTGCTCACGACCGCCGTCGGCACGATGTGGTGCGCCTACGCCTTTGCGCTCCTCGCCCTCGTCGTCCTTCCCGACGCGATCAACGGCGGCGTGCTCACCCTCGTCCAGTGGGTCAGCCAGACCTTCATCCAGTTGGTCATGCTCTCGGTGATCATGGTCGGCCAGAACATCCTCGGTCGGGCCTCCGACAAGCGCGCCGACATGACCTACAAGGACGCCGAGGCCACCTTCCACGAAGCCGAGCAGATCCAGGCCCACCTCAAGGCACAGGACGACGCGATGAACGCGATGCTCGACAAGATCGAGAGGCTCGAGGCCGCACTCGCGAAAGCGTAGCCGGGCGACGGAGCGACCCGCGGCTCTCGGGGCGCGCCGGCAGAGCGAGCGCGTCACGACTCGCAAGGCCCGCTTGGGTTCGGCCGGGCTCCCAAACCCAGGAGGACTCTCCAGCAACCCGATCGGTACTTCCGAATCGGGACACTCGCCGCTTGGACGTGGCTGCGGGGGACACACTCGCGGGGCCGGGAAGTGGCCAGCAGCTTGTGGATCGTGACAGGAGGCCGCCCAACTGCCTGTGACGTCCGGCTGTTGAAGCGCGTGGCTTGCTCTCTTGGGTCTATGAGCCTGTTCGGTCGCCTGAGCGCACCTGCGACTCCAGCGCTCGGCGCAGCAGCCGGATGAGCGCCGCCTGCTCGTCGCTCGAGAGGTCCGAGAGACCGGGGGCGACGGTCGCCAGCTCCTCGAGTTGCTGAAGCAAGCGGCGGCCGGCGTCGGTGAGGACGAGTTCCTTCACCCGACGGTCAGTCGGCAGCGCCCGTCGCTCGACCAGGCCCCGCTTCTCCAGGCGGTCGACGATCCCGGTCAGGTTGGAGGCGTCGCAGTGGAGCGCCTCTGCCGCGGTTCCCATGGACATCGGCCTGCGCAGCCGGCGGATGAGGAGCGCCTGGGGCTCTGTGAGGCCCAGCGGTGCGACGACGCGGGAAATCCATGCCTCCAGGTCCGAGGCGAGCCGGATGACGAGCGCGGCGATCTCCTCCTCGGGTCCCATCGGTCCGTCTGCCGCTCCGGGCGCGGATGGCTGCTGGTCGCTCACCGCGTCATGGTAGCCGACAGCGCTTGACGCGTCGATGGTGGCGTCCTACATTATTTAGGTATCAACTAAATGTACCGGGCGGGCGACTGGCGTTGCCCGACACAGGAGAAGCTCATGGACATTGCCCTGCGGATCTTGCAAGTCCTGCTGGCCGTCATCTTCCTCGTCGTTGGCTTCGCGAAGGCATTCCGCTACGAACAGTTCATCGCCCGGCCGAACGGCGCGTGGGCGCGCGACCTCGCGCCAATGCGGGTACGCATCATCGGCCTCCTCGAGATCGCCGGCGCGGTCGGGCTCGTCGTGCCCGCGGCGACCGGGATCCTCCCATTGCTGACACCGCTCGCGGCCGCCTGCCTCGCGGTCACGATGATCGGGGCCGGTGCACTCCACCTTCGCCGGGGCGAGACCCGGGCCATCCTTCAGAACGTCGTGCTCGGGGTTATGGCAGCGCTGGTTGCCGTCGGCCTCGGCGCGGCCGGGCTGGTCTAGCAGCCACAACCGAACCGATTTCATCCCGCGGAGATCCGAAGCACCTTCAGGATCGGAAGCGACTGAGCCGCCGGCTCTCCCCGGTCACCAGCCCCACCACCGAGGTTCAGCGTGAACACAGCCCAGCGCATCGACACCCACCAGCACGTGATCCCGCCCCGTTACGCAAAGTGGATGAAGGCGAAGGGAGTCCGCCCCGGCGGGATCGCCATGCCCGAGTGGTCGCGGTTGGACGCCCTGCACTTCATGGACACGCACGACATCGCGACCGGCGTCCTGTCGCTGTCCACGCCCGGGGTCAACTTCGGAAGCGCCCCGGAGGCACGCCAATGGGCCCGCGAGATCAACGAGTACTGTGCAGAGCTCGTTGCCGAGATGCCCGATCGGTTCGGGTTCTTCGCCACGCTCACGCTGCCCGACGTCGAGGGGGCAATCGACGAGGCGCGGTATGCCTTCGACGTGCTCCATGCCGACGGCATCGTGCTGCTGGCCAACAACGAAGGGCGCTACCTCGGTGACCCGGCATTCGAGCCGCTCCTGGCATATCTCGACGGGCGTGAAGCCCTCGTTTTCGTCCACCCGGGCGAGCTGCCCGGCCCCGCGGTCCCCGGCATCCCCTCCTTCACGGCGGACTTCCTGCTCGACACCACCCGGACCGCCGTTAGCCTCATCCTGTCCGGAGCGATGCGGAAGTACCCGAAGATCAAGTTCATCCTGGCGCACGCGGGCGGGTTCGTCCCATTCATCGCCTACCGGATCCTGCTGACCCTGGTGAACGCCAAGAGCAAGCCCGGGCAGGCACGCTTCCTCCTCGACCAGGAGCGCCAGACGCCCGGCCAGCTGGCTGTCCTGCGGCGCTTCTACTACGACATCGCGCTGTCCTCCACCCCAGCCGCGCTGCCGAGCCTGTTCGAGGTGGCCGACCCGTCCCACATCACCTACGGGAGCGACTTCCCGTACGCGCCCGCGCCCGCCGTGTCGTTCATGGCGCGCCAATACGAGAAGTACCCGATGGAGCCGGCTATGCGACATGCCATCGACCGCGGGAACGCCGAGGCGCTCATGCCTCGGTTGAAGAGCTAGCCCGCTGCCGGCTCAGGCCGTCGTGCGCCGGTTAGAGGTGGACGCCGCCTCCGCCACGGCGGCGTCGAGCCGCATGAGATAAGGCCGGGCGCCCACGCGCTCGAAGATGAGGCGCGCTTCGTCGGCCGCGGCCCGTGCGGAAGGCTCCTCGGGGCCAACGAGCAGGACGAAGTCGAGGCCGGTCCGCGCCAGCTCGAAGTCCTCGCCAATCGCGCGATATCGCGCGAGCGCATCACGGAACCCGGTGATTGCATCGTCCCGGTTGCCCTCGACGGCGGCGATCCCGGCCCACGCCGCGATCCGGGACGCCGTGAATGACGCCTGCGAGATCGGGTGCGCATCGAGACGGTCGGCGATCTCGCGGGCGGTGGCGACGTCACCGCCCCACAGGGCGGCCCGCGCGGCGCTCGCGAGGAAGACGTGGCCGATGTTCGGCTCGTCCGACGCCAGCAGCATCTCCCGGCCGCGCCAATTCATAATCCCCGGCCAGCAGCGCCCGGTCCCCGCGGAGGTAGTGGAGGGCGGCGGCGCCGAACGCGTCGGTCGTCTCCCCGGCGAGCCGCTCCAGGTCGGCAAGCATCGCGTCGGTCGACTCGCCCCGCGGGACGCGCATCAGGGCCTGGACCGACAGGCTCCGGATCTCGTCGAGCGGGCTCGCGACCTTGTGGGCGCGGGCATCGGCGAGGTCCTGTTCGGCCTCCGCGAGCGCCTCGTCCCAACCTTCCGCGATCGAGACGACGGCGTAGAGCCGGCTGATCGCGGCCCAGTTGGACAGGGATCGATTGCCCACCCTGCGCGCCAGGTTGAGGCCCTGCTCGAGGATGTCCCGGGACCGGCGCGGGTTGTCGTCGATCGACACGCCGAGGTTTGATAGGGCGCGGGTCTCGGCGGCGACGAAACCCCGTTCGTGGGCCAGGTCGACCGCGGCTCTGAGCAGGGCCACGGCCTCGACCGAGCGGCCGAGGTAGCTCAGGGACGAGCCCTTGTTGTTGAGCGTCTCCGCGATGATCCGGTCGAGGTGGCGGCGCTCCGCGATCGCGAGAGCCAAGTCGGCCGTCTCGATCGCCCGGGCGGGCTGGCCGGAGCGCATGTAGGCCCGCGACAGGTTGCCGAGCAGCCCGGCCCGCGCTTCGTCGTCGCTGGCCTCGGTGAGGCGCGCCACCGCGGCCTCGAGCACCTCCACCGCCTCGGGAGGCTTGCCGGCGTCGATCAGGAGCTCGCCGAGGAGTGCTTCGGCGGCGCCGAGAAGCGCCGGGTCGGCGAGCGTCCCGGCGATCGCGATCCCCTCGAGGACGAGCGCCTGGGCAAGGTCGTGGCGCGCGGCGGCGTTGGCCGACGACGCGGCCCGCAGGTAGAGCCCGGCCCGCTCGGCGGCGTCTCCGGTGATGGCGATCGCCTGGCGGAGGAAGGCCACGGCCTGGTCGTGCGCCCCGAGCGAGGCCGCCCGCTCCGACGCAGCGGAGAGGGCCAGCCGGGCCTGGATGGCCACCGCGTCCGCCTCGGGGCCGTCGGCTGATGCATCGTGGGCCGCGAGGTAGTGCGAGGCGAGGGCACCGGCCAGCTCTTCGTCCCCGAGCGCCTCGAAATACCGGGCGGCCGCAAGGTGACGCGCCCGCCGCTCGCGCTTGGCGAGCGTGCCGTAGGCCACCTCGCGGATCAGCGACTGGACGAAACGGTACTGGCCGCGCTCTGGGCTGCGCGGGTCCACCTCCACGTCGAACAGCTCGCGCCGGACGAGCACGCGCAGCCGTGGCTCGAGAGCGTCGGGGTCGATCCCGCTGACGGCCGTGAGGCCTGCAAGGGTGAACGACTGGCCGAGCACCGCGGCATCGGCGACGAGACTCCGGTCTGCCGGATCGAGGGCGTCGAGGCGGCTCGCGATCAGGGAGCGGAGCGTATCGGGCACGGCGAGATCGCCGAGCTCGCCGACGGGCCGGTACGCCGCGCCATCGCGGCGAAGGCGGCCGTCCGCGACGAGCGCCCGAACCGTCTCGACCGCGTAGAGGGGCATCCCGTCGGCTCTGGCCAGGATCGCGCGGATGGCGGCCTCGGGGAGGCCCGGGACGAAGCCGTCGAGGAGGCGGCGCATCGCGAGGTCGGTCAGCGGCTCCAGGGCGAGTTTCGTCAGGTTGCGCGTCGCCGATCCCCAGTCGGGCCGGCGGTCCAGCAGCTCGGGCCGGGCGAGGGTGACCACGATGAGCGGGACGTTCCTGGACCACTCGAGGAGATGCTCGATGAAGTCGAGGAGGCCGGTGTCGGCCCACTGGAGATCCTCGAACAGCATGACGGTGGTCGCTTGCTCGGCGATCCGTTCGAAGAAGATCCGCCAGGCGGCGAAGAGGACGTCGCGGCCGCCGGCGGGCGCCGGATCGAGACCGAGCAGAGTGAGCAGGGCGGGCTCCACCCAGCGCCGGTCCTCCGCCGCCGGAACGTACTCGGCCACCGACGCCCGGATCCGCTCCCGAGAGGCGACCTCGTCGTCGGTCTCACCGAGGCCCACCCGCCGCCGCACCATCTCGCCGAGCGCCCAGAAGGTGATCCCCTCTCCGTAGGAGGGGGACCGGCCACGGTGCCAGTAGATCGTCTCGCTGATCCCGTCGATGTACTTCTCGAGCTCCCAGGCAAGCCGGCTTTTCCCGATGCCCCCGGGCCCGGTGATCGAGACCAGCCGCGGCCGCCGATCGCGGCCCGTCGTGGCGATGAGGTCCTTCAGGAGGCGGAGCTCCTCGTCTCGGCCGACGAAGGGCGGCTCCGGGAGGTCCGAGCGACCCTGGCCGCCACGCTGGGCCACGACCCGCAGGGCACGCCAGGCCGGGACGGGGGCCGCCTTGCCCTTGAGGGCCTGCTCGCCGGCCGGCTCGAAGGTGATCGCCCCGGAGGCGGCCCGCTGGGTGGCCTCGCCGACGAGGACGGTTCCGGGGGCGGCGGCGGACTGCAGGCGGCTCGCAGTGTTGACGAGGTCGCCCGCGACCATGCCCTGGTTGGTGGCCCCCAGGGTGACCGCCGCCTCGCCGGTCAGGACCCCGGCCCGGGCCGAGATCGTCGGGCCGAGCGAGCGCACCGCGTCGACGAGGTCGAGGGCGGCCCGCACGGCCCGCTCGGCGTCGTCCTCGCGGGCGGCGGGGGCTCCCCAGACCGCCATGACCGCGTCGCCGATGAACTTCTCGACCGTCCCCCCGTAGCGCCCGATGACGTCGCTCGCGATCTCGAAGTAGCGGGTCAGGGTGTCGCGGACGTCCTCCGCGTCGCGCTCCTCCGCGAACGGGGTGAAGCCGACGAGGTCGGCGAACAGGACCGAGACGAGGCGCCGCTCGGCAACCGGGCTGCCGGCATGGGCTGGCGGCGCGCCCGCGGCGGCGCGGCCCGGCGCGGCGGCGGCGGGGGCGAGGGGCGCGCCGCACTCCCCGCAGAAGACGTCACCCGGGTCGAAGGGTGCCCCGCATGACGGGCAGGCAGCCGTGAGTGGCGTCGCGCAGCGCACGCAGAACTTGCGACCGGGCTTGTTCTCGGCGGCGCAGTTCGAGCAGATCACCGGGGCGCTCCAGCGACGGCGTGATGGCACGAGAGGGTACTGGAAACCGCCCTGGAAGGCGGCAGCGCAGCCGCCCCCGGTCGATGGTCAGGACGGCATCGCCTCTCGGACCATCTGTTCGACGTCGAACCGGACTCCCGTCTCGCGCTCGGATACCGCCCAGAGCGTGGCCCGGTCCTTCTGGCCGAGGAACGGACTCAGGTACGGGACCCGCACCGGGCCGCCGCGCATGACCAGGGCCAGGCCGTACAGGGCCCCGCCTTTCGCCCGCGGATCGGTCGCCGCCCGGATCTGGGGCAGCGCGCCGTGGGCGGGCGTCGACCCGAACCGGCGCACGCTCGCGTCGAAGAAACGTTGGCTGCGTCCGGGCTTCTCGCGAGCACTGTTCGCCTGCAGGTCGGTCCGGGCGAACCCGGGGTCGGCCGCAAGGGCGCGGATCGGGGCGCCAGCCGCCGCGAGTCGCCGGTCGAGCTCGACCGTGAACTGGGCGGCCGCGAGCTTGGCCCGCCCGTAGGATCGCCACGGCCCGTAGCCCCTATCCATGGTGGGATTTCGCGGGTCGATCGTCCGGCCCAGGAAGCGCCCGGTGCTGGTGACCGAGACGACGCGACCAGCCGGGCTGCGTAGCAGCGCCGGCATCAGGGACGCGGTCAGGGCGAAATGGCCGAGGTGGTTGACCGCGAGCTGCATCTCATGTCCGTCGACGGTTCGCCTGAACGGGATCGCCATCACGCCAGCGTTGTTCACGAGGACGTCGACCACGCGGTGGCGGGCGGCGATGTCCGCGCCGGCCTCCCGCACGGACGCGATCGAGGCGAGGTCGAGGCCGACCAGCCCGAGCGATGCACCCGGGATCTCGCTGACGATCGCCGCACGAGCCGCTTCTCCCTTCTCGACGCTGCGCACGGCCATCACGACGTGGGCTCCGCGGCGGGCCAGCGCCCGTGCGGTCTCGAAGCCGAGGCCGCCGTTCGCGCCGGTCACGACGGCCGTGCGTCCGGCAAGGTCGGGAATGTCGTCTAGCGTCCAGGCCATGTCGGAGACTCCTTGCTCACGTGCGTGGACAGGCAGATGCGCCCGGGGAGGCCCTTCCCCGGCGACTACGCGATCCCGCGCCGCTTCTCGAGAACGATCTGCAGATCCTGGGTCAGGCCGGTGGCGAACCCGGCCTCGCTGAGCGCGAGGTAGTACTCCCACATCCGGACGAAGCGCTCGTCGAACCCCATCGCCCGCACGGCGTCGACCCGCTCGAGGAAGCGCTTCCGCCAGGCCCGCAGGGTTCGCACGTAGTGCGGCGCGATGTCGTCGACGTCCGTGATCAGCAGGCTGGTCGCGTGCGTCGAGCGCTCGATGACCGCGAGCGACGGGCAGATCGCCGCCGGGGAAGATGTACTGCTGGATCCAGTTGGCCCCGCGGCGCTGCGCCTCGTAGGCGGCGTCCGGGAAGGTGATCGACTGGAGGCTCATCCGGCCGCCGGGCGCAAGCGCCCGATCGCACACCTCGAAGAAGGTGGTGAAGTACTCGGCACCCGACCGCCTCGAGCATCTCGATCGAGACGATCGCGTCGTAGGTCCCGCTGATCTCGCGGTAGTCCTTCAGCTCGACCTCGACGCGGTCCTCGAGGCCGGCCGAACGGACGCGCTCGCGGGCGAGCTCCCCTGGGCCCGCGAGATCGTGATCGTCGTCACGCGGCAGCCGAGCTCGCCCGCCGCGTACAGGGCGAAGCCACCCCAGCCGGTGCCGATCTCCAGCACGTGCTGTCCGGCGGCAAGGCCGGCGCGCTCGACGATCCGGCGGTACTTGTTCCGCTGGGCATCGGCGAGCGGCTGGTCGGGTGACTCGAACACCGCGCACGAGTAGGTCAGCGTCTCGTCGAGGAAGAGCCGGTAGAAGTCGTTGCCCAGGTCGTAATGGGCGGCAATGTTCCGCTTGCTCTGGGCACGGGTGTTGCGCCGGGCCCGGTGGGCCAGAGTCCTGCCGAGCTGGGTCGGGACGCGCCACCATCCGGCCGAGAGGGCGAGGGCGGAGCGGTTCAGAGCCGCAAGCTCGATCAGGCCCGCGAGGTTCGGGCTCGACCAGAGCCCGTCCATGTAGGCCTCCCCGGCGCCCGTCTCGCCGTTGACGAGGATCCTCACGAGGGCGTCCATGTCGTGGACGCGGATCTCGGCCCGGCGCGCTGACCCGCGGTCCCCGAACACGTGGCGCGACCCGTCGGGGAGGAGCACGGTGAGGCAACCGATCTGGATCCGGGAGGCGGCGGCCATGCCGATGCGGCGCGCGACCCCGGCGAGGACGGGCTCCCGCGTGGCGCGGATGTTCCGGCCGGCCGATCGCTCGCTCACCGGGCGGCCTCCGCGCGGAGGCGGGCGGCTTCTGCCTGCACGCGCGCAGCTTCCGCCTGGGCCTGCTTCGCCTCCCCGTGCCGATGGAAGCGGGCGCCCCGGCGCCAGAGGCGCCAGGCGTGCAGATGGATGGCGGCGATTGTCTTCTGGGTCACGAAGGGGTGGCGGACGAGCATCCGGGCGACGGCCCGGTCGGTGAGGCGAACGCGGCGCAGGACGAGGCTCGTGTAGAGGAGCGGCTGGCCGTCCTGGCTCTCATCGATCGCGATGCGCAGGCTGCCGGGATCGTCGCGGACCCGCACGGCATACCGGCCCACCATGTCGATGAACGGCGAGACGTAGAACTCCTTGTCCATCGAGGCGACGTGGAGATCCCCTTCCGCTCGGGCTGAAGCGTGTAGAGGTGCCGCTCCCCGTGCGTGTTGTGGACCTCCACGACGACCACCCGAAGCTCGCCGCTCGCGTCGCGGCACAGGTAGAACGTGGCCGGGTTGAACTCGTAGCCGAAGACGCGCAGGTTCGTCACGCAGGTCAGGCGCCAGCCCTCGGGGTTGAAGCCCTGGTCGCGCAGGTGCTGCCGCATCGAGGTCTGGAGGTCCCGCGCCGGGGGGTCGAGGTGATCGCCGTCCCGGAAGCCAAGGATGCCCGGCCGGTTGCGCCGGACAAGACGGATCCGGCGCGCGACCTCGTCGAGCTCCGCGAGGTCGAGGGCGAAGTAGAAGACGCCGTAGTCGAGCCGGTGCGTGAATGGGCGGGTCCGGAGGTGGGTGACCCTGCCCTCGAGAAGATGCGACCTCATGCGACCATCTGCCCCGCGGCCGCGGCGAGAAGCTCGGCCGCCTCGTAGCCCGAGCGGCAGCCGTCCTCGTGGAAGCCGTACCCCAGGTGCGCGCCGGCGTAGTAGGTCCGGCGGTGGCCCTGCAGGGCGCGCAGCGCGCCCTGGGCCTGGAGCGTCCGGAACGTGTAGAGCGGGTGGCTGAACTCGCGCGCGAGGAACACCCGGTCGGGCCGCACGGCGTCGCCGGGATTGAGCGAGACGAGGTGCTGCTCGGGGCCCGGGAGCGACTGGAGGCGGTTCATGTCGTAGGTCATCGTGACCGACGAACCGGGTGGCGTGCAGGCAACCTGCTGGACGTTCCACGAGGCCCACGCGTCGGGCCGGCGCGGCATCAGCCGTTCGTCCGAGTGGAGGACGACCTGGTTCGGCGTGTAGTCGAAGCCCCCGAGGGCAGCCCGCTCGGCGCCGTCGGCGTCGCGCAGGACCTCGAGCGCATCGTCAGCGTGCGCGGCCATCACGACCGCGTCAAAGCGTTCGCCGAACCCGCTCTCCGTCCGGACCGTCGCCCCGGCGAGGTCGCGACTGACGCTCTCGACGGGATCGCCCGCGCGCACCGTCCCGTCCGGCATCGCCGCCACGATCCGCGCGACGTACTCGCTCGAGCCGCCGCGGATCGTCCGCCAGCGCGGCGCCCTGCCCAGACCGATCAGCCCGTGGTTGTCGAGGAAGTGGAGCAGGTAGTCAACCGGGAATTCGAGGACGCGTTCTGGTGCAGTGGACCAGACCGCCGCCGTGATCGGGACCAGGAAGTGGTTTCGGAAGCCCACCCCGAAGCGACGGTCGTCGAGGTATTCGCCGAGCGTCATGCCGGTCGGCGGGTCGGTGTCAAGGACGCGTCGCGCGTCACGGTAGAAGCGCAGGACGTCGGCCAGCATGCGCGCGTGCGAGGGGCGGAAGATCGAGGATCGTCGCGCGAACAGGCCGCGCGTTCCCCGGGAGCTGAACTCGACGCCGCAGGCCTTGCAGGCCGAACCGAGCGACATGTCGCTCGCCTGGGTCTCCACCCCGAGCTCGCGGAGCAGGCCGACGAAGCGCGGGTAGGTCCGTTCGTTGTAGACGATGAAGCCGGTGTCGACCGCGACCGGGCCACGGTCCGTCGGCACGGAGACGGTCTTGACATGGCCGCCGACGGCGGGCTCGCGCTCGAACAGGCGGACCTGGTGACCGTTCTTGCTGAGCGCATAGGCGGCCGTCAGCCCGCTGACTCCCGACCCGATGACGCCGACCTTCACGGGCGCGGCGCCTCCCGGCCGTTCGACTCGGCGCGCTTCGCGTCCGCCCGCGCGTCGAGCGCCCGCTGCATCCCGCCCACCGCGTCGCGCGCGATCTTGGAGAATGCGCCGCCGAGGAACGGCTGGACCAGGCGCAGGAGGCCGCCGAGCCGGATGTCGGCCGTGTAGTCGATCCGGGTGCCGGCCGCCGTCGGCTCGAAGCGGATCTCGTCGACCGAGGCGACCCCGGAGCCCGCGCCGGTGAGCACGACGCGGCGGGGCGCCTCAAACGCCGTGATCCGGTACTCCATCGGGGCCACCCGACCCTGCATCCGCACGCCGAGCTTGTAGCGGGCGCCGAGCCCAACGGGTCCCGCGTCGATTCGCTCGGAGGTGGCCGTGCCGGGATCCCATTCGCTCGAATTGGCGAAGTCGGCGACGTACGCGAATACGTCCTCGATCGGGAGTGTCGTCTCGATCCGTTCCGTCAACTTGGTCATCGCGGGCTCCGATCCTCCCCTTCGCGCATCATGCCTGTGCACACGCCGCCGGTATCCGCCGGTCCGGAGGACGCAACTACCCGGAGAGCCGACCGTGAACCTCGCCTCGCTCGTCGACGATGCCCTCGAAGTGACCGTCGTCGGGAGCTTCTCGCGGGTTGGAATCATGCTCCGTCGCAACCTGTTCGGCTGGGTCCCGCCGGCGGATGGCACGCTCGCCGGGAGGACCGCTCTGGTCACCGGCCCCACCTCGGGCCTCGGGCGCGCGACGGCCGACGCCCTCGCCTCGCTCGGCGCGCGGGTCATCCTCGTCGGGCGCAGCGAGGAACGTCTCGCCGCGGTGCGAAACGCGCTGGTGGCGGCGCACGGCGAGGACCACTTCCCGAGCATCGTCGCCGACATGGGGTCGCTGGCGTCGGTCCGGGACGCGGTCCGACGCGTGCTGGAGACCGAGCCCGCGCTGGATATCCTCGTCGACAACGCCGGGGCGATCTACCCCGAGCGCCTCGACGGACCCGACGGGATCGAAGCGAGCCTGGCCGTCCTCGTGGTGGGGCCCTTCGTCCTCCTCTCGGGCCTGCTGCCGCTGCTCGAGCGCAGCCCGGACGCCCGGGTCGTCGCGGTGACGTCCGGAGGCATGTACACCCAGAAGCTGGACCTCGACGACCTGCAGCTCACGGCCGGGACGTATTCCGGCCCCCGCGCATACGCGCGAGCGAAGCGGGCGCAGGTCGCCCTCGTCCGCGAGTGGGCCCGCCGGCTGCGCGGGACTTCCATCACCATCAACGCGATGCACCCGGGCTGGGCCGACACTCCGGGCCTCGCCGAGACGCTGCCCGGCTTCTACCGCGCGATGCACCCAATCCTGCGCACGCCCGCGGACGGTGCGGACACGATCGTCTGGCTCGCGGCGGATCCCGCCGGCGCGGCGACGAGCGGAGCGCTCTATCTGGACCGGCGCCCGCGGCCGTTCGACCGGATCCCGGCCACCCGCCTGGGCGCGGACGATCGCCGGCGCCTGTGGGACATGGTCGTCGAGCTCTCAGGCGCGCTCGACCCGGCCCCGGAGCGCTGAAGGACCCGAGGTGGACCGGCGTTCGGGAGACCGAAGCGGGCGCGAGCGCGTCCGCCCAACATTGCCTCTACCCTAGCGATCGCGAGCGGGAGCCCGACCCCGACCCTTCGTCGGACCGCTCCCGCACCAGCAGGGGGATCATCGGGATGGCCGCCGAGCACTCCGACGCGTTCGTCTTCTTCGGGGCGACGGGCGACCTGGCCTTCAAGCAGATCTTCCCGGCGCTCCTCAGCCTCGTGCGCGCCGAAGGCTTCGACCTGCCGATCATCGGCGTCGCCCGCTCCGGCGACCTCGACGCGCTCCGCGAGCGTGCCCGCCAGAGCCTTGCGGCTGCGGGCGTCGCCGACTCGGCCGCCGTCCGGCGTCTCCTCGCCGGGCTGCGTTACGTCCGCGGCTCGGACGACGACATCGAGACATTTCGGGCCCTCCGTCGCGAGCTCGGCGCGGCCGCCCGCCCGCTCCATTACCTGGCGGTCCCGCCCGCGCTCTTCGGCGAGGTGGTCGCCAACCTGGCGGCGTCCGGGTGCGCAGCGGGCGCCCGCGTGATCCTGGAGAAGCCATTTGGTCGCGACCTCGCCTCCGCCGTGGCGTTGAACGCGACCGTTCACCGTGTCCTCGACGAGCCCGCGATCTTCCGGATCGACCACTACCTGGGCAAGGAGCCGGTCCAGAACCTGCTCTACTTCCGCTTCGCCAACTCGTTCCTCGAGCCGCTCTGGAACCGCGACCACGTCGCGAGCATCCAGGTCAACATGCCCGAGACCTTCGACGTCGCCGACCGCGGCGCCTTCTACGACCAGGCCGGCGCGATCCGGGACGTGGTCCAGAACCACCTCCTCCAGGTCGTGAGCCTGCTCGCGATGGAGCCTCCCTCGGGGCACACGAGCGAGGCGGTCCGCGACGGTCAGTTCAAGGTGCTCGACTCGATCCGGCCCCTCGGGCCGGGCGACGTCGTGCGCGGCCAGTACCGCGGCTACCGCGACGTGCCCGGCGTCGCGCCCGGATCGACGGTCGAGACGTTCGCGGCGCTCCGCCTCCACGTGGACACGTGGCGCTGGGGCGGCGTCCCGTTCTACATCCGGACCGGCAAGTGCCTTCCCGTCACCGCGACCGAGGTCCTCGTGGAGCTTGAAGCGCCCGCCCCACGCGGTGTTCGCGGAGCCCCAGCCGCCCGACTCCGACCACTTCCGCTTCCGGCTCTCGCCGGACATGTCGATCTCGCTCGGCGCGCGCGCCAAGAAGCCCGGCGAGGCGATGGTCGGCGAGGCCGTGGAGCTCTACGCGTCCCACCAGAGCGGGACGGAGCGCCCGCCGTACCAGCGCCTGATCGGCGACGCGACGCGCGGCGACCAGTCCCTGTTCGCGCGCGAGGATTCGGTCGAGGCGGCCTGGCGGGTCGTGGACGGGATCCTGGACGACCGGACACCCATCCACGAGTACGAGCCCGGCACCTGGGGTCCCGGCGAGGCGTCTGCGATCCTCGCGCGGGGCGACCGCTGGCACGACCCGGCCATCGCGACCGCGGCCCCGTCCGACGCGGCGCGCGCGGGGCGCCGGCCACGGGCGAGCGCGCCATGACGGCCGACGACCCCCTGCATGCGCCGGGCGCGCCCGGCGCGCCGCCCACCTGGTCGAGTAGCGAGAAGGACGCCGTCGGCACGTCCCACTTCTCGAGCCGGGTCTGGTTCACGGTCGGCCACGGGATCCTCAACGAGATCTACTGGCCCCGGGTGGACCGGCCGCAGGTGCGCGACCTCGGGTTCATCGTCGCCGACGACGCTCGGGTTCTGGAGCGAGGTGAAGCGGGATGCCGCGCGGGAGGTGCATCACCTCGCGCCGGGCGTCCCCGCCATCGTGGCGGCCCACCGCCACCCGCGCTACACCCTGACCCTGCGCATCTGCGCGGACGACCACGCGGACGTCGTGCGCATCGAGGCCCGACCTCGAGGACCCGCGCGACGCGTCTAACCCCGACCGCCTGACGCACCCGCTGCGCCTCTACCCTCTGCTCGCCCCGCACCTGGGCTTCAGCGGGCTCCACAACCGGGCGTGGACCGGGACCTACAAGGGACGGCCCGATGCTGTTCGCCCGCAAGGGCGAGGCCGCCCTCGCGCTCGCGTCCGAGCCCGGCCCCGCCCGCCAGAGCGTCGGGTACGTCGGGCGGTCGGACGGCTGGCAGGACTTCGCGACGAACGGACGCATGACCTGGACGTACGAGACCACCGAGGCCGGCAACGTCGCCGGGCATGACCGAGCTCCGTGCTCGCCGACGGCGTCGCGCGCCTTGCCCTGGGCTTCGGGACCCGGCCCGAGGAGGCCGGTCTGGAGGCCTGCATCGGCGCTCGCCGGCCATTTCGAGAACGCCTGGGACGAGTACGTGGCGCAACTGGCAGGGCTTCCTGGCGACCGTGACTCCACCGCCGCGGCCGACGTCCCGGCGGAGGACCGCGACCTCTACCTCGACTCCGCCGCGGTCCTGCGCACCCACAGCCGACCGCACCGTGCCGGGCGCGATCGTCGCGAGCCTGTCGATCCCGTGGGGCAACACGCGCAATGACCTTGGCGGCTACCACCTGGTCTGGTCGCGGGACCTCGTCGAGTCCGCCGGCGCGCTCGTCGCGCTCGGAGCCGGCACGCATCGGCGCGCCGGACGCTGGCCTACCTCGTCGCGACCCAGGAGCCGGACGGCTCACTGGGTGCAGAACCAGTGGGTGGACGGCGTCGCCTACTGGTCGGGCGTCCAGCTCGACGAGGCGGCCTACCCGATCCTCCTCGCCGGCGCCCTCCGGAGAGGCGGCGCGGCCGACATGCACGGGATGGCGGGCAGCGACGCGGCCGCCTTCGAGCACCTCCTCACCGAGGACGCGCTCGACCACATGATCGCGTCGGCGGCCGCTTCATCGCCCGCACCGGCCCGGCAACCGGACAGGACCGCTGGGAGGAGAACGCCGGCCTGACGCCGTCCACGCTGGCGCCCGTCGTCGCCGCGCTCGTCGTGGCCGCAGACCACCACCCGGAGCCGGCGGCGACCTACCTGCCGCGAGCTGGCCGACGACTGGAACGCCTCGATCGAGGACTGGACGTATCGCGAGCGGCTCGCGGCTGGCGCGGGCGCACGGCGTCGACGGGCACTACGTCCGGATCGCCGCGCCCGACGTGCTGGCCGGCGCACCGATCTCCACGCCCGTCCCGGTGCGCAACCGGCCGCCCGGCGCGTCGATGGTCCCGGCCGACGAGATGGTCGGCACGGACTTCCTCGCCCTCGTGCGCTTCGGCCTGCGCGCGGCCGACGACCCGCGCATCCTGTCGACGCTCGCCGTCACCGACGCGCCTGCTGCGCACCGAGACGCCGAGCGGACCGGTCTGGCACCGCTACAGCGGCGACGGCTATGGCGAGCACGAGGACGGCAGCGCGTTCGACGGCACCGGGATCGGCCGGGGCTGGCCGCTCCTCGTCGGCGAGCGCGGCCACTACGAGCTGGAGGCCGGCCGGGACGCCCGCCCGTACCTCGAGACGATGCGGCAGCATGGCGTCGGGGGGCGGGATGCTTCCCGAGCAGGTCTGGGACGCGGACGCCGATCCCGGCCGCGGCCTCCTTCGCGGGCCGCCCGAGCGGCTCGGCTATGCCGCTCGCCTGGGCCCACGCGGAGTACGTGAAGCTCGCTGCGCTCGATCGCGCTCGGTCACGCGATCGACCGCCCCGACGCGGCGTGGCACCGCTACCACGGCGAGGCGCCCGGCTCCGTCGCGGGCCACGTGGCGCTTCACCGCGCCGCGCCCGGCCATGGCGGCGGGGCGTGTCCTCCGGATCGAGCTGCTGGCCCCGGCCCGGGTGCGGTGCACGCTCGATGCGTGGCGGACGTGGTCCGACATCGACGCCCGTGACACCGGCGTCGGCGTGTGGGTCGCGGACGTGCCCGGGCTCGGAGCTGCTCCCGCCCGGCAGGGCGGTGGAGTTCACCCCCTGGTGGCCGCAGGCGTCGCGCTGGGAAGGCCGGAATCTCCGCGTCTCGGTGGTCGACGCTCCCGGTGCTGCGTCGGCCTCCTAGCAGGTCACGTGCAGGATCGCGGCGGTCACCTCGGGGTCGGCGCGGGAGACCAGGCGGCACGCCTCCGGCGTGGGCACGGCGACCAGCTCCACCCCCCGCCGCGCCGCCTCAGCGACGACATCGTCCGTGATGGGAAGGGCGCCGTCTGCCCCAGTTCCGACGATCAGCCGGCGGCATGCCCACGGGATGGGCTCCGCCAGGCTGAGCGGCGTGTGGCCATAGCGATCCCGGAGGGGCCTCGAGGCGCGCTTGTGCCGCCGCTCGACCTGGCCTCCGACGACCATGACGTCACGCTCGTAGCGCTTCCCGTCGATCTCGACGATCCCGAACCGGACGAACCGGGCCTTCATCTCGGGTGGTCCGTGCCCTTCCACGCAGGCAGTCACACGACAGTCTTCTAGCATGCGCTCGTCCGTCCAGAATCGCGAGTGAAGGGCACCATGACGGCGTCACCGATTGCACCCCCTGAGCGGCCGGAGGCGGGCATGTCCGAGTGGATCTATTTCATCCATCCGCCGCGGGACGACTTCGCGGCGACGATGACACCCGAAGAGCAGGCGGTCTGGGCCGTCCACTTCGAGCGGTTGCAGAGACTCATGGCGGAGGGCGTGATCGTGCTCGTCGGGCCGACGTTGGGACGGACCAACACCGGGATCGCCATCTTCGAGGCGCCCGACGAAGCAGCGGCGCGCCGGATCATGGACGAGGACCCGGTCATCGCGGGCGGGTTCGCGCGCGGGGAGCTGCGCCCCTTCCGGGTCTCGCTGCTCCGGGGCCGCGACTGAGCCGAACCCGGCAGCGAGACGGCCGGGCCTGAGGCCGCCGCCGGGGGACCGGCTTCCGGAGCCCCGAGCTACTCCGGCTCTTCGTCCGCGGCGTCGGTCGTCGTTGCGGCGCGCCCGGCGGCCCGCTCGAGCGCCTCGCCCGCCACGATGCCGGCCGCCGCTCCGAGGACGCCTCCCACGGCGGTCCCGATGGGTCCCGCCACGGCGGTGCCGATCGCCATGCCCAGGGAGATCCCCACCCCGGCCTCGACCACCTCGAAGCTGCGGTCCTCAAACGGCCGGCCCGCGACCATGAACGGCTCGGCGGGCTCGTCGAGATGCTCGGGTCGGTCGGTCGGGCTCTCCGGCGGCTCGAGCGTCACTCCCGGTTGGCTCATGGCTGCCTCCTTCCGCCACGATCTACCACGCGGCCGACAGCTTCGCGAGTGCCGATCGACGCCGATCCGGGTGCCATCGGGCAGCGTCTCCGGGCAGGGGCTCCGGGCGTACACTGCGATCTCGAACGAGGATCGAACGGCGAGGACGTGGCCCACAGCGAAGAGCCTGCTGACGCAGGACCCCCGGAACCCGCGGCGCCCGGGCGCGACGCTTCCAGGGGTCTGACCTCGGCCCAGGCGGCCGAGCGGCTCCGCCTCGACGGCCCGAACAGGATCGGCGGCAGCGGTCGCCGGACGCTCCTCGCCATCCTGGTCGCCCAGGTCGCGAGCCCGCTCGTCCTGATCCTCGTCGCGGCGAGCCTGGTCAGCCTCGTGGTCGGCGACGAGGTCACGGCCGCGATCATCCTGGCCATCGTCGCGATGAGCGCAGCGCTCGGGTTCGTCCAGGAGGCTCGCTCCGAGACGGCCGTCGCCGCGCTCCAGGCCCGCCTGACCCTGCACGCGACGGTCGTGCGCGACGGCTCCCGGCAGGAGGTCCCGATCCACGCGGTCGTGCGCGACGACCTCGTGATGCTCAGCGCCGGCGACATCGTCCCGGCCGATGTCCGGATCCTCGAGGCCGACCACCTCTACGTCGACGAGGCGTCGCTCACCGGCGAGTCGGCGCCCGCGGCGAAGTACCCCCGCGACCCGGCGCTCGGGCCGCCGGGTCCCGACGATCGCGACGGCCTCGGCTTCTTCGGGACGAGCGTGGTCAGCGGCACGGGGAGCGGCGTGGTCACCGCCACGGGCGCCCGGACGAGCTACGGCGAGATTGCCCGCCACCTCGCGGAACGCGCCCCGGAGAACGACTTCCAGCGGGGCGTCCGGGCCTTCGGGGCCCTCGTGTTCCGGGTCACCACCCTGCTCGTGATCGCCGTGCTGGCGATCAACCTCGCGCTGAACCGGCCGCTCCTCGAGTCGCTCCTGTTCGCGATCGCCCTCGCCGTCGGCCTCACCCCGGAGCTGCTGCCGGCCATCGTGACGCTCAACCTCACCCAGGGCGCCCGGGCGCTCAGCCGGCGCGGGGTCCTCGTGAAGCGTCTCCCGGCGATCCAGAACATGGGCAGCGTGACGGTCCTGTGCACGGACAAGACCGGCACCCTCACCGCCGGCAAGCTCGGGATCGTCCGCTCGGTCGGCATCGACCGGGACGACGCGGCGGAGGCGGCGCGGGCGCTGGAGCTCGCCTACCTCAACAGCCACTTCCAGACCGGCTTCACGAACCCGCTCGACGCGGCGATCCTCGCCGGGACCCCCGAGCCGGACGACCTCGCGACCTTCCAGAAGCTCGCCGAGCTCCCCTACGACTTCACGCGGCGGCTGCTCAGCGTCGTGGTCCAGCAGGGAGCGGACGCGCCGCTGCTCGTGACGAAGGGGGCGCCGGAGGCGGTGCTCCTCCGCTCGAGCCAGGTTCGCGAGGATCACACGGCCCGGCCGATCGGCACGGCGGAGCACGAGCGCCTCGCGAAGCTCGTCGACGGCGCCTCGGCGGACGGGTTCCGGCTGGTCGCGGTCGGGTCGCGGGCATTGGCGCCGGAGGAGATCGGGGCCTCCGGCGCCGACGGGAAGGCCCGCCTGGCCGAGCCGGAGAAGGTCGAGCGAGACCTCGTCTTCGAGGGCCTCATCCTGTTCAGTGACCCGCCGAAGGAGGGCGTCGGCGAGACAATCGCCCAGCTGCGCCGCGACGGCGTGACGCTCAAGGTCGTCACCGGCGACAACGACCTCGTCGCCCGCCACGTCGCGGGGCAGGTGGGACTGGTCGTGGAGGGCGTCCTGACCGGCGAGGAGATGCGGGGGCTCACCCACCCCGCCCTCGTGGCCCGGGCCGAAGCGCACGACGATCTTCGCCCGCGTCGACCCCGACCAGAAGCTCCAGGTGATCCGGGCGCTCCACGACGGCGGCGCGGTCGTGGGCTACCTCGGCGACGGGATCAACGACGCGCCGGCGCTCCACGCCGCCGACGTCGGGATCAGCGTCGACAATGCGACGGACGTGGCGCGCTCGCGCGGCCGACATCATCCTGCTCGAGCCGAGCCTCGCCGCGATCCACCAGGGTGTCGTCGAGGGCCGCCGCACGTTCGCCAACACGCTCAAGTACATCCGGATGGGCACGAGCTCGAACTTCGGGAACATGCTGAGCATGACCGGGGCGGCGCTCGTGCTCCCCTTCCTGCCGATGACGCCGGGCCAGATCCTGCTCAACAACCTGATCTATGACGCCTCGCAGACCGCGATCCCCACCGACCTCGTCGACCCGGAGGTGGAGGCGCAGCCCGCGCGCTGGGACATCCGCGGCGTGGAGCGCTTCATGGTCCTCTTCGGCCCGATCTCGTCGATCTTCGACTTCCTGACCTTCGGGCTGCTGATCCTGGTCCTGGGCCAGGACGAGAAGGCCTTCCACACCGGCTGGTTCATCGAGTCGCTGTTCACCCAGATCCTCGTCGTGCTCGTGATCCGCACGCGCCGCAGCCCGTTCTGGCACAGCCGGCCCAGCCGCACGCTCGTCGCCGCGATCCTGATCGCGCTGGCGGCGGCCGTCCTGGTCCCCGTCGGCCCGCTCGGCAGCCTGCTCGGGTTCGCCGGACTGCCACCGGTCTTCTGGGTCCTGCTGGCCGGGATCGTGGCCGCCTATCTCGCCCTCGTCGAGGTCGTCAAGCGACTCAGCGAGGGTTGGCTGACGGGCCCCGCCTCGGGCTAGTCGTCAGCGTCGGGCCGCCACCCGATCCCGGTCGAGAGGTCCGGGTGTTCCCGGTGCACCTGCCGGTGCAGCTCGTCGAACGCGGCGATCAGGCGCGTCCGCTCACGCATCACGGCCGCCCACTCGTGGAGCGCCTCGAAGCCGCTCTGGGTCAGGACGTAGTCGCGCCGCTGCGGCCCCACCCGGTCGGACGTCCAGCTCGAGACGACCTGCCCGGCATCCTCGAGGTCCCGCAGCGTCCGGTAGACCTGGCCGACGTCGACCTCCCCGTTTGCGAGGCCGAGCTCGTCGAGCTGGGCCTGGAGCGCGTAGCCGTGCCCGCCGGTTGCGCCGACCATCGCCAGCACGAAGGGCTCCATCCAGCGTCGATGGCTGCCCAGCGGTGCCCAGCCGCGGTGAACGGGCTGCCCCGCGTCGTCGCGTCCCGAGGCGATGGGCTCGATCGTGGCATCGGCGGCCGGCGCGGCATCCGGCCAGGGCGGGGTCACGCGTGGCGGCTGCGATCCGCTCGTCATTGCGGGCCAAGGATAGCGCCGTGGGTTCCCGTGCGAAACATCGGTGATCGTGTCAGGCGTACTCGATCTCCGGTCCGCAACCTCCGGCGCCTACCATATCGTCATGTCCGGGAGCGCCCCGCCGACCGACCTGATCCTGTTCGTCGCGTTCCTCGTCGCGCTGCCGGTCGTCGCGTTCGTGTCGGGCAAGCTGCGCCTCCCGTACACGGTGGCGCTCGTCCTCGTCGGGCTGGCGGTCTCCGCGCTGCCGGTGCAGCAGAAGCTCGTGGCATCGCCCGAGCTGGTCGTCACCGTGCTGCTGCCCGGCCTCGTGTTCGAGGCCGCCTACCGTCTCGACGGCAACGAGCTGCGCCGGACCTTCGGCGGCGTGGCGCTCCTCGCCGTGCCCGGCGTCCTTGTGACGGCGGCGGTCGTGGCGTTCATCCTGCACGCGGCGACCGGCCTGCCGCTCAACGAGGCCTTCCTCGTCGGCGCGATCGTCTCGGCCACGGATCCCGTCGCCGTCGTGAGCACGATGCGCAGGCTCGACGCGCCGCGGCGCCTCGTGACGCTCGTCGACGCCGAGAGCCTCTTCAACGACGGCACCGCAGCCCTCGCATTCGTCGTCGCCGTGGCCGCGTTGGCAACCCAGCCGCCCACGCTCGGCGACAGCATCGTGCAGTTCGCCCTCGCTCTGCTGGGGAGCATCGCGATCGGCGCCCTGTCCGGGTTGCTCATCTCCCGCGCGCTGAAGGCGACGAACGACCACCTCATCGAGCTCACCCTGACGCTCCTGGCCGCGTACGGGACGTACCTCGTTGCGGACGCCGTGCACGCGTCCGGGATCATCGGGAGCGTGGTCGCGGGGATCGTCCTGGGGTCGTATGGGAGGCGCGAGGGCATGAGCCCGCGAGGCCAGGACTCGATCGACGTCGTGTGGGAGTTCCTCGCCTTCGTCCTGACCGGCGCGGCGTTCCTGTTGATCGGGATTGCGATCCCGCTCCCGTCGCTCGGGGCCGCCGCAGTCTCCATCGCCTGGGGCGTGCTCGCCGTCCTGCTCGGACGCGCGATCGTGATCTACGGCCTCCTGGGGGGCGCGGCTCGGCTCGAACGCCGGATCGGCCTCGTGCCCTCGCTGCCGCTCTCGTGGCTCCACGTTATGAACTGGACCGGCCTGCGGGGCGCGGTGGCGGCCGCGCTTGCCCTGTCCATCCCGGACGGGACCGCCGATCGCGAGCTGCTCCAGGGGATCGTGTTCGGCGTGATCCTCTTCACGCTGCTCGTCCAGGGGACGACAGCCGCCCGCGTCCTCCGCTGGGCGCGCGTCGAGGGAGCAGGGCCGATGGGTGCAATCGAGGCCGAGCCGGACAGCTGAGCCGAACAGCTGAGTAAGGCCCCCGGGGATGGCGGGTCGCGTCGAGTCCGATCGCCGCGGTCCGCCCGCGTGCTTCACGATGCCGTCGATACGGACGACCGACTCCGATCACTCAGACGTCAAGCCCCTCCGTCTCCGTCCGGACCGCCGGCCCGACGACGTCCGTCGGCGGCACTCTTGCGTTGAGCAGCGCCTCCACCGCGGGGCGTGCCGACGGCGCCGCGAAGATCGAGGCGAGATCACCCGCCGCGAGCTCGAGGTCACCGCGGGGAACGTGCAGGACCCCGTCGCGCTCGATCGCGACCAGGACCGCATCCCGCGGCCAGGGGACGTCCGAAACACGCCGCCCCGCGAGCGACGACCCGGGCGCGATCTCCGTCTCGATGATCACCCCGCCCGCGCCGAGCCCGCGAACCTGCCGGATGTTGCCGCGGAGGGCAGTCCGGTAGGCGGCCATGGCGTCCTGGACCGAGAGGACGCCCACGAGGCGACCGCCCGTCACGACGGGGGCCCAGGATCGGTGATGGTCGGCGAGCGAGCCGAGGGCATCATCGAGCCCGTCGTCGGCCGCGAGGATCGGATCGCGCATGTACCCGGACGTACCGATGCGCCCACCCCCGGGCGCGAGCCAGAGCTTGTCCAGGTCGACCATGCCCATCACCGATCCGTCGCGGGCCACGACCGGGGCCCCTGGCACGCCTGCCGCCTCCATCTTCGCGCAGGCGACGGCGGCGACCTCGTCAACGCTCACTACCACCCGGGCCTGCCGGGCAGCGTCGCCGACAGGGACCGATGCGAGCAGCGGCATGGCGAAGCGGAACCGGTGGGCCGGCGAGTCGGAGCGCGACTCCAGCTGGTTCTTGTAGATGCTCGGGTGCCCGACGACGAACGTGGCGAGGCCCACAGCGATCATCGCGGGGGCGAGCATGGAGAGGTTGCCGGTCATCTCGGCAACCATCAGCATGACCGCCAGCGGGGCGTGGGCGACGCTCCCGAAGAGCGCCATCATCGCCACGATCACGAACGGCGCGGGGCTCGCAGGGATCGCCGGCGCAAACGGCTCGAGGAGGCGCCAGATCCCGGCCCCGAGGAGGCCGCCGACCACCATGCCCGGCCCGAAGACGCCACCGGACCCACCGGACCCGATCGAGAGTGACGTGGAGAGGATCTTGGCGAACGGTAGGACCAGGATCATCCAGAGCGGGATGGCGAGGAGACTGCGCGAGTCGAGCCCCGTCTGCACGAAGCCGTAGCCGGTCCCGAGGGCCCCAGGGATCACCAGGCCAAGGCAGCCGACCACGAAGCCGGCGATCGCCGGCCGAAGCATCCGCGGCATCGTCCAGCGCCCGAACCACTCGGTGAGCCCGTAGAAGCCGCGGATGTACAGAAGGCCGACAAACCCACAGACGATGCCGATCAGGGCGTACCAGGCGAGCTGGGCGGGATTGGAGAAGCCGTACAACGCCTGGGTGCCGAAGATCGGGCTGAAGCCCTCGACGGACCCGAAGATCGAGTACGCCACGATCGTCGCGATGAACGACGGGAAGAGGGCGTCCGACTCGATGTCGTCGCGATACAGCAGCTCGGCGCCGAGGATCGCGCCGCCGAGGGGCGCCCGGAAGATCGCGCCGATCCCGGCCGCCATGCCGACCGCGACCGCGATCCGGGCGTCCCGCGCCTCGAGGTCGAGCAGGCGGCCGAGGAAGGAGCCGAAGCCGGCGCTGATCTGGGCGGTCGGACCCTCGCGGCCGCCGGAGCCGCCCGAGCCGATCGTCAGCGCCGAGGCGACGAGCTTGACCAGCGGGATCCGGGCCCGGATGCCGCGGGGGTCGTGATGGAACGCCCCGATCGCCGCATCGGTCCCGTGCCCCTCAGCCTCGGGCGCGAAGCGGAAGACGATGATCCCGGAGAGCAGGCCACCGAGCGCGACGACCAGGGGGATCGCCCACGGCCGCAGGGCATCGGTGATCGGGGCGCCACCTTCGCCCGCCGGGGTCGGAGGCGTATACCCGGCCAGGGTACCGAGGAAGAAGCGCGTCGCCACCTCTAGGGAGGTGTAGAAGACGATCGCGCCGATCCCGCCGACAACGCCGATGCCCGCCCCGAGGACCACCCATCTGCGCAGGTAGCTCGCCGCGCGGATCCGGTGCCGAACCGCACGAAGCCCGGCATCCACGCGCCGCGCGGCGAAGGCGGTCACGCGAACCGGTCGAGTTCGGCAGCGATGGCCGCCAGCCCGTCCGCGAGAGAGAGGCGTTCCGGATCGCCCGCACTGGCGACGACATCGCGAAGGACGCCCCGCCGATGCCCCAGGATGGCCGCCCGAACGGCGGCGCCGCCGTCGGTGAGGCGGGCGCGGGTGGCTCGCCGGTCCAGCTCGTCGACCCGAAGCGCGACGAGGCCGCGCCGCTCGAGGCGCCGCAGGAGGCGGCCCGTCGCCGGGATCGTGACGCCCACTCGAGCCGCTACTTCGCCGATCCGGGCCCCGTCCGCGCGCTCGCCCAGCACTACGATGGCCCGCCATTGGGGAAACGTCAGGTCAGCGCCGCCGTCGGCCTCAGCCAGGGCTCGCGCGGTGAGGGCGACCGCAGCGACGGCAATCCGCTCGACATCGTTGGCCAAGCCGTCGCCGGCGGTGGGCAACGGGGAATGCCGAGTCGATCGGCCGTCAGTCATCGGGACGATGATAGAGGCTACGTGCCTGTGGGCTATCAATGGCGCGACGGCCTCGCATCCGCCGCGTAGCGATGGCCGCCCACGAGTCCGTGGACGGCCATCTCCCGTTCCGAAGGACGCCGGACGTCGGCGGCCCAGGCTGGGCCGCCCTCGGCGCCACCGGCTGTCTACCTGGGAAGCGTTCGCTCGCCCGCCGCGAAGTCACCCCGCGGGGCCGTCGGATCGACCGGCTCCTTCTCCTGCCCCGCCGCGAAATCGCCGCGCGGCTGGACGGTCCCGACCCGGGGTTCCTTCTCCTGGCCGGCCGCAAAGTCGCCCATCAGGGTGCCCGGCTTGACGTGCTCCTTCTCCTCGCCCTCGGCGAAGTCGCCAACGTGGTCCTGCTTCTCGCTCATCGCACCCGCTCCACCTTCGTACGTTCGGCCAACAGCCGAATCTTACTCCAAAAGGTGCCAGGTGGCTATCAATGGTAACCGTCGAGCGCCGCCGGCCCTCCCACGTCGGCAGTCACCCGGCGAGCGGTCTGCTCAGACCTCCGGGCTGCCGGGGTGCGCCATCGCCGCGGCGAGCGCATCGGCCATCTCGGGCGCCTCGCGCCGATCGAGGATGTCCAGGTAGACCTGCTCCTCGGCGAGATGCACCTTCAGGAGCGCGTAGAGGTGGAAGATCACCCGGCGCAGTGCGATCGCGTCGCCGACCGAGATCCGGTCCTCGCCGATGTGCTTGCGGACTCGGGCCAGCTCGGCGGTCGACCGGCGGATCTCGGCATGCTCGCGTCGGAGCGGCGCCATCGAATGGACGTTCTGGAACATCCGCTCCAGCTCCGGGTAGAGCGAGGCCTCGGTGGCCTCCATGTGCGGGATCAGGGCCTCGGTCAGGAAGGCGTGCATCTCGTCCAGGCTCACGCGGAGCTCGGCCGGGGTCGCCGTCCCGACCATGTCCCCCACGCCGGGCATCCGGTCGATCTGGCTCAGCATGTACTCACCGTGCGCATGGGCGACGTGCTCGAGGCTGCCGGTCATCGCGTGCCTCCCTGAAGGTCGGGCTGGTCGGGTGCCCGACCCAGCGCATAGAAGAAGAGTGCCACCGGCCGGTAGATCACGTGCGCCAGCTTCATGAAGGGTGCCAGCAGGACCAGCTCCATCGCGACCGCCACGTGGAAGAGGAAGACCCAGTAGCCCCAGGTCGGCGCCTGCGGCAGGTACAGGGCAAGCTCGAGTGTGAACCCGGTGACGCCGGTGATCCACAGCAGGGTGAGGAGGGTCCAGTCGGCCGGGGCCGAGTGCGCCACCGAGCGGCTAGCCTTGCGATAGCGCTCGACGATGAGCATGCTCGCGCCATAGACCAGCATCAGCCCGGCGACGGTCCCCAGCAGGCGGACCGGGTACCAGATCGGCACGGGCGTACCGGTCGCCTTGATGCCGAGCAGCGCCAGGCCGTAGTCGAGGATCGTGGCCGCGAGGAGCCCCAGGAAGCCCCACATCGTCAGGGCATGGAGGAGCCAGCGGCGGCGGTAGAGTGGGACCGTCGCCTTGTCGGCGTCGCAGTCCTCGCGGTAGCGCCGCTGGCCGACCGACTCGACCCCGATCGACTCCCAGAGTGCCGTGGCGGATCGACGCACGGCCGCGCGGCTGCCGAACACGGTGCGCCAGCCCACGCCTTCGGAGCGCCCAACCTGGTGCGCCATCGTCACGAGCCCGGCGAGGCCGGCCAGCGCGACGAGCACCATCACGACGACGCCGATCGAGTGGATGAGATCCTCGGGCACGAACGCAAAGAGGTCGAGCCTCCCGCCGGACGGGATCGCATGGCCGGCGGCCATGAAGATCGCGAAGAACGCGGCCAAGAAGACCGCGATCAGTGTGCCCAGCACAGGCCGCGTGTACATCGTCCGAGCGAGCCCGGTCCGGTCGTAGCTGCCGATCGCATACCGGCGCGCGGCGGCCATGAACTCGCTCGGCTCGGCCTGGGTCGGGCACGTCTCCGAGCACTCGCCGCAGGAATAGCAGGTCCAGAGCTCCTTGCTCGAGAGGAGCTTGTCGCGCAGCCCCACCTGTGCGTACCGGATCATCCGGCGGGGGAACGTGGCGTCGTCCGTGACCAGCGGGCAGGTTGCCGTGCATGTCCCACAAGAGAAGCATGCGGAGACATCGGCCGCGCCGAACTTCTGGAGCTCCCCGTAGAGTCCGACGTCCACCAGCGCGGTCATGCCCGCTCCTCCGCCTGATATCGGAAGTAGCCGTCCTCGGCCGGCCCCTTGACCTCGCGCAGCCAGCCGTAGCGGCGCATTCCCATCACCCAGAACACCACCTCGTGGGTCGGGCTGCCGATTGCCGCCGCGATCTCCGGCACGGTCCGCGGACCCTCCCGGAGCGCCTCGAGGATACGTCCGCGCATCACGGGCTCCTCGCGCACGACCTCGCGGACCTCCCTGCTCTTCGTGCTCATGCGACGGGGACCTCCAGCAGCCGGTCGATCTGGTCCCTGATCTGGGCGTCGGTGTACCCGCGCAGGTCGATCGCGTCGTCCGGGCACATCGGGACGCAGCCACCGCACCCCTTGCAGCCGGTCTCGCTGATGACGGCCACCTGTCGCCCGTCGAGGCCGGTCATCGAGATGGCCCCGTACGGGCACGCGTCCAGGCACTTTCCGCAGGCGGTGCACGCGCCCGTGTTCACCGTGGCGACGAGCGGATCGAGCTCCGCGAACCCCTTGCGCAGGACCGCGGCGCTCTGGGTCACGGCCGCCAGGCCGGATGCGACGCTCTCCGCGGAGGACTTGGGGCCCTGGCACGCTCCCGCGATCAGCACCCCACCGACGACCGTCTCAACCGGCCGAAGCTTCGGGTGGATCTCGTTGAAGAACCCGTCCGAGCCCAGCGGGAGCTTGAGGACGCCCACGAGCTCCTCGTTCTTGCGGGGGACCATGCCCGTCACCAGCACGACGAGATCCGCCGGGATCGCGAGCTCCTCGCCGCCGGTGAGCAGGTCCCGCACGGTCACGACGAGGCGGCCGTCGGGTCCCTGCGCGATGGCCGGCGGTGCGTCGTCGGGGAAGCGCAGGTAGACCGAGCCCAGCTCGCGCGACCGCGTGTAGAGGGTCTCGTACTTCCCGTACGTCCGCATGTCGCGGTACAGGTGGTACTGGCGGGCGGAAGCGTACAGCCCGGCCGCGCGGACCGACGCGTGGACCGCGGCGGTGCAGCAGAAGCGCGAGCAGTAGGCGTTCGCGCCGTCGCCGTCGGCCGGCTGGCGGCTGCCGACGCAGTAGACGTACACGATGCTCCGCACGGGCCGGCCTCCGTGGACCAGCGGGCCGGTCGAGCGATCGAGGAGCGCCGTGAACTCCGGAAGCGTCAGGACGCCGTCGATCCCGTAGCCGAACTCGCCGGCCTCGGGCTGGTAGGAGTCGAACCCGGTGGCGACGATGATCGAGCCGACCCGGATGGAGATGCTCCCGGCGCCCGGTCCGCCGACGCGGACTTCGACGTCGTAGTTGCCGAAGCTGCCGGACTTCGCCGACGACCTCGGCTCCGGTCAGCACGGTGATCGCGGGGCGCTTCTTGATCTCCGCCACGAGGCCGGCGATCAGGGCCCGGCCGTCCTTGCCGTGCGGGTACATCTCGCCGAAGCCGCCGACCCAGCCGCCCAGCGTGATTTCGCGCTCGACCACGACCACCTGGAGGCCGATGTCGGCCAGCCCGACCGCCGCCCGGAGGCCGGCGATGCCGCCGCCGATGATGAGCGTCTTCGGGGTCGTCTCGACGACCGTCGGCTCGAGGGGCTCGCTCAGGCGCGTCCGGGCGATCCCGGCCTCGACGAGGCCGATGGCCTTGCTGGTCGCGCCCTCGCGATCGTCCGTGTGGATCCAGGAGCACTGCTCGCGGATGTTGACCTGCGAGTACTCGTAGGGATTCAACCCGGCCCGCGTCGCGACGGCGCGGAACGTGTACGTGTGGAGCTTGGGCGAGCACGAGGCCACGACCAGGCCGTCGAGCTGGTTCGCCTGGATGTCGTCGATCATCTCCTGCTGCGTGGCGTCCGAGCAGGCGAACATGGCGGTTCGTGCGACGGCGACGTCGCCGTCTCCCTGGACCGCCTCGACGACCTTGGCGACGTCGACGTAGTCCGAGATGTTGCCGCCGCAGTGACAGACGTAGACGCCGATCCGGCGCGCGGCGGGGGCAGCGTCGGCGGTGGGGATCGGAGATGGGCCGGCAGAGGCAGGAGCGGTGCTGGCCGGCTCGGCCTGGCTCATGCCGGCACCTCCACCTTCGCCAGGCGTGCTCGTTCGAGGTGCGCCGCCACCTGGGCGGCGGTCGACACCCGCGTGCAGGATCGAGTCGGCGATGTCCTTGGCGCCAGAGGCCGCACCCGCCACGAAGACCCCGGGGATGCTCGTCGCGCCCGGGTTCAGGTCCTCGTTCGGCTCCGCCACGTAGCGGAACTCGTCGACGGCCAGCTCGCCCTCGGGAAAGAGCCCCTGTGCATCGCTGTTCGGCTGCACGCCGACCGCGAGGACGACCAGGTCGTACTCCGCGTCGACGAGACGGCCGCCGTTCTCGATGTCCTCGTAGCGAAGGACCAGGTTGCCGTCGTCTTTCTCGGTGATCTTGGCGACCCTACCCTTCACGTAGGTGGCGCCCATCGACTTCGCCTGCTCGTAGAACTCGTCGTAGCGCTTGCCGGCGGCCCGGATGTCCATGTAGTGAACGGTCACGTCCGCCAAGGGCAGCGCGCCCATGAGCAGCTGGTTCTGCTTGATCGAGTACATGCAACAGAACCGCGAACAGAGCGGGTTGTTCACGGTCTCGTCGCGCGATCCCGTGCACAGGACGTAGGCGATCCGCTCGGGAACCTTCCCGTCGCCCGGCCGGAGGATCGTGTTGAAGGGCCGGGTCGGGGCCAGCAGGCGGTCCATCTGCATGCCGGTGATGACGTTCTTGTACGTCCCGTAGCCGTACTGCGGCTTGAGATCCGCCGCGAAGAGCTTGAAGCCGGTGGCAACGACGACCGCGTCGACGTCCACCTCCAGCTTCTCGTCGCGCGCGCGCAGGTCGATGCACCCGTCGACCGGGCAGGCTGCGACGCACTCGCCGCACTCGCTGCACACCGCGCAGTCCAGGCAGCGACCAGCCGCCTGGCGCGCATCCGCCTCGGTCAGCGGAGCCTCCACCTCGGAGAAGTCGGTCGGGTTTGCGACGAGCCGGGTCGAGTTCGGGAGCGGGCTCCGAAGCGTGTACGCTTTCTGGCGGGCGAGAACCTGCTCCTTGTCGATCACGGGCAGCCGGTCGTCGAACCCGGCGAGCATCCCGCCGGTCAGCCAGCGGTCGATCATGTGGGCCGCCCGGCGACCCTCGCCGACCGCCCGCGTGATGTCGGTCGCCCCGTTCACGACGTCGCCGGCGGCGAAGACGTAGGGAAGGTCGGTCTGGCGGGACGTCGGGTCCGCCACGAGCGTGCCGTTCGCCTTGGTCCCGATCCGCTCGGCGAAGGCGCCGGTGTCCGGCCGCATGCCGATGGCACCGATGACGATCTCGCAGGGCAGCACGAACTCGCTGCCGTGGATCGGCTCTGGGCGGCGCCGGCCGGATGCGTCCGGGGCCCCGAGCGCCATGCGGGTGCACCGCAGGCCGCTCACCGCACCATGCTCGTCGCCGAGCACCTCGGCGGGCGTGACCTGGAGGCTGAACTCGACGCCCTCGCGCTCGGCGTCGTCGGCCTCCACGTGGTGCGCCGGCATCTCCCCGCGGCCACGCCGGTAGGCGACCGTGACGGATGCGGCGCCGAGCCGGCGCGCCGTCCGGGCGGCATCCATGGCGACGTTGCCGCCGCCGACCACGACGACGCGCTTTCCGGTCAGGTCCATCGGCTGGCCGAGCTTCACCGCGCGCAGGAAGTCCGTGCCGCCGAGGACGCCCAGCCGGTCCTCGCCCGGGACGCCGATCCCCGCCGAGCGGGGTGTGCCCGTCGCCACGAGGACGGCGTCGAAGCCGGCCTCCTTGAGCGCGGCCACGTCCCGGACGGGGCTGTTGGTGACGATCTCCACGCCGATGGCGCGCACGTTCTCGATGTCGCGCTCGACGACCTCGACGGGAAGGCGGTAGGACGGGATCGCCAGGCGGAGGAACCCGCCCGGCTCCGGGGCCGCCTCGAAGATCTTGACGGCGTAGCCGCGGCGGGCGAGCTGCCAGGCCGCGGTGAGGCCGGTGGGGCCGGAGCCCACGATCGCGATCCTGCGGCCGTTCGGTTCGGCGATCTCGATGCCCGGGCCGCTCGGCAGTGGCGTCGTGATGGTCGGAGACGAACCGCTTGAGGAGGCGGATCGGGAGGGTCCCCTCGAGCGAGCCGCGGGTGCACTCCGCCTCGCACGGCGCGTAGCAGGCGCGGCCCAGGGTCCCGACCAGCGGGGTCGCCTCGAGCACGAGCCGGTAGGCCTTCTCGTACTCGCCGCTCCGGATCAGCGAGACGTAGCCGTGGGCCTGGATCCCCGCGGGGCATTCCCAGGAGCACGGCGAGCTCCCGCCCCGGTCGATGACCGCCTTCTTGGGCACGGCCTGGGGGAACGCGATGTAGGCGGCACGCCGGGCGACCAGGTCGGCGTTGAACTGGTCGGGCACCGCCACGGTGCAGGCCGTCTCGCACTTCTGGCAGCCGGTGCAGGCCGCCTCGTCCACGAAGCGCGCCTTCCGCGTGATCCGGGCGTGGAAGCGGCCGGCGCCGTCCGGCTCGATCCCGTCGACCTCGCTGTACGTGTAGGTCGTGATGTTCGGGTGGTGGATCGTCGACGCCATCTTCGGCGTCGAGATGCAGCTGGCGCAGTCGAGCGTGGGGAAGACCTTGCTGAGCAGGATCATCTTCCCGCCGACGCTGGCCTCCCGCTCGACGAGGAGGACCTTGAAGCCCATGTCGCCGAGCTTCAGGGCGGACTCCATCCCCCCGATGCCGCTGCCGACGACGAGCACGTCGTAGTCCATGGCTCAGCGCACTCCCGAGGGCCCGAGGGCGACGAGCGCCTGGGCGAACTGCGTCACCTGCCGGGTGAACGGCTCGGCGCAGACCGAGCAGATGGCGGCCATCTTCAGCCGCTGGGTCGACTGGCCCGCCTCCTTGAGCAGCGCGTTCGCCTGCGCCATGATCCGCGAGGCGCGCTCGGCGCAGTCCGGGAGATAGGCGCACTCGTCACCGTCGGAGGCGACGAAGACGCCGTCGAAGCCCCGCTCGATCGCGTGGGCGATCCAGGCCGGCTTGATCCCGCTCGTGCACGGCATGGGCATGACCATCACGCCCGGCGTGTAGTGCATGTGCGAGCTTCCCGCCAGGTCGATGCCCGGGTCCGAGATGTTGTGCGTCGAGAAGACGAGGATCCGGGGGACGAAGGCCGGCGCCTCAGTCAGGGCCTCTCCGGCGACGGACGCGGTCATGGGGCGGTCGCTCCTGGCTCCGGTCGATCCGGCGGTCACGCGCGCTGGCGCTCCGCCGGATCGTCCTGGTTCGGCTACTTCTGGCGGCGCACGAAGACGCGGTCGTACCCGTCGGCGACGAGGACGCCGAGGAACCCGTGACCAACCTTCGTGGACCACGCCCCGATGTCGGTCTTGGTGACGGGGTCGCTCGACCAGACCTCGATCACCCCGCCGACAGGCACCGTGCCCATACCCTTCTTGGCTTCGAGGAGGGGGCCCGGGCAGGCGGCGCCGCGCGCGTCGATGACCTTGTCGGCGGTGATCGTGTCGAGTTCGGCTTCGGTGACTGTGGCTGGCATGGCTTCCTTCTCCTTGCGCTTTCCGTTTGCCGCGATCAGATGAACAGGATCTGGCTGCCCTCGGACGCCATCAGGAACGACGCGATCCCGCCCGCGCTGTCCACGATGGGGTCGAGCTCGGTGGGATCGAGCCCCAGCGTGTCGAGCGATCCGGAGCAGGCCCGGATGGTCATCTCGCCGATCTCCTTCGCCTGGCGGAACGTCTCGAGCCAGGGAAGGGCGCCGACGTTCCCCACGGGCTCGTTCGGCCGGGAGCGCGCGGCGTCGTAGGCAAGGCCGTGGGCGGTCGTGATGCGGTCCTTCCGGAACGCGTCGAGCGCCCAGAACATGAGCAGGACGTCGACCTGCTGGTCCATGGCTGCGGCGCCGGCGGCGAGCGTTGCTGCCGCCATCAGCTTGTCGTCCGTGCCCGAGAAGAGCACGAGGGAGAGGGATCCGCTCACGAGTGATGCACCTCGCTGGAGTTGAGTGCCTGGAGAGCCGGCTCGTAGGCTGCCGCAGCGAGGTCGCCGAGCCTCGACAGCCGTCGAACGAGGACCGATCGCATGAGCTCGCATGCTGCAAGGACCTGTGGATCGGCGAGGCGATACTCGACCGTCCGTCCGTCGCGAACCGCCTCGACGAGGCCGATCGAGCGGAGTGCCGCGAGGTGCTGCGAGGCCGCGGCCTGGCTCAGGCAGAGCTCTCGGGCGATCTCGTTGACCTCGAACGGATGAACGCCGAGCAGGTGCAGGATGCGCAGGCGATGTGCGCTGGCCAGAGAACGCAGCATCGAGGCCTGAAGCTCGTCGATGTCGTGCGTGGCGTTCTGACGCTCCATCGCGTTCGAAGTCCTCCGTGTGCCGGCGACCGGCTGTCAGTGCGGTCGCCTTATATTCGCGCATGACGAATATATGCGCATAGCACATATCACTGGTGGGCCATTCGTCACAAGATCGGGGGCCACGCGGACCTGGGGTCCGGCTCGTCCGGGACGCGGACTAGAAGGAGACCCTGGTGCCCGAGGCCTGCATCGAGGCGGATTGGCGATCGCTGCCACACTTCCAGCCGTGATCGACCTGACCCCATCGCCGATCGCGTTCGCCATCGGTCCGCTCGCCCTTCACTGGTATGGCGTCGCCTACGCGGTCGGGCTCGCGGCGGCCTATCTCGTGATCAGCCACGAGGCGCGCTGGCGCGGCCTCGACGTCGATCTGCTTCCGAACGCGATGATCGTCGTCGCGATCGCGGCCCTCGCCGGCGGCCGGCTCTATCACGTGATCGACCAGTGGCAGCTCTACCGAGACGACCTGCTCCGGATCGTCCTGCCACCCTACTCGGGCCTCGGGGTGTACGGCGGGATCATCGCCGGGACAGTCGCCGCGTGGCTCTACGCCCGCTGGAAGGGCCAGCCCTTCCTGGCCTGGGCGGACGCGGTGGCGCCCGGGCTGTTCGTGATGCAGGCGATCGCGCGCTGGGGCAACTTCTTCAACCAGGAGCTGTACGGCTCGCCGACGAACCTGCCCTGGGGGATCGCCATCGAGTGCCAGTACCGGACCCAGGGATATGCCTGTCCGCCGGGCTCGGACCCGACCGCGACGCTCGGACAGCACTTCCAGCCGATGTTCCTCTACGAGTCGCTGTCGGGCCTCGTCGGGGCGCTCGTCCTGGTCTGGCTGGCGCGGCGGTTCGCCGCCCGGCTCCGGCCCGGCGACCTGCTCCTCGTGTTCTTCATCTGGTACGGCTCGGTCCGCTTCGCGGTGGAGACGCTCAAGGCCGACAATTGGACCTTCTTCGGCATCCCGACGGCGCAGATCGTGGCGAGCATCACCGTCCTCGGTGCGGCGGTCATCTTCGTCGTCCGCCACGCTCGATCGCCGCGGACCGAGCCACCCGACGCGGTGGAGGGCCGCCCGGCGGCCCCCCCGAGGTAACCTCGCCGAACGGTCGCGCGGCCCATAAAGCTCCGGCAGAATGTCTCTAGCACAGCTTCGCCACGAGGTTACGGAACGAGCCATCGAGGTAGGCCCCGACGGCCGAGCCGATGTCCGCGATGTCCGTCGCGATCGGGATATTCCCGCCTGCTGCATGCTGGCGAACGCAGCGGCGCCCATCCAGCGTGCCAGCAAGACCCGGCAGTCGGCGATGGCCGCGACCATCCTCGTGTGCCGGTCCTGGGAGCCTGGTCGAACCCGTTACCGCGCGGGTCCGCTTCGCGGGGTCCCTCTTCATGCTCCACCGCGAACTGCTCGTGACCGAGCTTGTCGCGAAGGCGACCAGCAAGGCGAGGACCCATGGGAGGGCCCAAGCGGAGAAGCGTCGATCCAGCCGGAGGGAGGCTAGGCAGGCGGTCACGTGCGGTTGAGCTGGACAAGCTGCCGGCCTGTTGCGATCCAGGCGTTCATCCCGCCGGCGAGGTTGTCGATGTTCGTGTAGCCGAGGTTGACCAGCGTCTGGGCCGCGATCGCGCTCTCGGTGCCACTTCGGCAGTAGACGACGATCTTGGCGCTCTTGTCCTTCGGGAGCTCGGCGGCGCGGGCGGCGACCTCATCGTACGGAATGTACAGGTCAGTCCCGGCGATCTCACCGATGTAGGGCGTCTTCACGTTGAGAAGCGTGAAGTCCTTCGCCCCGAGCATCGCGGCCAGCTTGTCGGGCGTGATGTTGGTCCAGTGCCCGCCGTTGGCCTGCACCACGGTCCCATCGGAGCCGCCGGCCGGCGCCGCGGTCCCGGCACTCCCGGTGAGGACGACCCACCCGGCGACGACCGCGAGGAGCGCGACGACGAGACCCGACCCGAGCAGCACCCACGTGCGCCTGCTCCGCGAGGCGGGGTTACCTCGGCCCGGGGCGGCGGATCGTCGGGCGGGGGCCGCGGCGCGCGCTCGGTGCCCGCCCTCCTGATTGCCCCGGTGCTTGCTGGACATCGCGATCGCCTCTTTGGAGAACGTCTGCGCCGGCCGTGGCCCGTCAGCCCGCCGTCGCCGCCGCTGCCTGGGCTCGGTCGAGCGTCGCAACACGATCCGCACCCGATCCCAGGACGATCACCTCCGCCGTCCGCTCCCCGCCGTCCTCGTCCCGGACGAGATAGGCGTGGTGGATCTCGGTGATGCCGCTCGACAGGGTCGCGCCCACGCTGCAGTACTTCGTGGCCGAGAGCTCGATCGCGCGGCGAACCGCCTCGACGTCGACCGACGGCCCGTCGATGACGTGGAGGAGGTCGATCCGGGTGAATGCGTTCGGGTGATCGTCTTCCTGAATGCCCTCGGCGCGCACCTCGTAGCGCGACACCTCCTGGCGCTTCTTGCGAAGGATGGAGATCACGTCCATGGCGGTGCAGGCTGCGAGCGCCACCGGGATCAGCTCCGCGGGACGGGGCCCGGCGTCTCCCTTGCCGTCATCGAGCACGAGCATGTGCCCGCTCCCGGTTCGGGCAACGAAGCGAAGGTCGGGCCCGTCGAGCGCGATGGATGCGGTCTTGACGGCCATTGAGGATCTCCGTCCGTGGGGTTCCGTAGGGTCTGGCGGGATGACAGTAGCACGTGCTTGCGTACTTGCGCAAGCTGATGAACTACAGCCTCCGGTGCGACGACCACTATCATCGCGCTCGATGGCGACGACCGTGCGGCTCCCGGACGCTGGCACCCCGGGCGCGGAGCGGCCGGGCGTGCAGGTGGTGAGATGACCCTCGGAGCCGAGGTCGGCATGTTCGCGATCAGCATCGCGGCCGGTCTGATCGGCGCCCTCGCGGGGGTCGGCGGCGGGATCCTCATCGTCCCGGCCCTCACACTCCTCTTCGGCGTCGACATCCGGCTGGCCGTCGGAGCGAGCATCGTGAGCGTGATCGCGACGAGCTCCGGCGCCGCAGCCGCGTACGTGCGGGATCGCATGACCGACATGCGCGTGGGCATGTTCCTGGAGCTGGCGACGACCAGCGGTGCGGTCTGCGGCGCGCTGCTTGCGGCGGTCGTGGCACCGAGCCTGCTCTATGTCCTCCTCGGGATCGTCCTCCTCTTCTCGGCCGTCCAGCAGGCACTCCGCCTCGGCGAGGAGCTGCCTCCCGCGACGGGGTCGTCGCCGCTCGCGACGCGCCTACGGCTCAGCGGGGAGTACCCGGATTCGCGACTCGGTCGGGACGTCCCCTATGTCGCGATCCGGATTCCGCTGGGCTTCGTGCTGATGGCGGGAGCGGGTCTCGTCTCCGGGCTCCTCGGCATCGGGTCCGGCGTCCTGAAGGTGCTCGCGATGGACGGTGCGATGCGCTTGCCGATGAAGGTGAGCTCCGCGACCAGCAACTTCATGATCGGCGTGACGGCGGCCGCCTCGGCGGGCATCTACCTGGGTCGCGGCGACGTCGACGTCACGATCGCGGGGCCCGTGGCCCTGGGCGTCCTCGCCGGCGCAATGGTCGGGGCGCGGATCCTGCCGCGCCTGTCGAACCGGAACGTCCGGCTCGTCTTCCTGCCCGTGCTCGTCGTCATCGGGCTGCAGACCCTGGCCCGCGGCCTGGGGATCAACCTGTGACCCCCGGTCGCTTCCGGGCCCTGGTGAGTGCCGTCCTCATCGTCGGCGTGGTCGCGAGCGCCGCGCTCATCGCGGTCGGCTTCACGGGCTCGCTCGTCGTGGGCTGGCAGGGCTCGCTCCTAGGTCGAGGCGCGGACACGACGTCCCCGAGCGACTTCGGGGGGATCGTGGACGGGCTGGCGGCCCTGCGCCCGGTCGCGATCGCCCAGGCCGGGCTCGTCGTCCTAATCGCGACGCCGGTCGTCCGGGTCGCCACGTCGGTCGCCGCGTTCGCCCTCGAGGGCGACCGGCTCTACACGGCGATCACGCTCGGCGTGCTTGCAATCCTCCTCGGCAGCCTCTTCCTGATCCGGTAGCCACCCGCCCGAGATCCCGGTGCGGCCCGGGCGGGGTTGCGCGGGGACCGCAACTCGCGGCGTGCGGCGGAGTACCCTCCCTGCCAACGCACGGTCGAGCCTCTCGGCTCTCCGCTTGCACACGGGGGGTGCGAGGAGGGTGTCTCGATGATTGGGGATGCCGCAGCCCCCGGGGCCACACCAGCGACCGCGCTCGAGATCAGGTCCGAGAGCCAGAAGCTCAAACGCGGCCTGACGCTGGCGCCGCTCGTCGGGATCATGTACTTCACGGTCTGCGGCGGAACGTTCGGCATCGAGGCGACGTTCGGCAACGACGGGTCCGGTCCCGGCCTCGGGCTGCTCCTCCTGTTCATCATGCCGCTGATCTTCTCGATCCCCCTCATGTTCATGGTCAACGAGATGAACTCGATGATGCCGCATGAGGGTGGCTACTACCACTGGCTCCACCAGGGCTTCGGGCCCTTTGTCGGCTTCCTCGGCGGCTGGATGAACCTGGTCGTCTCGTGGCTCGACGCGTCGATCTATCCGGTGCTGGCAGCGTCCTATCTCGCCTTCCTCTTCCCGGCCCTGAACAACGGCGCGACGATCTTCGGGATCGACCTGCCCGGCACCACGCTGTCGATCCTCGTCGGGCTGCTTCTGATCTGGGGCATCTCCGCGCTCCAGATCCGCGGCGCCCGGCTCACCGGGCTCACGACGAACTGGCTCGGCCTGATCTTGCTCGTGCCGATCGTGATCATGACGATCCTCGGGATCTCGAACGTGGTCGCCCACGGCGCACCGTCGCTGCCGTTCCTGGACGGCGGCCAGCAGGTCAACGCGAGCTCCCTCTCGGGCGCCTTCGGGCTCGGCCTGTTCGTGGTGATGTGGAACTACATGGGGTTCGAGCTCGCGACCGTGGCCGGTGACGAGATCGTGAACCCGCGCCGGACGTACCCGCGGGCCATGGTCCTCGTCCTCATCTTCACGATCGCGACGTACGTCCTGCCGGTGGTCGCCGGCCTGTACGGCGGCGCGGGAGCCGACGGCCGCTACCTCCTCTGGGGCACGGAAGCCGGCGACGGCCAGACGATCGGGTCGGTCATGAACGCCGATGGTGTCGACAACACGACGCTCCAGTCCTGGGGCGTCGACCCGACGGGTTCGAGCGGCTGGTACCTCCCCGACATCGCGAAGGCGGTCGGGGACACCACGGCCGGCACGTCCGGCAGCGACTTGGGCACCCTGCTCGGGAACGCGATGACGATCGCCGCCGCGCTGAGCATGATCGGGCTGTTCATCGGGAACAGCCTCGGCGCATCCCGGATCCCGTTCGCTCTCGCGGAGGACGGCATGATGCCCAAGTGGCTCGTGCGCGTGCACGCACGCAACGGCACGCCGTGGGTGGCGATCGTCGTGGCGGGCGTGGCGTACTCGATCTTCGCGACGAACGCGTTCGCGTTCCTCGTCGTCGCGGACGTGCTGCTCAACTCGCTCGTCATCGTGGCGTGCTTCTTCGCCCTTTGGCGACTGCGCTTGACGCGCCCCGAGCTGACCCGCCCGGACCTGGATCGGCAGCGGATCCCCGGCGGTTGGCCGATGTTGATCCTCGCGACGGCGGGGCCGGTCTTCGTCCTCGCGGTTGCCGTGTACAGCCAGGTCACCTCCGTCGGCTGGGATGCGGTGACGCTGTCGATCGGTGCAATCGTGGTCGGCGCGCTGCTCTACATCCCGATCCGCAGGTTCATCAAGCCCGGCATCCCGGACGTCGACCCGTTCCACGAAGAATCGACGGTGGTGTCGACGGCCCTTTGAGGTAGCGAACAAGTCCCGGCCGAGGTCGGCGAGCTGGGGTGGAGCCGGGCGAACTCGTTTCATCGAGCGCCCCCGCAGCAACGCCCGCGGAGCCGTTCCGCGGGCACCAAGGAGTGAGATGAAGGTCCTTCTCGTCGGGGTCGGTGGCGTGGGCGAGGCGATCGCGGTGATCGCCCAGGACCGCCCGTGGCTCGAGACCATGGTCCTCTCGGACATCAACGTCGAGCGCGCCCGGGAAGTGCAGGCACGCCTGCGCCAACCGGAGCGGTTCCCGGTAGAGCGCGTCGATGCGACCGACCGGGCGATGATCACCGAGCTGGCCCGGAAGCACGGCGTCGATCTCGTGATGAACGCGGTCGAGCCGCTCTTCAACGAGCAGATCTTCGACGCCGCGTTCGAGGCGGGCTGCACGTACATGGACATGGCGATGACCCTGTCCACGCCCCACCCCGACGATCCGCTGCGGGTCTGCGGCGTGAAGCTCGGCGACTACCAGTTCGAGCGCGAAGCGGCATGGAAGGCGAAGGGGCTCCTGGCCTTCGTCGGCATGGGCGTCGAGCCTGGCATGGCCGACGTCTTCGCGCGCTACGCGGAGAAGCACCTCTTCGACCGGATCGACGAGATCGGCGTCCGCGACGGCGCGAACCTCGAGGTCCGGGGCTACGAGTTCGCGCCGAACTTCTCGATCTGGACGACGATCGAGGAGTGCCTGAACCCGCCCGTGATCTGGGAGAAGGACCGCGGCTGGTTCACGACGCCGCCGTTCTCTGAGCCCGAGGTGTTCGACTTCCCAGAGGGGATCGGGCCGCAGGAGTGCGTCAACGTCGAGCACGAGGAAGTCCTGCTCGTGCCGCGCTGGGTCAAATGCGGGCGCGTCACCTTCAAGTACGGGCTGGGCGAGCGACTTCATCCGGGTCCTCAAGACGATCAAGATGCTCGGCCTCGACAACAAGGAACAGATCCAGGTCGGGCGGGTGGAGGTCGCCCCGCGCGACGTCGTGGCGGCCTGCCTGCCGGACCCGGCCCACCTGGGCGACCGGATGTTCGGCAAGACCTGCGCCGGCACGTGGGTCAAGGGCGAGAAGGACGGGCGACCGCGGGAGGTCTACCTCTACCAGGTCGCCGACAACGAGACGTGCATGGCGAAGTACGGCGTGCAGGCGGTCGTGTGGCAGACGGCGGTGAACCCGGTCATCGCGATGGAGCTGCTCGCAGCCGGCACGTGGAAGGGCAGCGGCGTTCTGGGTCCCGAGGCGTTCGACCCGGACCCGTTCCTGGAGCTGATGCCCGCCTACGACTTCCCATACGGGATGCGGGAGATGTCACCCTCGGGGAGCTGACCCGGCGAAACGCTCGACCGGACCCTCCCCGGCCCAAACAGGCGACGCGCAGCCGCGCGCCGCAGGTGGTGTGGCGCACGAGGAGAGGGGCATGGGAAGCGGGTTCGACGAGGCACAGGCGTACGCGCGCCGCTGGCTCGACATCATCGCTCAGCCGACGCTCGCGGAATCCGAGGCGAAGGAGATCATCACCGAGAGCCAGCGCAATTTCGCCGAGCACTTCAACGGCGGCTGGCTGGAGTACCGCAAGTCCGTCACAGAGGCGGGAGACTGGGCCGCGACCGAGTGGACCGGCTCGGGCGCGGTCTTCCACGACGTCCTCGGGCGCGAGTACATCGACTGCCTGGGCGGGTACGGGCTGCTGACGCACGGCTGGGCCAATCCTGAGATCGTGGAGGCGGTCAAGAACCAGCTCACGCTCCGCACGCCAATGCCGAGCCAGGAGCTGATCGACCCGCTGCGGGGAGTGCTCGCCCGGCTCATGGCGCTCATCACGCCGGGCGACATCAAGTACAGCTTCTTCTGCGCGAGCGGCACCGAGGCCGTCGAGGGGGCCATCAAGCTCGCCAAGATGTACACGCAGAGGAACGGGTTCATCGTCGCGGTCAAGGCGTTCCACGGCAAGACGATGGGCTCGCTGAGCATGATCGGCAAGGCCGACTACCGGCGGCCCCCCGGGGACGCTCTACGGCGGGCCCGTCTACCACGTGCCATACGGGGACGCCGACGCGGTCGAACGGCAGCTGGGCATCTGCGCGACGGTCGGGATCGACATCGCCGCCGTGCTCATGGAGCCGATCCAGGGCGAGGCCGGGGCGATCGTGCCGCCGGACGACTTCTGGCCGCGCCTCCGCGAGATGACGAAGCGCTACGGTGTCCTGCTCATCGCCGACGAGGTCCAGACTGGGTTCGGGCGGACAGGGAAGCTCTGGGGCGTCGACCACTGGGGTGTCGAGCCGGACATCATCGCGGTCGCCAAGGCGATGGGCGGCGGCGTCATGCCGATCAGCGCCTTCTGCTCGACCGAGGAGATCTGGCAGACGATGATGGACCCCAACCCGTTCATCCACACCACCACGACCGGGGGCGGGGCCCTGGCCTGCAGCGCGGCCATCGCCCAGATCCACTACACGCTGCGCGAACGGCTCTGGGAGCAGGCGGCCGAGAAGGGCGCCTATCTCATCCCGAAGCTGGAGGCGCTCGCCGCGCAATACCCCGCGATCTACGACAGCATCACCGGTCGCGGTCTCCTCATCGGCCAGCACTTCCGGGACACCGAGGTCGGGTACCGGGTGGCAGCCGGCCTGTTCAAGCGGGGCGTTCTGGTCGCCGGAACGCTCACCAGCGCCCACACGATCCGGATCGAGCCGCCGCTCCTCATCACCTACCCGCAGATGGACGCGGTGCTCGACCGGCTGGCCGACACGCTCGCCGAGGTCGCGCGCACCATGTGACGGGCCGCGCGTGGTGCGCGACACTAGCCGCCTGCGATCGCAGCCATCGAGCAGGGAGGTTTCGCGTGTTCGTGCCGCTCTCGGTCCTCGAGTTCCGCGACAGGGCCGCGACCTACTTCGGCGACAAGATCGGCGTCATCGACGGCGAGCAGCAGTTCACCTACCGCGCCTACGCCGAGCGCACGCATCGCCTGGCGAATGCCCTCGCCGGCCTCGGCATCGGGGCCGGCGACCGCGTCTCGTTCATCACCTACAACACGCACCATCTCCTGGAGGCCTACTACGGCGTCCTCGAGGCGGGCGCGGTCCTCAACCCGATCAACATCCGGCTCACGCCGCACGAGATCTCCTACATCCTCGACCACGCCGGCACGAAGCTCGTCGCGTTCCACCGCGACTTCCTGCCCCTGGTCGAGGCGATCGTCCCGAAGCTGTCGACGCGCCCGCGCTTCGTGATCCTGGAGGGCGAGCCCGGCGGGATCGCGAGCGACGAGTACGAGGCGCTCCTGTCGGGCGGCTCGCCCGAGGCCCGCCATCCCCAGGTGGACGAGAACGCCACCGCGGAGCTCTTCTACACGAGCGGCACGACCGGCCTCCCCAAAGGCGTCGCGCTCACCCACCGCGAGCTCTACCTCCACTCGGTCTACTCGGAGATCGCCCTCGGGTTCGGCGAGGATGACGTGGTCCTCCACGTCGTGCCGCTCTTCCACGTCAACGGCTGGGGGGTCCCCCACTTCCTGACCATGGTCGGTGGGCGCCACGTGATGCTCCGGCGCTTCGACCCGGTCGCACTCATGGAGCTCGTCCAGCGCCACCGCGTCACGCGCCTGCTCGCCGTCCCGGCGATCTTCAACGCGCTCGTCCACCACCACGAGCGCGCGAGCTACGACCTCTCCAGCCTGCGCCAGGTGATCATCGGCGGCTCGCCCGCCTCGCCAGCGCTCGTGCGCGCGCTTGAGGAGCAGCTCGGCGTCCAGGCGTTCGTGGGCTACGGCCTCACCGAGACGGCGCCCATCCTCACCCTCGCCCAGCCGCGCCGGGTGCTCACCGAGGCCGAACCGCCCGAGCGGCGCCAGGAGCGCCAGGCCCTGACGGGCTGGCCGATCCCCGGCGTCCAGATCCGGGTCGTGGACAGCGAGGGTCACGACGTGCGGCCCGACGGCGAGCGGATCGGGGAGATCGTCGTGCGCGGCAACACCGTCATGGACGGCTACTACCGCGACCCGGACGCGACGTCGGCCACCATCCGCGACGGCTGGCTCCGGACGGGCGACATGGCCACGATCGACGAGGCCGGCTACATCCTGATCAAGGACCGCTCGAAGGACGTGATCATCCGGGGCGGCGAGAACATTTCGTCGGTCGAGGTGGAGAACGTCCTCGCCGCCCACCCGGCGGTGCTGGAGTGCGCTGTCGTCGCGGCGCCCGACGGCACGTTCGGCGAGGCGCCGATCGCCCTCGTGGTCCTCAAGCCCGGAGCCGAGGCGAGCGCCACGCAGCTCAAGCTGTTCTGCCGGCAGCGCCTCGCGCGCTTCAAGGTGCCGCGCGAGATCCACTTCCGGGACTCGCTCCCCAAGGGCGGGACCGGCAAGATCCTCAAGGCGGAGCTGCGCGAGCCGTTCTGGAAGGGCCTGGAGGCGAGGGTCCACTGACGGCGGCGCCGGGACGGCCGGGGCCGCCTCCGGCTAACGGCGTGGTGGAGAGAACCGGCTACGGCAGGAGCTGGCGAAGTGCGAACAGGACGTTCGCCGGCCGCTCGGCGAGCCGGCGCATGTACCACGGGTACCAGAACGCGCCGTAGGCGATGAGCGTGAAGGCGGGAAAGCCCGCCGCCTGGAGCCGGGCCAGCTCGCGGGCCCGGATCCCGTACAGCATGTGCACCTCGAGCGACGCGCGGGCGACGCCCGCCGTCTCGGCGAAGGCCGCGATCCGCTCCACGAGGCCGCTGTCGTGCGTGCCGAGCGCGCATCGCGCGCGCCCGTCGCGGGCGGCCTCGGCGAGGACCAGCGCCAGCGACTGGTAGGCCGCGTCCACCTCCGAGCGGCGGCGGAAGGCGATCGCCGCCGGCTCGTCGTATGCGCCCTTCACGATCCGGACCGCCGGCTCGAGCGGAAGCAACCGCCGCAGGTCCTTCGGCGTGCGTTTCAGGTAGGCCTGGAGACAAATCCCGACGTTCGCATGCGCAGCACGGAGCCGTTCGTATAGCTCGACGGTCGCGTCGACGTAGCCCGAGCCCTCCATGTCCAGCCAGAGCCAGGTGCCGGCATCGCTTGCCAGGCCCGCCAGCGCGTCGAGGTGACCGAAGCAGGCCGCGGCGTCGATGTCGAGCCCGAGCTGGGTGGGCTTGACCGAGAGCTCCGGCGGTCGCGGCAGCGACGCCGACTTCTCGAGCAGGGCCCCGATAGTGCGCCGCGACCTCGTCCGCCTCCGCCAGCGCCACGAGGTTCTCGCCGAGGCGCGTGAAGACGATGCCCTGCCCATCGCGGCCAGACCCGCGGCGGCACCGATGGCAGCCTCCGCTTCCTCGCCGGGCATGAACCGGCGAACCGCCCGCTGCGCGAAACCGAGGCGCGGCAGGTGCTCGCGGAGCCATGGGTTGCGGGCCATCCAGAGCAGGATGCTTCGCACTGTCGGTCGCTCCCTCAGGTACGTCGGACGTGCGTGATCTTGCCATGCCGGCAGGCGCGAGCGCTCGCCCGCATCAACGGGAGCACGCGAGATCCGCGCCCCTCATGGGTGGGAAGACGTGCAACGCACGACGGTTGAGTAATGATGTAATCTCCACGCGACCAGATGACCGGCCGCATGCACGAGAGGTTCACATCCCCATGTCGCACCCCACCGCAACCCACGACGAGATCACCGGCTGGTTCGCCGGACGGCTGACCGACGGCTGGTTCACCGGCGCGCCCGAGATCACCGTCGACCGCGAGGAGATCCTCGTGGTCGGCACGCTCGCCGACGCGGATCTGCCCGCCGACGCGAGCGACGCGGCCCGGGCGGCCGCCCGCGCCTCTCGGATTGAGCGGTTCCGCGAAGAGACCCGCGGGGCCCGGATGACGATCGCAGAGGATGCCCAGCACCGCTTCCGCAAGATCGTCTCGTGGGGCGTCCGCCTCGGCGACGAGCGCACGCTCTTCACCACCGCCGGGATCCCGGCCATGACCCGCCTCCGCCAGCCGGAGCGGATCGTGCTTGACACGCTCGTCGAGGCCGGCGTGGCCCGCAGCCGCAGCGAGGCGCTCGCCTGGTGCGTCAAGCTCGTCGGCGAGCACGAAAGCGAGTGGATCGGCCGACTCCGCGACGCGCTCGGTGCGGTCGAGGCAGCCCGCAAGGCCGGACCCACCGCCAGCTGACGTGCGATCCTCCGGGAAGCCGCGGCAGGCCCGCGGCCATCCCGGAGGCATCGATGGACCCGTCCGCCTCGCCGCCGTTCGTGCGTTTCGGCCGCGAGACCTGCGGCGACCCCGCGGCCACGCGCCGGCGAGAGTGGCTGGTGACGAACGGCCTGGGCGGCTACGCGAGCACGGCCCTCGACGGCACGCCCGTCCGCAGCTACAGCGGCTGGCTCGTCGCTGCACTCCAGCCGCCGGTCGGGCGGACCGTCCTCGTCGGCGCGATCCTCGAACGGGCCACGGTCGACGGCGTCACCTGCGAGCTCGGCGCGCTGGACCGCGTCGACGGTGAGCGCGACCCCGACGGCGGACGCTGGATTGAGCGCTTCGAGCTCGACGGGATGCGACCGGCCTGGCGCTATGCGGTCGGCGGGACGGTGCTCGAGAAGACGGCCTGGATGGCCAACGGTCGGAACACCACCTATGTTCGCTACCGGGTGGTGCGTGGCGGGCCCGTCGCGCTCGAGGTGATCCCGCTCGTCACGCACCGCGACCACCACGCGCTGCGCCCGATGGACCGGCGCCCGGTCACGACGACACCGCTGCCCGACGGCCTCGAGGTCACCTGGCCCGGCGTCGCCATGCGGCTCCAGGTGCGCGGCTCGCCCGCCGGGGCCCGAGTGAGCGCACAGGCCGGCGGGAGCGATCCGGGCTGGATCCGCGGGATCCGCCACGTCCTCGAGACGGAGCGCGGGCTCGCGGACGCGTCCGACCTCGCCGTGCCGGGACGGTTCGACGTCGAGCTCGCCGAGGGCGCCACCTGGACGCTCGTCCTGAGTTCGGAGCCGGCCGCCGCCGTCGACCTCGACGCCACCGCCACGCTTGCCGCGTCCAGGGCCCGGGACCTTGAGCTCCTGGAATGGGCCCACTCGGCGGGGGCCGACACGGGCGACGCGCTGGTCCGCCAGCTGGTCCTCGCGGCGGACCAGTTCATCGTCGCTCGCCCGATCCTCGGGCAGCGCGGACCGGGCCTGAGCGTGATCGCCGGCTACCCGTGGTTCAACGATTGGGGCCGCGACACGATGATCGCGCTGCCCGGCCTGTGCCTGGCCACCGGGCGCCTCGAGGACGCGGCCGCGATTCTGCGGAGCTTTTCGACCTGGGTTCGCGACGGCCTCCTGCCCAACAACTTCCCCGACGCCGAGCGCGCAGAGCCTGCCTATCACACGGTGGACGCGGCCCTCTGGTACGTGCATGCCGCCGAGGCCTACCGAGCGGTGACCGGCGACGAGGGGCTCATCGACGAGCTGCTGCCGGCCCTGCGCGAGATCCTCGACTGCTACGTCGCGGGGACCCGCTTCGGGATCGGCGCCGACCCGGCGGACGGGCTCGTGCGCGCCGGCGAACCTGGCGTCCAGCTGACCTGGATGGACGCGAAGGCCGGCGACTGGGTGGTGACGCCTCGGATCGGCAAGCCCGTGGAGATCCAGGCGCTGTGGGTCCACGCCTGCCGCATCGTGGCGCGCCTGTGCCGGGATCGCGGGGACCAGTCGGCTGCAGACCGCTACGCGCGCCTAGGCGAACGGGCAGCCGAGGCCTTCCGCGCGCGGTTCTGGAACCCGGACCGCGGCTGCCTGTTCGACGTCGTCGACGGCCCGGACGGAGACGATGTGGCACTTCGTCCGAACCAGCTCTTCGCGGTCAGCCTGGAGCCGGACCTGCTCGCGCCCGAGCAGATGAAGGCCGTCGTCGACGCGGTCGCGCGCTCGCTGTGGATCGGTCTGGGGCTCCGCTCCCTTGCCCCGTCGGACCCGGCGTACCTCGGTACGTACCGGGGGGATCGCCTCCGTCGCGACGCCGCCTACCACCAGGGGACGGCCTGGACCTGGCTCGTGGGCGCCTACGCGGAGGCGCTCCTGCGAACGGGTACACCGCGCAGGGACGTCCGGGCGCGCCTGGACGGGTTTGCGGCCCATCTCCGCGAGGCCGGCCTGGGAACGGTCTCCGAGTGCCTCGAGGGCGACCCGCCGCATCGGCCGGTCGGCTGCTACGCACAGGCGTGGGGCGTGGCCGAGGTGCTCCGCGCGCTCCGCCTCACGGAGTAGCCGCGCGGGCTCGGCACCCGCGTCCGCGTCAGCTCTCGCCGAGCGCCGCCGCCAGCGTGTCGAATGCCTCGGTCCGCTCCGCGACGGCATCCGCGCCGAGCCCTGCCCGCGCCGAGCCATCGAGCCGCTCGCCGAGCACCGAGCTCCAGCCCAAATCCTGGAGCCGCTCGAGGGTGGCCGTCGCGGCCTCGAGGAGCGCAGCGGCATGGGCTGCGACCGCCGGGCGGGCCAGTGCCTCCTCCGGCCGCGCCGCAAGCTCGTCGGCCAGGGCCGCCGCGGCGCGTGTCGCGTCGACGACCGGCCCAAGCTGCCCGGCCGCGTTGCGAACGACCAGCGCCGAGGGGCCCGCGATCGCGAGGCCCAGCACGAGCATCACCGGCCAGCGTGCCGCGCTGTGACCCGAGACGGGCGGCTCCTCGAACGCCAGCGAGATCTCCGGCCAGGCCGCCCGCTGGAGCGCGACCGTGGCGAGAGCCTGCGTCGCGGGATCGCGCTCCTCCACGAGCCACGGCGGCAGCGCGCCCGCGATCAGCTGCTGCGCCGGGATCCCGTCGCCGAGCGCGAGCGCGATCGAGAGCGCCTGCATCGCGAACAATCGGCCGGCCCGGGTCGCCGCGTCCGGCGGCATGCCCAGGGCGAGGTCGGGTGCCACGACAAGGGGGCCCGGACCAACCATCACGTAGGCGCCGGCGCGGCGAAGGAGTCGATGCGCGAAGGCATGGTCGGCCAGCGCCCGGTCGGGATCGACGCCGTCGCCGACGATCTCGGCAATCGGGTCCGCCTCGACCACGTCGATCCGCTCGAGCCCGGCCACCATCGCCTGCTCGGGCGCGGCCAGCGCCGACGCTGCGCTGGAGAGCCGGACATACCGCCGATGCTCGGCAGCTGCCTGGTCGACGCGTGCCCGGAGCGCGGCCAAGGCACGCTGACTGCCGCTCGGGACCTCGGCTGGATCCTCGCCTGCGGACGGGGCGTCCTGGCGGCGCGGCCGCCAGTCGATCCCTTCGACGCCACGGTCATGCAGGCGCAGGACCAGCTCGCGGATCGCCGGGACGCGCACGCGGAGAAGATCGGCGCCCGCGGCCACGAGCATCGCGGCTTCGTCCGGCGCCGCGTCGAGGGTCGGAGCCGCAAGCGCGGTGCCGATCCAGGGTCGCGGTGCGTCACCCAGCACCTCGAGCGTCTCGCGGCGGGCCATCCGGTTCGCGTCGATGCGCGCGATCCCGATCGCGGCAAGCCGCCGGGCCTCGGCTTCGGCAGCGGCGCGACGTTCGGGATCGCGGAGCACGAGTGCCTCGAAGGCGAGGTCGATCGCCCCGCTCGTGACGTCGAGCGCCAGCTGCTGCGGTGTCACGTCGTACTCGAGCAGCGCGATCGCGAACGGAAGGGCAATCCCCCCGGCAAGGCGTCCGGGATCGTCCCCCAGGGCGCGCTCGATGACTGCCGACGCGAGGGGCAGATCGGTCCGGTCCAGGCCGGAGACACCGAACAGGCGCAGGATCGACCGCTCGCGTGCCAGTGTGGTCGAAACCCGAGCCCGAGCACCCCACGCTCGCCGCGAGGTCCGCCGCGAGGCGGAGAACCCGTTCCAGGGACTGCGCCACGGGGTCCGTCATCGAACCGCGCCCGGGCGGCCGACGCAGGCTTCCACGCCGATCGTCCCCGTCATGCCTGCCGCTCCCTTCCGCCATCAGTTCGGGCCGGCTCCCCGATCCATACGTGCCCGTCGGCGAACCGTTCGGCCTTCCAGATCGGGGCACGTGCCTTCGTCTCGTCCATCGCGTGGCGGGCCGCGGCGAACGCCGCGTCCCGGTGCGGGGCGGCCGCAACGATGATGATGCTCGTCTCGCCCAGCGGAACGTCGCCGGTGCGGTGCACGATCGCCAGCCGGCGGACGCCGAAGCGGCCGGCCACCTCGTCCGCGATCGCGTCCCACGTTCGCCGGACCAGGGGCTCCAGGGCCTCGTACTCGAGCGACTCGACGGTGCCGCCGACGTGCCGGGCGGCTTCGGCCTCCTCACCCGGTGCGGGCGTGCCCGGCGTCGACCGCGTGCGGCCCTCGAAGATCACGACGGCGCCGTCGGCGGGCGTGGCCACGGCGTCGGCGAGCTCGCGGGCGAGCGAGGCCGGGAAAGGTTCCGCGCGAAGCTCGAAGCGTCGGATCACCGAGTCGGCCTCGACGCCGCCCGGCTCCCCCGCCCCACCGCTGATCGGGGGGATGCAGGCGATCTCGTCGCCCTCTGCGAGTGGCGTCCCGGCGTCCGCGTAGTCGCCGTTGCGCGCGAACCGCACGAATGGCCGTCCCGACGCGAGCGCGGGAACCTGGCGGGCGATGGCATCCCAGGCATCTCGGATCGTCGCGCCATCGTCGAGCTCGACCGTGAGCTCTCGCGTGCCCGCCAACTCGCGCTGACGGGCGAAGAGGCGAACCCGGACCTGCATCTCCTGCCCTCCTCAGACCAGCAGGCCGGTGCCGAAGTAGAGGCCGGCAGCCAGGATCGTTCCAGCCGCGATGGCCCCGACGTCGATGTAGAGGAGGCCGGTCGCGGATTCCATCGAGCGGGTCCTGACGGTTTGCCCCGCGGCCCACGTCACGACCAGCGGGAAGACGAGGCCCACGAGCAGGCGCAGCCAGACGAAGAGCGCCCACGGCCCGGTCAGTGGCGCGAACGGGGCCAGGTTCTGCCCGGCCCCCAGGCCCACCCAGACGCCGAACAGCACGACCTGGATCGATACCACCCACAGCAGCACCCGCGTCAGCAGCAACGCGGGCCCGATGGACAGCTTCGGCGTGACGAGGTACCAGTGGCCGAGGATCATGCCGGCGAACGTTCCGCCCGTCGCGCTCGCCAGGACGAGCAGCTGGACCGCCAGCGGTGCTGCCCCGATCGGGCCACCGCCCCAGGTGAGCGCCCCGGCGGCGAGCGCGCAGATGCCGGCTACCAGCGTCCCGATCCCGATGATCGGCGCGCGCCCACCCCGGAAGAGGGCGATCGAGTAGACGAGCGACCCCAGCGCGAGGAGCGCCAGCAGCGCCGAGCGCAGGGAGTTCCACGTCGGATCCACCGTGACCGGCGACCCCGATCCTGCGACCGACGGGAGCGCGCCGTCGGAGAGCCAGGCCAGCGTCCCGAAGGCCGCCGCGCAGAGGGCGGTAAAGCCCAGGTACCCCTTCGTGGCGTCGGTCCACAGGCGGAGCAGGACGACGGCCCCGATGGTCCCCACCGCGAGGCTGGCGAGCACGGTCCAGTTCACGAAGGCCAGGTTGCGCGCGATCTGCTGGGCAGGCATCCGGAGGAGTGTAGTCGGCCCGGAGCATGGGTCTCGCCGGCGGAACGGGGCAGGGGGCCAGGAGCCCTCGCGAGCGCCATGGCAGCTCAGTACGATGATCCCGGAGGTGCCGCGAATGGGACTCGACCCTGCGACCACGATCACTTGGTACGGCCATGCCTGCGTGGAGGTCAGGACCCCGGGAGGGAAGACCATCCTGATCGACCCGTGGTTCGGCAACCCGAAGAGCCCGAAAGCTGCCGCGGCCGTTACGTCGTGCGACCTGCTGCTGGTGACCCACGGTCACGGCGACCACATGGGTGACGCGATCGCACTCGCGAGCCGGCTTCGCCCGACCTGGCCCTGCATGCACGAGATGAGCCTGTGGCTGGCGCGCCGCCTGCCCGGCGGCGCCGACGCCCTGACCGGCATGAACAAGGGCGGCACCTTCGCCTTCGGCGAGATCGGCGTCACGATGGTCGGCGCCGATCATTCCGCCGGTGACTGGAACCCCGGCGCCGAGACGACGCTCTACCTAGGCGAGCCGGCCGGGTTCGTGGTCCGCCTGGAGAACGGCTACACGATCTACCACGCGGGCGACACGAACGTATTCGGGGACATGCGCCTCATCGGCGACCTGTACCGGCCGAGCCTCGCGCTCCTGCCGATCGGCGGCCACTTCACCATGGGGCCGCGCGAGGCGGCGCTCGCCGTGGAGCTGCTGGGTGTGAAGGACGTGATGCCGATCCACTACGGCACCTTCCCGCTCCTCGCGGGGAGCCCGGTCCAGCTCCGCGACGAGCTCACTGTGCGCGGCCTGGGCGACGTCGTGGTCCACGCGCCGCAGCCGGGTCAGGCCGTGGTGTAAGGGCCGACGGCACCCCGGGCGGTACTTCTGGGCCGTCGCGGGATCACCATCCGGCGCGAGAGACTCGGTCGGGACGGAACGCACCGACGCGTCTTCGCAGGTCGGTAGGCCGTCCGAGCGTACGAGGCGGCTTGGATTGTCGGGATGGCTGACGACGCGATCGACCTGACCGAAGTCTCCTCCTGCCCGATGCTTGGGCTCCCGTTCGATCGCCGCACGCACTACACGTTCCCGGATCCGGCGCATCGCTGCTTCGCGGAGAAGCGGCTGGCGACCGCCGACCCGGCTCGCCAGGCGACGAACTGCCTGACATCTCGGTTCCCGGAGTGCGAGCGCTTCCGCGGCTCCCAGCACCCCGATGCGGTGGCCTACCGGTCCAGCGTAGCGGCGAGCGTGGAGCCGCTCGTCGCATCGTCGACGATCCCGACGACGGCCCCGGATATGGCCGGGCCAACCAGCGTGGCCTCCACCGTCCCGGATGCGGCCCCCGCAGATTTCGCGCCGAGGCGCCGTTCCCGGCGTGACGCAGAGCCACCCGTGGCCACCGCCGACATCTCGCCGCCACGCCCTACCTGGCGTGAGGTCGAGCCTGAGGCGGTCACGGAAGTCGTCTCGCCGCGACGCCGTCTCTGGCGCGACGCCGCCGTCATCCTGATGGTGATCATCCTCGGGGCCTTTGTCTACAGCCTTGTCGTGTCACCCGGACGGTCGCCGGCTGGAGGCACTGTCGTGGCTGCCCCACCGACCGCCTCGCCGTTGTCCACGCCGCCGGTCGTGGCGAGCCCGTCGCCGACGCCGACCGCGTTCGCTCGGCAACCCCCGCGCCGACGCCGTTCCCCAGCCCGTCGCCCACGCCCGTCCCGACCGCGACACCGAGCCCTTCGCCGCCTTCCCGACGGCGCCGCCTCCACCCCGACCCCAAGTCGACGGTCCGGCCGACTCCGCGGCCGACGGCTCAGCCGACCCCGCCACCGACCCCGTTCCGACCCCGACCCCGCACTCCGTTCGCACCGGTCGTGGTCACCCCGCCCCCGGCACTTAGTCTCCGGCGCCCGCGTCTACTCCGCGCACCGCCGCACCCCGGCGCGTCGCACCCCGCGCGGTAAGTCCGCGCATGGAGCGTGGGCTCGGCGCGAGGCGATCCGCGCGGGCTCGCACATACCGCATGACGCCATTCGTCCGGTTAGCCGGGATCAGCCCCCGGAAATCGAAACGCCGGGGCCCGGTCGTCCGGGCCCCGGCGTTCGAGCGTCTCGGGGACAGCCTAGTGTGACGGCGAGGGCTACCGCTTGCGGCGGGCCCGTGCCGGGACCGGCGTCAGGAAGAGATGCTGGCGAGGAGGCCGGCCAGGGCCAGCAGGACGAGCAAGTCCTGCTGGATGATCCGCCTGCGTGCCACCCACTGAGGAGGTTGGCGGCGGGGTCACGTGCGGCTTGCTCGTGGCCGCCTCGACCGTCGAGGTCGGCGACGGGCTCGGCGACGGCGCGACGCTGGCAGTTGGCGTTGGCGTCGGCGTCGGCGACGGGCTCGGCGGCGGCGTCCAGAAGTGCAGTTGTTCGCGGCCGTGCACGGAGGGCTCGTCGGCGTCGGCGGCGGGGTCGGTGACGGCGATGGGTTCGGCGAAGGCGCATACGTGTTCGTGATCGTGCACGTGATGTTGTCACCGGCGCTGAGGCTGACACTACTCACAAGGGAAGTGACCGCTGCGCCGGCGGTCTCCGTCTGGGTCGGGCCACATAGCCAGCCTGAGCCGTTGGCGTAGTTCGGGACGGATCCTGACTCGGACAGGTTATAGGTTCCCGGGATCACGACGGCGCTTGTGATCGCGGGGTCACCGGTCTTGCCGAAGATCGTGACCGGGCCGCTGGCCGTCAGCGTCCAGTTGGATGGCGAGGCATTTCCGACGACGCTCTTGACGAGCGTGAGCTGCGCAGAGGCCACGTTGTATGCGATGCATACAAGTGGGACTGAATCATCAGTAGCGTTCCAGATGACCTCCTGGTTGTCGCCATAGAGCTTGTCGTTATAGCAGCGAAGCGCACCGAAGCCGTAGCCGGAGTCGGGCTGCGTGACCTCGGAAACCTCGAGGCCATCGGCCTCCTCGGTGGCAGAGACCAGGTCTGCCGGGACTGGAACGACCACCGAACCATCCGGACCCGTCACCGGGGTGAAGAGTGGACTACCGGAGGCACTGCCAGCCGCACCGGCGTAGAGGTTGAACGTCCAGCCGGACGCCGGCGCACACCCAACCGGCACGTCCGTTGACGAGACGGGGCCTGACTGGAACTCCGTTGTGTTGAGCTCGCTCCAGTGGCCGCCAGTCGCGTCATTGGTGCTCGGGTCCGTGTTTGCCGGCACGACGCTGTAGGTCGGGCAGATGACCTTGATTAGGGTAACGTTGACAGTTGGATCGGCTGCCCCTAGCCCGACTCCCGCCGTCGCAGGCAGGAGCAGCGCGACCAGCGCGAGCGCCGCTCCGAGACTCAGCACCCGTGCGCGCCATCGGCGCGGATTGGTAGTTTCCATCGATCTCCTGTCCCCGATACGTGCGGCGCAGATGCGTCGCGGATGACACCAACGCGACGGAGCCGCATGGCGCGAGTAACCCTGCCATTGGACCCTGTACGCACCACGTAGCATGCACCTCGGTTGGGTCCCAGTCCAGTACTCGGGGCGTACCAACGGGGCTCTGGACCCTCCCTAGCCGCACCATCGGCCGACGAAGAGGTGCTTGCCTGCACCAGATCGGTACCCGGAGGTCATCGTACGGCCGTACCGAGTCCGGGCGTACTTCTGGACTCCGTGGGCCAACATGTGGCGGGACTCACGGGGACCGCGGCCGGACCCGTAGGGATATTGACCCCGCAGGAGGCTGCGTGACCCAGTCGTCGAGCCCAGCTCCCCCCGGCTTCGAGGCGGATACGGTTCTCGCGGGTCGCATCTCGGTCAGGCCGCAGTTTCTCGAGGCGCTGCGGCTCGCGCAGTGGCTTCTGCCCCGTTCGAGCCTCCAGATCGACGCGGCAAGGCCTCGCCCTCGCGTCCCAGCCCGGCTTCGTGGCGGCGTGCTGGACGCCTCAACCTCGGAGTCATCGGCACGGGTTCCAGAGGCTGACGTCTCGCGTCAACACACTGCTATCCAGAACCAGCTCCAGACCGCCCTCACTGCCTTCGGCCACCCGGTGCGGATCAGCGACCTCTTCTAGGCCTGCGGGCTTGGGGTTACTGAGTCGACGCCGTCGCCTCAGCTGATGCAGCCGATAAGGCCATCGCGCCGGCGCTGATCCCGAAATCGCGGTGCGCGCACGGACCACGTTTGCCACGAGGTCGGCCTCCGAGCGCGGGACCCTGTAGAGTGGAGAGAGTGAAGATCCGTGTTGCCAGCCGAGTTGCCGGCGCCTGGCGATGAACCCGCCGGCGAAGCGAGAGTCGGGGGTACCGACAGGACTTTCACTCGTCGCACCATCTCCGGCGCCGAACGGCGCGGACCAGATGCCTCCTCGATCCATCGTCCCGCCCGAGGTCGCGTCCGGGCACGAGAGCGGAGTGACGAGACGGTCGAAGCGCAGGCCTGCGTTGGTTGCCCTGCCGACTTTGGCCGCGTGGCGATCCCCAACTTCGGACAATGCGCCCGCGCAGGGATCACTGCTTGCGCGACGCCGCCGCAAACCCGGCGAGACAGCGCCCAGCTCACTGATCCGCGCACCGACGAGCGTGACCCCGGCGTCCGACGACTTCTTCGACGGGCTCGTGCGTCGGGCGGAAAGCGATCGCTAAGGTGCGCACGATCGCGTTCTCCAATAACAAGGGCGGGAGCGGCAAGACCACGACAACGGTCAGCCTCGCCGCGGCCTTTGCCGAGCGCGGCCTTCGAATCCTCGTGATCGACCTCGACCCCCAGGGCTCGGCGACCATGTGGCTCGGCGGCCGCGAGTCGTCCGTAGGGCTTGTGTCGTTCTCGAAGGGCGGCATCAGCGTCTCGGATCTCATTACAAGTTCGACCGCGCCGGGTGTGGACCTCATCCCAGCCAGCCCCAGCCTCATCTCATCCGGGGAGGACACCGAGAACCGCACGGGGCTCGCGATTGTCCGCGCCTTTCGCCGGTTGCCGGACTACTGGGACCTCATTCTCGTCGACACGCCCCCGACGCTCGGGTACCTGTCGCTCGCCCCGCTTGTCGCCGGCGATTGCGTCGTGATCCCCGCCGAAGCCCACGCGCTCGCGATGCCGGGGGTGGCGAGCGTAGTCGCGTCGATCGAGCGTGCGCGACGGCAGGTCAACCCGCGGGTGGAGATCCTGGGCATCGTCGCCTGCCGGGTGAACGCCACACTGCACGCACGCGAGGTCATGGCCCGGCTGCGGACCCAGTTCGGTAGGGTTGTGCTCGACCACGGGGTGCGCGAGGCGGTTCGCATCGCTGAGGCGCCGTCATTCCATCTGCCGATCACGATGTACGCCCCGTCGAGCCAGGTGGCAGGCGACTACCGGGCGGTCGCTGCCGAGCTCCTTGTGCGCCTCGGTGACTTGACGTCCTGATGGGACGATCGCGGCAAGCGCGACTCTGCGTGCTGAACAACAATTAACGAGGATGCTCATGCAGCGCGCGCCGGTGGGCTGCGAGCCAAGTGGAGTCACTGACGGCGCCGGGCTGGCCGGGCGTGGCAGCCCGTCTGGCTCATCGTATGGCCGGCGCCGGCAGACTGTGTCCTTCCTCGAAATCTTTGGTCGTGACGGCGGTCTGGCTGCGGTCAAAGAATGGCCTGCGGCTACTCCGAAGCCCACAGCGGCGGACGGAGTTGCCAAATCGCGGGTACGACCGCAGGCTGCATCTTGTAGCGGGCCCGAAGGGACGAGGCAACTGGGATTGTTGCGATGGCTGATGTCGAGCTCGACCTGACCGAAAGACCTGCCTGTCCGCTGCTTGGGCTCCCGTTCGATCGCCATACGCATTACACAGTCCCCGACCCTGCGCACCGGTGCTTCGCCCAGAAGCGGCTGGCGACCGCGGATGCAACCCGCCAGGCGACGTACTGCCTGACTCCACGCTTCAGCGAGTGCGAGCGGTTTCGAAGATCGCGACATCCCGACGCGGCCGGCCACCGGTCCCGGTTGCCGGCCAGCGTGGATCCGGAAAGCGACCCGCACGGTAGTGCGCTAGTCACTGCACCGTCTCTTGCGGAGCCGTCCCAGGCACCGGCTTCTTCAGCTATTGACGGACCGCGACCTCCCTCCGTAGTCGTCCGCCTGCCCGCGCAACATAGGGCCGAGTCGAGGCAACCGCTCGCGGCCGCGCGCGGCCTCCTCGTCCGGCTTGTTTCCGGACCGCTCGCCCGAGTGAGGGCAAAGCAGGCAGCCAAGTTCGATGCCGCTGCAACGGAACTGCTCCAATCTGCGCTGAAACTCGAGCCGGCAGCGCCGCTCAATCCAGCCCATCGAGCGGCTCCGTCAGCGGGAAAGCCCATGCCCGTGGCTCCAACCGCGCAGGTCGCCGCTTCGGGGGCCGGGCCTCCACCCGCAACGGCTCGCGTCCATCTACCGGCCACGCTGGCCGTGACACCGACAACCGCTCCGGCGTCAGAGTCGATGGCGTCTGGCCCGGCGTCTGTCGGTGGCCGGGACGCCGTGGCCACAGCCGCCGCGCGCGCGTCCTCGTCGGCTGACGCGCCAGCGCATGTCTCGGCGGACGTTGCGCCGCGAAACACTCGTCGGCGCGACAGCGGTGCCGCTCTATTGGTCGTGGGCCTGCTGGGCATCCTCATCTTCGGACTCGTCGCGACGCTTGGAAGGACACCCGAGGGCAGTGCTGTCGGTGCGGCCTCGCCAACGAGATCGCCCCAGGCAACGGCAATCGCTGTCCCGAGCGCGGCCCTCGCGGCCACGCCGACGCCGACCCCGCTCCCGAGCCCGACGCCCGGGCGGACCCCGAATCCGACGCCGACCCCGCTCCCGAGCCCGACGCCCGGGCGGACCCCGAATCCGACGCCGACCCCGCTCCCGAGCCCGACGCCCGGGCGGACCCCGAATCCGACGCCGACCCCGCTCCCGAGCCCGACGCCCGGGCGGACCCCGAATCCGACGCCGACCCCGCTCCCGAGCCCGACGCCCGGGCGGACCCCGAATCCGACGCCGGTCCTGATCACTCCGCCCCCTCACTGAGTCCCCCGTCACCCAGGTCTATACCAACCCCCTGACTTGGCGCGCCCCATTCCAAGATGAGCGAAATGTCCGGCGGGAGGTGGATCGTGCTTCGCTTGGACGACGGCCACGCCACCTAGCAGGCGGCGACGCGAACGTCTTCGGCAACCGCCGAGCCAATCGGGCACCTTCAGAGTCGAGGAGTCAGCGATTGGCGGGACGGCCGCCGATGTCGCGCAGGTCCGATCCCCCAGCGATCGCCACGACGGAACCTTTGCCATTCGAGGTGCGAGAGCGCACCACCCACGGGTTAGCCAGAGGCAAATCAGTTGTCCCAAGCCTGTACAGTGCGAGGTGTGACGATCTCTCGGAAAGCATGATCACGAGTGCACGAACGTGAGTCCGCAGTCTTTTCCCGGAAACGAACGGGGTGCCGAGCCCCCGTCGGCAGAATCGACTCCGGGATCGGCGCCCCTCGAGACCGGGCCGTCGAATGTGCAAGTTCTGGACCTCGACCCGCAGGGGAGGTATGACGCGGCGGCGAGACGGCCGCTCGCGGCTGTCCGGGGACTTCTTGGCCAGCTTGTTCCCAGCCGGATCTCACGGTCGAGGGCTAGGCAGATCTCAGGACCCGATGCCGCGGCCGGGGAGGCCCTTCAGGCCACTCTGAGGTTGGCACCTGTTGGGCGGCTTGGAGAAGGTCGTGCAACGATGCGTTCAGGAAGCGCGCCGACATCCGGGCCTCCAACCCCGCGCGTCTCAGGGCGCGACGGGCCCGCTTCGAACCTGGCAACGGGTCCGACGTCAAGGCCGGCTCCGGGGGAGACCTTAGGCACCTCCGCACTCAACCTCGAGGCTGTCCGGCGTGCCGCCTCGCCAGCGTTGGCTGCGGGACTGGCCCCTTCGAGAAGCGAGCCTGAAGAGGGACCAGCCGCTCACCCTCAGAGTCGTCAGCCTGGCAACACCGCGCCGGACTTCCTGCTGGAGACTCCGACGAGCGCGACCCTGGCGTCGGACGACTTCTTCGATGGGCTCGTGCGTCGGGTCGAAAGCGATCGCTGAGGTGCGAACGGTGGCGTTCTTCAGTGACAATGCGGGAGCGGCAAGACCACGACAACGGTCAGCCTCGCCGCGGCCTTTGCCGAGCGTGGCCTTCGAAATCCTCCTCGCGCATGCCTCGGCAACCCGAGGACCGCCGGGGCGGCGCTCACGCTGAAGGCCTTGATGCGAACTTCCGTGCACACTGCGACCGAGGTTGTTTCGGCGATCCTGAACCAATCACGACCCTGCGCCAGCTGGTTGGGCCGGCGCGATGACGGGCGCGGAGGACGGCCGGGGCGCTGGGAATCCCACGGGTCTCTCGCGACCCCCTCGGCTCTCGATCGGTCTTCCCACCTTCAATGGAGCTGAGTACCTCGAAGAGGCGATTGACTGCCTCCTCGGCCAGACCTTCACCGACCTCGAGCTCATCATCTCCGACAACGGTTCCACGGACGCGACGCCCGAGATCTGTCGCCGGGCAGCGGCCCGGGACGCTCGCGTGACGGTGCTCCGTAGCGACGAGAACCACGGACTCGCCTGGAACCACAACCGTGTCGCTGCTGCGGCTCGCGGCGAGTACTTCATGTGGGCATCGGATGATGATCGGTTCGCGCCGGACTACCTCGATCGCTGCGTGGCAGTGCTGGACGCGGACCCGGGGATCGTCTACTGCTACGGCGAGACCATCCTCACGGACAGCAATGGACGCATCCTCGCCCGGGAGGTGGGGCGCTTCACGCTCGACGCGCCTGAGCCACACGTCCGCTTCTGGGAGCTGCTGGTCGTGCGCGGGGGCCAGAACACCTATGGCGTCGTCCGAACCGCCGTCTTGCGCCGCATCCAACCGCACCTCACGTTCCCGTGGGCAGAGCGCGTCATCTTCAGCGAATTGAGCCTGCACGGCAGGTTTGCCTGCGTCCAGGGTCCGATGTACCTCAGGCGGACCCACCCGGGCCAACTCTCGGCGGCGCGCAAGGATCGAGTGCACGAGGCGATCGTGCTCGATCCCCGCCGCTCGCCCTGGTGGCGCCACTTCTCGCTCCGGATGCGTGTCGAGCAAGTTGCCGCATTCGTTCGAGCCATCAGGCGAGCGCCGCTCACGCGCACAGAGCGGGCGCAGTGTTACCTGTGCTTGGCTCACTGGGCAGTCAGCAAAGTGCCCGGGCTCGGACTTCACGACCCACGCGCCAAGGCCGCGGAATATGACACGTCCATTGCGGAGGGGGGGGCCACTCCGACCTAAGTGCTCCTTGGCGTGCCTTGCTCGAGAGTGAGAGGGTATCGGTCGCGCTTGCGCAGATAGGCGATAGTCAATGCCGGATTGCCCGTCGCCTCGGAGGGCTACGATGGACCGTGCTCAGGATCAAGAGCAGTCGGCGGCTCGCACTGCGGCACGCGATGGACGTGAGGGCGGACGCCCGAACGATGAGCGGCGCGAGCGGGTGGCGGTCGTCGTGCCGTCCTTCAACCACGAGCGTTACGTTGAGCGTGCGCTCCGGTCCATCTTCGCTCAATCGCGGCTCCCCGATGAGCTTCTGGTCATCGACGACGGCTCGAATGACGACTCGAGTTCGAACGATCGAGCGGGTTCTCGCGGAGGCGCCCGTCCCTACCGAACTCGTGGCGCGGCCTAACCGCGGACTATCGGCGACGTTGAACAAGGGTCTGGCGCGTACATCCGGCACGCTGTTCGCCTACCTGGCGTCCGATGACATGTGGCATCCGGACCGGCTCGCCGTCGCGGTCCAAGCGCTGGGCGAGGACAGCACGGCGAGCATGGCCTTTGGCGACCACTACATCGTCGACCCGGACGATCGGGTTCTCAGCGTGTGGGGATCCTCGCAGCCAGGTCGCGCCAGGCTGGCGGCCGATCTCGAACCGAACAATGACCGAAGCTTCGTCAATCTTGGCCGGCGTGTGCACCGATACCACATCCCGGATCTGTCGCTCGATGACCTCTTCCGCTTCCGCTCCGTCCCGCTCAACTCCACTGTCACCTTCAGGAGGTCCGCCGTCGTCCGCTTCGGCTGGAACGAGCACAGCCGCCTGGAGGACTACGAGCTGTACCTGCTCTTGGCGTCGGAGGGCCACTTTCGGTACATCCCGCGCCCGCTTGGCTACTGGCGGCTCCACCCGCGCAACGCGAGCAAGGATCTGCCGCTTATGCTGGCCGAAGTGTTAGCGACCCAGAAGCGAGTCGCAACTCGGATCGGCCTGCCGAATGAAGCACTCGATCGGTACCAGCTGTACGCGCGCTTCGCCTACGGAGGCATCTTCCTCCAGGCTCAACAATGGCGGTCCGGCACTCGCCTGACTCTGGCAAGCCTCGGCGGGGCGCCGTCGGGTGGAGCGCTCCTTCGCCGGCTGGGACTGCTCATGATCCCGCCGCAGTTACTCGTCGCCCGGCAGGCGTTCCTGCGCTGGCGGCGGGAGCGAGCTCATCCGTCGATCGGGATCTTCGAAGCTCACTGAACAAGACGCTCACGAACCTCAAAGTGATCGTCGCCGACGACGGCTTCGGCGCGCACGAAGTGCAGCAACCCGACTCGAGCGGACGATGGCCCGACATCCCAAGCCGACGCGAGTCTGAGCCGCCCGCATCATGGCACTCGCGCGAGCGCTTGGCCCTGATTCTCCTCCTCGACGATGGCGAGCTCAGGCCATGTCCGCTGGACGGATGCGGCGCGAACCAATCGAGGAGGGCGAGGATCAGGTCGGGCCCGGAGACCCGCCTGCAGGTGCCACCCGACGCCCACAGCTGCCGGGCGACCCTTGCCGTCCTCGATCGCGTGAACTGTGCCGGGGTGGGCCGGCACGTGTTCGCGGCGGGCCACAGCGGCGGGACGCCGGTTGGCGGCCTTCTCGAACGCGTCGCATCGACGAAACACCACGATCGGCGGCCCCGCCGCGCCCTCCTGGGCGGCGCGAACACTCCCGAGCCGGACCTTCGGCGATTCAACGCCTATCCGCGTGACGTGGCCGAGGCTGCCCGCCGCACGGCAATCGCTTCGCTGTAGACGCCAAGGAGATGCTCGTACGCGCGGTCTGGTGCATACCGGTCGCGGTACTCCTCGCGGGCGGCCCGCCCCATCGCTCGGAGAGCGTCCGGCGCCTCGATTGCAGTTCGGACCGCGGCGACGAGGCTTCGGGCATCACCGGCCTCGAAGAGGAGGCCTGTCTGCCGGTCTCTGATCGCTTCGGACAGGTTCCCGATCCGGGACGCGATGATCGGGAGCCCGTTTGCGAACGCCTCGATCGCCACCAACGGGAACCCACCCTCGGGCCAGATCGAGGGCAGGATTAGAGCACGGGCGTCCCGCATCTCGGCGAGCACGGCGTGATTCGGAAGGCGTCCAACTGGCTCGATCAAGGAGGCCGCGGAGGCGCGCCGGACATCGTGCTCGAGCGGCCCGTCGCCGACGACCCGGCACGGCACGAGGATCCCGGTCGCCCAGGCGTCGAGGACGACCGCGACACCCTTCTCCGGAGCAAGACGACCTGCAAACAGGAAGGTCCCAGCGTGCGCTCCACCCTCGCCGGGATCCTTAACGAAGTTCGGCTTCATCACCACGCGCGCCGGATCGAGACCCGCCCGGAGCAGGACGCCTCGCTGAAAGTAGCTGAGGGCGATGATCCGATCGACATCCCGGCGCCACGTCCCCCGGGCGCGATGCACTGCAATGAGCGCAGCCACGGGCACCGTCCTGGTACGGGAACCGCGATAGCAGCCGTGCACGACGCCTGGCCACGGAATCACGCGACCGACACATTCCTCGCAATACCGGCCATCACGGAAGAGGGTTGCGGCCGGGCACGTGAGTCGGTAGTTGTGAAGCGTCTGGACCGTCGCGGCGCCGGCAGCATGGGCCGCCGCATGGACGGCGGGCGATAGGAGGGGAAACGTGTTGTGGACGTGGACGACCTCGGGCCGGAACCTCCGGGTTGCACGCGCAACGAGCCGGGCCCCCTCGGGCGACCAGACCGTCCCGACCGCCAGGTGCAGGGCCTGCCGGGGAGAAGGCCGGTCCGGGATCTCCGTGTTGTCGATCGCGAGGCGTTCCACCCGATGGCCGTGCCGCTCGAGAAGATCTGCCTCAGCCTCGAAGACGCCTTCCTCGCCCCCCCGCTGGCGGTAGCGCTCATGGATTAGCAGGATGCGCTCCGGATCGGGCATCCCTCGAGGAGGCCCAGGCTTGGCTCGCGCCGCGTCGGCGTCAGCCACGGGCGAGGGCTGTCGCGCGCATCCGGGTTCCCGCGTCACTTTCGGTGCGTTTCCAGGCGTCAAGGAGGACCAGCCCGAAGCCAAAGATCGCCCAGAACCAGATGCCCCCCTGTGGGCCCTCGAGATACGGGTCAAAAGACATGTCGACGAGCATCGCGAGCCAATAGACGAACACCCAGGCGAAGCGCCCGGTCCATTCGGTGGCACCCACACGACCCGCGGCCAGGCCGGCGCGCAGTAGGGCGACACCGAAGGCGACTTGGAGCAGAACCCAAAGCACGAGGCCGGGGACGCCCATCCGCGCGAGAATCTCGATGTGCCCATTGTGGGGCGCACGAAGCGAGTCGTCGGCGGTGACCTGGAACCCATCGGCGTCGGCGAGGTTGATGCCAAAGCCCTTCCCGGTCCAGAAGTACGGGCCGCCGATGGTGTAGTTGGCGATCTTCTCCCACCACTGGAGGCGGAAGTCCTTCGTCCCCTGGAGGGCCGTGTCCTGACTCGCGAACACCACGCTTGTCACGTTGTTGATCACCTGACTGACGGAGATCGTCCGGTTGCCCCCGCCGATGCTGATCTTTGGGTTAACAACGACCAGGACCGAGAGGACCGCCACTCCCGTGAGCCCAAGACTTGCCCACCTCCGAGCCGACCGCGCGAACAGGAGGACGGCGCCGACGCTCGTGAGCGCGAGCATCCCGCCCCGATTGAGGATTGCGGCAACACCCGCGCCGATCAACCAGACCGCCCACGTGCCCACCTCGCGTATGGCGGTGGCAGCACGTTGGCCCCCATCGAGGCCGACGAGGAGGAACGCCGCGATCCCTGCCAGGTGGACGGCAGCGTCGCCAGGCTTGTAGTCGATAAGCGACACATCCGACCCCGGCAGCCTCGGGAATGCACCGGAGACGAACTCGGTGATGAGGAGCCCCATCGGAATCCAGAGCAGAAGGAGCGGGACAAGACGCGCATACAGGTCGGTTATCTTCGGGATCTGTTTCTCATTGACGCAGACGATGATCGCGAACGCGAACAGGCCGTAGCCGTACGTCACTCCGTCACGCAAGGCGTCGACGCCATAGATGGGAAGGTAGGGGATCGTGCGGATCACGCCCCAGGCGATGAAGGCGGCGAGCAACACGGGGATCGGCCTGAGCGACAGCCGGTTGGCCCGCGCGATGATCGCGACGACGCCGACCCCGAGGACGACCTCACCCACGTAGATTGGGTTGGCCCCGAGGTGGGCGAAGCCACGATCTAGGACCGCATAACCGACGAGGATGACAGCAAGACCCAGGAGGAACGCGGAGGCCGCGCGGGTCGAGTCGGCGGCGAGCCAGGCCGCCACGGAAATCGCCGCGACCAGTGCACCTAGCCTCGGATCGACGGCCGTTGACGCTCCCACGAGGACCAGGAGCGCCGCGATCGCGACGCTGCCGAGCGTGCCGGTGGAGAGTTGTTCACGGAGCCTCGGCTGCCCCGACCCCGATTTGTCCTGCCGCGCTGGACCGGTCGGTTGAACACCGATCCCAGCTCGCTCGAACACTGCCCGCCTCAGGGAGCGACGTCGCTCTTGGCCGACTCGGCGGCCGTCACCCCCCCGCCTCCACGGCCGTCCGCGTCGCTCGCACCGTAGGCGTACGCGGTCGGCGCGTCCCACGAAGGAAGGCGGTTCACGACGGTGCCGAGCGTTCGGGCCCCGACTCTCTCAAGGGCGGACAACGCGGCCCGCAATGATGCTCGTCGAGTCCGACCAGCTTGCACGACCACGATGGTGCCGTCCAGCTGGCGAGCAAGGCTCGCTGCGTCGGCGGCGGCGAGGATCGGCGGCCCATCGAAGATGACGAAGTCGGCAGCCTCGCGGAGGAGCGCAATGACCTCCGCCATCCGGCGCGACACGGCGAGCTCCGCCGGGTTGGGAGGAATTGGCCCGCTGGTCACGATCCAGAAGTTGCCGTCCTCGCTCCGGCGGGCAACGTCGCTAACCCTGAGGTTGCGCGACGCAAGCAGGCTCGACACACCCTGCAGATTGTCGAGTCGAAACACCTCATGAAGGCCAGGCCGACGAAAGTCGACGTCGACTAGGAGAGTCCGCTGTCCGCGCTGCGAGAACGCGACAGCCAGGTTCGCTGCGATCGTCGTCTTCCCCTCAGCCGGACCGGGGCTTGCGACGAGCATCGTGCGCAACGGCTCGTCCGGGCTCGAGAACTCGAGATTGGCGCGCAGGATCCGGAACGCCTCACTCGCCGGTGCCCGCGGCTGCATGATCGTTACTAGGCCGTAGATCGGGCTTCGTCCGGCTGCAGCCGGGATGCTCGGGATGGCCCCCAGGGCGGGGAGGCCACCCACAGCCGACGCCTCCTCCGGCGTCCGGACTGCATCAGCAAACTGCTCGAGAAGCGCGATCCCGACGAGCACGACGATGAGCGACAGGATCGCCGCGACCGCCGCGTTGAAGAGCGGCTTCGGCGAGACCGGAGCGGACGGGACTGCGGCTGGCTGGACGATCGTGAGGAGATTGGCCGAGGAATCCGTGCTATAGGCGAGAAGTGTGGTGTAGGTCCCGCGAAGGTCGCTCAACTCCGTCTGCAGGGCAGCCAGACGGAGATCCTGGGCTGCCGTACGACTGGGCAGTGCCACGAGCGAATCCGATTCCGCCTGAGCCGCCGTGATTTCGGCCTCGATCGTCTTCAGCTCGCTATCGACAAACTCCTGAGTCTGCTCCTCTCGCCCCTGGATCGTTGGGGAAACCGCCACGAGGGCACTCGCTACCGCGTCGGCTGTGGCCGCCGCCCTCCCCGCGTCGCTATCGGTGATCGTGATCGTAAGGAGCGTGCTGCTCGGGTCGGCGCTCGCGTCGACGCGTGCGGCGAGCGCAGCCGGGTCGTCCGCGAGACCAACCTTGGCGATCGCCGCCTCCAAGATCGGGCGGGTCGTGGCGAGCTGCTGGTAGGTCACGGAGAGACTGCGCGCCGCGGTGAGCTGGTCACTCGAGGGGTTGACCGAGCTGAGACCCTGCCCGACGTTGATGATTGCGTCAGCCTGATAGGCGCGAGGCAGCAACCCGCTGAGGAGATAGGTGGCGAGTGTCGTCGCCACCACGCCGGCGATCAGCAGGCGGTAGTGGCGGCGGAGCAATGCAACGAAGCGGCGCAACTCCAACGGTCGTTCTCCCCTAGTGCGAACGCGGGTGAGTATGCCCCATCGGGAGCTCCGAACCCTTCTTGCGGTGCCCGGCGGCAACGGAATCGAGGTGGGAGTCGACGCGCTGGCGCGGAGTTGACGTCGGTCGTCCTACGAGAGTTGCATTGGGCTGCTCAGGCCACGAGTGGATCATCCTCAGGAGCAGCACCCCGAACGGTTTCCCGGGCGCGAGCCCGACGGTTCTTCGGGCGCAACTTGGGTCAAGCGAGCGGCGCGGTCTTCCATCCCGATTCGCCGGATGCAACCGGATCGCCCTCCGGGTCGTCGGACCGTGTTCCGCCACGCCCGCAGCCTCCGTGCAATCCCAGGTCGGTGTCAGCCCGGGGTCCCGACAGCGACCCCTGGGGGCTCGAAGATCCGCGGCGTCGGGACATGCTCGGCGAGATGGCCGGCACGGCGCAGCTCGTCCCACATCTCGTTCGGGATGGGGTGACGGAACATGGCGACGTTCTGCTCGATCTCCGCCACCGAGCGAGAGCCCGTCAGGACGGAGGCCACCGAAGGGTGGCCGAAAGGAAACTGGATCGCGGCGGCCGCGAGCGGAACGTCGTACCGGGCGCACACCGCCTGAATTCGCTGGGCTCGCTCAAGGATGGCGCGAGGAGCCGCCTGGTAGTCGAAATGCGTGCCAGGTCGGGGGTCGGCGAGGATCCCGCTGTTGTACACGCCGCCGACGATGACGCTCATACCACGCTCCTGGCAGACGGGGAGCAAGTCGCCCAGGGACGTCTGGTCCAACAGCGTGTAGCGCCCGGCGACGAGGAAGCAGTCGAATTCCTCCTCTCGGGCGAATCGTGCAAGTGGCTCCGAGACGTTCATGGCCACTCCGACGGCACCAATGGTCCCATCGTCCCGCAGTTTCGCCAATGCCTTGAAGGCCCCAAGTGCCTGGTCGTGGTAGTAGTCGGGGTCATGGATGTGCACGACTGCCACCCGATTCAGGCGTAGCCGGGCGAGGCTCTCTTCGAGAGACCGCATCACACCGTCGTAGGTGAAATCGAACACCCCAGCCAGCCACGGACCGGCTGGCGCGGTGTCGGTGTCCTGGGCCGCGCGCGAGCCTGCACCACGGCCGCGGACCCGGTCCGCCAGGCGTCGAACGCCTAGGCTGAGCCTCCTCGGATCCCGGCTCGACGCCGTCTCCCAGAGCACTTGGCGAGTCTTGCCGAGCAGCGAGCCGGGCCGAATGAGCCGGCCGACCTTCGTCGCGACCACGATGGACTCCGGCGGGAGATCCGGGAGCACCATCCCCAGCCGGCATTCCGAGAGGCCGACACCGTACTCAGGGGCCGTGTCGAAGAAGCGGATGCCCAATTCGTAGGTACGCTTGACAAGCGCAAGACCTTGGTCCTCGTCGACTTGTTCGTATAGGCCACCGAGCGGGAGGGTCCCTAGGCCGAGCGCGGTGACCTTGACCGAACTCCGGCCGAGCCGCCTCAGCTCCGACGGTTCCACGACCCACCTCCGCTGACTCTGACCCCAGCGACGACGTTCCCCAAGGCGCCACGACATCATTCATTACTTGCCTTCGCCTTGTCCGCCGATGATCATCCCAGATGAAGGAGAGAACATGCGGGTCCTCGTCACGGGTCATCGTGGTTACATCGGTTCTGTGCTGGCGCCGATGTTCATCGAGGCGGGGCACGACGTTGTTGGCTTGGATACGGACCTGTACCGCGCGTGCGACTTCGGCGATCCAGCTCAAGCGGCAGACGCACCTTCACTCGACGTCGATATTCGGGACGTCACGGCCGACATGCTCGCCGGGTTCGATGCCGTTGTCCATCTCGCCGCCCTCTCGAACGATCCGTTGGGAGACCTCGCTCCGGTCCTGACGTACGAGGTAAACCACCAAGCGACGGTGCGGTTGGCGAGGCTGTCACGCGAAGCGGGCGTGCGACGCTTCCTCTTCTCCTCATCGTGCAGCAACTACGGCGCAGGCGACGGGTCACTCCTCGATGAACTTTCCCTCTTGCGCCCCGTCACGCCGTACGGCGAGTCGAAGGTCCGCGCCGAACGCGACATCCGCGCACTGAACGACCAATTGTTCACCGTCGTCTCGCTACGCAACGCGACGGCCTACGGTGTGTCGCCCCGGCTGCGGTGCGACGTTGTCCTCAACAACCTCGTGGCATGGGCCTTCGCAACCGGGCGCGTGATGCTCAAGAGCGATGGGTCGCCCTGGCGACCCATCGTCCATATTCGCGACATCGCGCAGGCCTTTATCGTCACGCTGGATGCGCCCAGTGAGGTCGTCGGCGGGCGGGCGTTCAACGTGGGCTCGACGAGCGAGAACTTCCAAATCCGCGATCTCGCCCGCATCGTGGCGGAGGTCGTCCCGGGCTGCCAGGTCGAGATCGCGGCCGGCGCATCGCCCGACGCCCGCGACTACCGCGTGAACTGCGACGCCTTCACGCGAGCAGTCGGATTCCGCGCCGAGTGGACTGCACGTAGTGGCGCCGAGGAGCTGTACGCGGCGTTCAAGGCTCACACTCTCACGCTTCAGGACGTCGAAGGACCACGCTACCAGCGGATCGCCCAGATCCAGTTACTTCAGGCGGCGGGCAAGCTTGACCACGATCTCAGGTTCCGCGGTCCGCGGTCGGGGGCGCAGCTTCTTGGGTAGTCGACCCGTATCCTGCGAGGCGCCGGCGCCATTTGAGATCAGGCTCAGCGGGGTGGATATGGAAGGCTCGCGAGGAGCGTGCCGCTCGTGCGGCGGGACCCTGACCGAACCAGTGCTGGATCTCGGCATGCAGTCGGTGCTCGACGAGCCTGTGCCGCCGAGTGAGGCGGCTTCAATTCCGCGAGCGCCCCTCTGTCTCTCTCTCTGCACTTCATGCGCGCTCCTTCAGCCGCCGCGTTCGCGGGGCGCCGGCTGGCTCGACCCTCAGCCAGAGGTGATCCCGCAATACCAGAGCCGGATCCACGGTCACACGACCCGTCGGCCGGGTTCCATGGCCTCCCATCTCCAGTCATGGTCAGAGAACCTGCTCGCCCTTGTCAGCCCCGCTGCCGACCCACTAGTGGTCGATGTCGGCAGCGGAGACGGTGCGCTCCTAGAGCACTTCCTCAAAGCCGGCCTGGACGTCCTCGGCTTCGAGTCGAGCACAGACCTCGCCCGGGCGGCGAACGCCGCCGGAATCCGCACGATCACGACCCAATTCGGAGCGGACGAGGCGACCAGCTTGACGGCTCGAGGTCGTCTCGCCGGGCTCGTGCTCGTGAACCATGTCTTTTCACACGTCGATGACCTCGACGTGCTCGCCGCCGCGATCCGCGAGATCCTCACTCCTGATGGATGGCTCGCAGTCGAGTTTCATGACCTCGCCACGCTCGTGGAGGATGGCCAGTTCGACGCGTTCAGTCACGCACATCGCGCCTACCTGTCGCTGAGCACCCTGCGTGCGCTCCTCAGCAGGCACGGCCTGGACGTGGCGGCGGCTCGCCTCTCGGCGGTTTACGGAGGCTCCATCCAGGTTCTCGCGCGTTTGCGCGGAGGCGGGCCTATCGAGCAAGTGGAGATCGAGCGTCTCCTCGTCCGAGATCGGACGGCCAGACTCGATGAACCGGCGACATTCGCCCGGCTTGGCGAACGCGCTCGCGACGGCGGGACCCGACTCCGGGAGCACCTCGAGGACGCGGCTGCACGAAGGACGCGGGTGGCGGGCTACGGGGCGCCGGGCCGAGCAGTGACCCTTTTGGGAATTGCCGGTGTGGACTCCCGTCTGCTGCCCTACACCGTTGATCGAGACCCGAGCAAGCAGGGCCGGTGCCTGCCGGGGTCCGGGATTCCCGTCCGTGCCACCGCGGCCCTCGCGGACGATCAGCCTGACGAGATCGTGGTCCTCGCCTGGACTTGGGCCGACGAGATCCGGGCCGACTTGGCCAGGACAGGGACGTGGAAGGGTCGGCTCGTACTTCCTCTGCCTTCCCTCCGTTTCGAGACGGTCGCGTGACAGGCCGCGGATGACTCGACCGTTCCGCTTCATCGCCCCGATGCCGGTCCCTGATGGCCGGATCGCTCAATGGCGCGACCGCCTGCGCCGAGTTGAGGACTTGGGGTTCGACTCCATCTCGGTATCCGAACACCTTACCGGCGGCTGGGTGATGGAGACCATGACGGCGATGACCGCGATCGCTGAAGCGACGAGCCGGCTTCGTGTGCTCTCGCTCGCCCTTAACAACGACCTCCGTCACCCCGTGCTCTTGCACAAGGCGGCGGCAACGATCGACCTGCTCAGCGGCGGACGGCTCGAACTCGGCCTGGGCGCAGGCTGGCTGGAACGCGACTACAGCGCAGCGGGCATCTCCTTCGACCCGCCGGGCGTCCGGATTGAGCGGCTCGAGGAGACGATCCGGATAATCAAGGGCCTCTTTGCCCCGTCGCCGTTCTCTTTCACTGGGCGGCACTACCGGGTGGATTCGCTCGAAGGGTTGCCTCGGCCAACACAGTTGCCTCGCCCCCCGATCCTGATCGGCGGCGGCGGCAGACGCATCCTGGAGCTTGCGGCCCGGGAGGCCGACATCATCGGCATCCATGCCCGCCTTAACGTCGCCGCGATGGGCCCGGAGGCGGCGCGGGATCTCAGCGAGGACGCCGTCGCAGCCAAGGTCGTGGTGATCCGTGACACGCTCGTAACAGCGGGCCGATCGATCGACGACGTCGAGCTCCAGTTCACCATCTACGACTGCAGGATCACCGACCGCGTTCAGTTACCAGTCGAGAGCAACACCGGCTTCGCGCGATTCCTGGATGCAGAGCCCGACCTCTACAGTCGGTCGCCCGCGGTTTTGGTTGGTAGCCTTGACGCCTGCGCGGATCGCCTCGTCGAACTGCGCGAGCGGTTTAGTATCAGCTACTTCAAGCTCTCCGGCGACCCAGAGTCAACTGCCCCGATCGTCGCGCGACTCGCAGGGCGCTGAGTCGTCGGCGTCACCCGCGCAGGGCTGACTCGGCAGCACGCTCCCCGCTGAGGAACGCCTCGTCGGTCCAGGCGTGGTCCCACTCCCCGTACCGGCCGCACGCATGGAGCCCGGTCTCCCCGAGATGGTCGCGCACCTCCTGCAGAGCGGTGGCACGGTCCAAGTCGTAGATGACGTTCGCAAAGGGGACGACGCGCGCCTCGCGGAAAGTGATCCGATCCTCTGGTCGGAGCACACCGGACCGCCTCAGGTCGGCAACGACGCGCGGTATGAGGCTCGCAGGCGGCACCCGAAGCGGCCGGTACCGTTCGGAGAAGTAGATCTCCGCCTGGATCGAGCCGGCTCCGGGTGGGACCGTGCCCTGAGCAAACAGGTGGGGAAAGCTGAGGCGGGCAAATACGATGTCTTCATCGTAGAAATAGGAGATCTGAGCCTCGGAGAGATCTTCCCGGTCGACGCCGAGGTTGACGAGGACGACGTTCGTGAACGATAGATGCTGGGCGGCCTCCGACACGCGCGCTGGGACACCCCGCAAGAGCGGCACGAGCGCGGGCAACGGAACCGATGAGATGAGGGCACGATAGGCCTGCGTGTGCCCGTTGGAAAAGCGAACGGTCCGCCTGGCGGGATCGATCTCGACCACCTCATGCCGAAGGCGCAGTTCCGGCATGTTCGCGAACGGCCGGAGGTAGGAGACGAAACCGCCTTCCTCGGGGTAATTGAACTCCGTGACGTAGTGAACGCTCGGGCTGGGCACTCCGAGGGCGCCCCGCAAGATTTCACTGAGATCCGGCCGGTACATCCGTGGGCCGAGCCAATCCGTCGTCATGTTCTCGGAGCCGGTGGTGTGGTACTTGCGTCCATAGACTTCGGGGAACGTCTGGGCGAACGTCGGACCGTACGACGCCGTCAGCCAGTCCTGATACGTCCGGATTTCAGGGGGAATGGCGGCCGCCTGCGCGGCGACGAAATCGACCAGAATCCGGACGACAAGGTCCTTGGGAAGCGGGTGGAGGTTCATCTGCACCGGGTGGGTAATCCAGTGCCCGTGCCAATAGTTGTTGAGACGGGCGACGACCGTGTGCTGTCGCCCCTCGACGAACCCGTCGAGGGTCCGGCGCACACGCTCGTCGCGTGTGAACGAGACGTGGGGGCCGTCATCGAACAGGAAGCCGTTCCGATGGCGGACAGTGGCGGTGTGCCCTCCATAGAACGGGTTCTTGTCGAAAACGAGGAAGTCCTCGCCGGCAGCTCGCAGGCGTTGCGTGGCACCGAGGGCCGCCATTCCGCTCCCCAGGACGACCACCGGCGAACGCCCCGCCACAGATGTCCTCCCTCGGACAGGCGCCATCGCGACCTCCGTTGCACAACCGCACCACCTGCCCGCATTGGCTGGCCCGGGGTGGTGGGCTTCTGCTTACGATACAGGCCATCGATCGGCGTGCACCAACCAGCGATGGGCAACCCGCCGGGGTGAAACTCGCCGGGGCCCGAACCGGGTGCCCGGCTAATTGGGGAGTTCACATGTCCGAGCTGGCGCCGACCACGCCGCAGGCCCCGCCTCCTGAACTCGACGTGCCACCGCATGCCTGTCGGTTCTGCGGTCGCGGGCTCTCCCTGGTCCTCGTCGATCTGGGGGTCTCGCCACTCTGCGAACGATTCCTGCGCCGGGACCAGCTCGATGAAATGGAGCCGTTCTTCCCCCTCAGGGTGGAAGTGTGCGAAACGTGCTTCCTGGCGCAGGTGCCCGCGTACGTGTCTCCGGAGGAGATCTTCCTCGAGTACGCGTACTACTCCTCCTTCTCCGACTCATGGGTCGCGCACGCCCGGCGGTACGTAGAAGAGATGACGGGGCGACTGCGCCTATCATCGAAGAGCCTCGTCGTGGAGGCAGGCAGTAATGATGGCTACCTGCTCAGGGGCTTCGTCGAGCGGGGCATCCCGGTCCTCGGAATCGAGCCAGCCCGCAACATCGCTCGGGCGGCGGAGGAGCAGGGTGTTCGAACGCTCGCCGCGTTCTTCGGGCAAGAGCTGGCCACGGAGCTTGTGCGGACTGGCCGTCGCGCCGATCTCGTCGTCGCCAATAACGTCCTGGCCCAAGTCCCGGATCTCAACGACTTCGTCGAGGGTCTCCGGATCATCCTCGCTCCTGACGGTCTTCTTACGATCGAGGTACCTCACCTCCTTCGCCTCATCATGGACAACCAGTTCGACACGATCTACCACGAGCACTTCTCCTACTTCTCCGTGCTCGCGCTTCGGCGCATCCTGGCTGCACATCGGCTCGCGCTCGTGGATCTCACCGAGCTTCCAACGCACGGCGGATCGCTTCGCCTCTTTGCCCGGCACGCAGGCCTCGCGTCGGAGAGTCCCGAGGTCGCAAGAGTGGTCGAGGAAGAGATTGCGGCGGGTCTTGGGGACGCTCACGGCTACCTCGCCTTCGCCGAGCGGGCGGCGACGGTGCGGCGCGACGTCCTCGCGTTCCTGATCGAGCAGCGCCGGAATGGTCGTACGGTCGCGGGTTACGGCGCGCCGGGCAAGGCGAACACGTTCCTCAACTACTGCGGCGTCCGGCCAGATCTCCTTCCCTTCGTCGTTGATCGCAACCCATACAAGCACGGCCGCTTCACGCCCGGCGCACGGATACCTATCTACGCACCGGAGGCCCTGACCCGCGCACGACCGGACTTCGTGTGGATCCTCCCCTGGAACCTGCGAGATGAGATCATCGCCCAACTCAGCGATGAGGTCGGCTCATGGGGTGGCCGTTTCTTCGTCGCGATCCCGCGCCTGGAGATACTGGAGGCGGGCCATCCCGCGATGAGGCACGCGTGAAGGTCGTCATCTTCTGCGGGGGGCAGGGTATCCGGCTCCGTGAGTATTCCGAGGCCGTCCCGAAGCCGATGGTTCCGGTCGGGCCGCGGCCCGTCCTTTGGCACAACATGCGCTACTACGCTCACTTCGGCCACCGCGATTTCATCCTTGCCCTTGGCTACAAGGCGGACGTGATCAAGGAGTACTTCCGCCACTATGACGAGACGATCTCGAACGACTTTGTTCTCGCGGATGGCGGTCGCTCGCTTGAGCTGTTGCATTCGGACATTAACGACTGGCGGATCACCTTCGCCTACACAGGCCTCAACACAAGCATCGCGGAGCGGCTCGTCGCCGTTCGCCCCTATCTCAGCGGCGAGGACATGTTCCTCGCCAACTACGGCGACAACCTGACCGACGCCCCGCTGGACGAGATTGTCGAGGACTTCCGGAGCCGCTCGGAGGTCGCGGCTCTGCTCTCGGTCCGGCCTACCTACAGCGTGCATGTTGTCAGGACGGGCGGCGACCGACTCGTCGAATCGATCCACGACATCCACGATACCGACCTCCGGATCAACGGTGGTCTTTTCCTCTTCCGGCGAGAGATCTTCGACTACATCAAGCCCGGCGAGGAGTTGGTGGAGCAGCCGTTCCAGCGCCTCGTCGCAGCACGGCTGCTCGTCGCTTACCGGCACGACGGGTTCTGGGCGCCGATGGACACGCTCAAGGATAAAAAGCTACTCGATGAGCTCGAGGTGACCGGCCGGCCCCCGTGGGCGGTCTGGTTGCGCGGGCGGGACGGTGAGTGAACCGACTGGTGCTTCGGTGCTACACCTGACACTCGGCGACGGCGGCCCTTTCCGCGTCCTGGCCGTCGGTGCCCACGCGGACGACATCGAGATCGGATGTGCAGGCACGCTGCTCCGGCTCGCGCGGGAGGGTCGCATCCTGGCCGGGACGTTTGCAGTGATGAGCGGCACCGGAGTCCGGCGCACGGAGGCACAGGCGGGGGCGCGCGCAATCATGGTCGGGGTGCCGGAGATCGCGATCCGACTGGAGAAGTTCCGCGACGGGTTCTTCCCGGCCAACTACGGTCCGATCAAGGACGTGATGGAGGCTCTGATAGCGGTCGAACCGGACCTCATCTTCGTGCCGCGCCGGGACGATGCCCACCAAGACCATCGGCTCCTCGGTGAGCTCGCCTGGACCGTGTTCCGCGATCATTTGATTCTCGAGTACGAAATCCCGAAGTACGACGGCGACCTTGCGACGCCGAACCTCTACGTCGACCTGCCCACCTGGGCGGTCGATCGCAAGGTCGATCTCCTGCTCGAGACGTTCACGAGTCAGCGCGACCGGTCCTGGTTCTCGGCGGAGTCCTTCCGGGGACTCATGCGGCTGAGGGGGATCGAGGGACGTGCGGCCAGCGGCTACGCGGAGGGGTTCGTCTGCCGCAAAGTGGTGCTGTAAGAGCTGCCGGTCATGATTGCCCCGTGCCCAACTCCAGTTTCCCGCGGTCGACTCCCGATGAATGGGACCCCAGCGGGCCGATATCGCGATCGTCGGCGCCGGGATCGTCGGTCTCGTGACCGCCTTCCGACTCTAGACGGGACACCCGATCTCCAAGTCACGCTCCGAACAAGGAGTTGATGGTTGCCGACCACCAGACCGGCCACCACCGCAGGTGGTCGATGCGGGACTCTACTGCGCGCCGGACTCGCTCAAGACCCGTCTGTTGTCAGTGCCCTCGCCGTCTGGCGCACTACCACCGGCGTGATCAACTACCGCATGGTTACCTCAGCGATCGCCGACGAAATCCGAACCCGGAGCGAGACAATCGAGACGAGCAGCGTGGTCACTGGGATCTCTGAGCGCGCGGGCGAGCTCGTTGTCGCCATGACGCGCGGCGAGCTCCTCGCACGGACGCGGTTGCCTGCGTGGGGCTCCACGCGGACCACCCAGATCTGGCGCGGCTGGTCGACGGGGGCGCTCGTAGCCGCGCTCCGGCGGTTGGTCCCGGAGCTCCGGCCGGAAGACCTCGTCTTCGGGCTGTCCGGCGTCCTGGCCCAGGCGCTCGACCCTGACGGGACGCTTGTCGACGACGTCCGGCTCGGCGGGACGGGGCGTGTCCTTCACGTCCGGAATGCCCGTCGCCGGCCGCTCCGGCCTGCCTCGCCATCGGACGCGAGGTAGCGGTCGCGGCGATAGAGCGGTTCGAGCTAATCTAACTCAGCCGGCCGAAACGTCACCAGCGGTGCTCGGCCTGGCAGCTGCGTCATGGGCCAACGGGGTCACTCGAGGTCCGACTGGTCACCGTCGCAGCTTGGCTCCGGTGCGTCCGCGCAACGGGCAACGCCGGTCGACATTGACGGTCGGCACGATCCGTGTTCTGATGACGGCGAGATTTTCGGGCGGTATCGCCCAGAAGCGTGGCCGCTGTTGCGTCGGCTTGTCGCCTCCCGCACACGACCAGAAGAGGCATTCATTGCTCGATGAGGCGGCGGCTCCAGCGACCGATCGGGCCGCGTCCCGCGGCCGGCCCGGTCACGCGCCGCCGAGTCGTCGCGCCGGCGCCGTACCTGCGCCCGCTACGGGCCGCGCGTCCCCGAGCGTTCGCGTCCAACCCAACCCGGTTGGCGATGCGATCCCGGATCCCAGCCTCGAGCCGGCCAAGTCGACCTGTCCGAGCGACCCCCGGCGCGCTGCCGCGGCGCCACCCGGGTTGCTGGGTCTCGCGGCAAAGCGGTTGGTGGACCTGCTCGGCGCATCGGTCGCACTAGTCGTCCTGGGGCCATTGCTCCTCGCGACAGCAGCTCTGATCGCGCTCGTTGACGGGCGACCGGCCCTCTTCCGGCAGAGGCGCGCTGGCCTCGACGGTAGACCGTTCATGATCTACAAATTCCGCACTATGCGGGCCGGAGCCGACGCCGAGCGGGCGGCGCTGCGGGTCCGCAACGAAGTCGTCGGGGGAGCCTCGTTCAAGATGACCGACGACCCACGCGTCACTCGACTCGGACGATTTCTCCGTCGGACCAGCATCGACGAACTGCCCCAGCTCCTCAACGTGATCCGCGGCGAGATGAGCATCGTCGGTCCACGGCCGCACCCGTTCGACGACATCGTTGGATACCAGGGATGGCACCACGGTCGCTTCGCGATGAAACCGGGCATCACGGGTCTATGGCAGGTGAACTCCCGGCGCGACCCGGACTTCGACCGGTGGGTGGAGATCGACCTCGAGTACATCCGGACCTGGTCACCACTGCTCGACATCAAGATCATGCTTCGGACCGTCCCAGCGATGGTCCGAGGCGAAGGACGCTGATGGGATCGACGTCGATGGTCCCAATCCCCCACGCCGCAGAACAACCCGCCCGAGTCGCCGTCATCGGTTGCGGGCACGTGGGACTGGTCATCGCCGCCGGACTGGCTGCCCTTGGCCACCATGTGACGGGTATCGACGTCAACGCCGAGCTTGTCGATCACCTGAACGGTGGCAGGGTCGACATCCAAGAGCCCGATCTTCCGGACATCGTGCATGGGGCACTTGAGGGCGGTCGCCTGGTCTTTACGTCGCGCTACGACGAGGCGATCCCTAGGGTCGAATACATCTTCCTCGCAGTCGACACGCCACAGACGCTGGCGGGCGCGGCCGACCTCCGCAACATCCGTGCTGCAACACATTCGATCGCGGCGAACCTGAACGGGACGACGCCGATCATCATCAACAAGAGCACCTCCCCGATCGGAACGGGCGAGACGATCGAGGAGATCCTGGGCGCGGCAATCACGGAGCAGCACCGCATGCCGCGCATCGTCTCGAACCCCGAGTTTCTCCGCCAGGGATCGGCGGTGTGGGACTTCTTCCACCCGGAGCGGACCGTCGTGGGGTCGCGATCGAGTGACGACGCCCGAGCGGTCGCTGCACTGTACGCCGCCCTCCCGGGCGAGGTCATCGTGACCGATCTACGAACGGCCGAGATGATCAAATACGTTGCCAACGCCTTCCTCGCCACGAGGGTTTCGTTCATCAACGAGATCGCCCGCCTGTGCGAGCACGTCGGGTCCAACATTGACGTCGTCGTGGAGGGAATCTCTCACGACCCGCGAATTGGGGGCCACTTCTTCCGGCCCGGGATCGGCTACGGCGGAAGCTGCCTGCCCAAGGATGTGGCGGCACTCCGCTATATCGGCGAGACCATGGGCGTCTCCACCCCGATCCTATCGGCCGTGCAGGAGGTCAACAACGTCGCCAAGACGAGCGCCGTGCGTCGACTCCGCGCGCGCCTAGGTCCGCTAGAGGGCCGCACGATCGGCGTCTGGGGGTTGACCTTCAAGGGTGGCACGGAGGACACGCGGGACTCGCCTGCCATGGAGGTTGTTGCCCTCCTGCGCAACGAGGGAGTCCGCGTTCGGGCCTATGACCCTGCCGTTGCGCACGACCATGGTCGCGTCCCAGCGGCGTTCCGGCCGATCCTCTGTGACGAACCAATCGCGGCAGTCGCCGGCGCCGACGCGTTGGCGATCCTGACGGACTGGCCCGCGTTCCGGGAGATCGATCTCGAGCCCGTCCGGATCGCGATGGTCGGGCGCGTCCTGTTCGACGGTCGCAACTTGCTCGACAGAGCGGCCGTCGAGAAGGCCGGCTTTGCCTACCTTGGGGTTGGGCGAAACTCGACCGCGCTTCGACGACGTCGAACTGACTCGTGAATTCCTCGTTGCGGGCGGCTCCGGCTTCGTGGGGAGCCACGTCTGCCGGCGCCTCATAGACGAGGGGCACGAGGTCACCTGCGTCGACAACCTCATCACGGGCCGGCTGAGCAACATCTCGGACTTGGTCAGGCGGCCTAGTTTCGGGTTTGTCCAGGCGGACGTGGCGGCACTCGATCTCGGCAACCTCTCCAGCGAGCCGCTGGACGTCGTGCTCCATCTTGCTTCACCGGCAAGCCCGGTCGACTACGACCGACACCAGCTGGAGACGCTGGCGGTCAACTCAGCCGGAACGTGGAGGTTGCTCGAGATTGCTGCGTTGGCGAGCGCCCGCTTCGTGTATGTCTCCACGTCCGAGGTCTATGGCGATCCGCTCGTTCATCCGCAGCCGGAGACGTACTGGGGTAACGTCGATCCCATCGGGCCGCGCGCCTGTTATGACGAGGGCAAGCGTTTTGGCGAGGCCCTTGTCACTTCCTGGCGGCGCGAGCGCGGCGTCCGGGCCGCAATCGTCCGCGTCTTCAACACGTATGGCCCGGCTCTCCGGCTCGACGACGGCCGAGTCGTGCCGGAGTTCCTGGCGGCCGCGCTGGCGGGGCGACCCTTGCCCATCCAGGGCGATGGATCCCAGACGCGCTCCTACATGTATGTGAGTGATCTGGTCGAGGGACTCCTGTGCGTCGCGAATGATCCCGATCTCGACGGCCAGGTTCTCAACATCGGAAACCCTCACGAAGTGACAGTCCGCGACCTGGCAGACCGAGTCCTTGCGATCACGGGCTCGCCGGTTGGCACAACCTCGGTTGCCGGCCGGTCGGGCGACCCCCGACGCCGGTGTCCCGACATTTCACGGATGACCAGCCGGTACGGCTGGCGACCGATAGTCGCGCTAGACGACGGCCTGCGCCGGACCGTGAAGTGGCTGCAAGAGAGCGGGGCGCCGGCCCGAGATCGTGGGCTGGCATGACACGTGCCCTCATCACCGGGATCACCGGGCAAGACGGCTCGTACCTCGCCGAGCTGCTCCTCGCCAAGGGCTACGAGGTCCACGGGCTGATCCGCCGCTCCAGCTCGTTCAACACCGGCCGGATCGACCACCTCTACCAGGACCCGCACGAGCCGGGCGTCCGCTTCTTCCTCCACTACAGCGACCTGACCGACTCCTCGTCGCTCGTGACCTGGCTAAACCGGATCAAGCCCGACGAGGTGTACAACCTCGGCGCCCAGAGCCACGTCGGCGTCAGCTTCGAGATGCCCGAGTTCACCGCCGATGCGGCGGGCATGGGAACGCTCCGGCTCCTCGAGGCGGTCCGGCATGCCGACTGGCCGGTCCGCTTCTACCAGGCGGGCAGCAGCGAGATGTTCGGCAAGGTCGTCGAGAGCCCGCAGTCCGAGCGGACGCCCTTCTACCCCCGCAGCCCGTATGCGGTGGCGAAGGTGTTCGCCCACCAGATGACGATCCAGTACCGGGAGGCCTACGGACTCTTCGCGGCCAACGGGATCCTGTTCAACCACGAGTCGCCGCGCCGGGGCCCGACGTTCGTCACGCGCAAGATCACGCGCGGGATCGCCGCGATCCTCGCCGGGCGGGAGCAGAAGCTCTACCTCGGCAACCTCGACGCGCGGCGCGACTGGGGCTATGCCCCCGAGTACGTCGAGGCGATGTGGCGCATGCTCCAGCAGCCCGAGCCGGACGACTTCGTCATCGCGACCGGCGAGATGCACAGCGTGCGGGAGTTCGTGGACGAGGCGTTCGCCCTGGTCGGCCTGGAGTGGCGGCAGCACGTGGAGATCGACCCGCGCTATTTCCGACCGACCGAGGTGGACGAGCTCTGCGGCGACGCGTCGAAGGCCAGGGCCGTGCTGGGCTGGGAACCGAAGACGACGTTCCACGCCCTGGTGCGCCTGATGCTCGAGGCCGACCTGCGCGAGGCCGGACTGGAACCGGACCGGCTGCTGACGGCGACGGCCCAATGACCTCCTTCTGGGCCGGCCGCCGGGTCATGGTCACGGGCGGTGCCGGGTTCCTCGGCAGAGCCGTCGTCCGCCGCCTCGGGAGCGCCGGGGCGACGGAGATCTTCGTCCCGCGGAGTCGCGACTACGACCTCCGGACGCTCGACGGCGTCAATCGCGCCCTCGCGGATGGGCGTCCGGACCTCGTGATCCACCTCGCCGCGGTCGTCGGCGGGATCGGCGCGAACCGCGAGAACCCGGGTCGCTTCTTCTACGAGAACGCGATCATGGGCATCCAGCTCATGGAGCAGGCGCGGCTCGCCGGCGTCGCGAAGTTCGTCCAGATCGGGACCGTCTGCTCGTACCCGAAGTTCACGCCGGTCCCCTTCCACGAGGACGACCTCTGGAACGGCTACCCGGAGGAGACGAACGCCCCGTACGGTCTGGCCAAGAAGATGCTCCTCGTCCAGGGCCAGGCCTACCGGGCGCAGTATGGCTTCAACGTGATCCACCTCATCCCGGTCAACCTCTACGGCCCGGGCGACAACTTCGACCCGGCGTCCTCGCACGTCATCCCGGCGCTCATCAAGAAGTGCGTCGACGCGCGGGAGTCGGGCGCGGACCACATCGACGTGTGGGGCACCGGGTCAGCGTCCCGCGAGTTCCTCTACGTCGACGACGCCGCGGACGGGATCGTCCTCGCCGCCGAGCGATACGACGGGGCCGACCCGGTCAACCTCGGCGTCGGCCGGGAGATCACGGTCCGTGAGCTCGTCGAGCTCATCGCCCACCTGACGGCCTTTGCGGGCGAGATCCGCTGGGATGCCTCCAAGCCGGACGGACAACCGCGCCGGGCGCTTGATACGAGCCGAGCACGCGAGCGCTTTGGGTTTGTGGCTGGCACGAGCTTCGAGGATGGACTGCGGCGGACGATCGACTGGTACGAGGCGCACCGAGACGACGAGCGATCCCCGGAAACACACGATTCCGCGCAGTGACGCCGCAGGGAACAGCCGGCGCACTCAGCCCAGGGGCGGTCGTCCGGATCGGTGGCATTCCGATCGCGGCCTTGAACTTCGAGCAGGCGCTTGAGTTTCTCCTCGAGGCACCACGTGCCGGCGGACGCCTCCGAGTTCACTTCTGCACGGCGCACACGATCGTGGAGGCGAACACTGACCCCCGGCTGTTTGCGGCCCTGCGCACTGGTGGGCTTGCGGTCGCCGACGGCATGCCGCTGGTGTGGGCTGGCACGGCGCGTGGCTACTCGATTGGCAGGGTCTGCGGACCTGACGTGCTGCCCACGCTCGTCGACCGAGGCAGGTCGATCGGAGCGCGTCACTTCTTCTACGGCGGGGTTGACGGGGTGGCGCTCCAGCTTGCCGATCGACTCGCTGCTCGTTATCCGGGCGTCATTATCGCGGGGGTCGAGAGTCCGCCGTTCCGGCCGCTCTCCGCATCCGAAGATGCCGCAATGGTCGAACGCCTCAATGCGGCCCGACCCGATTACATCTGGGTGGGCTTGGGAACACCGAAGCAGGACCTCTGGATGCTGGACCATCGCGATCGTCTGAGCGCGTCGGTGCTTCTGGCGGTCGGCGCTGCCTTCGAGATCGTCGGTGGCTTCCGACCACGCGCTCCGGCCGCCCTCCAGCGCCTAGGCCTCGAGTGGGCGTTCCGGTTCGCGCAGGAGCCTCGACGTCTCGGGCACCGCTACACGGTCGTGAACGTGCGCTTTATCGGACTCGTCGCCCGCGATCTGCGCCAGAGACAACGCCGCCTGCGTTGCGGCAAGTTGGAGAAGTGCTAAGCATCGGTTCCGAAGGACGGCCAGGTCCGCCAACAGGTCATATGGTTGCGACCGCCTGATGAGTGTGTCCGCGGAACGCGGTGGCCATATGCCCACGGCATTACACGGCCCGTGCTCGATGCTGCAGGAAACGCTCGCGGGGCAACCGCTTCGGCCGACTCAGGCGTACGACCTGACGCGCCCCTGGCCGTAGTATCCGGATGTTGTCGGTCACCATCGGCCGACGCCAGGAGGATCCGTGGACGGAGCACATGCTGGCTTGAGTGCGGAAGCGAGGGCGCGGATCGCGCTTGTCGCCTATGTGTGCAGCCCCGACGAAGGTTCGGAGCCCGGCACCGGTTGGGTGTGGGCACGGATGCTCGCCGCCTTCGCGGATGTGACCCTGATCACGATCGACGACGAGCCTCGGAGACGCTCAACGGATGAGCGCATCGCCGCCCTCGGGTTGCGTGACCGCATCCGCCTCGTGACGGTCCCCTACCCGCGGTGGTGGGCACGCCCTCTGTGGCGCTTCGAGCGTCTGAGCTATCTGGTATGGCTGCTCCGAATGCCGGCTCAAGTGGGCCGCCTGGGACTCCATTTTGACCTAGCCTGGCACGTCACGCTGGCCAACGTCTGGCTGGGCACGACCGCGTACCGACTGGCCCATCGCTTCGTCCTGGGACCGGTCGGGGGTGGCGTTGCGACCCCGTGGAGCGTCACGCCCGCACTCGGGAAGACCGGCCTTCTGTTCGAGGTGAATTGAACGATCGCCCGGTTCGGGGGTCGATGGCTGAACCCTCTCTCGCGTGCGGCCTGGACCAACGCAGACCTGATCTTGGCCCAGAACCCGGAAACGGTCAGGTGGCTGCCCGAATCGTCACGGTCGCGGGCCGTCGTCTTTCCGAACGCGGCGCTTGATCTTGACGTGGCGGCCAGCGGCGCGGGAGAATCGGTTCGACGCGGGATACGCCGAGAGATGGGGGCTGCCCCTCTCGCGCTCGTCGCGTGCCGACTCCTACCTTGGAAGGGTGTCGCGCTGGCGATTGATTCCCTGCGGCACTTGCCGGACTGGCAGCTTCGCATCGTCGGCTCGGGCCCAGACGACACGCGCCTGCGGGCTCGCGCCGCCGAACTAGGGCTCGCTGGCCGGGTTCAATTCACCGGCTGGCTACCGCGAGACAACGTTCTCGACATGATGCGCGACGAGGCCGACGTGCTCCTATTCCCGAGCCTGCACGACGAGGGCTCTTGGTCGGTCGCTGAGGCGAGGGCCTGCGGGCTCCCGGTCGTCTGCCTTGACCGCGGCGGACCCCCCGTTCTTGGTGGCGTCGCGGTGCGGGCGTCGACGCCGAAGCGGATTGCCCGGGCGATCGCGATTGCTGCCCGCAAGGAAGTCGCCTCGGCCGGCCGACCCGTGGACGACACCTGGTCGTTCAATCGGCGACGGGACGCCCTGGTGGCGCTTCTGGGCGAACGAGGGCTTCTCCTTCCCTGACGATCACGGAGCAATCCCCGCGGCGCCCAGGACTTGGTCCCGCTCGGCGACGGTCAGGTAGTGACCGCCCTCCTCTCCCGGGGTCGCGTTGAATGCCGCGAGCGTGTCAATAGGGCCGTTCCATCCAAAGCGCCCCGTCTCGGGCTCGGGAGATCCGATCCAGTAGGCGTTCGACGCGCCGCGGTTGTCCGAGTTCGCGTTGAACATTACTCCGGCCCAGTCCTGGAGCCAGCCGAGTGCGATCTGGTCCGAGGTGTCGCCGGCCCCTGGAGCGAGGACGATCGTGTTGTCGTGCACGTAGACGTCCGTCACGCTGTTCCACCCTGGATCCCCACGATCCTGCGAGATGACGTCGATGCCGTCTGCGTTCCAGGCGACGACGTTGTCGGCGATCTCCGCCCCGGACGACGAGCTGACGACGATGCCTCCGCCCCAGCCCCACGAGGTGAACCCCCACCCGTTGTTCCATACGACGTTGTTGGTGATGAGAGCGTCACGGCTGGGCAATCGGAACACTCGCTGCGGTGAGCAGATTCTCAACCTGCGCGACCGTTAGGTAGGAGCTGTCACCACCGGCTGGACTCGCGTTCAGTTGCGCCAACGTCTGCAACTGGGTCCCGTTCCAACTCTGGAACCGGTACCAAGACGCCTCGGGATAACTGAGCCAGAACTGGTTGCGAGCACCCGTGTTCGTACCGGCGGTGTACATCGTCCCACCGCTATCCTGCATGAAGCCGACCGGCACGATGTCGCTCGTGTCCGACGGAACCCGTTGCTGGACAATCACGTTGTCGTGGATCGACAGGCCACTCGCGGCCGGACCTCCTCGGTTCTGCCAGATGGCGGCGATTCCATCTGCGTTCCATGCGACGGTGTTGTGGTCGATCTCGACAGCCTGGCTGGTGCTGGAGATGATGCCCGCGCCCCACGCCCACGTCGTGTTCGCCCAGCCGTTGTTCCATACGACATTGTCGAAGACGTGGGCGTTGTAGCTGATCTCGTAGAGGATGCCGGCGTCCGTGTTGTCGTGTACGCGGTTGTTGCTGATGACGGCCCCACTGTCGTAGACGTTGAACCAGATGCCCGGGCCGCCGTTGTGATCCACTTCGCAGTTGGTGAAGGTGACATTCGTGCTCTGGGCGATCTTGCCGCCGCCCGCCTCCCACGCGGCATTGACTAGCCCAGCCGCGTTGTTGCCCGTGAACCGCGCCCCAGTGATCGTGAGCCCGGTGACCGCGGAGGCATGAAAGCCCTCCTGCACACAGTTCATGAACAAGCCACCGCTGATGGTCACGTTCGTCGAGTTGTCAGCGCTAATGCACGCGCCGGTCGAATTGGCAACCGTGGCATTCGCGATCGTCACGTTGCTGGTGCCGGAGACCTCGATGTTGCCGCTCTGAAGTGCAGCGGTGCCACCCGTGATGGAGACGCCCCGGAGCGTCATTGGATGCGAAACCGTCAGGACCAACGAGTAGGGACCACAACCAGTGACATCCAGGGTGCCACCAGTCGGCGTGGCGTCTACCGCCGTCTGGAGGTCCGTCGGGCAAGCCGCGGATGGGCTCGGCGCGGCGGTGGGCGACGCGGCGGCTGCCGGAGTCGGGGTCGGCGCGGCGGTGGGCGACGCGGCGGCTGCCGGAGTCGGGGTCGGCGCGGCGGTGGGCGACGCGGCGGCTGCCGGAGTCGGGGTCGGCGCGGCGGTGGGCGACGCGGCGGCTGCCGGAGTCGGGGTCGGCACGGCGGTGGGCGACGCGGCGGCTGCCGGAGTCGGGGTCGGCACGGCGGTGGGCGACGCGGCGGCTGCCGGAGTCGGGGTCGGCACGGCGGTGGGCGACGCGGCATGCTTCCTTGAACCCCAGCCAACGAACGTGGGACCTTGAACCCCGCCCGATGGCACAACCAGTTGACCGCCGGGACGGGATGAGCGTTCGTTGCCACGAATGGGATCGCCAAGGCGACGAGCCCGAAGATCATTACGCCGGTCGCGATCCAGTCGCGCGTCCGACGGTGGCGCGGTGCTGGCGGCGTAGGCGCACGCTCGTCGATCCATCGCGTTCCATTCCAGAACATGACGCGGCTCCGTTCGGCAACCCGGCTGACTCAGAGAGTCCCGTGGCTTTGCGGCCCCGCCTCGCGACGGGTGTGCTATTTCGTGGGCCTGGCAAGTGCGAGCCCGCCTAAGTCTCGCGCGGGAGATCTGCGTCGGCTATGGCCCGGGCGGGAGCGGGCGTCCGTCATTGGTACCGGCGCCCTCGTCGCATGGCGCCTGATGACAACGGCTCGAGGGAATCTTCGTTGCTTTTCGGCTTTAGTAACTCTCCAGGGCGTCGGGGACCAACTGTCGTCGCCAGTTCGGATCCCGGACGGGAGCGCCAGCCACCAGATCGAGGCCCCCAAAGCGGAGCCGACGGCGAGACCCCAGGCCGCAGCCAGGCCCCCTGCCGTAGCCGCTGAGACAGATATTGCAGAACCAGCGAACGTCGTGAGCATCGTCACCTTAAGACTGAGCCGGGCATTCGCGAACGCCCGCATAGCCATCAAGGGACCGAGCGTCATGACCGTCCCAACCTGCGCCAAGATCCACGCAGGCAGAAACGCATGGGCCGACGCCCAGGCGCTCCCCAGGACGAGCCGCCCGAAATCGTCGGGAACGAGGAGCGCCGCTGCACCCCATGCGAGGCTGGCGGCCGTCAACGCGAGTGACGCCCCCGCGCCTAGAACGAGAAGCCGTCGGAGCGATCGGGCAAGGGCGCGTACGGCCTCTGGCACGGCCACCAGGGACGCGCCAAGAAAGAGGACCTGGACCGGCGACATGACGAGCTGCGCTGCCCGGATCGAGCCAATGGCGGCGAGACCTGCGATTGCCCCGATCGCGATCATCGCCCCTTGGCCAACTCCAGCGCTGATTCCCGCCTCCAGGAGGAACCGCGGTGCAAGGTCGTCGTGCTGGCGCCACCACGACAGCGCAAGGTCCGGCCGCGGAACGAGCCGAGCTTGGAGCCCCCCGAAAAGCGCCGCCGAAGACGCAGCCAGCCCCCAGCCCAGCGTGAATGCAAAGAGCGATGCGCCTGTAAGCCAAGCCAGTCCGAAGGCCGGGACCAGGAAGACCCCCCATGCCACGTCATTCAAGAAGGCATCGCGCCCGCGCCCGGCAGCGAAGAAGGCAAGACGCCAAGCATCTTGGATCAGGAGTCCCGGCAGCGTGATACCGAGGGCCACGAGCGCAATTCCAGTAGAGCCTCCTGCGGCGCTTCCTACCGCGATGAGGACGACGGCCACGACGCACGAGATGCTGGCCGTAGTGCCGATCGCTGCCGCGGCGCCGTGCCTCCAACGCTCTGCGGAGGTGGCGCTGTAGCGGATCAGGAGCGGCTGCATTGGGAATGCACGCCCGATGGAGAGCGCCACCGTGTACACCAGGAACGCGATGCTGAAGGCTCCGAAATCCTCAATGGGTAGCGTTCGGGCGACGATCACGCCGATCGCGAAGTTCGTCCGCTGGACACCACCTGGTCAAGCAGGCCCCAGCCAGCGCGTCCCATGACCCCGCGTATCGGGCGCGTGTAAGGAGCTCGGGCAGGCGCGCCAGGAGAGCTCACGCCGGACCTAGCGGTCGCGGATGCCGTCCGGAGGTAATGAAAACAGCAGATCCCGCGACCACGACCGCCACCAGCGTCCCAACGACAGCCGCGACGAGTTGGCTGGCGCCGACAATGGGACCGACCGTGCTCGCTCCCGCAATCCCCGCGGCGCCCAGGACTTGGTCCCGCTCGGCGACGGTCAGGTAGTGACCGCCCTCCTCTCCCGGGGTCGCGTTGAATGCCGCGAGCGTGTCAATAGGGCCGTTCCATCCAAAGCGCCCCGTCTCGGGCTCGGGAGATCCGATCCAGTAGGCGTTCAACGCGCCGCGGTTGTCCGAGTTCGCGTTGAACATTACTCCGGCCCAGTCCTGGAGCCAGCCGAGTGCGATCTGGTCCGAGGTGTCGCCGGCCCCTGGAGCGAGGACGATCGTGTTGTCGTGCACGTAGACGTCCGTCACGCTGTTCCACCCTGGATCCCCACGATCCTGCGAGATGACGTCGATGCCGTCTGCGTTCCAGGCGACGACGTTGTCGGCGATCTCCGCCCCGGACGACGAGCTGACGACGATGCCTCCGCCCCAGCCCCACGAGGTGAACCCCCACCCGTTGTTCCATACGACGTTGTTGGTGATGAGAGCGTCACGGCTGATCTCGAAGAGGATGCCCTGCCTCGTGTTGTCATGGATCCGGTTGTCGGTCACCGTCCAGTCGCGACAGGAGATATCACACCAGAGGCCCGGTCCGTGGTTGCCGTAGACGTCGTTGCCAGCGAACGTGACCCGCGTACTGCCGACCGTCTTGCCGCCGCCCGCCTCCCAGCCGGGGTCGTACGCGCTGGCGGGGTTGTTATCGTGTATGCGGTTTCCTTGAACGAGCGTATCGGTCACATCGACGAGGTGGTAACCCTCCTGGGCACAGCGAGCGAGTTCCGAGTTGAGAATGCGATGCCCGGAGCCGCCCGTGATCGACACGCACGAGCCGCCCGTGTCGTGGACATAGACACCATCAAGCGTCAGTCGATCAACGTAGGTAACGGTCCAGTCGGGGGCATCCGCGGTGCCGGTGGCGATCGCTCCGTCCTGCGCCGCCGTCGTGGCCCCGTAGACCTCCGTCCCCCGGATCGTCACGTCAGATGCCTTGATGGAGAGGGCCCGATAAGCGCCCTGGATGCGCCCGCCCACCAGAGTCATCGGCTTGCGGATGAAGAACTCGCCCACGAATGAGCAGCCGGTGACGTCGAGTGTGCCTCCACTGGGCGTCGCGTCGATCCTCGCCTGAAGCTGGCCGCAGTCAACCGGGGTCGCTGTCGGCGTGGCCGTGGGCAGCGCGGCGGTGGCCGAGGTCGGCGTGACAAGAGGGATCATCAACAGCAGGACGGCCGCCAGCCAGGATGCCGACGTGCGCCCGTTCACGCGTAGGACCTGATCACCGCCTCACCAGACGGCTGTCTAGATACCTTGGTCCGGTCGGCGAGAGCCTGCCGACAAGCGGACTGGCTCACCGCTACGCCCTCGAAGAGCCGTTCGAGCGCAGCGTCATGGTCGGCCGCCTCGATCAGGAACGACGGCGCGAGCATTCCGCGCTCGAATGCATGGAGCCGTTCTGGCGCCTCGAACCCAACCCATTGTGGGTTCCCCGGGCGACTTGAGCGATCGGATCCGCGCATAACATCCGCATCATCGCCCATCGTGGCCGTGTCGGCTCCGTCGCGCAGAGCAACGGGCCTTGCCATCACGCTGACTCGCTCAGCCCGTCCCGTAGAGACTGACGCTCCGTCGATGGTGGGAGAGTGAGGGCCCCTAGCCGAATCGTCACGCGCGAATTGGCCCGCCCGTGTCAGCAAAGGCGACAAGGCCTGCCCTGAGCATGCCGGCATGTGCACGATCATCGACCTCACCGACGGGGAGGTGGCACTTGTCGCGGACCCACTCGACCCTGATGGCCGGCGTGGCGCGCCCGGGGATCTACCCGATCGGACGATGGTCCTGGCGATGCTCTGGATGGCCGGGGCCGGGTCCAGTAGCGCTACCTGCCCGAGCGCTTCCCGCCCTGGAGCGCCGTCGAGAGCCAGTGACAGCCTAGCCGGCAAACGGGGTCTGGGCGGCGCCGATGGGCCGGCTCGCCCACGCGATCCGCATGGCCAAGGAGCGCCTCCCCGAGCCCTCGATGGCGATGGTCGACGCGAAGACCGCCAAGTGCGGCCGGGTGGGGCCAACGTTCCATGCTGCCGGCGGCCAGGGCGGCCGGACCGTGGGAGCCAGGCGCAGCATCCTCGTCGACATCCCGGGCTTGATCCCGGGCTTGCCGTTCGCCTGCCGGGTCGATCTCTAGCGGGGTCCGACTGCACACGTCGACGCTCACCGCGGCAGGGCAGGCAGCTGCCTGAGAAGCGCAGCCCGGGAACACGCGGTGAGCGTGGCGGAGCACTCGGCGAGCGTGAGAATGCCGCTCCTCGACGCGTCACTTGCGGTCGTGGCCCGGGGGTGGGGGTTATCCAGAGGCCGGATAACCAGCTAGATACGAGTATCCCTCACTGCGCCCCGTGGCCATTTTAGGTACGCACCAGTGCAGCCGGGTAAGTACCCTGGCGTCGATGTGCCGCTCGGCCATCAGGTCCTCGCCGGGCGCCTTCCCGATGGCCGCTGGCGGATGGTCTGGTCGCGGATTCGAGGTGGTCAGCCCAGTTGGGGGAATGACGACCTCACATCGGCCACTCCGGGGCGTACCTTGTCTCCCGTGAAGGGCCGAGAACCGCATCCGACGAACGCTGGCCCGCGCACACCCTCGCCCCGCTCTCTCCCGCTCCTGTCTGCGGCCGTCCTCTGGGTCGCCATCGACGTCCTGCTGATCAGGATCGCGTCGAGTGGCACGTGGCGTGACTGGGACTACCTCATTCGCACGTCACCGCTCGTGCTCGCGGCTTTGATGACGTCAAGCGTCATCAACCTCGTCGTCGCGGGCGTGACGCTCTGGCGTCCGACCCGTGGCGTGCTCCTTGCCACCGTAGCCTGGGGCCTGCTCGTGGAGGTCTTCGGCGTGGCCTTGATCGTGCGCCACGACAAGTCGGGTGGTCTCGTCGTGGTCGGCGCGTTGATTGCCAGCTGGCTTGCCTACCGCGCGGCCGGCACGCTGCCCGAGCGCGCCTGACGCTCGCGGGATGAGAGACTCACTGGGCATCCGGGGATCGCGTCCCTATCGGTCCCGCCCGGCCCATCGACGTCGCCGCGGCCCGCCTCCTCCTCGCCAACGAGCTCCCGGCCCGGCCGCGCCTGCGGGCCGTGGTCGCCGATCGTGCCTACCGGGGTCTCGGCACACCTGCTGCCCGACGTGGCCTCGCCCTCGACATCAAGGCGTCCCCGGCTGGGGTGGCGGGCTTCGTCCCGTCCGGCCCCTTGTGCGGGTCGAGCACGCCTTCGCCCAACTGGGACGCTGGCGGCGCCTGTCGCGCAGCTACAGGGAACCGGAGGCCTCGGCCCGGGCCTGTTGGACGAGGTCGCGGCGCCTGGGAGGCCAAACGAGCCGGACTGGCTTCTTCGCCCTGGGCGCCGCGGCCATGACCGGCGGGGCCAAGGCTGATCCGAGCGCTTGCGCCGGGACGAGGACACGTGGAGGGCGGGGCGCAAGAACAGGCGCGATGGCGGAGCCGGCGCCATGCGCGACGTAGGCTCCTCGACCATGGAGCCGCTCGTCCGCCGCATCGAGCCCATGCTTGCGGTCGACCTGCGCCTGACGCTGGGGATCCACCGCCGCGGGCCGGGTGACCAGACGTTGCGCTTCTCGCGAGACGGCTCGGCCTGGCGGGCCACCCGGACCCCCGAAGGTCCGGCCACCCTCCGGCTCGTCCCCGACGGCGACGCCATCCGGGCGCTGGCATGGGGTCCGGGCGCGGCCTGGGCGATCGACCAGGCGCCCGAGCTAGTCGGGGCGAATGACGAGGCGGCCGGCTTCGTGGCGCTGGTGGCCGGCCATCCGCTCCTGCGGGACCTGCACGCCCGGCTCCCGGGGATCCGGATCGGGCGGACGCGCCGCGTGCTGGAAGCGCTCGTCCCCGCGATCATCGAGCAGAAGGTGACCGGAGGAGAAGCCGCCACCGCGTTCGTGGCTCTCGTGCGTCGCCACGGCGAGCCGGCGCCGGGGCCATGGGACGAGCCGGCTGCCCGTCGGCCTGCGCCGCTCCGCCTGCTGCCGGCGCCCGAAGCGCTGGCCGGGCTTGCCCGGATACGCGTACCACCCGCTCGGCCTGGAGCGACGGCGCGCGGATGCGATCCGCTTCGCCGCCGCGCGGGCAGCCCGCGTCGAGGAGTGCGCGGACATGCTGCTGCCCGACGCCTACGCGCGGCTCCGCGCCTTGCCGCTGGTGGGCCCCTGGACGGCGGCCGAAGTCGGGTTGCGGGCGCTCGGCGACCCGGACGCGGTGAGCGTCGGTGATTTCCACCTCTGCCACGCCGTCTGCTGGGCGCTCGCCGGGGAGCCGCGCGGCACCGACGAGCGGATGCTGGACCTCCTCGCCCCGTACACCGGCCAGCGGGCACGCGTGATCCGCCTCATCGAGACGGCCGGCATCCACGCGCCCGCGCCGCGGTCCGCGGATGGCTCCCCGCTCGATCGCGGAGATCTGAGGCTGGCGGCCTGGGACGTGCGGCGACTTCCCTGATGGCGACGCCGCCGGAAGCTCAGCGGCCAGAGGCCGTCCGATCAGCGCCGGCGCGTCCCGCCGCGGCGGCCTTTCACCAACGCCCCGACGCCGGCGACGATGAGGAGGCCGCCCACGAGGAGGCCGGCGAGCCAGGGCAGCGGGAGCCCGCTGGAGCCGGCCCCACCGCCCCCAGTCTGCGGGCGCGACGCCCGATGCCGGCGCGGACGACGCGCCCGCCGGGGCAGCCCCAGACGGTATCGCGGACGGCTCCTCGCCCGGCACGATGACCGCGAAGTCGCCGAAGCTCGTGACGACCGCCACGTAGGTGGATCCGAACATCGGCTCGGACTTGAGCGGGTGCCACGTGCCGTCTTCGAGCAGGCCGAGCGTCGCACCGGACGCATCCACCGGCGCCCGCAGGACGACCGTCACAAGCGCCGAGGCCGGGGCGGTCGCTGGGTTACCGGCCTGGTCGACGAGCGTGATCCGGTAGACGTTCCCAAGGATGCGCGAGGCGCCGCGCGCCGTCTCGTCCAGCGAGGGATCGAGCGGCGTGATGGATACGTCGAGGGACGTTGCCGCGGACGACAGGATGAGTGCCCCGTCCCCCGCCACGACCTGCGCCTGGGGCGGCTGCTCCGGGGTGGCGACTGCGACCAGCGGGCTCTTTGCGCCGCTCACGGCGATGCGCGCCGACGCTCCCTTCGCGCCGCCCGGCTTGCCGGCCGGGGGGTTGACGTACACGTAGGGCTGGACGACCACGACGCCGTCGTACAAGGGCGGCGTCGCGAGGGGTGCGACGACCTGGGCGGCAGCCGCGATCCCGAGGCCGAGCGCGAGCGCCGCGAGGGCAGTCCGCCGCGTCTTCCCTGGCAGAGCCATCAGATCCACCACGTCGCGAGGTCGGCGACGACGTGCGCGACGGCCGGTGCGGCCACGCCGCCCGTCCACAGGCGCAGCCCACCGAGGAAGAGCCCGACGCCGAAGTCGAGCGGCACGACATACCAGCCGTACGAGAGCACGTGGAGCAGCGCGAAGGCAGCGGCCGTCAGGAGGAGGGCGGCGACTGGGCCCCCGGCCTCATCGAGCGCGTCGAACAGTGCGCCGCGCAGGACCAGCTCCTCGGCGGACGCGACGAGGACCGTGACGGCGGCCCAGGTGACGAACGACCCGGCCGGGTGGAACGGGAGCCACGGGCCGGGCCACCTCGTCGCGAGGGCGAGGGCGATGAGCACCGCCGCGCCCGCGAGCCCGGCCGCGACACCGGTCCCAAGTCGCCGCCACTGGAGCGCGGCGGCCGCCACCCCGCGAGCACGCCGCCTGCCACGAGGACGGCGCCGAAGGCCGCGCCGACGACGATCCCGTCCGCGACACCGCCGGAAGCCGCTGCCCACCGTCCGAAGCCGGCCGTCGCGAGCAGGAGCGTCAGCAGCGCCGCCCGGACGAGGGGTGCGGCAACGTGCCTCGACGAACGACGGGGCGGCCGCCAGCGGCGGCACCGAGGACGGACCCGGGCCGCCGGCGGTGGTCATCGCCCGAGCGGCACGAAGCCGATCGTCCCCGTCGCGTACGTGGGCGGCCAGACGAACGTGTACGAGCGGACGGCCTGCCACTGCCAGATGACCGCCGCCGCGCGCTCGTTCTGCCCGAGCGTCGTCGGGTCGCTCGAGAACCGCAGCCCGGCGCCGTTCGGGAGCGCGCCCTCGGGCAGATCGGCGGCCCGCGCGGCCGCGGCGACCGCGTCCGCGCTGAACGTGTCGCCGGCGACCGCGGGCAGGACGTCGGCGAACAGCGCCCAGCGCCGCGGAGAACCCGGAGATGCCCTCCTCGGTCGGCCCCGCGCCGGACGGCGTCATGTCCGGGCCGGAGATGACATACGTGCCGGAAGTGCCTGACGAGCCCGAGGTCGAGCCGGGGCCGTAGCCATAGCCGTCCGAACCGGCGGTGGCGGTCCCGGACGGGGCCCCGTATCCGGGGGCCGCATAACCCGGCATCGCCGTGGATCCTGCCGGTGACGTGCGGTGCGTCCTGGCCGGCAGCCCAGGCCGCCGCGAACCGGTCGTAGGTCGCGCGCGCCGCCGGCCCGAGCGCGGTGGGCTGGAACCCGCCGGTCGGCCGGTCGGACGCGAACACGCCGATGGCGTCCGCCCCGAGCTCGCCCGCGAAGTCAGGGTCGCACTCGGCCATGGTGGAGCCGATGAGCGCGCCCACGTGCAGGCCTGCCGCGATCATCGCCTTCCGGAAGGCGACCCCGTCCGGGATGTGGGAGGCAAGGATGATCACGTCGGGCTTCGCGGCCGCGAGCTGGCGCATGACGTCCGGCCAGCCCGGGAGGACAAGGTCGTAGTTGATCCGGGCGACGATCGGCACGCCGGCGGCGCGCGCGGTCAGGGCGGCAGCGTCGGCCACCGAGGTCGCGTAGTCGTCACGCGCTGCGACGATCGCCAGGCGGAGCTGCGACGGGGTCCGGCCCAGGCGGGGAGCGAGCTGCTCGGCAGCGAACGACGCGGAGTTCGAGCCGAGGTTCGTCCCGCTCGCCCCGACCCGGAAGACGAGCGGAAGCCCGCGCCCGGTCAGGCGGTCCGCAACGGCGCCTGTCTCCCAGTAGAGCATCCCCACGGCGTCGGCGGCGGTGCTCGCGGGGATGGAGAGATCGGACGAGTACGTGCCCACGACGAGGCTCACCCCGTCGGAGCGAAGGGAGGCCATCACGGCCGGCGCATCGCCGGCGTCTCGAGGTCGCGCACGTCGAGCTCGATCCGCCGGCCGGCCACGCCGCCCGCTGCATTCACCATGTCGGCAGCGATCTGGACGCCGCGGAGCTCCTCCCTGGCAAGCGAGGCGGCGCTGCCCGAGATCGGGAAGACGGCCCCGATCCGGATCGGCGGCGCGCTCGACGGCAGGCCGGTCCTGGCGGGCGTCGCGCTCGTTGCGCACCCGGCCAGCGCGAGGGATCCGACCAGCAGGGCGACGCCGGCCGGAGCCAGGGCCGACGACGAACCCCCCGCCGGGCCGGCTGCCAGCTCGGACCCCCGCGGCGCATCACGGCCGCACCGTGAAGACGATGTCCGGCGTGACGACCCGCGGGTCGAAGGGTGCGTGGTCCGAGGCGACGAACTCCGCGCGCAGGATGTGCGTGCCCGGCGCGACCTGGAGATCCTGGGTTGTCCCGTAGTTCATCGAGACGAGGTTGTTGTCGACGTAGAGGTGGATGTGGCCCTGGTCGGGCCGGATGTCCGTGGTGGTGGCGGCGACGATCGTGGCCCCGCTCACGGACACGACCACGTGGAGGATCGTCCCGGTCACCACCTGGTTCGGGTCGGCAAGAGGACCGCGAGCCGGGCGGTCGATGAGGGCCGCGTCAAGCCGGCCGGCGAGATCGAGGCAGACACGCCGGCGGGTGGCGACGACGCCGACGAGCCGACCGCGCACCCGGAGAGCACGAATGCGGCGAGGACAGGCAGCGCGAGGC
>CAVYIV010000025.1:0-8232 GCA_963768675.1 uncultured Chloroflexia bacterium | reverse complement strand
ACGGCGTCGCGGGCGTCTTTCTCACGAACTTCGAGCGCATGGGCGGCACCGTCGTCAAACATGACACGGCCGATCCCAACGTCACCGACTACACGAGCCTGCTGACCGCCGCCAAGGCGCTCAACCCCGATGTCGTCTACTTCGGTGGCTTCGCCACCGGTGTCGGTGGCCTGCTGCGCAGGCAGATGGTCACAGCCGGAATGGCCAAGGTCCCGTTCGTCGGCGCCGACGGCATCAACGACGGCTCGGCCGCCACGCCAGGCTCGTTCCTCAACCGGCCGGCGCCCCAGGGGCCCCGAACACGTGGAGCACGCTTCGCAACCGCGCACGACCTCCCGAATGCAGGCGACTTCGCCGCGAAGTATGACGCCGCGTTCGGCACGCAGCAGCCCGGGCGACTACAGCGCCGCCGCCTACGCCTGTGCGCAGGTCATCCTCGACGCCTTCAAGCACGTCGGCACGCCGGATCGCGCCGCCATCCGCGCCTACATCACGAGCGGCGCCACATTCGACACGGTCCTTGGGACGCTCCACTTCGACGCGAACGGCGACTCCAGCCAGCAGATCATAAGCGAGTACAGGTTCGACCCGAGCCTCAACGGCGGGGACTGGGCGTTCGTCAAACAGGTCGACGTTCGGCGAGTCGGCGAGCGGCACGCCGAGCCCGACTCCGAGCGGCGGCTAGCCACCGGACTGAGTTAGGAGCAGTCGGAGGGGAGGCGGATCATCGGCGTCACGGGTGGCGTCGTCCTGCCACCATGCCGACGAGGGCGTCCGCGTCCGTTCCAGCCGCAGTCGCTGACACAGACCCATGATCGGCGGAAGCTCGTCGGGAGCGACAAATAGCCCCGCCGGTGCTCGGCGGGGCTATTCGCCGGGAGGCACTTCAGTGCCGGTGAGATGGGACCGGGCGCTAGCGCCCCAGATCAGCCCGCTCGCCCTGACGATATGCCTGGTAGGCTCGGAAATCTGATCCGGGCTGAAGCTCGCGTCGGGATTGACTGCGACGTGGTCGTCGCCCGGCCGGAAGGCCAGGTTGGCAGCCGCGGCGGATCCGGTTGTCACGAGGTCGTCGCGCTCGCCCTGCCGGAACGCCTGGTTGGCGGCGGCAGCCGCGGCGGATCCGGTTGTCACGAGGTCGTCGCGCTCGCCCTGCCGGAACGCCTGGTTGGCGGCGGCAGCCGCGGCGGATCCGGTTGTCACGAGGTCGTCGCGCTCGCCCTGCCGGAACGCCTGGTTGGCGGCGGCAGCCGCGGCGGCCGAGGTACCGGTCACCGAGACGGCCGCTGCCGGAGCGGCAGCTCCGGCGCTTCCGACGGCGGTCCGTGGCAGGTTCAACCCCGCGCAGCAGGCCGAAGCCGAACGTCGCGGCAAGAGCGACGACGGCCGCTCCTGAGCGAAGGCGATCGAACGATGGTGCGATCTGCGTCGCAGTCATTTCGTTCCCCCAGGCTGGGCGCCCGCTCGATTGCGGCGATGAGGACACGCTAGGCGTCAGCACCGCGGACTGCCATCGGGGTCAGCCCGAGACTTCGGGCCGGGGCGGGCCCCGGCCCGTGCCTCAGGGTCTGCCCGGTTGTGCGCCTTCGGCCCCGCTGCGACAATGCCGCGATGCCAGGCCGGGTGATCCTCGTCGACGACCACGCCGGCTTTCGTGCGCGGGCCCGCGCCTTGCTCGAAGCCGAAGGGCTCGATGTCGTCGGCGAGGCCAAGACAGGCGCCGAGGCGCTAGATGTCGTGCAGCGAGTTGGCGCCGACATCGTGCTGCTCGATGTCGTGCTGCCTGACCGCGATGGCTTCGCGGTGGCCGAGGCGATCTCCGCGCTCCCACACCCTCCCGCCGATCGATCCTTACCTCGAGTCAGAGACGCCACCGACTTTGGCGACCGTCTCGCTCGCGCGCCGGTGCGGGGTTTCCTCCCCAAAGCGGAGGTCTCGGCGGCGGCGATCGATCGGCTGGTGCGCGAAGGGGACGGGAGGACGGGGCGTCGCGACCTCTTCGCGTCGCATGCTCCGTGTCCGTACCCGCCGCACATCGTCCCGCCCCCGCGCTCGTCCGAACCTGGCTCGCGTTCTGGGGCCGACCTGGGTGCGATTCGCCGCCTGGCCTCTGTCACTCGCTGTCGGCCTCATCGCCGTGCATGCCATGCTGACGAGTGACCTCTTGGCGCCCGGCAATCTCGAGATGGATAGCCTCGATCCTGGGCCGGTGATCGCCGGCGTCGCGCTGGTCGGCTGGTCCACGGCCATCGCCGGGCTCGGCGCCTGGTGGCGACGGCCCGACCGGTACGCTGGTCCCCTGCTCGTGGCGGCCGCATGGGCCTGGTTCATCGGCGCGGCGTCGTGGGCGACGGACGGCGGCGCCTTCCAGGGCTACTACGTCCTCCTGATTGCCGTGTTGCTCCTGACCTACCCGTCGGGCCGCCTCGCATCTCCGGCCGCGCGTCTCCTGGTCGTGGTCATGCTGGCCGTGCTGGCTGCATCCACGGTGGGTCGGCTGGTGTTCGACGCCGGCCCCGCCGGATACGACCCCAACTGTCTTCTGCCCGACCCGCTGTGCGCGCCCATCCCGGACGCGTTCGTCAACGCCACCTACGCACCCGGGTCTCCAAACCTGACCGCGCTGGACCTGTACAACACGCTCGACCTCGGGTTCCAGCTGGCCCTCCTCACTGGCGCCGTCGCTGGCGCTGGCGAGCGTGGCGTATCGATGGGTGCGGGCGACGGGCCCCAACCGGCGGGTCCTTGCCCCCTCCCTCGCGATGGGCGTCGCGCTGACGCGCGGCGGTCGGCGTCGCCGTGCTGCGGCGGCAACCAGGCTTCGACACCGCGATTCCCGATGCCCTCGGGGCGGGTCTGGTGGTCGCTCTCGCGGCGATGCCGCACGCGTTCACGTGGGACCTCGTGCGGGGCCACCTGGCTCGAACCAAGGTGGCGGACCTTGTTGTCAGCCTCGGAGCCAGCCCCACGCGCGAAGGCATGCGGGCGGCCCTCAGTCGTGCACTCGGTGATCACTCCGTGTCGGTGTTGGTGTGGTCTCCCGACGCCGACTGCCTACCTCGACGAGGCTAGGACGACCGACCGAACTGCCGGACCAGGACCCTGCTCGGTCGTTCACCATGCTCGAGCGTCAGGGGCAGCCGCTCGGGGCGATCGTCTACGACGCAGCCTTACGGGAGGACCCGGGGCTCCTCGAGCTCGGTGTCGGCGGCCGCGGCCACGGCCATCGAGAACGATCGATTGCAGGAGGAAGTGCAGGCCCAGCTCGCCGAGGTGCAGGCATCCCGAGCACGGATCGTCGCCACCTCGGACGAGCAGCGCCAACGACTGGAGCGCGACCTGCATGACGGTGCCCAGCAACAGCTCGTCGCCCTCGCGATGGACCTCCGGTCGGCCCGCCTCAGTGTGGACCCCGCAGCGCAGCCCGAGCTGGCCCGCACACTCGAGGGCGCATCGGCGCGTGCAGACTCGGCGATCGGCGAGCTGCGCGAGCTCGCCCGGGGCATTCACCCCGCCGTCCTCACGGAGGCTGGGCTGGCGGCCGCGCTCGAGTCTCTCGCCCTGCGCGCACCCTTCCCGGTGACTGTCGAGGCTCTGCTGCCGGCCCACTTGCCCGCGGCGGTCGAGGCCGCCGCCTACTTCGTGGTGGCCGAAGCGCTCACGAACAGCGCCAAGCATGCGCGGGCCCGAGAGGCACGGGTCCGTGCCGAGGTCATTGGGGACCGTTTGCATATTGAAGTGGTCGACGACGGCGTTCGGCGGGGCCGACCTCGCCGGAGGGACAGGCCTGCGCGGCCTGGCGGATCGGGTGGCAGCGCTCAATGGCAGCCTGCACCTTGAGAGCCCGCCGGAGGTGGCACGCGTCTCGTGGCCGAGATCCCATGCGGATCGTGATCGCGGACGACGCCGCGCTCATCCGCGAGGGCTTGGCTCGCCTGCTCGCCGACGCTGGAGAGGAGATCGTCGGCCTCGCTGCAGACGGCACAACCGCAGAGCGACTCGTGGCCGAGACGCACCCGGACGTCGCGATCCTCGACATCCGGATGCCGCCGGGAGGCGCCGGGGAAGGCGTGCGCGTCGCCCGAGCTGTGCGGACGCAGACGGCAGGCCGCACGGGCGTCCTCGTGCTCTCGCAGTACCTGGAACCCGCGCTGGCGATCCAGCTGTTGGCCGACGGGGCGGAGGGCGTCGGCTACCTGTTGAAGGATCGAGTGGCCGACCTCGACACCCTCACCGAAGCGATCCACCGCGTTGGCCGCGGCGGGTCGGTGATCGACCCTGCCGTCGTGGCCGTCCTCGCGCGCGGCCTCGGTCGCCGGTCTGACCTCGACGAACTGACGGAGCGCGAGCGCGAGGTGCTCGCCCTCATGGCCGAGGGACGCTCGAATGCTGCCATCGGCGAGCGCCTGACTGTCACACCGAAGACCGTCGAGACGCATGTCGCGAGCATCTTCTCCAAGCTCGGTCTCGAGGTCACGCACGATGACCACCGCAGGGTGCTGGCGGTCATCGCCTACTTGCGCGGGCACTGACCATGCACCGGCTCCGCGTCGACCGCGGGCTCCCGCCTCACTTGGCTGCGGATGGCGAAGCCCGCTTCGCCAGTGGGCGGGACGAGCGACCAGTCCCTCGCTACCCGCTCTTGTTGTCCGCGCGCGTCCGAACCCCTCCGGGCGCGCCACGTCCTGAGCACGAGACTGCCGCGTCTCGATGGAGCTGGGTCGATCTCGCGCCGACCAAGCACCGAGGCCGGGACCCGCGCCATGCCGCGCGTCAACGGCCGTGAGACGTTGCGGCACGTGGGCCGAGGGACACGCGGCCCAATATGATGGTGCAGTTCACCCGCTGGCCGCGCGGACCAAGGTTGTCATAACTCACAGTGGGTTCCTCGGTTCCCCGGCCATGGCGTCCGGCCACAATTCCAAACTGGCCAGCCGGCACCGACCGGCCGGGACCCCGAAGGGAGCGCCTCCTAATGTCCCGCCATGTGCTTACCACGATCCAGGATTGCGAGGATTTCGTCAGCGGCTGCCTGTTCATGGGTACCGGTGGTGGCGGCGGTGTGGACTGGGGGCTCGGCATGCTGCGGTCGGCGCTCGAGGATGGGCTGCCGCTCGAGTGGATGGATCTCGCCGACATCCCCGACGACGCCTGGACGTGCACCGCCTTTGGGATGGGCTCGATCGCCCCGCAGGACGATTCGACCGCCCGGGCAATCGAGTCCCTGGGGCTCGTCGATCGACTCGGCTTCAACGCGATGGCGCAGGCGGTGAGCGAGCTGGCTGCACACACCGGGAAGCCGATCTCGGTCATCGTCCCGTCCGAGCTTGGTGCCGGCAACACGCCGGCTCCCCTCGTGAGCGCGGCCCGGCTCGGGATCACGTGCGTGGACGGCGACTACGCTGGCCGGGCGATCCCCGACGAGATGCAGGGCACCCCATATTTCTACGGCAAGCGGAGCGACCCCCTCGCGAGCGTCGATCACTGGGGCGACGTGGTCATCCTCAAGGAGGCCACGAACCCGTTCATGCTCGAACGGATCGGCAAGTACCTGAGCGTGGCAGCCTACGGCAGCACGTACCAGGCTGCGACGCTCCTGCCCGCCACGGAGATGAGGGAGATCGTTGTTCCCGGGACCCTCACTCGGTGCCTGGAGCTCGGGCGCGCAATGCGACGGGCGCGCGAGGCGGGCGCGGACCCGATCGCGGCCGCGATCGAAAAGACTGGCGGATATCTCCTGTTCGAGGGCCGCGTGACCAAGAAGGACTGGGAGGACCGCGACGGCTACATGTTCGGGACCACGAGCATCGAGGGCAGCGGGCGGTTCGCCGGCCACACCCTCGCGGTCTGGTTCAAGAACGAGAACCACGTGAGCTGGCTGGACGGCTCGCCGTGGGTGTGCAGCCCCGACCTTGTCGTCGTGGCCGACCTCAGGACCGGGCAGGGCCACACCAACACGCTCGTCGAGGCGGGCGACGAGGTTGCCGTCGTCGGGATTCGCGGCCTCGAGGGCTTCCGGAGCGAGCGCGGGCTCGGGTGCGCCGGACCTCGCTACTTCGGCTTCGACATCGACTACCGGCCGATCGAGCAGCTGGTTGGCCGGAACTGAGCCACCGATGACCCTGACGCTCGGTACCGAACCTCGCGACGACTACCTGGCCTTCGAGCTGGTCTCCGCCGCCCACAAGCTGGTCACGGAGGTCCGGCCGATCGGCCGCGGACAGCAGGTGCTCGTCAGCGTCGACAGCGCCGGCGACCTGCGTGCCGCGCGAGCGACGGCCGGCGCCGTCCAGGCGGTCGGTGGCATCCCGACCCTGGTCTTCGTACCCGACCCTTGCCGAGCCGATGCGTGACCCACCGCGTCCGCTCGCACGGGCGGCCCTCGGCGCGGACGTGTGGTTCGACTTCTCGGTCGCCTACCAGCTCTACAGCCCGGCATACCATGCCGCCCTTGCCCATGGGTGCGTGTACGTCTGCCTGACCGGCATGGACGTGGACATGCTGGTCAGGACCATCGGCCGGGTCGCGACCGGCCCGCTCGAGGAGATGGCTCGCGTGCTGTACCGGATGTCGCAGGCGGCCGACACGATCCGGGTCACGAGCCCCGCGGGGACCGACCTGCTGATGCGCGTGGACAAGAAGGGCGACCCATTCTGGGAGGCGGATAAGCAGGGCGGCTACGCGCAGATGCTCGGCGGGCAGACTGGGCCGATGGTCCATCGCGACAGCTTCCAGGGCGTCCTCGTCTTCGACGGGGCGATCTGGCCGCCGGCCGAGATCGGCATCCTCCGCTCGCCCGTCCGTCTCACGATCGAGCGTGGGTACGTGACCCACATCGAGGGGGAGCCGAGGCCCTGGTCTACGACCGCTGGCTGCGCGACTTCGAGGCCCCGGCCGCGATGCTCATGGACCATGCCTGCTACGGGTTCAACCCGGGAGTTCGGCGTCCGAGCGGGCGGATCCTCGAGGACGAGCGGATCTTCGGCTGCATGCAGTTCGGGATCGGGGCAACCGAGCTCGGCTCGCCCATCCACAGTGACGGCGTCGCGCTGAACCCATCGGTGTGGCTCGACGGCATCGAGGTCGAGGAGTCCGGCCGGTACGTCCATCCGGACCTCGCCAGCCTCTGTCGTGAGATGGAAGTCGCGGGGTATTGAGGTGACCGAGAATCGGCCTGACCGGGCCGGGATCCGCACCAGGCCCGCACGCGAGCCGGCCGATCCACTGGTGATCCGCGAGTCCGACGCGCTGGCACTCCTTGCGCATTTGGTCACGAGCGCCGAGCTGTGCCTGACCGAGCCCTACGACTACGGGATGTTTCGGTTGATCGACGCTGCCAGCCGGCTCGCGACCGCGACGCTTCCGCGCTCCAGCGCGACGGGCCGGGCCTTTCTCGAAGCCTTCATCGCGGAGGTCGACGAGAAGAAGATGTGGGACAGTCGTGACCGCGAGCGGTACGGGGCGTTCCTCCGGGACACGAGTAGACGGACAGCCGAGCACCTCGTCGCCAGGGAGGATGTGAACACCTCTCCCGGGTCCGAACCGAGTGGCGGGCAGGCCGGCGATGGCGGCTGACCGCGACGCGGAGTCGGCCGAGGCCGTCCTCGAGACGATCCGCAGCCGGCGTGTGACGCGCGCGTTCGACGAGCGGCCGGTGGTCGACGAGGCCCTGCTCCGCGTCCTCGAGGCAGGGCGCTGGGCGACCAGTGGCGGGGGCCGGAGGATCCATCCGTGGCTCGTCGTGCGAGACCCACGGACGATCGCGCGCCTGCGCGCAGTCACGCCCGGGATGTTCAGCTCGCCGCCCGTCGTGATCGTGATCTGCACGGATGCCGAGCGGGCGGCCGCGGAGCTCGTCCAGCTCGAGCACGACCGGACAACCTGGATCGACATCGGGACGGCCGCCATGAACATGATGGTGGCCGCCCATGCCCTGGGCCTCGGATCGTGCCCGGTCACGTCCTTTAGCCACGGGGCCGCCGGCGTCGTCCTGGGCCTTCCGTCTACTGTCGAACCCGAGCTGTTCCTGCTGCTCGGGCATCGACGCACGCCGGCCCGGCCGACGGGTACGAGCGGGACCGCCCGGAAAGAACCTCCTGCGTTGCCGGCCGGCCTCGTGTGGTGGGAGCATCCGGGACGCACGACCTCAGGGGCGGAGCGCGTCGCGGGCGCCTCGAGCGGCGACTCGGCTGGCGAGGTGCCCGCGCGGAATTGGGCGACTCCACGTCACAA
>CAVYIV010000024.1:0-3605 GCA_963768675.1 uncultured Chloroflexia bacterium | reverse complement strand
GCCGGCCCTCGGCGCCTACTGGCGGTAAGCCTCGAACGACGAACCGGTTGCTGCCGATGGCTCCACGCTCGATTGTCGACATTCTCTACATGACCGGGCCGAAGAATCACTTCGATTTTGATTCGCGCAGGCTCAAGGAGGTACTCGCACAGGCGTTCTATATTGAACTGCCGTTGGCGGGCCGGAACTATCGTTGACGGGGAACTTCGCCGGGTCGATGATTGGCTCGCATCAAGGCCCCGCTTCACGAGGGCCGCTTCCGTCAGGAAGCGTTACTGGCTAAGCCTCGTCGTCGCCCGCGTCGATCTCTGCCAACCTCTTCATCGTCACCGACTGCCTCGCCAGTCAGCGCGCCGACGGAAGTCCCTTCGCCCGGTCGCCCCGTCCTCCTTCTCGGGCCCGGCGCCTATCCCGGTCGTCCGGTTCTTGTCTCCGCAGCCCCTGCCGCGGACGACGCCGGCGCGACCGGCGAGATCCCTTCCCGCGGCGAGGGCACGACCCGGATCCCGCGCCGCCGGCGCCACGACTGGGTCAAGAAGTTTCTCGAGCTCTACCGCAACTGCGGTAACGTCCGGCTTGCCGCGGAGGGTGCCGGCGTCTCGCGATCCGCGCCGTACCTCCGGGCCCAGCGCGACCCGCGGTTCAAGGCTGCGTGGGACGCGGCGCAGGCGGACGCCGTCGATCTCCTCGAGGGGCGGGCCTGGCAAACCGCCCTCGACGGCGATCCGCGGATGACGATCTTCTTGTTGAAATCCCTCCGCCGCGGCGTGTTTGGGGACTCGATCGAGGTCCGGGTCGACCTTCGCCCGGAGGCCGAGCGGATCGCCGCCTCACTCGGCATCACCGCCGACGAGCTCCTCGAACGCGCCGAGCGGATCGCCAGGGGGGACGACTAGTGGCCGGGCGGCGGCATCCCCGGACGAAGATCCGCCGGGAGCACCTGGCGCTCGCCGCGGCGGCGATTGAGGCGGAGCGGCGTCGCGGGCTGCTCGACGACCCGGTCCTCTGGGCGTAGGCGGTCCTGCGGGTGTCCCTCTGGTCGAAGCAGCGCGAGATCGCCTACGCCGTTCGCGATCATCGACGCGTCGCGGTCCGCTCCTGCTCATGGTGTCGGGAAGACATTCCTCTCGGCGGTCCTGGCGGCCTGGTGGATCGCCAGCCACCCGCCGGGCTCCGCCTTCGTCGTGACGACGGCGCCGACGTTCCGCCAGGTTCGGTCGGTCTTCTGGCGCGAGCTCGGGCGGGCCCATGCAAAGGGCCGCCTGCCCGGCCGCGTCAACCAGGCGGCGGAATGGTTGCAAGACGATCGGCTCGTCGCGCTCGGACTCAAACCGGCCGACGCTGACCCGATGGCCTTCCAGGGGATCCACGCCCGCTTCGTCCTCGTCATCATCGACGAGGCCGCCGGCGTGCCCGCGGCGCTCTGGGACGCCGCGTCCTCGCTCATCTCGAACGAGGAGAGCCGGCTCCTCGCGATCGGCAACCCCGATGACCCGAGCTCTCACTTCGCGGCCGTCTGCCGGCCGGAATCGGGGTTCCACGTCATCGGCATCAGCGCCTTCGAGTCCCCGAACTTCACCTCCGAGGAGGTTCCCGCCGACCTCCGCCCGTTCCTCGTCGGCCCGACGTGGGAGGGTGAGCGGGCCGCCGAGTGGGGGCGCGCGAGTCCGATGTACATCGCCAAGGTGCTCGGGCAGTTCCCCGACTCGGCGAGCGACTCGGTTGTCCCGCTGTCCTGTGTCCTGGCCTGCCAGCGGGACCCGATCAGCGCCGAGCTCGAGGCCGCATGGGAACGCAACACGCCGGTCGAACTCGGCGTCGACGTCGGGGCGGGCGGCGACCAGACCGTCATCTACGCGCGGTACGGTCCGAGGGCGGAGCTCGTGTGGCGCGGCCAGACCCCCGATGCGACGGAAGTCACCGGGCGCGTGATAGATGCGATCCGCACGACGGGGGCAACGTCGGTCAAGATCGACATCATCGGCGTCGGCTGGGGAATCGAAAGCCAACTCCAGGAGCTCCGCGACCAAGGGGTCCATCGCGCCACAATCGTGCCGGTGAGCGTCAGTCAGACACCCTACGATCCGAACCGCTTCGTGCAGCTGCGCGATGAGATCTGGTGGAAGTCGGCCGTGAGCTATCCCGGACCCAGGGCTGGGACCTGCGTTCCGTCGACGACACGACCATCGCGCAGCTGGTTGCCCCGCGCTACGTGACGGATTTCGAGGGGCCGGATCAAGGTCGAGCCGAAGAAGGCCACCAAAGCTCGTCTCGGCCGCTCGCCCGACGAGGCGGACGCGCTGCTGCTCTGCTTCTACCAACCCGTGGTGCCGTATACCGACCCGGCGTTCGTCTACGGGGTGGTCCCCTGTGTGAAGTGCGGGGACGGGTACGTCTGGTCGAAGGGCGGTTGGTGCTGGCACTGCGGGAACCCGGCGCCGCCGGATCATCCGTACGCCGACCGCCTGCCGCCGACCGCCTGACGCGGGGATCCCGCCAGCGCGATCAGCCGGCCGTCTACGGGAGTCGCTCCCGTCCGCAGCGACGCCGGCGGCGGGAGACGAAACAGGGCGCCGAAGGCCCCCGCCTGGCGGTCAACCCGGCCATCGTCGCCCTCAACTACTACTACGCGATCCTCGAGGCCGAGGCGCGGATCGCCTGCCTCACCCTCAGGGCTCGACCCAGGCCTTGGCGTCTTGCACGGCGACCTCAAGGCCCGGGACTCGCTGGCCCTCGACGTCCTGGAGCCCGTCCGGCGCAGGTGGACGCCTACCGGCTCGACTTGCTTCGACGTGCACGTCATCCGCGCGCCGGACTTCCACCAGACCCGGCAGGGCGCCTGCCGGGTCCTCGAGCCGCTTACGCATCGGCTTGCCGAGACCGGGCCCGCGTGGGCACGCTCTGCTCGGACCGGTTGTCGAGCGGGTTGTTGCACTGCTCTCGGAGGGTCGAACCGTCACCCAGGCTCGCCCGCCAACACCGCTGACCGGCGCGAACCGGTCCCTCAGGCGATCGGCGCGTGCCGATGCCGGAGGGCCGCCTTCGACGCGATCCCCGCGTCCCCCGTCCAGCTGCCAAGCGTGCGGGACGCCTGTGTCCGATCAGCGCAGTTTCTGCGCCTTGTGCGCTCCGGAGGTGATTGCGGGGCAGCGCGCAGCGTTTGTGTCGGCGGGTTGGGCAGAGCTCAGGCGGCGGCGCCATGCCGGTGTTGACCCGAGCCATGGCGGTGACGCCGCTCGCAGTCGAGGGCGCAAAGTATCCGACAGCCGTCGAGCCGCTGCTGAGTGGGAGTGGTCCAGTGGACCACCCCCCGCTCCATCGGTGTTCCGGCGCGAGGTGTTGCCGCTCCTGGCTGGGATGTCCGCGGCCCACCTTGCCGAGATCACGGGGCTTTCGCGGCCGTACTGCAGTGCGATCTTGCGTGGGGAGCGGGTCCCGCACGCGAGGTTGTGGCAGAGGCTGCAGGAAGCAGCACGACCCTAGGCTGACGCCTTGTTCCCAATCTGGCGCTCAGCACACGCGCCACCCCGCGATCTCTGGATCGCTCGAGGGTGAATTCGAATCTCCTCGGGTGCGCCGCTGAACCTGACGAGTTGTTGTTGTTC
>CAVYIV010000023.1:0-43513 GCA_963768675.1 uncultured Chloroflexia bacterium | reverse complement strand
GCCGGACCTGGAGCCGCCCGGCCGCTGAACCGGCCGGCCGTGATGCGGTCGTCTCCGCACCTTGGCCCGCCGCGCCCGCCGTTCGAGCCGCCCGGCTCAGTAGATCTGGGCCGCCTCAGCCGGCACGCTCAGGGTGAACGCGCTGTCGGGAATTGAGGCGTCCGGGGCCAGCTCGGTCGCGGTGACCCGGCGGCTCGTCACGGTGCCGTAGCATTCCTCGAGGCGAGCAACGACCCCGGTCTCGCGATCGACGGCAAGCACGAGGCGGTGATCGGGCCGGTCGCCGGCCATCTCGATCGTCCGCGATTGCACGGCCTCGAGCACGATCGCCTCCCGGCCCCCGACGAGCTCGACGCCGAGGATCCGGCAGCTGCCCGTGGCGAGGACGTTCTGGCAGTAGCCCGCGGGATGCACGAACGTGTCCAGGATGGAGTTGGCGGGGAGTCGGGTTCGGGGGTGATACGCGCGCGACGTCCCGGGGAGGTCGCGGCCGTCGAGCCCGCTCACGCGGGATCGCGCCGGCCGGACCGTCCCGAACCGGTGGCCGGCGTGCCACGTCCGGACCGTCTCGCCGTCGGAGAGCCAGACGTCGTGGTTCGACGGGTCCCGGCCGGCGGGTGAATTGTCGTGACGCGCGCGAGCCCCGGGTGCCGGAGCAGGAGCTCGTGGATCGTGACCGTCTCGCCGCCCGTCACCCACGTCCGCTCCTCGAGGCGGAGGCGCAGCGTCTCGAAGCGCAGCTCGGCATCCCGCATGAACGTGAACAGCGTCGCGACGTCCGGCAGTCGGGCCGCCAGCTGGGCGATCTCGGCACGCCGCTCCCCGTCGACGGACAGCGTGAGCGCGGCGTCGGCCCAGCGGTTGGTCGTGGACATGCCGGAATAGTATCGTGCCCGTCGCGGCGCGCCCCGCCCGGCGCGACCCGCCTGCGGACAGCCGACCGCCCACCGACCAACGACGGTGGCTCGGGACGACCAGGGAGGCCAACCGGATGGATCCGATCTCTGTCCATGCCCGCCCCGTGCTGGCCGCCGCGTCGGGGCGCACGGGCGCGCCGGACGGGTGGAGCGCGCCGCTCCCCGGCGTCGCCGGCGCGCCGGAGCACGACTGGACGGCCGCCGCCGCCCTCCTGTTCCCCATCTTCCGCCCGGCTGGCACGCGCGGAACGCCGCTGAGCAGCCGCGCCACGCCGACGAGCGCGGCGGGCGACACGAAGCCCTTGATCGACCCTGGGCCGGCGGACCTCGTGGTGGCGTACGCGATCTCGGCGGCCGGCTTCGACATCCTGGCCAATGGAGACCACCTTGCCGCTTGGTCCGTCGCGCCCGCCGCGCTCCGCGAGGCGGCGTTTCGGAACCTGGCCGCCTGGTCCGCCGGGGCGCCGTGGTCGGAGGAGGTCGCCGGCGAGCGCCGGATCCTCTCGTCCGACACGGGCGACGGCTGGGACGCTGCCCGGATCCTTCTGCCGGAAGTGACCTCCCCCCTCGCAAAGGTGCTCGGTGAGGGTGGCGCGCGCGTGCTGGTCGGGGTCCCGGCGCGCCACCTGCTGCTGGCAGGATCGCTCGGCAGGACGACCCCGAGTTCGCGCCGCTGTTCGCGGATTTCGTGCGGGACTACGCTGAGGGCTCGGACGAGTCGATCGACTGGCGGGTCTTCGAACTGGTCGACGGGCAGCTCGTGCCGTTCTTCGAGGTCGCGCGGCCTGCCTGACGCGGAGTTCCTCGCCGCGCCTCAACGGAACGCGATGAGGGCTCGCTCGAACGCCCCGAGCGCCCGGGGCGAGTAGAGCACGAACGTCACCCGATCGAGTGGGGCGCCGGCACGCAGCGACTCGGCGACCGTGCCCACTGCGATGCGCGCCGCGTCGTCGAGCGGGTACCCGTACGCTCCGGTGCTGATGGCCGGGAGCGTGAGCGTCCGTGCCCCAAGCTCGGCGGCGATGCTCAGGACGGAGCGGTAGGCGCCGGCCAGCTGGGCGGGCTCGCCGTGGTCGCCGCCCTGCCAGACCGGCCCGACGGCGTGGATCACCCAGCGCGCGGGAAGCGCACCCGCGCCGGTGGCAACTGCCGTCCCGGTCGGGGTCCCGTAGGCGTGGCGCTCCCGCAGCTCGGCGATGATCGCCGGGCCGCCGGCGCGATGGATCGCCCCGTCCACGCCACCCCCGCCCGCGAGCGCCGCGTTCGCCGCGTTGCCGATCGCGTCCGCCGCGATCTGCGTGATGTTGCCCTCGACCAGGACGAGCAGCCCTGCGCCGAACGGGTGCTCCATCGATCCTCCCCGGGCGCCCGACATCGGACGTCGCCCGACTTCGCCCATTCTGCGCCTCCGGGGGCCGACTGATCGGCCGCGGATCGGCGGTGGCCGGGCGAGCCACCGCGCCGGCCCGTCCGGCGCCGGCCCGCACCCCGCCCGCCGGATTTACCCACTCTGAGGATTCCCCTCCCGCGCGATCCAGGATATCCTGCTGGCCTCCGGCGCGGGTCCGGGTGGGCGGCACGCGTGCCGCACTTGACCATCAAACGTAGGGGGTTTCATGCGCCTTCATCTCGCCCCACCCGCCGCATCCGCGGCCCTTGTCATGCTCGTCGCCGCGTGCAGCAGCTCCGCCACGGCGGCACCGGCCGCGACGCCGGCGGCCGCAGCGTCCGCCGCCGCCTCCGCTGCACCATCCGCCGAGCTGTCCGCGGCCCCGTCCGCGTCTCCCGAGGCCAGCATGGCTCCGGAGGCCAGCACGGCTCCCGGCGCGAGCCTTGCGATCCCGAGCTTCACCCTCCCGAACCAGGACACGAACCTGAGGCGCTGCTTCCGGGCACGTTCGGCGGGGTCAAGCTCCAGAAGTTCAGCATGAAGGGAGAGCAGTACCTTAGCCAAGGTTCGGGCACCAGCTCGACGCGGCCCTGTCCGGCCTGGGTCTGACCGCGGCCGACCTCAGCGTGGCCGTCGCGACAGATCCCACCGGCGCCAGCGGCATCACGTTCCTGGCCATCCGGTTCGCCGGCGCCGACAGCGGCAAGCTCCAGCAGGTCTTCCTGGCGGCCGCCCAGGCTTCGGGCGACTATGTCGGCTCGGTCAGCGTCGGCGGCAAGAACGTGATCAAGTCCAAGGACACGGCCGGGACCAGCTTCAGCTACTTCTACGTCAAGAACGACACCGTCCTTGGGGGTCACGGCCAAGGACGACGCGACGGCTGCCCCCGCTCTCGCCCTCCTGCCCTGACGCCATCCCACCGTTCTGCCGCCGCGGGGCGGGCCCGTCGCCCGGCAGGTGCCGTAGCCAGCGCCGTCCTATGCCGGAAACGGCGGTAGCCGCCGAGGAGATCCCGGTGGAACCGAGCCACCGATCGGGATCGGCTGACTAGCGGGCCGCCGCTGTTCCCCGGGTTGATCGCCGCGTCCGTCTAGATCAGGTCATTAAGGCTGCCTCGTACAGTCGGCCACAATAGAACGCGTGTTCTCTATCGGAACGGCTGCCGTGGAGTCGGTCCGAGCTGGACGAGGTCGAACACCCCTCGTGAGTGTCGAAAGTGTCGAAGTTCGTGGTTACTCCGCTCGATCGGTTGAAGGGCGTAGCCAGTCGGCTGACACGTCCACCCTCGGCGCGCCGTGCCGGGAGCGCATCGATGCAGGCGCACATGAACAGCCCAGCCGAGGTTGACACATTGGTGCTCGTCCATCGACCCGGCGGAGACATCGAGCGGGATCTGCTGCCCTCGGTCTCGCGCCGACATCCGCGCACTGGCCGAGCGCTGAGACCGTGAGCCCGGCGCAATCCTCAGCGCTGCTCAAGCGTCGTGAGGGAACTCTCGCCTGTGGTGGCCCGCGACTCTCACGGCCCGCGCCCATGATCCCGCCGACGACCTAGAATCCGGCCGTGACCCGAGACCTGCATCGCGCGCTCCGAGAGGCCTGGATCGTCGACGCGGTCCGGACGCCGATCGGACGGTACGGGGGCGCGCTGGCGGGAGTTCGCCCGGACGACCTCGCGGCGCTCGTGATCCGGGCGCTCGTGGACCGGACCGGGCGTCGACCCGGCGAACGTCGAGGACGTGATCCTCGGCTGCGCCAACCAGGCCGGCGAGGACAACCGGAACGTCGCGCGGATGGCGGTCCTCCTCGCGGGCTTCCCGGTGGAGGTCGCCGGCCTGACCGTGAACCGGCTCTGTGGCTCCGGCCTGCAGGCGGTCAACTCGGCCGCCCAGGCGATCGCGGTCGGCGACGGGGAGGTCTTCATCGCCGGCGGCGTCGAGTCGATGAGCCGGGCGCCGTACGTGATGCTGAAGCCCGAGGCGGCCCTCGAGCGCGGGACCCACGAGCTGGTGGACTCGACGCTCGGCTGGCGTTTCGTCAACCCGAAGCTCGACGCGCGCTACCCGACCATCAGCCTGGGCGAGACCGCGGAGTGCGTGGCCGACGACTGGTCGATCTCGCGCGAGCGCCAGGACGCCTTCGCCCTCGAGAGCCAGCGCGCGCGGTTGCCGCGATCGAGGCCGGCCGGTTCGACGGCCAGCTGGTCCCGGTGCCGATCCCGCAGCGGAAGGGCGACCCGGTCGTCGTCGCCCGCGACGAGCACCCGCGCGCCGACACGTCGGCGGAGGCGCTGGCCCGGCTGCGGCCGGCCTTCCGCGAGGCCCTCGCGCGGTCGCCGCGATCGAGGCCAGCCGTTCGACGGCCAGCTGTCCCGGTGACGATCCCGCAGCGGAAGGGCGACCCGGTCGTCGTGGCCCGCGACGAGCACCCGCGCACCGACACGTCGGCGGAAGCGCTGTCCCGCCTGCGGCCGGCGTTCCGGGAAGGCGGGACGGTCACGGCGGGGAACTCATCGGGGATCAACGACGGGGCCGCGGCACTCCTCCTTGTCGAAGCCGAGCGTGGACGGGCGCTGGGCCTGCACCCGATGGCCCAGGTGGTTGCCACTGCCGTCGCCGGCGTGGATCCGCGCGTCATGGGGATCGGGCCGGTGCCCGCTGTCCGCAAGGTCCTCGCACGGGCCGGCCTTTCGGTCGCCGACTTGGACCTCGTGGAGCTCAACGAGGCGTTCGCGTCGCAGTCGGTCGCCTGCATCGACGAGCTGGGTCTCGACCCCGGCCGGGTGAACGTCAACGGCGGGGCGATTGCCCTGGGCCACCCTCTTGGAGCGTCGGGGGCGCGGCTGGCGACGATGCTCGTCCACGAGCTCGTCCGGACCAGCGGCCGGTACGGCCTGGCCGCGATGTGCATCGGCGTCGGGCAGGGGATCGCCACGGTCGTGGAGCGGATCGATGCCTGATCCAGGGTGGTTCGATGTCTAGCCCGCAGCCGGTCGATGCCTGACCCGCAGCCGATCGCCCCGGCGGACGTTCCCCGCCCCCATCGCCTCGCCGACTTCATCGCCCGGGCGCGGATGGCGTCCGCGGTCGCGCGCCAGGCGGCGCTCGCCCCGGTCTACCGTGCCTACACGTCGCGGCTCCGCGCGGAGGTCGTCTCGCGACCGGTCCCGGAGCACGTCGCGCTGATCATGGACGGCAACCGCCGCTGGGCCCGCCGGGTCGGCGGTGGCGCGGGCATCGGGCACCGCCACGGCGCCAACAAGGCGATCGAGCTGCTCGACTGGTGCAGCGACCTCGGGATCCGCGAGGTCACCCTGTGGGCGCTTTCGCTGGAGAACCTGGACCGGGCGCCCGAGGAAGTGGAGCTGATCACGGAGATCGCCCGCCAGACGCTGACCGCCCTCTCCGAGCGCGACAAGGTCAAGCGGCTGGAGATGAGCCTGCGGGTGATCGGCCGGCGGGAGCTCCTGCCGGAGCGGCTGCGCGAGGCCGCCGAGCGCGGCGAGGCGGAGACGGCCGGCCGGCCCGGGCTCCGCGTGACGCTGGCGCTCGGCTACTCGGGGCGCGACGAACTGGTGGAGGCGGCCCGGTCGACGATCCGGACTCTGCTCGCGGAAGGCGTTGCACCGGACGGGCTGCCCGATGCGCTCACGGCCGAGCAGCTGGAGGCACACCTCTACACGCGCGGCTCGAGCGACCCGGACCTGATCATCCGTACGTCGGGCGAGGTGCGGCTCTCGGGCTTCCTGCCCTGGCAGAGCGCCTACAGCGAGTTCTACTTCTGCGACGCGTACTGGCCGGCCTTCCGCCAGCTGGACTTCCTGCGCGCGATCCGGACCTACCAGCTTCGCGGGCGCCGCTTCGGCCGCTGAGGCGCCGGCCCGGCCGCCGCGATTTCGACGGGATGCTTGTCGAAAACCGTGACACCGCCTACGATTTGCCTGCCTCTCTTCGCCCCCCTTCGTCCCAAGGAGGACGCTCCCCATGATCGACAGCGGCTCGGCCATCCTCAGCCTGAGCGACGTGGCCGCGGGCAAGCTTCGCGAGATCACCGCCGGCGAGCCCAACCCGAACGTCGGGCTTCGCGTCTACGTGTACTCGGGCGGCTGCTCGGGCTACCGGTACGGGATGATGATCGAGGACGCGCCGACGGCCGAGGACCGGGTCCTCGAGTCGCAGGGGATCAAGGTCTATGTCGACCACAAGAGCATCGAGCTGATCGCGGGCTCCCAGATCGACTACGTCGACACGCTCATGGGCGCCGGCTTCACGGTGAACAACCCGAACGCGGTCGCGGCCTGTGGGTGTGGATCCTCGTTCCGGACGGCCGAGTCCGAAGGCGCCCCGGGGGCCTGCCACCACTGATCTCGCGGCTCCGCCGCGTTTCGGCTGGCGCCCCATCCGGCTGTCCGGCTCGGACTTCGCTCAGCGTGCCTCGAAGGAGCGCTTCGAGAGGCCGTAGAAGTAGCCCTCGATCGCGTAGTCCGGCGCGTTGTCGGGTCTCGCGACCGCGCCGAGGGTCACGAAGATCGGCGCGAAGTGCTCGACGGTCGGGTGGGCGTACGGCATGCCCGGCGCCTTCTCCCGGAACGCGAACAGGGAGTCGAGGTCGCCCCGGTCCAGGGCCTCGGTCGCCCAGTGGTCGAAGTCGACGGACCACTGCGGCGCGCCGGGCCTGCCCAGGAAGTAGTCGTGGACGAACGGAAGCCCGTGGGTGAGGAACCCGCTGCCCACGATCAGCACGCCCTCGTCGCGGAGAGGCGCCAGCCGGCGGCCGACCTCGAAGAGGTGGCGCGGGTCGAGGTCGGGCATCGACATCTGGAGGACGGGGATGTCCGCTCCGGGAACATCGCCTTGAGCGGCACCCACGCGCCGTGGTCGAGGCCGCGCGCCTCCCGATCCATGACGGGCTCGTTCGCCGGCATCAGCGCCTTGAGCCGTGCCGCAAGCGCCGGCGCCCCGGGCGCGTCGTACGTCATCCGGTAGTAGTGCTCGGGGAAGCCGTAGAAGTCGTAGACGAGCGGCACGCGACGTGTCGAGCTGAGCGCAACGGGCGCGGTCTGCCAATGCGCGCTCACGATGAGGATGGCGCTCGGCCGCGGGAGCGACGCTGCCCACGATCCGAGCTCGCCCATCCACTCCGCATCTTCCAGCAGCGGCGGCGCGCCATGCCCAAGGTAGATGGCGGGCATCGGCCGGGTCTCCGCGGCGCCGCGGGACGATTCGCTCCGGGCGGCAACGCTCGCGGCCGGCTGCCCGGATGGCCCGACCGTGATCTGACTGTCGGTCATTCGCGTTCCCCCACGTCGTCGCCGGTCAGTCGTCGCTGAAGCGCTCTTCCTTCCACGGGTCGGCGTCGTTGTTGTAGCCGTAGCGCTCCCAGAAGCCGCGGATGTCGTGGTCCAGGAACTCCAGCCCGCGGATCCACTTGGCGCTCTTCCAGAAGTAGCGCTTGGGAACCACGAGGCGGAGCGGGTAGCCGTGCTCCGGCTCCAGCGGCTTGCCCTCGAAGCGATCCGCGAGCAGGACGTCCGCGTCGTCGAGGACCTCGAGCGGCATGTTCGTGGTGTAGCCCTGCTCGCAGTGCACGAGGACGTGGGTCGCCTCGGGGCGGAGCTGGGCAAGGTCGAGGATGGCCCGGATCGGCACGCCCTCCCAGGTCGTATCGAGCTTCGACCAGCGCGTCACGCAGTGGATGTCCGCGGTGATCGTCGTGCGGGGAAGCGCCTGGAACTGGTCCCAGGTGAAGGTGATCGGCGCTCCGACCAGCCCGTGGACGCGGAGATCCCAGGCCGCGAGGTCCGTCTTCGGGACACTGCCGTAGTGGAGGACCGGGAACTTCTCGGTCGGGTACTGCCCGGGCGGGACGCGCGACGCTGTCGCCGGGTCCTGTCCGCGGGCTCCGAAGAGGCGCTCGAACATCGGGGTTCTCCGTGTGGGTGCCGGCATTCTCGCCGATCGGCGAGTCGAGGTCCAATGCCATGACCTTCGAGGGATGGTCCACGCGGGGCGGCAAGCCGTTACGCTTCGCTGCGTGGAGGACCGGGCTCGCGCAACGCAGGACGCCGCAGATCGCGCGGCCGTCGCCGGTCACCGGATCGTCGTCGTCATGCCGGCCTACAACGCCGCCCAGACGCTCGAGCGCACCTATGCCGACATCCCCCACGACCTCGTCGAGCGGATCGTCCTCGTCGACGACGTCAGCCGCGACGACACGGTGGAGATCGCCAAGCGCCTCGGCCTCGACGTGATCGTGCACCGCCAGAACCGCGGCTACGGCGGAAACCAGAAGACGTGCTACGACGCAGCGCTGGAGATGGGCGCCGAGGTCGTGATCATGCTCCACCCCGACTACCAGTACGACGCGACCCGGATCCCGGCGCTGGTGGAACCCATCCTCCGCGGCGACGCCGACCTGATGTTGGGCAGCCGCTTCCTCGGCGACCCGCGGGCGGGCGGCATGCCGACCTGGAAGTTCATCTCCAACCGCTTCCTGACCGGCCTGGAGAACCGCGCCTTTGGGCTCCACCTGTCCGAGTACCACACGGGCTTCCGGGCCTACTCCCGCCGCCTCCTCGAGACGATCCCGTACCGCCGCAACTCCGACGACTTCGTGTTCGATCAGGAGCTTGTGGCCCAGGTCGTCGCGGCGGGGGGCTTCCGGATCGGCGAGATCCAGGTCCCGACGCGCTACTTCGCCGAAGCGAGCTCGGTCGGCTTCCGCCGGAGCGTCGTCTACGGACTCTCGACCCTCCGCGTGGTCGCCCGGTTCCTGCTCCACCGGATCCACGTCCGGCCCTCGCCGAAGCTGACGCCGCGCGACCCCGGTGGCTGAAGCCGGCCCGGCGACGCCGGCCCCGGGTCGCCTGCTTCGCTCGCTCGGGCGCGGGGTGATCGGGATCGGCATCTCGGTCGTCTCCCTCTACCTCGTCGTCCGCCAGGTGGACCTCGGGGCGGTCGCGCGGGTCCTCGGGAGCGCCGCCCCGGGCTGGGTCATCGCCGTCGCGGCGTGCATCGCCCTGGACGTCACGTGCCGGACGGTCCGCTGGCAGGAGCTCCTCGCGCCGATCCAACGGGTCCGCTTCGTGCCAGTCCTGGGCTACCTGCTCGTGGGCTACCTCGCCAACAACGTGCTGCCGGCCCGACTCGGCGAGCTGGTCCGGAGCCACTACCTGGGCGATCGGGAGGGGATGAGCCGCGCGACGACGCTCGGCACGATCGTGGTCGAGCGCGTCGTGGACACCGCGGTCCTCGTCGCGATCGCCTCGGCGGCCATCCTCCTGCTCCGTGTCCGGGGCGTCGTGGCGAGCGCCGTCCTGGTCGGCCTGGGGATCACCGGCCTGCTGGTTGTGGCCCTCGCCGCCGCGCTGGTGGCGCACCGGCTCCCGTATGCCGACCGGGCGATCGCGGCCGTCGGACGCTGGCCGACCGTGGTCAGCCTGGCCGGCAGGCTCCGCGGCGGCCTGGCCGTGGCGGGGCGGCCGCGAACGGTCGCGGTCGCGATCGCCTGGAGCGTCGCCGCGTGGAGCGCGACGGTCGTCGCGTTCGCGGCCGCCGGCCAGGCGGTCGGTGTCCAGCTGACCTGGGGCCAGGCCGCCCTACTGGCGGCCGGCGTCTCGCTGGCCACGGCGATCCCCGCGGGTCCCGGTTACCTGGGCACGTTCGAGCTCGCCGCGGTGCAGATCGCGGCCGTCTTCGGGGTTGCCCCGGACCCGGCGGTCGCCCTCGCCGTGCTGGTGCACGCGGTGATCCTCGTCCTGACCTCGTTCGGCGGCGCGGTCGCGCTTCTCCGGCTGGGATGGCGCGCGTCGGCTCACGAACGTTCGCGCACCGCGGGGGAGACGGACGTCGCCCGGGCCGGCGCATCCCGTGGGGCGGGGGCCGCTCGGGCCGGCCGCCGCGCCCCATAGTGCGCTCCCCGAATCGTCGAGCCCGCCGTCGCCGGCGGGCTCGAACTTCGATCGGATCGCGGGCCGGGCGCTACGAGACCAGGCCCACCGACTTGAGCCAGGCCTTCGCGACGGCCGCGATGTCCATCTGGTCGACCGCGATCTCCTTGTTCAGCTCGGTCAGGGTCGCCGTGGTCATCTTCGCCGACACGTCGTTGAGGATCTTCTCGAAGGACGTCTTGTCCACCTTGGCGAGGAGGTCGTTGCGGACGAGCGGGGCGATGTTGTCGGCCGGCTGGGTGTGCTTGTCGTCGTTCAGCACGACGAACCCGTTGACCGCGATGTCGGGCTGGGTCGAGCAGAGCTCGGCGACGTCGATCGTCTTGTTGAGGAGAGCCTGCGCCATCGGCGTGTCACAGGCCGCGAGCGGGGTGACGTTGGCGGGGTCGAGCCCGTAGGCGGATTTGAGGGCGGCCGCGCAGACCGGGTTGGTCTTGCAGTCGGTAGCCAGCCCCCATTTGAGCTGGTTCTGGACCGCCGTGGTGTCGCTGAGGTTTACGAGGTTGTACTGGGACGCGGTGTCCTTGCGGACGACGAACGCGTTCTGGTCGGCCGCCGGCGAGTAGTCCAGGACCGTGATCCCGTCGCCCTTGGTGGCAAGCACCGCCTGGAGCGCGGCCTCGTTGGCGGCCGGGTCGCCCGTCTGGGCGCCGGGCTGGTAGTAGGCGAGCCCGCTGCCGATGTACTCGGGCTTGAGGTCGATCTGGCCGCCCTCCAGCGCGGGAGCCGAGACCTTGCGGCTGCCGATCCCGATGCCGGTCCGGTCGACCGTGTAGCCGCCCGCCTCGAGGGCTTGGGCGTAGATCTCGGCCATGAGCTTGGATTCGTAGAAGCCATCCGATCCGACCTTGATGGTCGGCTTGCTGCTGCCCCCTCCCGTCGAGCAGGCGCTCACGAGCACCAGCACCGACGCCCCGAGGGCGAGCACGCGGGTCAACCGCATGGGTCGCCTCCTGTGTGAACCCGTGTCCGCCCGGGCAGGCCGCATCGGGTCGAGTGGGACCATAGCAGGCCACGCCCGATCGCCCGGATTCCGTCCCCGGGCAACCCGCGACGTTACAGCTCGAAGACGGGTGGGACGAGCGGGCTCCCGGCCAGCGGCGCCGCGGCGCCGACTCCAAGGCCGGGCGAACGGACGAGGCGCTGCAGGATCTCGACGGCGAGCTCGGTGGCGAGCGCGAGGCCCGCCACGAGCAGCACGCCGCCGAAGACCTGACCGTCGTCGTTCTGGGCGATCCCGTCCACCAGGAAGCGGCCGAGCCCGCCGCTCCCGAAGATCGCCCCCAGAGTGGCGGTCGCCACGATCTGCACGGCCGCGGAGCGCACCCCACCGAGCACCACCGGGAGCGCGATCGGCAGCTCGATCCCCGCCAGGATCTCGCGCTCGCGCATGCCCATCCCGCGGCCGGCCTCGACCAGGTCGCGGTCCACCTCCGCGATCCCGGTGTAGGCGTTGACGAGGATCGGCGGCACCGCGAGCACGACCATCGCGACGAGCGTCGGCAGAATCGCCCCGCCGAGCACCGGGTCGATGACCACGGTAAAGGGGATCGCGAGGGCGATCACCGCGAGCGACGGCAGCGCGCGGCCGAGGTTCGCGAGGCTCGCCGCGATCCCGGCGCCCCGCCCCGTGTGGCCGATCACGAGCCCCGCAGGGAGCGCCAGGAGCAGGGCGACCGCGAGCGAGATGCTCGAGATCAGGATGTGCTCGCCGAGGCGGTTCGGGATCCCGGACTGGCCCGCCCACTGGGCGGGGTTGGTGAGCCAGACAAAGGTCTCGGTCACCAGGTTCATGGCGACGTCGCCTCGAGCGCGCGCGCCCGCGCCCAGGGGGTGATCCGCCGTTGGAGTCGCACGAACAGGAAGTCGGCGGCCAGCGCCAGGACGATCGAGGGAACAGCCCCCGCGTACATCTCGGTCGGGAAGCTGCCCCGGTGGTAGCCGTCGAGGATGAAGTAGCCGAGCCCGCCGAACGCGTCGCTGATTGTCCCCGTGATCGTGACCAGGCCGATCGTCGAGACCGTGGCTAGCCGGAGTCCGGCCACGATGAGGGGAAGGGCGAGCGGAAGCTCCACCCGCCATAGCCGTTGCCGGCGGGTGTGGCCCATCCCGTCGGCCGCCTCGAGGACCTCCTGCGGGACGCCGTCGAGCCCGGCGACGATGTTCCGCACGAGGATCACCAGGGTGTACATGACCAGCGGCACCTCGGCCGTCACGACCGAGAAGCCGGTGATCGAGATCAGCGCGGCGAACAGCGCCAGGCTGGGGATCGTGTACATGATCCCCGCCAGCGCGCTGATCGGCGGGTAAAGGGCACGGTAGCGGGCCGCCACGAGCGCCAGAGCGAACGAGATCGCGAATCCGACCCCGACCCCGATTGCGGTCAGGTAGACGTGCTGACCCGTTCGATCGGCGATCACGCCGAGGTGGGCGACCAGCCAGGCCCAGTCGATCATCGCGCCTGCGGCCCCGGGCTCACCCGCCGGCGGGGCGAGTTCCCCCGGCGCGAGGCAGACCTTCGGCACCGGCCGTTCCAGCGTTGATCCCGCCCGGATCGGCGCCGGGGCGCAGCGCCGCCGCGATCGCCTCCACCGTGAGGACGCCACGGAGCCGGCCCGCCCGGTCCACGACGATCCCGGTCTGGACGTCCGCGTCGAGCATCATCGAGAGGGCGTCCTTCAGCGTCGTGCGTCGGTCGAGCAGCGGCGACATCGGCGTGGCGAGCGCTGCGTCGAGGGTGCCCGTCGTGGGCACGTGGTGCTGGTTGATCCAGCCGATCGGGTGGTCGCCCGGATCCAGCAGGAGCAGGTAGGGGAATGGGTCCGCGAACGTCCGGGCCCGCGCGTCTCCTGCGGGATCGCCGACGCGTGCCGTCACGACCGGCTGGAGCTCCAGCTCTCCCACGCGCGTCAGCGAGAGGCGCTTGAGGCCGCGGTCGGCGCCCACGAAGTCGGCCACGAACTCGGACGCCGGAGCGGCGAGGATCTCGGCCGGGGGAGCGAACTGCGCCAGGTGTCCGCCGGCCTGCATGACCGCGACGAGGTCGCCCATCTTGATCGCCTCGTCGATGTCGTGGGTGACGAACAGGATCGTCTTGGCCAGCTCCGCCTGGAGGCGCAGGAGTTCGTTCTGGAGCCGCTCGCGCACGATGGGGTCCACCGCTCCGAACGGCTCGTCCATGAGCATGACGGGCGGGTCGGCGGCCAGGGCGCGGGCGACGCCCACGCGCTGCCGCTCGCCGCCGGAGAGCTGGGCCGGGTAGCGGTCGCGGTAGAGCGCCGGATCAAGCCCGACCAGTGCCAGTAGCGCCTCGGCCCGCTCGCGCTGACGAGCGGCCGGCCAGCCCAGGAGCCGCGGCACCACCGCCACGTTGGCGCCGACCGTCTGGTGCGGGAAGAGCCCGACCTGCTGGATGACGTACCCGATCTCGCGCCGGAGCTCGGTCGCGTCGCGCCGGGCGACGTCCACGCCGTCGATGAGGATCCGGCCGCCGGTCGGCTCGATGAGCCGGTTGACCATCTTGAGGCTGGTGGTCTTGCCGCACCCCGACGGCCCGACGAGCACGCAGATCCTGCCGGCCGGGACGGCGAGCGACAGGTTGTTGACTGCTCCCGGCGCGCCCCGGCGCAGCTTGGCCGGGGCATAGCTCTTGGAGACGTGCTCGTACTCGACGGTCGCGGCCCGCCGTCCCGGCTGGACCGCCGTCACGCGTTGGCCAGCTCGCGGCCGATGGCGCGGAGGATGAACCGGGCGGCCTCGGCCGACTTGCCGCCCAGGCGTTCGCCGGACGCGGTGTCCGCATCCAGAGCCGCGGCCAGGTCGCGCAGCATCGCGTCGAGCGCGGGCGTGCGCTCGAGGGAACCGGCCGCGAACGCCGCCTCAAGCCCGGCCATCGCCAGCCGGGCGTTGTCGACGGCGTGTCCCGCCGCAGCCACCTGCTCGGCGAAGGCCGCGCGCGCCGCGGTCGCCTCCGGCCCCGTGCTCGCCATCAGCGGGCCGGCTCGACGGCCGGTGCCAGGCCACCGGCCGTCCAGAGCTCGGCGACGGGCGCCGGATCCGTCGGTGGCGCCGGGTCGATCGCGGGCGCCAGCCCGAGCGCGCGCTCGCGGACGGCCCGCCACTCGTCCTCCAGGATGCTCATCTGGATCTCGTCCCAGAAACGGCCACCTCGCCAGATCGCCTCGCGCGACCGCCCTTCCATGCTGAAGCCGACCTTCCGGTAGGCACGGATCGCGCGCTCGTTGTACTCGAAGACGGCGAGCGAGACACGGTGGAGACCGAGGACACCGAAGGCGTGATCGAGCATCAGGGCGGTCGCCTCGGAGCCGTACCCGCGGCCCCAGCAGTCCGGCTCCCCGATCGTAATGTGGAAGAGCGCCGATCCGTTGTCGCCGTCGAGCTGGCTGAACGCGCACGTTCCGATGAGCCGGCCCGAGTCGGCGAGGTGGATCGCGAGCGCGAGCGAGCCGACGCCGGCGACGCGCGCCTCGAAGAAGCGCTCCACCTCGTCGGCGCCCATCGGGCCTTCCTGGTAGCGGGTGAGCCGGGCGATCTCCGGGTCCCCGTACCAGCGCTTGAAGGCGGGCAGGTTGCTGCCCGAGTGCGGGCGCAGCACCACCGTTCGACCGCGCAACGCGGCGGGGAACCAGCTCCGGGCTCGCATGGCTGCGAGCGTATACCATCGCGCCCATGCGCCGGTGGAGCCTCGTGGCCGAGCGGATCGCCGGCACGACCCGGACCTCCGAGAAGACGCGCCTCCTGGCCGGCTACCTGCGCGACGTCGAGCCCGACGCGCTCCGGGACGCGGTGACCTTCTTCACCGGCCGCGCCTTCCCCGAGCCCGACCCGCGGGCCGCAGGATTGGGCTGGGCGACGATCGCCGACGCCGTGGTGCGGGTCGCCGGGGTGGACCGTGCCGTCCTGGCGGCAGCCTACGATCGCCACTCGGACCTGGGCCTGGCCGTGGGCGACGTGCTCGCGGCGGGAAAGCCGGAAGGCGGGCAGCTCGGCGCCGTGGTTCCCGACCCGCCCGGCATCACCGACGTGGCCACTGCCTTCGCGGAGATCGAGGCGGCGAGCGGCCCCGGCGCCAAGTCGGCCGCCTTCGAGGCGCTGCTGCGCCGCTGCGACCCGCTGACCGCGACGTACGTCGTGAAGATCCTTGCCGGGGAGCTCCGGATCGGGCTTCGGGACGGGCTCCTGCAGGCGGCGCTCGCGCAGGCGTTCGCGCGGCCACAGGACGCCGTCGCCACCGCGGCGATGCTGAGCGGGGACCTCGGCGAGACCGCCATCCTGGCCCGCGAGGATCGCCTGGGCGGTGCCCGCCTGCACCTCTTTCGGCCGCTCCAGTTCATGCTGGCCTCCCCGGCCGAGGACGCCGCCGAGATCATGTCCCGCCTGGGCCCGGTCGTCTGGACCGAGGACAAGTACGACGGCATCCGCGTCCAGCTCCACCGGCGGGGCCCGGAGGCCCGGCTCTTCAGCCGCGATCTCCACGACGTGAGCGGCCAGTTCCCGGAGGTGGTCGCCTCCGCGGCGCGCCTCGACTGGGATGGGATCCTCGACGGCGAGCTGCTCGCCTTTCGAGACGGTGTCGTGCTGCCGTTCCTGGCCCTCCAGCGACGGCTCGGCCGCAAGGAACCGTCCGCGGCGCTGCAGGTCGAGGTCCCCGTCGCCTACGTCGCGTTCGACGCGCTGGCGCTGGGACCGCAGGGACGGCGACGTGAAGCCGCTCCTGGCGCGACCGCTCACCGAACGCCGGGGGTGCCTCGAGGCGCTCGGCCTCCCGGCGGCCGAGACGGGCCGGTTCGCGCTCTCGCACCTAGTGCAGGTCGCGTCGACCGACGAGCTGGAGGCGGTCTTCACCGCGGCGCGGGCTCGCCGCAACGAGGGCCTGATGGTCAAGGACCCGACGAGCGCCTATTCGCCGGGCCGGCGAGGCTTCGGCTGGCTGAAGATGAAGAAGGCGCTCGCCACCCTCGACTGCGTGGTCGTGGGCGTCGAGGCCGGCCACGGCAAGCGCCACGGCGTCCTGTCGGACTACACGTTCGCCGTGCGGGACGACGCCACGGGCGCGCTCGTCACGATCGGGAAGGCCTACAGCGGCCTGACCGACGCGGAGATCGCCGAGCTCACCTCCTGGTTCGAGCAGCACACGCTCGCGCGGCACGGCCGCTACCGGGCCGTCGAGCCCACGATCGTGGTGGAGGTTGCCTTCGACGTGATCATGCGCAGCAGCCGCCACCAGTCGGGGTTCGCGCTCCGATTCCCCAGGATCGCGCGCCTGCGGCCGGACAAGGCCGCGGCCGACTGCGACACGCTGGGCACGGTCGAGGTGCTCTGGCGGGAGCTGCAGCACGGCGCCGAGCACCTCGTCACGCAGGGCGCGCACGCCGACTCGTCGCGTGATGCGTGATCCTCGGGTCGCGGGTCGGGCGACCCGCGCGACCGCGCGACGCATTCCCGCGACGGGGCATTCTTCGTAGACTGCAGCGGATGGCACTCGAGGCTCCGCTTCGGACGGTCCTGCTGACGCTCTACACGGAGCAGTTCATCGTGCGGGGCGCGATCCAGACGCGCGAGCATCGCGTGACCGACATCCTCAACGAGGCCGACGGCCCGTTCCTCGTCCTCGAGGATGTCACCTTGGAGGACCTCGACTCCGGAGATCCGCCGGCGCGGGTCGAGTTCGCCCGGGTGAGCCTCGCGTCGATCCTCTTCGCTGTCTCCCTGCAGGCAGTGGAGCCGACCCGCGAGCTGCGGACCCCGAAGATCTCCGAGCCGGCGATCGTCTCGATCCCGCCGTTCCGGGTGATCGGGAACATCCACATGTTCCCCGACCGAAGCCTCAGGGATGCGCTCGGCGGGCCGCAGAGCCCGTTCGTGCCCGTCACCGACGCCGTGTTCTGGTCCGACCGGCCCGGCCTGGGCCGCCGGCACGCCGTCATGGTCGCGGTCAACCAGGCCCGCGCCCAAATCATGGCCCCCTATCCCGAGACCGACCCGGCAGACCACCCTGGCCACGGCGGGACCGCGCCGGCGCCCACCCGTCTGCCGGGACCGCCAGGCGACGGCGATCTGCCCGACCGCGGTTCGGACTGAAGGGTCGAAGCTACCGGTCGACCGGAAGGTCCAGGCGGTTGCCCCAGTCGGCCCAACCGCCGTCGTACACGGCCACGTCCTCGTGGCCCATGAGGGCGAGCACGAAGGCGAGCTTCGCTGCGCCCACACCCGACGCGTCGTAGCAGACCACGCGCCGGCCAGACGACACCCCGGCCCGCTCGATCAGGTTTCGCAGGACGCTGCCATCCGCGAAACGCCCCGTGCCCGGCTCGGTAGTCAAGGCGACGGGGAGGTTGACGGCACCCGGCACGTGGCCCAGGCGGCGAGCGCTCCCTTCGAAGCCGCGGTACTCCGCGGGCGCCCGGGCATCGAGGACCAACGCTCCGGGTGATCCGACCAGCGAGTGGAGGTCGCCCGTGGTAAGCCGAAGCCGCTGCTGTGCCCGCGGGGCGAACGCGGCCGCCTCAAGCTCGTGGGCGGCATGGCTGATCGGGCGCCCGGAGGCCACCCACGCGCCGTATCCGCCGTCGAGGATCCGCACCGAGTCGAGACCATAGGCGCGGAGGCTCCACCAGGTCCGCGCCGCGTACAGGCTGGCGGTGTCGTCGTAGACGACCACCGTGCTCCCACTGCCGATCCCCGCATGGGCGACGGCCCTGGCGACCTGGTCGGGAGGGGCCAGCAGGACCGCCGTCTCGGCATCCTCGGGGTCGACGAACGCCTCGCGCCAGTCGAGGTAGGTCGCGTTCGGGACGTGGCCCGCAGCGAAGGCGAGGCGCCCGGTCCCGTCGGGCCGCCAGCGGACGTCGAGCACGCGGAGCTCCGACCGGCCGAGGTTCTCGGCCAGCCAGTCCGGTGACGCGAGCAGCTCGGGTCGAACGTGGCCGGCGGACATCGCCGCCTATCATACGGACCCGATGACCGATTTCACGGACCCCTCCGCCGACCGTGAGAAGCTCGCCGCGATCCGCGCGGCGCTGCCTGCGACCCGGGCCGGTATCAACCTCAACACGGGGAGCGCCGGCCCGATCCCGGTGGAGAGCGCCGCGGCCATGCGCCAGGCGGAGGAGCGGGAGCTCACGATCGGTCGAGCGACCCGGGATGCCCACGAGGATCTGCTCGACCGGATGGCCGAAACCCGGGGGGCGCTCGCCGCTGTTCTCGGGACCGACATCGACGCCATCGCCCTGACACACTCCACGACCGACGGGATCGGCCTGGCCGTGGGGACGCTGGACTGGCAGCCGGGCGATCGCGCGCTCACCACGAACCACGAGCACCCGGGCGTGCTGGGCCCGCTCGCGGCCGTCCGCGACCGCCACGGGATCGAGGTCACGGTCGCCGATGTCGGCGACGGCGGCAACGACGACCGGACGCTCGCCGCGCTGGAGCGGGAGCTCGCCGCGGGCGGGGTCCGCCTGGTCGCGGTCTCCCACGTCCTGTGGACCACCGGGGCAGTGCTCCCGGCCGCCGAGATCGTGCGGCAGGCCCATGCCCACGGCGCGCTGGTCGTGCTCGACGGGGCGCAGTGCGGCGGCGCGATCCCGCTGCGAGTCGACGACCTCGGCGCCGAATTCTATGCCGTCTCCGGCCAGAAGTGGCTGCTTGGCCCGGAGGGCACCGGCGCGCTCGTCGTCCGCCGTGACGTGGCACGGTCCAGCATCCCGGCGCAGCGTGGGTACTTCAGCGCTGCGACACCGTACGGCGTGGGGCGAGCGGACCTCTGGCCGGATGCGCGCCGTTTCGAGGTGGGGGGCTTCCACGGGCCCTCGCTCGTCGGTCTCGCGCGAAGCGCCGGCTGGCTGGCGATGCACGTCGGGCTGCCCTGGGCGCACGAGCGGGCGGCGCGACTCGCACGCGGCGCGGCGGCACGACTCCAGGAGACTCCGGGCGTGGTGCTCGTGACGCCCCCGGGCCGGATGGGGACGCTCGTCACGTTCTGCCTGCCCGGCTGGCCGGCCGAGCGCGTCGCCGAGGAGCTGGCGCGGCGCGTCTTCGCGATCGTCCGCTCCATCCCGGGCATGGAGGCGGTGCGCCTGTCGGTCGGCTTCTTCACGAGCGAGGAGGAGCTCGCGCGCGTCCTGGACACGGTGGCCGAGCTGGCGCGCCACACCCCCCAATCGCTGCCGCCGCGCCCGGCGATCGATTTCGTCGAGCTCCCCCGCGCGTGACTCATGGCAGGCCCGGTCCCGCCCGGCAGCGCTCGTGGCTGGAGGTCCGCTGGCGTCAGCTCAACACCGCGCCCCCGCCCGTCTTCCGCGCCGTCGTCAGCAGCGTCCTGGTCGCGGCTGTGCTGGGCATCCTGTTCCTGGCCTACGACCTCGCCCTCGAAGGCGGGGCGACGCTCCCGGGTGGCGACCTGCGGACCCTCGCCGGGGTCGTCTTCGTGGTCGCCGTCGCCGTCCTCGGGGCGTGGATCACGTATCTCACCGTGCCCCAGCCGGGGCGGCCAGGCGTTCGGAGCAGGTGGAGCGCGGTGCTCGGCCTCCTCGCCGCCCTCCCGATCGCGTATCTCACGCTCGTGATCCTGTTCCAGGTCGTGAAACCGCTCCTCGGGAGGTAGGCGGCGAGGCTGTCCCGGCGAGCCGCGCGGTGCGGCGGCGCACCACATCTCCGAAGGTGAGACCGAGATAGGGGCTGGCACTATTGCCGCCGCCTGCAGTACCCTCGTGCAGCATTCGTCCGCGGAGCCAGGTCCTATCGTCTGGCCCGCATACAACTCACGCTCAGGAAGCTCCCTTGGCCGTCCTGCCGGATCCATACTTCGCGCTCCCCAGCCTCTACGGTGCTCCGGCCTACACGCGCCCTCCGCGCCCCGCTGCCGAACTGCAGCGCCCGATCGACCCGGACGACCTCCCGCTCTCCACCCAGCAGACCGAAGAGGAACGCCGTGTCGCGGCAGCCCTCCTCGCGTCGGGTGGCTACGCCCCCGATCGAGCCGGCGACGCACGGGGACTCGCAGCCGGCGGCGATGCCGGCTACCGGATGTCCGACGGCGGCCCCGTCTCCGGCGAGCCGGAGGTGGCCCCGCGCCGTCCCGTCCTCCGGGGGCTGACCGAGCGCATCCGGCCGCACCGCTGACGCGCTGATCAGCTGCGCAGCTCGTCGAGGGCGGCGAGGAAGTCGGCCGGGGTCGGCCGAGCTGATGGGCGGCGCGAGCTCCGCCTGCAGGTAGAGGCGCTGTTCAGCCTCCGGGTACAGATGCAGCTTCCTCTGGCCGGGGACGAACCCGTGGTGGCGCTGGGTCCCAGCGCAAAGGGAGCGGGGCGCCACTGGCGTGGCCCCGCTCCCTCGGTGGTTGTGGCCGTCGAACGGTCGCCTCTTGTTGCTACGGAAGCTTCTTCAGCAGGCCCGCGACGTCGCCGTGGCACCCGCCGCTCGCCCGCGGGGCGACCAGCGGGGCGACCAGTGGGGTGACCGCTGGGGCCGGGAACGACACCGGCGTGCAGTTCACGACGTGGTTGCCGGTGCCGGTGTCGATGCTCGTGGCGCCCTTGCCGGTGCACACCACGAGGTTGTTGCTCGTGTTCGGGTCGAGGTAGTACTGCGAGTAGCCGAGGCCGGGCACATACGGGGCCGCCCAGTCGGCGAGCTGCGTCCCGGCCGGGGTGAAGCCGTGGACGTTGTTGCCGACGACGACGTTCTTCGTGGCGGCGGGGCTCCCCCACACGTTCCAGTAGGCGTTCTGGCCGAGCAGCCCGATCGCGGCCCCCGTCTGGGTCGAATCCGTCGAGCCGATGGTGTTCGCGGTGACCATCGCCACGGTCGTGTTGTTGAGCTCGATCCCGTCCTTCCATTCACCGGTCAGCCAACTGCCGCTGCCGACCGAGATCGTGTTGTTGACGATGCTCGCGACGAGCCAGTGCGGGGCGCCCCACGCCGCGTCGAAGAGCTGGATGCCCTCCATGCTGCAGCCGCAGGTGTCGGCGACCGTGATCACGTTGTCGTGGATGGAGAACCAACCCGCGACGCCGGTCTCGTCGCCGAGCGGTCCGAGCTGGATGCCCCCGTGGTCGGCCTCGGACGAGTCGAGGTTGTTGGCGTCGATGCGGTTGTGCGAGATCTCGAAGCGACCGTCCCCGGCGCCCGCGATGCCGTAGAAGACGTTGGAGAACATGTTCCCGGTGATCGTGGTGGTGGACGAGGGGACGAGCCCGCCGGGGCTGACGGCCCCGAACACCGTGCTGATCGAGCTATCCGCCACGGTGAGCGAGCCAGTCGGGTTCGGCGCCCACTCCCACGAGTTGACTCCTCACAGCGTGTTGAAGCCGGGCATGTTAAGCGCGCTGTCGTCATTGCGGCCGGTCACACCGACCCGCTCGAACGTGGCGTCCTGATGCGTCACGGGGAGCAGGTTGATCGCCGCGAAGAGACCGATCTGGGAGGTTGGGGTGGGGGGATTGCCTCCCCAGACCGAGTACTCGACCGTCTCCGCCGTCTTGTCCGAGCTCACGGCCGGGATGTCGAGCGACAGGTCGGAGACGGTGAACCGGCCATCGACGAAGTTGAGGACGACCGGCCAGAAGCAGTCCGTCAGATTGGGAAGACAGCTGCCGAAGAATGACGTGACCTGCAACCCGGGCAGGGCCACGATCTTCGTGGCGCCCATCCCGGCGCCCCGGAGCGTGCCGACGAAGTCGTTGGCGAGAAGCTGCTCGTGTGGTAGGTGCCGGCCTGGAGCCGGACGACGCAGCCGGGACCGGCGCCGGAGCAGCCGTTCAGGGCGGCCTGGATGTTCGCCGTGTCGTTGAAGCCGTTCGGCGCGACGAGGGTCACCTTCCCCGGTGCCGCCAGGGTAGCCGCCGGGGCGGCGAGGGCGCCAACCAGGGATATCGCGGCGAGCAGGACAAGGACGCGTCGCATGGGAGCAACCTCCTCGTTCCGGATGGATGAGTCGTCGGTCGGGCGCACCCGTGCGGATGTGGCCGGGGCGGCCGGGGGTCCGGCTCGGGTCGGGGCCGCCTTGGCCTGGGGCGCTAGGGCTGGAGCGCGATGCGCGGGTCGCGGATCGGCGCCTGCAACGGGTGGCTGACCTGGCGTGGCACCGGACACGGGGCCTGCGCGGCCATGGGCGACGCTCCCTCCTGGGACGCGATTGTGTCTGCGCCGCCTTCTTCTTGCGACGCAATGTCACCGTAGGGCGGCAACTGGCGCCTGCCATTGGGGCTGGCCCTAGACTTTCAGTCGAGGATCCCCTGACGGAGGACGGGGACCTACCCCGGCTTCATCCACGTCTCAAACGCGGCGTCCGGGGGCGCCTCGCTCGGCGAGGTGCCCCGCCAGACTCAACCGCTCCGCGCGGCTGTTACGGCCCGCCGAGGCGCGTCCTCACCTGGCTGTCCTGGGCTGCCCGGAAGTCCTGCAGCCCCCGGAAGTTCTGCGTGTCGACCCCTTGCGGACCAGTCACGGGAACGCCCACATGTTGGATTCCCGCCGCCCGGAAGTCCTGCAGCCCCCCGAAGTTCTGCGTGTCGACCCCCTGTGGAGCAGCCACGGGGACGCCTCCGAGTGGAACCGCGAGCGCGCTCGGCTGGTGGACGGCGCTGACGGTGCCCCCAATCTGGGTTCCCTGACTGACCGTGCGGGGGACCACGAGGCCCGTCAGCAGGCCGACGCCATAGGCGACGACCAGGGCTGCGACGAGCATGGACGCTTGAACCTGCCGATGTGGTGTGGCGAACTGTCCTGCGGTCATCTCCCCTCTCCTTTTCGTTAGTGAGCGAAGAACACGTATGTCTCGAGTTGGGTTCGGTCGCGCCGCTTCCGGGCACGGGTTCTTCTGCCAACCGCCGAGAGAGGCCAGCTCGGTGGTGAGATCGGGGCGGCGATGCTCAGGGTGTCGGCGTGGTGTAGATCCACCCGTCGACGTGCGTGTTGTCCGTCATGCGAAGGACCGCGCTCAGTCCCTCGTAGTTGCTGTCGAAGCTACTGACGCCGTGGAGCCAGATGGTGTCCACGGGGTACACGCCGGCCTGGTTGAAACCGTCGGGGCGCACCGGTCGGGGCCCGCTGGTGAACCACTCGCCCTGCCACGTCATCGTGTGCGGGCTGATGCCCTGCGAGCTGTTGCACGGATCTTCCTGATAGAAGGCGATCGTGCCCCACGTCCCGGCCGTCGTGCTGCCGGCCGGCGTCATGATGTAGCAGCCGGCGAGCCGGCTGTCGCTTGAGTGCACGGTTGCACTGAACGGGCAGTACGTCCCGCAAGGCCAGGGCGCGAGGGGGCTCTGGGTACCCGTGACGTGCAGGGGCGCCATCGTGATCGGCGTTGGCGTGGGGGTGGGAGCGACGGCGGTCGGAAGCGCGGTAGGAGCCGATGCCGCGGAGGCGGCCGCCGTCGCCGAGGGAGCAGCCACCGTCGCCGGGGACGGACCGGCAGCCACCGGATTGCCCTGCCCACGGTTCGCAAGAAGTGTTCCGCCGACGGCGCCCGCGAGCCCCGAGACGATGACAAGCGCCATCGCGGCGAAGGCGAGGCTGGTCCGGTGCGCACCGGGGGTCACCGGCGCTAGATTGACGTTGAGGGCGCTCCACAGGCCCCCGAGGCCGCGCTCGCGGCGGGGATGGGCGCGCGCGTGCGCAACGGCCATGTCGATCGCCCGCTTGGTGGCGTTCCGTGGCCCGTCACCGAGCCAGTCGGCCAGGTCTCGTTCGAAGTCCTGCTCTCGCGTCACGCTCGTGCCCTCCAGGCCACGACCCCCCGGGCGTCAGCCTCGTAGGCGGCCCGCAGACTGCGCACCGCGTAGTGCAGTCGGGAGCCAGCCGTGCCGACCGGGATGCCGAGCGTTTCGGCGATCTCGGCGACGGGCAGGCCGGCGAAGTAGTGGAGAACGAGGACGGCGCGGTGCTCTGCGCTCAGGTGGCGGAAGCCGCGCTCGATCTCGTCGCGATCGATGACCGCGCCGACCCGATCGTCTTCGGGCTGGTCGATCTGGATCTCCCGGATTTGCGGTGCCCAGCGTGGCTGGCGACGGGCCTCCCGGTAGCTCGCGTGCACGACGAGCCGGTAGGCCCAGGCGTCGAACCGCTCCGGGTCGCGGAGGTCGGACAGGTTCTCCCATATCCGGATCAGGGCCTGCTGAAGCGCGTCCTCGGCGCGATCGGGATCGCGGAGGATTCGCCAGGCGATCGCGTAGAGGCCGTCTGCCACACCGTGGACGAGGGCCTCGAACGCGCTCGTGTCGCCGCGCTGTGCTCGCCCAACGAGCTCGCTCTGCATCCGGCACCGTTCCCTGTCAGCGCCTCTGGTGGGCGCTCACCCATATGAGTCCCGGACTGTTACAGATCATTCAAAACTCGCGTTCCCACGATGACGAGGGCCATTCGTCGCGTGGCATGAAGAACACGGGCGAGCACCGGGCCTCAGCCGGCCCGTCGCTCACCTCACGCTCCCTCAGTCGACCAGGCGGGGATCAAGGTGGAACTGGGGAGACTCGATCCGAGTCTTGCCGGTCGCACGCGGCCTGTTGACAGGATGGCGGCCGATGGTCAGGAAGAAGCGTGAGTGGTTCCTGGCCGGGGGATGAACGCCGATAGCGACGAGATGCCGGCGCGACCCTGAGCGACGTGCTAACGACAGAGGGGGCCCATCGAGGTCGTAGAGTTGGTCGATTCGTGCGAGAGTTGAGCAGCTAACACGCGGGGGAGTAGCTCAGCGGTTAGAGCAGGCGTCTTATACATCTTCGGTCCGCTGCGGCGTGCTCATGTGCGTGGACGAGCGACCGGAGCGGGCACAGTTAGCTGCTCATGTGTCCACTTGTGCCCGGTGTGCGTTCGGTCGAACCGCACGGTGACAATGCTGCGGATCCATCGCGGCGGACAGGTGGCCGCTGGTCGGGCTCCTTTCGAAGACGCGAGGCGCCTCGAGGGCGGGCTGGCTCGTGGACGTGCCCCGCGGCAAACGTGCTCCGGTCGTCGTCTGGGCTGAGGTCGCCGGGCGACCGGCGCACACCCGACTGTCAGGCTCGGGGCTGGTACCGCCCCACCGATGGCCAGTACTTTCGGGTGCTGGTTAACCGCACGGCAAAGTGCGGAGATGGTCGCAGCAGAGCGGTCCGAGCCCCTACTTTCGAGGGATGCGGACCGCCCCGCAAGGAGGGCAGCGCAGTGGACGGCGCAGGCCGGGACGGACGGGTGGGAGAGCCGTCGACCCGGTCGAGGCGCACGCTGGGTCGCCTTCCGGGGATGCCATCCGGTCGACGGGCGTCCTCGCCCCGATGGGGCGCTCGGACCGGATCCGCTTCTCCGTCCAGCGGGCGCGCCGTCCCCCCGCCTGCCTGTCGCGCCACAGGAGTGCCCCCTGATGGACTCGACAACATGGTCCGCGCCCGCGGACCGGCTCGCTCGCATCGAGGCGATCCTCGAGCGGGCGCGCCAACTCAGCGGAGCTGAGATCCCCCTCCTAGCCTCCCGCGGCGAGGGTCGCGCTGGCGAGCAGGACGGGCTGACATGCGAACGCCGGCACAAGCGTGCCCGTGCCATTTCCATCGCCGTCTCCCGGTCGGGCATGTCGCGCGCAGGCAGACCGAACCCAGGCCGAGGCGGCCTGCTGCCGTCCGATCCGCCGCCGAGCGCCAGTGGGGGGCCGACAGGCTGGGTCCACTTGGTCTCATGTTCGACGCGGAGATGGCGGCGGCAGACGCCGCCCTTTCAGTCCTGCTCGAGGACCACCTCTCGGCGGAGGTGGCCTCACTCCTGCGCCAGCCGTTCGAGCAGGCGACGAGCCGTCGCGGCTGCGGAAGCAGCGCAGGTCGCCCGATGACCCGACCACCGCTGATCGAGCGCCGCAGGACGCCGCGGAGCCTCGCGCTCTACGTGGCAGCCTCCGTCGCGGCGGGCTTCGGCCTTCTCGCCTGGGCGACGGCCACCCAGTCGATCACGGCGACGATCTCGAACACGAGCCTGCCGCGGATCGCGGGCGACGAGGGTGAGACGGGCCTCCTCTTCTGGATCGGTCTCGGCCTTCTGGGTTCGCTACGCACGTCTTCGTTCGGAGGCCGCGCCGTCCTGACCTTCCACCTCCCCTTCGAGGTCGCCGCGATGACCCTCGGGGGACCGGTTGCCGGAGGTTGGGTGGCGGCCCTCTCGACCATCGAGCTGCGCGAGCTGCGCGAGGTGCCCTGGTTCGGAACCCTGGCTAACCACGCGATTTTGGCCCTCTCGGGGGTGGTCGGCGGGCTCGTCGTCGTGTCGCTCCGGGTGAGCCTTGTCGGCCTTGGTGACCTGCAACTCGCGACCCTCATCGCGACGGCTGCCGGAGCATTCGTCTTCTGTGCCATCGACGTCGGGATGACCATGGTTGTCGTCGGCCTCCGCGAGGATCTGTCGATCCCGGAGGCTGCGAGCACCTTCGACCGCTCCTTCCGCAAGACCGCGGGCGGGGAGGTTGTCCTCGGTTGGCTTCTGGCCCTCGCCTACGTTGCCGTTGCCTGGTGGGCGCCGATCGTCTGCGGCGTCCTGGTCCTGCTGGTCTGGCAGGCCAACGACGAACACGAGATGACCAGCCACGACCCGATGACGGGCCTGCTGAACCGTCAGGGCTTCCGGGATCGGCTTGAAGTCGCCGTCTCCAGGGCCCGCCGGGGCCGGCAGACTGCGGCGGTCTTCGTGCTCGACCTCGACGGGTTCAAAGCGATCAACGACCGTCTCGGCCATGCCGCTGGCGACGATGTGATACGGGCGACGGGTTCGCGCCTGAAGCGAGCCATCCGGTTCACCGACGTCGCGGCCCGCCTGGGTGGCGACGAATTCGCGGTGCTGCTCGAGCGGGTCCCCGATGTCTGCACGGCGGAGGCCCTCGCCCTGCGCATCCACGCCCAGCTCTGCGAGCCGCTCGCGCTCCCCGCTGGGGACATCGCCGTGGGCGCCTCGCTCGGCATGGTCTTCCTCGATCGGAGCGCCGACGCACCTGAGGGCGCGCTCGACATCGCCGATGCCGCCATGTACGCGGCCAAGGCGCGCGGGGGCGGCGTCGAGCTCGCGACTCCACCACAGATGGCCATTGGATCGAGTCCGGCATGAGTGCGCACGCCCGGTCCTACCCGCGCCGGCCCGCCGAAGGGTCTCCCTGAACCGCTCGTCGCCCCGCGCGCGTCCTTCGCGTCACCCAGACGTCCCGAAGCCCAGAGGGAGACATCGCTGATGCCGGTCGTGAGAGCAGGTCCAAACGAGTACCTGTTGATTGGTCGCGCAGGCAGGCTCGAGAACCGGGGCTCTGCCGTGCAGGCCATCCTGCTGCCGGGCGCGATCTACGTCCTTGTGCCCAGCACGAAGCAGGAGGCCACCTTCGAGTTCACACAGGAAACCAGGGACGGCATCCCGCTGCGCTTCAAGGGGATCATCGTCTACCGGGTCACCGATCCGATCGCAGCGGCGCGCCAGTTCGACTTCAGCGGTCGAGGCGGGTTGGTTCAGATCACCACCCTGCTCACCCACCTCTGCCTCGGGGAGCTGCGCCATGCGGTCTCCCACATGACGATGATCGAGTGCATCGAGCAACGCAAGACGACGCTGAGCGGGGTGGCAGAGGCGGCCCTCCAGGCGACCATCCAGGGCGGAGACAGCGAGTCGAAGGCCTGGGGCATCACCGTCGAGGTGGCCCAGCTGGCGCAGGTCTTCATCGTTGACGCCCAGTTGCGCCAGCAGCTCGAAGCCGAGGTTCGCAACGAGATCAAGCTCAAGAGCGATCAATCGAACGTCCGGACCAAGGAGGAGGCCCGGCTGACGGAGATGGCCTCCGAGGGCCGGGTGGAGGAGAAGAAGCTGGCGAGCGACCGAGAGAGCCTGCGCCGCCAGGAGGAGCTGGAGCTCGTTCAGCTCGCACGCCAGCGCAGGATGCAGGCGGAGAACGTCGCCACGCAGCGCCAGGCGCTTCAGCTCGAGCAGGAGCGGTTCCGTGCCGAGATGGAGGCAGAGCAGGACCGGGTGAACACCGAAGCTCCAGTGCGAATGCTCAGGGTCGCGAAGGAGAGCGAGGTCCTCCGCGACGAGCTCGAGATGCGGAAGCTGCAGAACCAGGTCAAGGCGCTCGATGTCGAGCACGAGCTCCTGCTGCCGCGCGCCCAGCAGGAGTTGCGTCGCGAGATTCTGCCGCTCGAGCAGGCGCCGCAGATCGTGGAGGCCGCCTCGAAGATCCTGCAGGGCACAAACCTGTCCATCTACGGCGACAACGGCATGCTGCTCGGTCAGCTTGCCCCTGTCTTCGAGGTCGTTGCGCGTGCCGTCCAGCAGGCGACCCAGGGGAACGGTCGCTGACCACAGGAAGGCGAAGAGCCGGCGTGGCCCGCCGGACTCGAAGGTCTTGTTGCATCCAAAGAGGATCCGGCACATGGCTACATGGACTTCGCCGATGCACGAGGCTGCGATCGACGTGGCTGTCGCGCACATCTGTGCGAACCTCGCGCGTTGCGAGCTCGGGGAAGACCCGCTCTTCCCCACCGCGATCCTGCGCGGGCGGCGCCTCGTCGGCAGGCCGCTTGACGAGCGCCGCCTTCTCGACGCCTGGCGCCCCCTCTGGGTCCGCGAGACCGGTGCCGTCCGCTATCGCTGGGCTGTTGAGCCGAAGTACGCGGGGCCGCTACCGGCCTGGATTGGCCCGGAGACGACGTGGGAGCCGACCCGGTTCGGCTATGCCTCCGCGCTCGCCGAGGATCCGGGCAGGAAGCCCGCCTTCGTCGCCCGCCTCCTCACGCCGCTCGTCCTCGCCGACATGCTCGAGTTGCTCGGGCAGGCGATCGAGCGCGGGGACGACGCCTCGGAGCTGGCCCGCGCGTACCTCGACGAGGCGATGCCGAAGGTGCGCCGGGATGCCGCGGGATGGGTCCAGGAGCTGCACGCCGGGAGCGACACGTGGGCGCTCTGGGCGCTCGCCCGGCGGCCGAAGGCGCTCGGGGCGCTCCATCCCTTCGCGCTCGCGATCGCCGACGCGTACGCCGCGGCGGCCCGCCGGGCCGGCGGCCACGTGCCCGGCACGCGGTACCCCTACCACCTCGTCCCGCTCGTCTCGGGCAGCGCCCAGCTCGCCGGCGGCCTCGTCGCGCTCGGGTTCCACCCCAAGCTCGTGGGGAGCCTCGCGGGCTGGGTCCGCGCCGAGCAGCGCGAGGACGGCGGCTGGGGGGACGGCACGGATCCCTCCGACGTGCTGACGACGCTCGTGGCAGCGGATCTCCTCGCCACGCTCGACCCGGCCTACAACCCGACCCCGACGGCGGCCTGGCTCGCACGGGCCCAGCGGCCCGACGGCTGGTGGCGCGGCTTTGGCCCCGAGAGCACCTGGCTATCGGTCGAGATTGCAGAATGGCTGCTCGCTGCAGTCCGGCCGTTCGCCGAGCGCTTCCGGTGGCCCCACCTCGCGCTGACAAACCGGGACCGCCGCACCGGGCTTCCCTTCTATGCGTACTTCTCCGACCTCGAGCGGCTCTTCGCCGAGATGCCCGGGCTCGGGACCTGCGAGGTGGAGGTCGCCTTCCTCGACCTGGCGGGCTTCGGGGTCTTCAACAACGCCTTCGGGATGGCCCGCGGCGACGAGGCCCTGCGGGCCTTCGCCCAGGCGCTCGACGCGATCCCGGGCTCGATAGCCATCCGCGACGGCGGGGACGAGTTCATCGTCGTCGGCACCCCGACGGCGACAGGTCTCCCAGAGCGCCTCGCGGCTTTCAGGGCTACCTGGTCGCGGACGTTCGCCGAGACCTTCGGTGAGGCGGGGATCGTCGCGCCGCGCGTACTCACCGCGGTCGTTCCCGGTCGGAGCCTGGTCCAGGCGCGGAACACGCTCGGGCTCGAGATCGGTGCGCTGAAAGGCCGCTATCCCTCAGTCGATCGAGGAGGCATCCAGGTGGACCTGGGAAGACTCGTGCCGAGTTCCGCTGGTCGCACATGGCACGTTGACAGAATGGCAGCCGATGATCGAGAAGAAGGGTGAGTCGTTCGTGGTCGGCGGACAGATGCCGGCATCGACGAGATGCTGGCGCGACCCTGAGCGACGTGCTAACGACAGAGGGGAGCCATCGAGGCCGTAGAGTTGGTCAATTCGTGCGAGAGTTGAGCAGCTAACACTCGGGGGAGTAGCTCAGCGGTTAGAGCAGGCGTCTTATACACGCCACGTCGGGGGTTCGAATCCTCCCTCCCCTACCAACCGCGCGGGACCGCGTCGAGCACGAAGGATCGGGCTCAGGGCACCCGCGCCACCAGCACGTGGGTCGAGGCGGGAGCGTCGATCGCGTAGGCGGCGGTGGCTGCCGAGATGACCGCCGTCTCGAGGGCGCCCAGCACGACCGGCTCGGAGTGGCCCAGGGCACCGGCGCGCTGGTCGTCCGGGGCGACCGCGAGGAGTCGCACCGGCCCGTCGACGGCGGTCACGACATGGACCGAGGCCCCCGACGGCTCGAGGACGGCCGGGCTCTCCCGCCCGACAAGGATCCGCTCCAGGACGAAGTGCTCGCACTCGACGAGCGCGGCCCGGTCTCGGGGTGCCCGCCGCAGGCGGGGTCGGCTCGCCGGCCGCACCGAGGCGAGGGCCTGGGCGACGTGGAGCGGGCGCTCGGGTGTCGCCGGCCGGCCCCAGTCGTCACAGCGGTAGGTCAGGTCGGACGGTTGCTGCACCTCGTAGAGGAAGACGCCCGGCCCCGCCGCGTGCAGCGTTCCCGCGGGCAGCGCCACCGTGTCGCCCGCGCGCGGGCGAAATCGCGCGAGCAAGGGAACGATCGATCCATCCCCTGCGGCCATTGCCGCCCGGACGGCCGCCTCGCCGATCCGACCGCGCACGCCGACGATCAGCTCCGAGCCGGGGGCCGCGTCCAGGACGTACCAGGCCTCCGTCTTGCCGAGCGCCTCCGGCCCCTCCCACTGACGCGCCGTGACGTCGTCGGGATGCACCTGGACAGAGAGCCAGGCCGCAGGATCGAGGAGCTTCACCAGCAATGGAAAGCGGTCGCCCGTGCGAACCCACGCGTTCCGACCGACGAATGCGGCGCCCTCCCGGTCGGCGACCTCGGCCAGCGTCCGACCCGTGTCCGGCCCGTCCGCGATCAGGTTGGCCGGGCCCGCGACCCAGGCCTCGCCGATCGGCTGGCCGCGCGGGGCGCCCAGGCGGCGGCCGCCCCAGACGCGCTCTCGAAGGTCCGGGACGGGCCGGAGGATCGTCGGCATCAACTCGAGCCTACCACGCGGGCAGGGCCCCAATTCCGGTCAGGCGCGCGGCGTCAGGGCGAGCCACGGCGCGAGGGCCTCGTCGAGAAGCTCTCGCAGGATCGCCATCAGCGCCTCCCACTCGGCGAGGAACGCGTCGTGGCCCTTGGTGGACGCCAGCTCAACATAGCGTGCCCGTACCCCTTCGGCGGACGCGGCAGCGACGAGCGCCCGGACCTGCTCCGGGCCATACAGGATGTCGCCCGAGATCCCCAGCCCGGTGAGATGGACCCCCAGCCGGCCCAGTCTCGCGAGCGCCGGTCCGACGCCGCCGCGCCCGGCGCCGATGTCGTGGCGGTCCATCGCACCCACGAGCGTCCGGTACGTGTCGGGGTCGAAGCGGCGCACGAGCTTCTGGCCCTGGTAGCGGAGGTAGCTCACGATCGACGGCAGCCCGTCGGCCTCGACCGCCCGGCCGAAGCGCAAGTCGAAGTCGGTCTCGCTCCGGTACGTGGTCATGGCGAGCGCGCGAGCCAAGGCGAGCCCGTCCTCGCCGAGCCGCTCCACCAGGGCCAGCTGGATGGCGTTCCAGGCGACCGCCAGCGCACCCGTCGCCGCCGGCGCTGCGATCGGAAGGACCGAACGCACCGCCTCCGGTCGCTCGAGCGCCACCTCGAGGCTCACCATCCCCCCGAGGGACCCGCCCAGGACGAGCGCCAGCCCGGGCACGCCGAGGGCGTCGAGCAGGGCCCACTCGGCGCGGGCCTGGTCCCGCGTCGAGATCGACGGGAAGGTCGTCCCGTACGGGCGGCCGGTCGCCGGGTCCGGGCTCGTGGGCCCGGTCGTGCCGTAGCGGCTGCCGAGCAGGTTGGCGCTCAGGACGCCCACGCGCTCCGTGTCGAGAGCCCGGCCGGGACCGATGAGCGGCGCCCACCAGTCGCCGGCGGCGTCGGCGGACCCGGTGAGCGCGTGGACGACGAGGACCTGGGGCGCCAGCTCGGGCCCCGGGCCATCGTGACGATAGGCGACCCGCAGGGCCGCAAGCCGCGCGCCGGACTCGAGATCGAACGGGCCGAGGTCACGCGCGACGACGCGCCCCGCCCCGAAGGGCGAGGCCCGCCGCCGGCGCGCGCCGACGGTCGATGCTCCGGCCACGGACTCGCCCGCCCCGGAGGCTCCGGCAGACAGAAGCACAGCGCCGGCCGGCCGTGCACACATCGTCCCGACCCTCTGGCGGGTCAGACGGCGACGCCGACCGGCAGTGGGCTCGTCGCGATCGCGAGCCCCCGGTCGAGGTCGGCGATGATGTCGTCCACGTGCTCCAGGCCGATGGAGAGCCGGACGAGGTCGTCCGTCACGCCGCTCGCGGCCTGGTCCTCCGAGCTGAGCTGCTGGTGAGTGGTCGTCGCAGGGTGGATGATCAGCGACTTCGCGTCGCCCACGTTGGCCAGCAGGCTGAAGAGCTGGACGTTGTTGATCAGGGTCTTGCCCGCGTCCGCGCCCGCCGCGGATGCCGAATGCCAGCACGCCGCCGAAGCCGCCAGCCAGGTATCGCTTCGCGTTCGCGTGGGCCGGGTGGGACTCCAGGCCGGGGTAGCTCACCCAGGCGACACGGGTGTCGTTCTCCAGCCAGTGCGCCACCGTCAGGGCGTTTGCGGCATGTCGCTCGATCCGGAGCGGGAGCGTCTCGAGGCCCTGGAGGAAGAGGAAGCTGTTGAAGGGGCTCAGGGCGGCGCCCAGATCGCGCAGTCCCTGGACCCGCAGCTTGACGATGAAGGCGAGGTTCCCGACCGCCTCCACGTAACTGACACCGTGGTAGGACGGGTCGGGCTCGACGAAGTCGGGAAATCGCCCGGAGCCCCGCCAGTCGAACGTACCGCCGTCCACGACCACCCCGCCGATCGACGTGCCGTGCCCGCCGATCCACTTGGTGGCCGAGTGGATGACGATGTCGGCTCCGTGGCGGATCGGCTGGCAGAGGAGAGGCGCGAACGTGTTGTCGATGACGAGCGGGATCCCGTGCGCGTGCGCGATGTCGGCGATGGCCGCGATATCGGGCACGTCGAGCCGCGGGTTGCCGATCGTCTCGAGATAGATAGCCTTCGTGTTCGCGTCGATGGCGGGCGCGAAGTTCGCGGGATCGGAGGAGTCCACGAAACGGGTCGTGATGCCGAGCTTGGGGAGCGTCCAGGCGAAGAGGTTGTACGTCCCGCCGTAAAGGCTGGAGCTGCTGACGACGTTGTCGCCCGCGCGCGCGAGGTTGAGGATCGTGAGGGTCTCGGCCGCCTGCCCGGACGCCACGGCGAGAGCCCCCACGCCGCCCTCGAGCGCGGCAATGCGCTCCTCGAAGACCGAGTTGGTCGGGTTCATGATCCGGGTGTAGATGTTCCCGGGCTCCTGCAGCGCGAAGAGCCGGGCGGCGTGATCGGCGTCGTCGAAGACGTACGAGGTCGTCGCGTAGATCGGGACGGCGCGCGCGTGCGTCGTGGGGTCCGGCTTCTGGCCGGCGTGGATGGCGAGCGTCTCGGGTCGGTGCTGGGGCTGGTCGGACATCGAAGTCACTCCGTCGGCGAACCTGGCTGATCGTCGGCGGGTCCCTGGTCGGCTGGCCGGGGAGGGACGTCCTCGCCGCCGGGCCTGTGTCGGCGGCTGCCGTCTCGCTGCCGGAGAACAGAAGAGCCGCAGTCCGGCTGGACTGCGGCCCCGGGACCCGGTCTCGGACCCCCGGCTCGACCAATGCAGGTCGATCAGGCGCTCGAGACCCCATCCTCCACGCGACGGGGCCGCCAGCGCATGCACATGAGCCAGGCGACGGTGGTGATCTGCATCGTCCCCTCAGTCTGGCGCAGGCGGCCGCCAGGCGCAAGTGCCGATCTGGTTGCGAGGAGCATCGACTGGCCGCCTCGCCAGCCCGCTCGGCAAGGGCGGCGCTCAATCTGGGTGTTGCGTGGCGTCACCGATGCGGAGATGTCCGTATTCGGCTGGTGCCACCGGGTACCCGCAGACCGGACGCCAGTACCATTTATCTCCAGCCCACGACCGGCGATGCTCGGCGGGACCGAGGCGGGCCCAGACTCGCGTCCGGGCCCAGGCTCGCGTGTATCGGACAGGGGATCGTGGCGTTCCAGACCTCCACTCGCGCGCGCGCGCGCTCGGCGTTCGCCGTAGTCGCGGTCGTGGCCCTCTGGCTGACGGCCTTCGCGGCCCCGGCCGGGGCGGCCTCGGTGCCCGCGACGCCTGCCAGCCCGCCGATCGCGCCGGCTGTGGCGGCCCCTTCCAGCATCGACATCACGCTCTGGGCATACCAGTGCCCGACCTACACGGACGTCCCCGCCAACAAGAACCCGACGAACCTGGATGCAACCGGAGGACACGGCAGCCAGCTCAACACGGGATTCCAGACGACCCTGGTTGCCTGGCCAGGCGATGCGCCCGTGGACTGTCTACCGCAGCCGGATGCGGGGTTCACCCTGACCGCTGGCAATCCAGGTCAACCGATCGACGCTCCGGCGACGGGTGCGGACGGCTCGATCGTCGTGACGCTCACCGGCTCGAACGCCGCCCTCGTCGTCAACACGGCGTGGAACACCGGGGTGGTCGTGGCAGAGGTCGTGCCCGCTGACTTCGGATTCGGCGCCCTCCGTTGCTACCGGGACATCTCCAACGGTGACAACCTCGAGGGTATCTTCAACTGGAACGGCACCGACCCGATCATCTGCATCGCGTACAACGTGCCTTCTAGCCCCACGCCCACGCCGACCCCACGCCGACGCCCACGCCGACGCCGACGCCCACGCCGACGCCGACGCCCACGCCCGACGCCCACGCCCACGCCCACGCCGACCCCCACGCCGACCCCCACGCCGACCCCCACGCCGACCCCCACGCCGACCCCCACGCCCACGCCCACGCCCACGCCGACGCCCACGCCCACGCCCACGCCCACGCCCACGCCCACGCCCACGCCCACGCCCACGCCCACGCCCACGCCCACGCCCACGCCCACGCCGACGCCCACGCCGACCCCCACGCCCACGCCGACGCCCACGCCGACGCCCACGCCCACGCCGACGCCGACGCCCCACGCCGACGCCCACGCCCACGCCCACGCCGACGCCCACGCCCACCCCCACGCCGACGCCCACGCCGACCCCCACGCCGACGCCCACGCCGACCCCCACGCCCACGCCGACGCCCACGCCCACGCCCACGCCGACGCCCACGCCCACGCCGACGCCCACGCCGACGCCGACGCCCACGCCGACGCCGCACGCCCACGCCCACGCCCACGCCGACCCCCACGCCCACGCCGACCCCCACGCCGACCCCCACGCCCACGCCGACGCCCACGCCCACGCCGACGCCGACGCCCACGCCCACGCCGACGCCCACGCCGACGCCGACGCCGACGCCCACGCCGACGCCCACGCCCACGCCGACGCTTGGCGCGGGTGGCCCCATTGCTCCGGGTAGCGGTGGCAATGGCCCGGCTGGCGGGACGACCCCGGGCGAGCCGCCAGGCGGCGCGACCGGAATGAGCCCGCTGACCCCCGGCGGCAGCTCACCGTCCGGTCCCGGCTCCGTGCTCACGCAGGGCGGGCAACCGGGCGGCGGCAGCCCGGCTCACGGAGCACCCGGGTCGTCGCTCGCGAACCCACAATCCGGCGCGGCATCCGGCGGCGTGTCCGGCACGGCGCCCAGTGGGGTGGCGGGCGTCGGCGTTGGCGGCACGGCTCCGGGAGGGAGCTTGTCGAGATCCGCCGTGGGCGGCGTCGTGTTCAGCGGGGGTTACCGCATTACCGGTGCAGCCCTCTCGTCGACCTTTTCCGGCCTGCCTGGCAGCGATCCACTTGCTCTGCTCTCGCGACTGGCGCCGATGGCGTCCCTCGCCTCCACGACCACGACCCTCACGCTCGCCCTGATGTTCTTCACCAAGAAGCGCCGGGACGAGGAGGCGACTGCCTCAGACGAGGATCTCGCGGCGTCGGCAGCATCGCCGTACACGGGAGGGTCCGGCTTCGCACCCGCCTTCGCTGGGGTCGATCCGGGAACCGGTGGCACCGACGTCAACCTGCCGCGCTGGCGCCGACCGTCGCTGCTGGCCGCGCGCAAGTCGGACCCGATCCGGAACGGCGCCGACCACGTCAGTCTCACGTTCGACGGCGGGGGCGTCTCGGCTGCCGGCGCCGTGCGCATGGAGGTTCGCTACCGTCTCGTTCAGCTTCTTGATCGTCCCGACGAGATCCTCGGCCTGGTCGTCGATTCGCTTGACCAGGGCGACCAGGTCGAGGTCCTCGAACACCACGGCACCTATCGCCGCGTGATGACGCCCGATGGCCGGGAGGGCTGGCTCCACCGGATGACGCTCGGCGACATCGTGCCCGACGTGGCCCCCGCCCGCGGCTCCGATCAGACGGGCGACGACGTTCTCCTGAGCTACCTCGCGGCGCACGTGCGCGATTAGCGCCCGTCCGTCGTCCGATCCTTACGGAGCACGACGATGTGCTGGTGGGCGATGTTCGGCACGAAGGCGCGCGGATAGCCGTACGGCCGCAGGCGGGTCCCGGCCTGGTACCAGATCAGGTCACCCTTGGGAACGAGCCCGGCCGCCTCGGCCCGCGCCGCAAGCTCCGCCCCAGTGAAGCGGTAGCGGCCGTCGAGGTAGGCGTCGCGCACGATCACGGTCACGTAGCGCCCCGGTCGAAGCACCCGGCTCACCTGTCCGAACACCCGCTCCATCAGGGCTAGGTAAGCCTCGTGTGACGGAGCGTTGGCGAGGTCCGCCGGGTCGTCGGACACCATCGCGTAGTCCGTTCGACGGTTCGCGTGCGCTGTGGCGAGCCGCCCGCCGGCCATGGTGAGCGGGAGCTGGACCGTATACGGCGGGTCCATGGCGACGAAGTCGACGCTGGACCCGGGCAGCCCCGGCAGGAGCGTCAACGCGTCGCCGACGCGGAGCTCGCATCCCGCCGGGTCGAACGTGCGGATTCCAGCGGGATCGGCGGTCCCGAGATCCGCCAGCAGCGGCCCGGCGCCGCCACGCTCGGCCAGTGCCGACGCCACGACCTCATCGTAGATCGCGGCCCAGCGGGGATTCAGCTCGAACCCGAGCGCGCGCCGCGGCCCACGGGCGATCGAAGCGCCAAGCAGGGTGCCGCCGACGCCGGCGAACGGATCGAGGACCAGCTCGCCCGAGCGTGTGAAGAACTCGATCAGGCGCGCCATCAGGCGAGGTGGCTTGTTCGCGCCGTGCGCCCGTCGGAGTGCATGGCCCAGCTCGGACGGATAGGCGGTCGTGAGGACCGACTTCGTGAAGTACAGCCATTCCTCGCCCGACAGCTCGTTGAGCGTGTTGGCGGGATGCGTCGCGGGCTGCACCCGGGGAGTCTACGCTCGCCCACCACGTCAATCCGTAGAATGGCCTCGAGGCGGCCGCCCAAGCACGGCTCAGTCCGGCCGCGGGACAGGGGAGCAGCACATGCCGAGCGGTCCGCGGGCGGGACGCTTCGTCGGCCGGCAGCGCGAGCTGGAGCAGCTCTCGTCGGCCGTGGCTGACGTGTCCGCGGGCCGGGGCGGAACGCTCCTCGTGGCCGGCTCGAGCGGCATGGGCGCGAGCCGCCTGCTCGACGAGCTCGAGACCCGGATCGCCGCCGAACCCGGGCCTGACGTCACGGTCCTTCGGAGCGAGCGATTGCCGGCGTGGCGGGGCGACCCCTACCGTCCGATCCGGGCAGCCGTCGCGGGGCACCTGCGAACGCTTCCCCCTCCGCGCGTGGCCGCCCTCGTCGACCCGGTCCCCGAGCTGCTGGGGCCGCTCTTCACCGGCATCCCGGGGGTTCCGACCGTCGAGCCGCGGGGTGGCACCAGCCCGGAGCGGCACTCTGAGCGCACCCGCGAGGCGTTCCGCGGCCTGCTCGCCCGGCTTGCCGGCGAGCGTCCGGTCGTGCTGCTCCTCGAGGACCTGCACGAGTGCGATGCAGCGACGCGCGACCTCGTGGGCTTCCTCGCGAGGACGGCCGGACACCTGCCACTCCTGCTGACCGGGACCTACCAGCCGGACGCATTGACCCGGACACACCCGCTTCGAGCGACCCTCGAGGCGATCGAGAGCAGGTCGCGCGGCGTCGCCCGGGTCTACCTCGGACCGCTTGCCCAGCCCGACATCGGTGCGCTGATCGAGGCGCACGAAGGCGAGCGTCCATCGGCTCCGCTCCTCCTCCTCGTGGCCGAGCGATCACGCGGGAACCCGCTGGTCGCGGAGGAGGTCCTCGACGCGCGCCGCGAGCTCTCGGGGGCGTCGCTGACCGCGCCCCTTGCGCGCCTCGTGCTTGGTCGGGTGGCCCTTCGGTCGGCCGATTGCCGCACGGTCCTCCGCACGCTCGCGCTGGCGGATGGCCCGCTCGCCGACGGCGAGCTCGCCGCGATCGCCGCTGCGTACCAGGACGGCGCGGGGCGACATGCCGGCCGTCCTGCGGCCCCTGCCCGAACTGGGCATGAGAGGCTCGGAAGGGATCTGGCCGCCGGGCTCCAGGAGGCGATCGGCGACGGGTTCGCCGTGGCGTCGCCGCTCGCGCCGGACGACGCGCCGGGTGACGCGCCGGCGAACCGGGTCCGGGTACGCCATGAGCTCATCGCGCAGGCGCTCGCCAGTGAGCTCCTGCCCGACCAGCGGCGGCGGATGCACGCCGCCGTCGCCACGGCACTGGCCGCCCACCCGGCAGAGGCGACGCGCCACTGGCTCCGGGCGTACGAACCAGCCCGGGCGCGGGCAGCTGCGCTCGAGGCGGCCGCGGTCGAGGAGCGCGCGGGCGCCGGCTCAGACGCCCTGGCCCACCTGGAGCTCGCGATCGAGCTCGCCGTCCCGTCCGATCCGACGCTCGACGATGCCACGGGCCGTCCGGACGCCTCGCTCCTGCGTCGCGCGGCCGAGGCCGCCTTCGCGGCGGGTGATCCGGGCCGCGCGGTCGCGTTCGCGGAATCCGCGCTGACGCCCGGGCTCCCGTCACGGGATCGGACCGCCAACGCGGTCGCATGGGACCGCCTGGGTGTTTTCCGCTGGGAGAGCGGTGACCGAGAAGGCGCCCTCGATGCCCATCTCCGCGCCCTCGAGGTCCTGCCACGGGCGGAGACGCTGGAGCGCGCGCGCATGCTCGCGACGGTGGCCCAGATCCGGATGCTCGAGGGATCCTTCAGCGAGGCCGAGGAACTGGCTGCAGAGGCGATGTCGCTGGCCGAATTCAGCGCGGCGAGCGGCGAGGCCTGGCTCGGGCACGCAACCTGCACGCTCGGCGTCGTGGACGGATGGCTGGGCCGGCCCGCGTCCGCCGTGGCACGCCTCGAACGGGCGCTGAGCATCGCCCTGCGGCTGGGGCGCCTGGAGGACGCGTTCCGGGCACGGGCCAACCTCGCCACGATCCTGGACCTCGAGGGCCGCCGGGAGGAGGCCGTGCAGGTCGCCGACGCCGGGATCGCCGTGGCGGCGGCGGCCGGCCTCGAGGAGGTCCACGGGAACCGCCTCCGGAGCGGCGCCGTGGACTCGCTCTTCCAGCTCGGGCGCTGGCGCGAGGCGCGCGAGCTCGCGATGCGTGCCCTCGAATGGGCTCCGGCCGGGATCGGCTTCGTCCACGCCGCGGTGGGATTCATTACGCTCGAGACCGAGCTCACGGCCGGAGAGGAGGCGAGCCGGACCCTGGGCCGCCTGCTCGTGGAGCTTGAGCTCATCGCGGACACGCAGTTTGCTGTACCCACCTACCAGGCCGCCGCATCGCTCGCCCTCTGGAGGGGTGATCCCTCCGACGCGCGCAGAGTCGCGGACGCGGCCTGGGATCGCGTCCGCACGACCGAGGACTGGGCCCTCGCCGCGCGAACCGCCGGCACCGTGCTCGCGGTTGCCGCCGACGTGGCCGAGGCCGCCCGTGACCGGCGGGACCTCTCGACGCTGGCCGCGATCCGCTCGCGGGCCGACTCCGTGCTCGCCGAGGCGGAGAGGATGGTCGAGGCGTCCGGCGTCGGGGACGATGTCTTTGCGCGCCGCGAGGTCGAGGCCGAGCTCGCGACCGCCCGGGCGCACCTCCTGCGCGTGCTCGGGCGTGACCATCCGGCGGCCTGGTCGACGGTCGCCGAACGCTGGGTCGCGCTCCGCCGACCGTACGACGTGGCCCGTGCCCGACGCCGGCAGGCGGCCGCGATCCTCGCCTCAGGGACCGCGGAGGGCGAGCGGCGGGAGCGGCGCGATGAGGCGCGGGAGGCGCTCCTCGAGGCCGCCGAGATCGCAGCGGGACTTCCCGCGCTGCCCCTGCTGCGTGCCATCGCCGACCTTGCCGAGCGCGCCCGGATCGCGCTGCCGGCAGGCCGCGGAAGCGTTGCTTGCCGCCCCTGTCGCTCCGCAGGCGGGCGTTCCCGGCCGGCCCATCCCGGCCGACGCGCGCGCGGCTCGTCCGGACGTGGGCGGGTCCATCGCGGAGCGGCGGACCGCGGAGACGTTCGGCCTGAGTGCCCGGGAGCGAGGCGTGCTCGCCGAGGTCGTTGCAGGCCGAACGAACCGGGAGATCGGTGCGCGCCTCTACATCAGCGAGAAGACCGTGGGCGTCCACGTGGGGAACATCCTGGCCAAGCTCGGAGTCTCCGGCCGCGTCGAGGCGGCGACGGTCGCGCTCCGCCTCGGGCTGGTCGACGACCTCGCCGCAGACACGAAGAGACCCGGACCGGGCAGTCCGGGTCTCGTTCGGCGTGGGCGGGGCGCCTGATCGGTGCGGGGAGGGCTCCGCGTCCCGGGCGTCCCGGGTTGAAGGACCTACCAGCGCTTCCCGAGCATCGGATGGACGAGCACGGCGAAGGCGGACAGCGTGACCGCCAGTCCGAAGAGGCGGGACTTCAGCGACTGCTTCATGGTGGGCACTCCTGGCGCGATCATGATCGGTAGAGCGATGAGTGCGGTGCGACCCTCTCGCGCCTCTCGAGGGTCGCTGGTCTGGCGCGTATCGGGAACGTAGCCCGCACCGGACCGGGCCGCCAATGGGACGTTCGTACCGGTGGTCCGCCCTCACCTGGTACTTCCGTCCCGGTTTGGTGCGGCCGCGCACCACTTCGGCCTGCCGGGTGCGGCGTCGGCGCGTTCCCCCGGCCCGAAGTACGATCCACCTCGATCCCAGGAGGAACCCGCTCGCCGATGTACAGCCGCCGCCTGCTCGCCCTCGCAGCCATCGTTGCCATCGTCGTGATGGCATGTGCCGCCGGCGCGCAGCCGGGATGGACGTACGCTCCGACGCCTCCGCCGACCCCTGCCCCGAGCGGTGCGTCAGCCTCGGCCGCCCCGAGCGCAGCCCCCAGCGCCGGGGCGAGCGGTGCCGCGAGCGCGGCGCCCTCGGGTGGCACGGCCGCCTCGGGTGGAGCGGCGGGCACGGTGCTCCAGCTGGCGGCCTCGGGGATCGCCTACGACCAGACCGACCTGACGGCCCCGGCCAACACGCCCTTCGAGATCGCCTTCACGAACAACGACGCGGGGATCCCCCACAACGTGTCGATCCACGAGGGCTCGCCGACCGGCACGGAGGTCTTCAAGGGCGCGATCTTCACCGGCGTGGCCACCCAGACCTACGACGTCCCGGCCCTGCCCGCCGGCACGTACAGCTTCGTCTGCTCGGTCCACCCGAACATGGTCGGGACGCTCACGGTCAAGTAGCGCAGGCGCGGCCGAGGTACCGTTCGGCCATGAGCGACAACGTCTGCTACGTCGACGCCTACGCACGGACCATCGAGGCCCGGCTCCGCGCGGTGGAGCCGCCCGCGGCCGAGGGGAAGGGCGCGCTCGTGCTCCTGGACCGGACCGTGTTTTACCCCGGTGGGGGAGGCCAGCCGGCCGACCGCGGCACGCTGCGGACCTCCGACGGCCGGACGTGGCAGGTCGTGGCCGCGCGCCGGCAGGGCGACGAGATCTGGCACGAGCTGGAGGCCGGCATCGACCCGCCCGCCCTGGGCGAGGCCGGCGGCCGCGGCGCAGTCACCGTCTTCACCGCCGGCCTGGACTGGGAGCGCCGCCACCGCCTGATGCGCACGCATACCGCGCTCCACGCTCTTTGCGGGGTCGTCTGGCGCGACTACGGCGCGCTCGTCACGGGCGGCAACATGGAGCCCGGGGCCGGCCGGATGGACTTCGAGTTCGAGCGCATGTCCGGCGAGCTGGTCGGCGCGATCGAGTCGGCGGTCAACGAGGAGCTTCTTCGCGCCCGCGACGTCCGCGTCAACGTGCTCCCCCGCGAGGAGGCCTTCGCGATCCCCGACCTGATCCGCACCAAGATCAACCTCCTGCCGGAGGGGATCCAGGAGATCCGGACGATCGAGATCGTCGGCCTCGACCTCCAGGCGGACGGCGGCACGCACGTCGCGAACACCCGCGAGGTGGGCACGATCCGGGTCACCGGCTACGAGAGCAAGGGGCGCATCAACAAGCGGATCCGAATGGAGCTCGTGGCGCCCAACTCCGCATAGCCATCACCGCGCTACGATGCGCGCCCATGGACGCAAGCACCCCCGCCCTCCTCGCCCTCGCCGCAGCCGGCGTTCCGCATGACGTGGTCCGCACCGAGCGCGCCCACAGCGCCGAGGAGAGCGCCGCGCTCCAGGGGATCGAGGTCGGGGCACTGCTGCGCTCGATCGTCGTGCGCCGCGGCGAGAACGACTACGTGTTCGTCCTGGTCCCCGGCGGGCGGCGCTTCGACTGGCCAGGCTGCGCGCCACCTGGGCGTGACGCGCCTGTCCCTGCCCGATGCCGAGGAGGCGCGGGCCGTCACGGGCTACCCGCGGGGTGCGATCACGCCCTTCGGCTCGACCAACCCGTGGCCGGTGATCGTCGATGTATCGGCGATGGACCGGCCCCGCGTGGCGATCGGTGGCGGGGCGCACGGGGTGAACGTGCACCTCCGGCCACCGGCCCTGGTGGCCGCGCTCGGCGCAGTCGTGGCCGACGTCACGGACCCGGACGAGGCGCCCGCGCCCGACTGAGCGGCCGAACGCATCGAGCGCCGCCGGAGCACGCCGCTCGACGGGTCGCCGGAAATCGCCCGGCCCCGGCGTT
>CAVYIV010000022.1:0-21203 GCA_963768675.1 uncultured Chloroflexia bacterium | reverse complement strand
GGGGTTCACCCTGACCGCTGGCAATCCAGGTCAACCGATCGACGCTCCGGCGACGGGTGCGGACGGCTCGATCGTCGTGACGCTCACCGGCTCGAACGCCGCCCTCGTCGTCAACACGGCGTGGAACACCGGGGTGGTCGTGGCAGAGGTCGTGCCCGCTGACTTCAAGGATTTCGGCGCCCTCCGTTGCTACCGGGACATCTCCAACGGTGACAACCTCGAGGGTATCTTCAACTGGAACGGCACCGACCCGATCATCTGCATCGCGTACAACGTGCCTTCTAGCCCCACGCCCACGCCGACCCCGACGCCGACGCCCACGCCGACGCCGACGCCCACGCCGACGCCGACGCCCACGCCCACGCCCACGCCGACCCCCACGCCGACCGCCCACGCCGACCCCCACGCCGACCCCCACGCCGACCCCCACGCCGACGCCGACGCCCACGCCGACGCCGACGCCCACGCCCACGCCCACGCCGACCCCCACGCCCACGCCGACGCCGACGCCCACGCCGACGCCCACGCCCACGCCCACGCCGACCCCCACGCCGACCCCCACGCCCACGCCGACGCCCACGCCGACGCCCACGCCCACGCCGACGCCGACGCCGACGCCCACGCCGACCCCCACGCCCACGCCCACGCCGACCCCCACGCCGACCCCCACGCCGACGCCCACGCCGACCCCCACGCCGACCCCCACGCCGACCCCCACGCCGACGCCGACGCCCACGCCGACGCCCACGCCGACGCCGACGCCCACGCCGACGCCCACGCCGACGCCGACGCCGACGCCCACGCCGACGCCGACGCCGACGCCCACGCCGACGCCGACGCCCACGCCCACGCCCACGCCGACCCCCACGCCGACGCCCACGCCGACCCCCACGCCGACCCCCACGCCCACGCCGACGCCCACGCCCACGCCGACGCCGACGCCCACGCCGACGCCGACGCCCACGCCGACGCCGACGCCGACGCCCACGCCGACGCCCACGCCGACGCCGACGCTTGGCGCGGGTGGCCCCATTGCTCCGGGTAGCGGTGGCAATGGCCCGGCTGGCGGGACGACCCCGGGCGAGCCGCCAGGCGGCGCGACCGGAATGAGCCCGCTGACCCCCGGCGGCAGCTCACCGTCCGGTCCCGGCTCCGTGCTCACGCAGGGCGGGCAACCGGGCGGCGGCAGCCCGGCTCACGGAGCACCCGGGTCGTCGCTCGCGAACCCACAATCCGGCGCGGCATCCGGCGGCGTGTCCGGCACGGCGCCCAGTGGGGTGGCGGGCGTCGGCGTTGGCGGCACGGCTCCGGGAGGGAGCTTGTCGAGATCCGCCGTGGGCGGCGTCGTGTTCAGCGGGGGTTACCGCATTACCGGTGCAGCCCTCTCGTCGACCTTTTCCGGCCTGCCTGGCAGCGATCCACTTGCTCTGCTCTCGCGACTGGCGCCGATGGCGTCCCTCGCCTCCACGACCACGACCCTCACGCTCGCCCTGATGTTCTTCACCAAGAAGCGCCGGGACGAGGAGGCGACTGCCTCAGACGAGGATCTCGCGGCGTCGGCAGCATCGCCGTACACGGGAGGGTCCGGCTTCGCACCCGCCTTCGCTGGGGTCGATCCGGGAACCGGTGGCACCGACGTCAACCTGCCGCGCTGGCGCCGACCGTCGCTGCTGGCCGCGCGCAAGTCGGACCCGATCCGGAACGGCTCCGACCACGTCAGTCTCACGTTCGACGGCGGGGGCGTCTCGGCTGCCGGCGCCGTGCGCATGGAGGTTCGCTACCGTCTCGTTCAGCTTCTTGATCGTCCCGACGAGATCCTCGGCCTGGTCGTCGATTCGCTTGACCAGGGCGACCAGGTCGAGGTCCTCGAACACCACGGCACCTATCGCCGCGTGATGACGCCCGATGGCCGGGAGGGCTGGCTCCACCGGATGACGCTCGGCGACATCGTGCCCGACGCGGCCCCCGCCCGCGGCTCCGATCAGACGGGCGACGACGTTCTCCTGAGCTACCTCGCGGCGCACGTGCGCGATTAGCGCCCGTCCGTCGTCCGATCCTTACGGAGCACGACGATGTGCTGGTGGGCGATGTTCGGCACGAAGGCGCGCGGATAGCCGTACGGCCGCAGGCGGGTCCCGGCCTGGTACCAGATCAGGTCACCCTTGGGAACGAGCCCGGCCGCCTCGGCCCGCGCCGCAAGCTCCGCCCCAGTGAAGCGGTAGCGGCCGTCGAGGTAGGCGTCGCGCACGATCACGGTCACGTAGCGCCCCGGTCGAAGCACCCGGCTCACCTGTCCGAACACCCGCTCCATCAGGGCTAGGTAAGCCTCGTGTGACGGAGCGTTGGCGAGGTCCGCCGGGTCGTCGGACACCATCGCGTAGTCCGTTCGACGGTTCGCGTGCGCTGTGGCGAGCCGCCCGCCGGCCATGGTGAGCGGGAGCTGGACCGTATACGGCGGGTCCATGGCGACGAAGTCGACACTGGACCCGGGCAGCCCCGGCAGGAGCGTCAACGCGTCGCCGACGCGGAGCTCGCATCCCGCCGGGTCGAACGTGCGGATTCCAGCGGGATCGGCGGTCCCGAGATCCGCCAGCAGCGGCCCGGCGCCGCCACGCTCGGCCAGTGCCGACGCCACGACCTCATCGTAGATCGCGGCCCAGCGGGGATTCAGCTCGAACCCGAGCGCGCGCCGCGGCCCACGGGCGATCGAAGCGCCAAGCAGGGTGCCGCCGACGCCGGCGAACGGATCGAGGACCAGCTCGCCCGAGCGTGTGAAGAACTCGATCAGGCGCGCCATCAGGCGAGGTGGCTTGTTCGCGCCGTGCGCCCGTCGGAGTGCATGGCCCAGCTCGGACGGATAGGCGGTCGTGAGGACCGACTTCGTGAAGTACAGCCATTCCTCGCCCGACAGCTCGTTGAGCGTGTTGGCGGGATGCGTCGCGGGCTGCACCCGGGGAGTCTACGCTCGCCCACCACGTCAATCCGTAGAATGGCCTCGAGGCGGCCGCCCAAGCACGGCTCAGTCCGGCCGCGGGACAGGGGAGCAGCACATGCCGAGCGGTCCGCGGGCGGGACGCTTCGTCGGCCGGCAGCGCGAGCTGGAGCAGCTCTCGTCGGCCGTGGCTGACGTGTCCGCGGGCCGGGGCGGAACGCTCCTCGTGGCCGGCTCGAGCGGCATGGGCGCGAGCCGCCTGCTCGACGAGCTCGAGACCCGGATCGCCGCCGAACCCGGGCCTGACGTCACGGTCCTTCGGAGCGAGCGATTGCCGGCGTGGCGGGGCGACCCCTACCGTCCGATCCGGGCAGCCGTCGCGGGGCACCTGCGAACGCTTCCCCCTCCGCGCGTGGCCGCCCTCGTCGACCCGGTCCCCGAGCTGCTGGGGCCGCTCTTCACCGGCATCCCGGGGGTTCCGACCGTCGAGCCGCGGGGTGGCACCAGCCCGGAGCGGCACTCTGAGCGCACCCGCGAGGCGTTCCGCGGCCTGCTCGCCCGGCTTGCTGGCGAGCGTCCGGTCGTGCTGCTCCTCGAGGACCTGCACGAGTGCGATGCAGCGACGCGCGACCTCGTGGGCTTCCTCGCGAGGACGGCCGGACACCTGCCACTCCTGCTGACCGGGACCTACCAGCCGGACGCATTGACCCGGACACACCCGCTTCGAGCGACCCTCGAGGCGATCGAGAGCAGGTCGCGCGGCGTCGCCCGGGTCTACCTCGGACCGCTTGCCCAGCCCGACATCGGTGCGCTGATCGAGGCGCACGAAGGCGAGCGTCCATCGGCTCCGCTCCTCCTCCTCGTGGCCGAGCGATCACGCGGGAACCCGCTGGTCGCGGAGGAGGTCCTCGACGCGCGCCGCGAGCTCTCGGGGGCGTCGCTGACCGCGCCCCTTGCGCGCCTCGTGCTTGGTCGGGTGGCCCTTCGGTCGGCCGATTGCCGCACGGTCCTCCGCACGCTCGCGCTGGCGGATGGCCCGCTCGCCGACGGCGAGCTCGCCGCGATCGCCACTGCGTACCAGGACGGCGCGGGGCGACATGCCGGCCGTCCTGCGGCCTCTGCCCGAACTGGGCATGAGAGGCTCGGAAGGGATCTGGCCGCCGGGCTCCAGGAGGCGATCGGCGACGGGTTCGCCGTGGCGTCGCCGCTCGCGCCGGACGACGCGCCGGGTGACGCGCCGGCGAACCGGGTCCGGGTGCGCCACGAGCTCATCGCGCAGGCGCTCGCCAGTGAGCTTCTGCCCGACCAGCGGCGGCGGATGCACGCCGCCGTGGCCACGGTACTGGCCGCCCACCCGGCAGAGGCGACGCGCCACTGGCTTCGGGCGTACGAACCAGCCCGGGCGCGGGCAGCTGCGCTCGAGGCGGCCGCGGTCGAGGAGCGCGCGGGCGCTGGCTCAGACGCCCTGTCCCACCTGGAGCTCGCGATCGAGCTCGCCGTCCCGTCCGATCCGAGGCTCGACGATGCCACGGGCCGCCCGGACGCCTCGCTCCTGCGTCGCGCGGCCGAGGCCGCCTTTGCGGCGGGTGATCCGGGCCGCGCGGTGGCGTTCGCGGAATCCGCACTGACGCCCGGGCTGCCGTCACGGGATCGGACCGCCAATGCGGTCGCATGGGACCGCCTGGGTGTTTTCCGCTGGGAGAGCGGTGACCGAGAAGGCGCCCTCGATGCCCATCGCCGCGCTCTCGAGGTCCTGCCACGGGCGGAGACGCTGGAGCGCGCGCGCATGCTTGCGACGGTGGCCCAGATCCGGATGCTCGAGGGATCCTTCAGCGAGGCCGAGGAACTGGCTGCAGAGGCGATGTCGCTGGCCGAATTCAGCGCGGCGGGCGGCGAGGCCTGGCTCGGCCACGCAACCTGCACGCTCGGCGTCGTGGACGGATGGCTGGGCCGGCCCGCGTCCGCCGTGGCCCGCCTCGAACGGGCGCTGAGCATCGCCCTGCGGCTGGGGCGCCTCGAGGACGCGTTCCGGGCACGGGCAAACCTCGCCACGATCCTGGACCTCGAGGGCCGCCGGGAGGAGGCCGTGCAGGTCGCCGACGCTGGGATCGCCGTGGCGGCGGCGGCCGGCCTCGAGGAGGTCCACGGGAACCGCCTCCGGAGCGGAGCCGTGGACTCGCTCTTCCAGCTCGGGCGCTGGCGCGAGGCGCGCGAGCTCGCGATGCGTGCCCTCGAATGGGCTCCGGCCGGGATCGGCTTCGTCCACGCCGCGGTGGGATTCATTACGCTCGAGACCGAGCTCACGGCCGGAGAGGAAGCGAGCCGGACCCTGGGCCGCCTGCTCGTGGAGCTTGAGCTCATCGCGGACACACAGTTTGCTGTACCCACTTATCAGGCTGCCGCATCGCTCGCCCTCTGGAGGGGTGATCCCTCCGACGCGCGCAGAGTCGCGGACGCGGCCTGGGATCGCGTCCGCACGACCGAGGACTGGGCCCTCGCCGCGCGAACCGCCGGCACCGTGCTCGCGGTTGCCGCCGACGTGGCCGAGGCCGCCCGTGACCGGCGGGACCTCTCGACGCTGGCCGCGATCCGCTCGCGGGCCGACTCCGTGCTCGCCGAGGCGGAGAGGATGGTCGAGGCGTCCGGCGTCGGGGACGATGTCTTTGCGCGCCGCGAGGTCGAGGCCGAGCTCGCGACCGCCCGGGCGCACCTCCTGCGCGTGCTCGGGCGTGACCACCCGGCGGCCTGGTCGACGGTCGCCGAACGCTGGGTTGCGCTCCGCCGACCGTACGACGTGGCGCGTGCCCGACGCCGGCAGGCGGCCGCAATCCTCGCCTCAGGGGCGGCGGAGGGCGAGCGGCGGGAGCGGCGCGATGAGGCGCGGGAGGCGCTCCTCGAGGCCGCCGAGATCGCAGCGGGACTTCCCGCGCTGCCCCTGCTGCGTGCCATCGCCGACCTTGCCGGGCGAGCTCGGATCGCGCTGCCGGAGGCCGCGGAAGCGTTGCTTGCCGCCCCTGTCGCTCCGCAGGCGGGCGTTCCCGGCCGGCCCATCCCGGCCGACGCGCGCGCGGCTCGTCCGGACGTGGGTGGGTCCATCGCGGAGCCGCGCACCGCGGAGACGTTCGGCCTGAGTTCCCGGGAGCGAGGCGTGCTCGCCGAGATCGTTGCCGGCCGAACGAACCGGGAGATCGGTGCGCGCCTCTACATCAGCGAGAAGACCGTGGGCGTCCACGTGGGGAACATCCTGGCCAAGCTCGGAGTCTCCGGCCGCGTCGAGGCGGCAACGGTCGCGCTCCGCCTCGGGCTGGTCGACGACCTCGCCGCAGACACGAAGAGACCCGGACCGGGCAGTCCGGGTCTCGTTCGGCGTGGGCGGGGCGCCTGATCGGGTGCGGGGAGGGCTCCGCGTCCCGGGCGTCCCGGGTTGAATGATCTACCAGCGCTTCCCGAGCATCGGCTGGACGAACACGGCGAAGGCGGACAGCGTGACCGCCAGTCCAAAGAGGCGGGTCTTGAGCGACTGCTTCATGGTGGGCACTCCTGGCGCGGTCATGAGCGGTAGCGCGATGAGGGCGGTGCGACCCTCTCGCGCCTCTCGAGGGCCGCTGGTCTGGCGCGTATCGGGAACGTAGCCCGCACCGGACCGGGCCGCCAATGGGACGTTCGTACCGGTGGTCCGGCCTCACCTGGTACTTCCGTCCCGGTTTGGTGCGGCCGTGCACCACTTCGGCCTGCCGGGTGCGGCGTCGGCGCGTTCCCCCGGCCCGAAGTACGATCCACCTCATCCCAGGAGGAGCCCGCTCGCCGATGTACAGCCGCCGCCTGCTCGCCCTCGCAGCCATCGTTGCCATCGTCGTGATGGCGTGTGCCGCCGGCGCACAGCCGGGATGGACGTACGCTCCGACGCCTCCGCCGACCCCTGCCCCGAGCGGTGCGTCAGCCACGGCCGCCCCGAGCGCAGCCCCCAGCGCCGGGGCGAGCGGTGCCGCGAGCGCGGCGCCCTCGGGTGGCACGGCCGCCTCGGGTGGAACGGCGGGCACGGTGCTCCAGCTCTCCGCGAGCGGGATCGCCTACGACCAGACCGACCTGACGGCCCCGGCCAACACGCCCTTCGAGATCGCCTTCACGAACAACGACGCGGGGATCCCCCACAACGTGTCGATCCACGAGGGGTCGCCGACCGGCACGGAGGTCTTCAAGGGCGCGATCTTCACCGGCGTGGCCACCCAGACCTACGACGTCCCGGCCCTGCCCGCCGGCACGTACAGCTTCGTCTGCTCGGTCCACCCGAACATGGTCGGGACGCTCACGGTCAAGTAGCGCAGGCGCGGCCGAGGTACCGTTCGGCCATGAGCGACAACGTCTGCTACGTCGACGCCTACGCACGGACCATCGAGGCCCGGCTCCGCGCGGTGGAGCCGCCCGCGGCCGAGGGGAAGGGCGCGCTCGTGCTCCTGGACCGGACCGTGTTTTACCCCGGTGGGGGAGGCCAGCCGGCCGACCGCGGCACGCTGCGGACCTCCGACGGTCGGACGTGGCAGGTCGTGGCCGCGCGCCGGCAGGGCGACGAGATCTGGCACGAGCTGGAGGCCGGCATCGACCCGCCCGCCCTGGGCGAGGCCGGCGGCCGCGGCGCAGTCACCGTCTTCACCGCCGGCCTGGACTGGGAGCGCCGCCACCGCCTGATGCGCACGCATACCGCGCTCCACGCTCTTTGCGGGGTCGTCTGGCGCGACTACGGCGCGCTAGTCACGGGCGGCAACATGGAGCCTGGGGCTGGCCGCATGGACTTCGAGTTCGAGCGCATGTCCGGGGAGCTGGTCGGCGCGATCGAGTCGGCGGTCAACGAGGAGCTGCTTCGCGCCCGCGACGTCCGGGTCAGCGTGCTTCCACGCGAGGAGGCCTTCGCGATCCCCGACCTGATCCGCACCAAGATCAACCTGCTGCCGGAAGGGATCCAGGAGATCCGGACGATCGAGATCGTGGGGCTCGACCTCCAGGCGGACGGCGGCACCCATGTCGCGAACACCCGCGAGGTGGGCACGATCCGGGTCACCGGCTACGAGAGCAAGGGGCGCATCAACAAGCGCATCCGAATGGAGCTCGTGGCCCCCAACTCCGCATAGCCATCACCGCGCTACGATGCGCGCCCATGGACGCAAGCACCCCCGCCCTCCTCGCCCTCGCCGCAGCCGGCGTTCCGCATGACGTGGTCCGCACCGAGCGCGCCCACAGCGCCGAGGAGAGCGCCGCGCTCCAGGGGATCGAGGTCGGGGCACTGCTGCGCTCGATCGTCGTGCGCCGCGGCGAGAACGACTACGTGTTCGTCCTGGTCCCCGGCGGGCGGCGCTTCGACTGGCCCAGGCTGCGCGCACACCTGGGCGTGACGCGCCTGTCGCTGCCCGATGCCGAGGAGGCGCGGGCCGTCACGGGCTACCCGCGGGGTGCGATCACGCCCTTCGGCTCGACCAACCCGTGGCCGGTGATCGTCGATGTATCGGCGATGGACCGGCCCCGCGTGGCGATCGGTGGCGGGGCGCACGGGGTGAACGTGCACCTCCGGCCGCCGGCCCTGGTGGCCGCGCTCGGCGCAGTCGTGGCCGACGTCACGGACCCGGACGAGGCGCCCGCGCCCGACTGAGCGGCCGAACGCATCGAGCGCCGCCGGAGCACGCCGCTCGACGGGTCGCCGGGAATCGCCCGGCCCCGGCGTTGCCGCCGGGGCCGGGGACGCGCGTCGGGGAGGGAGGCGCGGCTCAGAGCGCCTTGACGGCCGCCACGAGCTGGCCCAGGCCGTCCTTCGCATCGGCGAAGAGCATGCCCGTCTTGGGGTTGCCGTAGAGCTCGTTGTCGATGCCCGCGTAGCCGCGGCCCATCGACCGCTTGATCACGATGATCGACTTCGCGTGGTCGACGTTGAGGATCGGCATCCCGGAGACGGGGTTGCCGGGCCGCCGCGCCGCGGGGTTCGTCACGTCGTTCGCGCCGACCACGAGCGCGACGTCGCAGCGGTCGAACTCCGGGTTGATGTCGTCCATCTCCTTGAGCTGCGGGTAGGGCACGTTCGCCTCGGCGAGGAGGACGTTCATGTGCCCCGGCATCCGGCCGGCGACCGGGTGGATGGCGTACTTCACGTCGACGCCCTTCGACTCCAGGAGCTCGCCGAGCTCCCGGCAGGCGTGCTGGGCCTGGGCCACGGCGAGACCGTAGCCCGGCACGATGATGACGCTCGACGCATACGCCATCTGGATTGCCGCGTCGTCCGCGGAGACGCTGCGCACCTGGGTCGCGCCGCCGCCGGCCGACCCCATCGTGCCCTCGCCGCCGCCGAACCCGCCCACCATGATGTTGATGATCGAGCGGTTCATGGCGTCGGCCATGAGCTTGGTGAGGATGCCGCCCGAGGCGCCGACCAGGGCGCCCGAAATGATCAGGACCGGGTTGACCAGCACGAAGCCGGCCATTGCCACCGCGGTGCCGGTGAACGCGTTCAGGAGCGAGATCACGACCGGCATGTCCGCACCGCCGATCGGCAGAACCATCGTGACGCCGAAGATGCAGGCCGAGGCGATGATCAGGGCGAGCACGAGGACCGAGACCGCCCCGCTGAGAGAGAGCGTGCCGTTGGCGCCGAGCACAAGGATCACGGTCGCGATCACGGCCACGACGGCGAGGACGATCGTCAGGATGCGCGAGCCGGGGAAAATGATCGGCTTGCCGCTGATCAGGCCCTGGAGCTTGCCGGAGGCGATCAGCGAGCCGGTGAACGTGACCGAGCCGATCACGACGTCGAGCACGGTGAAGACCGTGGTGGAAACGCTGGCGACCTGCCCGTTGGCGGCAACCCGCACGAAGTCGTCGATGGCGACCAGGGCCGCCGCGCCGCCGCCGACCGCGTTGAAGAGCGACACCAGCTGCGGCATCGCGGTCATCTTCACGGTCCGTGCGGTGTAGAGGCCAAGGCCGCCGCCGATAGCGAAGCCGATCACGATGACGGCCCAGCCGAAGCCGCTCACGCCGCCGGGGCGGGTAATCAGGTCGACCAGCGTGGCGCCGACGGCGAGGACCATGCCGCCGGCCGAGAGCAGGTTGCCGTTGCGGGCAGTGGCCGGCGAGTTCATGAGGTGGAGGCCGAGCACGAAGCAGGCGGCTCCGATGAGCTGGGCGAGGCGGACGAGGGTATCGATGTCCATCGGGGTCCCCGTCAGGCCTGCGCCGCGGCCTTCGGGGCCGCCGGCTTCTTCTTGAACATTTGAAGCATCCGGTCGGTGACCACGTAGCCGCCCACAACGTTCGCGGAGCCGAAGATCATGGCGATGAACGCGAGCGTGTAGCTGAGCGGGTTGTCGGCCCCGGCCGCGATGATCATGCCGCCCACCAGCACGATGCCGTGGATGGAGTTCGCGCCGGACATCAGCGGCGTGTGGAGCGTCGCCGGGACCTTCGAGATGACCTCGAAGCCGACGAGGATGGCCAGGACGAAGATCGTGATCTGCGTGAGCAGGTCGGTCATGCGGTGGGTCCTCCCGCGGACGGTGCGGGCGCGAGGAGCTTCGCGGTCGCCGGCTGGACGACCTTCCCGCCCTGGGTGATCAGCACGCCGGCCGTGATCTCCTCGGCCGGATCCAGCGCCAGCTGCCCGTCCTTCACGAGGTGGAGCAGGAGCGTCTGGAGGTTACGCGCATAGAACTGGCTGGCGCTGACCGGAACGGTCGCGGGCAGGTTGTCCGGGGAGAGGATCGTCACCCCGTTCTCCGTCGAGATCGTCTCGCCTACCTTCGAGAGCTCGCAGTTGCCGCCGAGCGCGCTGGCGGCCATGTCCACGATGATCGAGCCGGGTTTCATGGCTCGGAGCGCGTCCGCCGTCACGAGGACGGGCGGCTTGCGGCCGGGGACCTGGGCCGTCGTGATCACGACGTCCATGCCACCGATCACGGCGTTGAGCTCGGCCTGCTGGGCCTCGCGCTCTTCGGCGTTGAGCTCGCGGGCGTAGCCGCCGCTGCCGGTGGCGTCGATGGCGGTCTTGAGCGTCACGAACTGGGCGCCGAGCGACTCGGCCTGCTCCTTCGTCTCGGGGCGGACGTCGTAGGCCTTGACGACCGCTCCGAGGCGTCGCGCGGTGCCGATGGCCTGGAGGCCCGCGACGCCGATCCCGAGGATCAGCACGTTCGCCGGCTTCGCGGTGCCCGCCGCCGTCGTGAGGAGCGGGAAGTAGCGCCCGAACGCTTCGGCCGCCACGAGGACGGCCTTGTAGCCGGCGATGTTCGCCTGCGACGACAGGACGTCCATGGCCTGGGCACGCGACAGCGTCCGGGGGATCGCGTCGAGGCTGATCGCGGTCACGCCCCGGTCGGCCAGCGTCTGCATGAGCGCCGGGTCGATGAGCGGGGTCAAGAGCCCCACCAGCACCTGGCCTGAGCGGAGTTGGGCAACCTCTGCATCGGTCGGCTTCTGGACCTTCACGATGCAGTCGGCCTGGGCGTACAGCTCGGCCGCCGTGACGATCGTCGCGCCTGCATCTTCGTAGGCCGCGTCCGGGAAGGCGGCCGCGTTGCCGGCGTCGTGCTCGATCAGGATCTCGATGCCCGCGGCCTTGAGCTTGCCGAGGGCTTCCGGCACCAGCGCCACGCGGCGCTCGCCGGGCAGGGTTTCTCTCGGAACGCCTACTTTCATTGGGGCTCCTGGGGTTAAGGGGAATTGATTACAGGATACGCCGTGCCTCCTGCCCCGGCTGAGCGGCGCCGACGGCCGGCAGGCGTGGCGCCCGCGCCGTCATCCCGGCGCGATCTGGACGCCCTCGCCCTCGAACGCTGCGATCGCCCGCCGGTAGTCGTCCGGGATCGGGACCGGCCGGCGCGACGCCACTTCGATGAACACGAGCGTCGCCCGCGCCGTGCACATCAGGACGTCGTCGTCGACGCGGTAAGCAGCGCCCTCGAACGTCACGCTGCTGGTGCCGATCCGCGTCGTTCGCAGGTGGACATCCAGGAGGTCGTCGAAGCGGGCCGGTGCCTCGTACGTCACCTCGAGGGCGCGCATCACGAATTCGCGCTCACCCTGCCAGTACCCGTGCAGCCCGAGGTGCCGGTGGTACTCCAACCGCGCGATATCGAAGAACGGGAGATATCGCCCGTAGTAGACGACCCCCTGGGCATCGGTGTCGGAGAACGAGACGCGCGAGAGCGCCGCGTACTTGAACGGCGGGTGCCGGTCCGTCAGGCGCCCGGTCTCGAGGTTCGTCACGCCCGGATCGTACGACGACGGTCGTTCTGCGGCTGGGCAGCCGCTCGGCTCTCCGCGTTCGCCGGCGCGTCTGCGCTACGCTGTCGACCGCGCGCCCGTAGCTCAGTGGATAGAGCATCTGACTTCGGATCAGACGGTCGGGGGTTCGAATCCCTCCGGGCGCGCCAGAACAACGAAGACGTTGACTGCACGGATCCCCCAAGAGCCTCGCTCCGCGAGCGGTAGGCTTCGCGCCAGGCGACCAGGTCGATATGGGCGCAGACCCAACGGAACGTGGGCTCCACGGAGGCCGATCGACCGGTCATGGGGAGCGCACCGTGACCGAGCACCTCCGCCCGCCCCGCGGCGACACGCAGGACCGCTTCTCCCTCAGTCAGCCGTGGCCGACATCCCGACGATCGTCGCGGGTGAGATCATCCATCTCTTCGACGAGCGAGGAAGACGGCTGCTCGGCCTGGCCACGAGCCTTCAAGCCCAGCATATGGCGAGCGCCACACCTGTCGAGTTCTTGCGGCCCTCTCCAGAGATGGCGGCGCCAAGGAGTTGCCTCGCCGAAGTCCTGGCCACCGCCCAGTTGAGTGGCGCAGAAGAGCCGTGTCCTCGGGGACACGGCTCTTCTGGCGATTCGGGAAGCGGTTTGGCTCAGGCGGCGACCGGCGCGAGCGTGGGGGCACCGACCAGCCTCCAACCGCTGGACCAGGATCCGTTGGCAGTCAGGTTGAGGGCGATGTTGAGGAATGCGATCTGTTCGAGCTGCTGGGCGCGGGCGAGCGGGCCCACGTCCACCGGATTCAGGCCGATCGACCGGACGAGCTCAAGGACGGTGTCCTTGGCGCCCTGGTCGTCGCCGGCGACGAAGCCGTCGAGCTGGATGCCGTCTGCGATGGGGTCGACCTGGTGGGAGGCGAAGAGCGTGTTGAATGCCTTGACGACGTGAGCGTCTGGCAGCCAGGCGGCCAATCGGTCGGCGTTCGAGTCGCCGTTGTCGATCGTCGGGCCATTCGGGCCGAAGCTCATGCGGTTGGTTGCGTCGACGACGGGCTTGCCGGCGACAGCGTCCCGGATCTCGGCTGCGACGTCCTCGGCACTCGCGAAGGGGATGGCGAGCACGACGACCCGTCCGGCCGCCGCCGCCTCAGCGTTGGTCTTCGCGACGCGGGCACCGGTCGCGGCTGCCGCCGCTGACGCGTGCTCCGGATCGTGCGAGGCGATCGTGACGGTGTGCCCACCACGGGTGAATGAAGCGGCGAGCGCTCGACCGACGTTGCCTGCTCCGATGATCGCGACGTCCATTGCTGTTCCTTCCGGTCTGGTTGACGAGTTGGCTGTGACCAATCAGTATTTGGTGAGCGCAACTCTAGCCCATATGTGCAGCTCATGTCAATACTTGTTTTGCGAGGACAAACCATGACCCTTGAAGAGCGACGACCGCCGGCTGTCGGTGCGCAGATCCGACGGTGGCGGGCCGAACGAGGGTTGACTCTGGCGGCGGTGTCCGAACGCAGCGGCCTCAATGTTGGCTACCTGTCCCAGATCGAAAACGACAAGGCGTCGCCGTCCCTGTCCTGTCTGGCCGCGCTCGGCGAGGCTCTCGACGTGCCGATCGCCTGGTTCTTCATGGGTGAGGTGCTGCCGCCGAAAGTGGTCCTCGCCACCGATCGACCGCGCGAGGAGCACGAGGGACTCGGGCGGGTCGAGCTGGTGGATGGGGGAGCAAGCCGGGACATCTCGATCGTCGAAGCAGTGGCAGCCGCGGGCCGGCGCGCGGGTCTCCACGCGCACACGGGCGACGAGCACCACCTGGTCCTGAGCGGCCGATGGCGCATGTCGCAGGGCGAACACATGGTTGACCTGGGCCCTGGCGACTACCTCCGCTGGGACGGTACCATCCCGCATGACGCCGAGGTCATCGGTCCCGACGAAGGCCGTGTCCTCATCATCACCCTGGCTCACGGCTGAGCGGGCGCGCACCGATTCTCAACTCGGCGGACTTGGGGCGCCCAGGACGCCTGCGAAGATCCGCTCGGCGAGCCACCTGTCTCGGCACGGTTCGCGACGTAGCCTGTGACCGCGCAGCACCGGACCGCGGCGAACCTGGGGGCGTTGGGTACCATCTTCGTCAAACTCGCGGACCTGGAGGCGTGGTTCCGGCACTGCCTCAACGGATCTCCTGGCCGCCGCGGCTGCAGGCCGACGTTCGGCAGATCCTGGCGGAGAGCTCGGCGGCCGAGGACGTCTACCTGGATAACGCGGCCGTCGCCGACCCGGCCTACCTCACGCCCCGCCACCAGATACGGGCCGCGCAGGCCGCGCACGCCGCGGACGTGCTCAGGCTTCGGACCGACCTCGGGTTTCCGCCGCCCCCCGGCTCGCCGGCTCCATTGGCTCCCGCCGCCTGACGCAGATCGCCCGGCTGTTCGCAGGCAATGAGTGGCGACGGGCGTCTCAGGCCGCGACCTCGTGCCTCACGGCCGGGGCAGACTCGGCGACCCGGCGTCGCACGTTCGCACTCGTTGCCGGCAGTAGGAGCGAGAACGCAAGTCCCAAGCCCATGAACGCTGCGGCGAAGAACCCGACCGTCCGGGCGGCCCCCACGAAGGCATCCTCGAGGGGCCCGACGGCGGCCTGTGCAGCTGGCTCCGAACGCAAGGCGACCAGCGCCTGCCCGGCCGACTCCTCGATCTCGCCGGTGATCGCCAGTTGCTGGGCGGGCGCAAGCCCCGGGACCTGCGCCAACCGGTCGCGCGTCCCGGTGTTGAGGCCCACGAGGAGCACGGTGCCGAGAATCGCGGTGCCCAGCGCCGTCCCCACCTGGCGCATCGTGGAATTGGTTGCCGATGCCAGCCCCGAGCGCTTCGGCGGGACGTCCGAGAGGATGACGTTGGCGAGCTGGGCCGTGCTGAATCCGACGCCCATGCCATACAGGAAGAACGGCACCGCGAGGGTCAGCCCCGATACGGTCTTCGACAGGAGCAGCGTCACGCCCAGGATCCCCACAGTCTCGAGCAGCATCCCGACCTGAACGGTGCGCCGGGGTTCGAAGCGCCCCGCCAGTGTCCCCGCCAGTGGCGCTGCCACGAACGACCCGGCTGCGAGAGTCAGGAACACGAGGCCCGTTTCGAAGGCCGTGTAGCCGATGACGGCCTGGAGGAACAGGGGCAGCGCGAAGAGCAGCCCGAACTCGCCGAGCGAGACGATCGTGGCGGTCAGGTTCCCGAACCGGAACGTCGGCTCGCGCCACAGGTCGAAGTCGAACAGGTAGAAGGCGCCGGCTCGCTTCCGCCGAAGCTCGACAACCGCGAAGGCGACGAGGCTCGTAAGCCCGATGATGACGGCGACCGGAACGATCGAGACCGCACCGAACGGCCACGTCGCTCCGAGGAGCTCGAACGGACGACTCGGCGCGAGCCATCCGAAGCGGTAGCCCTCGATCAGCGCGAAGACGATGGCTCCAAGACCCAGGGTGATGAGGAGGAAGCCGGCCGGATCGAATCCCGAGCGGGCGTCCTCGTCGCGCGACTCTCCGATCCAGAGGAGAGACCCAGCGAGCACCACGATGGCGATCGGCACGTTGATGTAGAAGGCCCACCGCCAGCTCAGGTTCGTGGTCAGCCAGCCGCCCAGGAGCGGACCGAGGGCGGCCATGCCACCGATGACCGAGCCGTAGATCCCGAACGCGATCGCTCGATCGCGGCCCCGGAAGGTCGTGTTGAGGATGGACTGGGTCGCCGGCGCGATCGCGGCGCCACCGACGCCCTGGAGTACGCGGGCGCCGATGAGCGCCAAGCCGCTCGGGGCGAGGCCCGCCAGGGCGGACCCGACGGTGAAGATGCCCAGGCCCAGCAGGAAGAGGCGCCGGCGTCCGGCCACGTCGCCGAAGCGCCCGAAGCTGATGAGCAGCGCCGCGAAGACGAGCGGGTAGATCGAGACGATCCATTCCGCGGCCGAGCCGTCGAGCTTCAGGTCCCGCACGATGCTCGGGACCGCGACATTCACGATCGTCGCGTCGACGACGATCATCGAGAGCCCCAGGCTGAGCATCAGCAGGCCCAGCCAGCGGCCCCGGCCGGCCTCCGTCGGTTCGGGAGCGCGGCCCGGTCCTTTCGTCGATCCGTTCACTATAACACCTGTTGTGATACGAAACTATTGCGTCCAGATCCTATCGCGTAGACTGGGGGCATGTCAAACGCCGAGCGCCATGCTCCGGGACGTCTCAGCGATCAGGCCCTCGAGACCGGCAAGCTGATCGTCGAGCTCCTCCACAGCGGCTATGCGACACGGCGCGCCGGAACCGCGGCAGGTCTCGGGGCGGCGCACCCGCACGTGTCGCCTCACGCGATCCGGGCGGCGATCCACCTCTATCAGCACGGCGAGCTCACGGTCGGTCAGCTGGGCCGGGGTCTCGGGATCTCGCGCGGCTGGGCGAGCCGGGTGGTCGAGGAGCTGGAGCTCGCAGGCTACGTGGAGCGGGAGCGACAGCCCGACGACCGACGGGTCGTCAAGGTTCGCCTGCGGTCGGCCTCGCTGGGGGAGGTTGAGCGAGCCTACCGCGGGCAGGCCGACGCCGTCGACGCGGCCCTGACACCCTTCGACGACGCCGAGCGCGCCGTGATCCAGGACTTCCTCCAGCGCGTCGTCGCCGAGCTGCGGGCCGCGGTCGTCGCCGGCGGCGAGGCCGCGGGCGAGGATCGGCCGGCGTCTGGCGGCTGACCAGCCCTCAGGGTGCGCGCGGGGCCCTACGGCCGTGTCAGGTCAGTCTCCACAGCGGCGATCTCGGCCGCAGCAAGGTGCGGGCGACCGGTCTCCAGGAGTGCGCCCTCAACGGTCCGCTGCGGATCGGCCCGGTAGGTTCCTGGCGCATCGGCGGGGCTCGTCACGGCTCCCCGGAAGGCGACGAAGGTCTGGTCGGGCTGGCCAGACTGCTGGACGATGATCGAGAACCCGTGGTACCCGAGGCCGCCCTGCGGAGGGGCGCCGGTCGCCGCCGGCAGCCCGGCGAGCTGGCCGACGAGCGCTGCAACCTGCACGTCGTTCAGTGTCCAGGACGGTTCCGGCCGTCCGGAGTAGATACCCAGGGTGACCGTGACCGACGGCAGCGGCCTGGCCGCAAAGGGCGCCAGCGGGCCGTTCGGGTCGATGAGCGTCGCAAGATGGGCGACCGGGATCGTGACGACGGGCATCCCTGCCGCATAGGCTGCCACCTGGTATTGCCCGAACGTGATCTCGAGGCCGCCGGGCGTGATCGCCCAGGCGGCGTAGTTGTCGGCGGTCGGTTCAGTTCCCGTGGCGAGCCACTGCGTGGTGAAGGAGTCGGTGAGCCAGCTTGCCAGCGTCACCTTCAGCTGCGCCCGAGCCTCGGCGGCGAGCGAAGCGAGGTACGCGACGCCCGGACGGAACAGGTCGGCCAGCGCGATCCGGCGTCCCGAGGAAGGGTCGAACGTGAAGGTGGTGAGCACGGCGCTGCCGTGGGCGGCACCCGACGGATAGGAATACGAGTTCACGCGCAGGCTAATCAGGTCCGGCGAATTGGTCGCCACGCTGTAGTCGACCTGAAGCGTCGACGGCTGGTTCGGCCCGGCCTGCGGGTCCTTGCCGATCCCCGACATGAAGTCGTGCACCGCCGCCTCGGCCCGCTCCCGGAGGAGCGTGTTGATCGTGGCGGCGGCCGCCGGGTCGAGGCCCCCGACCTGCGGGTAGCGCACCTCGTAGGTGGCACCAGTCGCAGCGACAACCCCGTTGAGCGTGTCGGCGGAGACGATCGGGGTGGCGCGCGGCATGGGGCTCGGGCTCGAGGTCGGGGTCGCCGCTGACGGAGCCGTCGTTGCGACCGAGGCTGGACGGCCCACGCCGACCGGCTGCCCGGAGCTTCGCATGCCCAGGGCCAGGACCACCACGGTGATGAGCACGACGGCCGTCGCACCGGCGAACCTGAGTGCCTGGAGGCTGCGGGTCATCCAGGGAGTGGCGCGCCAGGCCGGCACCTGCCGAGTGACACGGACCGACGCGAGGACGCGCTGGGTGGCGGGCTCGGAGAGCGCCGCCGGACCCGGCTTCAGCCAGGCGCGCAGCGTCGCGTCGAGCTCCTGGTCCCGGATGCCCGGGCGTTCCGGGGTTGTCATGCCAGTCCCTCCTCAGCTTGGAATGGGCGAGCCTCGACCTCGAGCGCAGCGCGCAGGGCTGCGGTCGCATGATGGAGCCGGGACTTCGCTGTTCCGAGCGGGACGTTCATGGCTTCCGCGATCTCCTCCTGGCGCAGGTCGGCCCAGTAGCGCAGGACGATGACCGTCCGTTGGTCGGGGGTCAGGCGGCGAAAGCCGCGCTCCAGCTCGTCACGATCGGCGACGGGCCCGAAGCGTTCGAGTCGGCGAGAGCGTCCGGCGAGACGTCGCGCGCGCCCACACGCATTTGCCCCATGCGCCGGGCTTCGGCGGCGCAGGCGCGGACGAGGATCCGGTCGAGCCAGGCCTGGAAGCGCTCCGGGTCGCGTCGGCCTGGCAGCTCCGCCAGGCCGTCGCCGGTGTCTGCTGGACCGCGTCCTCGGCGGCCTCGTGGTACGCAGGATGCGGAACGCCAGCCCCACCAGGTGGCCGCCGACGTCCCGCACGAGGGCTACGAAGGCATCGGGGTCACCCTGCTCGCGCGCTCCACGACCGGGACCTGCACGGCTCCTCGCTCTCATCTCCGCGCGCCGACGGGCCTGCCCTCCGTGGCCTCGGCGGCGGAGGGACGCATCACACCCTATGAAGGGTGTGCGGAGACGTTTCGTTCGATCCGGCTGCTGGCGGACCATCGTGGACAGCCGTGACGACCCCGCGTCGGCCCTCGCCGGCGAGCGGCTCCGGCCCTTGAAGTCGGGCCGGCCCGGCGCTTCCCTCTCGTGTCACGCCTCGTTGTCCGCATGGTCAGAGCCCTCGGCGCGCCATTGTCGGCGCTCCAGACGACGAGGCCGCTGCGACAGCCGAAGTCTGACGGGAGCGCAACGTGACCTCATGCGGCGAAGTCGCGAGGCCGGCGCGCGTCCCTCCCCTGAAGGACGGCAGGGCCGGAGAGGCGCTGCCACCTCGCGGGACTGCTTCCTACTCCAGCTGAACGGCGGCATCGGGCCGGCCACGCCGGTGACAGCCGCTACCGGTTCCGGACGACGATGAACCTCGCGGCGTCGTTGCCCGTCCCGCGAGCGTCCCGATCGCGTAGCGGCGTAGCGCTTGCCGGTACCGGCGGTCGCGTTCGTGACGGCCCGCGCCAGGTACTCGAGTCGTCGACGCCGAACTGAACGTTCCGGGCCGGCGGCGACCGGCGGATCGGGTTGAGCTGGCGTAGAGAGGTTCGAGGCGCGGGCCGAGGTCGGGCCGCGCTCGGCGTCATCGGATGGCGGAGAAGTCGACCGTCTTGGTCACGTCGCTGGTGAGGCCCGAAGCGGATCGAGGCGCTGCGCGGCGTCGAGGTCGCCTCATGGATGACGGTGGAGTTCGGCCCCATGCTCCCGTCGCGGCAAGGCCACCGTAGTCGCGCCGGCCCGGAAGGCGAGCTCGTCCTTCTTGAACCCGCTGGCCTGGTCCGGGAGCGCCATTCGAACTCGAGCTTGCGGACACTCTTGCCGACGCCGTCGGGCGTGGAGGCCGTCCGCTGGTAGGCGGTTCAGTGGCCGTCCCGCACGTCCGCGTCGTTCGGTCGGGTCTGAGTTGCCACGTCGGTCACGTAGACGTCGAGGGCGGGCTCGCGGTTCATGGCGTCGAGCGCGCGCGGAGGCTCATCGACGTGCGCGAGGTCGTCGCCGGCTGGGCAGCGGTCGCGGCCGAGGCGCCGAGACGAAAACAATCGTGGCAGCCGTCGCAGCGGCGAGCAGGAAACGGACGCGCATGGGAAGTCATTCATCTGGTATTGATCTCTCTACAACCTCGCCCCGGCCCAAGCTCAGCGGCGTAGACGGGGTGTCCGCCCGCGAGGGTCGACGACTCACTCAGGTCGCAGGGCGCGCGACTGCCGTTGTTGACCAAGGCCACCGGCCAGGTGATAACGGGTACGTACAGGCCGCCCTTCAGGGGCCTCGCATCGCCGACCGCCCGCGCGTAGAACGTCAGCAAAGGCCATCTTTAGGCGCGCGTCCCCCTACGTATGCCCGGCGTTCATCGTGGAGTGCCCGGGGGGGCCGGCGCGCAGGTACCGCGTGGTTGGCCGACGTTGTAGGTCGACCAGAAGTCGATGACCGCGACCTGGCCGAGCGGCCGGGACAAGAAGGACAGAGTGACCAGCTTGGCGTAGGCCGACCCCGCGGTAGTTGCCGTCATGGCGTCGGTTCACCGAAGCCCGAGCGCGGGCAGTCCAAGAGCGCACGCCGCTCGCCGACGCGAGCCGGTCGCCGTTGAGCATGACGATCCATGCGCGCTCCTGGCCCGGCGCGAACCTCGCGGGTGGTTCCCCCAGACGTCAAAGCATCGAGCGATGTGGGGACGATCCGTACGTCGGCGACCAGGCTCCAGCCATGCCCCTGCCAGGCCAGCGATCCGCGCGCTCAGTTGCCGAGCGGTCCAGGCGCGGACGGTCGCCGCCTCAGCCGCCGGAGGCGAGCGTGCCGAGGCCAACGCCGGGTGAGAGAAGTAATACGATGGACGGCGCGAGGAGCGAGTGTACGTCTTCATGCCTCGTCAAGACGCCGAGCAAAGACAGAACGTTCAAATCTCCACAGAGACGTTCCGCCGCCCGAGCCGATTGAGGCTGTTGTCCGGTTAAGAGTCACTAGGGTGCGGGGCCCCCTCAATTTAGCCCCCCGACCACACATCGCCAGCGCGGAGCGCGGGACGATGCCGACCCCGTAGCAGCTCGGTTGGGGACCCGGCAGAAGTTGCCGAACCCAGGAGCGTTTGTCCACCTGTCTCGACCACGTGGTCGGACCCGCAGGGTCAGCCTCGCCGTCGAGAGAGCCGCCGGGCGCTAGCGCGCCACCTGGTGTTCCGTGTCGGCCTACCGGGCGGAGCTCTCGTCGGCACCCGGAGGGTCGTCGGCCGACGAGTGTCTTTCATGCCCTGCT
>CAVYIV010000021.1:0-138302 GCA_963768675.1 uncultured Chloroflexia bacterium | reverse complement strand
GGCGACCGGAACGATCGAGACCGCACCGAACGGCCACGTCGCTCCGAGAAGCTCGAACGGACGACTCGGCGCGAGCCATCCGAAGCGGTAGCCCTCGATCAGCCCGAACACGACCCCTCCAAGACCCAGCGTTACGAGGATGAAGCCGGCCAGATCGATCCCCGTGCGCGCTCCCTCGTCCCGCGACTCACCGATCCAGACGCGAGGTCCAGCGAGCACCACGATGGCCCGATCGGCACGTTGATGTAGAAGGCCCACCGCCAGCTCAGGTTCGTGGTCAGCCAGCCGCCGAGGAGCGGTCCGAGGGCGGCCATGCCACCGATGACCGCGCCGTAGATGCCGAACGCGATCGCCCGGTCCCGGCCCCGGAAGTTCGCGTTGAGGATGGACTGGGTCGCCGGCCGATCGCGGCGCCACCGACGCCCTGGAGGACGCGGGCGCCGATGCAGCGAGTCCGCTCGGGGCGAGGCCGGCCAGCCGGACGCGCCGGCGAAGATGACCAGGCCGACCATTAGAGGCGCCGGCGGCCGGAACGTCGCCGATCCTCCCGAGCGTGATGAGCAGTGCGGCGAAGACGAGCGGGTAGATCGAGACGATCCATTCCGCGGCCGAGGTCGAGCTTCAGGTCCCGTACGATGGACGGGACCGCCACGTTCACGATCGTCGCGTCGACGACGATCATCGAGATGCCCAGGCTGAGCATCAGCAGGCCTAGCCAGCGGCCTCGCCCGGCCTCCGTCGGTTCGGGGAGCGCAGCCCGGTCCTCTGTCGATCCGTTCACTATAACACCTGTTGTTGATACGAAACTATTGCGTCCAGATCCTATCGCGTAGACTGGGGGCATGTCAAACGCCGAGCGCCATGCTCCGGGACGTCTCAGCGATCAGGCCCTCGAGACCGGCAAGCTCATTCGTCGAGCTCCTCCACAGCGGCTATGCGACACGGCGCGCCGGAACCGCGGCAGGTCTCGGGGCGGCGCACCCGCACGTGTCGCCTCACGCGATCCGGGCGGCGATCCACCTCTATCAGCACGGCGAACTCACGGTCGGTCAGCTGGGCCGGGGTCTCGGGATCTCGCGCGGCTGGGCGAGCCGGGTGGTCGAGGAGTGGAGTCCCGCAGGCTACGTGGAGCGGGAGCGACAGCCCGACGACCGACGGGTCGTCAAGGTTCGCCTGCGGTCGGCCTCGCTGGGGGAGGTTGAGCGAGCCTACCGCGGGCAGGCCGACGCCGTCGACGCGGCCCTGACACCCTTCGACGACGCCGAGCGCGCCGTGATCCAGGACTTCCTCCAGCGCGTCGTCGCCGAGCTGCGGGCCGCGGTCGTCGCCGGCGGCGAGGCCGCGGGCGAGGATCGGCCGGCGTCTGGCGGCTGACCAGCCCTAGGGTGCGCGCGGGGCCCTACGGCCGTGTCAGGTCAGTCTCCACAGCGGCGATCTCGGCCGCAGCAAGGTGCGGGCGACCGGTCTCCAGGAGTGCGCCCTCAACGGTCCGCTGCGGATCGGCCCGGTAGGTTCCTGGCGCATCGGCGGGGCTCGTCACGGCTCCCCGGAAGGCGACGAGCTTCTCGGTCGGGCTGGCCAGACTGCTGGACGATGATCGAGAACCCGTGGTACCCGAGGCCGCCCTGCGGAGGGGCGCCGGTCGCCGCCGGCAGCCCGGCGAGTGGCCGACGAGCGCTGCAACCTGCACGTTGTTCAGTGTCCAGGACGGGTCCGGCCGTCCGGAGTAGATACCCAGGGTGACCGTGACCGACGGCAGCGGCCTGGCCGCAAAGGGCGCCAGCGGGCCGTTCGGGTCGATGAGCGTCGCAAGATGGGCGACCGGGATCGTGACCACGGGCATCCCTGCCGCATAGGCTGCCACCTGGTATTGCCCGAACGTGATCTCAAGGCCGCCGGGCGTGATCGCCCAGGCGGCGTAGTTGTCGGCGGTCGGTTCGATTCCCGTGGCGAGCCACTGCGTGGTGAAGGAGTCGGTGAGCCAGCTTGCCAGCGTCACCTTCAGCTGCGCCCGAGCCTCGGCGGCGAGCGAAGCGAGGTACGCGACGCCCGGGACGGAACAGGTCGGCCAGCGCGATCCGGCGTCCCGAGGAAGGGTCGAACGTGAAGGTGGTGAGCACGGCGCTGCCGTGGGCGGCACCCGACGGATAGGAATACGAGTTCACGCGCAGGCTAATCAGGTCCGGCGAATTGGTCGCCACGCTGTAGTCGACCTGAAGCGTCGACGGCTGGTTCGGCCCGGCCTGCGGGTCCTTGCCGATCCCCGACATGAAGTCGTGCACCGCCGCCTCGGCCCGCTCCCGGAGGAGCGTGTTGATCGTGGCGGCGGCCGCCGGGTCGAGGCCCCCGACCTGCGGGTAGCGCACCTCGTAGGTGGCACCAGTCGCAGCGACAACCCCGTTGAGCGTGTCGGCGGAGACGATCGGGGTGGGCGCGCGGCATGGGGCTCGGGCTCGAGGTCGGGGTCGCCGCTGACGGAGCCGTTGTTGCGCACCGAGGCTGGACGGCCCACGCCGACCGGCTGCCCGGAGCTTCGCATGCCCAGGGCCAGGACCACCACGGTGATGAGCACGACGGCCGTCGCACCGGCGAACCTGAGTGCCTGGAGGCTGCGGGTCATCCAGGGAGTGGCGCGCCAGGCCGGCACCTGCCGAGTGACACGGACCGACGCGAGGACGCGCTGGGTGGCGGGGCTCGGAGAGCGCCGCCGGACCCGGCTTCAGCCAGGCGCGCAGCGTCGCGTCGAGCTCCTGGTCCGGGATGCCCGGGCGTTCCGGGGTTGTCATGCCAGTCCCTCCTCAGCCTGGAACGGGCGAGCCTGACCTCGAGGGAGTGCGCAGGGCCGCGGTCGCATGATGGAGCCGGGACTTCGCGGTTCCGAGCGGGATGTTCAGGGTCGCCGCGATCTCCTCCTGGCGCAGGTCGGCCCAGTAGCGCAGGACGATGACCGCCCGTTGGTCGGGGGTCAGGCGGCGAAAGCCGCGCTCCACTCGTCACGATCGGCGACGGGCCCGAAAGCGTTCGAGTCGGCGAGAGCATCCGGCGAGACGTCACGCACGCCCACACGCATTTGCCCCATGCGCCGGGCTTCGGCGGCGCAGGCGCGGACGAGGATCCGGTAGAGCCAGGCTTGGAGCGTCCGGGTCGCGCAGGCCCGGCAGCTCGCGCCAGGCCGTCACGAGTGTCTGCTGGACCGCGTCCTCGGCGGCCTCGTGGTCACGCAGGATCGGAACGCCAGCCCCACCAGCTGGCCGCCGACGTCCGCACGAGGGCTTCGAAGGCATCGGGATCACCTGCTGCGCGCGCTCCACGACCGGGCCTGCACGACTCCTCGCTCTCATCTCCGCACGCCAACGGGCCTGCCCTCCGTGGCCTCGGCGACGGAGGGACGCATCACACCCTATGAGGGGTGTCCGGAGACGTTTCGTTCAATCCGGCTGCTGGCGGACCCATCATGGACAGCCGTGACAACCCCGCGTCGGCCCTCGCCGGCGAGCGGCTCCGGCCGTTGAAGTCGGGCCGGCCCGGCGCTCCACTCTCGTGTCACGCGCTGGTTGTCCGCATGCGTCAGAGCCCTTCGGGCGCGCCATTGTCGGGCGCTCCAAGACAACAAGGCCGCTGCGACGAGCCGGAAGTCTGGACGGGAGCGCGAATCGTGACCTCATCCGGCGAAGTGGCGAGGCCGGCGCGCGTTCCTCCCCTTAAGGACGGCAGGGCCGGAGAGGCGCTGCCACCTCGCGGGACTGCTTCCGAGCTCCAGCTGAACGGCGGGCATGGGGTCGGCCACGCCGTTGACAGCCGCTACCGGTTCGGGACGACGATGAACCTCGCGGCGTCGGTGCCCGTCCCGCCGAGCGTCCCGATCGCGTAGACGGCGTAGCGCCTCCCGGTACCGAGGGTCGCGTTCGTGACGGCCCGCGCCAGGTACATGGAGTCGTGGACGCCGAATGGAGGTTCCAGGGGCCGGCGGCGACCGGCCGGATCGGACTGAGCTGGGCGTAGGAGAGGTTCGAGGCGGGGGCCGAGGTCGGGCCCGCGCTCGGCGTCATCCGGATGGCGGAGAAGTCGAGCGTCTTGGTCACGTCGCTCGTGAGGTTCCCGAAGCGGATCGAGGCGCTGCGCGGCGTCGAGGTCGCCTCGTGGATGACGATGAAGTTCGGCCCCGTGCTCCCCGTCGCGGCAAGGGCCACCGTGTACGTGGCGCCGGCCCGGAAGGCGAGCTCGTCCTTCTTGAACCCGCTCGCCTGGTCCGGGAGCGCCATCTCGAACTCGAGCTTGCAGACACTCTTGCCGACGCAGTCGGGCGTGAAGTACATCCGCTGGTAGGCGGTCCAGTGGCCGTACCGCACGTGGGGGTAGTTCGGTGGGGTTTGAGTTGCCACGTGGGTCACGTAGACGTCGAGGGCGGGCTGGCCGGTCATGGCGTTGAGGACGCGCACGGAGGCGTAGTCGACGTGCGCCGAGGTCGTGGCCGGCTGGGCAGCGGTGACGGCCGAGGCGCCGAGGACGAAAACGATCGTGGCAGCCGTCGCGGCGGCAGGCAGGAAACGGACGCGCATGGGAACTCCTTCATCTGGTGGTTCTTGCGACCTTCCCCCGGCCCAAGCTCGGCGGCGTGACAGATTGTGCGCCCGCGAGGGTCGGCGGCTCACTCGGTCGGAGAGGGCACGACTGCCGTATTGACGAGGGGCACGGCCAGGTGGTTCCGATTTAGTCCGGGCCGCCCTTCAGGAGCATCGCAGGCTGGCCGCCCACCGTTGAACGTCGGCCCCGGCCCCCTCTGGGCACCCGTCCCCCTACGTTTGCCAGGCGTGCATCGTGATGTGTCCGGCGGAGCCCGGCGCGCCGTTGCACGGCGGTACGCCGAGCGTGTCGGTCGGCGAGTAGGGGATCGCCACGACCTGGCCGAGCGCCCCGGGGAGAACGAAGGCGAGGGTGACCGGCTTCGCATAGGCCGGCCCGCAGTAGTTGCCGTCACTGACCTCGGTTCGCAGGAACCCGAGCGCGGGCAGGATGTGCGGCGCGCCCGTCGCCGACGCGGCGGCGCCGTTGAGCATGACGATCCCGTGCGCGCTGACCAGCCGGACGCGCGGGTAGTTGCGCAGGACGCACGGCATGAACGGGGTACGTTGACGATCCGTACGTCGGCGACCCGGCTCCCGGCCGTGCCCTGCCAGGCCGCGATCCGCGCGCTCAGTTGCCGAGCGGTGCAGGCGGGAACGGTAGCCGCCTCGGCCGCCGGGGGCGGCGTGCCGAGGGCGACCCCAGATGCGAGGAGGATCCCGATGGACAGCGCGAGGGCGAGTGGTCTCTTCATGCCTGCATGACGCGGGGCGGAGCCGGATTGTTCAATCTCCACGGAGGACGTTCCACCGCCCGAGCCGGTCGGGGCTATTGTGTGGGTCCGGTCCCTTGGGATCAGGGGCCTCGGATACGGGCCCGACCGCGCGTGGCAGCAGGAGCGCAGGACGATGCCGACCCCATTGCCACTGATCGAGTACCGGGCGGAAGTCCCGAACCCGCGAGCGTTTGTCCGCCTGTTCTCGACCACGGGCTGGGACCCGCAGGGTCACCTCACCGTCGAGAGGGCCGCCGAGGCGCTCGCGCCCACCTGGTGTGCCGTGTCGGCCTACGAGGGGAGCGTCTCGTAGGGACCGGGAGGATCATCGGCGACGGTGTCTTGCATGCCCTGCTCATCGACGTGATCGTCGACCCTGCCTATCGACACGTGGGCATCGGGAGCGCCATCGTCGAGCGCCTCGTGGCCGAGTGTCGGCGACACCGCATCGTCGATGTCCAACTGTTCTGCGCGCAGGGCGTGCAGCCCTTCTACGAGCGCCTGGGCTTCGCGGCACGGTCCGACGATGCGCCCGGGATGGAACTCGCGGCCACTGAGACCCGTCCGGGCTGAAGGTCTGCGCGGGCGGCCCAGCTGGGAGAGCCGGATGCGAACGACCGGGCACGGGCGCTCGCCGACCGCCGACCACCACTCGCGCGGGTAGACTCCGCCCGTTGGAGGTGCTCGCTTGGACCTACTGGCCGTCACCATCATGGGGATCAAGTTCAGCGGTACGTTCGCCCTCGAAGTGGCCATCGCCCTCGTCGTGGTCGTCGTCGTCGCGTGGTTCCTCCTGAGCCGCCTGCGGCGCTGACCCGACGTTCAGCGGCCCCGGTCGGGGCGCGCTTGCTCGTCATCCGTCGCGCTCTTGCCTTCTTCCTGCCGGTCGCGGTCCTCGCCACGCTGTGCTGCTGCCTCGTCTACGGGGCGGTCCAGCAGGACCTCCGGATGGGAGCGAACGACCCGCAACGCCAACTGGCGGAGGATGCCGCCCGTGCGCTCGACGCCGGGACACCACCGACGACGCTCGTCGGGTCGGCCACCATCGATCTGGCCGTCAGCCTCGCCCCGTTCATCGTGATCTTCGATCCCTCTGGACACGTCCTCGCGACGGACGGCCAACTCGACGGTCACGATCCCGTCCCGCCGCCCGGCGTCCTCGACGCCGCCCGTCAGAACCCGCCGAACGCGGTAACGTGGGAGCCACGAGCGGGCGTCCGGATCGCGTCCGTAACGGTCCCCTGGCATGGTGGCACCGTGCTCGCCGGGCGCTCCCTGCGCGAGGTCGAGCGGCAGGAGGACAACCTCCTCCTTATCGCGGCGGCGGCCTGGATCGTGATGCTCGGCGCGCTTGCCGTGGCCGCTCTTGTGGCGGCGTGGCTGTGGCCGCGCTAATGCCCAGGCCGTCAGTCGCAGGGCTTGGAGCGGTCGGGCTGAACATCGGTCCGAGCCGAGGCGGGCCTGACCAGAGGTCGAGTCGCCCGCACGCGAGGTCTTCGCGGACAGCCTTTCCAGAGGTGCTGATGGCAGCGCGCATCATCGAGAGCGTGGACGTTGAGCTGCGCCGCTTCGGATCGTCCTCGGTTCCCAGGCGCTCCAGACCACGATCGACACGCTAGCGAAGCGGATCGAGGGCTTCGAGGCGCAGCGCGACCTCGCGGCCTCGATCGACTTCCCGGCCGGCGAATAGGAGGCATTCGATGGAGATCCTGCACAAGGCGCCCACGGTCAAGGCGCCGGCCGAGACGTTCATCGGGGACGCCTGGTTCGACGTCATCGCCCGCGGCGAGCCGCCCTCGCGCGTCCGCGTCAACGTCGTGCGGTTCGCGCCGGGTGCCCGCAACGCCTGGCACGCGCACGCGGTCGGCCAGACGGTCCACGTGACCGAAGGCGTCGGGCGCATCCAGGCGCGCGGGGGCGCGGTCGTCGAGATCCGGGCCGGCGACACGGTCCACACGCCGTCCGGCGAATGGCACTGGCACGGCGCGGCACCGGATCACTTCATGACCCACCTCGCCATCTGGGAGGCGCCGGGCAAGGGCCCCGAGAGCGAGTGGGGCGAGCAGGTCACCGACGCCGAGTACGCGGTGCAGCCGGGGGAGCCGACCCGATGACCGCCTGGACAGCCGACGAGGTCGCCCGGATCGGCCGGTCCGACGAGATCGAGGTCAGTTCGCGGCGGCCCGACGGGAGTCTCCGGCCCTACGTCACGATCTGGGTCGTCCGTTCCGGCGACGACCTGTACGTGCGCTCGGCGTACGGTCCGGACAACGGGTGGTTCCGGCGGGCCAAGGCATCCGGCGAGGGCCGGATCCGCGCGAGCGGCGTCGAGCGCGACGTCGGGTTCGAGGAGCCCGGGCGGTCGGTCGACGCGGACCTGCACGCGGCGTACCACGCCAAGTACGACCGATATGGAGCGCGCATGGTCGGGACGGTGGTCACGGCTGAGGCTGCACGGGCGACGCTCAGGCTCGTACCCCGGTAGACACCTCAGTCGTCCCAGCGGACGCGGACGCTCCTGCGGATGCCGGGCAGCGGCATGGACGCGGCCTCGGCCTCTACAACCGCGCGCTCGGGGCGGGAGAGCGGGCGCCACGACTCGATCGTGACGTCAGCCTGGACACGTCGCCATGTCCCGACGAGCTCGCCGTCCACGAGAAGGGCACCGGGCCAGACTCGGGGTGTCCAGAGCGCGCGACGGTGTTCCGGATCGGGGACCAGGAGCTCCCGCTCAGCTCCCTGCAGGAGCCAGTACGCGTCCCCGCTCGGGAGGAGGCGCGCGGCTGCTGCTGGTTCCGCGGTCGCACGGAACGTCGGCTCGTCGTTGGCCAGGATCCAGCTATCGCCGACCGGGGTCCGCACCGGCGTGAGCGATCGGGCGAGCGCCTCGAACGCGGCGCGGCCGGCGGTCCGCGGCCGGACCCCGGCCCACTGGGCGAACCCCGCCGGCGTTGCCGGACCGAAGACGTGCAGGTAGCGGCGGGCGAGCTCGAGCCGTGCGTCGTGCGGGTCGACGTCCGGCGGCGGGGCGGTCCAGACCGTTGGCTGGCGTGCCCCGTCCCACCGCATGAGCACCGTCCCGGTCGCCGCGGCGTACCTGAGGCTGTTTGGGTGCACGCCGAGGCCGCGTCCCGCCTCGCCGTAGGTCAGCCTCCCACCGTCAAGGAAGGCGTGCAGCCGGCGAGCGAGATCCTCGGCACGGTGTCGCCCCGTGACATCGCCGGGGAGCCGACCGAGCGAGAAGACCGCGAGGTCACCTGCTGCGACCACGTAGACGCTGAACCGCGGCCCCCAGAGCTGCACGAGTGACGGATCCTCCCACGTGTCCGGTCCGATCCCCTGGACGCGGGCGTGGAGCGAGAGAACGGCGGCGCGCGGCACGCTGTCCTGCAGGCCCGCCCACGCGGCGCGCCGGAGCGACGTTGGGCCCGCGGGCAGCCGCTCGTCGAGGGCACCCACGGTCCGCCGATACGTGAGGATCTGCTCGCGCGTGAGCCCGAGCCGCGCCAGCGTCACGCCAGATGTCCCTCCCGCCTCTCCCTGGAGAAGCGGGCCTTCTCGGTGGTCATCTCGCTCCCTCCGTGCCGCCTACGGCACCCCCGAGTCGCTCCGGATGGCTACCGTCTCGGCTCGTACCGCATCGCCACCGCCCCCGAACGGAACTCCAGCCGGCTCACGAGTTTCAGGTCGACATGCTTCGAGAGCCCCGCCAACAACGTCGGCCCGTGGCCCGCGAGCCTGGGCTGCACCACGAACTCGTACTCGTCGGTCAAGCCCAGCTCCGCCAGCGCCAGCGGGAGCATCACGCCTCCTGTGAGCAGCCCCTTGCCCGGCTCCCGCTTGAGCTGCGCAACGGCCTCGCCCAGATCCCCGCACACGAGCTCCGCGTTCCAGTCGACCCGCTCCAGGGTGCTCGACACCACGTACTTCCTGGCCGCATCGATCGTCCGGGCGAAGGGCTGCATCCAGTCAGGCATCGCTTCCATCCACGGCGACGTCCTCCAGGCAGCTGGTAGTCACCCGGCCAACGAGGAGTGCATCGGCGCGCTCAAGGTTCTCGACCGCATGGCGGTGCAACTCCTCGGCCGCGGGGATCGCACGGTGATCGCAGAAGCCGTCCAATGTGACGTTGATGGAGTTCCGAAGGGGTCGCATCACGTAAGAGTACCGATGGTCGGAGGGCAGCCCAACCTCGAGCCCACCGAAAAGCCGCGGCCCGGACCTGAACTGGAGAACCAGTCGTATGCGCTCTCGCCCGATGCACGCGCGTGCCGGGCACCAGCAGGCTCAAGCCGCGCCGGCATGGGCATCCCAGCGACTCGGATGGGACGGCGGCAGCCTGGTTGGGCGGAGCCCAGCGGGGCGACCAGCGCCACGCGGCCGGCGCGGTCGACGGCGGCGAGCGGGACGGATAGGTGAGCCGCATGGTAGGCGAGCGTGAGGCGAACCACGCGACCGCCGACACCCGAGCGATCCCGCTCCGCGGGCACCAGGACGAGGTCCGCGCCCGATTGCCTGACGGCCTCAACAATGCCCGCCAAATTCGGACGCCGGGCGAGCCAGACAAGCACGTCGGGCCCTTGCGAATGGATGGCGACAGCCTCGTCGCGGAGCAGGTCTCGGCGGCGGGCGCCCGTGTGCCGGCGCCCGGATCCCGCTTGGGAGCCGGGCCCGGGGCTTCCCGCCAACGGATCGAACAGCCGTGGCCGACCTGCCTCCGGCAGTCCGTCTCCCGCCGGGGGCAGATACAGGACGACCTGCGCGGCAACGCGGCGGGCGAGGTCCGCTGCGGCATCCCGGACCGGGCCGAAGCGCGCCTCGTGGCCGTCGTCCGTCACCGCGAGGATCACTCGGTTGGTCCAGGGCACAATGCCCGCCGGTTCCGTGTCGGGTGCCAACAGCGCTGCCATCGTCATGTCCTCGTGCAGGGCTCTGTCGCGTCGAGCTGATCCGATCGGCGTGCACGCGCCCCGTGGTTGTGTGTCGGCGCGATTCTCGCGGTCCGCTGCTTTCGGTTCGGTTACGGCACCCCGGTCCACGCGGGGCGGGGCACGCGGGACCCGCCGTCCGGTCCGCGTCGGTCGCCCACCCAGTCCGTGTCTCGCTGCGCACTTCGTGGCTTGAGCACGAAGACGAGCCATGCGACGAGAAGTCCCACGAATGCGACGGTCTGCCCGACCGCGATGACCGTCACGGCGGTGCTGTTCGCCAGAAGGTCGGGGAAGGGCAGAGAGATCGGCCGGATCCCGAGCGTGGAACCCGCGGGCACCTGACCGAACCCGCCCGGACCGCCGCCCCCTGGCAGTCCGCCCAACCCGCCCGGCCCGCCTCCGCCGAATCCTCCCGCCCCATGGCCGGCGAGGACGACGTGGAGGTTCGCCGCGTTCAGGACGGCGGCCCCGATGTACGAGAGAGCCTGCGGGAGCGCCAGGGCGGCAAGGAGCGCAGCCGGGGCGAAGAACGGGACGAGGTAGCGCTCGTGGACGCGGGTCGGCAGGGCGTAGAACGCGAAGGCCGCAAGGGCCACCGCCAGGAGGAGCGCCCGCCGATCGTCGCGTCGCAGCAGACCGATGACGATGAGAAATCCCACACCGACCAGCAGTGAAGGTCCGACGGTCGAGGCTGCGATTCCGCCGAGCACCGGCAGGCTGTCCGACGTGAACGAGCCGCCCGTTCCCACGAGCGACTCGAGCGATGGGCTGCCGACCAGGGACCACGCGTTGAAGGCATTCGCGCTCAGAACCGCGTACTGGCCGGCATCCGAGACCGCGAGGCCGGCAAAGCCGGCCAGCTGTGCGAGGCCCGGGACGTCGGCGAGCGAGGGTGGCGCCCAGCGGGCGATATCGAACGGGAGGAGCCCCGCGAGAACCACGACCAGGAACGCGAACGCGGACGTGGCGAGGCGGACGGGACCGCGCTCCGCGCCCAGCGATCCGAGCGCCCCGCCGAGGCGTCGATCGAGCGCCGCAACGACGCCATGGAGCTCCGGTCGCGGGCGGGGCGTCACGGCGAGCAGGTGACGGCGGACGAGAACAGGAACAACGACGACGAGCGCGATCGCGTCCTGCGGCTTGACCAGGATCGCGATGCCGGCGAGGGCGGCAGCGGCCTCGCTCCAATCCTCGCCGAGGGCGACGATCGCCGCCAGGATGGCGAGGGCGCCGACCGCGTCGACCTGGCCCCAGATCGCCGAGTCGTACCAGGTGACCGGGACGAACAGGTAGAGGGCCGCCGCGAGCAGACCGGTCCGCTCGCTGAACCAGCGACGGCCGGCCACGTAGAGCAGCGCGGCGATCCCGACATCGGCAACGATGGCGGGGAGCTTGAGCAGCTCGACCCCTCCGCCAAGCGCACCGACGATCCATAGGACGTACAGGTAGCCGGGCGGGTAGTTTGCGGATCCGGCGCTCGCGTAGAAGGTCCCCGGTCCGGTCCGGGCGAGGGTCGCGGCCCACGAGGAGAACAAGCCGAGGTCCCCTGCGTCGCCCGCGCCGGGGAACACCACCAGCGCGAGCACGAGGCGAAGGGCGAGTCCGCCGCCGAGGATCGCGCCGATCGGAAGCAGCATGCGCCCCCGGTCCATCATCCCGGGGCCCCAACCCGGGTCGCGGACGGGTTGCCGGCAGGCGGTGCCATCTTTGGTCTCGCCCCGGCTCGCCGCTCGAGCGCCTGGCGGAGGACGAGGAAGCGCACAACTGTCGCGACCGCGTTGGCGGTCACGAGCACCGCGATCTCCGCCACGCGGCCGGCGCCCGGTGCGATCGCGTGGAGGAGCTCGATCGAGACAGTCGTGATCGCCAGGGCGATGCCGAACGCGACGAGACCCGCAAGCTGGTCGCGCGCCATCCCGGCGCCGCCCCGCACGGCGAATGTAATCCGCCGGTTCGCCGCGGTGTTCGCGACGGCGGTCACCACGAGGGCGATCGCGTTCGCGCTGGCCGCCGGGAGCCAGGCGCGGAGGATCGCGTAGATCGCGACATAGGCGAGCGTGCTCACGACGCCGATCGCGGCGAACGGGATGAGTCGGCCGAACCTCCCGCCCGAGCTTCGGGGATCGCGGCCGGTCGGGCTGACACGACGCCGCCCTCGGAGGAGCCGGACGACGCCGCGCAGGTCAGCCGTAGCCGTCGAGACGATGTGGACCCGCGAGTCGGGGTCGTCGGTCCAATCGACGGGGACCTCGTGGATCCGGAGACCGGACCGCTGGGCGAGGACGAGGAGCTCGGTGTCGAAGAACCATGCCGGGTCCTCCACGAGCGGGAGGAGGAGCCGGGCGACATCGGCCCGCATTGCCTTGAAGCCGCACTGTGCGTCGCTGAACCGGGCGCGGAGCGCGGTCCTCAGGATCAGGTTGTACGAACGCGAGATCAGCTCGCGCTTCGGCCCGCGGACCACGTGCGATCCAGCCGCGAGGCGGCTGCCGATCGCGACCTGGCTGTGCCCGGAGAGGAGCGGAGCCACGAGCGGGAGGAGCGCGCGCAGGTCCGTCGAGAGGTCGACATCCATGTAGGCGACGATCTCGGCGTCGCTCGCCAGCCACGTCTCCTTGAGCGCGCGGCCGCGTCCCTTGAGCGGAAGGTGGACGGCGGCGACGCCGGGGATCTCGTCGGCGAGCCGGCGCGCGATCGCCCAGGTGCCGTCCGTGCTCGCGTTGTCCGCGATCGTGACCCCGGCGGCGATGGGAAACTCCGCGTCGAGGAACCTGCGGAGCCGGCGGACGCTCGGCTCCAGGTCCCTCTCCTCGTTGTACACGGGCACGACGACGTCCACCACGGGACGGGTCACCGGCGCAGTGCCCGCCGCCGGACGGGTCGCCGGGGTCCTCTCGGACCGAACGGTCGTCAACATGTCGATCGCTCCGTCAACTGCCGGTCGTCGCGGCGCCGGCGCAGTCGTAGACGCTCGTCGTGCTGCCGCCGACCGTGACGGCCGTGCAGGCCGACGTCACCCAGCTGCTGATGCTCGATGAACCACCCGGCGATCCGCCGCCACCTCCGACCATCACGAAGCGGAGCTCACCTGAGGCGACATATGCCTGCAGCTGGGCGAGCGTCGGTGCGGGGTCGCTGCCCGTGAAGCCGCCCATCGCCATGACAGGGAGGCCGGTCGAGAGCTCGATGGGGGCCGCCGTGTTCGCCGACTGCACGGCGACGATCCAGGTCGCCGTCCCGCGGTTGGCGACCAGGTAGTCAATGGTCGTGGAGTTGAGGGAGCCGCCCATGCCGCCAGGGTTGACGAAGGCGGCGTTCGATGACGTGCCGCCCGGCGCGGTTCCGGTCGGGGGTTGCCCGCCGTTCGGGGCGCCACCGGGGTTGCCTCCCGGGCCGCCGGTGCCGACGCTGGCGGCGGGCCCGGCAGAGACAGTGCCGCCGGAATACGCGGTTGTCATGGTGTCGACCGCGTAGGCAGCCGGGCCCGCGAGCAGGACCGCGAGCGCGAGGCCGAGCGCGACGAGCGGGAGGCGCCGCGGCAGGATCGCCGCGGGTAGCGTCAGCCCGACGGCGGCGACGAGGCCGAGCGCGAAGATCCCGAGCCCGAGACCAGGGACGAAGGTGGGGGTTCGATCGAGGAGCGTCCAGGCGAGGGCGGCCGAGGTCAGGACGGTGCCGCCGAGGACAGCGCCCGCCCATGCGTGCCGGTCGCGGGCCCGCCAGAGCGTCACGAGCCCGCCGCCGACGAGCGCGCCGAGCGCGGGGGCCATCACGACCACGTAGTAGGGATGGATCGTTCCCGACATGAAGCTGAACACGAGCGCGTGCGTCGCCAGCCAGAGGCCCCACATCAGGTAGGCGGCCCGGGCGAGGTCCGTCCGTCCGGCACGCGCGCGGGCGACGAGCCCGCCGACGAGGCCGACGGCCGAAGCCGGCAGGAGCCAGGCGACCTGGCCGCCCATCTCCGCGTTGAAGAGCCGGAGAAGGCCCGGAGTTCCGGCGAAGCTCGCGCCACCACCACCGCCCGCGCCGTTGCCATCACCGCCGAAGAGCCTGCCGAGCCCGTTGTAGCCGAGGATGAGGTTGAGCGCGGACCCGTCCGTGCTTCCGCCGACATAGGGGCGAAGCGCGGCCGGCACCAGCTGCATGCCGACGACCCACCAGCTGCTCGCCACGAGCACGGCGCCGAGCGAGACTCCGAGGCCGGCGACCCGTCGGCGGATCGAACCGGGCGCGCAGAGCGCATAGGTGATCGCGAAGGCCGGCAGGACCATCCAGCCCTGGAGGAGCTTGGTGTTGAAGGCAAGGCCGACCAGCAACCCGGTCAGGACGAGCCAGCGGAAGCGGCCGTCCTCGATCGCGCGCAGGAACGCGTACGCGGTTCCGACGAGGAGCAGGGTCAGGAGCGCATCCGGGTTGTTGTAGCGGAAGATCAGGACGGCGGCCGGCGTCAGCGCCATGACCAGGCCGGCGATGATCGACGCCGCGCCGCCGAACGTCCGGCGGACGGTCGCCATCAGGATCCCGACGGTCGCGATCCCCATGAGCGCCTCGGGCAGCAGGATCGCCGCGGAGCTCAGGCCGAACAGGCGGACCGAGAGGCCCATCACCATCGTCGCGAGGGGCGGCTTGTCCACCGTGATGAAGTTCGCCGGATCGATCGAGCCGAAGAACCAGGACGACCAGCTCTGCGAGCCGGCCCACGCCGCGGCGGAGTAGAACTCGTTCGCATAGCCGCTGACGGTCAGGTTGACGACGTACAGGACGGCCGCGAGGGCAAGAACACCGACCGTCGCCGGCAGCAGCCAGGCGACCGCACGGTCCCGTGAAACCAGGGCGGCGCGAACACGGCCGCCGAGGCCAAGCGGGATGGCGGTGGGTTGGTGCGATCGTGTCGCGGGCGGGGTGATGGTGGTCATCTGCGCGTCCTTCCGGTGGATCGGGAGCGGCGGAAGGCCCGTCGTCCCGGTGCAGGCGCAGCGTCGTCCCGCGAACCTTTCGGTCGGGTGACGACGTTCGGCGATAGCGCTGGCCGTCGTCTCGGCGGCTCCGAGCCTCGAGGGCCCGCCCGGGCGGTCCACCTGCCGTAACGGATTCGAAAGGTCCCGTCAGCGAAACTTCGGGCATGACAGCGACACGCGTGCTGGACGGGCGCGACTATCGGCTCGGCCGCGGGTGGCGTGCCGTATCGTTCGCAGGAGCCGATATGCGTGGAGTCGACGCCGCTGGGCAGACAGGGTGAGGATCCTCGTCGCGGAGGACGACGCGTCGCTCCGCGAGATCCTCGTCCTGGGACTCGAGGACAACGGCTTCCGCGTGGACGCCGTCGATCGGGGTGACGACGCCATCGACCAGCTGAAGTTCTACGAGTACGACGTCGCGGTCCTCGACTGGCGGATGCCGGGCGCGTCCGGCATCGACGTGGTGCGCTGGGCGCGCCGCCACGAGCGGCCCACGGCGCTCTTGATGCTCACGGCACGCGACACGCCCCCGGACCGGATCCAGGGCCTGGACGCCGGCGCGGACGACTACCTCGTCAAGCCGTTCGACTTCGGCGAGCTCCTGGCGCGGATCCGCGCGCTCCAGCGCCGGCCGCGCGGCGTGGACGCCCCGGTGATCGCTCGCGGCCGGATCACCCTGGATCCCGTCACCGCGCGTGGTCGGAGGTGGATGGCCGATTCCGCTCGCGCTCACGCCGACCGAGTACCAGCATCCTGGAGCTCCTCATGCGTCGCTCGCCCGCGGTGGTCGACCGCAAGGCGATCGCCGAGCACGGCTGGCGCGACGAGACCGACCCCCTCGGCTCCAACGCCATCGACGTCCAGGTGAGCCGGCTGCGCGCGAAGCTCCCCGACGCGGGCGTCCGGATCGTCACGGTGCGCGGCGCCGGCTACCGGCTGGACGCCGCGTGACCAGCGGGGTCGCTGCCAGCAGGTCCGCCGCACGTCCATCCGCGTGGCGCTCGCGGCGACCGCGGTCGTTGCCGTCGCCTACCTGGCTGTTGCCGTTCGCCGTCGTGGTCCTCGTGACGCGCAACCTGACCTCGCAGATCGACGGGAACGTCTCGAACGCGCCCGCCCAGATCACGCGGGAACCTGGCCCTCCGCCGGCCGGCGGCGGGTTCGACGCGCCCCCGCCGGAGGTGCCGTTTGGTGCGCCGGTCATCGTCTGGACCGCCAGCCGGACGGAAGCGTCATGGGCAGTACCGGTCCGACGCGACGCCTGCCGCGGCCTACGCCACGGTCGGTGGCCGCGGTCACCATCCGATCGGCAAACGCGATCGTCCGCATCGAGGGCGCGCCGGCCGGGCGACCGGTACGTTGTCGTGGGCCAGACCACCGAGGCGTGTCGCAGGCGCAGGGCACCGTGATCCTCGCAGAGTCGCCATCGGCCCTGTCCTTCTCGCTCGTCGTCGTTCCTCGGCGCCGTAGCCATCGGCCGGCGCGTGGCGGCTCCCATCGAGCTGGCGCGGCACCGGCAGCTCGAGTTCACCGCCGACGCGTCGCACGAACTCCGCACCCCGCTGTCGGTCATCGAGGCGAACACGAGCCTCGCGCTCGCCCGCGACCGCGACGTGGAGTGGTACCGGGCCGCGTTCATGCGGCTCGACGGCGAGACGCAACGGATGCGACGCCTCCTCGAGGACATGCTCTGGCTCGCGCGGTTCGATTCGCTCCAGGGTGCGCCACAATCCGAGCTCGTCGACCTCGGCGTGCTCGCCGAGAAGACCGGTGATCGGTTTCGGGCTGTGGCAGAGCTGCACGGACAGACGCTTGCGCTGGACATGGAACCCGGCCCGCACGTGGTGAGCGCTCCGCCAGAGTGGCTCGATCGCCTCGTCGGCGTGCTGCTCGACAACGCGTGCAAGTACACGCCCGATGGCGGGACCGTGCGGCTGCGGTTGGGACGGACGGCAGCCGGGTTCGGCTTGACCGTCGACGATTCCGGCCCCGGGATTCCCCGGACCGAACGCGCGCGCGTGTTCGACCGGTTCCATCGGGCCGCGGACACGGAGAGCGGGCGGGGCCTCGGCCTCGCGATCGCCGACTCGATCGTTCGCGCCACGAAGGGGCACTGGCGCATCGGGAGCTCGGCGGGCGGCGGCTCCAGCATGACCGTCCTGTGGCCGCGGGCTCTCGCGTCCCGGCGGCAGGCAGGTCGAGGTGGCGTGGCCGCATCCGCGGCCGTGGCCCCCGGCGCCGTCGCTTCATCCGCTGCGGTCGCGCCGACCGAGAGCGACTCGGCGCGAGCCGACCCGTAAGGGATCCTGGGCCGGCTCGCAGTGACTCGGGCGCTGCCGCATTGCCCATCGGATCGCGATGGTTGTCCGCGCCGCCGCGGCCGAGACCAACGCCGGACCCGTCAGACCCGCCTGGAGTAGGAGCGCACGGCGAGCGGAATGAAGGTCGCGGCGACCACGGCGCACCCGAGGAGCGCCCATCCGACCTGGGCAGTGACGGTGCCGTCGTTCATGAGGTCGCGCAATGCCGAGACGACACTCGACACCGGATTGACCCGCGTCACGGTCTGAAGCCATCCCGGAAGCGTGCTGACTGGAACAAGAATGCGTTGGATAGGAACGCCAATGGGAACATGATCAGCATGGACAGGCCCTGGACGGCACCGGCGCTCTTGGCGAGGGTGCCGATCCACATGAAGATCCAGGCGATCGACCAGCCGGTGACGACGGCGAGGATCATTCCGGCCGCCGCGCCGGGAACACCACCGCCGGGGCGGTAGCCCATGAGCACACCCACGGTCAGGGTGACGCTGGTCGCAATGGCGTAGCGGGCGAGGTCGGCCGTCATGGGGCCGGCGAGCGGGGCGATCCGGGCGATGGGCAGTGACCGGAAGCGGTCGAACACGCCCTTGTCCATGTCCTCGCGGAGCTGGATTCCGGCGCCTACGGACGCGGTGATCGTGGTCATGGCGATGATGCCGGGAATGAGGATCGGCAGGTACCTCGCCTGGCTGCCGGAGATGGCCCCGGCGAACATGAAGCCGAACATCACGGTGAACAGGACGGGCATCGCGGTGACGTCGACGAGCTGTTCCGGGTTTCGACTCAGACAAGACGCTCCAGCTGCAGCGACTCCCGACGCAGGACCTCCCAGTCCTCGTAGGAGAGGTCCAGCGTCGCCAGCGTCCCTTCGAGCTCGTGCAGCTCCGCCACCGCAGCAGCGCGGGCGGCGGATGGCAGCAGCTCCGCTGGAGCGCCCGCGTCGCGCGCCGTCTGGAGGCGACCGGCCAGCGCCTCGAGTCGATCCTCGACGGCCTGCGCCTCCGCCCCCGTGGTGAGGTAGGCGGCGCTGATGCCGAGCCGGTCGGCGATCGCAGCCCGGGCCCGCACGACGTCGGCCCGGCGCCCGCTCAGGGTGACGTCGAACGGGTAGATGCGCACCTCGAGCGTCGGGGTCGCGAGCTCGATGAGCCGCAGCGGGATGAGGGACGCGGCGTCGGGTCCGGCGATCCCCCGCAGGAGCTTGGACGGCAGCTCGATCGTGCGCGGCGCGCTCCGCCGTCGCACGTCGAGGCCCGCCCCACGGAGGGACTCCTCGAGGTCGTCCGCCACCTCCTCGTAGCCGTCGGGTCGGACGGCGATCGGGATGTGGGCGTCCGTCCAGTGCCGCGGCAGGCTGCGCACCCGATGGGCGATGGCGACGGCAGCGACGATGAAGAGCGCCACCCCGAGGGCGAAGGCGAACGGATAGCCGCGCACCACCCGGCCTGCGATGGCCGACCCGTGGGGCCGGGCTGCGGGCTCGACGAGGAACAGGCTCGCCGCCCCGATGCAGGCGGGGAGGACGACCACCGCGGCGAGCATCGCGACGCGGACGGCGCCGCGGTCGACCCCTGCCGGCAGCGGCAGTGCGACGAGGAGCCATGTCCCGAGGTCCGGCAGGGCGACGCCGAGCGCCGCGACGAGCCAGGCGATCGACGCGAGCGACATGGCCGACAGCACGACGTGGCGGGCTCCGGCGACCCGCCCGAAGAGCAGCGCCCCGGCCCAGTCGAGCGTCTTGGTGAGGACCTTGCCACCGAAGCGCCCGAAGAGCGCGACCAAGGAGAGGAGGAGGGCCATCCCCGAACAGTACGCTGCCGATCCCGGCTGAGCTGTCTCGCTTGGCCACTTCGCGGGGCGCCCGTGCCCGATGTCGGTTGCGACATACTTGCACTAATATGATATAAGTTTATCGCCCGATCGGGCGCCGTTGGAGGAAAGGATCGGTGACACTGCCATCCAAGCTCGCGCCAGCCGAACCGGCCGACGTGCATGATCGCCTGGTCCTGAGCCGGCGCATGCTCCTGCGAAGCGGCGGGCTGCTGGCCGGCGGCGTCGGCGCCTCGGCATTTCTCGCCGCGTGCTCGGCCGCCGGTGCTCCTGTCTGGACCTTCCCGCCCGCCGCGGCCGCAACCGAGACCCCGGCCGCGGGATCCGCCAGCCCGGCGGTGCCAGCCTCGCCCGCCACGAGCCCCTCGGCGGCCGCGTCGGCCATGGCCGGTATGGCCTCGCCAACGGCCCCCCCGGCGGCTCCCGCCGGGGCGCGCGATCCGAGCCCGGCCGACTTTGCGGTGCCGCCGCCGTACCGGCCTGCCAGCTCGAGCGTCATCCCGTTCAGCCTGACCTCGAACGACGGGCCGGACGAGACGATCCTCATCGCCACGAACCCGCCCACGCCGTACCAGTCGATGAACTTCGGGCGGCAGGTTCCCGCGCCGACGCTCCGCGTCACCGAGGGCGACACCGTCCACTTCACGCTCACCAACCAGGGCCAGATGCCCCACTCGATCGACTTCCACGCCGCCCAGACCGCGTGGAGCAAGAACTACCAGGAGATCGCGCCGGGCGGAACGTTCAGCTTCGACTGGAAGGCGAGCTACCCGGGCGTCTTCATGTACCACTGCGGTGCCGCGCCCGTGCTCATGCACATGGCCGACGGGATGTACGGCGCCGTGATCGTCGATCCGAAGGCAGGCCGGGCCGCGGCCCGCGAGTACGTGCTCGTCCAGAGCGAGTTCTACGGATCGGGCGGCCAGTACGCGAAGATGCTCTCGGACCCGCCCGACTTCGTCGTGTTCAACGGCCAGGCGCTCCGCTACAAGACGAACCCGCTCGTGGCGATCGCGGGCGAGCTCGTGCGCATCTTCATCGTGAACGCGGGACCGAACTCGTCCTCGGCGTTCCACGTGATCGGCGCCCTCTTCTCGCGTTACGAGTCGGATCGGGTATCCCCCCAACGCCTCGGGCATGCGCCAGACGATCGACGTGCCGCCGGGCTCGGGCGCGCTCGTGGAGCTGACCTTCGCCGAGCCGGGAACCTACCCGTTCGTGACCCACAAGTTCTCCGACGCGACGAAGGGTGCCACGGGCCTCTTCCGGGTCGGCTGACGGACCGCACCGGAGGACGTGATCGACATGCGCCTGGAGCTGACTCGGCGGGGCGACTACGCGGTCCGCGCGATGCTGGCCCTGGCCCGCGCCGAGGCCGCATCGGGCGCGCCGTCGAACGGGGACGGCCGGCTCAGCGTCGCCCGCATCGCGGCGTCCGAGGCCATTCCTCCCCGATCCTTCCGAGCGTGATGCGGCTCCTGGCGAGCGCCGGGCTCGTGGCCGCGCAGACGGGCCGGACCGGTGGCTACCGCCTCGCCCGTCGCGCGGACCGGCATCAGCCTGCTCGAGATCATCGAGGCGATCGAGGGGGACACGCGTCGTCGAACCTGCATCCTGCGCGGCGGCCCGTGCCTGGCCAACGGGCAGTGCAGCGTCCACGAGGTGTTCTCGTCTGCCCAGGAAGCCCTCCGGGACTCCCTCGCGACGGCGATGCTCGCACGCGTGGTCACGTTCCTGCCGTCCGCCCCGCCGGCCATCCCCACCCTGCGTGCTGTCGGCTCATCGTGATCGCCGGGCGCGCGAAATGGCCAAGGAGCCGAACATGGAACAGGCGAGCTTCTTCCCGGACTGGCGCACGCTGGTCTGCGTACGCGGCGCCGCGCCCGAGCCGGCGATGCTCGCCGACGCGGACGGCTTCCGGGTACTGGTCGCGGGCCTGGAGCCGGGCGGCGAGATCCCTGCCCACCGGGAGCGCCTTGCGGTCTACCACGTGCTCGAAGGGCAGGGCGAGATGACCGTCGACGACAACCGCTATCGCGCTCGCCGCCGGGGCGACCGTGATCGCCGGGCGGGGACGCGCGCCGGGGGATCAGGGCGCTGACGCCGCCTCGCGTTCCTCGCCGTGCGGATCGGGCCGGAGCTCGAAGGCGACGCTCGACGCCCGGCGCAACCCGGCACAGCCGCCCGCTGCAGTGAGACCATGCCTGCATGACGACCGACACGAGACCCACCGTCCGCTTCGACCGCATCGAGTGCGCCCAGGCGCTGATGCGGGAGCAGGGCGTGGCCGCGATGGTGGTGATGAACCACGACGACTACCGCTGGTTCTTCGGCATCGACCGCGCGCAGCCGCGGGCGATCATCCCGGCCACCGGCGCACCGGCCCTGATCGCGTTCACCGCGGAGGAGGAGGAGCTCCGGACGCTGCTGGGCGGCCCCGAGGTCATGATCTGGGGATCGTTGGGCGGCCAGATCAACGACGTGGTCAGCCGTCTGCGAGCGATCGAGGCCGAGGTGGCGGCCGACGCTCCGGTGCCCCCGGCCCGTCTTCGCGTCGCGATGCAACAGTGGTTCGAGACGCCGGCCTTCCTGGTGGAGATGTTCCGCAAGGTGAACCCCGGGGTGGAACTCGTCTCGTCCGATCCGATCATGGATCCGCTCCGCGCGGTGAAGGAACCCGCCGAGATCGCGAGCATGACGGAGGCCCAGCGGATCGCCGGCATCGGCATGGACCGCGCACGTGCGCTGCTGCGTGACGGCGCGACCGCCCACGAGATCGCCACCGAGGCCCTGTACGCGATGATGCAGGCCGGCGCCCAGCGGACCAGCACGCCGATCTACGTCAACGTGGGCCGCGAGACGTGCATGCTCCACGGCTGGCAGAGCCCGCGCCCGATGCGAACGGGTGACCTCGTCGTCATCGACCTCACGCCCGTGGTCGACGGCTACTGCGCGAACCTGGCCCGGACGTTCGTGATCGGCGAGCCCGACTCGAGACAGCGGTCACTGCTCGACGCGTACTCGGCGCTCATCCCGGTCGTCCGCGACGCGATGCGTCCCGGGACAACCGTGGCCCAGCTCGACGCCGCTGCCGGGGCGGTGCTGCGCGAGCGCGGCCTGGCCGAATACCAGGTGAGCGGGATCGGACATGGCCTCGGCCTGCGCTTCGAGGAGACGCCCGCCTCGACGATCATCCCGCCCCACCGCAACGTTCCCCTGCGCGAGGGGATGACCGTCACGATCGGCCACCCGGTCCTCGCGATCCCGGGCTTCGGCGGCGTGCGCCACGAGGACGTCTACCGGGTGACGTCGCGGGGCGGCGAGATCCTCGTGCCGTACCCGATCGCCCCGGTCGTGACCGCCTCTGCGCCGGCGGGCTGATCGCTCCCCGTGACGATTGCCCCCAGGAGCCCGGGCGCGACGCGCGCTGAGGTTGGCCCAGCCCGGACTGCGCGTCTGTGGATGCCGCGTCAACACGGCGCCTTGGCGATGCTGGCCCTGCCGATCCTCGTCGGCATCGTCGCGAGCCGGTTCGTGCCGGCCCAACTGCTGCTCGCGGGCGCCGCGCTTGCCGGTTATCTCGCGTCGGCGACGCTGCAGGCCTGGCTTCGGGCCCGCCGGCGTCGCTCGTACCTCCGCTCGATCATCGTGTACGGCGCAGCGGCGGCGCTCCTCGGGATCCCGCTCCTCGTGCTCGAGCCGCGGCTCGTCGTGGCTGCCCTCGTCATTGTCCCGGCGGGCGCCCTGACGCTCGGCGCCGCTCGCCCCGGCATGCCGCGCGAACTGATGGTCAGCCTCGCCCACGTTGCCGAGGCTGCGGTGCTGGCCCCGGCTGCGATGCTCCTCGCGGGGGAGACGCGCACATGGGTGCTCGCCGCGGCGACCGCGACCGCAGCGGCCGAGATGGCCGGCTCCGTGCTCGCGGTCCGCTCGGTCATCCGCGAGCGCGACAACGCGGCGTTCGCTGGCCGATCAGTCGGCTATCACCTTGTGATCACGCTGGCGGCGGCGGCAACCCTCCCGCTGGCGTACGCGGCTCTCGGTGCGGCGCTGACGGCTCGCGCGGCTGGGCTGCCCCTGGTGCAACGCCGTCTCGCCGAGACCGGTCGGGTTCTCCGGCCGGTCCAGGTCGGGCTCGTCGAGACGGTCGCGTCGGCGGCGCTGGTCGCCGTGGCGTTCGCAGTTCCGCTTGCGGCAGCCCACGGGTGAGGTTCCGGAAGGAGCCTACCGCCCTCCCACGAGCTCCATCGCGACATCCAGGGCAGCCGCCGCCAATTCCTGGCTGGTGGCCTCGATGCCGAGCGGCTTCAGCATGCCCACCGCCGGGGCGAGGTTGCCGACGTAGACCGCTCCGACGGCCAGCAGGGCGCGCAGCTGCTCGTGCAGGTCGGCCTGCGGGTCGATCACGGCCCCGAAGAGCCGCACGATGCGCCCCTGCATCTGCTGGCCCACCTCGCGGTGCTCGCGCAACGCCGGCTGGTTCTCCTGGGCGAAGCGGATCCACTCGCTCCACTGACCGCCGAGGAGCTCGGGCCAGCCGGCGCAGCACCTCCCGCCGTGTCTCGGGCGTGCGCGGCTGTGACTCGCTCCAGGCCACCAGCTCGTCGATCGGTGCGACCAGGCTCTCCATGATCGCGCCAAGGAGCGCCTCTTTGGAGGCGAAATGGTAGTAGAGGGCGGCCTTGGTGATGCCCAGTCGGTCGGCGATCTCGCGCAGCGAGGTCTTCTCGTAGCCCTGCGCGGCGAACAGCTCGAGGGCGACCTCGATGGCGCGCTGTCGGGTCTCCGTGTGTCGCGGACTCATCGCGCCTCGAACCTCCGCCGCTCGGACCTGTGGATAACCTACTTGACGGCAGGTTATCCATGGTTCTATCCTTCGCCCTGCAATGGTGACACTAACCGGTCGACAAGTCAAGGCATCGCCAGACATGCCCTCGTGCGGTCGCGCGGTGGGAGAAGCCCGCAGAGCAGGACGGGTTGGACCGAGCCTTCGTGAAGCTGGCCATCATCCTCATCACCGGGGCGATGATGGTCATGTTCGACACCACGATCGTCAGCGTGGCCATCGACACGCTCTCCCGGGAGCTGGACGCCTCGGTGTCGACGACCCAGTGGGTCATCAGCGCCTACGTGCTGGCGCTCGCGATGGTGGTTCCCGGTCAGCGGCTGGGCCATGGATCGCTTCGGCGCCAAGCAGACCTGGATGGGCGCGCTGGCCCTCTTCATGGTCGGGTCGCTGCTCTCCAGCATGGCCTGGAACATCGAGGTCCTGATCGCCTTCCGGGTGCTGCAGGGCATCGGTGGTGGCCTGATGCTGCCCCTCATCCAGACCCTGCTGGTCAACGCCGCGGGCGAACGCAAGCTCGGGCGGATGATGTCGCTGGTGAGCCTGCCGGGGCTGCTCGGGCCGATCCTCGGGCCGCTCGTGGGCGGCCTGATCCTCAGCCATCTCTCGTGGCACTGGATCTTCTGGGTCAACCTCCCCTTCGGCGTGGCCGGCCTCCTGCTCGCGTGGCGGGGCTTGCAGCCCACCCCGCCGCGCAAGGGCGCGTACCTCGACGTCACGGGCCTGGCCCTGCTCTCGCCCGGGCTGGCGGCCATGATCTACGGGCTCACCCAGGCCGGCAGCCAGGGCGGGTTCGACCACGCTAGCCGTCCTCCTGCCGCTGGCCATCGGCGTGGTGCTGCTCGGGGGCTTCGTCCTCCATGCGCTCCGCACCGGCGGCCGCCGCTCCTCGACCTGCGGCTGTTCCGGGTGCGCTCCTTCTCGGCCTCGAACAGCCTGCTGTTCCTCTCGGGGTTGTCGGTGTACGGGGCGATGCTGCTGCTCCCCCTCTACGAGCAGCAGGTGCGGGGCCAGAGCGCGCTCGTCGCCGGCCTGCTGCTCGCCCCGCAGGGCCTGGGCATGCTGCTGACCCGGGGCTGGGCGGGGCGGCTCACCGACCGCATCGGCGCCCGACCGATCGTCCTCGCCGGCCTGCTGCTCACGATGGCGGGCACGCTCGCCTACACGCAGGCTGGGCTGCACACCAACGAGCTCCTGCTCGGCGCCTCCCTCGTCATCCGGGGTGCCGGCCTCGGCACGGTGACCATCCCCGTCATGGCGGCGGCCTACCTGGGCTTGCGGCCCGACCAGGTGCCGCACGCCAGCATCGCCACCCGGATCACGTCGCAAGTTGGCGGCGCGTTTGGCGCCGCCGTCATGGCCATGATCCTCGAGACGCAGATCGCGGCGCATGCCTCCGGCGGCCTGGTGGGTCGCGCCACCGCGTTCGACAACGCATTCTGGTGGTCGCTCGGCCTCACCGCGCTCGCCATCATTCCCGCGCTGTTACTCCCGCAGATCCAGGCGGTCGTCGCTCGCGCTCCGGCATCAGGCCGGGTTGGCCCCCGAGCCGTGAGGAGCCGGGTCGGGTGAGCCGTGACCGATCCAGCATCCACGGCAGCCCGTCCGCGGCTTGGGCGGCGTTTGGTGGCGCCCTGGCCGGAGCCGGTATCGTTGGGACTGCGACGGTCGGATCGACCGCATCGCGCGCCGTCATGCGGTTCGACGACTCGCCGGCCGACCCGCGTCGGGCGCGCGCGGCTGACTCCTGTGGCCGCCAGGCAGGCAGGGTCGCAGCATGTCACGACGGGTGGTGATCTCGAGTCTCGGCCTGGTCGGGCTGCTCCTGGTGCTGGCAGGCGTAGCCTTCGTCACGGGTGTCGTCGGCCCGGCTGGATCTCGACCGACGGCCACGGGCGCGACCATCGCGGCGGGGAACGAGCACGCCCTGACGGTCGCCAACGTCACCCGCTCGTTGCGCGACGACGCCGGGTTCATGCCCCTCGCGACGTTCGACAACCTGGTCGTGACGATCCCGCCGAGCGCGGACGAGGTCGATCTCGACATACGTCCGAACCTCGTGCTCGACGAACGTACGTTCCTCCTGCAGGCGGGCTCGGACGCGCTGGTGGCGGCGAAGGCGATCATCGGCTGGTATCCCACCGTCAAGTGGGTCGGCGTCACGCTCGAAGGCACCTTCACCGATGCCGCCGGGGGCTCGTCCGTGCAGCCGGGCCTGTCGCTCGGCCTGAGCAGTGCCACGGTCCAGGCGTGGTCATCCGGGGCTGTGGCGGCGCCCGACGCCGACACGGCCCTCTGCTACGCGGACACGTACGCGATCAACCAAACGATTTGGGATTCGCTCAGCGCGAGCGATCGGGGCTGCCTGACGGCGCCGACGAGGTAGTGGCCCGGCGGTCGAGATCAGTACTCGCCCTTGATCACGAAGAACGAGCCCCGGATGGTCCCGGCCAGCTTCGACTTCTGGCGCGCGAACTTGAACCGCGGGGCGAGCTCGGCGGGAACCTCCATCCCGTCGGAGAGCTTGAACCCGACCGCCCGCTTCCCGGCGTCGTCGAGCGTGTACAGCACGTTGATCGACAGGCCGCTCTCGTAGAAGACGTAGGCCCACCGGATGTTCTCGACCTGGAAGATCGTCGCCTCCAGCGGGCGGGACCCGATGACGAGGCCGCGCTCCTCCCGGAGGATGCGGTGGACGTACTCGATCGTCTCCCCGGCCTCGCCCGCCGGCTCGACCGTGAAGTCGTGGCCGTACTTGTTCTTGAAGTAGCGAGCCTCGTTCGCGCGAAGACCCGGCGAGCGCGGGCGCCACCGGCGAGGACTCCAGGCCGATCGTCGAGACGGTGGTGAAATCCACGACATAGGACATAACCCGCTCCATCTAGCCCAGGGAACGCACGAGGAACACGACCGCGATGAGGACGATCACCGCGCCGACGACGAGGATGATCGGCCCGCTGCTCAGGGCCGCGGCCGTGGCTCCGTTGACGAGCCCGCTGATCGCCCTGCCGAACGAATCGGACAGGCCGCCGATCGACGAGCCGACCCCTCCGAGCCCAGAACCCACAGCCTTCCCAAGCCCGTCCACGCCGCCATTCTGCGCGGCCTCGGCCTACCCCGTCGTTCCGCTCTCCTGATCGCCGTGCCAGAAGCCGGCAAGGGCGTCGGCCACGGTCTGCTGCTCCTCAGGTGTCAACCGGCCGCCGAACTCGCGCTCGATGACGCGCAGGTGCTCGACGAAGGCCTCGTCGTGTCGACGCCGCCCTTCGGGCGTCAGGACGACGCGAACTCCGCGCCGGTCCCCGGGGACCGACTCTCGGCGCACGAGACCGGCCGCCTCGATGCGATCCACCAGCCGGGTGAGGCCGCTCCGCGTGAAGAGCGAGCGCTCCTCGAGCTCCTGCATCCGGAGGCCGTTGCCGGGGGCGTCATAGAGCTGGGCCAGAACGTCGAGCCACGCCATCGGGAAGCCCTCGCGCTCGACGAGATCGCGCTCGGCGACGCGCAGCACCTTGGCGCTCGCGAACAGCACGCCGCGCCAGGCGTCGTTCCACCTGGTCGCGGGTCGGGTGGGATCCGCGTCCCGTTCCATGGGCGGAGTGTACCAGATCAGTCTCTGGCATTACAAGTGCTGACGCATCATCTATTGACAGTGCAGTAGATGTCTCTACACTGACTGTCAGGACCGACGGTGAGACGTCCCCACCGTGGACCTCGGCGACAGGGAGCCACCACCATGACCACGCTCTTCGTTCGACACACGGCAGCCGACTACTCGGCATGGCGCAAGGCCTACGACGCGTTCCAGCCGAAGGCGCGGACGATGGGCGTGAAGGCGGACGCGGTCTACCAGGCCAGCGACAACCCCAACGAGATCACCGTGACGCACGACTTCGCGACCCTGGAGGCGGCCCAGGCGTTCGCCGGGAGCCCCGAGCTTCGGAGTGCGATGCACGACGCCGGCGTCGTCGGCGCACCGACGATCTGGTTCGCTCAGCGCGCCTGATCCGCGCTCGGCCGAAGCCGCCTGCTCGCCATGGCGGGCAGGCGGCTTCGGAGCCCCGCACCACCCGCCGACTCCGTGCCGACCTGGCTCAGCACCAGGCGCCGACGCCCATCCGACCAGGGAGACTCGAACCATGGAAACAATCGGCAAGGTCCTCGTCACGGGAGCGACCGGCAACACCGGCCCGGGCCTCGTCTTCGCGCTGCGTGCGGCCGGTGTCGACGTTCGCGTGCTGGTGCGCGACGAGGCGAAGGCGCGACCGCTGCAGGCCATGGGCGCCGAGGTCGTCGTCGGCGACCTCGACCGCCCCGAAACGCTCGAACCGGCCCTTGCCGGCATCGCCAAGGTCTACCTGCTAACGTGGAACGGGCCCACGCAGGCGCAGCAGGTGCACGACTTCATCCGCGCCGCGAAGCGCGTCGGGACCCCCCACATCGTCCGCCATTCCATGTGGGGTTCGCCCCGGAGCCGGATCATCCAGCAGGGCAACCAGGCCGAGGCCGAGATCGCGTCCTCCGGCCTGCCCTGGACGCTTCTTAAGCCCACGTTCTTCATGCAGAACACGATGATGGCGGCCCGGACGGTCGCCACCGACGGTGTCATCTACTGGGACATGAAGGATGGCCGGCTCGGCATGATCGACGTCCGAGACATCATCGACGTCGCCGTGTCCGTGCTGACCGGGGACGGCCACGAAGGCCAGAGCTACATCCTGACGGGCCCGGCGGCCATCTCCTTCGACGACGTGGCGGCGACGTTCTCGGCCGTCCTGGGCAGGGAGATCACCTACGTCCCGGTCCCGGGTGAGGCCTCGCTGCAGTCGATGATCGCGATGGGGTTCCCGGAGTGGGTGTCGCGCGGGTTCATCGAGCTGTCGGAAGGCTTCAGCGAAGGGTTCGCCAGTCAGGTCACGGGCAACGTGGCAGCGCTTTCGGGCCACCCGGCACGCTCGTTCGAGCAGTTCGCCCGCGACTTCGCGGGCGCCTTCAGGAGCACAGCGGTCGCCTGACGTCCTGGGGCGTGAACAAGAGACGCCCGAATGCTCACCATCTCCCAGGTCAGCAGGCGAGCTGAGATCCCGGACGTGCGGGGGCTGCTCCGGGAATACACGGCCTGGGCACTCACGCTCGCCGCGGACAGCGATGCGGCCCCGACGTTTGAGGGGTTGGAGCGGGAGCTCGCAACCCTGCCCGGGAAATACGCGCCACCAACCGGATGCCTGCTGCTCGCCCACGAGGACCGCCAACCTGCCGGGTGCGTGGCGCTGAAGGAGCGCAGCGCGACGATCGGTGAGCTCAAGCGCCTCTATGTCCGGCCGGCCTTCCGGGGGATGGACATCGGCCGCAGGCTGGTCGCGGCGGTGATCGCCGAGGCACGTAGATCCGGCTATCGGCGCCTGATCCTGGACAGCCACATCTCCATGGCGAGCGCGCACAAGATCTACATGGCCGCCGGGTTTCGCACCGTCAGCGCGCCGACCGACTTCCCCGAGGCCCTGAAGCCGATCGCCGTGTTCATGGAGCTGGATCTCGAACGCCCCGCGGACTGAGCCCATGCCCCGCCGAGGTCCGACGGGAAGCGAGCGACCACGCGCGAGATGACGCCGGCCACGGCTGCGATGTTCGGGCGCCATGGGGCGACGCTCCTGTTGCAGCTCGAGGCGGCCCTTGGGAACCGCGTGGCGGATGCGGCCGAGCCTGCGGTGCCCGCGCCGCGACCCGGCGGGTGCCGCCGCCCGTCGGTCGAAGCTGACCCGCCGACCCGGTCAGCGCAGAATGCCCTCGTGAATGCGCGGCCGGGTTGCAGATGGCTCGTCCAGCGTCGGCTGGCAGCCGTCCTCGCTGTGGCCGGCCTCGTCGCTGCCTGCACGGGCCCCACCGCTCCGGTCACAGGTTCCGTCGCCGCACCGCCCGCAAGCGCGAGCGCGCGGTCGGTCCCCACGGCCACCCCGGCGCCGACGGTGACCACCTCGCCCGCGCCCAGCGTCCTGATCTCCTGTGCCCAGCGGGTCCTGGCGGGAATGACCGAAGCACAGCGGATCGGTCAGCTCTTCATGCTCGGCCTCACCGACGACCGGCTGGGACCGGCCGAGCTCGGCGCGATCCGGGATAAGCACGTCGGCTCGGTCTGGTTCACGGCCCAGACGTCGATCGGGGTGGCGGGTGTCCGGGCCGTTGCCGAGGCGGTGCAGGGAGAGGTGGGCCCGAGCTCGACGGCCAACGTGGGCTTCTTCGTCGCGGCGAACGAGGAGGGCGGTCTCATCCAGGCGCTCAGCGGACCCGGCTTCTCGGTGATCCCCTCCGCGATCGTCCAGGGCGGGCGATCCGTGGGGGCGCTGACCGAGGACGCGCGCGCCTGGGGACGGGAGCTGCGGGCCGCGGGCGTCAACCTCGACTTCGCCCCGGTCTCCGACGTCGTGCCGTCGGGCGCCGACGCCACCAATCAGCCGATTGGCGTCCTCGGACGCGAGTACGGCCACGATCCGCTCACGGTGGGCAGCCATGCCGCCGCGTTCGTCGCCGGCATGACCGAGGCGGGGGTGGCGACGACGGCAAAGCACTTCCCGGGTCTCGGCCGCGTCGTCGGCAACACCGATGTCTCGGCCGGGGTGATCGACACCGTGACCACGGCCAGCGACCCCTACCTCGCGACGTTCCGGGCGGCGATCAGCGCCGGTGTGCCGTTCGTGATGGTCGCCCTCGCGGCCTACACGCAAATCGATCCCGCGCACCTAGCTGCTTTCTCGCCGGTCGTCATCGGGGGCCTGCTGCGGGGAGATCTCGCGTTCCGCGGGGTGGTCATGTCCGACGACCTCGGGGCGACCGCGGCCGTCGCGTCAGTGTCGCCAGGCGAGCGTGCCCTCGACTTCCTGCTTGCCGGTGGCGACCTCATCGTCTCGAAGACCGCCACGGCGACGGTGGCGATGATCGCTGCCCTTCAGGCGCGCGCGGCCGCCGACCGGACCTTCGCGGCCCGGGTCGACGGCGCGGCGCTGCGCATCCTTGAGGCGAAGGACGCCGCGGGCCTGCTGCCGTGCTCCAGCTGAGCCGAGAGCAACGGCGTTGCCCCGAGGCCGATCAGGCCCGTGCCAGCAACTCGTCGAGGCTCTTTCCCTCGCCGTTGTCGGCCACCAGGTGGCCGCCGCCCTCCTCCACGATCAGGCGGGCAGTGGGCAGGCGACCGACGAGCCGCTGCGCGCTCGAGAAGGGGCAGTTGCGGTCGGTGGTGCTGTGCCACCAGGTGACGCTGCACGTCACCGAGGCGAGGTCGACGTCGTGCCAGTCGCCGTCGATCGCGAGCATCTCGTCGACCCAGCCGTCGACGCCGGGTGCGAGGGCCTCGCGCATGCCGCGCGCGTGGGCGGCCTGCCAGGCCGGGTCGGCCATGATCGCCTGGTCCTGGGGCGGCGCCGTGTCCATGATGTCGCGGAAGCCGGCGAGCGGATCGGCCAGGATCGCCGTGCGAGCCTCCTCGAGCACGGCGCGCAGCGCCTGCGCGTCGCCCCGCCGGGCGAGCCCGTCGCAGATCGCGTTCAGGTCGATCTGCTGGCCCACCTCCTAGTCGGTGAGCGGCGCTGCGCCGCCGCCGATCGTGCAGGCCGACACCCGCTCTGGGTGGCGCCCGGCGAAGGCGAGGATGTGGGGCCCGCCGCCGCTCCCGCCGTACACGGGGAGGCTCGCGATGCCGAGGTGGTCGAGAATGGCGGCGAGGTCGTCGGCGTGCTCGACGAAGCCGCGGCCCGGGAGCCGGGTCGAGGCCCCGAAGCCCGGCCGCTCGACCGTGATCACGCGCAGCCCGCGCTCGACCCAGGGCCGCTGGTCGTGGCGCAGCGAGAAGCGCGATCCCGGCGTGCCCGGCAGGCGAAACACGGGCCGTCCGTTCTCGACACCGGACTCGCTCCAGGCGACGGTCCTGCCATCGGGGCGGACGAGCCTGCCTTCACGCACGTCGCTCATGCTCGCATAGTCGGGTGCGCGGCACGAGGCGGCGGGGCATCGACGTCAGGGCTCGCCACGCCCGGGCACCGTACACTGTGGCGCCGATGAACATCGTCTTCCTCTCGCCGCACTTCCCGCCGGCCAACTACCTGTTCTGCGCGCGCCTGCGGGAGCTCGGCGCCACGGTCCTCGGGGTGGCGGACGCTCCGTGGGAGTCGCTCCGGCCTGAGTTGCGCGGGGTGCTCACCGAGTACTACCGCGTCTCCGACCTTCACGACTTCGACGCCCTCGTGCGCGCGCTCGGGTACTTCACCCATCGATACGGGAAGCTCGACCGCATCGACTCGCTCAACGAGTACTGGCTCGAGACCGAAGCCCGCCTGCGGACCGAGTTCAACATACCCGGCCTCCGGGTCGGGTCGATTGGGCGCGTGAAGCGCAAGTCGTCCATGAAACGCGTTTTCGAACGGTCGGGCGTGCCGTCCGCCCGCGGGCGCCTCGTCCGCGGCGCGCCGTCCGCTCGCGAGTTCGTCGCCGAGGTCGGCTACCCGATCATCGCGAAGCCGGACATCGGCGTTGGGGCTGCCCACACGTACCGCCTGGAGAACGATGACGACCTCGCCGCGTTCCTGGCTGATCGGCCGCACGTGGACCACATCCTCGAGGAGGAGCTCACTGGCCAGCTGCTCAGCTTCGACGGGCTGGTGGACCGGCGAGGCGCGATCGTCTTCTCTTCCTCGCTCGTATACGGCGTGCCCGTTCTCGACGCGGTTCGCGGGGCCGACCTGTGGTATTGGATCGACCGCGAGATCGCGCCCGACCTGGCGGACGTCGGGACGCGGCTCGTCCGCGACTTCGACGTCCGCGAACGGCCGTTTCACTTCGAGTTCTTCCGCCGCCCGGACGGCTCCCTGGCGGCCCTCGAGGTGAACATGCGTCAGCCGGGGGGCCTGACGGTCGACATGTGGAACTGGGCGAACGAGATCGACTTCTACCGCGCCTGGGCGGAGGTCGTGGTGACCGGCACGAGCAGCGTCCGCACCGAGCGTCCCTACTACTGCATGTGGGCCGGTCGGAAGGCCGGCCGCCCCTATGCGCTGGACCACGAGGCCGTCCTGGAGCGCTACGGCGCCCTGCTCGTCCACCACGAGCGGATCGACGACGTCTTCGCCGCCGCGATCGGCAACTACGGCTACATCATGCGCGGACCGGACCTCGAGCCCCTCGCGGCGGCCGCGGCCGAGATCCAGGCGCTCGCGGCGTCGGCCCGCGCGTCGTAGGGCGCAGACAGACGCCACCGATGCACGTCGAGGAGCACGCCTGGTCGAGCGCTGCGCTAGGCCACGACATGGGACTCAAGGTCTACGGCCACGACGGCCGCCCGGTGATCGCGTTCCCCTCCCAGGAGGGCCGCTACTGGGACTTCGAGAGCTGGGGGATGATCGACGCCTGTGCCGGACTGATCGAGGCCGGGAGGGCCCGGATCATCGCGGTCGACGGGATCGACTGGCAGAGCTGGGCGAACTGGTCGGCCCATCCTGCCGACCGAGCGCGCCGGCACGAGGCCTACGACCGCTATCTCGTCACCGAGCTCGCGCCATTCGTGCGCCAGCTCTCCGGGCACGCGACCGCCTGGGTCACCGGGGCGAGCATGGGCGCCTACCACGCCGCGAACGCCATCTTCCGGCACCCGGACCTGTTCGATGGCCTCGTCGCGATGTCCGGGCTCTACCAGCTCCGGATGTTCATCGGCGACGAGGTGGACGACTCGGTCTACTTCAACAGCCCCCTCCTCTACCTGCCGGGCCTGGAGGATCCCTGGTATCTGGGCCTCATCCGGTCGGCCAGGCTCGCCTTCGTCGTCGGGCAGGGGGCCTGGGAAGAGGAGATGATCGCCGACACCCGGGCGATGGAGGAGGTCCTGCGGGCGAAGGGGATCCCGGCGATCGTCGACCTCTGGGGCGAAGACGTCGACCACGACTGGCCGTGGTGGCGGCGGATGCTGCCGTACTACCTGGAGCGGCTGGGGGTCTGAGTCAGGCCCGAGTCGGCCGTCGCCCGCGGTCCCTGGTCAGCCTGGTGCGCCCGTCCGGGCAGCGCCGGGATCGGCGATCTCGATCGAGGCGGACTCTCGTGCGGTGCCCGCCAAGGCCGCCTCGAGGCGAGAGATCAGGGGCCGTGCGCCGAGCCGGGCGAGTATCTCGCTGGCGGCAGCGGCGGCCGCCCGGACTTCCGGCTCCGCCGGGCCGAGCAGGAGCGCCATGTCGATGCCGGTGAGTGCCTCGTCGAACACGAAACCCAACTCGCGCCAGCGGCGCAGTGCGTCGCGGTACAGCCGCAGCGCCTCGGCACGGTTTCCCTCGCCGGCCGCCAGTCCCGCCCGGATCACAACGCGCCGTGCTTCCACAACCGGGGTCCGGAAGCCCGATGTATCGATGGCAGTAAGCTCGACGTGCGCTCCCGCGAAGTCGCCGCTCCAGAGCGCGGCATGCGCCGCGAGCAAGCGCGCGTCCGTGTCGTTCGGGGTCAGCTCGGCAGCCTCGTGCAGCTCGGCCCGGGCGTCCGCAAGCCGCCCATGCACGAGCGCCGACGCTCCGCGAGCGTTGAGAAGGGCGCTGCCGAGCTGCCGGTCCGTGCTGGCCCCGATGAGCTGCTCGATCTCTGCGAGGAGGCGATCGACGTTCTCTCCGCGGTACGTGGGCACCAGCGCGACACTGGAGAGGACCGGGATGCGATCCTCGGGCGCGGGATCCTCGGCCAGGGCTTCCCCGAAGACCACCGCAGCCCTGTCCCATTCGCCGAGCCGGAAGTATCCGAGCCCGATGCTACCGAGGAAGCCGAACGTCCAGAACCGGAGGCCCATCCGACGCGCGAGAGTGAGCCCCTCGCTCGTGGCCTCGAGGGTGGCCCGGGGGTCGATATCGCCCTGGCTGACACCCCGATTGTTGAGGCCCCGCAGAAGGGTCGAGACGAGGCCGGCCGACCGGGCCAGTCGCTCACCGGTCTCGATCACGCCGATCCCCTCCTGGATCCGCCCGAGGTCGGCGAGAGCGGTGCCCTTGGTGATGAGCGTGTCGGCCAGTAGCGCAACGAGATCGCCATGCTCGGCGACCTCGAGCGCCCGGTCCGCCATATCGACGGCTCGCCGATCGTCCCCGGTGAAGTAGCAGGCACGGGCGAGCTGGCTGTGGAGCGCAACGAGGGCAGGATCGTCGCCGAGGTCGGCGAACTCGACGACGGCGGGCTCGAGGAGCGCGACGGCCTCCGCAGTCCTGCGTGCGGAGAGGCGGGCCTTCGCCAGCGCCGCGATCGTCCGGGCCGTCGCGGTCCGGTCCCCTCGATCGCGGTTGAGGTAACAGGCGCGCAGGAGGAATCCCTCGGCCTCGTCGTGGCGCGCGGCCGACGAGGCAATCTCGCCGGCCCGCTCGCGGAGCTCCGCCTCCTCGACGGGGTCGGTCGTGACGCCGAGCGCCTGACGCAGGAACGTGAGCGCCTGGTCATTCGCACCAAGGCTGGCAGCCCTGGCGGCGGCCGCCCGAAGGGCAATCCTCGCCTGGGCAGCGAGGGCATCCGCCTCCGCTCCCTCGCCTGCGTTCCCGTGAGCAGCGAGGTAGTGCCCGGCAAGAGCCCCGGCGAGCTCCTCCGATCCGAGACCTTCGAAGAACCGCGCCGCCGCAAGGTGGCGGGTCTTGCGGTCGCGCTTCGCGAGGGTGTTGTAGGCGACCTCGCGGATAAGGGCCTGGACGAACGCGTACTGGCCACGCTCCGGGGATCGCGGGTCGACCTGGAGCGTGAGGAGCTCGCGTCGGACGAGGGTCCGCAGCCGCGGCTCGAGCTGCTCCTCGCTGATGCCGCTCACCGCCGAGAGCCCCGCGATTGTGAAGGACTGGCCGAGAACAGCGGCGTCCGAGGTCAAGGCACGATCCTCAGCGGCAAGGCCATCGAGGCGCGATGCGATGAGGGCGGTCAGGGTTTCCGGGACCGACAGGTTCTCCAAGTCGCCGACCGGGAGGTAGACCCCGTCCTCCAGGCGGAGCTTGCCCTCGGCGAGGAGCATGCGGACCGTCTCGACGGCGTACAGGGGGATTCCGTCGGCCCGGGAGACGATCGCCCGTACCGCCGGTGCGGGCAACCCTGGTACGAGACCGGCGAGGAGCTCGCGCATGGCCGGCTCTGTCAGCGGCTCGAGATAAAGGCTCGTGAAGTTCCGCTTCCCGGCGCCCCAGTCGGGCCGCTTGTCGAGAAGCTCCGGACGGGAGAGCGTGACGACGTAGATCGCGACGGTTCGGGACCAGTCGAGCAGCTGGTCGACGAAGTCGATCGTCCCGGGGTCGGCGAAGTGGAAGTCCTCGAAGACCATGACGACGGGGGCCGAGGCCGCGAGTCGCTCGAAGAACGTCCGCCATGCGCCGAAGAGCTGTTCCGGGCCGGTCGTCGAGGATTCGACGCCGAGGAGGGCGAGTAGTGCCGGCTCGATCCAGCGCCGCTCTTCGGCATCCGGGACGTGTTGGGCGAGCGCGGCGGCAACCTTTGTCCGGGTCGTGAGCGCGTCGTCCGTCTCCACGAGCTGGCAGCGCTCGCGGACCATCTCGCCGAGGGCCCAGAAGCTGATCCCGTCACCGTACGCGGGGCTGCGACCATCGTGCCACCACACGGTGTCGACGAGCCCGTCGATGTACTTGAGGAACTCCCACGCCAGGCGGCTCTTCCCGATACCGGCCGGGCCGACGATGCTGACGAGACGGGCCCGGCGATCGCGGGAGGTGGAGTGGAACAGGTCTTTGACCTGGCGGAGCTCGTCGTCCCGACCCACGAACGGGGCCTCGAGCGACTCGCTCCGGTTGCGGCCTCCGACCTCGGCGACGACACGGATGGCTCGCCAGGCGGGAACCGGCGCTGCCTTGCCCTTCAGGATCTGCTCGCCGGCCGGCTCGAACGCGATGGCCTTCGACGCGGCCCGCTGGGTCGCCTCGCCGACCAGGACGGTGCCAGGGGCGGCGACCGACTGGAGCCGAGAGCACGTGTTGACGAGGTCACCTGCGACCATGCCCTGGTTCGTGGCCCCGAGCGTCACGGCGGCCTCGCCCGTGAGAACCCCGGCCCGAGCCTGGATCGACGGGCCGAGCGCGCGAACCGCGTCGACGAGCTCGAGGGCCGCGCGAACCGAGCGTTCCGCGTCATCTTCCCGGGCCACGGGCGCGCCCCAGACCGCCATGACCGCGTCACCGATGAACTTCTCGACGGTGCCGCCGTACCGCGTGATCACCTCGGTCGCCAGGTCGAAGTAGCGGCTCAGGAGCTCGCGCGTGTCCTCCGCGTCGCGGCCGTCAGCGAGGCTTGTGAAGCCGACAAGGTCGGCGAAGAGGATCGAGACCAGCCGGCGCTCCGCGACCGGCGCCGGCGCGGACGTGGTCTGCCCGGCAGGACGAGCAGCAGGCCGCGTCGCGACAGGGCTTTCGCCGTCGGCGCCGAGCGGAGCGGCACACTCGCCGCAGAACAGCTCCCCAGGCTCGTTCTGCTCCTGACACCGCGAGCACACGATCACCAGGGGCGTCGCGCACCGCGAGCAGAACTTCCGGCCGGCCCGGTTCTCGGTCCCGCACTTCGAGCAGATCACCGAACGCCACCCTCCCGCATGAGGGAGCGAGGGTACCGCAGGTCGTCGATTGCCGACAGGGGCTCAGTCTGTGGGTGCGAGACAACGCGAGAGCGGGCAGGCGCCCGGTCAACGCCCACGTGCAGCGCCCGGGGCGGAACCGGAAGCGGGAGCTGGTGACCCCGCCGCTACGCGACCCGGCAGACGAGCGCCCATTCGCCGTCGACGAGAACGACCGCCGTCCGGCCGATCTTCCCGTCGGGGAGACGGCACGCGTAGCTCGTCATCGAGTGGCGCTCACGCCGAGCGACACGCAGGCTCGCAGCCGCCAGCCTGGCATGGAGTGACGGGCGCTCGGCCTGGCCAATCAGCAGGCTGCGCTGGAGGGCGTGCCGCTGCGCTTCGCCGCGGTGGCGATCCACCTCGCGGGCAGCCACCAGCATCGATCTCAGATCTGAAGGAACGGAACCAGAACGCACAACGTCTACCCCGTGGAGTCGACCCAGCGCATCCACAGGTTTCGCAGACGGGCGAGAGCAACGCGTCAAGCGTACTCGACCATCGCCGCGAGCGCCCGCGGCGCCTCAGGCGCCACGTGCGTCGGTGCCGGGACGCCGTGCCCCGGCCCCTCGGGGGTGTGGCCCGCGCGCCGCCTCGATTCGCGACCAATGTCGTGTGGGACGATGAGGCGTGTCTGCAAGCATCGGGTCGCGGGTCGGCCGCCTGCCTCCGTTTCGTGTGGTTGCGGAGCTGCGCCACGAGTTTCCGAGGGTGGTGCTCGTGCTCGCCGCAGGCGACCTCGTCGCGAGCTTCGGCTTCAGCCTCTTCTTCCCCTTCCTGACCATCTACCTGGTCCAGGCGCTCCGGGCAAGCGCGGCCCAGGCCGGCCTCGTCGTGGCCGCCTACTCGCTGTGCTCGATCGTGTCGGGGATCATGGGCGGCTGGCTCGCCGATCGGATCGGCCGGCGGCCCGTCCTCATCGGCTCGATCTCGTGCACGACGCTCCTCGTGATCTCGATGGCCTTCGCCGTCGAGGCCTGGCAGGTGGGCCTCGTAATGCTGCTCCTGGGGTCCATCGATCCGGCGTTCCTTCCGGCGGCCCGGGCGGCAGTGGCTGATGCGGTCGAGGAGGACCGCCGACCTCGTGCCTTCGCGTTGCTCGCCGTTGCGAACGCGGTCGGCTGGATTGCCGGGCCGGTCATCGGCGCCGGCCTCTCCACGCTCGGCTACCCGCTCCTGTTCGGCGTCAGCGGCCTGCTCATCGGAACGTACGTCGTGATCGCGGGGCGGTGGCTGCCGGAGACCCGGCCGCCCGGGACGCGCGCGGGCGTGCCGCCGATCGCGGACCTGCCCCTCGGATCGGGGGCAGTGGGGGTTTCGGTGGAGATCCCCGGGGCGGTCCGGGCCGGCTCGCCGGCCGTGCGCAGTACAGCCGACATGCCGCGCTTGCGGATCTTCGCCGCGTTCCTGCCGCTGCTGGCCGTGATCCAGGCCGTCACCTTCCTATGGGTGGCAACGCTGCCCATCTACGCCGCGGGGCCGCTCGGCCTGGCGACGCCGATGTGGGGGCTGTTGTTCGGGCTCAACGGCCTGCTGATCGTCGTCTTCCAGATGCGCGTCTCGAGAGCCTGCGAGAAGCGGTCCAAGCCTCGTCTCATCGCGGTGTCCCTGGGGCTGTACATGGCCGGGCTGGCCGTTGTTGCCCCGTTGTCCTCCGCCATCGCCGCCCCGGGCCTCGCCGTCACGATCACCCTGGTCACGTTCGGCGAGATCGTGCTGATGCCGATCGTGCCCGCGTTCGTCTCCGACCTGGCTCCGATGCATCGGCGCGGCGCGTTCCAGGGGGTGGCGCTCGCCGCCGGCGGACTCGGCTCCGGGCTGGGGCCGCCGATCGCCGGCTTCATCCTCGACGGAGGACAGGGAGCCGCCCTCTGGCTGGGCTGCGCGGCCGTCCTCGGGGTCGTGGCCCTGGCTCTCCTTGGCCTGGCCCGCCAGACGGACCGACTCGCCCCCGTGGCCGGGTAGCGGGCGAGCGCCCGGACACCGGCTCAGGGCCGTCCGGGAGCAGGGACGGATACGGATGCGGCTTCGCCGATGGCCGCCGACCGGTAGAGCGCCTCGATCACCCGGGCCTGACCGACCGCGTCCGCCCGCCCCAGCAGCGGCTCCGCCTCGCCGCGGATTGCCGCGCCCAGGTTCTCGAGCTCGAGCCGGTAGGAGTCCTCCCGCTCGACCTCGATCAGCTCTGCGACGTCCCCTCGCTGCAGCCGGAGCCTGGGCTGGCGGCAATGCCAGGGGTCCTGCACACGGATCGCGCCCTCCGAGCCGATGGCCTCGAGCTCGCCTCGGTACGGCAGGTCCATGGCGCAGTCGAAGGATGCGATCGCCGGGCCGTCGAACGCCAGCGAGCCGGTGAACCGGACGTCCACCCCGCCCGACCCGACGACCTGCTGCCCAATCACCCGGACCGGCTCGCCGGCCAGCAGCCGGCACGCCGAGACGCAGTAGCAGCCGACGTCCATGAGGGCGCCGCCGTCCAGCTCAGGTCGCAGGCGGGCATCGGCAGGGTCGGAAAGCGGGAAGCTGAAGGCGGCGCGGACGAGCCGCAGCTCGCCGATGGCGCCGTCCGCGACGAGCGCTGCCAGGCGCTTCGTCTGGGGGTTGTGCCGCCACATGAACGCCTCCATGCAGAGGCGGCCGGACCGCTCCGCCGTGTCGAACAGCGCCTCGACCTGCTCGGGGTGGCGCGACAGCGGCTTCTCGCACAGGACGTGCTTGCCCGCCTGCAGGGCCCGCATCGCCCACTCGACGTGGAGCGCGTTAGGGAGCGAGATGTAGATCGCGTCCAGAGACGGATCGGCGAGCAGCTCCTCGTACGAGCCGTAGGCCCGCGGGATGCCGCGGTCCCGCGCGTACGCCACGGCGCGAGCGCGGTCACGGCTGGCAACGGCCGCGATCTCCACCTGGGCCGACGTTGCGGCCCCTGCGAGGACGAGCCGGTTGATGTTCGCGGTCGAGAGGATGCCCCAGCGAGTCACGATGCCTCCTGCGCCTCGTACTCTGCCCGGGCCTGATCCCGGGGCTCCAACGCACGCCGTGGCCTGATGCTACGCGCGCGCCACGACCCCCGGCCGTCGCAGCACGAGCGCGACCACTCCGGCAACGCTCACACCTGCCAGCACCGGGATCGCGGCCTTCGCCGCACGGGGTGGCAGCACGAGCTCGAAGAACGGCACGGGATCACCCCACTCCGCCGGCATCGGCCCGATCGGGCAGTCTCCGTGGCCGACAATGAGCGCACCCCCCCTCGACGAACAGGAAGGCGACGCCCGCCCAGAGGCGTCGACTCCGCCGCCGCATCAGGACGGAGACCCAGATGGCGCCGAGGCACCAGAGCTGCGCCACGGACCAGGCAGCGTGCATCACGCGCCACGCCCGAGATCGCCAGCCGAGCGTCGCCCAGGTCACCTCCTGACGCGATTGGGTCGTTCCGCGGATCTCGCTCATGGGGCCGGGGCCGCAGGCACCTGCGGGTTCGGGCGAACCCGCATCCACGCGGGCCTTGATACCGAGCAGCATTCCGCTCGCCACGTAGTGGTGGAGCAGCTCGCTGGGACCGCGCTCGATCAGCACGGCGATCGACCACCGCAGCGGCCAGATGACCGGGACCTTTCGGGTGAACGGCTCGAGACAGCCGCCGCGGGCGCGGGCGATCAGGCAGCTCGGGGAGCCGCCGGCGAGCGGCTCGAGGACCACCCATTCACCGGCGATCAGGCAGCGAGGCTTGTCGACCATCGTGACCTCGACACTGTTGAATCGGGAGTAGGGGACCGGTCGCCGACCTGCAGATCCTGCCACTCCGGGTGGATGCGGGTCGACGAATGTCCGTCCGCATAGGAGATGAACAGGGGGCGCTCGACCCACTCGTGGGTGTCGACGCCGGCCCGCCGGAGCCCATCTGGACGAGCCACGGCCGGACTTCCTCGGGCGCTGCATCGATCGTGATCGCCCGTGTCGAGATCGGGCGATAGCCGAAGCGGCTCGAGGTCTCGTCGCCCGGGAGCGGGCGAGGGCACAGACCGCGCCGGACGCGGCCATGGCGCAGGCCAGCGCGACGATCGCGTTTAGCCGGAGGTGCATCGTCCGATGCCGTCCCCCGCACGTGTGCTGCGGCGCCATCAACTGGACTCCAGGATGCCCTCCGGGCGACGCGCTCCCGCCGCGCCGCCTCCGGCCGTTCGCGAGCATGCTTGCAGCATGCAGACAGACGATGTCATCGATCTCGCGCAACGGCTGATCGCCATCGACTCCGTCAACCCGGCGCTCGCCCCGGGAGGCGCCGGCGAGCACGAGATCGCCCGCTTTGTGGAACGCTGGGCGGCGGAGAGCGGCCTCGCGAGCCGCCTGATCGCCTCGCCGGACGGGCGCCCGAACCTGGTCATTCGCGACGCGAGGCGGGACGCTGACGACACGGGTGCCGGCGATGCGCCGACCCTGATGCTCTACGGCCACCTTGACACGGTCGGGCCCGGGTCGATGGCCGCACCCTTCGAGCCGCGCATCGAGGGCGACCGGCTGTTCGGGCGGGGCGCGTACGACCAGAAGGCCGGCCTCGCCGCCGCGCTCGTCGGAGCCCGCGAGGCGATCCGCGCGGGTGTCCGGGGCCGCGTGCTCGTCGTCGCCGTCTCGGACGAGGAGACCACGAGCTCGGGGATCGTCGAGGTGCTCCGCCACGTCCGGGCCGACGGCGCCGTCATCACCGAGCCTACCGAGCTGGCGCTCGGGATCGCGCACCGCGGCTTCGTGTGGGTCGAGGTCGAGGTGTGCGGGAAGGCGGCCCACGGCTCGCGCCCGCACCTTGGGGTCGACGCGATCTTCCGGACCGGTCCCGTCATCAGTGCGCTGGAGCGCTACACGGAAGAGCTGGCCGGGCGAACCCATCCCCTGCTCGGGGCGGGGCTGCTCCACGCCTCGCGCATCGCGGGCGGCACCGAGATGGCCACCCTGCCGGACCGCTGTCTGCTCTCCGTCGAGCGGCGCACGCTTCCCGGCGAGACCCCGGAGGGCGTCCTCGCCGAGATCGAGGCCGTCCTCGACGTCTGCCGCGCCGCGGATCCCACCCTCGTGGCGTCCGCGCGGGTCACGCTCGCCCGCGACCCTTTCGAGATCGCGGCCGACCACCCGTTCGTGGCGCTTGTGCGCGCTGCGACCGCCCCCGCGACCGGCGCACTGCCCGACCTGGCCGGGGTCAGCTTCTGGGCCGACTCGGCCTACACCGCGGCTGCCGGCATCCCGAGCGTGCTGCTGGGCCCGCCCGGCGAGGGCGCGCACGCCGACGTCGAATGGGTGAGCGTGCGCGGCACGATCGCCTGCGCCCGGGCGCTCGCGGAGATCGCGCTCAGCTTCTGCTCGTAAGGGGCGGGGGCGGCCGCGGCCGGAGCCGGGTTGCCGGGGCCCGCGCCGAACAGTCGCCCGGGCCCGAGGCCGATGGATGGTCACTTCCGAACCGGGGTGCTGCAAGATCCGCGCGGGCGCCAGGTCTGGCCGTCTGCACTGACCAACCGTGGCGTCCCCACGCACGCGGCACGCGCTGGCGGCGAGTGAACGGCCGTTGCCGCGTGTCACGCCGTGTCCGCATCAACACCATTCGTACGCGGCAGGAGTTCTGGCGGGCGGAGAGCAACGCCGAGCCCGTTCCGGATCGAAACGCGGACCGGGAAGCCGATCGCGCTCGGGCCCAGATTCGACACCCCGGACCGGCGATGATGAACCCGCCAGCCACCGGTTCGGCCACCGCGACAGAGTTGGAGAATCGAAGATGCCGACCACCCCAGTCGCCGTCGTGCAGGCCGCCCCGGTCGCCTTCGACAGCGAGCGAACGCTCGAGCGGGCCGCGCGCCTCGTCGCCGAGGCTGCCGCCGCGGGGGCTCGCCTCGTCGTCTTTCCGGAAGCCTTCGTGTCCGGGTATCCGAAGGGCGCCGACTTCGGGGCCCAGGTGGGATCGAGAACGCCCGAAGGACGCGAGTGGTTCCGCCGCTACCACGCGAGCGCCATCGACGTGCCGGGATCTGCCACGGGGCGCCTGGGGAAGATTGCCCGGGAGCACGGCGTGTTCCTCGTCATCGGGGTGATCGAGCGCGCCGGCGGGACCCTCTACTGCACCGCGCTCTTCATCGGCCCGGACGGCACCCTGCTCGGCAAGCACCGCAAGCTGATGCCGACGGCGATGGAGCGCCTGATCTGGGGCTTCGGCGACGGCTCCACCCTGCCGGTGATCGACACGCCGCTCGGCCGCATCGGCGCGGTGATCTGCTGGGAGAACTACATGCCCCAGCTGCGCCTTGCGATGTACGGCCGCGGCATCCAGCTCTATTGCGCGCCCACCGTGGACGACCGCGAGACCTGGCTGCCCACGATGCGCCACATCGCCCTGGAGGGTCGCTGCTTCGTCCTCTCCGCCAACCAGTTCGCCCGGCGGAGCGACTACCCGGCCGATTACCCGGTCGCCTCCGGCGATCCCGACGCCGTCCTAATCGGCGGCGGGAGCTGCATCGTCGATCCGGCCGGCCGGGTCCTCGCCGGTCCGGCCCGCGACGGCGAGGCGATCCTGACGGCGGACCTCGACCTCGACGAGATCGCCCGCGGCACCTTCGACCTCGACGTGGTCGGCCACTATGCCCGGCCGGATGTCTTCCGCTTGGTGGTCGACGACCGCCCCTCGGCGCCGGTCAGCTGGGAGATGGAGCGTCCCTCGGCCTGACCGCTCGCGCGGGCACGCGGACGCTGTTCTCGCGTCCGACGGCTCGTTGGCCCAGCCTCGCTCCACACGGCGGCCGCGCAAGCATCAGGGCGTGCCGAAGACGACGTCCTTCGTCGTGACGGTCCCGGCGGTCCGTCCAGGAGCCGTCTAGTAGGTCCAGTACAGGTTCGTGTGCGCGATGACCTTGTCGGGCGGCGGCGCCCCCCAGGCAGTCTGGTCCTCCGTGGTGTGGGCATCGCTGACAAGCGTCGCGTCGTACCCGCGCACGAACGCGCCGTGGAGCGTCGAGCGGATACACGCATCGGTCTGTGCGCCGACGACGAAGAGTCGGCCGGCGCCGAGGTCCGCCAGCACGCTCTCGAGGGTCGTGTCTTCGAATGCGTCGCCGTAGCTCTTCTCGACGAGTGGCTCGGAGTCGCTCGGAGCCAGCTCGGGAACGAGGCGCCAGTCGTCGCTCCCCCTCGCGAGCTCCTCGTCGGAGTGCTGGACCCAGACCACGGGTACATGCTCCCGCCGCGACTTCTCGACAAGGATGGCGATGTTCGCGACGACCGCGTCGCGCTTGTAGGTCCCCGCCACGACGCCGTTCTGCACGTCGATGACGAGGAGCGCGGTGTTCGGCCGGTCCTCGAGTGTCGTCATGCTTCCCTCCGTACTCTAGGTGAACCCGCCTGCGTTGCCCGGCCGAACGCCACGAGGGCGAGCACGCAGACGACCGCAAGCAGGGCCGTGCCGAGCATGGCGACCGTCAGCCCGACGCTGACGGACACGAAGCCCATCACCGGCGGGTAGACGATCGAACCGACGACGGCCATCCCCGTGAGCGACCCCGCGACGGCTGCCGAGCGCTCCGCATGGCGTTCACCCCCGATGGCGACGATCATCGGGAAGACCGGGCCAGACGCCACGCCTGCCGCGGCGAAGGCGGCAATCGAGAGCGGCAGCACCGGGACCAGCACGGCAGCCGTGACAAGCACGGCGATGGCCAGCGCGCAGGCGATCGTGAAGCGTAGGTGGTCGAACCTGTCCGCGATGACCGACGAGGCGAGGCGTCCGGCGGTCAGCCCTGCCCAGTACAGCGACAGCGCCAGGGTCGCAGTGGTCAGCGGCGCCGGCTCGAGGAACCGGACGAGCCAGTTCGAGACACCACCCTCGGAGGCGACGTACGTCGCGATCGCGGCCCCGAGCAGGAGCAACGGGCCGACAAGCAGCCCGCGGCCGCCGTGGCCGCGTGATCTCGCCGGCAGGCCCGTGCCCGCACTCGCCGGCTGCCGCCGCCCGCTGGGCATCGGAACAGCAACGTAGGCCACCGCCAGCAGCGCCACGACGACTCCCGTCCCTACGGCGATCACCTGCCACGACACGCTGCTCGCCACGAGCGTCCCCACGACGAGCGGCGCGGCAAGAGCCCCGACGCTGTACGACGCGTGGAGCAGGTTCATCGCGCGGCCCCGGCCCTCGCGATAGACGTCGAGGACCAGGCCGTTCGCACCGCCGTCGAGGCAGCCGGCCCCGGCACCTGCCGTCAATGCCGCCACCATGAACGCCGCCCACGTCGGGGCCAGGCCGAGACCGGCTGCGCCGAGACCGGTGAGCAGCACGGCCCCGCCCAGGACCGGGCGACGACCAAGGCGCTCAGTCAGCGGTCCGCCGCCGAACGATCCCGATGCGTAGGCGAGGGCCCAGGCCAGGTAGACGGTCCCGATCCCCGCGTCGGTCTGCCCGAAGGTCGCCTCGATCGAGCGGATGAGCGACGGGATGAGGAGCCCCGTCCAGCCGATCGCAAGGAGCGTGATGCACCCGACCAGGCCGGCTGCCAGCCGCGCACGCTGGCTCACCGGTGCGCGAAGGGGAGTGGCGCTCACGATGACGCTGTCAGGCACGCGTGTCATCCCGGGCGGAGGCTCCTTCCACCGTTCGCTGGGCCACTCACTCGAGGGCCAGCACGGAGGCGATCGCGTCCCACGCCACGTCATTTGGGTCACCGAGCCCTCGGGCGAGGACGGTGCCGTCACGGGTCACCACGAGCGCGTGGACGTCATCGCTGCCGGGGATCGCCAACGCCCGCTGAAACGCCGCCACGTCGGTGTAGACGGTGATCGTGCGGGCGAGCACATCGGGGTCGCCGATGCCCGACGTCATCCCGCCGTCGATGAAGCGGCGCACGGGGCGCCACATCGTGGCCAGGACCGGCATCTCGACGACAGCGACCGGCATTGGATCCGTCATGCCCCGGGTCGTCGGCGGGATGCCGGCCGCCACCGCCCGAACGATCCAGCGGTCCACCCGCGTCTGATGCCAGCGTTGGAACGCAACGATCACCAACGTCCGATGGGCAGGAAGATCGCCGGGGAGGACGATCTCGACTCCGAGAAGCGAGCGACCAGTGACGAGCGGGAACCGCGCCCCCGATCCTGCGGCGTCACTCAACCTCGCGCGCTCACCCTTTCACGTGGCGTCCGCCAGCCAACGGGGGACCGTGCGCCCGCGAGCGCCTTCATTCGAGCCCGGTGAGGTCGGCGGGAGGCTCCCGGAAGCGTCCGCCGCCGGTCACGAGCGCAGTCTTCATCTCCTCGACATCCTAGCCGGGGCGACCGTCCGCCTTGGGCCGATTCGCAGCTCCCGGCACAACCCTCCTGTGGCGTGCGAGACGCGGGCTGTGCTGCAGCCGGCGGCCGCCCCGCCGGAATCAGCGAAGCCGGCCCTGGAAGGCCGGCCTCGTCGGGAGGAAAGAACCGGCGGCGCCTGGCCGCCGGGCGCAGAGTGGGCTAGATCTCGGGGATCAGGACCGCGGTGATGACATGGATGACGCCGTTGCTGGCGCGGATGTTGAACAGCTTGTCCTTCACGTCGATGCGGGAGGTCCCGCCGGTCGTGGTGAAGAGGACGCCGTTGTGGATGGCCCAGACCGGCTGGCCGAGGAGGGTCTTGACGGTGTTGATCTTGCCCCAGGCGGCGGGCAGGACGTTCGCCGCGTAGGCGTCGCCGCTCACGACGTGGTAGAGCAGGATCTTGGTGAGCGTGGCCTTCGGGAGCGCGGTGCAGACGTTGGTGGGGGTGAGGCCGAGCTTGCCGAACGCGGCGTCGGTCGGGGCAAAGACGGTCAGCTGCTGGCCGCTCGTGAGGGCCTTGCCGACCGCCGGATCGGCGCAGCCGACCGCGGCGAGGAGGGTCTTGAAGTTGCCGTTCGCGGTGGCGATCTGAACGATCGTCTGCGAGGGGGACGCCGCCGCCACGGTCGAGGGGACGATGGCGAGCACGAGCGCTGCCGCGCCGAGGAGCATTGCGATCCGCTTCATCCGGTGAGAACCTCCGTGTCGAGTTGGGTTGACGCCCACTATTCGGAGGCAGACCTGCGGCGGATTGCGGCGCCCTGGGGCCGGCTGCGCCTCGGCTTATCCTTGACGTGTCCCGAGCTCGTGCGCATCCATCGGAGGGTCCATGTCAACGCGTGCAGTGGCCGAGATCCCGGTCGACCGATCCACCAGCCTGTTTCGCTGGAACGGCGTCCTCGCCGTCCTCCACTTCTTCCAGTTCGCCGCCATCCTTGCCCTCTCGTTCGCGAAGAACCCGCTGGTGACGTCGCCGGTGGTCGGCACCTACCTGCGCTTCGACGAGGCAACCCGCCACCTGGTCAGCGCCCAGCGCTCGATCTGGGATCTGCCGATCGGCCCGGCCGTCGCTCTCTTCTTCCTCATGAGCGCCGTGGCCCACTTCGTCATGGCGTTTCCCGCACGCCGCTGGTACGAGGCGCATCTCGCCCGAAGCCAGAACCCGATCCGTTGGATCGAGTACTCGTTCTCCTCGAGCGTGATGATCGTCGTCATCGCCGCCCTTGCCGGTGTTCAGGACGTCGGGGCGTTGATCGCGATCTTCGGCGTCAACGCCGCGATGATCCTGTTCGGATGGAGCATGGAGATCGCCAACGAAGGGCGCGACCGGCCACAGTGGCTCCACTACATCTTCGGGTGCCTTGCCGGCGCCGTTCCGTGGATCGTCATCTTCCTGACGCTCGTGATCTCCGCGACGGAGCCCAGCTCGGCACCCATCCCGGGATTTGTCATCGGGATCTTCGTGTCGCTGTTCATCGCCTTCAACGTCTTCGCGATCAACATGGTCCTGCAGTACCGTAGGGTCGGTCGCTGGCGCGACTACCTGTACGGCGAGCGGGCCTACATGCTCTTCAGCCTGATCGCCAAGTCGCTGCTGGCCTGGCAGGTCTTCTTCGGGACCCTGCGGCCCGTAGGCCGGCTCGTTCCCCAGGCCCGAAGGACTCTCCATGCCGTACGTCGACCTCCCTCTCGACCAGCTCCGGACCTACACGCCGGCGCTCGAACCTCCCGCGGACCTCGAGAGCTTCTGGGCGGCGACGCTTGGCGAAGCGCGGAGCCACGGTCTCACGCCAACCTACACGCGCGTCGCCACGGGCCTCTCGCTCATCGACACGTACGACGTCACGTTCGCGGGCTTCGGCGGCGATCCCGTCCGCGCTTGGCTCCGCCTCCCGGCCGGTGCGCGCGGGCCCCTCCCGGCGGTCGTCCAATTCGTGGGCTACGGCGGCGGACGCGGCCTCGCACACCAGGACCTCCTGTGGCCGGCCGCAGGGCACGCCTACCTGATCATGGATACCCGGGGACAGGGCGCGGCCTGGAGCCCGGGCAGCACCGCCGACCTGCACCGGAGCGGCAATCCCCAGGCCGACGGGGTCATGACCGACGGCATCCTGGCGCCCGAGAGCTACTACTACCGGCGTCTCATCACCGACGCGGTGCGCGCGGTCGAGGCGGTCCGCGCCCACCCTGCCGTCGATCCGGCGCGGGTCGCCGTTATGGGCGCGAGCCAGGGTGGGGGACTCGCGATTGCCGTCGCGGGCCTCGTGCCCGACCTGCTCGCGGCCATGCCGAACGTGCCGTTCCTCAGCGACTTCCCGCGGGCAATCCGCCTTGTCGACACCCAGCCGTATGTCCAGATCGCCGGCTACCTGAAGGTCCACCGCGATCGCGTCGCCCAGGTCGAGCGGACGCTCTCCTACGTGGATGCGGCCATCCTGGGGCGAACCGCCACGGCGCCCGCCCTGTTCGGCGTCGCCCTGATGGATACCGTCTGCCCGCCGTCGACCGTCTACGCGGCCTACAACTGGTATGGCGGCCCGAAGGAGATCCGCGAGTACCCGTTCAACGACCACGAGAGCGGCGGCGAGATGCACGAGGCGGCGATGATCGCCTGGCTCGGCAACCTGATCAGCGCGTCCGGCTGAGGAGCCGGCCGCTCACGGGTCGCACAGCGGGTCCTGGGTAGCGTTCCCGCCGCCGGACTTCGGCAGCGCAAGACGCTAGGCGATCTGCTTGCCGGCGTCCGGGCCCGGCCCCATGTCCCACACGGACTCGACGCTGATGCGCACCACGTACTTCATGGGCGGCAGATGGACGGCCTGGCTCAACTTGGCGAGACGTTCGTTGACCTTGTCGAAGACCGGGCCCGAGTCGATGAGCTCGGCGTGGCCCTTCACCTGCAACGCCAGCTTGCTTTCCGTATCGTGGATGCCGACCGCCACGCGGCCATTGTGGGCAAGGTTCTCACGGGTCTTGCGCGAGAACATGTCGGCGAAGTAGAGATGCTCGTCGTCGAGCAGGGCGCCGCTGCCCTTGATCGAGACATTGGGCATGCCGTCCGCGTCGACCGTGGCGACCCACACGTTGTGGCCTCCGGCAAGCAGATCGCTGAGAGCCTTGGGGAGCTTGGCCATGGCGGTCCTCCTGGGTTTCCTTGCGGCTACGGACGTTCCCGCACCTGGAGACGGTGCCGCGTTGTGACCTCGACCCGACCCCGCTCGTCGATCGCCGGGTGCTCGACGAGGGCGATGAGGCGGCTCGTCATGAAGCGTCCCGGTGCGGACCGGTTGGCCGGTCCGCGTCACCTCGCGGACCTCGACGACCCCGCGGGAGGTGACGACCTCGATGCGACGGCCAGCCCGGGTCGCGACGATCTCGAAGGTCTGGACGCCCTGCCCGGTGTCGACCATGGCTTCGACTCGATCACCTTTCATGCTGCCAACGATACTCGGCGGCAGGCCCCGACAGGACTGGTGGGGCGTGCGTAGCCCGCGCCGCATGGCGGCTCCCCGTACAGTTGTCGCGTGGACGTGACAGATCGCCCGCGGACCGAGCCGCCCACGGATCGCCCGGCCATTCGGATCGAGGGCCTGGTCAAGGACTACGGGCTCGTGCACGCCGTGCGGGGTATCGATCTCGAGGTGCGCCGGGGCGAGGTGTTCGGCTTCCTCGGACCCAACGGCGCCGGCAAGACCACCACGATCCGCTGTCTGCTCGACCTGTTGCGCCCGACGGCCGGACGCCTCGAGGTTCTGGGCCTCGACCCGAGGCGGGACGCGCTGGCGCTGCGCGGACGCGTCGCCTACATGCCAGGCGAGCTGCGCCTGCCGGAGCGGATGACCGGCGCCGGGATCGTGGCTGCGATCGGGCGCCTGCGCGGGGGCCTGGATGTGCAGCGCCGCGATGACCTCGCAGCGCGACTCGACCTCGACCTCACCCGGCGCCTGCGCGACCTCTCGAGCGGTAACCGGCGCAAGGTTGCGTTGCTGCTGGCCTTCCTCGCGGACGCCGAGCTGCTCATCCTCGACGAGCCGACGAACGGGCTCGATCCGCTCATGCAGCGCGAGTTCCTGACCCTCGTCCGGGAAGCGCGCCAGCGCGGCACGACGATCTTCCTGTCCTCCCACGTGCTGAGCGAGGTGCAGCGGGCGGCAGACCGCGTCGCCGTCCTGCGGCAGGGCAGGGTGCTGGCGCTCGGCGACGTCGAGGAGCTGCGCCGGCGGGCACGCCAGCGCGTGGAGGTCTGCTTCGCCGGCCCACCCCCGCTCGACGAGCTTGCCGGGCTGACGAGCCTCGTGGATCAGCATGTGGAGGACCAGCGGTTCAGCGCGGTGCTGGCAGGATCGATCGAGCCGCTCCTCGCGCTGCTCGCCCGGCAGCGCGTGGTGAGCATGCTCGTGGAGGAGCCCGACCTCGAGGAAGCCTTCCTGGATCTCTACGAGGCCGCGTCGTGAGCGCGCGCTGGGCCGAGCTCATCGGCGGCCCCTTCCGGGCCTCGTGGCGCGCCGCCCTGGGCTGGAGCGTGGCCTTCGTCCTGCTGATCGTCAGCACCATGGCCTTCTGGCCCGCCTTCCGGGGATCCTCGGGCATCACCACGGCGATCGATCAGCTGCCGGCGCCCCTGCTCACGGCGTTCGGGCTGGAGGGCTTCGGCACGCCCGCTGGCTACCTGCGCGGCGGCCTCTACGAGCTGGTCATGCCCCTCTGCTTCGCCGCCGCCGGGGTCCTGTTCGCGAACAGTGCGACGGCGAGCGAGGAGGACAGCGGCCGTCTCGAGCTGTTCGTCTCCCAGCCCGTCTCGCGCGCCGCCTTCTTCATCGGCCGGGCGATCGCCGTCTTCGCCTGGCTCGGGGTGCTGACGATCGTGGCCCTGGTCGTCCAGCTCGCCTCGGACGAGGTGTTCGGGGTCCCCATCGACGCGGGGCGGGTCGCGGCCACGGTCGTGCTGTGCGGGCTGCTGGGTGCCTTCCTGGCGGGTCTGTGCCTGGCCGTCGCCGGCTTCGTTGCTCGGCCGCAGATGGTCCTCTCGGTCGGTTTCGGGATCGCCTACACGAGCTACCTGGTCCTGGCGCTCTTCCCGCTCAGCTCGCTCCTGGAGCCCTGGCGCCAGATCGGCCCGTGGGGTTGGGCGCTCGGTGGCGACCCGCTCGTCAACGGCGGCGATGCGTGGCGCTACGTCCTGCTCGGCGGGCCGGCCGTGCTCCTCGCCGCGATCGGCGCCCGGGCGTTCGAGCGGCGCGACATCCGCTCCGCGTAGGGGAGCGCTTCGCGCTCCGGGCGCCTGCATCCTCGGCCCGGACAGCCGATGTCAGTCGATTCGCGCTGCCGCGGCGAGGACCGCCTGACGCGCATCCCCGCTGACCCCGAGCCGGACGTCGATGTCCATCCGGCGCAGCATCTGGAGCATCGGGTCGCCCATGTGACCGGCGACCACGATCGATGCACGCTGCTCCTGCATGAAGCGCGCGACCCGGGCGTGGTGGCCTCCCTCCAGGTCTTCGTCGTGGAGGCGGTCCCAGCCGACGTCATGCTCGTCCCACCGTCGCACCACCCCGCCCACAACCTCGGCGACGGCGACGCGCGCGGCGCGGCCCCAGCGCGGATCGACCTCTCCCGTCGGGGTCACGGGCACGCACAGGATCATCGGCAACCTCCATTGCGGTCGATCCTGGCCCTGGCCGGCCGCCCGGGTGTGTTGTGGCAGGATCGCGGGCGGCGCTCCGCTGGACGCACGGCGGCTGCATGCGTACGATCCGGTTCCCATGACCGACCTGATCCGCCGCACGATCGACATCCTCCGCATCGACGGTGACCGGTGGCGTGCGCTCGCGACGGGAGTCGACCGCGAGCTTCTCGCGCGCCAGCCCGAGCCGGGCGAGTGGTCGGCCCTCCAGTGTCTGGGTCATGCGGTGGACACCGAGGCTGCCGTCTTCGGGGCCCGCGTTCGGGCCATCCGGTCCGGCCAGGCCGTCCTAGCCAGCTACGATCCCGACGCGGAGTCGACCCCGATCACGGCCGACACGGACCCAGCAGCACTGGCTGAGCGGCATGCGGCGCTGCGTGCCCAAAGCCTGGCGCTGCTTTCGTCGGTGACGCAGGCTGACCTCGATCGGTCGGCGCATCACGCGGAATTCGGGCCGGTGACCCTCCGCGATCTCCTCAACGAATGGGCCGCGCACGACCTCATGCACCTGATCCAGGCGGAGCGCGCCGTCATGCAGGCCTTCATCCCGAGCTCGGGACCCTGGCGCCCATCGTTCGCCGATCACGATGTGGCCCGGCCGAGCGGGTGAGGAGAGGCGCGGTCAGCGGGTCGCGGCCGAGCGCCGGTGGCCGTGTCAGCCGCCCGGGGGCTCGGCAAGGCAATACAGCTGTCGCGCGCCGGAGACTCCCTTCAGCTCGTGAGCGCCGGCGTCGACGAAGGTCAGCCCGGAGTCTGCGACGAGCTCCCGGGTCGTCGCCGAACACGAACACCTGGCTCGGACCGGCGAGCGCCATGACCCGAGCGGCGACGTGGACGGCCATCCCGCGGACGTCGCCGGCCGTGATCTCGACCTCGCCCGTGTGGATCCCGGCCCGGATCGTCAGGCCGAGCGACTTCGCGGCAAGGCAGATCGCCGCGGCCGCACGGACGGCGCGCTCCGAGCCGTCGAACAGAGCGAGCACGCCATCGCCCGTCGTCTTCACCAGCCGGCCGCGGAAACGGTCGAGCTCCCGCTGGACGCGTTTGTTGTGCGACGCGACGAGCTCCCGCCAGCGTGCCGGACCGAGCGACTCCGCCAGCGCGGTCGAGTCGACGATGTCGGTGAACAGCACTGCCCCGAGCACGCGCTGCGTGGTCTCGTCGACTCTCGCGAACGAGCGGACGCCGGCAACGTCGTAGGCCACGAAGGGCTCGTCGCCGATGACCCAGCCGTCGTGGCCGGGCGGGATCTCGTAGACCATGCCCGGACCGATCTCGCTGGTCGTGCCGTCCTCGAGGCGGTTGCCGAGTCGTCCCGAGATGCAGACACCGACATGGTGGTACTGGCACAGGCTCGTGCCCGCGATGGGTCGGACGTGCTCCTGCCAGTGCCAGCCGGGCTCGAAGACCATCCTGCCGATCACGAGATCATCGAGGTTGTAGACGTCGACCCGCCCGAACGGTGTCGGGCGGACCTCGTCGGGATCCTCGAGCGACTTCGCCTGGAGTCGAGCCACCGTGCAGTCCCCCCGCCCGCCGTCACCGCGCGGGCCTTCCGATCGGCATGGCGTGTCGGTGATGATGCCTTATCGGCCGGTCAGGCGGGGGCGGTCACGTTCCTTTGGTTCCGCCCGCGCTGACGATGATGGGCGGAACCGGGAGTGGGGTCGAGATGCGACACGAGATCCGAGTTCCCTGGCGTGCTCGAGATGCGGCTCGTCGTCACGCGCCCGATCTTCGGGGCCGCGCTCGCCTTCTACGGGACGCGCTCGGCGATGCGCGGTCACGGCATTGCCCCGATCGAGATCGGGCCGACGGTCCCGATGGAGCCGTGCGTTCCCGCTCGCGCCCTGCATGCCGCCGTGCGGTGGATCGCGCGCGTGAGGCGGGGCGATGATGGACACTCCGGCGTTCTCGGGGAGCGAGGCTGGGCCACGGCGCGCTGGCCGCGCGAGACGCGCTGGTCGGCCGCCCGTTCGAGGCCGCGCTCTGTCTCCCGAACGGCCTGCGCCAACAGCCCGTCGGCAGGGACGGGCCACGGTGATCCGGCCGGACGTGCTCCGTCGCTACGCGGCGGTACGGGATACCGCCGGTTCTGAGATCCTCCCGATCGAGGCCGACTTCTGGTTCGCTTCGTACCGGCTCACGCCGTGGACCGCCCGTGGCCGACTGGCAGCCCGACTCGACGCCGCGCGGCGAAGACCGCGAGCGTGACCACCTCAGTGCCCGGAGGCGGTCTGGCCGGCGACCCGCGCTCGCGTCGCGCCGCGGGTTCGGCGCCACGGTGCCGGCCCGCGGACCCGGACGGCCAGTGGGCCGGCATCGCGTTCTTCCCCCGCGGCTTCGACTTCCAGGGGCCGGAGCCTCGGCGGGTGCTGGCCCGCCTTGGCACGGCCACGATGCGGACCTCAACCCACTCCGCGGTGGGTCAAGGCGTCTGCTTCGGCCGGCGCTGGCCTCCCGGCGACCAGCCGGCGGGAGTTCGAGATCAGCCGTCTTGGCGCCGATGTCGACGCGGCTCAACGCCTGGCCGCGCGAACGGCTCGGCCTCGGCGCCGTTCCGCTCGCCCTGGTTCGCCGACCACCAGTTGGCCGACGGCGGCTGGACTGCGATGGGCGAGGGTCGACCTCGACAAGTTCCACTCGGCGACGCGCTTATGGCCCTGTTCACCCCGGTCCGCGACCGGCGGAACCACGCCGCGCGCGCGAGCAGCGCGGGCAGGAGTCCATCCTCGGCGGCGGTCGAGCGTCGGCCTGGCGAAGGGCCTGATGGTCGGGCCGGCGTGACACGGTTGCGAACCCTTCCTCGGTGCTACGCGTCGGAAGCGACGAGCACTTCCGGCCGCGACCCGCTGGACGATCGCCGCCCGTCCCGGCGGATGGTGGCCGGTCGAGGCGATCCGCGCGAGCGGCAGCCTGCGGCACCTGGCTCCAGGCGCGACGGCACCCCGGTCGAGTCGTGGGACGAGGTCGACGTGGCCACGGGGGAGAGGTCGAAGTGGTCGGGAAGATCAGCGCCAGCCGCTGGAGTGGCGGGATGCGGCACGGACGGCCGCCGGCGTCATGCCCTGAAGTCGTGCCCCGCGTCCACGCGGACCCTTGTGTCGGGCGGGGCTTGACAGGACGCAAGCGGACATGCAGGGTCAGGGTCACCTCGCAACGTCGTCGCGACATCGCCGCCCAGCGGGCGGCCATCGCCAGTAGGTCCAGAGCTGCCGAATGGGCGGGAAGCGCGAACGGGAACCGCATAGGTCTCCCGGTGCTCACGACGCCGTCCATGCTGCTGGCACGCACGAGCGAGCGGCAACCGAACCTGAAGTGCTCGGCGCGTCCGACGCGCGCCTTCGGACCGCGATGGACACGATGCTGGACGGTGTCGCTGGCCAGTCGGCCGTCCGGGACGACCACGGCCGCATCGTCGACTTCCGGATCGACTACGCCAACCCGGCCATCGGCCGCATCTCCGGCGTACTGCCAAGCGACCAGGTCGGGCACACGCTGCTCGAGCTGTTCCCCGCCCACCGGACGAACGGACTGTTCGACGCCCTGGTGAACGTGGTCGAGACCGGCCAGCCGTTTGACTCGGGAGACTACCGCTACGTCGACCCCGCTGCGGCCGGCGGACCGCTCGACCAGCTGCTTGACCTGCGCGCCGCCAGGATGGGAGACGGGATCGTGCTCTCGGTGCGCGACGTCACCGAGATCGAGCGCGTGCGCCGGGAGCGCGAGCGCCTCGCCGTGATCGTCGAGGAGTCGCCCGACGGCATCCTGATTGCCGACGGACGGCTCCGGATCAGGTACACCAACGCGACGTTCGCGGAGAACCTGGGCCTGGCCCATTCCGAGCTCGTGGGCCGAAGCGTGCTCGAGGTCGCGGCGACGGTCATGGATGCCGCCACGGTTGCGACCCTCGCTGCGGTCGCCGGGGCAGGGCGGCCGTGGCTGGGCGAAGCCGACCGGCGTCTCGCCGATGGGTCAGTCAGCCCTGTCCAGATCAGGGTGACGCCGCGCCTCGCTGCGGATGGCTCGGTCGAGAGTTACGTCGTCGCCGCCAGGGATGTCACCGCCTTGCGAGCCGCCGAGCAAGCCGTCAGGGAGAGCGAGAACCGCTTCAGGCTGATGTTCGAGTCCGCGCCTGTCGCGATCAACATCACACGCGGCGCCGACATCACGTATGCCAATCCGACCTACCTTGAGATGTTCGGCTTCTCGAGCCTCGAGGAACTGAAGCGCGCCGCGCCTCTTGAGCTCTTTGCTCCGGACTGGCGCACCACCGTTGCCGAGAACATCCGGCGTCGGGCGGAAGGCCTTTCCGTCCCTGACGCCTACGAGGCCGAATGCCTGCGCAGGGACGGGAGCAGGTTTCCGATCCTCATGTACCTGACGCGCGCGGCGTTCGCCGACGGCCCGGCCACCGTGGCATTCGTCATCGACATCGCCGCCCGCAGGCGCGCCGAGCTCGAGCGCGCCCGCCTCGCGACAGCCGTCGAGAACACGACGGACCTCGTCATCCTGACCGACCCGGGCGGGGTCGTCGAATATGCGAACCCCGCTTTCGAGCGCTTGACCGGCTATCCCGCGGCCGAGCTTGTAGGCCGGACGGTCGCGAGCGTGCTTCGGAGCGACGACCTGCCGCAGGAAGCGTACGTGGCGGTCGACGACGCGATCCGCCGCGGAGAGCCGTGGAGCGGGATCCTCAGCGATCGTCGGCGGGACGGAAGCCTGTTCGAGGACGAGATCTCGCTTTCGCCCATCCGGGATGCCGGGGGCACGCTCCTTGGCTTCGTGGAGATCGGGCGCGACCGGACGCACGAGCGCGAGATGGAGGTCGATCTCGGCCTTGCCGCGAGCGTTCGGTCGGCGCTGGACGCAGCTCTGCACGCCATGCCCTCGGCAGCGTCTCTCGAAGGAACAGCGCAGGCCGTGTGCGATGGCCTCGGCGCCCTGCCGGGATTCGACTTCGTGACCGTCTTCGCCTTCGGTGAGGGCGACACGATCACCGCCCTTGCCTTCCATGCGCCGCCAGGGTTCCCGGAGGAGCAGGGACGCCCTGCCCTCCGGGCCAGACAGGTGCACGAGCAGGCACCGCGTGGCTCGTGGGCGGAGGCCTGGATACCGAGCGAAGACGACGGGACCTGGGGTCGCGCACTCAGCGAGCTCGGTGCCCGGGCAGCGGCGGTCTGGCCGATTTCCTACGGCGACCAGATCGACGGAGTTGTCTCCGTTGTGACCGCCGACGCGCGCCTCGCTCAAGTCCTCCTCGACAGAGGCCCCACCGTCCTCGACATCGGCGCCACCGCGAGCGCGCTGCTCGGCGAGCGGATGCATGCCCGTCGCGTCGAGCGCGAGCGGCGCGACGCCTTCGATGCCGCCATCGCCACTGGCGCCTTCCACCCCGTGTTCCAGCCCATCGTCGATCTCGGGACCGGTGAAGCCATGGGCTACGAGGCGCTCACCCGCTTCGATTCGGGCCAGCGCCCCGACCGCTGCTTCGCCGACGCCTGGACGGTGGGCCTGGGCCCGGAGCTGGAGCTCGCAACCCTCGAGGCGGCTGTGGACGCGGCGAAGGCGCTGCCGGCGGGCACCTGGCTCGACCTCAACGTCTCGCCGCGCCTGCTCGCCGCTCCCGGGCGGTTGCGCGAGATCCTCTGGGCGGCGGACCGCCCCATCGTGCTCGAGGTCACCGAGCACGAGCTCATCGAGGACTACGAAGCCGTGCGCAAAGCGATCCGCTCGCTCGGCCGCGACATCCGCCTCGCGGTCGACGACGCGGGGGCGGGGGTCGCCAACTTCGGCCACATCATCGACCTGCGCCCGGACTTCGTGAAGCTCGACATCAGCCTCGTCCGGCGGGTCAATGCCAACCTGGGTCGCCAGGCGATGGTGGTCGGCATGCGCCACTTCTCCCGCACCGCGGGCTGCCGCCTCATCGCCGAGGGAGTCGAGACCGAGGAGGAGGCCGCCACCCTGCGCACCCTCGGGGTCGAGTTCGGGCAGGGCTACCTCTTCGGGCACCCGGAGGCGGCAAAGGCTTGGGCGAGGGCAGGCACTGCTGCCCAGGGCAACGCTTCGGCCCCGGACGCCGCAACGGGTTGATGGACGCGCCGCGAGCTGCGTTCGGCCAGTTGCTCGACGACCTCGAATATCACCGCTCGGCGGATGTAGCCACGCGTCTCGAGCGCGCCGTCCAGATCGAGAGGCAAGCCCTCGAGGCCGGCGCGACGGACATGCAGATGCGCGCTCGCCTCGTAGTCGCCGACATGCGCCTGCGGGTCGGGCAGGCCACCGAGGCCGCGGTCCTTGCCACCGAGGTGAACCACTGGGCGCGCGAGCACGGGCCCCCATCCTTGCTGGCACGCAGCCACCTCGTCCTCTCGTCGATCTTCGAGAGCATCGGCGACTCGGCATCAGGCCTGGACCATGCGCTGCGTGCCCTCGAGCTGCTCGACGACGACACGCAACCGCGCACGCGAGGGAACTTCCTCGTCCGGCTGGGAGACGCCTTGGCCGTGGACGGGTCGCTCGAGGCAGCACGCGAGCGGTACCGGGAGGCGGAGCGGCTCTTCCTCTCCGTCGGCGACGTGGAGCGGCAGATCAGCGTCCTGAACAACCTGGCGTACGCGGAGGTCGAAGGCGGCGATCGACAGCGTGCCTGGGCTGCCGCCGGCGAGTTGCGTCGTCTGGCCGAGGACAACTCGATCAGCCTGTCACCGCCGCTCCTCGACACGATCGCCCGGGCGCACATCGGCATCGGGGAATACGAAGCTGCAGCGGCGGCCCTCGAAGCCGGCATCGAGGCGCTGGGCGTGCATGGCGACATCGAGGCGGACACACCGGCCGGGCTCCTGCTCACGCTCGGCGAGGTCCAGCTCATGCAGGGTCGCCCGGAGGGAGCCCGTACCAGTCTCGAGCGCTGCCGGGTGATCTGTGCGGAGCGGAGCCTCGGAGGCATCGCGGTGGAGCTCCTGCGCGTCGAGGGCGAGCTCTGCGCCGCGGAAGGGCGTTTCGAGGAGGCGTACCAGACGTACAAGGTGTTCCACGCCGAATCACTTCGGCTCAGCTCCCTGCATCGCGAGGCGAATGCGCGGACCCGCCAGGCGCTCTTCGAGACGGCCGAGGCACGTCACGATGCACAGCGCTTCTGGCGCCAGGCGCGGACGGACGCGCTCACGGGGCTGCCGAATCGCCGGTTCATCGACGAAGAGCTCCCGCTGTACCTGGAGGATGTCGTCGCTGGAGCCCCGCTCGTCGTCGCGATCATCGACGCCGACCACTTCAAGCGCGTCAATGACACGCTTTCCCATGAGGTCGGCGACCGGGCGATCTTCGAGCTGGCCCGGGTGCTCGAGGGGTCGCTCCCGGCGGCCTCCGACCCGGTCCCGCTCCACTCGAGATTCGTGGCCCGACTGGGTGGGGAGGAGTTCCTCGTCGCTCTGCCCGGGCTGGACATGTGCGCAGCGAAGGGCGCGCTGCAGGCCGTCCGCAACGCAGTCGCGACGCACGAGTGGAGCCGGATCACCGGCCAACTCTCGCTCACGGTGAGCATCGGGGCCACCGCAGCGGGGAATGGCGACACGCGTTCAAGCATCCTGGCTCGAGCGGACCACAACCTCTACGTTGCCAAGGCCGCGGGTCGCAACCGCCTCGTCGTCGACGAGCACCAGCGAGGCGAGGGGTAGTCACGGTTCCGTCGAGCGGGGACATCATGCACGATCGGAAGCGAGGCCCGGAGGGGGCCGGGCCCGGCGGCTTCACCAGTCAGCCCACGTCGACCGCGCACGGGTCCCCTGCCACGGATCCGGATCTCGCCGCGCACTGGCTCATCGAGCCCGGCGCCACTCTTCCTGAACCACGGCTCGTTCGGCGCCTGTCCGCGGGAGGTTCTCGACACCCAGCAGTCGCTGCGTGAGCGGCTGGAGGCGCAGCCGGTGCGCTTCCTCTCGCGCGACCTCGAACGGCTCCTGGACGTAGCCCGGGAGGAGCTGGGCAGTTTCCTGGGCGCCGATCCCGAGGGCCTGGCGTTCGTGGCGAATGCGACTGCCGGTGTGAACACGGTGCTTCGCTCGCTCCATTTCTCACCCGGCGACGAGCTCCTGACCACCGACCACGAGTACAACGCCAGCGTCAACGCGCTGCGCTTCGCCGCCCAGCGGGACGGCGCGCGGGTGGTGGTGGCGCACGTCCCGTTCCCGATCGCCGCCCCGGGCGACGCGCTCGGCGCGATCCTCGGGTGCGTGACGTCGCACACCCGCCTGGCGCTGCTCAGCCACGTTACGAGCCCGACGGCGCTCGTCCTGCCTCTCGGGGAGCTTGTTCCCGAGCTGCAGCGCCGCGGTGTCGAAACCCTCGTCGACGGCGCCCACGCGCCCGGCATGCTTCCGCTCGAGCTCGACGCGCTTGGCGCCGCCTACTACACGGGCAACGCCCACAAGTGGCTGTGTGCGCCGAAGGGCGCGGCGTTCCTTTACGTGCGCGCCGACCGCAGGTCCGCGATCCGCCCGCTCGCCATCTCGCATGGGGCCAACACGACCCGCACCGATCGATCCCGGTACCGCCTCGAGTTCGACTGGACGGGCACGTTCGATCCGACGGCCTGCCTGTGCATCCCGGCGGCGATCCGCTTCGTCGGCTCGCTTCTGCCGGGAGGCTGGCCCGAGGTGAGGGCGGCCAACCGCCGGCTGGCTCGGACCGGACGCGACGCGATCTGCCGCGCACTCGGGGTGGTTCCGCCGGCTCCCGACGAAATGCTCGGATCGATGGCGGCCGTGCTGCTGCCGGGCGATCCGTCTCCCAGCACCGCGCTCTCGCCGCTCGATGACGACCCATTGCAGGTGGTCCTCCGCGAGCGCTTCGGCATCGAGGTGCCGGTCCTCCCGTGGCCGCAGGCCTGGTCGAGCGGAGAGCAGGTCCCGCGACGCCTGATCCGCATCTCGGCCCACCTGTACAACTCAATGGGGCAGTACGACGCCCTGGCAGCGGCGTTGGCGGAGCTGCGTCGCGGATAGGGTCGCCCGCCGGGAGGTGTTCGCGCTTCTCGGCGAATGCTTACGCGGTTTGGTGTCGCGGTCGCGAAGGGGATCGAGATCGAAGCGGCCGCGAGCCTGGTGGGGTTGGGTAAGATCGGCCAGAGGCGAGCCGCTCGGCCAGCGATTCCGCGTTGAGCGGTCGCGCGAAGTAGAAGCCCTGGGCTAGGCGACAGCGGAGCTCCTTGAGCTTGCGGACTTGCTCATCGGTCTCGACACCCTCTGCGGTGACCGTGAGGCCAAGGGCGCGGGCGAAACCGAGGGTCGCGCTCACAAGGGCACTCTTGCCGCGCCCGGGCGCGAGCCCCTGGACGAACGAGCGGTCGATCTTGAGCCCGTCCACAGGCAGGCGGTCGAGGTAACTCAGCGATGAATACCCGGTACCGAAGTCGTCGACGGCGATGTGAACCCCCGCGGCCCGGAGCGCGCGGAGTGTCTCGACTGCAGCCGTCTCATCGGCGAGGAGCACGCTCTCTGTGACCTCGAGCGTGAGATGTTCAGGCGCCAGTCCGGACTTCGCGAGGGTTCCAAACACCTCCGCGATGAACTGGGGCTCGACGAGCTCGCGTGCTGATGCGTTCACCGAGATCGCGAAGTCGGCCACGCGCGTTTCCCGCTGCCAGCGGCGCGCTTGCCGGCAGGCCTCCGCGAGGACCCACCGACCGATCGGTACGATGTCGCCCGTCTCCTCCGCGAGCGGAATGAACTGGTCGGGCCCGATCGGGGTTCCCGCGCGGTCCCAGCGGAGGAGCGCCTCTGCCCCGATGATCTGGCCGGTCGCGAGGACGACGATCGGCTGGTAGACGAGCCGCAGATGGCCCGCGTCGAGGGCGTCGCGAAGCTCGCCCTCGAGCTCGAGGCGGACCAGCTGGCGAGCGTGCATGGCTGGCTCGAAGAGCGCGAGGCGTCCGCGCGAGGTCGCCTTCGCCTGGTACATCGCCGTGTCTGCGTTGCGGAGCAAGTCGACTGCGGTCACGCCCGGCTCACCGCGGTCCACGGCGGCGCCAATGCTCGCGCGGACCGAGACCTCGCGGCCCGGGAGGGCCAGCGGGTGGGCCAGCGCCGCAATCACCCGCTCGGCGGCTGCGACGGTCTCGGCGTCGTCCTCGACATCCTCGAGCAGGATGGCGAACTCATCGCCGCCGAGACGGGCGATCGTGTCGGTGGCCCGCATGCAGGCGCGGAGGCGGGTCGCGACCGCCGCCAGGACCTCGTCCCCCGCTGCATGGCCGAGGCTGTCGTTGACCAGCTTGAAGCCATCGAGGTCCAGGAACAGGACGGCGACACCCTTCCCGAACCGGCCTCGCCGGGCGAGGGCGTGGTTGACCCGATCGCTGAACAGCCTGCGGTTCGGGAGCCCGGTCAGCGGATCAGTCACGGCCGCCTCGATGAGACGGTCATGGATCGAGGCGTTCTCGAGGGCGATCGCGACGTGGTTGGTAAAGAGGCGGACGAGCTCTAGGTCGTCGGTCTCGAACTCCCGGCTTGCCCGGTACAGGCTCAGTGCCCCGATGACGCCCTCGGAGGTGCGGATCGGGGCCACGATCATCGCCTCCGGTTCAACGGGAGTGCCCGGGATCTGGATCGCCCGAGGATCGCTGGTGACGTCGTTGATGATCTCCGCTTCTCCCTTTGCGATGACGTCGCCGGTAATCCCGGCGCCGAGGGCCGGGCGGCTCGCAAGGATCTGCTCCGCGTATTCGTCACGGGCAAAGGTCGGGACGAGGCAGCCGGCGGCTCGGTCGACGAGGTAGATCGTGAGCGTGTCGTGCGGAACGACCTCCGCGAGCGTGTCAGCGATTGCCTCGAACACCGCACGGCCTTCGCGGTGGAGGAGGAGCCGCTCAGTGATCACCAGCAGCTGGCGCTGGCTGGCCAAGCGGCGCTCGAGCGCGGCGCTCCGCCGCTCCAGCTCCTCGACCTGGCGGGCGTTGACGATCGCAACAGACGCCTGAGCGCCGACGATCTGGGCAAGCCGCAGGTCGGTCGCGTCGAACGCCCCACGGCCGAGGCGGAAGAGCTCGATCACCCCGAGCAGGCTGTCCTCGTAGCGCAGCGGCACGACGATCATCGACTCGTCGATGTCGGCGGTCCCGGGGATCCGCCGCGTCCGCGGATCGTGGGCCGCGTCGTTGACGATCTCGGCCATGCCTGTGGCCGCGATGTGGCCGCCGAGGCCCTCGCCGAGGCGCAGGCGGACGAGGTCGGGGGTATGGCGGGCGTAGTGGTCGACCTTGTAGGCGAGCTTGATCGGCTCGAGGGTGAGACCGTCGTCGGCCAGCAGGTAGAAGCGCAGCCCGTGCCAGTCGATGACCGACTCGATCTGGCTCGCGACGGCCTCGGCGACGGCCGAGACGGCGCGGGATCGGTTCAGTTCACGGGAGAGTGCCTCGATCCGCTCGAGCTGCTGGCTCCAGCGGACCGTCTCGTGCAGCAGTTGCGCGTTATGCAGGGCGAGGCCCGCCTGGTTCGCGATTGCGCCGAGGCGCCCGAGATCATTGACCGGGACTGCTCCGGGCCTGAAGCTCGCGAGCGCCAGGACGCCCCAGGTCTGGTCGCCGAACCGGACTGGGACGCAGGCCAACGAGCGAATCCCGAACTGGCGGATCGGTTCGCTCTGGTAGGCGGGGTCAGTGTCGAGATCCTCGATGACGCAGGGCTCGTCGCGCCGGAGGGCGATGAGAAGCGGGGATGTCGACTCGAGCGTGAAGCGGGCACCAGTCGGGACACCGAGTTCGTCGCTCTCAACGAGCGTGACGAGCTCGTCGCCCTGGAGGCGCATCAGCCCGACGATATCGACGTGGTAGATCTGGCGAAGTCGGGTGTCGAGGTAGTGGGCAATCTCGCCCGGTCCCGCGAGTGTCGCGAGCTCGCCTGAGCATCTCTTCCCAGCCGTCACTCTCGACCGAGTCGAGCTCCGCCCATGGGTTGATCGGCGAGGCGGCCGCCGCGGGCGCGAGATCGTCAGAGGCCTGCGCCAGCATCACGCGCTCGAGATATGCGTCGAGGGAGGAGCTCCTGAAGCGCCAGGTTCTGCCGACCTTGACGGCGGGGACGCTGTGACGCTGGGCGAGCCGGTACATCGTGCGGGTCGGGATGGCGAGGTGACGGGCGGCGGCCTCGATCCCGATCCAGCGATCAGCGGCTTCGGTTGGGCCTGGGTCCTCGGCTGGGAGTCCCGCCGCGTCGCGATAGTCGGCCACGCCGCCCTCCGGTTGCCTGTTAGCTGCCCCTTGTTGCGCGAACGTACGCCAGCCATGACGTTCGGGGCCATGGGCCGCCTGGACGCGATGCAGCCGTCGATAGTCCTGTCTCGACCGCTGTCGCACGTGGGCGGCGCGGTTCGTCGAACGCGGAGTGCCCGATTCGTCATGAGCGGGTTGCTGCGGCGCGTGCCGGCGGGACCCCAGTCGGCGAATGTGCCACGGCTCGCGACGGTACTTCGAGTGGTCCGACCCGCTTCTCGAGGGGGAACCCACCGTCAGGGAGCCGCTTCGACTCGAGGAGCTCGAGCGCAGCCCCGCGGCGTGGATCTCCGCGAGGTTGCGGGCGATCAGTCTGTCGACGAGCGACGATGTCACTTGATCCTGCTCATGTCTCGGTGTCGACATGCTGCGAGCGTGCTGCTCGTCCAACGAATCCGGCAAGAGGCCTCCGGCTCTTCAGCAACGCGAACCGAATCGCACGAATGACAGCCGGACGGTGGCGCCACCGCCCAGTAACACGACCGTGAGTCGGGGGAGAGCACGACGCTGTCCTCCGGAAGGACGAAGCGTTGCGCCTCGCCTACCGCGCGAGTGACCTCATTGGAGAGGCGATGGGCACGGAGCGAGACTTGGCTCGACGCACGTGCGGAGGGCGCTCACGCTTACCTACCCGTGACTTGGTCTCGACCCACGTTCGCCAGGCCGAAACGCTAAGAGATGGTCCGGAGCGCCGGCCACATCGCAGCCCACGAAGCCCGCAGGCCTGTGCAGACCGTCACGGCCACTCCCTGCTCGCCGTTCTGGATGCCCAGCCCGTCGTCGACGTGGGCCACGTCGTGACAGCCCACGAAGAAGGAGCTCCAGTCGGCCGGCCTCCAGTCCCCCACGTGGACGACCACCGTGCGGTCGGCGGGCGGGGGTCCCCAGTCCCAGTAGGCGTTGTGGCCCGAGTACACCGGGGGCAGCCCGGTGCCGAGCAGGATGAGCGGGCTCGCTTCGCTGTAGTCGTTGGTTAGGATCACCGCGTGGGTGCGCTCGTCGGCCGGCAGCGCGGCGACCACCCCTTCCACGGTCGAGACGAATTGCGGCCAGCCGATCTGGTTGGCCGTGTCCGGGACAGTCGCGGGGAGCGTCGAGGTGGCGAACGCGGCGATGGGCAGGATCGGTAGTGTGAGGTAGGCGATCAACGCTCCGGACAGGACGGCGGCCGTCCCGAAGCCCGCGACCTTGAGGCGGAAGTGACCCCGAGAAAGCCAGCGGTCCAGGAGGATCGCCCCGGCCGCCATGAACACCGGCGCGCTGCCGATGGCGTAGTAGGCCTTGCCGCCGCTGATCACGACGAGGGCAAGCGCGACCAGGGCGGCGATCCCGATGGGTCGCCAGAACGCGGCCGCCTTCGCGACCAGCACCCAGGCCAGACCTGCGAGGCTGACTGGGAAGAGCAGCGGGCCGGTGAACAGCCAGAGGAGCGGCACGACCTGGGCGCGGTTGTCGGCCGCATACCCGGCGATGGCTCGTGCCATGCTGATCTGCGGCCAGCCGTTTGCCGCTTGCCAGGCGAGATTCGGCGCCCAGAGCAGGAGCGCGATCCCGACGGCCGCCCAGGTCCACGGCGAGCGGACGACCTCCCAGCGCCGGGCGAAGACGAGCCCGACGGCCAGCCCGGCACCTAGGAACAGAAGCGTGTCCTTGTTCTCCAGGCCGATCCCGGCCATCAGGCCGAGGGCGAGCCAGAGGCGTCGGTCGCCACCGGCGAGCAGCCGCACGAGGAGCCACAGGATGAGCGCCCAGGCGAGCAGGTCGGGATCGGTGGTGGTGTCGAGGTGGCCCGCCCCGAGGTAGCCGGAGAGGGCGGCGGTGATCGCCGCCAGGATCTGCGCCCGGCGCGATCCGCCCAGGTCCCGCGCCATCAGCGCGACCAGGATCACGATGAGCGCCATCTCGACGGCGGGCAGCAGGCGCACGGCCGTCGGTGAGACCCCGAGCAGGGCCACCGAGGCGGCCGAGAGCAGCGGCGTCAGGGGAGGCTGGTCGACGTAGCCAAAGGCAGGGTGCTGGCCCGCCACGACGTAGTACATCTCGTCGCCGTGGAAGCCGTAGGCACCGGACACGGCCAGCAGCCCGACGAGCATGAGAGCGGCAACCCCGAGCGCCGGCCAGGGGACCCTCGGCCACGCGAAGCGCTGGTTGGACGAGATGGTCGCCGAGGCTGTCACGGTCGCGTCCTGACCTCGGGTGCTGGCAAGGGCCCTAGACCTCCACTACCCGAGCGCCCCGAGCGCGAGCATCAGGCCAAGCCGATCGGGGATGAACCACGACTCGACGATCCGTCCGTCGGCGAACCGGTCGATCCGGATCTCCTCCCAGCTGACGTGTCGCCCGGTCGGAAGGAGCGCCGTCCCGCCCGGCATGCTCATCGGTCCAGTGTGCGTCCCTGATCCTCGCCATCGGCTTGCAACTCGGTCGCCCTCGCCGAGCTGGTCGAGGAGGGCAACCGCCAGATCCGGGAAGGCGGCCCGCAGGATCGTCGCCTGGAGCTTGATCCCGTCCGTCCCTTGGACAGACGGGAGCCCGGCGGCATGGCTCAGGCAGTCAGGGGCGAGGACCTCGTCCGCCGCGTCCAGGTTGCCGGCCCCGAAGACCTCGTCGTACAGCCGGCAGGCCAGCGCTTTGTTCCCTTCGAGTGACACGGCTCCATCTCCTGGCGTGGCCCGCGGCGATCGCTGCGGTGGCGCAGATCGTCGCCGATCCTCGACGATGATGCGGGGGGGCGGGGCAGGCGCGCGCGGCCTGTCCTGCGTGTCAGCGCTGGTCAGGTCGCGTCACCGGGGCGATACTCGCGAAGGGCGCGGCTGGACGGGTGGCGCGAGAGCCACCCGCTGGAGCGACGACCCGACATAGGGGGTGCGGGATGTTCTCACGGATTCTCGTCGCCACGGATGGGAGCGTCCACTCGAGACATGCGGCGCTGACTGCGGCCGGGCTGGCCCGTGCGCTGGGAGCGACACTGACACTGCTCGATGTGTACAAGATCCCACCCGGCTTCGAGGGCGAACCGGACTACTCGCGCGACCTTGAGGCGGCTCTCCGGAGCGCCCAGGCCCTCCTCGAGGCCGAGGCGGACGCGATCATCGCGAACGGTGGACCGCCGGCGGCGACGGAAGCCGTCGGGGGCCGTCAGCCCGCGCAGACGATCGTCGATGCGGCCGCCTCGGGGCAGTACGACCTCGTCGTCATGGGAACGCGGGGCCTGGGCCGTCTCGGGAGCACGCTCCTTGGTTCGGTATCCGCCCACGTAGCGGCCCACAGCCCCATCCCCGTCCTCGTCGTCCACGGCGATGCCTGAGTCTGGCGGTCCGCGAGAAGTCGATCCACCCACTCGTATGGGCCGGGGTCGCGAGGCGAGGCTCCACGTGGCGCTCCGCGCCATCTGTCCATCGTGCTCGCGCAGACCGCGACCTCACTCCCGAGCTAGAGCCTGTGAATGGACTTGGGACCGGTCGACGCCGCCCGGGCCCGACAGAAGAGTCGCTGTCCTCAGGACACGGTCGCCCCTCGACCCGCGCTATCGGCCGCCGATGTAAAAGGGCCTTGACACGGGTCGGAATGTCAAGGTATCTTTCCATCGATGCGCAACGACGTGCGGGAGCTGCGGGTCGGTCGGGGCCTCCGCCAGGAGGACCTCGCCAAGGACATGCGGGTGTCGCGCCAGACCATCAACGCCATCGAGACCGGCCGCTACCTGCCGTCGCTGCCCCTGGCCATCGCGCTCGCGCGGTACTTCGGGAAGCCCGTGGAGGACCTGTTCCATGGAGACCAGGATGCACGCTAGGTGGGGGACGCCAGCCTTCGGGCTTGTGCTTGGTGCTCTCTTCTTCGCCGCCTCGGCGATGGGCGGGCAACCGACGGTCGGGATCGGCATGTTCGCCGTGATGGCGCTCTGGAGTGCGTTCCTCGTCGTCTTCGGCGGGCGCAGCGAGACCGTCGGCGCCCTCGCCGGTCGGCCGCTGGACGAGCGCCTCGCCTCGTTCAACGTCGCCGCCGCCGCCGTCGCCGGGATCGTCGCTCTCCTCGTCGCGATCATCGGCTTCCTGTGGGCCACCGCCCGGGGAGAGAACGGCACCGACTTCGCGGTCGTTGCTGCCGCCGGCGGCATCGCCTACCTCGCCGCGCTCCTCTGGTTCCGCGCGCGGGGGTAGCCCGATCGCGCGCGAACCTCAGCGCCCCCGATACCTCCCGGTGTCTCTTGAAGGAGGAGAATAGTGATCGGCATCGTGCGTGAGCACAACCTGCTCGCCGGCAACCGCTTCGTCATCGTCGAGTACACAGTTGTTGCCATCGTCCTGGGCCTGATCGGCCTCGAATACCTCGCTGTTGGCCGCCTGATCGATGCGTTCGTGCGGCTCGGGATCGTGGTCACCTGTGGCGTGATCGCGGTGCTCGCAGTGGCCATTCTCGTCGAGGGAGTGCGGGTGTCAGATCCGCGACGGTGCTGACCTCGCTCGCGTCGGGTGAGGCGGTGCCGCCGCGCCAGGCCGCCGCTTCCCGCCACCGGAAGCAGGTTCCCAGCGAATGGGGAACGCCGGGACGTCGCGGGACCCGGGCCAGACTTCAACCCGTCGGCCAGGCACTGCGCGTCTCGTCCGGGCAGGGTGGACGAACCTGGCGCGACCTGCGGAGGCCAGTGGCTTTGCCGAGCCGTACCTGCGATCGGACCCGTTGACCACGGGACCGTAGCGGCCGAGACTCCATCCGTGACCAGTCAAGCTCTCGGCTCGACCACCGTCCTGTTGCCTGGAGACCTCCGGCGCCCCGCGATCTGGCGCGCCGTGCGGGCCGCGCTGCTCGCGGCCGCCGCCTTCGAGGTCTTCACGATCGCGACGAAGCTGGTGCACCCGATCTACGTGCACGTGCCGTGGGCCGAGGACCCCTACGACACCTTCGTCTCCTTGGCGCTGTTCTTCGTGCCGCTCGCGGAATTCGTTGCGGGCACCCGGCTGATGCTCTGCCGACGGTCCGAACCGCTGCCCGTGGCACGGCTCACGGGCGTCGTCCGGGCGATCTGGCTCGCCGTCGCCATCGCTCTCGCGACGCTCGCCGCCGACTGGGCCGGGGTCCTGCTCGGCGGTCGGTCCGACGTGGGCCACGACGCGATCGCCGCCGCCTCGGCCCTGGCGCTCGCGCTCACGACCTGCGTCGTCGTCGCCGGGACGATCGCTCTCGCGCGGGTCCGCCCCGAGCCTGTGGACGCGGACCTACCTGACTGGATCGCCGATGGACTCACGCTCGCCCACGAATGGGCCGATCGTCTCGGGTCGGCCGGACATCCGCTGGCGACGGTCGCGACCTTCGCGGACGTGCGCGTGGCGCCGCTGGTCCGCCGCCGGCCCGTGACCGCGGCCGCCCTCGTCGCCCTGGCGTTCGCCACCGCCCTCGCGCTCACAGCGATCCGCGAAGAGGGTCCGTCGCCCGTTGTCGTCCTGGTGGGGGCTGTCGCCGCCTGCGCGATGTTTGCGTTCGTGGTCGCCGGGGGCGCCTGGCTCGGCCTCGTTGCGCCGAGCCCCTCGCCGGGCACCCATCGACGCCTCGTGCGCGCTGCCGTCGCCGGCGCCGCGGCCGTCCCGGGGTCACTTGCCTTCCGGGACGCGATCTGGTCGGCGACCGGCCTCGGCGGCCAGCGAGGACTGGCTGACCTGGCGGTCCTCGTGGCGGCGGCCGGCGTTGCGACCTTCGTCTCCGTTCTGATGGTGTCGACGTTCCGGAGGCAGTAGCCGACGGTCGATCGACTCGACGGATGCCGCGGACCCGGCCGTGGTCTGCGCCCAGCTGGCCCCGCCCAGCCTTCGGACGCTGTGGAAGGGTGAGCCGACCCCGCTAACGATCCGTTTGTCGTGTGGGGGCCGACATCGCTCCAAGACCTGTGAGTCGAGCCCGTCAGTAGGCGACGACGAGGACCGTGACAGGTCCGTGCCAGGGCTGGGCCATGGTGTCCTCGGACACCCGGATGCGATAGTCGCCCGAGACCGGGAGGAGCCCGTCGAAGACCCGTCCACCGGGCATCCCGGAGTAGTGGTGGTTTGGGAAGTAGACGATGCCGCGGGTGGGTCCGGCGCCCTCCACGATCACGATCGCGGACTGGTTCGCCCGCGCCCGGACGACGAACCAGGTAGCGCCGGACGGGCTCGCCAGCGAGCCGGTCGCCTGTGCGGAGTAGGCACCGGGAGCAAAGGTGATCCGGATCGGACAGGCGGAACTGCCGGCCCGGCAGGTCAAAGCCGATACCTGTGGTCCGGTCGCGGCGACGCTCGAGACGGGCACAGCGAGGACGCCGACGAGGAGCGCCGCAAGGGCGAGAGATCGTGTGCGGGTTCGCATCAGCGGGACCTCCATCCAACAGTACCGAGGGCCGGGCGACGCCGACACGCCGGCGCTCGCTGCTCATGGCTCTCGTCGAGATGACGACGCGCTACCCGAAAGCGTTCAATCCGGGCCGAAAACGGTCGGCATGACCCCAGCGCCGCACCGGGCGCTCCGCTGCGCTTGCGGGATGGGAAGCGCACCGGGTGTCCGGGGGGCGGCGAGGGCTCAGAGCCCTGCGCATGGACCCGCCTCCCATCTCGACCCTGCCGGGCTAGCATCGACGTGAGATCTGAGATCGCAGGGGAAGGATGATCCGATGATCGTCGTGGCAATCGTCCGACGCAGGCTGAAGGAGGGGAAGACCTACGAGGACTTCCGTGAAGCCTGGTTCCACGGGACCGGGTTCGGCACCTCCAATCGGATGTTCTCGTGCCTCAACGTGACCGACCCGCACGAGGTCATCACGATTGCCCTGACCGAGGCCTCGCCGGAGAACGCCGAGCGGTTGATCGATATCGACGCGGCCGAGCGAGGCGGCAGCCCGCTCGACGACATCGTCGAGCCCGGGATCGGGCGCACGTTCGGGATCCTGGTCGCCGAGGACGACTTCTCGGATGCAGGCCAGATCCCCTATCGGGCAGCCTCGGTCGGCGGTCGGCCGACGGACCTTCGCGAGGTCCAGGCGGCGCTCCTCCTGGGAGCCTCGCTCCTCCGGCCGTATCTCGGGGGGACGGAGGACCAGCCGGGGCCAGCTGGCCGGGTCGCGCCGCCCAGTGATTGATGGACCGACGACGGCATCCTGCTCGACGCACTCGCCGGACAGGAAGCACAAGCATCAGGCTGGGCAGTTCTGTGCGGGAACATGCACTTAGGGCTCTGGATCCGGCCCGGACGGCTTCACCACGCCCGTTCGGCCGCGATCTCAGAGAGGAGATCTCGTCAGTCGGCGGCAACGAGCAGCTCGCGGAGCTGCGCGCAGTGCTCTTCGAGGTGCTCCACGACGATCAGGTCCAGGACGGTCTGGACGCTGATGGATCCGCGGGAGGATGGAGCCCGTGTCTGGCGAGGTCGGCCGGGCCAAGGTCGGCGAGCCGGCGCTCGTAGCGCGCGACATCCGCCTCGACGCGATCGAAGAGCTCCCGCAGGGGAACGGTCCGATCGCGGCCGATGATCGCGATCCGGACCTTGTCGGTGGCCACCCGTCCGAAGGGCACCGGCGTCGGCCAGCCGGCCAGGATGCGCTCCACCTCTCCGAGCCAGTAGGGCAGCATCTCCGTCACGTGGGCGAGCACCTCGGGCGGTCCCCAGGCAGCTTCCGGGCCGTGTCCGAAGTCAGCGGCGAGCGGCCAGGGCTCGCCGGCCAGGACGGCCGGTCGCAGCGCGAGGAACGCATCGGCGGACGCCCGCAGCCGGGCGCGGAGATCGGCTGGCTCGGTCATCGTGTCGACCTCGTGGGTGTGTCAACGGTCAGGCGAACTGTCGCAGGTCTTCTGCCATTAAGAGACAAGTCGCCTCCGCCGTGCATCACGCGGCAGCTCACCGCTCGAGCATCCCGGCCTGTCGGGAGGGCGCCGCGACGGGGTCGGTAGTGGCGCAACTTGCCCCTTCGTCGATCGGCCTCCGGGCGCCTGAGCACGTCGCATCCCGCTGCAGGGCGCGGCCGGGAGTGGAACGGACCGATCAGCGCCAGGGGCCGGCATCAGGGTACCGCGAGAGCGCGAAACGGCCCCCGACATGTCCGGGTCGCCGCGCTCTCCCAGTTGGAGAGGCGCGCGACCGGGGGACACAGGCATGTCGGGGGCCGCGGTCTATTCGCGCCCATCATGGCCTAGGAAATCCGATCTGGCAACTCGGAATTCATGAGGTAGGATTGGAGAGTGGATCAGCTGCGGCCTGCGCATTCCCTGGCGTATCGCAGGCCGCCGTGCTGGTTGAGGTTGGCGGGAGGGCCGACAAGATGGAGACACCAGCGCCGACATTCGGCACCGACATCAAGCCGCTGTTCCGTGAGCGGGACCGGCGGGCGATGACCTTCCTGTTCGACCTCTGGGACTACGAGGCCGTCAAGGGCAACGCCGAGGCGATCCTCGATGCGACCAAGGGGGGTGACATGCCCTGCGATGGGCCCTGGCCCGTCGAGCGGGTGGGCTTGCTCCGCCGCTGGATCGAGGGAGGCTGCCAGCCTTAGGGCCCACAGCCAGCCTTGGCCTCAGCGGGAGATACGCCCACGAATAGATCGGGCGGATGCGGCGCTCCCTCGAGCGTGGGTCCCGACGGCGGCTTCCTCGCCCGCCTTCCGCCGCGCGCGGCCGAGGCGCTCCTCGGCGAGGCGCTCCGGCTTGACCTGCCGCCGGGAGCCGTCGTCTACCGCGACGACGAGGCTCCCCGGGTTGTCGTCGTGGTCTCCGGCGTTCTCCGGTTGTTCATGGGCGACCCCGACGGCCGCCAGGTCACGGTCCTGTATGCGCACCCTGGCGACGTCCTCGGCTTGGCCCTGACGCTTGGGGGCCCGGCTCCGGTGAGCATCCAGGCCGTGTGCGCGGCATCCGTCCTTGCCCTTCGCGCCGATGCCCTGCGGGCCCTCGTCGCCGCGGATCCGGTCGTGGCGCGAGCGTGTGCCGAGGAGCTGAGCGGGCAGCTCTTTCGTGCGTTCGAGGAGGTGGCGGCAAATGCCTTCCGCACGGTCCACCAGCGCGTGGCTCAGCATCTTCTCGACCTCGCCACGCCGGAGGACGATGTGCTCGTCGCACGGGTTAGCCAGCAGGAGGTCGCTGACGCGGTGGGCTCGGTCCGCGAGGTCGTGGCCCGTGCGATGCATGAGCTCCGCGACCGCGGCCTGATCGAGACGGCGCGCGACCGCATCGTGCTGCTGGATCCCCTGCGCCTGAGCGAGGAGGCAAGCGGGCGGCGTTGACCCTCAACCCATCCGATCGCAGAAGGGGGGACCGCCCGGCTCTCTCCAGCCCGGCGGTCCTGGGTTGTGGGGAATGACCTGACGCTAGTCGATCGGCTTCTGGCGCTGACCGCGAGCGAAGTCACCGCGCAGGGCGGTGGGGTCGGTCGGACGCTTCTCCTGGCCTACAGCGAAGTCACCCACCGGCTGGATCGTGCCGAGCCGAGGCTTCTTCTCCTGGCCGGCCGCGTAGTCGCCTTTCATGGTGCCGCGCCGAACGCGGCGCCTGGTCTGCCCTTCGGCGTAGCTTCCGATGTCCTCGTTCAACATGATCCTGGCCTCCTTCCGAGCGTCGGTCGCCCGGGCTGTCGAGGACCGGTCTTCGGTCCGTCGACCCTGCTGAGACCATGCTGGCGCGCCTCGCGGCCCGCGTCAGTAACCGTGATGCGATCTCAATGCGACCTTGGTCACGGACGCAAGGTCGAGGAGAGCAGCAGACGGCGGACGCTGACTTCGCTCGGCACGGGGCGCCCTAGCTTGATTCAGGGCGCCCCGCTAACTGGGTGGGCTCGTAGCCCACGATGCCCCTCGTGGATGAAGCGTGGCCCCAGGCGGCAGCGGCCGCCTGGGGCCGGGTCGCTTACGGCCGGCCGGCCGTCATGTCGTACTGCAGATAGACAACGTGGGTCCGCGTGTACTCGAGCACCCCGTGCTTGCCGTCTGCGCCGCCGATCCCCGACTTGCGCCAGCCGGCGTGGAACCCCTGCATGTTCTCCATGTTCTCGCGGTTGACATACGTCTCCCCGAACCGGAGCTCGTTGCAGGCCCGCATGACGACGTTGACGTCCTTCGTGAAGATGGACGACGCGAGGCCGTAGATCGAATCGTTCGCCCAGGCAATGGCTTCGTCGAGGTCATGGAACGTGACCACGGGCATCACGGGCCCAAAGATCTCCTCGCGGACGATTGCCATGTCCTGCCGACAGTTGGCGATGACGGTCGCAGGGTAGAAGTTACCCTCGGGCATGTCAGCGGCGCGCTTCCCGCCGGTGACTATCTGGCCGCCGTCCGCCACGGCACGCTCGACACGCCCGCTGACCGCCTCGAGCTGGCGAGCGCTCACCAATGGTCCGAGGTCGCGGCCCTCGTCGACGAGCGAGTTCCCGTAGGTCGCCTCGCCCATGGCAATGGCCAGCTTGTCGGTGAACTCGGCGGCAACGTGCCGGTCCACGTACGTCCGGTCGGCGGCACCGCACACCTGGCCGGTGTTGAGCAGGCGGCACGCCTTGATGGACCTGACAGCAAGATCGAGGTCTGCGTCCGGCATGATGATGACCGGGGCACTACCGCCGAGCTCCAGGCTCACCTTCGTGATGTTCTGGGCCGCGAGCTCCATCACCCTGGAGCCCGTCCTGATGCTGCCTGTGACGCTCACCATGCCGATCAGCGGGTTCGAGGCAAGCTCCTCCCCGACGACCGGACCGTAGCCGCAGACGAGGTTGACGACGCCCGCGGGAACCTCCGCCTCATCGAAGATGCGGCCGAGCTCGAGCGTGCTGTTCGGGGTGATCTCGCTCGGCTTCACGACGATCGCGTTGCCGGTCAGAAGAGCGGGCGCGACCTTGCGCGCGAGCACGTACAGGGGGAAGTTCCAGGGCACGATCCCGCCGATGACGCCGATGGGCTGCCGCAGGAGCAGTTCCATCTCGTTGGGCCGGTCGCTCGGGATGACCTCACCCTCGACGCGGCGGGCCCACTCAGCCGTGTAGTCGAAGTAGTCGGCGGTCCCGTTGACCTCACCCCGGGCCTGGTCGAGGGGCTTGCCTTGCTCCTCGGACAACACGCGGGCGAGGTGTTCGGCATCTTTGCGGATCCCCGCCGCGATGCGGTGCAGGTACCCGGCCCGCTCGATCGGCGCCCGCTTCTCCCAGGAGCGCTGGGCCTTGTCTGCGAGCTCGATCGCCTCCCGGGCGTCCTCAGCCGTAGAGTCCGGGACCTCGGACACGACCTGCCCGGTGGCCGGATTCTCGACCGTCAGCGTCTTGCCGCTGTGCGGGTCCGCGAACCGCCCGTTCACGTAGTTCTGGTAGCGGCGCGTTGCGACAGCCATCGTGATCCTCCAAGTTGCCGTCCGCACCTGAGGCGCGGGACGACCGGGACCTGGAGCGGCGGACGCGAGGCCGTGTCGGCCCCTGGTGGCCTCCACGCCCGCCCGCCCCAGCACAGGAATGGACGCTCAGCCGAGCACGAGCGCAGACAGGCTCAGATCGGCATGGGTGGGAATCCCGACCACCGAGCAGCCCTGCTCGCCGAACGCGAGATAGCCAATCAGCGGCAGGTGACCCACGGCGTGCTCGAGCTCGGCAGGGATCTCCGTGATCCGGTCACCGAGAGCGATGGCGCGTCCGCCGCAATGGGCGAGCAGGATGCCCTTCGGCTGGTTCACACCGAGGGCCGCCTTGTAGACAGCGTTGCCCGCCTCGGCGATCAGCCCATTGACGGAGGCCTCGCCCAATTCGAGGATCATGCCGGGGCTCATTGCGGCACCGAAGTCCATGGAGCCGTCCGGGTTGCTGTTGACCGGGTGCGCGGAATAGGTGATCCCGTCCTTGTGGAAGAGCAGCGGGTACTGCACGCTGAACGACACGAAGCGCCCCGCCGCCGATCTCGGATTTCGGCTCTGCGCGACCCACTCCGTGTAGACGTCCATGGCCCGCCGGCCGCCGAGCTCGAACAGGGTGCGCCCAGTGGCCTTCGTGACGGTGGCCTTCTTGCCCGTCAGCCGGTACCCATTCGTGAATGCGTAGCCGACCGGCCCCCCGATGGCCGCGATGGCGAAGTGGTTCTTGTAGGCATGGCCGTTCGCGAACTGCTGGAACTTGCCATCGGGCGAATGGTCTGATGCCGTGCCGCCGACCACCGGCACGCCCGGGGCGACCTCGGCGATCCCTCGCAGGATCTCCTCTTCCGGTCCCATGTACGCGATGGTCAGCAGGGCGCTGGCCTGGCCGCCCAGTTGCTTAAGTGCCTGCTGGGCCGCCGTCCTTGCCGGCCGCGAAGCCGTCGCCGTCGCGCGACGGCGGCCACGCCCACGCCGGCCGGCCGGTCGGCGATCAACATCAGGCTGGCCGCGCCGCCATCACTCGTGACCCAGCCGGCGTCCTGGAATACGCCGGTGGACGACGATCCGCCCCAGAGGGGAACGTCACCAAGCCGCCCGGAGACGCCCGCGACGAGGCTCTCTGTGTCGTACTGGGTCGTCGCGAACAGGATGGCCAGCTTGGGCTTGCCCTCTGAGCCCGGCCTTCGCCCGCTCCACCAGCTCGGCCGCCGCCAGCTTCGCGTTCTGCGTGTTCATCGTGTAGCCGGTGCCAATTGCGCTCATGAGATCGCCTCCTGTGATCCCTGCTCGAGTGACCTGACCGTGAACCGGGCAGTCCGTCCCGACTGATGATCTGGCCGAGCATCGCCGCCCCGAGCAACGAGGACTGGTCCTGGAAGACGTACTCGAACGCGCCGGTCCAGCGGCGCCTCGCCTCGAGCATCCCGCTGTACCCTCGCCCCGCCTCCGGATATCCCGACCCGTGCCGCGCAGGCTCACGAGCTGCGCGACGGCGCTGAGGTGCGCACCGAGATACATCGCATTGCCACGAATGAGGCTCGAGCAGCAGATCGTCGCGCGTGGTCTCGAGCGTCAGGCCGCTGAACGCCGCCGTGAGTGGCTCGAGGGAGTAGCGACTGCCACCGAGGTACGGCTCGTACGCCGGGAGCTCGGCCTCCCGCGCGTCCGGGCCCGGGTCCTCGGAGGAACGCTGTGAGCACGCCCGGGACGTACTCGTCATAGAACTGGTCGTCGCTCAGCTCGCTGACAGCCGACCCGGTGAAACCAGTCCAGCGCTCCCCGCCGGTGTTGAGGACGAAGAAGGTGAGCCACCGGCCGGGGATCACGTGGCAGCGGACGTTGAAGTTGGGCGAGGCGATCGGGCGGTCCGTGCAGACGTTGGCGATGTCGCACGTCCCGCTGATGATGTTGATGTCGCCCGGGCTCGGTCAGACCTCCCGATAGCGCAGCCAGCACCGCGTCGTTGCCCCCGCAGAGAACCGAGCACCCGCGGGGAAGGCCGAGCTCATCGGCGATCGCGGGAAGCAGGCGACCGACCTGCTCGTGGGAATGCAAGAGGGGCGGCAGCCTGTCCTCGGGGATGCCGGCCAGGCGCAGGACCGTCCGGTTCCACGTGAGGTCGTTGCGGGCCGTGTTGTAGAGGCCGGTGATCGAGACCGTCGATGGATCGATCGCCCAATGGCCCGTCATCCGCTTGACGAGATAGGTGTTGCAGTGGCCGAACTTCGCGGCCGCCGCCCAGACCTCCGGCATCTCGTCCCGGAACCAGAGGATCGACGACAGCGACGAGCCACCCGATACGGGAAGGTTGCACGTCTCGGCGAGGAACCTCCTCTCTCCAACGAGTCCGGCGGATCGCGGCCGATTGCGCATGCGAGCGTCCGTCGAGGAACAGCACTGCCGGCGCGAGCGCCGTGCCGTCGGCGGCCATCGGCGTCAGCCCCGGCGTCGTGACCGACAGGGAGACCACGCCGACGCCGCGCAGGCTCGCGGCGCACTCGGCGCAGCATTCGCGGAGTGCCTCCCACCATGCCTCCGGGCTCGATGTCCGCCTTGCCCCGGTCGTAGATGTGGGGTTCGTAGGTGCGCTGTGCCTCGCAGCGCTTCTCGAGGTCCGGACCGAAGACGCCGATCTTGAGCGCGCTGGTCCCGACGTCGACGGCGAGGATGTCGCGGGTCACGGAACGAGCCCCTCCGCCACGAGCAGCGCCCTGAGCGCGTCGAGCTGGGCCGGCTCCAGGGGGAGCAGCGGCCGCCGCGGAATGCCGCCCCGGAACCCGGCGAGCGTCATGGCCGCCTTGACGCCCGCCACCCCGTGCGTCCCGGAAATCGCATGCGTTGATGCGGCTGACCCGGTCCTGCAGGGGGACGCCCGTTACCTCGTCGCGCGCGCGCCCGGCCGTGAACAGCTCGACGGCAAGCTCCGGGAAGGAGTTGGCGAGCGATACCGTGCCGCCCGGCGAGCCGCCCATCATCGCCCGGAACAGGAAGTTGGCCGAGCCCGCCAGCACGTGGAAGGACGGGCCCTCCAAGGGGAGGAAGTTCTCGATGCCGCTTGCCGCGCTGTCCTTCATCCCCACGATGTTCGGATGCGCGGCCAGGCGGCCCGACGAGCTCGGGACCGAGGGTGATGCCGCAGAACCCCGGTGCGTTGTAGAGGAGCAGCGGGATCGGCGCGCCGTCGGCCAGGGAGGAGAAGTAGCGGTACAGGATCGTCGTCGGTCATCTGTTGCCCGGAAGTAGCCCGGCGACAGGACGAGCCCGAAGTCAGCCCCAAGGTCCGCCGCGGCCGCGAGGAACCGCTCCGCCTCGCGCTGTCCGTCGTACGCGGCACCGGCGAGGACCACCTGACCCAGGCCCTTTGTGGCGCACGACCTCGTCGAGGACGAGCAGCCTTTCAGTCCTCCGCCAGGCTGCGGTTCTCGCCGTTCGAACCCAGCGCGAGATAGCCGAGGATCCCGCTCTCCGCGTAGCGCCCGAGGTTGAACCGCAGGGCCTCGTCGTCGACGTCCTCGTTCTCCGCGAAGGGCGTGCAGATCGGCGCGAACACGCCGGCCAGCTTCGACGACTCGTCGCGCAGGGACATCAGATCGCCTCACGGATCTCGCGGGCGCCGTCCAACGGCCCCCTCGCGTCTGCTCCGAGTTCGCGGGCGATCGCTGCGGCAACGTCCCGCGCCCGTTCGCCGAAGTGCTCGAGCCGGTCGTGGATGCGAAAGTGGGGGCCGGCGATGCTGATCGCGCCGGCCGGCCGGCCGTCCGCTCCGACAATCGCTGCGCCCACGCATGCACCGAACGGCTCGTTCTCGCGGTCGTCGGTCGAGTAACCGCGGCGCTGCGTCCGGCGGATCTCCTCCCGGAATGTGGCCAGGTCGCAGATCGTCCGTTCGGTCCTCGGCAGGAAGTCCATCCGGGCGTAGATCCGCTCGCGCTCCTCGTCCGGCAGCGCGGCGAGCATGGCCTTGCCCAGCGACGTGGAGTGGAGCGGCATCGTCTGGCCGATAGCCGAGACCAACTGGATGCTGTTCTCGGCTTCCAGCTTGTCGACGTAGACGATGCGCACGTCCTCCATCACGCCGAGATGAACAGTCTCCCCAAGCTCGTCCCGAAGCTCCGCGAGGTGCGGGCGAGCGACGGTCCGAAGGTCCAGACCGGCCGTGACGCGGTGGGCCAACCACAGGATCCTGCCGCCGATTCGGTACCGCCGCGTCGTCGCGTCTTGGGTCACGTACCCGGCCTCGACGAGGGTCCGGAGGAGGCGCGTCACGGTGGCCTTGTCGAGGCCCACGCGCAGGCCGATTGCCGACGGCCCGAGCCCGTACCCGTCCGCGCGCGCCAGCGCCTCCAGAACGTCGAGGCCGCGGCTTAGGGTCCGAGTCACCGCTGTTTCACCTAGTGAACTCAGGGTACGGTGTACGCGTCCATTCTACGCGCACGCTCGCGCGTTGGGAGGGGCTAACAGCGCGTGCCGAGGCGACGCGCGTCGTGATCTGCGAGGCGAGGTCTCCAGGTGCCGCGGCTCTTCAGGCGGGACCGAGAAGACGACTTTCGGCAAGAGCCAGAGTGACCGCCTCGGCGGCGCGACGCTTCATCTCGACGATCGATTCGCGGCTGTAGAACGCCGCGTGCGGCGTGAGCACAACATTCGGCAGGCTCAGCAGGGGATCGTCGGCAGCGATCGGTTCCCGCTCGAGGACGTCGAGCGCGGCCCCGCCGAGGTGGCCCGAGCGGAGCGCTTCGACGAGCGCATCCTGATCGACCACGCCACCCCGCGACGTGTTGACGAGATAGGCCCCTGGCTTCATGCAGGCGAGCGCGGCGGCGTCCAGCAGGTGACGCGTAGACGGATCAAGCCGCGTGGTCACACTCACGACATCGCTCGTCGCGAGCAGCTCCTCGAGCTCAACCAGCCGCACGCCTTCCACGGCCGGTCGACGCGGATCGGCGGCCACGACCCGGAAGCGGAGCGCGAGCGCCCGATGGGCCACCGCCGCACCGATCCGTCCCAGGCCAATGATCCCCACCTGCTGGCCGCTCCCGCGGCGCAGCTCGCCGCCTCTGCGGAAGTCCCAGGATCCGGAGTGCACGGCGCGGTCCAACGCGACGATTCCGCGGGTCAACGCCAGGACTAACCCGATGGTGTGATCGGCGACCTCGTCCACGCCATAGTCGGGCACGTTGACGACCCGGAGTCCGCGTCGTTCGGCGGCCGGCAGATCGATGTTGTCGAGACTGGCGCCGTACACACCGAGGACTCGGACGGATGCGAGCGCAGCCATCACAGCCTCGGTGATTGGCGCGTACTGGGTAAGCAACGCGACGGCCCCAGCGCCCGCCGCGATCACCTCTTGCGGGGTGTGGCACTGGGCAAGGTCAAGGTCAAAGCCGGCCCGAGCGAAGATCGCTTGCTCGATCTCAATCGTCGGGTGGTCGCAGTCGGTGATGACAATTCGGCTCATTCGCGCTCGCTGAGAAGGTTACTCGGCTCCGCGGGAGCTGCGAGCAATTCCCCAAAGCCCCCTGTTCGCGCGCGCCCCAACCTCTTCAGGCGTGCCAGGACAACATCCCGCGGGCGTCACAAGAGGTCCTGACTGCCACGGCACTGACCCACGCCCCCGCCCCTCCGGCAGGACGAACGCTCGATGCTACTGTCTCCCGGCTTCGCGCTCGTGGCAGCCTGGTACGGCTGGGTCTCGACACCGAGGAGGACTTCTGATGCGCAGCGTGACCTATTCGATGGGCGTCGTCGCTCGACGGCTACATCGTCGGGCCGGACGGCGATTTCGACTGGACGACGCCCGACGAGGACGTCTTTCGCTTCTGGATCGACGAGATGCGAGAGGTCGGCGTCCATCTGCTTGGACGGCGGCTGTACGAGACGATGCTGTACTGGGAGACCGCCGACCAGGATCCCTCGCTCGACGACGCGGAGCTCGAGTGGGCCGCGATCTGGAAGCCGCTCCCGAAGGTGGTGTTCTCCACCACGCTGTCGGCGGTGCAGGGCAATGCCCGCCTGGCCTCGGGCGGCCTGGCGAGGAAATCGAGCGACTGCGTGCCGAACCGGGGGAGGGCGACATCGCGATCGGCGGCGCGACGCTCGCCGCCGAGGCGGCCGCGCTGGGCCTGATCGACGAGTACCGGGCCAGGGTCTACCCGGTGCTCGTCGGCGGTGGCATCCCGTACTTTCCGCAGCGCGAGCGCCGGGTGGATCTCGAACTCGTCGAGACGCGCACCTTCAGCTCGACGGTCGTCTACCTCCGCTACCGCGTGGCGAGATAGTCCATTTGTGTTCTTGGCGGTCTGCCCGCAGCCGCCCCTGGCTTTGACTTCGACTCACGTCGCCACCGACAGGCTGGGTCGGGGCCGGCGCGGCCCACAGCGCATCGGCACGACGCACATGCGTGCCTATCCAACACCGAGCGCCGAGGAGGACCTCTTCGGCACACACCCACCCACGATGGAAGCATCGTGCTGTGTCTGAGGGCGAGCCGGGCGAATTCCACCAGCATGAGGATGGCCCTGCGCGGCCGTCGTCCGTAGACTCACCGGATGAAGAAGATCGGTTTCCTGTCGTTCGGGCACTGGTCGGCCTCGCCCTACTCGCAGGTGCGGTCGGGGTCGGACGCACTTATCCAGTCGATCGAGCTCGCCGAGGCGGTCGAGGACCTCGGCGCGGACGGGGCCTACTTCCGGGTCCACCACTTCGCCCAGCAACTTGGGTCACCGTTCCCGCTCCTCGCAGCGATCGGCGCCCGTACCAAGCGCATCGAGATCGGCACGGCGGTCATCGACATGCGCTACGAGAACCCCCTATACATGGTCGAAGATGCCGGTGCCGCCGACCTCATCGCCGGCGGCCGCCTTCAGCTCGGGATCAGCCGCGGCTCGCCGGAGCAGGTCATCGATGGTTTCCGCTACTTCGGCTACGCGCCACCTGAGGGCACGACCGACGCCGACATGGCCCGCCATCACGCGGAGGTCTTCCTCCAGGCCCTCTCGGGCGCCGGGTTTGCCGAGCCCAACCCGTCGCCGATGTTCCCGAACCCGCCCGGTCTGCTTCGTCCCGAACCGCACTCGCCCGGTCTTCGCGACCGCATCTGGTGGGGCGCCGGCTCACGCGCGACGGCCGAATGGGCGGGGCAGCTGGGCATGAACCTGATGTCGTCGACGCTGCTGACCGAGGACGCCGGCGTGCCGTTCCACGTACTCCAGGCGGAGCAGATCCGGCGATTCCGCGAGACATGGACCGCAGCTGGGCACCAGCGCGAGCCGCGGGTATCGGTCAGTCGCAGCATCTTCGCCCTCGTGGACGATCGCGATCGCGCCTACTTCGGACGCGGCAATCAGGCAACGGATCAGGTCGGCTACATCGACGCGCAGACGAAGGCGATCTTCGGGCGCTCGTATGCGGCGGAGCCCGACGTCCTCGTCAAGGAACTTGCCGGCGACACCGCGATCCAAGCCGCCGACACGCTGCTGTTGACCGTTCCGAACCAGCTCGGCGTCAAGTACAACGCTCACGCCATCGAGAGCATCCTCAGGTTCGTGGCCCCGGATCTCGGCTGGCGGTAGCGGGCCAAACGCGCTCGTGGACGCCATGCGAGCTCGCGTGGCGCCGTCTCAGGTGCGCGTCTCGCTGACGCACGCAGTGACCCCCGCGACGCCGATTGACACGCTCTTGCCATCGTGACAAGGACATGGATCGAGCTCGTCCGGCCGCCGCTGTCGGTCGTGGCCAAGCCGGTCTAGGACCTCGGGACGACCGCGACGAACCTGCTCCCCAGGGGAGGCTCGCCGGTGACGAGCGGCCGCCGAAGACCGTGGTCCTCGGCGATCTAGCGGGCCGGTTGTGGCGGTCGAGAAGTCGGCCAAATCACGGCGTCTCGACCCGGCTGTCGATGCACCCCACGGTCGTCGCGCTCGATATCCGAGCGTGTCCGAACGCTTCGGGCGCGCCAGATCGCTCTCCCGGGCGCACTGGACGGTGCCAACGGGCCGCCCGGCACGTCCAACGGCACGGCGTGACCGCTACCGTCGGTTCGTGATCGCAGATCTCGCTCTCAAGCCACTCTCCTTCACCTCGCCTAGCCCAGCGCCCGTCGTCCTCGACGGCTCCTCGCTGTCGCTCGAGCGCCTCGTCCGGATCGCCCGGAACGGCGCACGGGTTGAGCTTGCGCCTGCCGCCCTCGAGCGCATCGTCGCATGCCGCTCGATGCTCGAGGAGAAGCTCGCCTCCCACGAGGTCATGTACGGCATCAACACCGGCATCGGCGAGTTCTCCGAGATCGCCCTGACCGATGAACAGGTCGAGCAGTTCCAGCGCTTCCTCATCTACAACCACGCAGCGGGGATCGGCGAGCCGGCCCCCATCCCTTCCGTCCGCGCGGCCATCGCGGGCCGGATCAACGTCCACGCCCACGGCTGCTCCGGGTGTCGTCCGGAGATCACCCTAACCCTCGTGGAGCTCCTCAACCGCGGCGTGACGCCGGTCGTCTGTCAGAAGGGCTCGGTCGGCGCGAGCGGGGACCTGGCGCCCATGGCGCAGATCGCGCTGCTGCTCATGGGCGAGGGCGAAGCCTGGTACGAGGGCGAGCGGCTGCCCGGCCGGGTCGCGATGGAACGAGCTGGCATCCCAGTCCCGGGCCTGCGAGCCCGCGACGGGCTCGCCACTATCAACGGCTCGAACCTCCTGACGGGGATGAGCGCCCTTCAGCTCCATGACATCGACCGCTGGCTTCGGCAGGCCGAGATCGGTTGTGCGATGTCGCTCGAGGCCCTGTTGGCGAACCTGAAGCCTTACGACGAACGCCTTCATCTGTTGCGCGGATTCCCGGGCGCGGTCCGGAGCGCCAGGGCCATCCGCCGATGCATCGAGGGAAGCGACCTGGCGTCAGGACAGATCCACACGAAGGTCCAGGACGCCTACTCCATGCGCTCGTCGCCGCAGGTCATCGGCGCAGCGCACGACGCAGTCGCGTTCGCCCGAATCCAGGTCGAGACTGAGCTCAACGGCGTCGCCGACAACCCGATCTTCCTCACCGACGGGCGCGTGACCCTGACCGGCGCGAACTTCCAGGGGACGCCGGTTGCCCTGCCCATGGAGATGGTCGGTGTCGCCGTCACGATGGTCTGCGTCCTATCGGAGCGCCGGCTCAACCGCCTGACGAACCCCGCCCTGAGCGTCGGGCTGCCGGCGTTCCTTACCAAGGGTGCCGGGATGTTCTCGGGGTTGATGCTCAGCCAGTACACCGCCGACACGCTCATCACCGAGCAGAAGCTTCTCGCGTCACCGGCGGCGATCCAGTCGATTCCCGCGGCCGGCGACCAGGAAGACTTCGTGTCGATGGGAATGAACACGGCGATCAAGACTGCCCAGATCCTCGACAACGCGTACGGGATCGTCGGCATCGAGCTCATGGCCGCCGCACAGGCGCTCGATTTCCGGGACCACACGTTTGGGCGAGGCGTGGAGGTTGCACGCCAGGTCATCCGTCGTCATATCGCCCACCTCGACGAGGACCGCCCACTCCATGTCGACCACACGGCGATGCAGGCGCTCGTCCGCTCGGGCGAGATCCTCGACGCCGTGGAAGGGATGGTCGGACCGCTCGGATAACCCGGCGGCCCCCGCTTCGACCGACGCCGCCGCGTGTGGAGCGGCCGTATGGCGACGTTCTTCAACCGTCAGCCGAAGGGTCGGTGACCTGGCCCAGGAAGAGAACTGCCCCGCTCGCGGGTCGCGCCCGGCGAACGCTGCTGGCACCGGCAAATCCGCGCGATCCGACTTGGAGCCGGCGCACCGACCAGAGCGGATGCGCGCCCGTCACTTCGGTCCGCCCACGTTCGCCCGGATCGGCGGCATCACCGCGCAACATGGGGGGTCCAGCCCGCGTGCGCCCGGCTGAGGACGACGCTAGCAATCACGACGAGCCCGCCCGCGATCTGGATGGGCGCCACCCGCTCGCCGAGGAGGGCGACGGCGAAGAGAACACCCAGGAACGACTGGAGGTACCCGAAGACCGCCGCCCGCGACGGCCCCACCCGGTCAACGGCGGTGAAGTAGAGCAGGTTCGTGACGACCCCGGTGAGGACGACCGCGTACCCGAGCGAGCCCCAGCCCGCGAGCGTCACCCGCCCGAGGTCTTGGCCGGCGAGCGAGGGGAGCGACAGAGGGAGCAGGAGAAGGCTCCCGACGACCATCTCGAAGGCGAGGATGCGCCAGGCGCTGTAGCGCTGCATCAGGGGTCGGATCGGGAGCGCCGAGGCGCTTGAACAGAGCGTCGCGCCGAGGGCGAGCCCGGCACCCAGGAGGGAGGAGCCTCCAAGACCCCCATTCGCACTGCCACCGACGATGAGGACGACCCCGACCATCCCGGTCGCCACGCTCAACCAGTGCCGCCTGCCGAGCCGCTCAAGGCCGACGAACGTGGCCAGAAGCGCCGTGACGATCGGCCCGGTCGCGCCAAGAAGCGCGACGTCGCTCGCGCTCGTGTTCGTCAGCGAATACACGAAGCAAATCTGGTTGAGCGTGATCCCGAGAACTGCGGTTGCCATCAGGAGCGCCAGGTCCGCTCGGGCCACCCGGAGCGACCCCTCGCGCCACCACACGATCGCCATCATCGCGAGGCCCCCGACTCCGAAACGGAGCACGGGGAATGCGAGTGGGTTGAACTCGCTGACGCCGAACTTGATGACTGCGTAGTTGGCAGCCCAAAGCGAGACCGCGACCAGCAGAAGGAGGTCGGCAGACGACTCGCCCGATGGTTCAACGCGCGTGGGCGTGCGCTCTCTCACACGATCATTGTGCGGGTGCGACCGCCCGCCGAGCCGGCGACACGACAAGCGTCTGGTTGCCCGAGGCCGCGTATGACGAGCAATGCCGACCAAGTCGACCTCCCGATGCTCGACGAGTCCGACGTAGGCAAGAGTCGCGAGCGCCAGGGTCCTGCGGCTCTGCTAGCCGCGGGTGGGCGAAGTTACCCACTAGCGATGCGACTCATCACGCCGCTGTCGCCATCAGCTGGCGGAGAGACAGCCGATCGGAGCGAGACCCGGCGGTGCGCCAAGACGACACCGGGCGCGCTCTGGGAGCGGCTGCCGAAGCACTCGCCCGGGCCGGGGTCTCGGCGGGCTGAGGCTGACGGTTCCCTTGGCGGGCGATCCCGGTTCAGGCTGGGCTCGGGGCCCCGGGCGCTGGTTGACGAACCGCATCGATCCGTGTCGGGTCTCCTCGCGGGAGTAGCTGGCGCCGCCCTCAGCAACACGAGCGTCATCTGGGACGCCAGGTTCGATCTGGGACGCCAGGTTCGGCGTCGTGGCGGGGGTCCGCACCCCTCCGGGCGCGCCAGAACAACGAAGTCGCCGGTTGCGAGGCGCGATGGGGGAATGAAGTCCGCGCACTGCCGCGTGCTCATCCGGAAGCTGCCGGGCCAACGGCCCTCGCGTCCGGGCTACCCGCCGTTCCGCGCCGAGATCGTCACCCCCAGACCGCGCCGTCGGGGGCGATCGCGACGCTCCGGCGCGGTGCCGTTGGGGCTGGCTTGGACCACGTTCCCTCCCCTTGAGTGCAGCGTCGCGATGCGAGCGCATCACTTGTTGGAGGCATCGTCAGGGAGGAGGGCAATGGGTCCTGGTTCTGCGCACCCAATAGCGGCCGACGGCTTCCCGAGGATCAAGGCCCGGGGTTCGAGGCGGATCAGACGCAGCGCATCTCGACGCCGTGGATGCAGAACATACTTTCGCGCACAGCAGCCACATGAGAGGTCTTCTGTCTTGCCGAGACGCCCGGGCGCTCCGATGTCACCAGAGCATCAAGCCCACCGGGCGACCGCGGGCCGTTCGCCTCTGGACGCGCGCCATCGCCACGCGGCCGTGTAGTATGTGTGCGACCGATCACTCACATAGGAGTCTCGATGGCCGTCATCGCGACGCGCTCGCTCACCCGGCGCTTCGGGGACATCACGGCGCTCGACCGCTTCACGGTCGAGCTGCCGCCGGGAGGCGTCATCGGCCTCGTCGGGCCGAACGGCTCGGGGAAGTCCACCCTCATCCGCACGCTGCTGGGGCTGATCCGCCCGACGTCGGGCGAGGCGGACGTGCTCGGCCACCCCATCGCTGATCCCAAGCGCTACGCGTCGAGCATCGGGGCGATCGTCGAGAGCCCGGCCTTCATCGGCAGCCTCTCGGCGCGGGCCAACCTCGTCTCGCTCGCGCACCTGCACGGCACCCCCATGGCGAGGGTGGATGATGTCCTCGGGCAGGTCAGCCTGCTCGGCCGGGATCGCGAGCCCGTGCGCCGCTTCTCGCTCGGCATGAAGCAGCGGCTCGGGATCGCTGTCGCCCTGCTGACCGACCCCGACCTCCTCATCCTCGATGAGCCCACGAATGGGCTCGACCCGGCCGGCATCGTCGAGATCCGCGAGCTGCTGCGACGCCTCGCCCATGACGGCCGCACCGTGGTGGTGTCGTCCCACCTGCTCTCGGAGCTCGAGGCGATCTGCACGTACCTGGTCATCATCCGGTTCGGCGAGCTGGTCTTCGCGGGGCCGATCACCGAACTCCTGGCGCGGGCCGGCGCCCACGTTGACCTCGCCCCGGAGCGCCCGGAGGACACGGACCGGCTCGCCGACGCCCTTCGGGCCGCCGGCTGGCAGGTGCAACCGATCAATGGCGGCCTGCGGGCAACCGGCGCCGGGCGGGCCGCCGACGTCAACCGCGCGTCCGCCGCCGCCGGCATCACGCTCGCGCGCCTCTGGGAGGCGCACGACTCGCTCGAGGAGCTGTTCCTGGAGATGACCGGCCGGACCGATGGCGAGCTGGCGGCGGGCCGGGCTGCGGCGACCAGGGAGGGGAACTGATGCTCCACGTCGTGCGCAGCGAGCTGACCCGCCTCGGGCAGCGGCGAACGCTGCTGGTCTGGTTCGGCCTGATGGCCGTCTTCGCGCTCATGATCAACGCCGTGATGGCGAGCGTCGTCGGCCAGTCCGGGGCCGCCGGCCTGCCCACGCCGGGCGTCGCCTTCCCGACTCGCCAGGAGCTGGAGTCGCCTTCCGGCGTGATGGCCGGGCTATCCGCCGCCTCGAGCATGTTCGGGATCGTGACCCTGTCGCTCTGGGCCTGGTTCACCGCCCAGGACTACTCCAGCGGCCTCATCCGCCTGCTGGTCGCGGCGGAGCCACGGCGGTGGCGGCTCCTCGCGGGGAAGGTCGTCGCGCTGCTGCTGACCACCGCGATCGCGACCACGGTCGCGGCCGCGGCCAACCTCATGGCCGCGCCGATGGTCGGGGCGAGCGGCATCTCCACCGCGGCGTGGGGCACCGACGCGGGGTCGGTCGTCGCGGCCGCGTGGGCGCACCTGTACCTGTCTCAGGTCGTGTGGGGCGTGCTCGGGCTCGCGATCGCCGTCGTCAGCCGCTCCGCCGTCGTGGCGGTGGCCATCGGCGCAGGGTATGTGCTCCTCGTGGAGTCCATGCTCAAGATGGCAAGCGGCGTGCCGTCCGACTGGCTGCTCGGCAGCACGCTGACCGCCATCGCGAGCGGGGGGACGGCCTCGGTGTCGTTCCCGGCAGCGCTCGCGCTCGGCTCCGCGTATGTCATCGTGGGCCTGATGCTGGCCGGGATCGTGCTGACCCGGCGCGACGTGACCGACTGAGGGGACCTATGACCGCGCGGGGCGACCGCACCCAGGCGAGGCTGATCGAGGCGACCCTCGCCGTGGTGGCCGAGGTCGGCTACGCCCGCGCCTCGACCCGGGCCATCGCCCAGCGGGCCGGCGTCGCCGAGGGCACCATCTACCGGCACTTTTCGGACAAAACTGCGCTGTTCTTCGCCGCGGCCCTTGCGCCGAGCGCCGACATGCTCGCGTGGGTCGCGGAGCTTCCGGGGCGCGCCGGCACCTCGACGGTCCAGGTAAACCTGGAGGAGGCGATGGTCCGACTCGCCGAGCTCGAGAGCCGGGTCCTGCCCCTCGAGATTGCGATCCAGGCCGACCCGGACCTCGCGCGATACCGGCGGGCAGCCCTCGGATCGGCGGGCGAGCTGCCGGGCGGCCCGCCGCAGGCTATCGCCGCGTACCTCACCGCAGAGCAGAAGCTCGGCAGGGTCGCCCGCGACGTCGACCCTTCGGACGTTGCCGTCATCCTCCTGGCGACGCTCTTCGGGCTGGGGATGACAAGCGATGTCGAAGGGGGCGGCGTGACGCCGGACCGCATCCGGTCCGCCGTGCGGGTGCTCGTCGACGGGATCGGGCTGCCGGCCGCCTCACGCGTGATCGCGACCCCCTGAGGTCGGGGCGTGCTACTCGGCCGAGGCTCGGCCCTCGGGCGGCAGCCCCGGCCCCAGGATCCGCTCATCGTCGCAGCGCGTCCGGACGGTCCGCTGCCCTGCCCGCTCCGAAAGGGCAGCCTCGCGCCGGCTCGCGTTTCGTGCGGCGGACGCTCGGGGCCTGGGTCGAGTCAGAAGGAGGTCCTTCTGGCAATGGAGCACGAATCGTTGGGCTTCTTTCCCAGGTCATGCGCCACCTAGTCGCGGCGGACACGGTCGATCGCGGTCCTTCGCGAGTCCTTCGGGCGTAACCTGTCGCGGATGCTGTTCTGCGTGCACGGTTTCGATGCCGACAACGTGGGTGCCGACCTGCTCGAGCTGTCCGAAGCACACTGGTCGTACATCGACGCCTTCGCCGATCGCCTGGTCGTGCGCGGTCCCACGCTCTCCCACGACGGCACCGCGCATACGGGCAGCCTGCACGTGCTCGAGCTTCCGGACCGCGCTGCTGCCGAGCAGTTCGCTTTCGAGGAGCCCTACTGGCTGGCCGGCCTGTACCGGGACGTCACGATCACCCGCGTCGCGCCCCTGCTCGAGCGCACGACGCCTGATCGAACAGCCCTGTCCGTGGCCCGCCCGAGCTCACTCGTGCTAGGGCGCTGGAACCCGGTTCCCTGCGTCGCCAGCGTGATTGAGCAGGAGGCGGCGCGTCTCGCGCACGACGACCGACTCGTGTTCTGTGGCCTCCTCGTCGATGCTGTCGGCGTCCACTCACTGGGCATCGTCTGCGCCATGTACGCCGCGCCGGCTGAGGCTCTACGGCTCCTGCAGCCCATCGCCGAGACCCCCGCCGGGGGACCCGCGCACCTCGTCGCGCAGCGCTGGCGTCGAGGTGGCCGATCCCAAGACCAGATCGACGAGGCGACCTTCTAACCGGCCAAGATGGCCCAGCGACGCGCCCTCGCCCCCCGTCGTCAAGCTGGATCAGCCGGCAGCACGGTGGCCAGAAAGGACCCGCAGTCGCCGGAGTCGGTATCCAAGGACGAGGGCGGCGGCCGCGAAGCTGATGTCGCCGATGATGAAGACGAGCCAGACCAGCGCATCGCGGGCGTGGGTGAGCCGCGAGATGACCCTTGACCGTCCGCAACAACTCGGGACATCGTCGGGTTCACTTGACCGAGACGAGCCCGTTCTGAGCCGAAATCAGGTCCTTGTGAGTGTGCCGAATGGATCTGAGCCGGCGGTTCCCACACACCGGATCGTCCTGCCCGAGTGGATCGCGAACGGGCTCCCTGGTGCCGCGTGAAGCGTCGGGCCGACGCTAAGTCGTCGGGCCGAGAGGATTCGCGCCCCGGGTAGTCGGAAGATCCGCGGCTGCCGAGTGACGCTGGGCGGCCACCAGGTGCCGGTCGACCTCTTCCTGACTGCGTGACGCCCCGCTACCAATGGTGGTGCTGGAGGGTAGGCCCTACGTCGGGACTAGAACCCGGACGCGAGACTACGCCTCCAGCAGCCTGTTACGCCCCCAGCAGCTGTTGCAGGTTCTCGGCGAGTCCAGCGGCCTCCTTGCCGAGCCGGTCGGCGAGGACGCCGTCGATGATCTTCCCGAGGGGTCCCTTGCCGTGCGCGTCGAGCGCGCAGGCGACCGAGGTGCCACCGGCGGGTAGCGGCGTCAGGTCGACCGAGCCGGTCAGGTCCATGTCGTCGCTCGTCCCCAGGAAGGATGCGTGGTTGGGCGCGTCCATCTGGGTGATCGTGGTACGCATCTTGATGGTGCGCTTCACGAACCCAATCTTGGCGACGAGCGTCCAGACCGCGGTCGTGTCGTCGACGACGTCCACCAGCGTGACGTCCGGGATCAGGGACCCGAGCCTCGGGAGGTCGTTCGAGAACCCGAACACCCTCTCGGGCGGGCTCTTGACTTCAAACGTGACGGAGGCGGAGGGCATGTGGGGTTCCTCTCTGAGAGGGTCTGCTACCGGGCCCCGGCCAGCGCCGGCGTGAGGGACTCGATGACGATCGCGGCGACGTTGTGGCCGGGGACGCCCGACACCGCCGGGCCCCCATGGGTGGACGCCCCGCCGAGGTAAAGGTGCGGCAGCGGCGTCTGATAGCCCGACCAGCCGGGCATCGGCCGGTAGCCGAACATCTGGTCGGGGCGCACGTCCACGTGCGCCCAGTTGTAGTTGCCGAACACGCGCTCGAAGTCGCGCGGCGTGAAGACGTACCGGTCGATGACGGCATCGCGGAAATTGGGCGCAAACTCGGTGATCGTGTCGATGACGTTGTTCGCGAGCTCGTCCTTGACCGCCGGGTCGTCCCAGGCGCCCTCGGCCAGCTCGTACGGGACGGCAGTCACCAGGACCTTGGCCGTGAACTTGCCGGCCGGCGCCATCCGCGGGTCGAAGAGCGACTCGTTGATCTGCACCAGGGACAGGCGCTTCGAGATCCGACCGTACTTCCAGTCGTCGAAGCAGTTCTCGGCGTACTCGAGCGACGGGCAGATAATCTGGGCAGTCCGGTGCGGGAATGCCATCGGGTCCTTGCCGGGGCATGCGGTGTAGTCGGGCAGCTCTTTGAGCGCGAAGAAGACCTCGGCGCTCGAGTTCCTCGACTTGGCCGTCGGGACGAGCTCCAGGGTCTCAGCGTCGAGGTGCTCCGGGCCGATCAGCCCGAGCAGCGTGGTCTTTGGATCGAGCGTGCTGATGACGGCCTTGGCAGTCACCTCCCTGCCGCCGACGATGACGCCGGTTGCGACGCCATCGCGGACGACGATCCGCTCGACCCTGGTCTCCGTGAAGATCTCCGCCCCGCGGTCCTTCGCGACCTGGGCGATGATCTCGACGATCGACCCCATGCTCCCGACGGGCACCTCGTAGGGCTTGGGGGTGATGAAGTGGAAGCCGCACCCCAAGGCGGTCCCCGGCGTCATCGGCCCTCCCCAGCCGATGTCGTTGGCCATGTGGGCGAGGTAGCCCTTTGGGCCGTCGGACACGAACCCGAGCTCTTCGAGCAGCTCGGCGAGGCTGTAGAAGAGCACCTTCCTCGCGCCAGCCTGCTCCAGCGGCGCCTGGAACATCGAAAGGAAGTCGGCGAAGGAGGGCGGCACGTTCATCATCACGGGCCCGAGGGCCTCGTTGAGGCCGCCCCACAGCTCGGCCCACTTGCGATAGGCAACGGCGTCCTGCTTCGTGAAGTTCTGCTCGAGGAACGCGCAGGTCTTGTCGGTGTCCGGGAAGAACTCCGTGAAGTACTTCCCGTCGGACAGCGGGCAGAACACCCACGGGAGGGTGATCTCCTCCTTGAGTCCGCGCTCGTAGAGCTCGAGGTCTTCCCTGATCTGCGGGGGCATCGCGCCGAAGTACATCGCCCCCGTCCCGAACTTGTAGCCCGGGATGAACTCGTAGGTCGAGGACATTCCCCCGACCCACGGGTTCTTCTCGAAGACCGCGACCTTGAGGCCCGCTTTCGCCATGTATGCGGCGGAGGTCAGGCCGTTGTGGCCGGCCCCGATGACAATCGCGTCGTAGTCGTGTTGCATGTTCAAGTCCTCTCTGAACTAGCCCGGCAGGTATCGGGCGGATGAGCTGACGACGGGCTCGTGTCAGACCACGCGCACCGGCCTTCTTGGTACGCGATCGCCGCACGAGCTCTCCAACGCGTCGGCCGAACTGGCGGAAGCGTCCAGTCAACGTGGGGAGCTATCCGGGTTCGACACGAGGAAACGGCTGAGCCATTCACCGCCGCGGAGCATGAGGCGAAGACACGGCCATTGTCGACTATCTCGAGAATCGATAGCTGTTCTGATCGAGATCCAGCATGATCAATCGCCACTCGCCCGTGTCCTGGCGTTATCGTGTCGATAATCGATAGTGAGTCACTGAAGGAGGACCGAAGTGGAGCCCGGCTGGTTTCAGGAAGCCATGGCGCTGGTGACCGACCGGCGCTTTGCGTCACTCCAGCGGCGCGCTGAGCATCATCCCCTCACCTGGGACGAGTTCGCGCTGCTGCCCCAGCCGCAAGGGGCGACGCCGCGTCAGGTCTGGGATCTCCTGACGGCTCTGCGCCGGCACACGGCCGTCGAACTCCCCGAGTACGCCGTTGACACCCTTGGCCGTCGCGGCTGGTACTCGCTCACGCGTTCGATGCGGGCTGACCTCGCAGATATCGACAGGCGCTGCAACCCCGATTCCTCGCTCGCCGAGAGCCTTCGGTCGAACGCCGCGACCCACTTTGTCGTCGCATCCCACGTGAACGCGGCCCTGACCGCCATCGGCGAGGACGGTGTGCACCTCGACCACAAGCGCGCGAATGAGCTTCTGCTCGGAGAACGACGCCCCCGGACGCCCGAGGAGCAGCTCCTCCTCAACACCCACCGGGTCATGTGGGAACTCGAAGAGCTGGCCGATCAGCGCTGCACGCCCCAACTCATCCGGTCGATCCACGCCCGGGTCGCCGAGAACGCTCCGCAGCGCCTGCCGACACCGCCAGGACTGGAGATCGGCGGCTGGGAGATCACCCCGCTCGACCCGGAGGCGACCCTCGAGTACGTCTCCCGCTTCGTGAACGGAGAGGGAGTCGATCCGGAGGACCACCCGATCGCGTTCGCACTCGGCCTGCTGATCTCGTTCACGAGCGGGCGGCCACTGCCATCGTGGAACGGCGTGATGAGCGTGCTGCTCACCCGGCTGCTGTTCCTCCGGTCCCGCCTTCCGGTCGTGGCCATGATCCCGATCGCGCGGGTCTACCGGGCGTGGCAGGACGGCGTGATCGTGCCGCCGGTCGTTCCGGTGGCCCTCCATGACTCCTTGATCCCGGTGGGCGACGAGTTCGACTTCACGTTGTACGTCGCTACGGTGATTCACCTCGCCCGGATGGAGCTCGACGCGACAGAGACCGCGATCCGCCGCGCGCTGGCAAGCGATCGGATCCTGACCCTTGCCATGGCGGCCGATCGGCGGGTCAACCATCGGCAACGCGGAGTCCTGTCCGCGGCGCTATCCGAACCTGAGACGGTCTTTCGAATCGACACGCACCAGCGCCTCTATGGCGTTGCGTACTCCACCGCGCGCGCCGACCTTCTTGGTTTGGTGAACCTCGGGTTCCTATCCCAGGAGCGTCGCGGGGCAGCATTCGTCTTCGCGCCGGTCGCCGGGTTCCGCCAGCGGGTCAGAGATCTGACAGTGAACTCCCCGTCCACGTGATCGTCCTGGACCAAGTATCGCGAGTTCTCGCGCCTCGGGCGTTGTGGCGGGAGCGCCCGACGGTCGCGGAAGGTCTTCCAGGCGACTCAGAAGGAGAACGGACCGCCGAAGATGCGTACCCGCGAGACGCTCGTGTTCGACGGCCCCGATGACCTCGAGTCGACCTTCGACTTGGCCGTACCGGGCAGTGTCTTCGAGCCTTAGATCCACGCGCGCCTGCGCCGAATTGGCCGATAGGCCGCGTAGGTCGGGCCGCGACGATCGCTCCCCGGCGCACCGAATCACGCTTGTTGTTCGCGCGCGTCCGAACCCCTCCGGGCGCGCCAGAACAAGAACGGTCGGCGGCCGGTCCGCCCGGCCGCCACGCCGCTACTTCGCACCGTCGATCGTCGCAACCTCTCGGGTGTGAACCCGTCGAAGAAGAGGTTGCCGTGGCTGACCGAGCGGGAGGAGCATTGGGACTGTCATTTACTGCTCAGAAACGTTTCGACTGCCGTCAGGGCCTCGCCTCTGGGTTGTCCTGCCTTTTCGAGGGGATTGGCCGCGCGCCCAAGTCGGCGGATGGCGGCCGACCTAGTCCATCTCCGATTAGGTGCGTGGGCTTCGAGCCGAGATCGCACGGCGCGCCGTATCCCGACTCCGGGCTGTCCGTGCGAAAGGCGGGCGACGAGCACCATGTCGGTCCGTCCGCCCTGGTGACGCTCGTGTTGACCAAGCAGGTCTTCCTGCCGAAAGCCCGCCTTTGTCGCCACGCGCAGCGAGGCGGTGTTCGTCCTATCGATGTACAGCTCCATCCGCACCACACCCAGGTCATCGAAGGCATACCGGCACACCAGTTCAGCCGAGCGAGTCGCATACCCTCGACCCCGATATGGCGGGAAGACCCAATAGGACAGCTCGGCGATCTCTCCGTCGCCAGGACGGACTTCGAGCACGCAGCCGCCCACCAGCCTTCGCGACCCTGTCTCTCGGACAGCGAGGGCCCGTCCGGTTCCGCCCACGCGCCACTGGTCTTGCCACTGTCGGATCTGGTTTGCGATGTCTCGTCTCGTGAGCGGGCCGGGAAGACGAGATCGGCGCACGTAGCCGTCGTCCTCGCCTGCCCACAGTGCGTCGATGTCGGCGTCAGTGAAGCGGTCGAGCAGCACGACACCGTCGGTGAGGAGCAACGCGCCCGGAGCCTGGGTCACGGAAGCTCTCCGCGGCGAACTAGGGATCGGGCCCCCCACGACCCTTGGGGGCGCCGGAGCGGCTCGGGACACTCGCAAGCGACATGCCGGCCGAGGCTGCATTGCCTGACCGCGATCGCTTCGTCATCGGTGGTTGCATCGATGGGAGGCCCGCGCGACCGGGGCCTCCCATCGCGTTGGAAGCGCCACATGGGCCGACGGGCGCATCCGAGTCGTGTACGTCAGAGTTCGCGCTCCATCAGGACCGGCAGCGGGACCGCGGGCTGCGCGGCCACGGAATACGAGGGGTGATGGGTCAGGTCGACGCTGACGACCCGCCAGCCCTGCTTGCCAAGCTCGGTGAGTCGGTCGAGCATCTCGGAGAGGTGAGTCTCCGGATGCTCCTTGAACGGCATGCGCTCGATCCGGTATTCGACCGGCCGGGCCGTGGCGGCCTCCTTCTCCAGGAGCACCGGCAGCGGGATCGCCGGCTGCGCGGCCACGGAGTACGAGGGGTGATGGGTCAGGTCGACGCTGACGACCCGCCAGCCCTGCTTGCCAAGCTCGGTGAGTCGGTCGAGCAGCTCGGAGAGGTGAGTCTCCGGATGCTGCTGGAACGGCATGCGCTCGATTCGGTACTCGACCTGCCGGGTCGAGACGATCTCCTTCTCGGCGACAACCATGTCAGTCCCTGGCCTGTTCCGCTGTCGTCCCACGGCAAATCCGGGGGTTCCGACCACTTGGTCAGGATGCCTCCCGTTTCTTCCAGGGTCGGTGACCGCGGTAGGCGGCGTGCGTGACCTGGGTCACGCCTCTCGGTCAACCATGACCGCCATTCGGCACTTGGGTCACGGCCGCGGAACTCGTATCGTCACATCGGAACCCGCGGCAGGCCGCTTGCACGGCCAGGGCTGATGAACCGACAGGCGCACGCGCTCGACGAGCTGGCCCTCGATGGACTCGAGGGCGGTTTCCTCTTCGCGCTCCCGCGCGAGGCGGCCGAGCGGCTCCTCTCCGAGGCGATCCGGATCAACGTCCCGGCGGGCGCGTTGATCTACCGCGATGGAGAACCTCCGCGCCTCATCGTGGTGGTCAAGGGCCTCGTTCGGGTCTTCCTGTCGTCGACCGAAGGGCGGCAGGTGACCGTGCGCTACGCCCGAAGCGGTGACGTTGTCGGCCTCGCCCTCGTCATCGGCGGTCCCGCACCCGAGAGCATCCAGGCGATGACGAGCGCCCTCGTGGTGGCGCTCCGCGCGGGCACGCTACGCGCCTTGCTGGCGAGTGATCCAGGCGTCGCCGGCGCCTGCGCAGAGGAGCTCACCCGCCAGCTCCATTGGCTCCTGGAGGACATCTCCGAGCAGGCCTTCCTCTCAATCCGCCAGCGCCTCGCCCGCCAGCTGCTCCTGCTCGCCACGGCCGGGCCGGGCCGCGACCTTCTTGTGCACGCCAGCCAGCAGGAGCTCGCCGACGCAATTGGGTGGGTGCGCGAGGTGGTGACCCGCAACCTTCATCACCTCCATGAGGAGGGGCTGATCGAGGTCTCCCGAGACGAGGTCAAGATCTGCGACCCGGTAGCCCTGACGGAGATCGCCAGCGAGCCTGCCCGACAGCGCGGCTGACGTGGGACCGAGCGGCACCCAATTGAGACGGCGCTGTCGCTCTCGTGGTGTTCCCGCCGGGGCGCGTCTTGTAAGAGAAGCAACGCCCGATCGCCAACGGTGTCTCCCCCTTTGAAGCCGCTCCAGCGACCCCGCCACCGCATCCCAAGCGTGAAGGGGCTCCGACTCGCGACTATGGCGTCCCGTTCAACAGAAACAGGGCCGTCGTGTCGGGATACGGGTCGCGTTCGTCGAGGCGTCGGTGAGGGCCTGGAGCGCCGTCCGCCGTGAGTAGCGTCGGACGCATGCTGCGTCGGCGAGCCGGGTCTCTCAGCGCTCTGGACGGGTGCGCGAGGCTCGCACCCAATCGGAATCTCGCGGATGGACACGCCTCAACCGCCCGGCGCATCATCGCCCCACCGGGCACCCGTCCCGTCACCGAGTTCCTGCGTTGGAGAGACCGTGAGCGCCGCCCGGACGTCCGGCAGTCTCCCGATGCGCCAGCTCGTCCAGCTGTCGATCTACTGGTTCGGGCTGGCGATGATCTTCACGGCGCTCGACACGGTCGTGCTGCCCGAACGGCTCAAGCTCCTCGTTCCTGCCGGTGACGCAAACCTCGCGGTCGGGATCATCTCGGGCTGCGGCGCGGTGGTCGCGGTCCTCGTCCAGCCGACGGTCGGCTCGATCAGCGACTACACGACCAGCCGCTGGGGTCGCCGGAAGCCCTATATCGTCGTCGGCTCGACCCTCGACCTCGTCTTCCTCGTCGGGATCGCGACGGCGAACGTGCCGCTCACCCTCGGTGCCTTCTACCTGCTCCTCCAGTTCAGCTCGAACACCGCCCAGGGTCCCTTCCAAGGGTACGTTCCCGACCTCGTCCCGGCCGAGCAGGTCGGGTTCGCGAGCGCTCTCGTCGGGATCATGTCCGTCCTGGGCCCGCTGTTCGGGACGCTTCTCGTCGCCCTGCCGCTCGTGACCGCCCCGGCCGGAACGACCCCCGACTTCACCGTCGCGACGATTGCGATCGGCGCGATCGAACTCGCGACCGCCCTGGTGACCGTCCTGAGCGTCGACGAAGGGCGGGTCGCCAAGGACCGCGGCGGTCGCTCGTGGCTCGCGATCGCGCGCGAGACGTGGGGGCGCGACGTGCTCCGCGAACGGAGCTTCGTCTACCTGGTGGGCTCGCGCCTGTTCATCCTCGCCGGAGGCAGCATGCTCGTGCGCGAGATCGACTTCTACCTCGGCTCGGCGCTCGGACTCGACGCGAACGCACGGGGCACGTGGGTCGCGGCCGCGGCGATCATCCTCGGCGGCTCCGTCGTCCTCGCCAGCCTGCCCGCCGCCCGGCTGTCGGATCGCCTCGGGCGCAAGCCCGTCATCTTCGCCGGCTGCGCGTTCGGGGCGGCGGGCTCGGGGATCATCTGCGTCGCTCCCGTAATCGAAGTCACGCTCGTCGGGGCGCTCCTGGTCGGGCTCGCCTACGGGACCTTTGTGGCCGTCGACTGGGCGTTGATGACCGACATCATCCCGAAGGCCGAGGCGGGCCGCTACATGGGACTCAGCAACGTCGCGACGGGCCTCGCTGGCACGCTTGCGGTCCTGTGCGGCGGGGTCATCGTCTTCGCGCTCTCCCGCCTACTTGGACCCTTCGGCGAGGCGCTCGGGACGCGCCTCGCCTACGCGCTGGCGGTCGCCTTCTATCTCCTGGGCGCCTACCTCGTGCGCCAGGTCGACCCGACCCGCCGCGACGATGTCGAGGTCGCAAGCGCCCCGGCACCAGACCAGGGTGGTGTGGCGACCTGACTCGCCGTGGCCGGCCGTTGGCTGCGTCCCTGCACCCCGGCCACGCATCGTGACGGTCGAAGCGACGCGAATCAGGCGTCGTACGGTCGCGTTCTTCGGTTGCCACGCTTGTTGTTCGTGCGCGCAAGAACGCCTCCGGGACACCTCCGGGCGCGCCAGAACAACAAAGACCTTCGCCCGTGCTGGGCTGCTCCGGTATGGCGATCGAGTCGGCACATTGGGCCGCTTTCCCGGGACTGAGGATGCACCAGCCGACACTTCTCGAAGGAGATCATGCGGCTGGCTGAGACCTTCGCGATCTCGATCGCTGTCTGGCGCGGGTCGTGCAGAATGCTCGCGCGAGGGCCGGGGAGGCGATGGCGACGGCGTGCGACGCCGACGGCCGCCCAATCGACCGCGAGAACGTCGCTCGTCCATCGGTTCATGCCGCCTGCGCCCAAGATGCTTGTCGTCTCGGCCTGCCCTCTCGTGCCAATGCGATGTAAGTCGCACTCCGCCACCACGGAGGTCACTGTTTCCCACCCGTCCCGGATGGACACTTCGGGCAAAGGAGACAGCCATGCGTGCCCTGTTGGCGATCGATGGATCTTGGGACTCCAAACGGGCCACCGAACTCGTAAGGAACGTGGCGTGGCCGCCCGGCAGCGTCATCCGCGTGCTCTCCGCCTACCACGTCCTCCCCTTCTACGCGGGCATGCCGGGCGTGATGCTCACGCCTGAGGTCGTGGAACAGGCGGAAACGGCCTTCCGAGGGGAAGCCGAGGCGCTGGTGCGCTCGACCGTCGAAGGTCTGGACCGGCCCGAGATCGAGGTTCACGGCGAGGTCACGATGGCCCCTGCCATTGGCGCGATCATCGACGAAGCGCGACGCTTCAGCGCCGATCTCGTGGTCGTCGGCAGCCGCGGCCTTGGACCGTTCGAATCATCCCTCCTGGGCTCAACGTCGGCTGCCCTTGTCGATCACGCTCCCTGTTCGGTGCTGGTCGCCCGGGGTGACACGATCCACCGCATCCTCTTCGCGGACGACGGCTCCGAACCGGCAGGCCGCGCGGGCGAGGCGGTGCGGACCTGGCCGATCCTGCGTCGGTGTCAGGTCCGGGTGATCAGTGTCTCCGACGTGCCCCGGGGCTGGCAGCAGTACCTGCTCCCCTTTGCCGCGGACGTTCGGGACGCCTACGAGGCCGCCGTGAACCGCGCCCACACAGAACACACGGATCTCGCCGCAGCCTCGGTCAACCGGCTGCACGAGGCTGGCATCGAGGCCGACAGCGCGGTTCCGCAGGGGAACCCTGCCCACCACATCGTGGAGGCCGCCGTCAACTGGGACGCGGACCTAACCGTGCTCGGCAGCCGGGGTCGGACCGGCCGCCTGAGCGTGGGCAGCGTGGCCCACAACGTCCTCCTGCACGCCCCGTGCTCCGTGCTCGTCGTGCGCGCCGCTTCCCAGCCGGCAGACGCACCGACTGCTGGGTAGGTGCGAGATGGAGCCTCAGCAGGTGGACGCGGCCTCGTCAAGACGGATCCCCGTCCTGGGAGGCACGAACTCCCCGCTCGGCCTGGTGCTCGTGCCGGGCTTCTCTGGCGCCCCCTGGGACCCGGGAGCATACGGAGCCTGGCGGTCGCGCATCCTCGTCACCGCGCGGCTTCCCGACGCTGGATCGATCGACGCCTGTGCTGACGCGGTCGAGAGGTGGGGCGCAGGTCTGCGCGACTACGCCCTCATCGGTGACACCTTCGGCTCTCTCGTGGCGCTCGCCGTCGCACGGCGCCAGCCCCGTGGGTTGCGCGCCCTCGTGCTCTCAGACAACTGTCTCTCGGCTGGCCTCGCCTGCGACGGCCCGGAGCCCTTGGTCGACTGGTATCTGGAGTGCATGCGATCGCGCTTCGACCCGCCCGTGACTGTCGAGCGAATCCAGCGTCTCTTCGTTGAGTACTGCGACGCGGCGACGCTCCGTTGCCGGTTAGCTATCGCGCGGGGCGCAGCCGCTCCCTTGCACGCCAATGCGGTCAAGGTTCCAACCCTAGTGCTCGCCCCGGAAGCGGGACCTGCAACTCGAACATCCTTGATCTCCCTGGTCGGCATTGGTGCCACGACGACGCGGCTCGTCCTGCCGGGCACCGGCCCGCTCATGCGTTTCACCCACCCCGACGCCTACGCAACCACCGTCGTGACGTTCCTTGACCGGCTCTGATCGCCTGACGGCACTTCGGCGGCGGTGACGCGGCACGCCTCGCCTACAATGCAGGCGTTCTGTCGATCTTCGACCCTGGGTCGTCTCCGAAGGTGTGACCACGACACGACCGGTTCAGCTCGAGACTCCTATCGGCGAGGGCCCGGGCGGCGGCTTCCTCGCTAGGCTTCCGGCGCGCGCGGCGGAGGCGTTGCTCGGCGAGGCGGTCCGGCTGGATCTGCCGCCGGGCGCCGTGATCTACCGCGACGAAGAAGCCCCCCGAGTCGTCGTCGTGGTCTCCGGTGTCCTCCGGTTGTTCATGGGCGACCCGGATGGTCGCCAGGTCACCGTGGTCTATGCGCATCCGGGTGACGTCCTGGGCTTGGCCCTCACGCTGGGGGGCCCCGCGCCGGTGAGCATCCAGGCCGTGAGCGCCACATCGGTCGTGGCGCTGCGCGTCGACAGCCTGCGGGCGATGGTGGCCGCCGACCCGATCGTAGCGCGGGTGTGTGCCGAGGAGGTGAGCCGAGAGCTCTATCGCGCCTTCGACGAGGTGGCGGCGAATGCATTTCGCACGGTCCACCAGCGCGTCGCCCGACACTTGCTTGACCTCGCCACGCCAGACGAGGGAAGACTTGTCGCGCATGTCAGCCAGCAGGAAGTCGCCGACGCAGTTGGGTCGGTGCGCGAGGTCGTGGCCCGCGCGCTGCATGAGCTCCGCGAGATGAGCCTGATCGAGACCTCGCGCGACACGATCATCCTGCTCGATCCATTGCGGCTGAGCGAGGACGCCAGCGGGCGGCACTGACCGTCAGCCATCAGAACGAGAAGACACAGGACTGCCTGGCTGCCTCCAGCCCCGGCGGTCCTGTGTTGTGACGAATGACTTGACGCTAGTCGAGCGGCTCCTCGCGCTCGCCGCGAGCGAAGTCTCCGCGCAGGGTGGTCGGATCGGTCGGATGCTCCTCCTCGCCCTCAGCGAAGTCGCCGACCGGCTGAACGGTGCCAACTCGCGGCGTGGTCTCCTGACCTGCGGCGAAGTCGCCCTTGAGGGTGCCTCGCTTCACGTGACGCTCACTCTGCCCTTCGGCGTAACTTCCGATGTACTCGTTCGACATGGCTGGTTGCCTCCGTCCGGACTCGCAGCGAGCGCCTTCTGTGTCCGCAGCTCGGTCCGCTTCTTCGTGGCACCATGTTGTCCGACCCCTCGGCCCGCGTCAGTAACCTTGCTGTAAGGCGAAAGCGACCTTGGTCACAACGACCGAGCGGTGCAGACGATCGTGCACGTTCGAGCGATGTCAACCTCGGCCCGAACGTTTTGATGGGGATTGTCAGCACGAGGTACCCACCGCTATTGCTTCAGGCCCGGGCTATGCCGGGCGTGTCGACTGTGGTCATGGTGCGGCATCGGACGAAACTCGCCGAGGCTGGCGGTCGCGGCGAGAGGAGTAGCGGCCACACTATTCAACTGATGATTGGGCGGATGACCCTCTGCCTGGCGCTCTCGCATCTATGCGTGTCGGCAATCGAGCGTAGCTGTCGACGACGACAGCTGCCACGGTGGGCGTGAGGGCGGTCCACACCCAGAGAAGGGTGTGCAAGGGCGTAATGTCTGCTTAAGAGCCCGGGGCACGCTCTTGGTTGAGAGGACGGTGGCATGAAACGCCAGTTGATGAAGGCGCCAGACGGGCTCTGGTGCGTGTTCATCCGCGCCCCGTACGCCGAGGACTTCGCGGAGCGAAGCCTCGAGGCCGAGCCCGTGCTCTACATCGAGGCGGAGGAGGTCGCGGACCCCGAGGACCTCGACGACGAGGGCCAGCCCTACGAGTACGTCGTCTACAGCCCGGTCGTCCTGTACTCGTCCGACATCGGACTGTCCACTCCCTCGGACCCCATGAGCCGCCTGTACTGGGCAACCTCACGTGAGCACGCCCTCGCGAAGCATGCCGCCGACACGGACAACCTCATCTTCGAGCTCACCCACGCCCATTCGGAAGGCAACCTCCCGGACGTGCCGCACCCGGTGCGGACCCGGCCCCGCGTGGTCCACTGACCTCGGTGAGTAGATGACGTCGCCCTTTAGTCCTTGCCAAGGCCCCAGTCGATGGCGGGTATCCCCCGGGCCTCGAGCGCAGCGTTCGCGCCGCTGAACGGTCTCGTGCCACGGAACCCCTTGGACAAGCGCGGCGAGGGGTGGGCGGCGGTCAGGATGATGTGTCTGGTCTATCTCCCAGGAGGTCGGTTCAGCGAGTTGCCCCCGAGACTGAAGGACACCCCTCTTAACGAAGCGGAGCTTGCCGCCTTCAGGGATCGTCTCGGGGCCTCTTTCGCCCGCGACCAAACTGCGTCAGCCTGACGCGTCGACCGCGGCGTCCTGAGTCACCGCGGACTGGGCGAGCGCATTGAACGCGACCTGCTCGCCCGTCGTACGGGTCCCTACCGCCCCCAGAGCATCCGCCAGAAGCCACCCCGGGCGAGCGCCCGGCCCACGATCTTGTTCTTCGCCCGGCGGGCGATCCGGTGCGGGTTGCCCGAGGCGATGACCGAGACGTCGTTGGCGAGACGGGCGGTCCTGTAAAGGCTCGAGACAAGGCCCCGGCGCCTCATTCGAGCGCCTCCGCCAGAAACGCTGCGGCATCCTCAGTCAGTGCCGCGCGTTCGGCCTCCTCGGCCTCGATCAGCTCGAGGAGCCGGCGCGCCTGGTGCGGACGCTCGAGGCCGATCGTGAGCCCCACGCTGATCCAGTAGTCGGCCGTCTCGAGGGCATGCGGTCGGGCCTCCTCGGGGAGCTCCTCAAGGACCTCGGCCATCGCCCGGTGGAGCGCCCGCCCGTAGCGCTCCCAGTCGCCCTCGTTCGTCACGCCGGTTCCTCCCCGCGGCTACCCTGCCCGGTGTCGACCATCGCCTCGACTCGGTCACCCGTCATGCGGCCAACGCTACTGCGACATCAACCCGCGAAGCTAGCGGAGAAGCTCCTCGAGCGAGGTCAGAACGCGGTCGGCAGCCGACACGTCTACCTCAGCGAACTGGGGCACTGCGTAGACGAGCATCCCGGCCGCGTGAGCGGCTGCGATTCCCGATGATGAGTCCTCGAGGGCGAGCGCCTCGGATGGCGCGACGCGAAGGGCCGCGCAGGCGCGGAGGTACATGTCCGGTGCCGGCTTGGCGCGCTCGACCTCCTCGGCCGACACGACGACGTCGAAGGCACCCGCAATCCCCGCGATCTCCAGGGCGAGGGGCACCATGTCCCGGTCATTGTTCGACGCAATCCCGAGCGGCACGCCCGCTCTCGCAAGGTCGCGCACGAGCTCGATCGCGCCGGGAAGTGGTTGCAGGCGCTCGACCATCGCGGCCCGCACCCGCCGGGTCAGCTCCTTGCGGAGCTCGGGAATGGCGGATGTCGGAAGGCCGATCCGGCGCGCGAAGTAGGCGACCGACGTGTCGATCGTCTGGCCAACCATCGCGAGCCGGTCGTCCGCCGCGTATGCCACGCCGTGATCGCCCAGCATCCGGGACTCCTCTTCCACCCACAGGTTCTCGGTGTCGAAGAGGAGACCGTCCATGTCGAAGACGACCGCGCGGATCCTGCTGGGCAGCTGCAGGGCCCGTGTCATCGTGTGCGTCGTCCGGAGGACGCTACTGCCGCTGCACCTGCGGATCGGGCGGGTACAGGAGGCCCGAGCCCTCTGGCGGCGCACGCTCTCGGGGCTCGTGGCGGTCTCGGGGGTTTCAAAGAGCCAGCTTGAGCCGTTCCACAGAACCCTCGCTGGGTCAGCAGATCATGTCGCCTCGCCCGGCGAGATTCTCGGCCATGGCGCGCTGGAAGACGGTCAGCGAGTCTGCGGCGGTCGGAAGGCGCAAGGCAACTCACGCCGCAGCACCGCTGGTGCATCGACGCTCACTGCGCGCCCGCGGCCGCAAAGATCTTGTTACAGAGGCCCCCCAACTTCTCCGCGAATGCAACGGCGGCCGCATCGGGTAGGTTGCCGTTCGCATCCGGGCTCGGCATGCCCGCGTAGTGGGTGCTGTTACCCACGCCGAGATAGACGGCGCAGAAGGTCGAACCCTTGATGGCCTCGAAGGAGGCTTGGCCGGGCGAATGGACGGCCTTGTCACCGATACCCGGAAGCGCAACCTGGCCCCCGTTGCCTGCCGTGACGCCTGCGAACTCGGCCGCGGCCTGGTCGCCGTTGACCGCGACGATCTGCATCGGCGGCAGTCCGTCATCGGGCTTCACTTGGTAGTAGCAGGCCGAGGTCTCACCGGTCTGGCTGGTGTCTTCGGTCGCGGTGATCGAGGTCGTAAAGAACGGGGCAACGTCGGCCTGGGTGACGACCTGGCAGACATCAACCCTTCCCGACCCTCCACCCGGGCTGGCAGGGGCGGAAGATGAAAGTTCGGCGGCGCTGGGTGCGGCCGAGGTTGCCCCGGCGACGGCGGTCGATGCGGCGGCGCTGGGTGCGGCCGAGGTTGCCCCGGCGACGGCGGTCGATGGGGAGAGCGTTGCGCTCCCACCGCTCGTCGAGCCACAGGCAGCAACGGCGACCGTGATTGCCACCAGGAAGACTCCAGCCGACCAGGACGAATTGGTGCGCATCTCGACTCCAATCGCGTGTCAGAGCAGCAGGGCAGAGTTCCAGATCGGCAGTCTAGCGGCGTCGATCGCAAGACGGTCGCGATTCCGATCGCAGACACGCGCCGCCCGGGGGTCCGTGGCGTCGAAGGCACGTCGAGCGGCACCCCATGGGTGGTTGCCATTGTCGGCGTGAAGACGGTTCACACCCCAGAGGAAGGAGTGTGCGAGGGCGGGTGTCTACCCGAGGCCCGAAACACGCTCGTGGTTGAGAGGACGGCGGCATGAAACGCCAGTTGATGAAGGCGCCAGACGGGCTCTGGTGCGTGTTCATCCGCGCCCCGTACGCCGAGGACTTCGCGGAGCGAAGCCTCGAGGCCGAGCCCGTGCTCTACATCGAGGCGGAGGAGGTCGCGGACCCCGAGGACCTGGTCGACGAGGGCCAGCCGTATGGGTCAGATCGGCATCGACGTCTTCGTCCGGCGCGCTAGCCTAGACTCCACCCGTGAAGCTCGGCCTCAAGACCTCGCAGACAAACGTCGACTGGATGACCCTGAAGGAGACTTGGCAGGCGGCCGATGAGATGCCGGTGTTCGACTCCGCCTGGGTCTTCGACCACTTCGTCGGCCTCGGCAACGGGGGCTCCTGCCTCGAGGGCTGGACCGCGCTGACCGCGCTGGCCGCGGCGACGAAGCGGCTCCAGCTCGGCCACCTCGTGCTGGGCAACACGTACCGGCACCCAGCGGTGCTGGCGCGGATGGCGGCCACCCTGGACGTCATCGCGGAGGGCCGCTTCGTGCTCGGGCTCGGCGCGGGCTGGCACGAGGCCGAGCACGCCATGTACGGCCTGCCCCTGCCGCCCATCGGCGAGCGGATCGGCAACCTAGAGAGCGCGGTCCGCGTGCTGCGTGCGATCTGGTCGTCGCCGGGGGGCGTGTCGCTCGACGCGCCGCCGTACCGCTTAGCTGACGCCACGTGCGACCCGCCGCCGCTGACGCCCGGCGGGCCGCGCATCTGGCTGGGAGGGCAGAGGCCGCGGGGCATCGGGATCGCGGCCCGGCTGGCCGACGGCTGGAACCACAGCGGCGGCGACCCCAAATCCTTCGCCGCCCAGCGCGACATTCTGCTCCGGGCGTGCGAGGCGGCCGGCCGCGACCCGGGCGAGGTCGAGATCAGCGTGCAGCTCCGGTCGTGGGGCGCGCCGAGCGGCGAGGTCCTGGCGGCGGCGGGCCGATACGTCGAGGCCGGCGCCCAGCACATCATCCTGATGATGCAGGCGGCGGACGGCCCGGACGGCCTGGCCCGCCTCGCGGGCGAGGTCGCCGAGCCCCTGCGCGCACGGTACGAATAACCCTCGGCTTGCGCCTCGCGCGGTCCCGGCCCCGCAGGATCCAGATGCCCATCCTGAGCCCATGCGGCCCGGGCCGAAGCGCCGCCCGGCCGCGCCGCTCAGCGGAAGTAGTGTCCCTGCGCGAGGTCCTGGAGCAGCGTCGGGCCGGTGGGCTCCCAGCCGAGCAGCTTTCGCGTGAAGGCCGACGACGCCCGCCCGTCGCTGGCGACAGCGCCGGCGAGGAACCGGAAATGCGCCGGGGCGTCCGCCGTGTCGATCGACGCGGCTGGCACGCCCAGACCGTCGCCGATGGCCTCGGCAACCTGTCGTAGGGGGACGCCCTCTTCTCCGACGGCGTGCAGGACGGAGCCCGCGGGGGCAGACTCGAGCGCGAGCCTCGCCAGCCTTGCGGCGTCGAGCCGGTGGACCGCCGGCCAGCGGTTCGATCCGTCTCCCACGTAGCCTGACACGCCCGCCTCTCGCGCGATGGCCACGAGCGCGGCCGTGAAGCCGTGATCGTCCTCGCCGTGGACCGTCGGCGAGAAGCGGAGCACCGACGACCGGACGCCGACGCCCGCCAGCGACAGGGCGAAGAGCGCGGTCGCCTGGCGCCGCGCGGGGCCCGAGGCGCGCGCCGCGGCGCTCGGCACGAGGCCGTCGTCCTCGGTGGCGACCCGCCCGGGCGTCAGCCCGAGCACCCCGGACGCGATCACGAGCGGGCGATCCGATCCGCGCAGCGCGGCGCCGATCGCCTCGACCGCCCGGCGGTCCGCGTCGGCGGCCGCAGCCATCTCGCCCGTGCGCATGAGCTCGTGCTGGAAGGCGAGGTGGATGACGCCGTCGGACGCCGCAGCCTTGGCGGCGAGGCCGCCAAGGTCCTCGATGTCCCCCGGGAAAGCCGCGGCGCCGAGCTCGGCCACGCGGGCGGCGGAGGCCTCCGAGCGCGCCAGGCCGACGACGGTGTGGCCGGCAGACAGCAGCTCGCGCGTGACTGCCAGGCCGATCCAACCGGATGCCCCGGTGACGAAGACTCTCATGGCGGCTCCTGGGTGTCGGGAGGTGGACCGGCAGTGGCCAAGTCGATTGTGCCCCTCGATGCCCGAATTCCACCCCCGGCGCACCCTGACGGCGCTTGGGCAGACGCGCACGATTTCGGGGCCTCGCGGTCTGTCGGGGTGGCGCCTAGAGGCGGTGCCAGATGTGATCACTTTCTGCGGCGGATGATCAGCACAACCAACAGGGCCACAAACACTGCGACAAAGACTGCGACCCAAGCGCCAGGGGTTTCCATCGGACCTCTCGCACACGCCCACGCGATCCCGCGCAGGGACCTCACAGGATTCTCGCACGGGAGTCGGCTCAGGCCGTCAGTGAGACGTCGACCTGCCCCTGGTCGCCACCCACCGTCGCCTGGCAGCCACGGATCTGCCGGGCCGTCCCGTGGAGTAGCGGCACGGTGCTCGCCGGACGCTCCTTGCGCGAGGTCGAGCGCCAGGAGGACAACATCCCCTCGTCACGGCAATGGCCTGTATCGTCATGCTCGGTGCGCTCGCCGCGACCGCCGTTGGCGCGGCCTGGCTCTGGCCGGCCTGAGGCGCTTGTGCCTCGCCATCGCGGCGGCAAGGCGGGCTGGCGGCGGATGAGGCGCGGGCTTTCGGCTGAGAAGTGCGAGTGGTGCTACGGGGGCAACCGAGATGATGGCATCCGTGACCTGCCCGCAGTGCGGGGCCGTCGTGCCGGAGATGGACGGACCCGTGCACGCCTACGTCCCGAGTGCCCCCTCTTGCTGGGCAGCGTTCGGTGCGCTCCGAGCGGACGAGATGCTCCGGTTCCCCGGGTCGGCGGTGAACAACCTTGTCGTCGACACCTACATGGCCCAGCACCCGGGCGAAGGGACGGATCGGCGCGACCGCCAGTCCGTCTTCGTCCACCTCGTGAGCCTGTGTGCCGTCATCGAGCGCGGGGCCTCCCCGTCGCGCTCTCCGGATGTGCTTCGGGCCGTGCTCGCCCACACGACCGAGTTCCCGGTTCTGCGGCGCGCTCGTGGTCCGGGCGACCTGACCCTTCTCTCCGCAACCGACGCGACGAGCATCGAGGATCACGATGCCCGAGTCCGCGCTTGGGCAGCATCAGTCTGGGACGCCTGGCGCGAGCATCACCCGAGGATCCGCGCTGCCCTCGACGCGATCGGCTGAGCCGCTCGGGTCCGGCCCCGAAGGTCCCTCGCCCTCATCCTCGACAGTCTTCCAATATGGACCGTCGTAGTGCTCGACCGTCACAGACATGCCCAGTCTTTCGCCGAACGCCAACGCGGGTAACACGTGGTTCAGCACCTGATCGGGCGTCGCTCGGAACCTCCGACCGCGGTTGCTGATCTTCAACCACCCGTGCTTGTCTCGGTAGTAACGCTCGGTCATCCTCTTGCCCCGAAACACCACGCAGTAGGTGTCATTCGTCATCTTCATGGGGTGATCGTTCGGCCGGTTCAGGCATTCGTCAAGGCCAGCGAGAGGGCACGGCCGGCGTCCATCTCCATGCCGCCGGTGATCGTCCAGCGTGATTTGGACGGTTGGCCCGCCGAGCAGAGGTTGCAGGCAGAGGCGGCCAGCCGCGAGCGAGCATCGGGTCGCCACCGGGCTGCGCTGGCGGGCCGGGGATCGAGCCGGGCCCAAACCTGCCGTCTGGCCGGCTTAGTGCACCACCCGGGGCCGGATCCGCACCGGGTGTCGGACATCCGGGAAATCGCCGTCTCGGGGGCTGGGTGAGCTCGAAATGAGGTTGACTGTGTCGGCTGCGTGCTTCGCGAGGACGTGCTCGCGGGAGGCCGCCCAGTGCAGCCGGACCATTGGGCCCAAGGGTGTCGACAGCCCCATGTCGGCCGATCAGAGGATCGCCGGACTGCAGACGACATAGGCTGAATCAGGCCTGGTTGTTCTGGCGCGCCCCGATAGGTTGGGACGCGGACGGACAACAATCGGAGCGGCCGCGTCCGGGGACGAGTCCCGTCCATCCCAGAAGGCGGCTCGACTGGCGCTCGGCTATCCGGATGCATTGAGCGGCGCCGCGTCGGGTCTGCGCCTATGCCGTCGGTCGCCGATCACCGTTGGAGAGCAGCAACCGCGAAGGAGGTGGTTGTCGGACCAGGCTGGAAGACCGCCACCGACCATCAGATCGAGCCTTCTCGAGCGGGAGCCTCCATAGTCTGAGTATGGACAATCATGACTCCGCGTCCGGGGTTCACCAGCCACCGGTTCGGTCGAGTGAGTTGCTCGGTTTCTCACCTGAAGACCGCGTACTCATCATCAACTGCGATGACTTCGGGATGTACCACGCTGTCAACACTGCGGTCGTCCGCTCGATCGAGGAAGGAATCGCGAAGTCCTGCAGCCTGATGGTGCCGTGTCCGTGGGCATTGCACGCGATGAAGCTTCTGCGCGAGCGTCCGGAGATCCCATTCGGGATCCACCTGACGCTCCTCGTCGATGTGCCCCACTATCGGTGGCGGCCGCTGACAGCCCGGGAGAAGGTGCCCTCGCTTCTCGACGGCACTGGCGAGATGTTCGGCTATGACCGGATGTCCGAGTTGCTCGCCAGGGCTCGTCTCGACGAGGTGGAACTCGAGTTCCGCGCGCAGATCGACGCTGTGGTCGACGCTGGACTGGCGCCGACCCACCTGGACTTTCACTCCCTCGCCGATGGCGGGCGCGCCGACATCCTCGAACTGACGGTGGAGTTGGCGCTGGAGTATGGCCTGGCGGTGCGGGTCTGGCTCGAACCGGGTCGCGAGAAGCTGCGGGCGCGGGGCCTGCCGGTAGACGATTACCCGCTTATGGACAGCACCCGGATCCGCCTCGACGGGAAGCTGGCCCAATTCGCCAAACTCGTGCGCGAACTCCCAGCTGGCCTCAGCGAATGGGCGGTGCACCCGAGCGTGGGCGACGCGGAGTCGCAGGCAATCGGTTCTCTCTGGCGCGAGCGCCAGACCGACTACGAGTTCTTGACGTCACCCGAGGCGCGGGACCTCATCCGGGAGGAAAGGGTCTTTGTGATCGACTACCGGGCGATGCAGCGCGCGTGGTCCAGCGGGAGCGACCTGGTCAAGTAGGTGGTCGGACCGCGTCACGAGCCGTCGCTCGCCACGATCCACTGATCGTGACAGCATCACACGCCGCATCCGTGACTCAGTCGCTCCCCTCGGTCACTCTGGGCCAGGCAGCGTACTTCGGCGGCCGGTCGTCGGCGCTTGCGCGCTCGCCGTACAACGCTTCATCGACGAGCAACTCGAAGGCCGGCGCGTTGCCGGCGGTCCAGTCCCTGGGACATCACCGGGGCCTACCGCTGGTGGCGGGCGGTGGGCGTCAGGCGCACCCTCGGGACGCACGACCTGTCTTTCGGCGGGAGTGCTCACGGCGGAGTCTGCCTGCACTTCCGCGATCCGGTGCGGGCCGCTCGCCTGAGCGTCACCGACCTCTACGTGACCGTGGATGACCTCGCTGGACTGGGGGATGCGCTCGCGGCACGGGCGCATCGCGGGACAGGCCTGCGCGTTCGGCGCTGAGCCGAGCGTTGGCCCCGATCCAGTCCGGCTGCTCTGCGAGCGCGACTCGGCGATTGTTCACCGCTCGGCTACCGTGCACACCGATGGACCCCGTCTGGTATCGCCACCGACGGCCCTAAGCGACAGGGAGGATCGGACATGAGCAACGTGCGCTGGCAGGACGAGCCCGATGAGCATGACTATCCGGCCGCCGCCGCCTACCTCGCTCTGATCGCGGAACCCGCCACCGTGACCAGGCTCGTCAAGGGCCTCAAGAAGGCGTCCATCGCGCACGCAAAGGCGAAGGACATCCTGCGAGCCTCGGGGCTGCCCGACCTGCCCCTCGACAACGTCCATGTCGCGAAGGATGCCGCCAAGGTCAAAGCAGGTACGGCCCTGTCCCCGGTCCTGCTCGTGCGCGGGAACATCGTGCGAGGCGTCCCGCTGCAGATCGCCGACGGCTACCACCGCGTGTGTGCCAGTTACCGTCTCGACGAGGACACCGACATCCCCTGCCGGATCATGGGGCTGGGCTGACTGGCATCCCGACATTCGGGGCTATCGGACTCGACCCACCAGCTAGCCGGCGGCACCCACGGCGAACCAGGCTTGTTGCCCGCGCGCGTCCGAACACCTCCGGGCGCACCAGAACAACAAACAGCGCCGGAGTCGCTGGACACAGGGACGCCAGGCCTGGCGCGCCAGATGCCTGCTGCTCGCCCAGCGCCGTGGCTCGGAGCCTCGTGGCCCGCCCAAAGGCCGCGTACCGTAGCCCTCGTGACCACGCACAAGGAGACCCGCCGCTAGCCCGAGCGCAGGGCCGCCAAGGTTGAGCGTGCCCTTGAACTGGAGCGGAAGCGACGAGCAGCGCGCGAGGCGAGTCCAGCGCCAGCCGCTCCGTCGCCCGCTGCGCCGTCCACTCCGGGACCGACGACGCGGCAGGAGCCTCCATTCACATTGCCTCGAAGAGTCTCCATGAGTGCCCTATCGACCGGAGCTTCCTCACCCACTCGCGAAGTACGTGTCTCCTCCGCATGAGGATGCCAGAGCGCACCGCCGGGACCTCTGGCGACCCGGAAGGTACAAACGGTCGACAGACCTTCGGCGACGCCGCGCGCTTACTGGTGCGACACGGCAACGGGAGCCTGCCGCTCAGGTTGTTCGGTTCGACACAAGTGGCAAGCAAGAGGTCATGCGTCCCGATGATGTGGCAATCGGACCAGGTGGGCTCCGAGTTGCTCCTCACCCTGGGCGACCGCACGTACACGCTCGGGGTCTGCGCCCCGGACGACCGGTCATGGCTGACCTACGAGCAATCGCTCCTAGATCTCCGCAGTCAGGTCCAGGACATCACCCAGACACCTGACGTATCGGCGGCTTCCGTCACGGGGGCGGTGGCCGAGCTCGACACCGTGGAGTCGGCCTTGCACCAGCTGCACCACTCCCCAGCCTTCCAGAGCTGCCGCGGGCCGCTCACGACGCTCAGCTTTGGGTAAGGTCAGCCCCAGGTCGCACGCGTGGGCAGGTCGTCATGTCCAGATCGAGCGCGGCCATGACGTCGTGCCCTCAAAGGAACTGGCGTCGAGATCCGAGATGAACGCTGGACCTTCGTCCGTCGACCGAACAACCCCGGGGGCATCCCGCAGGACCCTCGCCTCTGCCAAGAGGAGCCACGCCAGTCCTCGACTTGTTGACCACCATTTGGACGAAGTCGAGTCGGTCGCTGGCATTGGTTCGTACACGCTGGAAGTCCATTCGGGCCACTGGGTCAGCTCGCGGGGCCTCGATGCCATCTTCGGGATCGACACCTCGTTCGTGCGCTCTGTCGAGGGCTGGGCATCGCTCATGCACCCGCTCGACCGCGATGCGATGGTCGCGTACTTCGCCGACGAGGTCGTCGGTCGCGCACGTCCGTTCGATCGGGAGTACCGGATTGTTCGCGCCGACACCGGTGAGGTTCGATGGGTACGTGGGCGTGGTGCGCTTGAGGTCGACGGATCCGGGCGACCAGTGAGGATGCTCGGCACGATCGCTGACGTCACGGATCAACGCCAAGCCCAGGAGTTGCTCGAAGAATCCGAGCTCGAGATGCGGCGCATGTCCGCCGCCATCGAGCAGTCGGCCGAGGGGATCGTGATCACGGATCCCGATTGGCGGATCGTCTATGCCAACGCGGCCTATGCCGCGAGCGTGGGCCGCGAGCCGTCTGAGCTCGTTGGCCGGTCCGCCACGGAGGTGGTGTCGATCGGCCTCGACCCAGCCACCGTCGCGGCGATGTTCCGGACCGTGAGCGCCGGTCAGCGCTGGGCGACCGAGGTCGATCACCACTTCCCGGACGGCTCGCTGCACCGCTTCGAGACCAACATAGGCCCCATTCACGATCCGGCCGGGGCGATCACGAGCTGGGTCGCAGTGATCCGCGACGTCACCGACCGCCACCTTGCCGAGCGCGAGATGCGGCGCCTGTCCACCGCGATCGGGCAGTCCTCGGACGCGGTCGTGATCACGGACACGAGCGGCGCGATCGAGTACGTCAACCCGGCCTTTGAGCGGGTGACCGGCTACACCTCCGCCGAGGTCCTCGGCCAGAACCCACGCATCCTCAAGAGCGGCGTCCAGGGCCCTGCCTTCTACGCCGCGATGTGGGCCACCCTGACGAGCGGGCAGTCGTTCGTGGGGGACCTGACGAACAGGCGCAAGGACGGCAGCCTGTTCGAGGAGGAGGCCGTCATCTCGCCGATCCGCGACGAGGCCGGGACGATCACGAGCTACGTGGCGGTCAAGCGGAACGTCACCGAGCGGAAGCGCCTCGAGGCCGAGCGCGACCGCCTCGCCACCGCGGTCGAGCAGGCGGCCGACTTCATCATCGTCGACGACGCGTCCGGGACCATCCACGCGGTGAACCCTGCCTTCGAACGCCTGACCGGATACAGCGCGGACAAGGCGGTCGGCCGACGCGTTGCGAACCTGCTGCGCAGCGGCGTCGACCCGCCGGAGGTCTATGCGGCCCTCGATGCTGCGATGCTGCACGGCACGGCCTGGATCGGCCGGGTGGCCGAGCGGCGGGCGGACGGGGGCCTTCTCCACGTCGACCTCTCGCTCTCGCCGATCCGGGACGCCACGGGCAACCTCGTCGGCACCGTCGAGATCGGCCGCGACCGGACCCGGGAATCCGAGCTCGAGGCGGAGCGCGCACGCGAGGCGCAGGTCCGGGTGGCCCTCGCCGAGAGCCTCGCCCGGATCCCTGCCGATGCCACGCTCGAGCAGGCCGCCCATGCGCTGTGCGACGATCTCGCGAGGCTGCCCTTCGTCGACGTGGCCGAGGTCGAGATCTTCCTCGAGGACCAGCGCGTCGAGATGCTCGCCGTGGCGGGGCCGCCCGTGTACCCCGCGATCGTGGGCTCCCGCCTGCCGGATGCCGGCGCGGCACGCGTGCGCGAGCGCTGCGCCCATGGTCCCTGGGCCGGGCTCGTGACGGACGATCCGGCGGACGGCTTTATCCCGGGCTGCCATGCCGCGGGCCTGCGGGCCCTCGCCTACGGGCCGATCGTGTACGGCGGGGAGGTCAGGGGCAGCGTCGTCCTCGGGACGTTCGACGAGGCCTACGCGCCCGCGTTCGTGGAGGACCTGCCGGGCATCGCCTCCTTCGGCGCCACCGCGAGCGCGCTGCTCGGCGAGCGGATGCATGCCCGTCGCGTCGAGCGCGAGCGGCGCGACGCCTTCGATGCCGCCATCGCCACTGGCGCCTTCCACCCCGTGTTCCAGCCCATCGTCGATCTCGGGACCGGTGAAGCCATGGGCTACGAGGCGCTCACCCGCTTCGATTCGGGCCAGCGCCCCGACCGCTGCTTCGCCGACGCCTGGACGGTGGGCCTGGGCCCGGAGCTGGAGCTCGCAACCCTCGAGGCGGCTGTGGACGCGGCGAAGGCGCTGCCGGCGGGCACCTGGCTCGACCTCAACGTCTCGCCGCGCCTGCTCGCCGCTCCCGGGCGGTTGCGCGAGATCCTCTGGGCGGCGGACCGCCCCATCGTGCTCGAGGTCACCGAGCACGAGCTCATCGAGGACTACGAAGCCGTGCGCAAAGCGATCCGCTCGCTCGGCCGCGACATCCGCCTCGCGGTCGACGACGCGGGGGCGGGGGTCGCCAACTTCGGCCACATCATCGACCTGCGCCCGGACTTCGTGAAGCTCGACATCAGCCTCGTCCGGCGGGTCAATGCCAACCTGGGTCGCCAGGCGATGGTGGTCGGCATGCGCCACTTCTCCCGCACCGCGGGCTGCCGCCTCATCGCCGAGGGAGTCGAGACCGAGGAGGAGGCCGCCACCCTGCGCACCCTCGGGGTCGAGTTCGGGCAGGGCTACCTCTTCGGGCACCCGGAGGCTAGTCACGCTTTGCGCGCGGCGGCGCGACCTCGGTCGAAGCGCCGCGCGCCGGAGCAGGGAGCGGGCGAATGAGTCGGACCTCGAACGCGGTTCGAGCGACGCCCAAAACGGACCCACCCGTTCCGAGCGGAACCCTTGACACGGCGCTTGAGGCGTTGCTCGCCGAGTACCCCGACGCACACGTCGCGGCGATCGGCGAGGACGGTCTGTTCGTCGCTATGCCGCCAACGGTCCCGTTGCGCGACCACCGCACGCTGCAAGTGCGATCCACCCTTGACCTTGTCGTGCCCGAGGAGCGCGAGCTGGTCCTTCACACGTGGGAGCGCGCTCGCGCGACAGGAGCCTCCTCCAGTCAGCTCCACTTGCGCGTCGATCCGGATCGGCTCGCGGTGATCCACTTCCTCGATGCCCGGCCCGCGACATGGCGTCTACCTTGGCGTCCTGGTTGGGATTGATGGGGATGCCGTGCCGGACCTCCGTGCCATCCCGCCCAGCCCGCCCCGGATCGCGCGCGTGCGCAAGAACGAGTTGGCTGTCTTCACTGGCGGTCGACGAGGCGATCACCCAGCTCCTCGGCTGGACCGTTGCTGATCTGGTCGGGCACCGCTCGCTCGAGTTCATCCACCCCGACGACCAGGAGCGAGCCGTCCAGAGCTGGATGCAGATGCTCTCGGAACCGGACCGCCCCCAGCCCGCCGTGCGGCTCCGCCATCGGCGCTCGGACGGCACCTGGGCCTGGTTCGAGGTGACCAACCTCAACCGGCTCGCCGATGGCACCGACGCCCATGTGCTCGCGGAGCTGATCGACATCTCCGATGAGATGGCCGCTCACGAGGCGCTGGAGGCTCGCGAGCAGCTCCTGCACCGGTTGGCCGAGGCGCTCCCGATCGGTGTCTTCCAGGTGCTGGCCAATGGCCGCATCGCTTATACAAACGAGCGACTGCGGGGCATCCTCGGCGTCGGCCCCGTTGCGACCGCCGAGGCACAGTTGGCGACCATCTCGCGCGACGACTGGCCGTCCGTCGAGGCCGCCCTCGACGCCGCCCTGCGCTCCGGCATCGACAGCGACCTCGAGGTCCAGGTTCGGCCATCGGAGGAAACGCGGCCCCGCCGCTGCACCTTGCGCCTGCGTCCGCTGACCGACCGGCAAGGGCTCGTAAGTGGCGCCGTCCTCTGCGTCGAGGACGTGACCGCGAGCGTTCAGCTCCGCGATGAGCTCGAGCGCCGGGCCAGCCACGATCACTTGACCCGCCTACTGAACCGGGCCTCGGTGCTTGCTGCCCTCGAGGGCACGCTGGCGAGCCAGGGGCGCAGCGGCACCGCCGCGATCTTCATTGATCTGGACGACTTCAAGGCCGTCAACGACCTCCTGGGTCATCTCGCCGGAGACGAGCTGCTCCGCACGGTTGCCGATCGGCTCGCCATCACGGTTCGCGGCGGTGATCCGCTCGGGCGCATTGGGGGCGACGAGTTCCTCGTCGTCTGTCCGGGCGTGGGGAACCAGAAGCGCGCCTTCGAGGTCGCGGATCGCATTGCCCACGCGCTGGCGAAGCCCGTCCGCCTCGCTGGCGCCACACTCGAGTTGCGCGCAAGTGTGGGTGTCGCATACACACGCCGCCTCGTGCGAGCGGATCTCCTCGTTCAGCACGCGGACGCCGCGATGTATTGCTCGAAGCGTCGCGGCGAGGGACGCCCCGTCCTCTACTCACGCGCGATTGCGCAGGCGACAACGACTAGACCTGGCCCTCGCGGGATGACCGCCAGGCGATCACCCATATCTGCCCGCCCGCCGCGGCCATCAGGCGTAGCCGGAACATGCACCACGCTGGTCGCAGACACCTAGCTTGAGACCGGTCAAGAGGAGCCGGCCACACCCGGCATGGTCATCGGGAGGGACGCTCCGGATCGTCGCGGAGGAGTGCGACCCCGAGGTGACAGGGCGGTCAGCCGTCATTCGTGCCTCTGGTCGGCGGCCAGCGGACGGGGTATCGCTAGTCCCCCTTGACGACGCCCGATTGGCACTCGGGCGACGGGTCGGTCCCGGGCCCGGTCCTCAAGGGATGGTCGCGTCGCGTCGCGCCCCTATCCAATGACAGCGAAGGCGCGCACGGGGAAGGTTGCCATCCCCTGGATGCGCGGCGGGACCGCGTAGAAGGTCCAGCCGACCCGCGGCAGCGCCCCCAGACCCGTGAGGTGCTCGACCAGCGGGACACCAGCGCCAAGTAGGATTGTGTGGGCGGGGCGCCGCAGGTCGGCCAGCGAGTCGACGTTGAGAGAGTCGATGCCGACCAGCCCGACTCCCTGGTCGACGAGCCAGCGGCAGGCGTCCTCGGTGAGGTAGGGGTTGTCGGCGAGGTACGCGGGGGTGCCCCAGTGGGCGTCCCAGCCTGTGGCGACGAGCACCGCCCGCCCGCCGACCTCGACGGCCGCGAACGTCTCCGGCCCGATGGCCCGCCCGACGGCGCCCCGGCAGTCGACGAGCGTGCCGGGGATCCCGGCAACCCGCTCCAGCGCCAAGGCGGCGAGATCGAGACCCCCGGCGAAGCGGTGGGCGGGTGTGTCGAGATACGTGCCGGTGTTGGCCACCATGTCGATACGGGCGATCTCGAAGGTCGTGCCCGGTGCGTAGCGGCCCGCCGACCCCTCGCGAGACATGTAGGTCGTGATCGAGGGTCCCGGAAGGCCGGGGTGCGTCGTCATGCCGTCGACGATCTCGTGGCTCAGGTCGACGATCCGCCGGGTCATCGCCTCCACTCCCCTCCCTGCCAACCGGAATGCCGGCCTACCGTCTATCGACTCCTGCGGCGACTGCAACGATGTGCGTCGCGACGCCGTAGGTCTCGCCATCGGGGTCCCGTCGCGGCACGACGACAAGGCGCCGCTCGCCGTGTGGGGTCTCGATGCGACAGGCGAGCGGGCGGCCCTCACGCAGGACGCGGTCCATCAGCGTGAAGGCCGCCGGCGGTAGGTCGAGCAGCGCCTCGCGGGCCGGCAACCCGAGGCAGGTCGATCCGAAGGCCACGCGGAAGGCCGGCGTGGCGTACACGATGACGTGCCCCGCGCCCAGATGAAAGGCGGCCGGGTGGCCCACGCCGCGCGTCGCGGGGACAGCGTCAGTCATCGCCGCTACGGTACCCCGGCGGAGACTGGCACAGAGATCCATTTCTGGCGGTGGGCTGCTCTCTCGGCGCCGCGCCCCTTTGCCGCAGAGCCGTGTCGGCGGCTCGACCTGCAAGCCCGGCGATCGCCTAGGCCACTGCGCGCTTGCTCACGGCCCGATCCACCAGGTGGACTTGGGTCCGCGTGGAGCTCCTGGAGGGCGGTCTTCGCGTGGCAGCCTCCGATGCCCCTCGGTGCCGTACCGGCAACCTAATCGCTGCCGCTCACCATCGACCACGTTCGGCCTGGAGGCACGGACGCCGCTCATCACGTCGTCGCATCTCGACTCGGTGATCGCAGGTGTTTCTCGAACCAGTGGTGGGCATACGGCTCATCGTTGAACGCTGCGATCTCGCGGTAGCCACTGCTGCGATAGAGCGCGATCGCTTCGCCCAAGGAACGGTTCGTCTCGAGTCGAAGAACCTCCACTCCCGCTTCCCGCGCCAACCGCTCGAGTTCCTCCAGCAGCCGACGGCCGAGCCCGATCCCGCGCGCCTCCGGCGCGACCCACATCCGTTTCAGCTCCGCAGGGGCACCACGATGCAGCTTGAGAGCCCCGCAGCCGATCGGCCGCCCGTGCAGGCGGGCGACGAGGAGGGCGCCGGCCGGCGGAGTCAACTCCTGGGCATCAGCGGAGATGCTGGGTGACGGGTCAAACCCGGCCTCGAAGCGCGCGTTGAGCTCCGAGAAGTAATGCTCGAGGCACCACCGAGCATCGGCAGAGGTCGGCTCCTCGATGGCAAAGTGCACGGTTGAGGCGCGAAGCAGATGCTCGACCTCCGCCATTGCGGCCGTGAGCCGTGCGCGTTGTCCGCCGCTGAGGGGCTCGAGGATGCTCAAGGCGAGGTCGTCTGAGCGTCGATCGAGCTCCGCCCGCTCGGCGAGCCCGGCCTCGGTCAATTCGACACGACGGACCCTTCCATCGTTGGGACTCTGCCCCACCCTGATGAGGCCTTGTCGCTCGAGGGATCGCAGAACTCGACTCGTGTAGCCCGAGTCGAGGGACAGTCGCCCCCGAAGGACCCGCACCTCACTCCCTTGGGGCCCGATCTCCCAGAGGATCCGCGCTTGGCCCATCGGCCGTGCGCGCCCGAGGAACTCATCCGTGAGCGCGCCGATCCGTTCGGCAACCTCGCGGTTGAACCGGCGAACTGCTTGGACCTCCAGGTTGTTCATATCTCTGACACTAGTCAGAGATACTCGCGCGTCAAGCCGTGGTTCCGCCCCCGTTCCTCGGTTACACCGACCTTGCCCCTGATCCCTGTGCGCCGTTCCGGTGATGCGAGGCGTGCCGGACCACCGGTCTTGAGCAGTTTCATGTCCCCCAATTCGACGCGGATGTTGGTGGACGAACCCTAGGCAGCGAGGCGGGCGCCAGGCAAGCCCCCAGACGGCCCGGTGCGCCTCCAATCCTCCGACGAGAGCGCAGCGCCCGGCGCGGAACCGGGGTGCGGCGGAGAGGTCTGGAATCCCTCGAAGACCGACTTACACACCTGGGCGTATCGTCTGCATCGGTCCGGCCCCCTCGGGCCCGCTCTCGAGAGGTAGTGCGATGCGCGTTCCCCGCGTCTCTCTTCCCGCTCTCATCGTCGCCGCGGGCCTGGCGCTCGGCGCCTGTGCGTCCGCCGCAACACCCGCGCCGACCTCGGTATCCGCCACAGCGGCATCGGCGGCCGCGAGCTCCGCTTCCGCTTCCCCGTCGATGGCCCCGGCCGCAAACTCCGCCCCACCTTCCCTGCCTGCAGGCGCGCAGGTCACCATTGGAACGGGTAGCTCCGCGACCCTGGGCGCGTACCTGACGGGCGCCGGTGGGATGACCCTGTACATTCGGACCTCAGACCCGGCCGGCGGCTCGTCCTGCACCGGCGGATGTGTGTCGGCCTGGCCGCCGCTGACCGTCGCCCCAGGCGAACAGCCGCTCGCGGGCGGCGACGTAACTGGAACGCTCACGACGTTCGCCCGGTCCGACGGGTCGCTCCAGGTGACGTATGACGGCCGGGCCCTCTACTACTACGCGGCGGACACCAAGCCTGGTGACACATCAGGCCAGGGCGTTGGCGGCGTTTGGTTCGTCGCCCCGGTCAGTGGGAGCGGCGGCGCAGCGTCCCCGGCGGCGAGTTCACCGGCAGTAGCACCATCCGCCGGCGCGAGCAGCAGCTACTAACCCCGGCGCGAGCCCGGCGCGATCGACCATGCGTGCCCGATCACGTGGGCAGATCAGAGCACCGAGAACGCGACGGGGGACCCGCGCAGCGGTCGATTGAACGCTTTCGGGACGCGCGTCGTCATCTCGACGAGAGCCATGAGCAGCGAGCGCCGGCGTGTCGGCGTCGCCCGGCCCTCGGTACTGTTGGATGGAGGTCCCGCTGATGCGAACCCGCACACGATCTCTCGCCCTTGCGGCGCTCCTCGTCGGCGTCCTCGCTGTGCCCGTCTCGAGCGTCGCCGCGACCGGACCACAGGTATCGGCTTTGACCTGCCGGGCCGGCAGTTCCGCCTGTCCGATCCGGATCACCTTTGCTCCCGGTGCCTACTCCGCACAGGCGACCGGCTCGCTGGCGAGCCCGTCCGGCGCTACCTGGTTCGTCGTCCGGGCGCGGGCGAACCAGTCCGCGATCGTGATCGTGGAGGGCGCCGGACCCACCCGCGGCATCGTCTACTTCCCAAACCACCACTACTCCGGGATGCCCGGTGGACGGGTCTTCGACGGGCTCCTCCCGGTCTCGGGCGACTATCGCATCCGGGTGTCCGAGGACACCATGGCCCAGCCCTGGCACGGACCTGTCACGGTCCTCGTCGTCGCCTACTAGATGTCATGAAGAAGCGCCTCCGGGGTGAGAACGTGGGTTCTCTGCGTGCGACGTGTGTACAACTGCGCCCCGGAGCCGCGCTCTGCGGACGCGATCTCGGTTACCGCACGCCGCTGTGTCGCACCACCGTCGTGCGTGGTTCGGGGAGTCGTCCTCGAACAGCAGGCGGCACGCGGGGTTCGCACACCGCCGCAGGCCTGCGCGGTTCTCGGCGAGCGCGAGCAAGGGAACCAGCAGGTTCCGGCAGAGCCCGCGCCAGCCGGACTGAAGACTGGCGATCCGGCCCTCATCATCGAGTGTGTATTCCGCGGCAGTGAGCAGCGTGCGGCACTCGTTGGTCCATGGGTCGGCCCCGACATCGATGAGCTGGCGGACCATCGTCCGTATGGCCCCGAGCTCCGCGAGTGCGATCTCATCGGGCGGCTCACCCGGGACCGGAACGCCGTGGTCCGCTAGGTAGCGCAGCGCCGCCCCTGCAGAACCGAGGTGGTCGTGGTCCGGTTCGCCGCCACGAACTCGAGCATGCCAGTGGCCGCCCGGGCCGTGCACGGTGTTCGCAACCCAGAGCAGGTCGCTGCGACTGAGCCGTCCGGTCACCCGCACGACCGCCGCGTCGCGAGACGCGATCCGGCTCACGACGTCAGGTCCGCGCGGCTCACGGTACGGCGCTCATCCAGATCGCCGCCTGGTTGTTGTCCGGGTACCCGATCCTTCCGACGGCGACGAGCCCGCCACTGCCGACCGCGAGACGGCTGATCTGCCCGCCCGAGAACGAGGGCTCCCAGACTGGCCCGTTCCACGCCAGGCCGTCCGCGGACGTCCAGGTGACCGCCGAGCCATTCCCGGCATCCGACCGCCAGCCGCCCGCGACCAGGCCGGTTGGACCGGCGACCACGGCCTGCATGCGGACCGGCATGGAGAAGTAGTGGAAGGCGGGCTGGTCCGGCGCGGCCGTCCAGACAAGGCCGTCGGGCGACGTCCAGGCGAGCGCGCCATCGTCGTTGCCGTTCTGGCCAACGGCCACGAAGCCACTCGCCGTGGCGGCCACGCCGAGCATCGCACCGGCCGTCCCAGGACCGATCCGCCCGCGCTGCCAGCCCATCGTCTCGGTCCAGCGCCAGGCCGCCGCGGGGCCGTAGTTGGGATCGCCGTCCGTTCCGACGGCGACGAGCGTCCCGCCTTTGGCGGCGATGCCCCAGATGCGGCCCCCGCCGAACGTCCCTGAGCCTCCGTCGGCGGTCCAGACCAGGCCGTCGCTCGAGCGCCAGACCGCAGCCGACGCCCTGGCATGCAACGGGTCGTCGCGATAGCCAGCGGCGACGAACTCATCCCCGAAGGCGGTCACCGACGTCATCGCCCCCGCGGCATAGGGAACCAGCATGTCAGCCTGCCTCGGAGCCTGCGTCCAGGCTCCGCCGGCGGAGGCCCAGGCCGCCGCCCCGTTGTGGTCGAGTCCCACCATGACCGCCCGCACCCCGTTCGACGCCTCCGCATCCGCCGAGGAGCCCGTCGCACCGCTGAACCCAGGCAACGGGACCCAATGCGATCCGTCCGTCGACGAGAAGGCGACGGCCTGTGGCGGCGGCTGCAGAACCCCGACGGCGATCAGCCCGCCGGGCGACGGACCCACCCCGAGGAGCTGGCCGGTCGCCGGCGCGTGGCAAGGCGAGCAGAAGGACCCGGGTTTCATGGAGGGAGCGATGGTGACGATCGAGGGCTGGGTAAGGTCGACTGCGCGCCAGACGCCAGCAACGGCGGGGACAGACGAAGGTCGAGCTGCCGACGCGCGGGGCGCGGTCGGTGCGACGGCCGACGGCGCCACGGGCACCGTGCCGCAGGCGGTCACCGCAACTGCGAACGCGATCGGGAGAACGACGGCGCGGCGGACAGCCATGAGCGCGCTCACGATCCTTGCTAATGGTCAGAGAGACAATGCAGATGTTACCTACCTGCAAGCGGCGGGCGCAAGCCACGCGCCACTGGGAGCCTCGAACCTACCTCAGGCGAGAGCGCCGATCCGTCGTCAGCCACGACCTCCGCACCCGCGGCCGTGCGTATGACGCACCATGGACTGATGGTGCGGTGGCCCGACGGGACGGAGCGTGCCACCATGCGGTGATGAAGCGGACTCGGCTTCTCGCCGCTCTCGTCGTCGGGGTGTTCTTCTTGGCCGCCGCGTGCGGCCAGGCTTCGTCGCCGGCCTCGCCGGCAGCCGCGACTGGATTGACCGGTCCCTCCTCGATCGAAGCCGGTGCGAGTCCGACGGCAGCGCCGCAGCTCACCACGACCGCGCCGGCCGCGTCGGTCGACTGGCCCACGTACCACGGAAGCGGAGCGCGAACCGGGGTGGCGAGCGGCTTCCCAACGCGCAGTGGCGGTCTTGCGCAAGCGTGGTCGGCGACCCTGGACGGTGCGGTCTACGGGGAGCCGCTCGGGGTCGGCGGCCGGGTGATCGTGGCCACCGAGTACGACAGCGTGTACGCCCTCGACCCAGGGAACGGGCACGTCGACTGGCGACGCCACCTCGGGACGCCGGTACCGCTGAGCACTCTCCCGTGCGGAGACATTGACCCGCTCGGGATCACGAGTACCCCGGTCTACGATCGGGCGAGCGGGTCGATCTTCGTCGTCGCGGAGGTCTCGGGGCCGCATCACGTGCTCTTCGCGCTCAATGCGTCGACGGGCGCGGTGCGCTGGTCACGCAGCGTCGATCTCCCCGGCGACAGCCCGCTCACCCACCAGCAGCGGGCGGCCCTAGCGCTCGGCAACGGATACGTGTACGTGGGCTTCGGCGGTCTCGCCGGCGACTGCGGGGCCTACCGCGGCGAGGTCGTCGGGGTGCCGGTCACGGGGCACGGCTCGACGATCGCCTACCGGGTGCCAGTTGCCCGCGAAGGCGCCGTCTGGGCAACCGGAGGCCCGGTCCTCGATGCCCATGGGAACCTCTACGTCTCGGTCGGCAACGGCAGCTCGACGACGATCTATGACGGCAGCGACTCCGTCCTCGAGCTCTCGTCGACGCTCCAGCTCCGCTCCCGCTTCGCTCCGTCCCGGTGGGCGCAGGACAACGCGAGTGACGCCGACCTCGGCTCGCTGAGCCCGGTCCTCGTGCCGGGCGGCTGGGTCTTCATCGTCGGCAAGAGTGGTGTCGGCTACGTCCTGCGCGCGGGTTCCCTCGGCGGGATCGGCGGCCAGGTCTCGTCACGCGTGGTCTGTGCCGCATTCGGGGGCGCCGCCCAGAGTGGTCCCACGATCTACGTGCCGTGCTCCGATGGGCTCCGCATGATCCAGATCGGGTCGAGCGGCTCGATCCGGCTGGGCTGGAAGGCGCAGGCGGGGGCGAACGGGCCGCCCGTGATCGGCGGAGGCGCCGTCTGGAGCCTCGCGCTCGGGAGCGGGGAGCTGCAGGCACTGTCTCCCTCGACGGGAGCCGCGCTGGCGCAGATCGCGGTCGGGCCGGTGCCCCACTTCGCCTCGCCGACCCTCTGGGACCGCCTCGTGCTGGTCGGCACCATGCACGGCGTCACGGCGGTCCGGGCGAGCAACTAGCAGGTCATCCATCTCTGTCGGTTCCTTCGACGGCCGACGGAGACCTGCGGGCTCACCAGCGGCGGTCAGGGACGGGGAACGCCGGGGCTAGGCAAGCCGCTGCGCGTGGCCGCGAGGGAGCGGCAGGGAGCTCGCGTTGGACGCCCGCTGAGATCCCGGAGGCTCGATGTCTGTCGCCAGTCCATCCGCGCTCGTGCCGTAGCGGCCGCGGCGACGGCCGGCATCTTCTCGTGGGGGTTGCCTGCGGTTGCACCGAATCCGACCACTCGGTGCGAGAATGGCGGCTCACCAACGAGGCAAGCGATACAAGGGGGGCCAGACATGGCAGACGCGACACGGGCCAGGCCGATCTGGGCGGACCTCTCGAGTGGCGATCCAGAGGGCTCACGTTCGTTCTACTCAAAGCTTTTCGGCTGGCGCGTCGAGCCCAACCCCGATCCGCAGTACGGCGGCTACGCCGTGGCGGCGCTCGACGGCAAGGACGTGGCCGGCATCGGGCCCAAGATGATGGCCGAGGCACCCACCGCCTGGCTGATCTACATCGGCACCAATGATGCAGACACACTGGCGAACGCGGTGACGGCGGCCGGCGGGGCGGTCGTGGCGCCGCCGATGGACGTCGGTCCACAGGGCAGGATGGGCGTGTTCCAGGATCCTTCCGGGGCCGTCATCGGGGCCTGGCAGCCGGGGGCGATGGCGGGCTTCTCAGCGAGCGGCGCGGGCAGCTTCGGCTGGCCCGAGCTGAGCGCGCGCGGGGTCGAGCGCGCGATCGCGTTCTACCGTGAGGTGTTCGGCTGGACCACCCGGACCTCGCTGATGGGCGAAGGACAGCCCGACTACACCGAGTTCCTGCTCGACGGCGAGAGCATCGCGGGCGGGCAGGAGATGCAGCCGATGGTGCCGGCCCAGGTACCGAGCTACTGGATGCCCTACTTCACGGTGGCCGACGTGGACGGCGCGTGTCGCTCGGCCCTCGGTCTGGGCGCCCGGGAGATGGTCGCCCCGATGGACTTCCCGGGTGGCCGGTTCGCCATCCTTCAGGATCCCCAAGGGGCGACGTTCGGGCTGCTGAAGACCGCGCCGAGGCAGGGCTAGCCGTTCGGGCTGCTGAAGGTAGCAGAGCGGTAGCGGCAACCCGCGCCTGGCGACTCCAAGGCCCGGGAGCTGCCATCTTCCGCGCCGCGCGCTGCTCTATGCCTGGTGGATGAACTTCAAGCGCCGCTTGGAGACGCAGCGCGATGTTCCGGGACTAGAGCGGGGTGCCAATGCCGGCATCGGAATCTTCCGGCGGCTCGGCGGCGACTTGGCTCTGCGAAGTCCAAGCCCGCGAACGCCCATGCGACGCGCAAGGTCCCGGTCATCGCGACCGGTCAGCTGACCGATGCCGAATAGGCTGTCACAACACCGTCCGTGCGCGCGTCACGATCGGGTCGCGAGTCCGAATCCTCAGTGAGTGGGACGGGGCAGAATGGCGGGCGTAAGCGATCGCCGCGTCGACGATCTCCTCGCGGTTGTTGATCGCGAAGGACGGGTCGCGCGCCGGTGTCCCTGATCGATCCGTCGAGTGATCACAGCGGCACGCGCTATCGGGTGCCGCGCCCGGTCGTGCCCGGGCCTTTGGCGCTGCTGCACCCCTTCCCATCCAGCCTTAACGCACTTGCCGCGGCCACGTTCACGCTGCTCGCAGGGGGAAGTGCGGTCATGGCGGGTGGGGCTGCGCTAGCAATGGCGCTTCTGCAGACCTCGATCGGCTCCGTCAATGACCTGTGCGACCTCGAGCGCGACCGGCTGGGGCACCCCGAGAAGCCCCTGCCGTCAGGGCAGGTCGGCCGCGGGGTGGCGACCGTCTATCCGATCGTGGCGGGTGGGTCCGGGCTTGCGCTGTCCGCGGCGCTGGGACCGCTGGCGGCAATGGTCGCCGCCGCCGGGTTGGCCGCAGGGCTGGCTTATGACGGCCGGCTCAGCCGCACGGCCTGGTCCTGGCTGCCCTATGCCATCGGGCTGCCGCTCGTGCCGGCCTTCGGCTGGGCGGCGGCGCGCCAGCAGCTTCCAGCTGGGTTCCCGACCTTGATTGCGCTCGGCGCCCTGGCGGGCGCCGCGTTGGCGATCGCGAACGGGCTGGCCGATCTCGATGCCGATGCGGCTGCTGGTGGGGGAGGGCTCGCGCTGCAGCTTGGGCGCCGCACTTCTTGGCGGCTGCTCGTCGTGTTCCAGACAGCGCTGGTGCTCCTCGCGATCGGCGTCATGATCGCCGGCCGGCCTGGTTTGACCTCGATCCTCCCGCTCGCCCTCGCGATACCGGTGACCGCCCTGGGCGTGGTCGCGAGCCACGCCACGGAGGCCGCGGTCCGAGAGCGGGGATGGGAGGCGCAGGCCGTTGGCGTCGCCCTGCTCGCGGTTGCCTGGCTCAGCGCCACCCAGCCCGGGCTGCTGGTGTAGGCGCGGGGATCCATGATGACGCCTAACGCCGACGTGATCGCGTGACGGTGACGACCTCCTCGGCTGGCAGAGTGCTGCACGCGCGCTACGCACCCACTCCCGCCAGGCCCATGAGGCAGCAACCTCGTGGGGGGCTCACGTCTCGTCGACGCTCACTCGGGGAGCGAGCTGATGAATGCGAGAGCGGCCGACAGGGCCTGGTCGAGCACCGGGAGCAGGCCGTGCCCTAGGCGGGGGTAGGTCACGAGCCGGGCGTTCGGTAGCCGACCGACCGCCTCGCGCAGCAGGGGCAGCCGGGCGAAGGGATCGGCCTCACCGGAGAGCAGCAACACCGGACAGGTGAGCGCCGACCAGTGCGCCGTCCGTTCCCGCCACGTGTCAGGCTGGCCCGGGCGATGGAGCGGGTAGCTCAGGAGCAGCAACCCGTCCACGGCTCGGCCATCGGCCAGCAGATGCGCCGCCGCGAGGCTCGCGACCCGCCCGCCGAACGAGTGACCCCCGAGCACCACGTCTTGGCCGTCGTCGATCGCCGCGAGGAACGCCGGCACCGCCTCCTCGGCCCGTCGGCGCGGCAGATCGATCGCACGCGCCGCCAGCCCGTGGCGTCGGAGCCCCTCAACCCACGGGGCCATGCTGGTGGCAGTGCCGGAAGCGCCGTGCCCGAGAATGATCTGTCGCTCCATGCGCCAAGGCTACGGGCCCGCGGCTGCCGGGTGTGATTGCGATTTGGTGATCCCTGCCAGCGAGCGGCGCTCAGGCAACGTGCGACACATCCGTGTCCTGCATCTCAGTACCCGATCCGATCCTCCAGCGCTGGGAAGAGCGTGCCGGCTTCAAGGATTACCGGGCGCACGACGAGGAGGTTCGTGTCGTTGGTGGCACGCGCGCGGAGATGGGAATGGTCTGGTCGGCGGGACCCTGCTGGACGCGCTGTCTGGAGACCGCTCGAGCGGGCCACCGCGGCGTCCCGTGCGTCCGACGCCTGGCGCCACGGACCGCAGAGTCAGCCTGTTCAAGCGCCCGGGGCGATGAGCACCTGGTGAGCCGAGCCCCGCAACTCGATGTCGTACCCATCGACGGCCGACGCCGCGCCAGGAGACCCCAGCGTCAGGTTGCCGCCGGACCCCGCGATGCGCTGCCCGTCGACCTCGACACGGCTCGTGGCGCCCGAGATCTGCAGACGGACCGGCACGTCAGCCGGCCGGCGGATTGTCACCTTGTTGAGCGAACCGGCCAAGCGCACCGGAACGAGCCCATCCGGCCTCCCTAAGCGCAGCTCGACGCGGCTGGCCCCGCCTGTCAGGTCGAAGCTCCGAAGATCAAGCTCGCGCAGGTCGGCCTGGACACGTGACCCGCCGCCGCGCAGCTCGATCGCCCACGGCACCGCAGCGGTCAGGATCAGCTCGCCCCGATCCTTGTGCCAGTGCACCGACGTATCGATCATCTGGTCGCCGATCCGGGCCCGCCAGTCGAACCAGGCGAACCGGGCGTAGCGCACCGTCACGACGCCGGCCCGCACGCGGACCCGCGGGATGGGTCCCTGGAAGCTGGCCCGGTAGAGGTCCGCCAGGGTCCGGTCGCCCCGGATCGTCATCACGGGAACGGCCGAGAGGAACACGAGCCGCCCCACCGTGACGCCGCCCACCGGCGCCGCGAACGCCGATCCCGCGGCCGCCTGCCCGGCAGGGCGCTCATGCAGGCGCGCCGTCTCAGCCTCGACAACCTCCACGGCCCGGGTCAGAAACGCCGAGACCTCGCGCAGCCGCTCGTCGCTCGTGTCGGCGCTCGCCTCGTCGATGCGGCGCGCGAGGGCCGCGACGCGCTCCGCGACCGTGCCGGCACGCTCTGGGACCAGCTCGACGAGTACGTGCCGGCGGTCGACCGGGTCGGCGAGGCGACGCACGTAGCCCGCCTGCGCGAGACGGTCGACCATGCGGGTCGTCGCTCCGGCGGACAGCCCCGTCAGCTCGGCCAGGCGGCCCGACGGTGCCGCCCCTACCTCTGCCAGGAAGGCCAGGCACTGCACGTCGTTGGGCGCCAGCCCCGCATCCTCGGCGACACCCTGCGTGAACGCCGCTGACGCCTCGCCCAGGCGACGCGTCAGGCGCGTCACCGTGGCGACTGCCTCAGCCCGTCCGCGCGTCGCTGTTGACACCGTAGTTCTCCTGCCAGATGGTTGCACTGAGCAATGACATACTAGCGCAACCGACCACCTCGTGTCGGCCGCCGAACCGATAGTCATCCGCATCCCCGGAGGTCAGGGCCAGTGCAGCGCCAACGTCAGCCGTTTCACGTCTGGTCGGAGCGAGCGTACGCCACCGTGCCGGTGGCGAGGGCGGTCGCGCGGCCCGACGGCGCACGCATGGGTGGATCGCTGGAGTTCCGTCATGGGCGCTGAGCCGATCATCCCGGCGGCAGACCTCGACCACACGGTTCGAGGAGCTTCAGGTGCGCTGGCCATCGACGCGGTCGATCTCGTCAAGACGTACCCGGGTGGCATGCGCGCCCTCGATGGCGTCAGCCTGGCCGTGGAGTCGGGCACCATCTTCGGCTTGCTCGGACCCAACGGCGCCGGGAAGTCGACCACCGTCAGGATCCCGACCACGCTCTCGCGAGCCGACTCGGGCAGTGCCCACGTGCTGGGCCTCGACGTGGCCCGCCACCCCGACCGCGTTCGCCGCCTCATCGGCGTGGTGGGCCAGCACGGAGCCGTCGATCCTGGGGCGACCGGCCGGGAGAACCTGTTCCTGCAGGGTCACCTGTACGGCATGGGCGGGGCCGCCCTCCGACAGCGTATGGAGGAGCTGCTGGCGCGGTTCGACCTGACCGAGGCTGCCGATCGCATCGTCAGGACCTGGTCGGGCGGGATGCAGCGCAAGCTCGACGTGACGAGCGGCCTCGTCCATCGACCGCGGGTCCTGTTCCTCGACGAGCCGACCACTGGCCTCGACCCGGAGGCACGGGCAGACGTCTGGGCCGAGGTCCAGCGCCTAGCCGGCGAGGGACTCACCATCCTGCTCACGACCCACTACCTCGAGGAGGCCGACCGGCTCGCAGGCCAGGTCGCGATCATCGATCGCGGCCGCATCGTCGCCCGGGGGACGCCCGACGAGCTGAAGTCCGAGCTGCGCGGCGACGCCATCGTGGTCGAGCTGCGCGAGTCGAGTCGCGACGGCGCCGCGACGGTCGTCCTCGAGCGACTGGCGGGTCTGCACGAGCCGGCCCTCGAGGGTCGCACGCTGCGCGCCCGCGCGGACGATGGCGCACGTGCCGTTCCCACGGTGCTGGCTGCCCTCGACGCCGCCGGCCTGCCCGTGGCATCGGTCACCGTCGCCCGTCCGTCTCTCGACGACGTCTATCTCCGACACACCGGCCGGGTCTATCGCCCAAATGGCCAGGAGGCCGCCCGATGACTGCCCTGCTCCAGACCACGTACGTCAGCGGTCGCCACCTGCGGGCCTTCGCCCGCCAGCCCTGGTACATCGGGATGTCGCTCGTGCAGCCCGTCATCTGGCTGCTCCTGTTCGGGGCGCTGTTCAAGAGTGTCACCGATATCCCGGGGTTCAGCGCCTCGGCCACCTACCTCGACTACCTCGTGCCCGGCGTGCTCGTCATGACCGCACTCTTCTCCTGTGGGTGGAGCGGGATGTCGATCATCGAGGACCTCGACCGCGCGATCATGGACCGCCTCCTCGCGACGCCCGTCCACCGGAGCGCGATTATCGTCGGGCTCAACGTGTACGAGCTTGTCTCGCTCGTCATCCAGGCCCTAATCATCGGCGGCCTGGCCCTCCTGCTCGGGGCGCGCTTCGAGGGCGGCGCGCTCGGCTTCGGGGTGCTGACGCTGTGCGCGATGCTTATCGGTGCGATCGCCGCGTCATTCTCCGACGCGATGGCTCTACTGCTGCGGCAGCGTGAGTCGGTGATTGGCATCAACACGCTGATGACCTTGCCGCTGACCTTCCTCTCGGCGGCCTTCATGCCCCTCAAGCTCGCCCCCGCCTGGATCGGGACGGTGGCGACCGTCAATCCCGTGAACTGGGCGGTGGAAGCCGGTCGCGAGGCGCTCGGGGCGAACCCCGACTGGTCCTTCGTCGCACTCCGGGTCGCGTTTCTGGTTGGCTTGACCATTCTCTCGGCGGCCTTCGCCACGCGGACGTTCCGCTCCTACCAGCGGTCGATCTAGCGGGACTCACCCGCACTCCGCAGCCCCACGCTGTGACCACATCGTGGCGGGCGGCGACGAGCGTCATTGCCGGTCCTCCGGCCGCGCTCCGATCAACCCGCTGCGCTGCCCCCGCGCGATCTCTCGGCAGAAGGCTCGGACGTACGATCGATGATCGGAGACGAGATCCCGAAGGGCGTCGAGATCGAGCAGATGTGGGCGATCGAGGCCGACTTCGCGCCCGACGGCTAACAAATCGACTCGCACGGGAGGCGCCGTTGACGGTCGGCGGCGACCCTGCCTGTCGGTCGTCGGCGGGAGTCCCAGCCTTGCCTCGTCCCGGTGGACGGAATTCGCGGTATCGTCGGCAGGCGAGACACGTGCCGGTGCGCCGGAACCCAGCGCGATCCTCCGCGGCGTAGGCATTCCGCGGGCTCGGCGCAGAGAAGGGAGGAACCCATGCCGCTCGTCGGCGACCTTGCCCCCGACTTCACGCTCCTCGACCAGGACAAGGAGCCCGTGACCCTGAGCGCCCTGCAAGGCAGCCCGGTCATGCTGGTGTTCTTCCCGGGCGCCTTCAGCTCCACCTGCACGCGCGAGCTGTGCGAGATCCGCGACGACTTCGCGGCCTACGAGCAGCGCGGTGTCACGGTCCTCGGCATCAGCGTCGACTCCACCCACGCCCTCCGGGCTTGGAAGCAGGCCCAGAGGTACCCCGGCCGATTCCTTTCCGATCGCTGGCCGGCGGGCGTCGTGGCCAAGCTCTACGGCGTCTGGAACGAGGAGGTCGGACAGGCCGACCGCGGGACGTTCATCCTCGACGCGGAGGGCGTCGTGCGCTACGCGGTGCACAACCTGTCGAGCCAGGCGCGGGACGAGAGCTCGTATGTCAGGGCGCTCGAGGCGATGACCCCCGGCGGGCGCCCTGTGTAGGGCAGCCCGTCGGGCATCCTGTCTAGGTCCTTCCCTCGCCGGTCCCGCTCAGCCCACGGTTTCCCGGACGGGCTGAGCGACCTCGGTCGCCATGCGTCGCAGCCCATCGGCCCCCGAGCGCCCGGGCACCCCAATGATCAGGTGGTCGGCTCCGGCGCGCAGGAACTCGAGGGCCGTCCCGCGGGCCATGCGCCGCTCGCGGATCGAGCCTCCGGCGTTCAGCTGTCCGGCGAACGTGAAGTCGTCCGGGTCCCGGCCGACGGCCTCCAGCGCGCGCCGGATCTCGTCGCGCTTCTGTGCGAAGTAGGCGACGTCCCCGGGGCGGTTGCCTGGCATGACCCAGCCTTCGGCATGGCGCGCCGCCAGGGCGATGCCACGGCGTTCCTGGCCTCCCATCCAGATCGCCGGACCTTCCGGTCGCACGGGCGGCGGCTGTTCGTGGCCCCTCGCAGCGGGAAGAACGGATCGTCGAGGGTGACGCCCGGTGGGTGTCGGGCGACCTCCGAGAACAAGGCCGACACCACCCCGACTGCGCTCTCAAAGCGGTCGAACCGCTCCCGAAGCGCGGGGAGGGGAATCCCGAACTGCTCGTGCTCGCCCGCGTGCCAGCCGGCGCCGAGCCCGAGGACGAAGCGTCCGCCGGTGACGTGGTCGAGCACCGTGGCTGCCTTCGCGAGGACGGCCGGGTGCCGGAATGTCACCGGGGCCACCGCGACGCCGACCCACAGGCCCGGGACACGGCCTGCGAGTGCGGCGAGCAGGGTCATCGACTCGAAGCTTGCTCCGCCATGCTCGCGGTTGGCGTCGGTGAGGTGATCGCTCGTCCATCCGGCATCGAAGACGCGAAGCTCGCCCGCCAGCGTCCACGTGGCGACCCCAACCCGGGCCAGTCGGCGCCGGCTGCGTCGGTGGCCGAGATCCGGAACCCGAGAAGGCCGGGACGCGATCGCATGATGCCTCCAGCTGGATGATCTCCCTGCCCGCCGCGACGGTGTATCTATCGATGCTCGGGGACGCTCAGCTCTCTTCGCGCGGGGGGTGTGCAGCAACGGACGACCGGGGGCGGCGCGCTGACCATCTCCCTCGCCATGGCTCGCCTCCATCGGAGGTGGCAGGTCCGGCGAGACACCCGGCCGCGGGCCCTCCGATCCGCGAATGGTGGGGCGGCTGTGGCCGCGCCGCAAGAGGCACCTCGCGGAGAACTCGCCGGCGACAAGCACGATCTCGGGTCTTGTCAGGTAGCACCCGACTGCGGCACACTCCGCGCCACACGCGGGGGGAGGTTAGGAGCCCGGGGCTACACCAGCGCGGCGTCCCCCACACGGTCGCCTCGACCGAATGGGCGAGTCACCTGACGCTCCTTGCTCCAGTACGGCTCGTGGAGAAGCACAAGATCGACGACGCGGCCGTGCGGGCCGGAGTCAGCGTCGATGAGCTGCGCCGGCTGGTCGGCCTGGGCATCCTCAGGCCGGACGCCGAGGACCGGCTGACGTCGGGGGACGTCCGCCGCGTCGGGATGGTCAACAGCCTTACGGCCGCGGGCATCCCGCTCGACGGCCTAGGTGCCGCCATCCGGAACTGCCAAGTCTCCCTCGACTTTCTCGATGAACCTGCCTACGAGCGGTTCTCGACGCTCAGCGGCGTGACGTTCGCCGAGTTCGGCGACCGCACCGGCATCCCGATCCCCTTGTTGATGCTTATCCGCGAGGCTGCCGGGTCGCCTCCGCCACGCCCGGACGATCTGATCCGCGATGATGAGTTGCCGTACGCCGCGTTCATCGAGGCCCAGGTCAGGGCCGGATTTGACCCGGCAGCCAGCCAAGGACTACTCCGGGTCCAGGGCGATAGCCTGCGCCGCATGGCCGAGACGGAGACGGCCTGGTGGCGGTCGGAGGTCATCATGCCGGCCGTCGTCACAGGCAAGCGGCCCGATGAGATTCTCGGGGTCGACTTCGCCAATCGCATGAGCATCCTCGCCGAGCAGGCCATCCTCGGGATGTACCACCTCCAGCAAGCGCAGGCCTGGACCCGCACCATCATCGAAGGCTTGGAGATGCGGCTGGCCGCGGCCGGACTGCACAGCCGTCTCGAGCATCCACCGGCGATGTGTTTCCTCGACGTCACCGGACACACGAGGCTGACCCAGGAGCGGGGCGACACCGCTGCGGCTGGACTCGCGGAGCAGCTCGGTCGAGTCGTGCAGCGATCATCGGTCAAGTACGGCGGCCGGCCGATCAAGTGGCTCGGCGATGGGGTCATGCTGTTCTTCCCCGATCCCGAACGTGGTGTGGTGTCCGCCATCGAGATGTCGGCGGGCGTGGCCGAGGCGGGTCTGCCGCCAGCCCACGTCGGCCTGCACGCGGGTCCGGTGATCTTTCAGGACGGGGACTACTACGGCCAGACCGTGAACCTGGCCTCCCGCATCGCCGACTATGCCCGGCCGGGCGAGGTACTCGTCAGCCAGGAGGTTGTCGCGGCATCGGCAGGGGCCGAGGTCGCCTTCCGAGAGATCGGCCCGGTCGAACTCAAGGGCGTAGCCGGTGTGATCCGCCTGCACGCCGCCACGCGGCCCGGCTAGGCGAGGCGGACGACTCGCCAGCAGCGGCGAAGCGGGCCGCACTGGACACCGTAGCCAACTCGAGTCCTGCAAGCCAATTCACGCTCACGCGCTCAGGACTTCGACCTGGAGTCTGGCGACGACGGTTCGGGGCACCCATGCGCCTGTGGAACGCTCGCACATCGGCCACCTGGGTCGAGCTCGTCGCGGCCTCGCCCTACTGGTCTGCGCTGCGCTCCCGAGTCCCGGTCGTTCCTGTCGGTGCGCCGTCAGCTGGCAAGACGCGTCACCGAAGAGTGGGAGATGCGCAGCCAGCGCCGTGAAGTCGCGGCGGGCGATCCCAAGGACACTCACCTCTGTTACGGCACGAACCGTGGCATTGCGACGGTTCCCGTGAAGCAGGGCGATCTCGCCGAAGTAGCGCCCTGGTCCCAGCCTGTTGAGCACGACTTCCGTCCCACCGGCCTCCTCATGAAGCACCTCGACCTCGCCCTCGGTGATCATGTAGAAACGGCCACCCGGCAGCCCGCCCTGGCGGACGATGATCTCGCCCGCCGCGTAGCGCATCGCGATGACAGCACCCGGTGCGGGCGATGCGAACTTCGGTGACGTCGCGGGGAAACGCCGCGCTGGAGAGCCAGTCGAAGGCGAGCGTCGTGCGCCGATACCAGGAGGGGATGCGCCGCAGGAAGGCCCAGCGCCAGAGCAACGAGGCCCACAGGCCCCCACCCGACCGCTTCCCGTGCACGTCGGCCAGGCCGTAGCGTGCGGGACAGGAGCGCCAGCTGTGGGTGCTCGCTCTCGCACGGCTGGGAGGAGGGTGCCCCGGACCTCCGCGAGGATGTTGTGAGCCGCGACACCTCCCCTCTGCGCCAGCACTCGAGATCGTCTCCGGGAAGGGCCCTTCCCGTCTCGCGGATTAGGGACCGCGGCCACGTCGCCGGCGGCGTAGACCCCGCTCCAGCCCGGGCACGCGGCAATACGCATCACAAGGCGATCCGTCCGCGGCTGAACGCTCGAGTGGCAGGCGCCGTCACGAGCGGGCTCGCACCCGAGACCGGTCGTCGCCCACGAGCGTGCGGTGTAGGGTGTGCCTCGCCGGAGCTCATCCGCCCCGGCGGTTACCGTCGTGATCCGGGCGCCGTGGCGGATCTCGATGCCCCAGCCGCCCATCTGCCGTTGCGCCCGCGTCGCAAGCTCCTCGTGCATGGCGGGCAGGATCCGCTTGCCTGGGT
>CAVYIV010000020.1:0-16628 GCA_963768675.1 uncultured Chloroflexia bacterium | reverse complement strand
GCGGCGGCTGGACCGACAGGAGAAGAGCGGCGGCGGCGGCGCGCCCGGGAACGGACATCGGCTCGATGATACGTGACCGCCACCCGCGCCTCGAACGGTGCCGGCAACGGAGCGCCATCCGGGGGAGTCCCGACGGTCGCCTCGCTCTCGCCGCGGCCGTCGCCGGCCGATTGGACCGCGGTGGCGGGTGTCCGAGTCCGGCCGGTGCGGACGCTGAGCGCGTGCCCGTCGAGGGTCACGGTCCAGCGTTCCGTCCAGGTCCGTGCGGTACGTCGCGACGCCGTGGGCGACCAGCCGGGCGAGGGTCTCCGGCGTGGGGTGACCGAACGTGTTCCTGGTCTTGACCGAGATGAGGGCCACGGCCGGGGTTGATCGCGCTCAGCAGGGCGTCCGTCGTCGCGGTCCGGCTCCCGTGGTGGGCCACCTTGAGGACGTCGACGTGGGGGAGCCCGCGCGCCACCAGGACGGGATCGACTTCCTCCTCGATGTCGCCGGTGAGCAGGAAGCGCTGGGAGCCGACCGCGCCGAGCAGCACGATCGACACGTTGTTGATCCCGGTTCCCGTGTCGGGCGGAGCGCGCGGCACGCTGCCCGGATCCGGCCACAGCACCCGGAACGAGACCCCGTCGAGCGCGAAGCGGTCTCCCGTCGAGAGGGGGGTGCTGTGCATCCCGCGCAGCGAGAGCGCCGTCTCGAGGGCCGCGTACGCCGGCCCCGGACCGGTCATGCCCGGTTCGAAGAGGCGCCCGACCCGGTAGCGCTCCAGCAGCAGCGGGAGGCCTCCCGCGTGATCCTCGTGCGGGTGGGTGAGGACCACGAGATCGATCCGCCGGTCCCACGGCGGGATTCGCGCGTCCAGCGCCACGAGGAGGCGATCGGGGTCGGGCCCGCCGTCAACCAGCAGGCGTCCGCCCGCCGGTGTCTGGACGAGGATGGCATCACCCTGGCCGACGTCGAGCGCGACCAGGTGGACGCGACCGTCCGGGCGGGTCGCCGCGGCAACAGCTGCCCCGCCGACCGCGAGCGCGAGGACGACGGCGACGGCCCGCACGGTTCGATCGAAGCGCGGCGGGTGAACATCCTGGCGACGCGCCCTACCGGCCGCCGCGACGCCGGTGCCTCGAGCGGAGCCGCCGGGGCTTGCGATCCGGGCCTGCGAGCCCGGGTACCGTCCACGCGAACGGAGCGAGCGCGGCGAGAGCAGGTGGGCGATGCGCCTTCGCGCTCCGACGGCGAGGAGCAGGGCCGCGGCAATCCCGCCGAGCGCCGCCCCGGTCGCGGGCGGAAGCGTCAGCCCCGCGAACGGCAGGTCCGCGGCCGCCTGGACGATCGCTGCCAGCAGCCCGATCACGAGCGCACCGGGCAAGCCGAGCAGCATCGCGACGACTGCCGGGGCACCGGCGCCGGCCAGGAGGCCGCCGACCAGGGCGAGCGTCCCCGTCGCCATCGCCGCCGGCACGAGCGGAACGACCACGAGGTTCAGGAGCGGGGACAGGGGAGCAAGCCGGCCGAAGGTGAGCAGCACGATCGGGAGCGTCGCCGCCTGGGCCGCCAGCGAAACGGCGAGGCCCTCGATGATGAACCCGGGCAGACGCGGGAGCCGCGACCGGAGGCCGGCCTCGACGGCCGTGCCCCAGGCGAGCAGGCCGGCGGTCGCGGCCGCCGAGAGCTGGAACCCGGCGTCGGTGACGGTTCCCGGGGTGGCCACCACGATGATCACGATCGCCCACGCGAGCGCCCGGGCAGCGGTGCCCGGGCGGCCCGTCTCGCGCGCCAGCAGGGCGACGCCGGCCATCACGGCCGCGCGCAGCACCGACGCCGAGGCGCCGGCGAGGATCGTGTACAGGGCGATCGCGCCGATCGTCGCCACCGCCCGCCGGCGCCGGGCACACGCTCCCAGCAGGGCCGCGACCAGCCCGGCGACGAGGGCGATGTTCCAGCCGGAGATGGCGACGACATGGGAGAGGCCGGTGGTGGTGAAGTCCGCCGCCAGGTCGCGATCGACTCGCTCTCGCAGCCCGATCAGGATGCCGGCGGCCAGGCCGGCAGCAGGCTCGGGGAGCGCCCGCGCCAGCGCATCGCCGGCGTCCGCCCGGATGCCCTGGACGAGCCGGTCCGGGTCGTCTACCGCAGGCAGCGCCCGGACCGAGCGCGTGGTCAGGGTCGCCGAGACGCCGGTCCGCGCAAGGTAGGCGCCGTACGCGTCATCGGGCGGTGACCGCAGCGCGCCCGCGACTTCGACCCGGTCGCCGGCCCGCAGGCTGCGGATAGCGGGGCGCCGTGATGTCGATCCGCAGCCCGACGCCGTCGTCCAGGCTCCCCGTGAAGCGCTGCGTGCCCTCTCGGGGCGCCGCAAGGGCCACGACGCGGACCGTCCACGGGCCGTCGCCGTCGGGCAGCACGATCGGCCTCCCTGACCCCTGGGCGGCACCTCCACCGGAGGCCACCCGGACGAGGATGACCGCCGCACCGAGAGCCGCCGCGGCGGTGGCGCGAGCGGCCGGTCGGCGCCCGAGGAGCCAGAGCCCGAGGGCGACGATCGCCAGCACGGCGGCGAGCGCCGGCACCAGCTCGACGAGCCGGCCGTCGCTGGCGAGCAGCGCGGCCGCGACCGCTCCGAGCGCGAGGCCGACCGTGCGGTTCACCGCGCGCTGACGGTCACGAGGCCCGCGAGCTTCGCGAAGGTGGCGGCGCCGACCAGCTTCCGCGTCTGCAGCTCATCGACCGTGGCGAACGGACGATCCTGTCGACTGGCGATGATCTTGGCGGCCGTCACCGGGCCGATGCCGGGCAGCGTGTCGAGCTCGGCCGCCGTGGCCGTGTTGAGGTCCACGAGCGCGCTCGACCCGCCGCCCGAGGCTTGCCCGCCGGCGGCCCCGGGGGAGCCCGGCGCCGCGAGTGCCGGATCGTCGCGCGACGGCACGCGGACCTGGATGCCGTCCGTCAGCGGTGCCGCGAGGTTGAGCGCCTGCGCCGCGGCCGCGTCCACCCGCGGCCCGAATCCACCGGCCGCAGCGATGGCGTCAGCGACCCGCGACCCGGCGGCGAGGTGGTACACCCCCGGGTGCAGGACCGCCCGGCCACGTCCACGACGAGGCCCGGGCCCGCGACGAGCGCGGCATCGGGCGCAGACGAGCCGGTCGCCGCGTTGATACCCGCCACGTCCGCGACCGCCCCGTCGATCTCCAGCGGGCCCGGGCGCGGCCCGGACAGGACCAGAAAGGCGGCGACGGCCGCGGCAAGCAGCGCCGCGATCCCGAGGACCGCGACCGCGACCGCGTGGCGGGTGCCCGGCAGCAGGACCCCCGCCGCACGGGTTTCCGGAGGGGCCGCCGCCCCCTCGTCGGGGGCATCGAGGACACGCCACGGGAAGTCTTGTTCCACGTGCAGCTCCCCGGCGGGACTGCGGCGGCGACGAACGGTTGGCCTGGCCCGTGGCGGGCGGCAAACCACCGACCGTGCTCCACCCCTGGGGGCGGGGCACCGTCGGGACCTGAGCGCCCGGTGCGCTGGGGGCACCATTGACACGCAAGACAGGTAGACCTACGATCCGGCAATGACCGCTGCCGCATACCTCCGACGTAGCGTCTCCAAGGACCCGAGCAAGGAAGTCTCACGGGAGGCGCAGAAGGCCGCGTGTCAGCGCATGGCCGGCGGTGCGCCTCTGGCGCTCTACGTCGACTGGGGGATTTCGGGCGGCACCGCGAAACGCCCGGAGTACCAGCGCCTCCGAGCCGACGTGGAGGCCGGAAACGTCACGGCTGTGTACGCCTACAGCGTCTCGCGCATTGGGCGCAACGCCCGGGAGCTCCTGGACTTCCTCGAGGCGTGCAAGGCGCGCGGCGTCATTGTGACGACGGAGGCCGAGGGCACCATCGGCGGCAAGGGCGCATTCGCGGACTTCATGCTGCTCATCATGGCCGGGCTGGCGCAGTTGGAGCGCGAGCTCGCATCGGAGCGGACTCTCGCCGCTCATGCCGTCCGCCGGGAACGCGGCGATCACATCGGCCCGGCACCCTACGGGATGCGCCTCGAGGATCGCGCCGCCGTTGCCCACGGGCAGCCGCGCGGGCTGGTATCGGACCCGGCGGAAGACTTTGGGGCCGTCGTGGCCGCCTACCAGGAAACGCGTAGCCTGCAGGGGACCGCTCGACTCCTGAACGAGCGCCATGTCCCGACGAAGGCCGGCCGCGCGTGGCGCGAGAGCTCCGTTCGCGGGATGCTGCGCCGCCGGGCGCCGGAACTACTTCCGCGCGTCAAGGGAATCCGGGCCGCCTCCCGCGCCTACCTGTTCACTGGGCTCCTGCGATGCGCCCACGACGGCTCGGCGCTCTCAGCGAAAGCAATCCATGACCGGTGGGTGTCCTACGGCTGCCAGGTTGCTCGGGAGTCCGCATCGCACCCGCGCCCGTGGAACGTGTCAGAGTCGTTCATCTTGCCGTGGGTTCGTGACGAGGTTGCCCGCCTTCGCATTCCGGACACCGTGACGCTCGCTGCCGACTCCGCCGCAATTCGTGACGCCCTGATCGGGCGCCTGGAGCGGGCACATGAGCTCTACATCGCCGGCGCGATCAGCCGCGAGCGACACGCGGCGGAGGCCGTCGCCGTGACGGCGGAGCTGGACCGACTAGTGGATACGGAGACCCTCACCGCCGTGCCGGCCATCGACTGGACGTGGGCGCCGCGCGACGTGAACGCGATCTTGCGCACGATCTTCGTCCGCGTCAACCTCGGCCCCGATATGCGCCCCGTATCGGCAGTCTGGCGCAACCCGGCGCTTCGGGCATGAATCGGGCCACGTGGGGGTGGGGACCGCCGGACTCCGACAAGAACCTGACCGGCTTGGGGCCGGTCGGTGAAGGAATGCGCGTCGCAGTCTGTTGGTCGTGCGAAGCGCGTGTGGCGACTCGGTTCGGTGGCGTGTACCGGGCCACGCCCGGATTCCGCAACCGGGCGATGCGACATCCGGCGTCGGACCTCCCATGGTACGGGCCGAGCCCGAAGGCGGAGGCACGCGCAGTCGGCCGCCACGCCCGCAAGCCAGGGCCAAGCTTCGTCACGGTCGGCAACGGCCCGCGGTCGATGCCATTCGGCTCGTCAGGGCGCCAACCCTATGCACGCTTCATCGGGTGGGGGCTCACCGTGCGTCCGCCGGTCGTCGTCACTTGCTCATGTGGCGCCGATAATCTCGTGGACGTGTTGGGGCTATCGGAGTAGACTTCGGGCTAACCTCATAGACCCGGGTTGGAGCTACACGCCACCCCCCGGTAATCCCGGCTCAGTCGCGCGTCCTTGACACGTCGTGGACGCCACTGCGGGCTAGGCGGGCTTAGTCGCCCGTTGGAGACCTGTGGTGGCGTCTCGTGATTCTCGGGGCCAAGAACCCCGTATTCGTGGCTGCCGGCCGAACCGGTGCCCGCGCCCGCTGGGGGCCTGCCCGAACCCTACGTTTGGATGCGCTCGACCCGGTGACGCGCGACATCATCCGCGCGATCCTGACCGCGCAGGCAAACGCGAAGGCGGCCCCGGCGAATGAGACGCCCGAGGCCGCCCTGCCGGAGGTGCACTGCAATGCACGTCCAGCGGCCTGATACTACCCCCCAGTATCGCCCCCGCGCAAGCCTCGGACCCGACCCGCGCGCCGGCGTTCCCGGCGACCACGTCCGGGCGGGTGCCGTTGTCGGTCATGGGGCTCCCCCGTCGCAGCGCAGGGTATCGGAAGCACCAGCCTCCGGCCCGGCCCGCCGACGGCCCGGGACCGCAGCATGAACGGCGCCGGCCGCCGCACCGAGCGCCGACGGCCCCTCTCTGCCCAGTCACCGGCCCGGCGCCAGGTGGTCGCGTGAACGCCCTGAAGGGCTCCTCCCGACCGTCCCCGTCGGCTGGCGTTTTGTTCCCCCATGGCGCGGTCGGGGTGAGTCCGTGTTCGTCAGCCTGGCGGTGCCGAGCTGAGCAGAGGGCCCCGAGAGTAGGCCGCGTCCGCGTGCGCGCGGAGGAGGTGGGCCGCTGACGAGCCTCTGACCAAGTAGCCGAAGCGGGCGAACCCGGAGGGCCGGCCGCCGGCAGACCACTCACAAGCACTACGTTGCGAATTCAGAAAGCGAGAACAGCAATGGGATACACGGCGGAAGCGGTCGACTACGAGATCCTCGACCCAGGCGTCTACTCGGCTGTGTTCGTCGGAGTGACGCCGAGCGTTGAGGACGGCCAGTTCGGCCCGTACCTGGACTGGGAGTTCACCGTCGTCAACGAGATGCTCAATAACGTCAAGGTGATGGGGCGCTCCGGGGCCACTTTCACTCCGACGAGCAAGGCGCGCGAGTGGGCGGAGGGACTGCTCGGGCGGCGCCTCACCAAGAATGAGCGCCTTGATTTCGACACCCTCACACAGACGCCGTGCCAGCTCGTCCTAGATGTCACCGTGAAGGAGAAGGGCACCTTCAACCGGATCACCCGGATCCTGCCGGCGCCGAAGGCATCGGCGGCCCACGTCGTCAACGAGCACACGTCGCGCGCCGCGTTCGAGGCGAAGTTCAAGGCCCAGGCGGACGCCGCGTGGGCGGCCACGCAGAAGTCGCTCGCGCCGGACGAGCTCCCGCCTGCCCCCACCCACGACCCGTTCTGAGGTGACCGCGGCGCAGGCCGCAACGGCCGATCCGCTCCCCCGCCCCGCGGCGGAGGAGCGGATCCGAGCCGCCCTCTGGTTCGTCGAGCAGGGATTTCGCGTTCTTGCCGTGTGGAGCACTCGAGACGACGGGCGATGCCGCTGTGGTGACCCACACGACGAAGTCAACGGAAGGAAGCTCGACCCCAAGAACATCGGCAAACACCCCGTGACCGCGAACGGGTTCCACGACGCGACCGCCGACGCCGATAGGATTTGGACCCTGCTCTCAGCAGGATCGCAGCCCAACTATGGGCTCGTACTGCCTGATGGTTGCTTCGCCCTCGACGTTGACGGAGCGGCGATCGAGCGCCTGGCGCAGCTGGAGGAGACGCTCGGCGCGCTCCCACCGACGCTCGGCACCCGGACGGCCAACGGGCGCCACGTGCTCCTCCGCTGGCCGGCGAGCGTGCCCCGACCGACGGGGAACCTCTTCAAGATCGTCACCCGCTGGGGCGGCAATCCGGGCTCGGGGTACGTGATCGGGCCGCGGAGCATCCACCCGTCAGGGTTCGTGTACCGACTCGACGGGGACACGTTCGAGATCGCCGACTTGCCCGAGGCATGGGCGAGAGCAGCCGGCGGCCTTCCCACCAACTTGGTCGTCACGATCCCGGGCGATCCGGAGATCGGCGAGCGTCACGACTGGCTCCGGGACACGGCCCGCCACTTCGCGGGGACCGTCCGCGATCCGGACGCGCTCAAGGCCGCCGTCATGGCGGTCAACGCGAAGCTCACCGTGCCGAAGTCGGAGGCCGCGGTTGAGCGGGCGATCGGTGACGTGCTCAAGAAGTTCCCGGCGGACGAGGAGTCGCCCGTGCCCGGCGGGCCTGAGCTCCATGCGTGGCCGGACCCGCCCGCTGACGCTGCGTATCACGGTGTCCTGGGCGAGATCGCGTGGGCCGTGGCGCCGTACACCGAAGCCGACCCGGTTGGGGTGCTCGGGACGCTGCTTGCGATGTTCGGCGCCGCGTGTGGCGACGGGCGGGTGCTTTACCAAGGCTCATTGCAGCGCACGAACCTCTCGATCCTGCTCGTCGGCGAGACAGGATTCTCGGGGGCGCAAGGGGACGGCGCTCGACGTGGTGCGCAGCGTGTTTGCGCTCGCCTACCCGCCACTCGCTGACCTGTGGCTCGTCGGCGTGGCCTCGGGTGAGGCGATCACCGGCCACCTGGGCCGCCACGAGTTGGAGGAGCGCGTCCTGCTTGTGGAGCCGGAGTTCGGGCGCCTGCTCACGATCATCAACCGCGAGGGCTCGACCCTCTCAGCCATCCTGCGAAACGCCTGGGACGGTGTCCCGCTCGGGCACGCTTGTTCCCGCGATGAGTCGCTTGTCACACGGCACCATGTGACGCTGCTAGGGCACATCACGCCGGGAGAGCTGCGGGCAAAGCTGACCGACACGGACACGGCGAACGGTTTCGCAAACCGGCTGGTGTTCCTGGCCGTCCGGCGCGCCCGGCTCGTGCCGTTCCCGATCGCGCCGGATGAGCACGTGCGCCAGTTCATCGAGCCGCTGCACCTCGCGATCATCGAGGCGCGTGTTCCGCGTGAGATGACGTTCGACGAGGCCGCCCGCGACTGCTGGGAGTCCTTCTATGCGGAGCTGGGCCGCACCCCGCGGCTCGGGTTGGCCGGCGCCGTGACGGGCCGCCACGAGGCCCAGGTAGCCCGTCTGGCGCTTGTCTACGCGGTGGCCGACCGGAGTCCGCTCGTCGGCGTCCCGCACCTCCAGGCGGCGATTGCTCTGGCCGACTACGCCCGGCGCTCAGCGACCTGGGCCCTCGGGGACTCGACCGGCAACCGGCATGCCGATGTGCTGCGCCGAATGCTTGTCGACGGGGAACTCAGCTGGGACGAGGCGAAGCGCGTCCTGGGGCTGCGGACTGCCGCCGATATGGCCGAGGCCGTCGCGGTCCTGGTCGATGCTGGCCTCGCGGATCTGGTCGCGGTCGCGCCTCCGGGCGGCGGGCGTCCGCGGCGGATTCTCGTGGCGAAGGGTGCAAAGGGTGCAAAAGACGCTGGGGGCGCGCGCACGGAAGCGAAGGGAATCCCCACATGACCCCCACACCTTCTGCACCCTACGGAGTGTTGCGCGCTAGTGCGCGGGGGGCTAGCAGCCTTTCCACCTTTAGCACCCTTCGGGTGCCGGGATGAGCGCCACCATCGTGGGCTGGTGGCGCCCGGCTCACGGCTGCGATCACGACGACTGTGACTTCACCGAGCTCGATGTTGCGGTCTGGCTCACCAACCAAGACAGGCCTGCGGAGCGCCTGCGCCGCTTGGCGGAAGCCCTCCTCGTCGACGCAGTCGTCGGGGAGGGCGGAGGCGACCAGCCGATCCAGGGTCTGGGGGGCAGCCTTCAGCAGTGGAACGCCGTCGGGCCGGTGCTGCTCCTGCATGCGGCGATCCCCGCCGTGTTGTCTGCCGAGGAGTCGAACGCCATCACCCTCAAGTTGGCTCTCGATGTTTGGGGCGACGACCTCGTCGGGCCGGAGGCGGCGTCGTGAGCTCGGTGACGGCCCCGACGCTCGGGCGCACCACCTTCCGCACCAGCCGGCTGCTCACCTTCTGCTCGCACAAGGAGCTGATCGCTCCGGCCGGCCACCGCGAGAAGCAGTGGCCGCTGGTCGCGCTCAAGGAGCTCCTCGACAACGCCCTCAAGGCTTGCAAGGACGCGAGCATCACGCCGGTCGCTCTGCCCGGCGCCGGATCCGATGTCCGATCAAGCCGGGCGCCACCGCTATGAAGGCCCGACGCTGGCGAGGCAGAGCTTCGGCCAGACCGCTATGGCAATCCACGTTTCCCGGGAGGCCCTGGGTGCGACGAATGCACCGCCTCTCTGCCCGGCCTTTCAGGAGGACCACATGAATGGGGATCCGCTGGCACAGGCTCTGGTCAGCACCGACTTCGACCCCGAGGAACTCGAACTCGCCGACCTCTTCCTTGGTTACGAGCGCCGTCCCACAGTTGCCCCAGGGGCCCCCGCGATGATCAGCACAGGGCTGAATTCGGCGGATCTCGCCTACGTCTACCTGAGCATCGACCCGCCAGGTGCGCCACTGGTGGCGAGTGTCTGGGAGGACCCACGCCTCACCCGTTCTGTCTGGATCGACCTGCCTCCAGCCGCGGCGCTGGAACTCAGCACGCGACTCCGGATCTGCGCCGAGGCTGCCGCTCAGTTTGCCGAGGCCTGTGCGGCGGCACCCGATGAGGCCGACGGCGACAGTGACAAGGCGGTGGATGCGTGATGGACTCCTCTTCCAGCCTGGCTGCGCTCGAGGTCGATGGCCTTCTCGACGCTCTTTACCGCGGCCCGGCCAACCTGGGGCGGATCACCGGGAGGGCGCTCGGCGGTCTGGAGTCCAGCCTCCGGCACATCCGGTCCCCAACGGAGAGAGGCACCGGCCGGGCTCCGCCAGACAGCAGCCGACGCCGCGAACCACCCGATCGCGAGGAGGACCCGTCCGCTGTGACGACGGGCCGATGGAAGGAAGGACACGACATGACAGACGACACGCTGCTGCAGGAGCTCACGTCCTGGCACGAGCGGTTCCTCATCGACGCCGAGAACTGGGACCGGCTCTTGGCGGCGCACAAGGAACTCGCCTTTGAGGAGCTGGGCATCCGGATCGCGCGCCCCGATCAGGAGGGGGCGGAGCGCAAGGCCGCCCTCGCCAAGTGCACGGCGGCGCGCAAGCGGCTGAACGGAGCGGCACAGGATGTGCAGACGGGAGCCCTGCCCGACGAAGCCGAGCGCCTCTTGACGCGCGCCGTGGATGCCGGCCTTGTGGACTTCCGGCTCGGGACGCCGGGCGAGGTGGCCGTCGCCCGCGTGCGCGAGATCCGCGCTGGCCGCCGCCCGAAGCCCCGCGCAGACCACGCCCTGGCGAACCTCGTGGAGAGCGGGCGGCTGGTCACCCCCACGGCGGCGCGCTGCGCCAAGTGCCACGTGATGCGCCCGATGGCGGATCTCGACGCCTTCACCTCGCCGACGTCCGGGGAAACGATCTACGCCTGCCACCCCGAGCAGCGGCCCCCCGAGGACCGCCTTGGGCTCGATGACTTGGGGGACCTGCTTGCGTCGAGCTGGGGCCAGCCGTGTTGCGCCTGGGACTGGCCGGACTCCAACACGTAGAGCGTCCTGGGGAAGATGGGGACGATGTGGCGCCATCAGGCGCCGTTCGGGAGGAGTGCGTGGTCGGACGTCTAGGCAGGGGAACCGAGCGCATGATCGCCGCAGACTTTGGAGACACGTCCTGATGGACCCGACCATCGACGCGATGCTCATCGTCTACGCGGCCGCTCTCCGTCGGCACCAGCAGCACCTCGACGACCGCTGCGACCGGTGGGCATGGCACGTGCTCGCCTGCCATCTCATCGACCGTGCGGTGTGGTCCGCCAACAGCACCGAGGAGGCGGTCCGCGACGGTCGGCCGCTGCCGTGGAACCCGGACGTGTTCAACCAGCACGACAAGTGAGGCGGGCCGGGATCGTGCCTCGTGATGACTCGCCATCGTGGCGTGTATCGAGCGGTTGTGACGATGCGCCTCCCCGTGCTGCCCTTGATGACGGTCCGTAATGACACGGCTCCCATCGGGGCGGACCATGCCCGGGTCAGTAAGGGGGCGAGCCGCTTGTCCCGGCGTGACCGGGCAGTGTCATCGGACCGGCGTCGTGACATCGGACCGTGCGTGGCAGGAGGCGGCTCATGAACCGGACTGGTGGTCGGCGAACAAGACACCACCGCGCCGACGTGGCGATACGGGGTCGTTCTCCTCGCCACGCGCCGCAGACTGGATGCTGCCGCCTCCGGACGCGCCAGCGCGGCGCACGAGCGCGACGCGAGGGCGGTCGCCCGCGACGAGGCCGCGCTGCGCCGCGACCTTCGCGCCACGGAGATCGACCACCTCCTTGTCACGTCCGACGCGCCCCCCGTCGAGCAACTCGCGTGGCTGCGCGGCACGGCAGCCGGGGACCGCGCCCGGGCGGCGCTCGACCGCGAGTCGGCCGCCCATGATCGCGCCGACGCCGCCCGCGAGGCCGCCGTACTGGAGGGTGCGCTGCGCGGACGGAGACCCGTGACGGGTGTCGCCGAAGCCGCCGCGCCACGACCGTCGTCAACAGGCTCACCAGCACGCTCGTGACGACCGGCGCCCACCACGGGGTACTCCCTGCCCGTCCCGGCCTCATGGCCTCGGTGTCGAGGAAGATGGCGCCACACATAGGACAGCGCCATGCCCCGCCGCCCCAACGGCTGCATGACCGCCCCGTCCTTCGGGCACTTCCGCGTGGTCTGTGTCTCGTCCGTCATGACGCGCTCCTCCAGCGGAGCTGCGCTGACCGCCTCGATCACTCCGTGTGCGGTCGAGACTGACCCTACCCGAGCCGCGTGAGCACCACGACCGGGATGACACGGGTCGTCCGGCGCTGATACTCGGCGAAGTTGGGGCTGGCGGTGACCCGCTCCGCGAAGAGCCGGTCGCGCTCCGCCCCCTCGGTCACCCGCGCCCGTGCCTCGAACGTCTCCCCGCCGACCTCGACGGTCACGACCGGGTTCGCGACGAGGTTGTGGTACCACGCCGGGTGGACCGGAGCGCCGCCTTTCGAGGCCACGATGACGTAGTCGTGGCCCTCGCGGGAGTAGACGAGCGGGGCAAGACGTGCCCGCCCACTCTTGGCGCCCGTCGTGGTCAGGAGGAGCACAGGGCGCCCGGCGAAGGGGCCGCTGGTGACGTGGCCACCGTTGGCACGGTAGTCCGTGATGAGCGCCTTGGTCATCGCCGCGAACGCGGCGCGGGGGTCTGGGTCGGTCATGGACGCCATCCTAATCGCGTCTGCCCGGCCAAGTCGTCGGCACCCCCACCCCGAGGCTCACCGAGGGCCGAGTGGCACCGACAGGCGACCCCCCGCTCGTCGAGGGCTTGTGAGCCGTTGTAGGCGCTGTCGTGCGAACGTGGCGGAGTGTGTCGGCCCACCGGCCGCGACCCGCGTCGACCCCGGCCATGGATCCCAGCCGTGTTCTTGGTAAACCTCGTCATGATGGTGATTGTCGCCAAAGCGGGCAGTGAACGGCGCGGGCTGACAGCGGGTACGTCAACGCCTTGGCACCGGCAGGGGGACCGAGAAGATGCAGACACCACCGCCGACCTACATCGCCGATATCAAGCCGCTGTTCCGGGAGCGGGACCGGCGTGCGATGACCTTCCTGTTCGACCTCTGGGACTACGAGGCCGTGAAGGAGAACGCCGAAGCGATCCTCGCCGCAACCGAGGGTGGCGACATGCCCTGCGACGGCGCATGGCCGGTCGAGCGGGTCTCTGTGCTCCGGCGCTGGATCGAGGAAGGCTGTCAGCCGTAAGTCGGGCCGGGCAGCGACTCCAGCCGCGAAGGAGCGCCATGATCAGCGGGGTCCACGCCATCGTCTTCAGCCCGGCGGCCGAGGAGGTTCGGGCCTTCTTCCGGGACACCCTCGGCTTCCCCTTCGTGGACGCCGGAGACGGCTGGCTCATCTTTGCCCTGCCGCCCGCCGAACTGGCCGTCCACCCCGCCGAGGCGCCACGGCACGAGATCTACCTGCTCTGCGACGACCTCGACGCCACGCTGGCGATGCTGGAGCCCAAGGGTGTCCGACTGGCTCAGCCGATCACCGAGCAGTCGTGGGGCCGCCTGACGGCCATCGCCCTTCGCGATGGCTCCGAGATCGGGCTCTACCAGCCCAGCCATCCGCGACCGGGTACGCCGTAGCGCCGCGTCCCGTCCCCCAGACATCGAGAAGCCGGGCCACGAGCCACCCGGACCTCACTCCCTGTGCGTTCTTCTACACCGGCATGGTGTTCGACGAATAGAGGTAGCCTCAGGACGGCCCCCGGCTCCTCGCCGGGCTCTCCGCTCCGTTCACGGGATGGAGCCGACGCCCGCCGTCCGGGGGCCGTTCCCTGCGTGGGTCATTCGTACTCCGCAGGGTGACGGTTGGCTCTCGGCAGGCGGACCAACGGTCCGGCAGACTCGCCCGGTGTCCGACGGAACGCTTCGGAGCGTGCTCGCGGCGGTGATCGCGCTCCACGGGTTCGGGCACGGGGGTGCGCTTGCTGCGCTCGCGTGGACCGCATGGCGTCCGGGTTCGAACACGGGCGCGTGGACGGCGGCCCGCTCGTGGCTGCTTCCCTCCCTGCCGAGCGGGACCGCAACGGTCATCGCCAGTGCGTTCTGGACCGTCGCCCTCGTCGGCTTCCTCGCCGCCGCTCTGTCGTTCTTGGGCGTCCTTCTGCCGGGTGACCTCTGGCATCCGCTCGCCATCGGTTCCGCCATCGTCTCGACGGTCGGGATCGTGCTGTTCTTCGGGAACTGGCCCCTCTTCAACACCCTCGCGGCCCTCGGCGTCAACGTGGCCGTGCTGGTTGCCCTCGTCGGGATGGGCTGGGTCCCGCCCGCCGCCTGAGGTCGGCGGACGAGGGGTCTGGACATGCCGATTGGCGGGCGCCATCGTTCTGCGCATGACTGATCCGATGTTCGTTCGACCGGACGACGGTGCTCTCGTGGAGTTGCACCCTGAGGGGTACCTGACGGAGGCGGAACTACAAGCACTCGTCGCCCAGTTCCCCGACCTCCTGCCAGCCGCCGGTATCAACTCTGCTGATCCGCGTCGGTTCGTGCTGGTCCGGCGGGAAGCCGGGCTCTCCGACTCGGAGCAGGGCGGCGCCCGCTGGTGGATCGACCACCTGTTCCTCGATCAGGACGCGATCCCGACGCTCGTCGAGGTGAAGCGAGCCTCAGACACGCGGATCCGGCGCGAGGTCGTGGGACAGATGCTCGACTACGCCGCGTGGGCACTGACCTACTGGTCAACCGACCGACTTCGCGGATGGTTCGAGGAGGAGTGCGCCGCGGCGAACTCGACGGAAGCAGACCACCTCGCGCTCCGACTCGGGGTCACGGACCCGGAAGCCTTCTGGGTGCAGGCCAAGACCAACTTGCAGGCTGGCCGCCTCCGCATGTTGTTCGTGGCGGATGTGATCCCACTGGAACTCCGCCGGGTCGTGGAGTTCCTTAACCAGCAGTTCGACCCTGCCGAGGTCCTCGCCGTCGAGATCGCGCAGTACCGGGGGACTGGTTTCACCACCTTCGTGCCGCGGGTGCTCGGGCAGACGGAGAAGGCGCAGGCGGCTAAGGCAGCAGGACGCCCGGCGCGGCCCAACGTCGATATCGACGCCTCGCTCGCCGAACTGACCGCCGACCCTGAGATCGCAGACGTGGCCCGGGCCGCGTATGACTGGGCGCGGGACCGCGGCCTCCAGTTCCACGAGTCTCGCCTGCCGGAGGTGCTCCCGACGCTCTCCGCGCTTGGCACGCGGTACCCCCTGTTCTCGGTCCACAGCGACGGACAGGTGCACCTGCCGTTCGCGATGTGGAAGGGCAAGCCCGTCCTCGGAGATGAAGCGGAACGACGCGCCGTCGCGGCAGAGATCGGCACCGTCATCGGCACCACTCCTCGTAGTGTTAGCGGCATCCCGACCTTCCCGGTATGGATGCTCCGCGACCCCGAGCAGCGCGGCAAGTTCCTCGCGGTCTTCGACCGGCTGATCCAGCGCCTCCTCACCATCAAGACGGACGACCGTGAGGGGGCTTGACTTCGCGTAGGACTGGTCAGTACGAGGTGCGCGGCCCCGCCTGTTGGATGCGGGCAGATTGGCACCCGGGAGGTAGGCCACCCCACTTCTCCTCGTGAGTGACCGGCATGGAGCGGCGCTGAGCGGCATCAAGCGGCACCAAGATAAGCGGCACCAAGATTGCTACAGAGATTGCTACACGGCTCGCCGACTCGCACCGGAGCCCCCCACCGCCGGGACAGAAGGGAACCCATGACGCGGAGCGGCCGTCCATGTCGCGTCTCGTGTAAGCCGTGAGCCCATCCACGTGCCACACTGGGAGACGGTGAGGGCGAGATCCGTTGGGTCCCGGGAGGATGGGCGTGACCTGTATAGCGCCTTCGCATGCTTCCAGAGCGACCACCGCCATACCGAACTGGCCGGTGCCGGGCAAGACGACCCGGACCCCCGCCGATGTCGGACACGCGTTCACATACGGCTCATCGGCAGTTGGCCCGGATGGATTGTCGGTGGGATCCACCTTCGAACAACGCGTAGCCATGCGGAGAAAGCGCGACGAGGTGCGGGATGATCGGCCCGAGTAGGTTCACCGCCACGATGGCATGGGACGTGTGCGTCGAGCGCAGCCGCCCGGTCCCAGAGACGGGCCGGAGACCCGGATAGCCCAGCAGCGTGCAGCCCGAGGCGGAGAGGTTCTGAAGCCTGATCAGGACATCCACGCTGCCCGCCGCGGCGCCACGCATGACCCCGCTCATGTGCAGTTGATCGGTGGAGCACGTCGGCCACCGCGACGCCGCAGCCGGGGCCGCCGAATAGATGTGGAGCGTCGCCGTCGCGGCCGACAGGTCGACGGGAATGGTGGGATCGCAGCCGGTGACCGCGGTCACCTTGATCGCGAAGTCTCCGCCGTGGCTATAGGCATCAACAACGGGGAGCAGGGCGGTGCATGAACCGCTCGCCGTGGTCGAAGAGCCGTCGCCGAAGTCAACGGTCGCCGACGCCATCAACAGCCGCGCCGGTCCACCCGTCACCGAGGTCGTGGCCGAGATTGCGATCCGGTCGCCGGGGAACGCCGGACTCGGGGTCACGTAGAGGTACACGGGCTCTGCGGGGAGTGGCTCGATTGACGCGGGTGCTGGAGTGGGCGACACGGAGACTGCCGATGACGAAGCCGGGCTGCCTGATGGCGTCGGCGAGGCTGGAGGTTCGGGCGATACGGAGATGACAGCCGAAGGGCCCGCCGAGCGCGTCGGAGACGTGACGGTGTTCGAACACGCCGACAGGATGAGCGCGAGGCCTACCAGCAGCGTCCCAGCGGTCACCCGCGGCATCTCGCACCCCCAGTCGTTCGGCA
>CAVYIV010000019.1:0-157568 GCA_963768675.1 uncultured Chloroflexia bacterium | reverse complement strand
ACGACCGCGTGGGAGTGGCCCGGGCGACTGCCGCGCTGGGCCGGACCCTCCTCACGGGGCGCCGGACCGACGACGCGCTGTCACTCCTCGAGGCGGGCGCTGCCGAGCTCTCCGACCTCCGCGGCGATCCTGCCTTCGTCGCCCTGGAGGGCCAGCTCGCGCGGGCCTATTTCCTGCGCGAGGACCACCGCCGCGCCATCGAGGTCGCCGACCGCGTCCTCGAGGCCGCCGAGCACCTGGACCTCGTGCCGATCCTCGCCGACACGCTCGTGACCAAGGGCTCTGCACTCGGGAGCATCGGACGCCTCACGGAGGGCAATGGCGTCATCCAGATCGGCGGCCGCCTGGCGGAGACGCATGCACTCCACACGACCGCGCTCCGAGCCCTCAACAACTCCTCGGCCGGCTTGGGCGAGATCGATCCGCGAGCGGGCGCCGAAGCTGCCCGGTCGGGTCTCGTGCTCTCGCGGCGACTCGGCCAGCGCCACTGGGTATTCGCGTTCATCGGGGGCAGCGCCTGGGGCGGCTTCCTGACCGGGGACTGGGACCGAGCCGTGACGGAGATCCGGGCCGGTCTGGCGGAGGAGCCCGACCGATCGGACCGGATGCTGCTGCTCAACAATCTCGCGACCATCAAGGCCGTCCGCGGCGAGCCGGTCGAGGGGGAGATCACCGAGATGGAACGGCTCACCGAGGGCGAGACGGACCCGGCGCTCCTCGGCTACGTCATCGACGCCCAGGGGTACCAGGCGCTCGCGAGCGGCCGTCTCGAAGAGGCGAGCGACGCGTGGTGGCGAATGCCCGAGATGACGCCGTCGGGCGCGGCCGGCTACCTCTTCCTCGCCGCCCGGCCCGCGCTCTGGCGGGGCGACACGGCGCGAGCGCGGGCGGCCCTGGACCTCCTCGATGCCACCGGCGTCCACGGCCCGGTCGCCGAGATCCACCGGGCCATCCTGCGGGCCGGCCTCGCCGCGATCGAGGGACGTCCGGCCGACGCCCTGGGGCTTTACCGGGACGCCCTGCACGGCCTGCACGACCTGGGCATTCCCTGGGACGAGGCGCTCACCGCGATCGACATGGCAAGCCTTCTCGACCCAGCCGATCCGGAGGTGCGCGCCGCGGCCGAGGCCGCCCGTGGCCTCCTGGTCGGCCTTGGAGCGCGTCCATTCGTCGAGCGACTCGACGGAGCACTCGCCCGGTCGGTCGCTCCGAGCCCGGGCGTGCCGAGTCCGCGGGGGCGCTCGAGCGTGCCCGCGCGTTGACAGGGTCGCCCGGGGGCCGCTATCGTCCGGGGACCGTGAAGGCGCGCCACCTCCACTTTATGGACCCGGCATGACCGACCGCGGGGCGTAGGCCCCGGGGCACGGCTCGTGCCGGGCAGAAGCAGGGGTCGCAAGCCTCTGCTTTTTTGTTTGTCGGGCAGTTCCCGTCCCGGCAGGGCACGCTCGGGACGCGAGGCGAGGCCACATGTTCGTCGTGATGTCGCTCGATGCGAGCGAGGAAGCGCTCAACGCGGTTCGCAGCCTGATCCTCGACGAGGGGCTGACGCCGCACGAGAACCGGGGTGCATCCGGCATCGTGATCGCGGTTCTCGGCGAGGGCGGCGCCCGCCTGGACCGTCTGGGCGATCGGCTGGCCGCCCAGCCGGGTGTCGCGTCCGTGACCCGGACGGATCGACCCTTCAAGCTGACCTCGCGCTCGTTCCACCCGACGGACACGGTCGTGGAGGTCGGGCGCGTCCGGATCGGGGACGGCTCGCTCACCATCATGGCCGGCCCGTGTTCCGTCGAGTCGCGCGAGCAGCTGTTCGAGACGGCGGACGCGGTGGCCGCCGCGGGAGCGGACATCCTGCGCGGCGGCGCCTTCAAGCCGCGGACCAGCCCGTACTCCTTCCAGGGCCTGGGGCTCGACGGGCTGCGCCTGCTGGCCGAGGCGCGCGAGCGGACGGGCCTGCCGGTGATCACCGAGGTGATGGAGCCGGGCCAGGTCGAGCTCGTGGCCGAGTACGCCGACATCCTCCAGATCGGCGCCCGGAACATGCAGAACTACTCGCTGCTCATGGCGGTCGGCAAGGCAGGGCGGCCGGTGCTCCTCAAGCGCGGCCTGTCGGGCACGATCGAGGAGTGGCTCATGGCGGCCGAGTACGTCATGTCCAGCGGCAACCCGAACGTGATCCTGTGCGAGCGCGGCATCCGGACGTTCGAGACCGCCACGCGCAACACGCTGGACATCGCGGCCGTTCCCCTGCTCCACGAACTGACGCACCTGCCGGTCGTCATCGACCCGTCCCACGCGACGGGCAAGCGCTGGCTCGTGGCGCCGCTCGTCGCTGGCCGCAGCGGCGATCGGGGCGGACGGCCTGATGATCGAGGTCCACCCGCGGCCCGGAGGAGGCGCTTTCCGACGGGGCCCAGTCGCGTGACGCTGGAGCAGTTCGCGCGCGCTCTGCCGCGGCCGTCCGCCCCGTGCACGACCAGGCGCCATCCCTCCACGCTCCCCGCGGCGGCGCGAGTCGCCGCCGCGGGATCGAAGCGGCTGAGTGCTGGCCGTGCTCGGCATGCCCCTGGGCGACCGCATCGGCCGTGGCGCCAGGCCCGCCGGCTGCGCGGCGAGACCCACCTGCCCGGCGACAAGTCGATCAGCCACCGCGCGCTGCTCCTGGCGCTGCTCGCGGCGGGCGAGAGCCGGATCACGGGCGCGAGCGACGGGCGCGACGTGCGGGCGACCGCGGATGTCGCGACTGCCCTCGGCGCGCACCTGGCCCGGTCGGGCGACGACCCCCGGGCGGTGGACTACATCGTGGTCTCCCCGGGCCGGGCTGCCCTGTGCGAGCCAGCCGGGATCCTGGACTGTCGCAACTCCGGCACGACCCTCCGCCTGGTCGCCGGCATCCTCGCGGGCCTGCCGGGCTTCGCGGTGCTCGACGGCGACGCGTCGCTGCGGCGCCGGCCGATGGCCCGGGTCGCGGCGCCGCTGGTCGCGATGGGCGCCAGCCGTCGCCGGACGCGGCCGGGACCACCCTGCGCGCCCTTCGCGATCACCGGCTCGAGCGCGCTCCGGGGCATCGACCACGCGACGTCGGTCCCGAGCGCGCAGGTGAAGTCGTGCGTGCTGCTCGCGGGCCTGGCGGCGACCGGCTCCACGTCGGTCCGCGAGTCGATCTTCGACGCGGGACCACACGGAGCGGATGCTCCGCGCGCGCGGGGTGCCGGTCCGGACGGAGCACCTCGACGGTGGCGGGCAGTCCACACGGTCGGCGGGCCGGCCACCGTCCGCGCCGCTCGACGAGCGGGTCCCCGGCGACATCTCGGCCGCGGCGTTCTGGCTGGTCGCCGGCGCCGCCCACCCCGACGCGGAGCTCCCCCTCCGGAACGTCGGGACGAACCCGACGCGGCGTGGGATCATCGACCTGCTGCGGCGGATGGGCGCCGAGATCGAGGAGCGGCCGCTCGGCACTCGGCGGCAGCGACGGCGTCCGGGCGAGCCGAGCGCCGATCTCGTCGTCCGGAGCAGCGACGCTGCGCGGGATCGACGTCGACCCGGCCGATGTGGCCGGCGCGATCGACGAGATTCCCGTCCTCTGCCTGGCCGCGGCGGTCGCGGCCGGTCGCAGCCGGATCCGCGGCGTCGGGGAGCTGCGCCACAAGGAGTCCGACCGCATCGCCGGCATCGCGGCCGGGCTCGCGGCCGCTCGGGGCGCGGGTCCGGGCCGATGGCGACGACATCGAGATCGAGGGCGGCCGGGCGCCTGCGGGGCGCCCCGGTCGCCAGTCTTGACGACCACCGGCTGGCGATGACGTTCGCCATCGCCGGCGCTCGTCGCCGGAGGGAACCACGCTCGTCGGCGAACCCGCGTCGGCCGACGTCTCCTACCCGGGCTTCTTCGGCGAGCTCGAAAGGGTGCGCGCATGACGAAACGGGTCGTGCTCATCGGCCACCCGGTGGCCCACTCCCTGTCCGGAGCCATGCAGCAGGCGGCCTTCGACGCGCCGGGAATCCCGGCCTCCTACGAGCTCTGGGACCGGGCCCCGGCCGAGCTCGCGGACGCGGTCGCCGAGCTGCGCGGAGACGACTTCCTGGGCGCGAACGTGACGATCCCCCACAAGGAGAAGGTCGTCGCCCTGGTGGATCGCCTCACGGAGGAGGCGCATGCCACCGGCGCGGTCAACACGATCACCAAGGAGGGCCGCAAGCTCGTCGGACACAACACGGACGTGCCCGGCTTCCGCGTCGCGCTCGACCTGCCTCGTCGGCAAGCAGAAGATGCCCCGCCAGGCCGTCGTGCTCGGCGCCGGCGGGGGGGCGCGCGCCGTCGTGCACGGGCTCGTGACCGAGGGATTCCAGCGGATCATCGTGTTCAACCGCCACCTCCACCGCGCCGAGGCGCTCGTGAAGTTCTTCGGGCGGAGCGCCGCCCACATGGAGCTGCGGGCGATGCCGTGGCACGAGTCGATCATCGAGGCGGAGCTCTCGCCGCGCCCGCGTCCTCGTCAACGCCACCTCGGTGGGCCTGGCGGGCGACGTCAGCCCGATCCCCGCCGAGCTCTTCCCGGCGACCTGCTCGTCCTGGACCTGGTCTACAACCCGCCCCGGACGCGTCTGCTGCGCGACGCGGCCGCCGCCGGCTGCGCGACGCCAGAACGGCGAGCTGATGCTGCTGCACCAGGGCGCGGCCGCCTTCAAGCTGTGGACGGGCACAGCCGGCGCCGGTCGAGCTGATGCGCGAGAAGCTGGACGCGCGGCGGGCGATCCGCCGCGGCGGCCGCGGCGGCGTCGGCCGCCGAGCCGCCGGTGACCGCGGGAGCCGGATGACCGCCTTCCGCTTCCTGACGGCCGGCGAGTCGCACGGGCCGGCGCTCGGCGCCATCGCTCGAGGGGCTGCCCGCGGGCGTCCCGATCACCGCGGAGCAGACGATCGCCGAGCGACCTTCGCCGCCGGCAGCGCGGCTACGGCCGCGGCGCCCGGCAGGCCATCGAGCAGGATCGCGCGGAGATCCTCGCGGCGTCCGCCACGGACGGACGATCGGCTCGCCGATCCTGCTGCTCGTCCGGAACCGCGACTGGGAGAACTGGACGCGCGTGATGCAGGTCGGAGCCGCTCACCGACGCCGAGGCGGCCGAGCTCGCCGCGCTCGCCGAGGACGGGCGAACCGCGGGCGCAACCGGTCACGCGCGTGCGGCCCGGCCACGCGGACCTTGCCGGCGCGCTGAAGTACGGCTTCACCGATGTCCGCCACGTGCTCGAGCGGGCCTCCGCGCGCGAGACGGCCGCGCGCGTCGCGGCGGGCGCGGTCGCCCGGGCGTTCCTGGCGGCGCTGGGGATCGAGGTCTGGTCGTTCACCGCCGAGGTGGGCGGCGTGGCGCTGGACCCGGCGCGCTGCACGCGCAGCCGCGCCGAGACCGAGGCCAGCCCGCTGCGCTGCCCGGACCCCGAGGCCGAGGCGCGCGATGGTCGCCCGGATCGACGAGGCGCGCACCCTCGGCAACACGGTCGGCGGCGTGTTCGAGGTGGTCGTCGCACGGGCTCCCGGTCGGCCTCGGGTCAGTCACGTCCACTGGGATCGCCGGCTCGACGGGGCCATCGCGGCCGCGGTCATGAGCATCCAGAGCGTGAAGGGCGTGGAGTTCGGGCTCGGGTTCGAGCAGACCCGGACGGCTCGGCTCGGAGGTCCACGACGTCATCGACGGGCCGCGATGCGGCCGGGGCGTGGATCCACCGCTCGAACAACGCGGGCGGGCTCACCGGCGGCATCACGAACGGCGAGCCGCTCGTGGTCCGCGGCGCGGTGAAGCCGATCTCGACCCTGGCGCGGCCGCTCCCCTCGGCCGACCTGCTGACCGGCGAGCCGGTCGAGACGGCGCACTACGAGCGCAGCGACATCAGCGTCGTCCCGGCCGCGGGCGTGATCGGCGAGGCGATGGTCATGCTCACGCTCGCCGACTTCGTGCTCGAGAAGTTCGGCGGCGACTCGCTCGCGGAGGTGCAGCGACAACCTGGCGCGCTACGTGACGGATCACGGGCAGCCCGATCCGGTGGCGGTCGCTCCGCGGCGGATCCGGCGCCTCCGGTGCCGCGCCGACGAGTCCCGGTGGTGCCTCGGCCGTCCTCGGATCGGGCGTCGCCGGCTCCGGCGGGGACGACTGGGGCCCGCCGCATGGACCTGGTGCTGGTCGGGCTGCCCGGGAGCGGCAAGACCGCCGTCGGCCGGCGACTCGCGCGCCGCCACGGCGCGGCGTTCTTCGACCTCGACGACGATGATCGAGGCGCGCGCCGGACGCCCGATCCCGGCCATCTTCGCGGAGGAGGGCGAGGCCGGCGTTCCGCGCCGCGAGCGGGCCGCGGTCGCGCGCCTGGGCGCCGCGGACGCGCGCCCCGGCTCGCGCGCGTGATCGCGACCGGCGGCGGGACGCCCCCGTGGACCCGCGGAATCGCTGGGCACCTCTACCGCGGCCGGCGGTCGCCTGGCTCGACGGACCGCCGGAGATCCTCGCGTCAGCGCCTGCGCCGCAGCCCGGTGGTCCGCCCGCTCCTGACGGGCGCGACGCCGTGGCGGCGATCTCCGACCTGGCGGCCGCTCGCGAGCGCGTGTATGCGCCGGCGCTGCACGTCAACGGCGTCGCGCGGTCCTCGGGTCGATCGTCGAGACGCTGGAGCGGCACCTCGCGGACGCGGCCGACGAAGGCACGATGCCTCCTGCGGGCGCGAACGCCGATCGGGACGCTGGAGATCGGGGACGGCGTGGCCGACGCCTCCGTCTCGCGCGCGCTCGCGGCGCTCGACGCGCGCCGCGCGATCGTGGTCTCGGAGCCGCGGCCTGGGAGCCGCGGGCGCGCGGCTCGCCGGCGCTGCTGCGCGCGACGGCCTGGACCCGGTCGACCGTCCTGCTTCCGCCGGCGGCGAGGCCGCGAAGCGGCTGCCGGGTCGTCGACGGCCGGCGCGCCAGCTCGCCCGGCTGCGCGCGGAACGGGCGGACCCGATCGTGGCGATCGGCGGGCGGTGCCCTGGGCGACGCGGCCGGCTTCCTGGCGGCCACCTGGCTCCGCGGCGTCCCGCTCGTCCACGTGCCGACGACGCTCGTGCGCAGGTCGACAGCTCCATCGGCGGCAAGACCGCGGTCGACCTGCCCGAAGGGCAAGAACCTCGTCGGCGCCTTCCACCAGCCCGCGGCGATCGTCGCGGACGTCGACGTTCCTCCGGACGCTCGCCCCGCGCGAGCTCCGCGCCGCGCTCGGCGAGGCGGTGAAGATGGGCGCCCTCGGCGACGAGCGGCTCCTCGAGCTCCTCGAGATCCGACGGACCGGCCCTGGCGCGCCGGGCGCTCCAGCCGCCTTCGCGTCGGGCGCGATCGCCGAGCTCGTGGAGCGATGCGCGCTGGCCGAAGGTGGAGGTCGTCGCCGCCGACGAGCGCGAGCAGGGCGGCCGGATCTCCCTGAACCTGGGCCACTCGCTCGCGCACGCGATCGAGGCGGTCGCCGGCTTCCGGGGGATCCTCCACGGGGAGGCCGTGGCGTACGGATTGCGGGGCGCGCTCCGGATCGGGGTCGCGATGGACGTCACGCCGCCCGAGCGCGCGGACCGGCTCGAGCGCCTTCTCGACCGGCTGGAGCTCGGCCACGCACCGCTCGCCATGCCGGTCGACGAGGTGCTGGAGTCGATCACCACGGACAAGAAGCATCGCGGCGGGCAGCTGCGCTGGGTGCTCGCGACGGGTGCCGGCTGGACTGTCCGGGCCGACGCTCCTGCGAACGTCGTGGCCGGCGCGGCGCGGAGCGTGCTGACGGGGCGACAGGCGGGGGCAACTGCATGAGCACGACGGGTGACGGCGCAGGCGCCCGCCGCGACCTTCGCGTCCTCGTCCTCAACGGCCCGAACCTGGACCTGCTGGGAACGCGGGAGCCGGAGATCTACGGGCGCGAGACGCTCGACGAGATCGGCGCGGGGCTCGCGGCGCGTGCCGCGGAGCTGGGCGTGTTGGTGACCTTCTTCCAGTCGAACCACGAGGGCGCCCTCATCGACCGGCTCCACCGAGCGGGACTTCGACGCCGCGATCCTGAACGCTGGTGGGCTCACCCACACGTCGGTCAGCCTGCGGGACGCCCTGCTCGCCGTCGAGCGCCCGTTCGTGGAGGTCCACCTCTCCGATCCGGCGACGCGTGAACCGTTCCGGCGGGTCAACTTCCTGGAGGACGTGGCCATCGCCCGTTTCGTGGGCCTGCGCGCTCACGGATACACCCTGGCGCTCGAGGAGCTCGCGCGGCGCTGGGCCGCCGGGTTGATCCCGGCGCGCGCCGTGGGCGCGGAGACGAACGGTGGCTGAGCGACCGAAGGGACGCGAGACCGCGAGGCCGCAGGGCGCGGCAGCGTTTGCCGAGTCGGCGGACGGCGCGGCGCCCGCCGACGATGCGGCGCCCCAGGGCGACGCGACGGCCGTCGCGCTCGAGCCGCTCCGGGCCCGGATTGATGCGATCGATCACGAGATCGTGGCGCTTCTCAACGAGCGCGCCCAGATCGCCCTCGAGATCGGGCGCGTGAAGCAGGTGACCGGCCGGCGGACCGTCCGCGACGCGGTGCGCGAGGCGCAGGTCCTCGAGCACGTGACGAGCACCTCCGCGGGCCTCTTCCCGGACCCCGAGCTGGTCTCGCTCTACCGGAAGCTGATCGCGGCCACCCGACGCGTACAGCACGCCCAGAAGCGCCTCGGGCGCACCGACGCCGCGCCCGAACAACCCGCCGACTGAGAGTCGCAACGCCCCGGCCCGGCAGAGGCCGTAGCGAATCGGGCGCTCAGCGCGCGGCCGCCGCTCGCAGCAGCGCCACGAGCCGTCCCAGCCCCGCCGCGTCGCGCCCGTCGGGCCCGAGGGCATCCACGAGCGCCGAGGCGACGATGACCCCGTCGGCACCCGCTCGAACGAGCGCTCGGACGTGGGCCGCCCGGGAGACGCCGAAGCCGACCCCGACCGGCACCGGGCTGCACGTCTTCACGCCCCGGACGTAGCGACCGATGTCGGGCGGGAGGCTGGCCCGCGCCCCGGTGACCCCGACGAGCGAGACCACGTAGAGAAAGCCGCCGCTCCGCGCGGCGATCGTGGCCCGGCGATCGGCGGGCGTCGTCGGAGCGACCAGGTAGACAAGGGCGAGACCCGCGTCGCGACAGGCAACCTCGAACGGCGTTCCCTCGTCGGGCGTCAGGTCCGCCACGATCACCCCCGACGCGCCTGCCCGGGCGAGTTGCCGCGCCGCGGTCGCGCCGCCGCCGGCCATGAGCTGGTTCGCGTAGCACATCGGGACAAGCGGGACGCCCGGCCGGGCCGCCCCGATCTCAGCGAGCAGGGCCACGGATCGCGCGAGCGTGGCGCCCGCGCCGAGCGCGATGCCCGACGCGCGCTGGAGCGTTGCGCCGTCGGCGAGCGGGTCCGAGTACGGGAGCCCAACCTCGAGCAGATCGGCGCCGGCGTCGATGGCGGCGATCGCCGCCGCCAGGCTGCCGGCCGCGTCGGGGTAGCCCGCGACCACGTACGGGATCAGCGCGCCGCGGTTCGCCGCCCTCGCCCGATCGAAGGCAGCGGCGATGCGGGCTGCCCCGGCTGTCGCGTTCGTGACCGTCACGGGGCCCGCCGGGATCGCGACTGCGGCGCCACCGGTTTCCAGGCTCACGCCGTCCCCTCCCGGCGCTCCAGCGCCGCGAGGTCCTTGTCACCCCGCCCGGACAGGCCGACGAGGATCACCGCGTCGTCGGGGAGCGGCGCGGACGCGCGCGGACCGTCCGGGCCGACCGTGCGGCCGAGGAGGATCCGCGGGAGTGCCGCCAGCGCGTGCGCCGGCTCGAGCGCGGGCAGGATCCCCTCCAGGCGGGACAGGTCCCGCATCGCCATCACCGCGTCGTCGTCGGTGCTCGAGACCACCTCGACCCGCCCGGCCGCGAAGAGCGCCGAGAGCTGGGGCCCCACGCCCGGATAGTCGAGCCCGGCCGAGATCGAGTGGGCCTCGGTCACCTGCCCGTCCCGGTCCTGCAGCATGTACGACCGCGCCCCGTGGAGGATCCCGGGTGTGCCCCCGGCGAGCGCGGCCGCATGCCGGCCGGTCGCGATCCCCTCCCCCGCCGCCTCGGCGGCGACGAGCCGGACGGAGGGCTCGCCGATGAATCGCGAGAACAGGCCGATGGCGTTGGAACCGCCACCCACGCAGGCGGCGACGAGGTCGGGCAGCCCGCCCTCGACCGCGCTGAGCTGGGGCGCTGCCTCGTCGCCGATCACCCGCTGCAGGTCCCGCACGATCGTCGGGTACGGGTGCGGCCCCATCGCGCTCCCCAGCACGTAGTGCGTCGTCGCGACGTTCGTGACCCAGTCGCGCATCGCGTCGTTCACGGCGTCCTTCAGGGTCGCCGTGCCGGAGGTGACGGGCCGGACCTCGGCGCCCAGTGCCTCCATGCGCAGGACGTTGGGCCGCTGGCGCTCGATGTCGACGGCGCCCATGAACACGACGCAGGGCAGCCCCAAGAGCGCGCAGGCAGTCGCGGTCGCGACGCCATGCTGGCCCGCGCCCGTCTCGGCGATCACCCGCGTCTTGCCGAGGCGCCGGGCCAGGAGCACCTGGCCGAGTGCGTTGTTGATCTTGTGGGCGCCGGTGTGGGCAAGGTCCTCGCGCTTGAGATAGATCCGCAGCCGCGACGGCAGGACGGCCCCCGGGGCGAGCTCGCGGGCCCGGTCCGCCACATCCGCGGCGAGACGATCCGCACGGTAGAGCGGCGTGGGCCGGCCCGCGTACGTTGCGAGGAGCATCCGGAGCTCCGACCAGAAGACGGGATCGTCGCGGAGGACCATGTAGGCCTCCTCGAGCTCATGGAGGGCAGCCACGAGCGTCTCGGGCACGTAGCGCCCGCCGAACGCCCGGACTGCGCCCCAGCGGCCCGCCGTGTCGGCTGCGAGGAGTCCCGGATGGACGGGCTCGGGACGTGCCGGCGCGTGCGGCCGGTCGAAGCGCGCGGCCCGGGCACGCTTGACGAAGAGCGCCGCCGCGAGCGGGTCTTTCGTCGGTCGCTCGCCGGGTTGGCGGGACCGCTCGACGCCCGAGGCGACGTCCACGCCGACGGCGGGCACGCGAAGGAGGGCAGCCGCCACGCTGGCCGGGCCCAGGCCGCCCGCCAGGATCACCGGGATCTCGCGCGCGACCGCGGCCGCGACGGCGGTGTCCGACCGGGTACCGGTCCCGCCCGGGTGGGGACCGCCGGCCGTGTCGAGGAGGATCCGCGCGGCACCGGCCGCGAGGTATCGCCGCCCGTCTGCCACCACCGTCGCAGCCACGCCGGCCGCTCCGCGGCCCGCGTCCGCGGGCAGCTGGAGCACCTTCCAGGCTGGACGCGGCGACGCCGTCATCATCTCGGCGTCCTCGGCGCCACTGAACTGGATCGCGTCTGGATCGACGTCTCGCGCGATGGCTGCGAGAAGCATGGTGTCCGCGTTCGCGGTGACGGCTACCACCGATGGGGTGCGGCCGCCGGGGGTCGCGTCCCGGACACGCCGCGCAAGGTCGGCGCCCTCGGGAAGCGAGAGGGCCCGCGGAGTCCCGGGCACGAAGTTGAGGCCGATGGCGTCGACGCCGGCCACCAGCGCGGCCTGGATGCCCTCCCCGTCCGTGATGCCGCAGATCTTGACGAAGGGTCCGCGCGCCGCGGCGCCAGGATCGCCCGGCACGGCCCCGGCTTCGACGAAGGCCGCGGCGGCCGCCCGCGGGTCAGACGCGCGCATCAACGCCTCGCCAACGAGGGCGGCGTCGTAGCCCGCCGCGCGCCAGCGCCGGAGCGTCGCTGCGTCGCGGGCGCCCGATTCCGCGACCGCGATGCGATCGGCAGGGACTTGCTCCCGGACCCGGATCGTGCGATCCGGGTCCACCGCCATCGTCCGCAGGTCGCGGCTGTTCACGCCGACGAGGCGCGCACCGCTCGCGATCGCGGCGTCGAGCTCGAGCTCGGCGTGGATCTCGACGAGCGGCTCCATGCCGAGCTCGAACGCGCGCCGCACGAGGTCGGCGAGCCGCCGCGCGGGATGGAGCACGGCGAGCAGGAGCACGACGTCGGCGCCGGCCGCGCGCAGGACCGGCAGCTGGCGGGGATCGACTACGAACTCCTTGGCGAGGACGGGTACGGCGACCGCCGCCCGCACGGCGCGCAGGTCTGCCAGCGACCCACCGAACCAGTGGGGTTCGCACAGGACGGAGATAGCGGCCGCGCCTCCCGCGGCGTAGGCGCGCGCGCGCACGACCACGTCGCCTGCGGGGGCGATCGAGCCCGCCGAGGGCGACGAGCGCTTGACCTCGGCGATGAGATGCAACCCGGGCACCGCCAACCGTTCTGCGATGGGTCGCGGGGCGGGCGCCTGGCCGGCCGCACGCGCGAGCGCCGCGTACGTCGCACCGCCGAGCTCGGCGGCCACGTCTGCAGCCCGCCGGGCCGCGATCTCCGCCAGGATCCCTCCCCGGCCGGCGCTCGGGCGGGGCGAGGCCGGAGCCTCGATCGTCATGCTCGTGCCTCCGTGGCCGCCCGGGTGGCCTGCGCTCCATCTGCTGCCAGCCGTTCCGCGCGCAAGCGCTCGAGGAGCCGCGCGGCTGCCCCCGAGTCGAGGATGCCGGCCGCCTCGGCGATCCCCGCCGCCAGATCCTCCACGCGACCCGCCGCGACGAGCGCCGCGCCGGCATTGAGGAGGACCACGTCGCGTCGCGGGCCGCGCTCGGTTCCGACCAGGATCGATTCCACGAGCGCCGCATTCTCCGTCGGAGATCCGCCCGCGAGCCGCGCCGTCTCGGCCGGCGCGAGCCCGAGCACCCGGACGTCGATCTCCCGCTGGGCCACGCCGTCCGGCTTCACGTCGTGGATCACGCCGCTCCCGTCCAGGGGAAGCTCGTCGACGCCGGCCCCGTGCACGACGAGCGAGCGGTCCGTGCCCAGGACCCGCAGGACCTCGGCAAGCTTGGGGGCCGCGACCGGGTCGCCGACGCCGACGAGCCCACGGCGCGTTCCGGCGGGGTTCGTCAGCGGGCCCAGCAGGTTGAACGCCGTCCGCACCCCGATCTCCCGGCGAGTCGGTCCCGCGTGGCGCATCGCCGGGTGGAACGCGGGCGCGAACATGAACGCGAAGCCGAGGCCGCGCAGCGCCTCCGATGCGGAGGCCGGGTCGTGATCGATCCGCACGCCGAGCGCATCGAGGACGTCGGCCGAGCCGGACTTCGAGGTGATGGCCCGGTTGCCGTGCTTCGCCACCGGGACGCCGGCCGCCGCGACGACGAAAGCCGCGGTTGTCGAGATGTTGAACGTGCCCGAGCCGTCGCCGCCCGTCCCCACGACGTCGATCGCCCCGGTGGGCGCATCCACCTTCAGCACTCGCTCCCGCATCGCCAGGGCGAATCCGGCCAGCTCATCCACGGTTTCGCCCCGCATCCGGAGCGCGACGAGCAGCGCGGCGAGCTGGGCCGGGGTGGACTCGCCGTCCATGACGGCACCCATCGCGGCGTGGGCCCGTTCGCGGTCGAGGGTCCCGCCGTCGATCACGGTCGAGAGCGCGGCGCGGACTGCATCGCTCATCTGACGGTCTCCGCAGCCTGCGACGCCTCCGCGGCCTGCGCCGCCGCGAGTCCATCGGAAGCGAAGGACCTTGAAGCGCCGTCGAGGATCCCCGCGTCGCCCTCGCCGGCGAGGCGCAGGAAGTTGGCAAGGATGTGCGGGCCATCCGGCGTCAGCACGGATTCTGGGTGGAACTGGACGCCCTCCATCGGCAGCGTCGAGTGCCGGATCCCCATCACGACCCCGTCTTCCGCACTTCGGGCGGAGATGTCCAGCTCGGGCGGCAGCGTCGCCGGATCGATGCACAGGGAGTGGTAGCGGGCCGCCCGAAAGGTCGCGGGCAGGCCGTCGAGCAGGCCGGATCCGTCGTGCTCGACGGTCGATGTCTCGCCGTGGACAAGCGTCGGTGCCCGCACGATCGAACCGCCGAACGCGGCCGCCATCGACTGCATGCCCAGGCAGACGCCCAGGAGCGGGATCCGCCGCTCCGCAGCGAACCGCGCCGCAGCGACCGAGACGCCGGCGTGAGCCGGATCGGACGGACCGGGCGAGATCACGATCCCCCGCAGGTCGGCGCCCGGGTCGTCGGCCAGCGCGGCGAGGCCCGGCTCGTCGACCGCGTCGTTGCGCACGACCCGGACGGCCGCGCCGGCGGCCTGGAGCGCCTGCACCAGGTTGAAGGTGAAGCTGTCGTAGTTGTCGATCACGAGGATCACCGTGAACCCCCGGCCGTCGCTCCGGCGGGATCCGGCCTGCCGTTTACGTCAGGAGCGCCGGCATCCGCGACGCCCACCGGTTCTGCCGCGACGGCTCCGCGTCCGCCGCCGGCCGCCATCTCCATGGCCTCCCGGAGAGCGGCGGCCTTGTGCTCGGTCTCCTCGAACTCGCGCTCCGGCACGCTCCCCGCCACGATCCCAGCACCGGCATGGAGGTGCGCCACGCCGTCCTTGAGCACGGCGCTCCGGATGGCGATCGCTGTGTCGAGGTTGCCGTCGTAGCCGAGGTAGCCAACGGCGCCGCCGTAGAGGCCGCGTCGTTCACCCTCGGCAGCCGCGATGAGCTGCATCGCGCGGACCTTCGGGGCGCCGGACAGGGTCCCCGCCGGGAAGACGCTGCGCAGCGCGTCGAGCGCGTCGAGTCCCGGGGCGAGCCGGCCCTCGACGTGGCTGACGAGATGGAGCACGTGGCTGTAGCGCTCCACCTCCATGTACTTCGAGACGCGGACGGTCCCGGGCCGCGCCACCCGGCCGAGGTCGTTTCGACCCAGGTCGACCAGCATCACGTGCTCCGCGCGCTCCTTCGGGTCGGCCGCCAGCTCCTCCGCGAGGCGCGCGTCGCCGGCCGGCGTCGCGCCGCGGGGCCGGGTGCCCGCGATGGGGTGAGTCGTCATCCGGTTGCCCTCCACCTGGAGCAGCAGCTCCGGGCTCGCGCCGACCACCTCGAAAGACGGCGTGCGGACGAAGAACAGGTACGGGCTCGGATTGACTCTGCGCAGCGCGCGGTAGAGGCCGATCCCGTCCACGTGACGTCCGCCCGGACCGGCGGGCAGAGCACGGGTCTCGCGCCGGGCGAGCACGACCTGGATCGCCTCTCCGGCTGCAATCGCCTCCTTCGCCGCGCGGACCGCGGCCTCGAACGCGTCGCGTCCCAGACTCATGCGTGGTTCGTCGGTGGTCGACGCCGACGCGCCCGCCGACCTCGGGGTAGCGGCGCCGGACGGTGCGCCGCCCGTGATCTCCGCCGCAGACGGGCGAGCGGTCCGCTCGAGGGCCTCGAAGATGGCCCGCTCGGCGATCCGGTAGCGCTCCTCGAGGCGTGGCGTCTCGGTGTGGAGCGAGGCGATCGCGCTCAACTCGTGGCTCAGGTGGTCGAAGACCAGCACGAGGTCGGTCTCGATGAAGCTCGCCATGGGGACGGCGACCGGGTCGGCCGAAGGGAGCGGGACGCTCGGCTCGAAGACGGACACCGCGTCGTAGGCGAGGGCACCCACCGCACCGCCGGTGAAGCGCGGCATGCCGTCTCCCGGTTCGGCCGTCCGGCGGGGCAGGAACTCTCGCAGCGCGACGAGCGGATCCGCGGCCGGAGACTCGGAGACCGGCAGGTCCGGCGCGAACGTCGTCACACCCACCGGACGGTCCTGGATGCGGGCAACGCCGTCGCGGACTTCGAGCAGCCGGCGGGGCCCGATACCGAGGAAGCTATATCGGCCGAGCCGCTGGCCGCCCTCGACGGACTCCAGGAGATACGCCGGCGTCGCCCCATCGTCGAGCCGGAGGAAGGCGCCGATCGGCGTCTCGAGGTCGGCGTCGCGGGTCGCGCGGAGACGAATCGTGTCCACGCAGCCGGCGAGGCGCTTCACCTCGCCGAGGCTTAGCGGGTGCTGAGTGGACATTGTCCGCGGACCTCCAGAAACAACAAGCCCGACCTTCGTCCACTCGGGACGAACGGCCGGCTCGACCATCCGCGGTGCCACCCGATTTCGGCACTGCCGCACTCGCCTGACCGACGGGACGGCTGGACCGTCCGATCGGCGCTGCCCGCTATCGCTGGCGCCCTGCGCCGGAGCCTACTGGCGCCGACCCCTGCCAGCGCGTTCGGTCCGGAGGCTCCCGGGTCCATTCGCCGCCGCCGCCACCCCGGTCTTCCACCGGCCGCCGGGTCTCTGTGCCGGCGCACGACGGGTACTCGTCCCGTTCACAGCCCACGTCTTCAGTTGCCGCGGAGTCTACGGGCGCCTGCCGAAGCGGTCAAGCGCGACCGCGACACTGGCGGCGTGCTGCCCGCGTCGAGGGATCGTGGCCGTGCGACCGGCGCGGCTATCGGGGGCCGGCGCGACCGGCGGCCGTGTCGGAGCCCGGGGCTGCGATCGCTCGGCAGTTGCCAGAGTGTTGGTCCACGGGTTCGGTGGGCGTCTGTCGGGCGGGAGCACCGGCGGGATCCCGGAGACCGGCCGGTGCAACCCCCCGCGCACGGTCCCACGGCTTCGAATCACGCCCGAGCGGCCCCCAGGCGGACCTTCGACTCGACTCGGGCCCAGGTCCGCCGGAGGTTGATGGGCCGGCCTGTGCAGGAGATAGCACCCCGGCAACTGCGAATGTCGAGAGCGGGCGCTGCCAACCCGGGCCGAACCGAGAACAGGCTGCTGGTCGTATTGACCCGCGCGATGCACCCGCGAGTTGACCAGGGTCTGGCGGAGAGGGTGGGATTCGAACCCACGGGGCTTGCGCCCGACGGTTTTCAAGACCGTTCCGATAGACCGCTCCGGCACCTCTCCTTGCCGACGAGGATTGTCGTCGTTTGACGCCGCCTTGCGCATGGTGGGTGTGGTCCAAGCGCGTGGGGGCTAACGACCACGTTCGGAGCCAACGACGAGGCGAGCAGACCCTCTTGATGACCGTGATCCGCGGCGTCGCCGGGCTGCTCAGGGCGGGTCTTGTGCCCCCGGAGCAAAGTCCCGAAACGCTCGGAGCCGTCAGGGGCGTCGAGGGTGGGGAATCGCGTTCATTGCCTCGATCGTGCGGTCGATGTCGTCGGCCGTGTTGAAGGCGCCCAGGCTGAAGCGGACCGCTCCCCGCTCGATCGTGCCCAGGTCGCGGTGGACGAGGGGGGCGCAGTGCACCCCGACCCGCACGGCGATCCCGAAGTCTCCATCCAGGATCGCCCCGACGTCCTGCGGGTGAACGCCCGCGACGTTCGCGGTCAGCACGGGCACGTGCCCCGCCAGGTCGCTCGCGCAGTAGAGGGTCACCGGGGGGATCGCGGCCAGGCCGTCACGCAGCCGTTCGAGGAGGTCCATCTCCCGACCGTGAAGGCTCGCGAGCCCCTGTCGCTCGACGAAGTCGATGCCGAGCGAGAGGCCGATCACGCCCATCAGGTTGAGCGTGCCGACCTCGAGGCGAAGCGGGTACGCCTGGCTGTGGACCAGGCTGCCGGAGTCCATCCCGGTGCCGCCGAAGCGCGTCGTCTCGACCTCCAGGCCCGGCATGAGGACGAGCCCGCCGATCCCTGACGGCCCGTAGAGCGCCTTGTGCCCGGTGAACGCGAGCGCGGCGATGCCGAGCGCGGCCATGTCGATCGGGACCAGGCCGGCCGACTGGGCCCCGTCGACCACCAGCGGCACGCCCCACTCGGCGCAGCGGCGCGCGATCTCGGCCACGGGCTGAAGCGTGCCCAGCACGTTCGAGGCGTGGCTCATGACGACCGCCCGCGTGTTCGGGCGCAGGAGCGCGACGACCGCGTCCGGGTCAACCAGGCCGCGCTCGTCGAAGGGGGCGAGATCGAAGGTGATGGTCCCCCGCTCCGCGAGGGCATGGAGGGGTCGCAGCACGGAGTTGTGATCGAGGCGGGTCGCCACGACGTGGTCCCCGGGACGGACGAGGCCCTGGATGGCGGTGTTCAGGGCGTCCGAGGCGTTGGCCGCGAAGATCACCCGGGTCGGATCCGGCGCGCCGAAGAAGTGCGCGACCCGGGCCCGCGCCCCGTCCACGAACGCTCCGGCCTGCGCGGCCAGGTCGTGGTTGCCGCGCCCGGGTGACGCCCCGATCCGGGAATACGTCTCCACCATCTCCCGGAGCACCTCCGGGGGCTTCGGGAAGGTGGTGGCCGCATTGTCGAGGTAGATGAGGCGGTCGGTCATGGCGGATCCCCCGGGTCAGTCCAGGCACGTCTTCGGGTTCGGGAGCCCCGCCAGGCGCCGCGCGCCCAACCGGATCCCCTGCGGGAAGAGCCGTTCGAGATCGACGAGGCTCAGCTCCGTGCCGGCCTTGAGGTCCCGGTTCAGCGGCGCCCGACCCTGGTCCAGGTAGTACGCGCGGAGGAACCGGAGCACCCGCCATTGGACGTCGTCGAGGCGCTCGATGCCGCTCTCGCGGGCAAGCTCCTCGGCGGCTCGGTCGGACCAGTCGTCCGGGTCCCAGAAGAACCCCTCACTGTCGAAGTAGACCTCGCGACCGGCAACCGAGCGCGGCACGCGGGTGCGGATCGGCTCGGCCATCAACCGGACGCCGTCTCGCCGTCGGCCCCAGGACGGGCGCTCACATCCCGCTGGGCCGCCCGGCGGCGACCCCGCCGGCCTTCGCGTCCACCGCCGCGAGGGCCGCCCTGACCCGCTCCGGTGTGGCCGGCAGCTCGTAGACCATGGCTCCGCACGCGTCCCGGATCGCGTTGACGATCGCCGGCGCCGTAGACACCATCGCCATCTCGCCGATGCCCACGGACCCCAGCGTCCCGAGCTCCCGCGGTGTCTCGACCAGGATCGTTTCCAGGTCCATGGAGTGGCGGATGTTCGGGAACTTGAAGGTTACCCAGTCCTTCGTCTTCCCGGCGACGTACTCCTCGCGGAGCGCGAAACCGGCGCCCATGTCCATCCCGCCCTCCAGCTGGCCCTCCACGTTCAGGGGGTGGATCACCCTCCCCGGATCGGCGGCGGACGTCAGGCGGACGACCCTGACCTCGCCGGTCGCGGTGTTGACCTCGACCTCGGCCATCTGCACGGAGAAGACCTGGACCTCGAACGAGGGGCCCTGGCCGGTCAGCGGGTCGAGGGGTGCGGTCTCCAGGGTCGTGCGCCGGCCGACATAGCGGGTTGGCCGGCCGGCCGCGACGAACGCGACGTGGGTGCGCGCGCCTTCCTCGTCCATCGCGACGCGGAGCTGCTGCGCCGCGTCGACCGCGGCACCCCCGATCATGTAGGTCACGCGGCTTCCCGACGCGGGGCCGGAGGCCGTGGTGTCGGCAGTGCTCCGGGTGCGAAGCCGGACCTTCGCCAGGGGCAGCGCCAGCACGGACGCCACCAGCTGGGTAAGCATGGAGTTGTTGCCCTCACCCGGGTCGGCTGCGGCGACGTAGACCGTCACGCCGTCGTCCGGGTCGAGTTCCACGGCCGCGACCGACTTGTCGCCGGGCATGGCGATGCCGAAGGCGGCCGCCCCCAGTCCGACGCCGCGCCGGAGGCCGTTGCCGGCGTGCGCGGCTGCCGCCCGCCGTGCCTCCTCGTACCTCGGCCGGAGCGCGTCGCACAGGCCGGGGAACGGCCACTCCTTCACGACGTGCCCGGTCGCCTTCGTCTCGCCCGGCCTGAGGGAGTTGCGGCGGCGGAACTCGAGCCGATCGATCCCCATCTTCTCGGCCAGCAGGTCGATCGCGCACTCGAGCGCGTAGTGAGTCTGGGGCGGCCCGGCACCGCGGGCCGCGCTTCCCCACGGGTTGTTCGTGTAGACGAGCCGCGAGGTGACGTGGATGTTGGGGACGAAGTAGGAGCTCGTGAGCATGTGCAGGGCGCGGTTGAGGATCACGATCCCGAGGGACATGTAGGCGCCGTTGTCGACGGTGATGTCCATGTCCAGCGCCGTCAGCCGACCCTCGGCGTTGGCCGCCAGGCGGATGCCCATGTCCATCGAGTGGCGCTTCGAGGTGGCGAGCATCGACTCGGCGAGGCCCGGGACGTAGCGCACGGGTCGCCGGAAGTGGAGCGCCGCGGCGGCCGCGATGCCCTCGGTGATGACCTCGACCTTGATCCCGAACTGGCCGCCCGAGAACGCCTCCTCGTAACGGATCGCCTCCCAGCCCAGCGCGGCCTGGAGGCTGGCCAGCGCGAGGTGGATGTTGATGCTGCGCCCGATGACCACGAGCTCGGTGTCCTCGCCCTCGCCCTCAAGGTAGGCCAGGCTCACCTCGGGCTCGAGCGGCGCCTGGTGGTTGATCTGGGTCCGGAAGCGGCCTTCCACGACAGCCGCCGCCGAAGCGAACGCGCTCGCCGCGTCGCCCTTGACGATCGGCTGGCTGTAGCACAGGTTCGGCAGGTCGGGGTGGATCTGCTGCGCGCCGTCGGCGAGGGCCGCCTCGGGCGAGGCCAGCACGGGCAGAGGCTGGTAGTCGACGACCACCGCGTCGACGGCGGCCAGTGCCTGCTCCTTCGTCTCGGCGGCCACGATCGCCACGGCGTCGCCCAGGGCCCGGACCTTGTCGTCACACAGGATGGGGCGGTCGGCGACCGTGTACTTGATCCGGTTCGTCCCCTTGATGTCGGCGGCGGTCATGACGCCTGCGACGCCCGGCATCGCCGCAGCGGCCGCCGTGTCGATGCCGCGGATGACGGCATGGGCATACGGGCTGCGCACGACCGCGATCTCAAGGGCGCCGGGCATCCGGATGTCGGCGCCGAAGGCGGCGCTGCCGCACGCCTTGGCGAGGGCGCTGGGACGAGGATGGGAGACGCCCAGCGGCGGAGCGTCGGGGCCGGGCAGGAGATCGGCAGGGGCGATCTCGCCGCGGAGCAAGCGACCGGCCAGCTGGACCGCGTCGATGATCTTGACGTAGCCCGTGCAGCGGCAGAGGTTGCGGCGGAGCGCCCGCCGTATCTCCGCTCGCGTCGGGGCAGGGTTCGCCTCGAGCAGCTCCGTTGCCGTCACGATCATGCCGGGGATGCAGAAGCCGCACTGGACGGCCCCGGCGAGGACGAACGCCTGCTGGACCAGGTTCGGATGGTCCGGCGTGCCCAGGCCCTCGATCGTCGTGACCTCCGCGCCGTCGAGCGCGGCGAGCTTCGTGATGCACGAGAGGACGGCCTTCCCGTTCACGAGGACCATGCAGGTGCCGCACTGGCCCTTGCGATCGCAGGACTGCTTCGTCCCCGTCAGGCCGAGATCCTCGCGGACGAAATCGAGCAGGACCGCCTGCTTGTCGTCGACGACGACCTGCACCGGGTGAGCGTTGACGTTGAGGGCTACCTTCTTCACGGCTCCTGCCCTTCTGCGATCTGGACAGCCGCCTGTTGGCCTACCGTTCCGCGCGCCGCCGGCCCGCCCCAGCGACTTCTGGGCGACTTTCCACCGTCGCGCTCGTTGCCCTCTAGTGCCGGACGTCCTGAAGACAGGTGCGGGCCGAGGCGACTTCAACGCGCACCTCGGCGGTCTTATGGGGGTCGGCTTCGCTCGTGCCCGGCGGTCCGACAGCGGGTAATCTCATGGCTGGACCGGAGGGACCTCGTGCAACGCGGTCTCACGATCCGTTCCTCGTGCGGATGCGATCGGGCGGGAGGGCAAGACGGTTGGAGAGCGGCCGGGCCCCGATCTACTTGGACAACGCCGCGACGACGTTCCCGAAGCCCCCCGGGACATTGCAGTCGATGGCGGAGATGTTCTCGCGCGTCGGAGTCTCTCCGGGGAGAGGCAGCCACGCGATGGCGGCAGAGGCCGAGCGGCTCGTCGGGGAGACGCGCAGGCAGCTTGCCGCCTTCTTCGACGCCCCGGATCCCGACCGCGTCGTGTTCGCCGGCAACGCCACGGACGCGCTCAACCTCGTCATCCAGGGCCTGGCGAGGCCGGGGGACCACTTCGTCGCCACCGAGCTCGACCACAACTCGGTGCTGAGGCCGCTCCATCACCTCGCCGAGCAGGGGTGCATCACGTTCGATCTGGCCCGCTTCGACCAGCGTGGTTTCGTGGACCCTGACGAAGTCGAACGGCTGATCCGGCCGAACACCCGGGCAGTGGTCGTGAGCCATGCCTCGAATGTCCTGGGCACGATCCAGCCGATCGCCGAGCTGGGCCGCCGCTGCTCCGAGCGAATGGTGCCGCTCGTGGTCGATGCCGCTCAGACTGCCGGCCGGATTCCGGTTGGACTGGCTGCTTGCCACGCGTCAGCGATCGCCTTCACGGGCCACAAGTCCCTGTTCGGCCCGCCGGGTGTTGGCGGCCTGGTCGTCCACCCCGACCTCGTCGTCCGGACGACTCGGTTCGGCGGCACCGGCATCGACTCCCAGTCACTGGAGCACACCCAGGATTATCCGTACCGGCTCGAGGCCGGCACGTCCAACCTTATCGGGATCCTTGGGCTCTCGATCGGCCTCGACTACATCCTGCAGAGAGGCGTGGACACGATCCACTGGCAGGAGATGGCCCTGATCGAACGGCTGCGCGACGGGCTCTCCGAGCTTCGCAGCGTGGAGATGTACGCGGCAGAGGATCTGACTGACCACGTCGCCATCCTCGCCGCCAACGTCGAGGCGATGTCGCCACAGGACGTCGGGGCGATTCTCGACCGCGACTTCGGGATCGCCGTTCGTGCCGGACTCCACTGCGCGCCGTTTGCTCATCGCCGACTCGGAACGATCGACTGCGGCGCCGTTCGCTTCAGCCCCGGCGTGTTCAACACCGAGGAGGAGGTCGATCGCGTCATCGACGCGATGTCGGCCATCTCGCACTGATGCTGGCCCGCGGGATGCTGGACCGACACCTCGCGACGCCCGGCCCGGGCGGCCGCTGTGCGTGTCGAGGTTGAGCGGCGACATGGCGCGACATGTCATGGTGGTTCCCTCGCTGGCGTGTCCTGCCGACTGCGCCTACTGCTTCGGGCCGCGCGCGTCCGGCGGGGCGATGTCACGGGAAACACTCGATTCGGTCATCGTCTGGCTGCGGACGCTGAGCTCGAGCGCCACGCCGGCGGGCGGCAGGGCGGACGGGCAGTTCGAAGTCGTGTTCCACGGTGGAGAGCCGCTCGTCGTGGGCCCCGCGTGGTACCACATGGCGCTGCCGCGGCTCCGTGCCGGCCTGGGGCCCGACCGCGTCCGCTTCTCCGTCCAGAGCAACCTGTGGCTGCTGACCGACGAGCTGTGCGAGCTGTTCCGCGAGCAGGGCGTCTCCATTGGGTCCAGCCTCGACGGGCCCGCCGAGATCAACGACGCGCAGCGCGGAGCGGGCTCCTTCGCGCGCACCATGGCCGGCATCGAGCTCGCGCGGAGGCACGATCTTCCCGTCGGCGTGATTTGCACGCTCACGTCGCGGTCGGCTCAGCACCTAGACGAGATCTTCGACTTCTTCGTCGCCCAGGGCCTCGACTTCGGCGTGCACCCTGCCCTTCCGTCGCTCCATCACCGGAGCGCCGACCGCTGGTCGCTCGATGCGAATTCATTCGGAGACGTGCTCGTCCGGCTGCTCGACCGCTGCCTCGCGAGCCAGGGCACCGTGCGGGTCAGCACGCTCGAATCCATGGCTCGAAGTCTCAGCGCGGGCTGCGGCGACATCTGCATGTTCGGCGACTGCCTCGGCGAGTACCTTGCGATCGGCCCCGAAGGAGCGATCTATCCCTGCCAAAGGTTCGTGGGGATGACTGAGTTTGCGATGGGGGACGTTGGAAGCCGACCGGACACGGCCGATCTGCGGCGATCGCCGGCCTGGCGTGCCTTCGCGGCGCGGGAGGAGCACATCGCTGAGACATGTGAAGGCTGCCCGTACCTCGCAATGTGCCGCGGTGGCTGCCCCTACGCCGCTATGACCGCACGGCGGTTGAGGCCCGGGCAAGGCTCCCGCGACCCGATCTGCGAGGCCTATAGGCGCACCTTCGATGCCGTGACGGAGCGCGCCATGGCCGAGGTCTTCTCGCCCGAGAATCTCCGGGCTGCGGTGGAGCGACCCGATCGGTCGTCCGGCCTCCTGCAGCGCGGCCGACTGCTTTCGATCATGACCATGGGCGCTGGCCGCGCGTGAAGACACCCTCCGTTGGGCCCTCGGCGAGTTCTGGAGGAGCGAGCGGCGCGTTGGGCTCGTCCGGACGATCTGAGCCCGTGCAGGCCCCGGCCGAGGCACCGAGACAGGTCGGTGACCCACGGACGGTCGAGGCCATCGTCCAGGCACTCTCCGCGCCGGATTGGCACGTCGCGCAGGCGGCGGCTGCGGCGCTCGCGCAGCTCGGCGGAGCCGCTGCCGTCGCACCCCTCCTTGCCGCGCTCACAGCGGACGACTGGCACGTCGGCCAGGCAGCGGCAAGCGCGCTGGGCGACCTCGCGGATGCACGTGCGGTCCAGCCCCTCATCGAGGCTCTGGCGTCGTCGAACTGGCACCTCCGCCAGGCAGCGGCCGCCGCGCTCGGCAGGATCGGTGATCCCGGCGCGATCGATCCCCTCGTCGCCGCCGTGGCGGAGCGCGACTGGCACGTCGGCCAGGCAGCGGCCGCCGCGCTCGGCAGGATCGGCGATCCACGCGCGATCGATCCCCTCGTCACCGCTCTCCTGGCGCGCGACGTGGAAGTCCGACGCGCAGCGAACGAGGCGCTCGCCACGCTTGGCTGGGCCCCGCGCACCTCAGCGGAGCGGGCGGCCTGCGCGATCGCGAACGACGCGTGGTCCACGTGCGTGGAGATCGGGGTGCCCGCCACCGCGCCCCTCGTCACCATTCTTGGAGTGGGCGGCGCGGGCGTCCGCCAGGCTGCGGCCGCCGCGCTGGGCGCGATCGGCGATCCGGGCGCGATCGATCCGCTCACCGCCGCCCTGGCGGATTACTACGCGCACGTGCGCGAGGCGTCCGCCACGGCGCTCGGCAGGATCGGCGATCCGCGTGCAGTCGATCCCCTCGTCGCCGCTCTCAAGGACGGGTACCCCGAGGTCCGTCAGGCCGCGGCCGAGGCGCTCGGTGCGATCGGCGGGGCTGCGGTCGGGCCGCTCATCGCCGTATTCGACGATCCGGGCAGTCGGGCCGAGGAACGTGTCTGGGCGGCCCGGAGCCTTGTTCAGATGTACCAGTCAGGACGGCTCGGCGAGGCCGAGCGGCTCGAGATCCTGCGGCGCCGCCAGGAGTTCGCGCACACGCACCACGACGCGCAGGGCGGCGCCGGCTGCACCGGGCCCGCGAGGCACGCCGACCTGGGCGTCGTCTTCGACGGCTGAGCGGGCTCGATCAGTCCCCCGCGGTCCCCGGCCGCACCCGGCGCCGCTCCGTCGATACTCCTACCGGCGGGCGGCTGAGAGCGCGGGCTCCGGCTCGGCGAGCGACCTGCCGAACCCGTCGGGATGGGGCGGCAGTGGGTTCCTCCTGATGTTCTCCAGCTCGTCGTAGAGCTCGGAGCCCAGGAAGTACCTCGCCGGCGGGTGAACCTCGTCGCCGCCGGCGAGCGCCTCGAGACCTGCCTTCACCTTCTGCCTCGTCGCCGGAATCTCGTAGATCCGGACGCCGCATGCGTTGTGGATCGCGTTGAGCACGGCGACGTGGCCGCCCGGCCTGGAACGCCTCCGAGCACCCGGAGGAGCCCCACGGACCCGTGGGCTCCGTCTCCTCGATGTACTCGACCACGATGTCGTCCGGGATGTCCTTGATGTACGGCACGCCGCTCGCGGCGATATTGGTGTGCTTCTTGACGTCGTCGTAGTCCTCGCCGAGCGCGAAACCGATGCTGTGCGAGATGCCGCCGTATGCCTGGCCGTTGACGGCGTCGATGTTGCCGATCTTCCCGACATCGGCCACGCAGACGAAGCGGATCGACCTTCGTCCTGCCGCGTCGCCGTGTCCACGCTCCACCTCGGCCAGCATTGAGGGCGTACGTGTAGGCTGGCGTGGGATCGCCCATGCCGGTGTTCGGATCGAGGCGGCAGAGGCCAGGATCATGACCGGCCTCGAACTCGCCGCGGTACCTGGTCGGGATCCCGTCGCGGACCATCTCGGCGTAGGTCCGGAACGTGCCGTCCGGCTTGCGCATCGCCTTGACCAGCTCTGCGCCCGCGATGCGCGTGGCGTGGCCGTTCATGTAGTGGGAGCGGCTGCCGGCGGACATGCCGCTGTCCTGGCAGAGCTTGGTGTCGCTCTGGACCAGTCGGATGCTGCTCGGGGGTCGCGCCGAGTGGCTTCAGGGCCTCGAGGGTCACCATGAGGGAGCCGATGTCGCCGCCCTGCCCCAGCTCCTGCCATGTGTCGTACTTGGTGAACGTCCCGTCCGGGTTCAGCTCGACATCGACGGTTGCGGTGTCCTGGTCCCTACGATGACGTTGAAGACGCTCCACGCGAGGCCGACGCCGCGGCGCACCTGCGGGGTGTCCGCCACCTTCGCGTTCGCCTTCGCCCGCTCGTAGTGAGGCTTCATCCGCCGCATCATCGCCTCGAACGGGTACCGTCGGAACGGGAAGCTGTTGATGTTGAGGTCGCCCGGACGCGGCATGTTCCGCCAGCGGAACTCGAAGGGGTCGATGCCCGCCTTCTCCGCGAGCATGTCGACGACGGCCTCGCTCATCATGTTGGTCTGCGGCGAGCCGATAGGCGCGGTACGCGGTGCCGTAGTTGTGGTTCGTGTTGGCGACCCGGATGACGGCCGCGGCATTCGGGACCTTGTACGCGTAGAAGGCGAACCGCGAGGCCTTCACGATGAGGTCCTCGCCGTCGAATGAGTACGGCCCGTGGTCGAACCCGAGGTCGTACTCGACCGCGGTGATGTTGCCGTCCTCGTCGCACGCGGCGCGGGCGTTCGAATAGGAGGGCGCTCGCTTCCCCGAGAAGTGCTGGTGCTCCTCGTAACTCATGGAAAGGGCGACGGGCTTGCCCGTCACCACCGCCGCGACGGCCGCGAGGCAGTAATCGGCTGCGTTCATCGACCAGCCGAAGCTCGCGCCGTTGTAGTTCATGATGACCCGGATCCGCTCCGCCGGAAGGCCGGTGCAGGCGCTGATCAGGCCGATCGAGGTGTAGAGGCTCTGTGACTTGCCCTGGACGGTCAGCATGCCGTCCTCGTCGAAGTACGCCTGGACGGCGTCGCCCTCGATGGAAAGATGCGGCTCGCGTGTCGAGTGGAAGCTTCCTTCGACGCTATAGGCGGCGTTGTCGATGATGTCCGCGACCTTCGTCGGATCCTCGAACGCCTGCGCCCTTGAGGACCGGCCCCATCACGTAGATGTTCGGTGTGTCCTCGTGGATACGCATCGCGCCAGGGCGCGACGGCATCGAGGAAGTTGAGGTACTCGGGCAGCTGCTCGATCTCGACCCCGACCTTCGCGGCGGCTGCGCGCGCGTGATCCTTCGTGTCCGCCACCGCGAGCGCCACAACGTCGCCGTAGCGGAAGATCTTCGTGTCGCAGATCACCTCGCGACTGGCGATCCCGACGGTGTTCCGCTCATGGGCGGCCGTCTCGGGCATCGAGTTGGTGCCACCGACGGTCCGGATGTCCGCGGCGGTGATGATCTTCACGACGCCCGGCATCGTCTCCGCTTCCCGGGTGTCGATCCTCAAGATGTTCGCGTGGTGGGCGAGCTTCGGCTGCACCAGCGCGACGTGGAGCGTCTCCGCCGGCATCTTGAGCGCGAGGTCGTCGCCGTAGTCGGCAAGCCCGCACACCTTGGCAAGCGCCTGCGGACGGACGACGTCCTTGCCGTAGAACTCGCCGTCGGCCGGGTGCTTGAACGAGATGTCCTCGATCGTCACCTCGCCGCGCATGACCTTCGCGGCCTCCATGACGCCGTCGACGATCTGCCTGTACCCGGTGCAGCGGCAGACGTTGAGATTTCTTCTGGAACCAGTCGCGCACATCCTCGCGCGTCGGGTTCGACGTTCCGCTGAAGGAGCGCATACGCGGAGACGACGAAGCCGGGAATGCAGAACCCGCACTGGATTCCGCCGGAGTTCATCCATGCCGGCCTGGATCGGGTGGAGGTTCGTCGGCGTGCCGATGCCCTCGATCGTCGTGATCCGGCTGTACTCGTCGACCGCCCGCATCTTGCGCAGGCAGGGCCGGATGACCTTGCCGTCCAGGATGACGGTGCACGAGCCGCAGACACCCGTGTCGCAGCCGACCTTCGTGCCCGTCAGCCCCATCCGCCGGAGCACATCCGACAGCGTGTCCTTCTGCGGGTCGCAGATGAGCATGCGGTCCGCGCCGTTGATGTTCAGCCACATCTTCCTGAGCTGCATGACACCTTCCCTCAGTGGACGGACTGGGTGAGTTGACTGCCGAATGTCAGCGGTGACGCCTCGGACATGGCGTTCGTGCGCAGGGCACAGTCACCTCGCGACGACCTCGTCCAGAGTCTACCTCCGCAAACTCGAGCCCCGGGGCGCGTTGCCGCCGATGGACCGCGGGGCCATTCCTACGTCCTGACCGGGCGATCTGTCACATTCCGTACATACCAGCACTGCATGTGCTCGGTTTGCTAGGATCGTGGGGGGCGCGTCGCGGATGCGCCGCGGCCCCCGTGCGATACGAGAAGGAGCCCTGCATGAGATCCCGCCTCGCGGCACCGATCGCCGCCCTCGCCCTGCTCCTCGCAGCCTGCTCGAGCGGCGCCACCTCGGCACCGAATGCACCGGCACCGAGCGCCGCTGCGTCAGCCGCGGCACCGGCCAGCCTCACGATCTACGGTGCGGCATCGCTCAAGGCGGTCCTCGCGAAGGTGCAGACGGCATACCAGGCCGCGAACCCGGGCACCACGCTCGCGATCTCGACCGACTCGTCCTCGGCACTGGAGACCAAGATCGAGCAGGGCGCCCCGGCCGACGTGTTCCTGTCCGCGGATACGGCGAACCCCCAGAAGCTCGTCGACAAGGGCCTCGCGGCCGGCAGCGTCACGAAGTTCGCGGGCAACCTACTGACCATCATCGTTCCGATGGCGAACCCGGCCGGCATCGCGACCCCGGCGGACCTCGCCAAGCCCGGGATCAAGGTGATCGCCGCCGGGGACACGGTGCCGATCACGAAGTACGCGACCCAGCTCGTCGCGAACCTCGCCAAGCAGCCCGGGTACCCCGCGGACTTCGTGGCCAGCTACACCGCGAACATCGTCTCCAAGGAGGACAACGTAGCCGCGGTCGTGGCCAAGATCGAGCTCGGCGAGGGCGATGCCGGGATCGTCTACGTGACCGACGCGAAGACCTCGACCAAGGTCATGACGATCGCGGTGCCCGACGCGGCGAACGTGCCGGCCACCTACGGCGGTGTCGTGGTGAAAGCCTCCCCGAACGTCGCCGCGGCGCAGGCGTTCCTCGCCTGGCTTGCGGGGCCCGACGGCCAGGCGATCCTCGCCTCGTTCGGCTTCCTGCCGCCCTCCTGATCGATCCGATGGACCATCCGGGCCGCGCCGCACTTGTGCGGCCGAGCCCGGCCCTTGACGTCCCCCGGTCGACCCACGGCTGGGGGAGCCGGTCCGTCGCCGCGCTGGCCGGCCTCTTCGGGCTGTTCCTCGGGCTGCCGGTCGTGGCCCTCGTCGCGCGGGCCGTCGTGGATGGCTCGCTCGCCCGTGCGTTGGGCACGCAGGCCGTCCTGTCCGCCCTGACCCTCAGTCTCACCACGACCGCGATCAGCCTGGTCCTCACGGTCGCGTTCGGCCTGCCCCTCGCCCTGGTCCTCGCGCGGCGCCGCTTCCGGGGCGCCGGCTGGGTCGAGGCGATCGTCGACCTGCCGATCGTCCTGCCGCCGGCCGTTGCGGGCCTGGCCCTCCTGCTCCTGCTGGGCCGGCGCGGCCTCCTCGGCGGGCCGCTCGCGGCGCTCGGGATCGAGATCCCGTTCACGACCCTGGCGGTGATCCTGGCCCAGGTGTTCGTCTCCGCCCCGTACTTCGTGCGCTCGGCGCGAACCGGGATCGCCGCCGTCGACCGCGAGATCGAGGACGCGGCCCGGGTCGACGGCGCCTCGGAGCCCGCCCTCTTCCGGCACGTCACCCTGCCCCTGGCGGGCGCCGCGCTGTCGGCCGGCCTCGTCATGACCTGGGCCCGGGCGCTCGGGGAGTTCGGGGCCACGATCATGTTCGCCGGCAACCTCGCGGGTCGGACCCAGACGCTCCCCCTCGTCGTGTACGGCGCGTTCCAGGGCGGCGACCTCGACGGCTCGATCGCGGCCGCCGCGATCCTCGTGCTCGCCGCGCTCGGCGTCCTCGTCGCGGTGCGGGCCCTCCACTGGGGAAGAGCGCTCGACGTGCGGAGCCTGGGCTGACGCCGCCTCGCGCGTGACGCCGGGGGGCCATCGCCCCGCAGGCGCGGCCCCCGTCAGGCGCGTGGACGCAGGACGTCCGTCCCGAGCGACGCGCGGAGGGGCTCCGGCACGCGGACGCTGCCGTCCATCTCCTGATAGGTCTCCAGGATCGCCGCGACGACCCTCGCGAGCGCCAGGCCCGAGCCGTTCAGGGTGTGAACCAGCTCGGGCTTCGCACCCGGCGCCGGGCGGTAGCGGATCCCCATCCGGCGCGCCTGGTAGTCGCGGAAGTTCGAGCAGGAGGAAACCTCCAGCCAGCGTTCCACCCCGGGAGCCCAGACCTCGAGGTCATACTTCTTGGCCTGCACGAAGCCCATGTCGCGGGTCGCCATGAGGAGCACGCGGTAGGCAAGCCCGAGGCGGCGCAGGAGATCCTCGGCGCGGCCGACCATCCACTCGAGCGCGTCGCCGGACGCGTCGGGCGTCTCGAAGAGCACCATCTCCACCTTGTCGAACTGGTGGACACGCAGGATCCCGCGCGTGTCCTTGCCCGCCGCGCCGGCCTCCCGGCGGAAGCAGGGCGAATACGCCGCATACCGGACCGGGAGCTCGCCGGCCTCGAAGATCTCGTCGCGGTGGAGGTTGGTGACCGGGACCTCGGCGGTGGGCACGAGGTAGAGCTCGTCGCGGGTCACGACGTACATCTGGTCTTCCTTGTCCGGGATCTGGCCCGTTCCCCGGGCGGACGCCGCATTCACGACGGCAGGCGGCCAGATCTCGGTGAAGCCGTTCTCGCGGGTGTGGACGGCAAGGAAGAAGTCGATCAGGGCGCGCTGCAGACCGGCCCCCGCGCCGCGGTAGACCGGGAACCCGGAGCCCGCGATCTTCGCGCCGCGCTCGAGCTCGAAGATCCCGAGCCGCTCGGCGACCTCCCAGTGGGGCCGGCGCTCCCAGGCGGGCGCCGCGGCCACGCCGGCCGCGACGGGGTTCACCAGCGACGGGACCGCTCGCGGGAGGCTCGCGCCCCAGGTCCGCACCGTCACGCTCGCGTCGGCGTCGCCCACCGGAACGTCCGGATCGGCCGGGTTCGGGATGCGCAGGAGCGCGTCCTCAAGCTCTGCCTCGATCCGGCCGATCTCCGCGTCGAGCACGGCGATCCGTTCGCCGGCTGCCACGGAAGCCGCGCGCAGGGCCGCGACCTCGGGACCGCCCGCCGCAGAACCGGCCTTGATCGCCTCGCCGATCCGCCTCGAAGCCGCGTTGCGCTCCGCCTTGCGCGTGTCGGCCTCGCCGAGGAGCGCCCGGCGGCGCGCGTCGAGGGCGAGCGCCGTGTCCACAAGTGCCGCGTCCTCGCCCTTGTCGAGGGCGCCCTTCCGGATGACGTCCGGTTCGTCGCGGAGCCTCTGTACCCCGACGCTCATCCCGCCGCCTCCGTCCGGCCCAGCGCCCCCGCCCCGCTGCGTCCGCCCGGACCGCCAGGGCCGGCATCCGCGTGGTCGCGCCAGCCGGCAGCCGCGCGCAGGCGCTCCACCACGAAGCCCGGCTCCAGGCTGGCCAGCAGCCAGCCGGCCCGGGGTCCGTTCGTCCGGCCCAGGAACGTTGTGTACAGCGCCCCGAAGGCGCGGCCCGCCGGGAGTGCCGCGGCCTCGGCGACCGCGAAGATCAGGGCTTGCCATGCATCGCCGGACGACGGCAGCACGCCTTCCGCGGCCCGGGCGAGCGCGCCGAGCCACGCTCGCTGGTCCTCGCTGAGGGAGGCCGTCGCGGGCGGCAGCGCGTCGCGGCGGATCTCGATCCGCGCCCGCTCGGGGGCGTAGGACTCGAGCCACCCACGGACGGCGGCCAGGCGCTCCGCCAGGACTGCCTGCTCCTCGGTCGACAGGGCGCTCCCCTTCTCCGCCGCCACCCGCGCCGCCACGTCGACGCCCGGGATCTGCGCGAGCAGCGCCAGGTGCGCGAACGCCGGGCGGTACCGTCCGGCCTCCCCGGCGGTGTCGGCGGAGGCATCCACGAGCGCGTATCGGAAGATCCGGTCGGCGTCCGCCGGGAGCTCGCCCTTCACGTCGAGGTCGGCCGCGGCGGCAGCCAGCCGGTCGAACTCGTCGAAGACGCGCGGGATCGCGTCGGTCCCGTCGGGGTCGAACTCGATCGACCTGATTCGGGCGCGGACGAAGAAACAGGAGCCGGAGCTGCTCGGGCGGCATGACTTCCACGATCTCGTGGGCCGCCGCGCCGCGCCCCTTGCTCGTCGACATCTTGCGACCGCCGATGTTCAGGAACTCGTAGGCCAGGTTTCGCGGCGGCTCCCGGTCGAAGACTTCCCGCGCCAGCGCGTCGGAGCGGTCGCGTGAGCCCCCCGCCGTGGCCAGATCCTTGCCGCACGGCTCGATCGTCACACCGAAGAGCGACCACTGGGCGGCCCATTCAAGGTTCCAGGGCAGCTTCGCGGCACCGCCGAACGGCGCCAACCTCCCCGCCGTCCCGCATCCGCTCGCCCACGTCACGTAGTCGGGCAAGCACTCGAAGGCGACGGTCGCGCCGTCCCAGTCACGGGCGAGCGTCGTGCCCACCCTGCCGCAGACGGGGCAGACGACGCTGATCGGCAGCCAGCCGGCCGGCCGTTCCACCCTGGAGACGCGCCGGTACAGCTCGCGCACCACCTCGGCGCGGTCCAGCGCCGTCCGGATGAACGGGTCCATCTGGCCCGTCGGATAGATGTCGCTCATCCAGTAGTAGCGGTCCGGGTGGATGCCGAGGCCGGCGAAGATGTCGATGAAGATCTGAGCGTGGTGGCGCGCGTAGGACGCGTGGCAGTCGCCCGCCTGGTCGGCGACCTGCGAGAGCGGGCGGCCCATCTCGCGCTCGACCGCATCAGGGGTCAGCAGCGCCTGCGCGTCCATGGGGTCCATGTCGTCCACGCCGTACAGGAGGGTCGTAGGGACGCCGCGTTCGCGCAGCGCCCGCGTGATGACGTCGAGGATGACGGGGCCGCGGAGGCTGCCGACGTGGACCGTCCCCGAGGGCGTCTTGGAGTCGTTGACGACCTGCGCCCGGTCAACCGAGGCGGCAAGCTCGTCGGCCCAGTACATCCCTAGCGTTCCTCGCCTTTCGATCGCCGGGCGGGGGCGCACCGGCCGTGCGTCCCGGCGTCGCGGGGCGCGCGCTCAGATGATCTGCTTGACCGTGTAGGTGACCTCGGTCCCGTTGGGGAGTCGGACGCTGATCTCGTCACCGGCCTTGCGGCCGAGGAGCGCGCGACCGACCGGCGATTCGTTGGAGATCTTGCCTTCGGCGGGACGCGCCTCGGCCGAGCCGACGATCGTGAAGGTCTCCGATCCGTCGAGGCTCTCCACGACGACCGTCGAGCCGAGGGCCGCGTGGTCCGAGCCGGAGTTCTCGATGATCACCGCGGTCTTGAGCATGGCCTCGAGGGTCTGGATCCGGCCCTCGACGAAGGCCTGCTCGTTCTTGGCCTCTTCGTACTCCGCGTTCTCCGAGAGGTCGCCGTGCTGCTTCGCGTCGTGAATGCGGGCGGCGACCTCCGAGCGTCGAACGTTCACGAGGTCGTCGAGCTCCTGCCGAAGGCTGGTCTCGCCCTCCCGAGAGAGGTAGGTCGGCTTGCTGTTCACGGAGAAGCTGGAACCTCTGGCGGCCGGGCGAGTCAGACCGCCCGGCAGGTGACGTGGAACAAGAAGTGACCCCGGGGCTGCCTCGCGGGTGGGCGCACCCGAGGTCCGGTCGGGTGCGGATGATAGCCCGCGCCATGTGGGGTGTCAAAGCGATCGGGCCGGGTTCAGCGCCGCTCAGCGACCCTCGTCGACGGGCAGGCACGGCTCCACCGACGGCCTGCGCGGCCGCGACTCGCCGGCCACCATCGCCGCCCTACCCCGCCGCCAGGCGCTCGAGGCGGCTCCGGAGTCGAGCCAGGGCCCGCCGATCCGCGCACGCGATGAACAGCGTGTCGTCGCCGGCGATCGTGCCGACCGCCTCCGGCCAGCGGGCCCGGTCGAGGGCGGCCGCGATCGCGTGCGCCGACCCGGGCAGGGTGACCAGGACCAGGAGCAGCCCGGCCTGGCGGAACTCGACCGGGACGTCCCGGAAGAGGACCCGGAGGCGCTCCTCGCCGGTGGGATCGGCCTCCACGAGACGGGCGGGCTGGGCGTAGACGGCAACTCCCTCGCGGCCCACCTTGACGAGCTGCAGCTCGGCGATATCCCGGCTGATCGTCGCCTGGGTGGCCCGGAAGCCGCGTTCCCGGAGGGCGGCCGCCAGCTCCTGCTGAGTCCGGATCGGGCGCTGGTCGACCAGGTCGCGGATCGCCCGCTGCCGGAGCTGCTTCATGACCTCCATGGCCGGCCCGTGGATCCTGTCATGCCGCCAGGGAGACGACAAGGACGAGCTTCGCCAGCAGGAGCCGGTAGGCGACGAAGATCGACAGCGCGTGGCTCCGGACAAAGCGGAGCAGGACGTGAATCGCGACCAGGCCGGAAAGCGCGGCCGCCGCGAACCCGACCGCGACGGCCGCGACGCTGACATCACCCGCGACGTCGCCCGCGAGCAGACGCCGCAGCTCGAAGATCCCGGCGCCGGCGACGACCGGGGTCGCCATCAGGAAGCTGAAGCGCGCGGCCGCCTCTCGGCGCAGCCCGATGCCGAGGCCGGCACTGATGCTGATGCCCGAGCGGCTGGTCCCGGGTACGAGGGCCAGGGCCTGGGCGCACCCGATTGCGAAGGCCTCCGTGAAGCCGAGCCGTTCGACGCCGTCGGTCTTCCGGCCCAACCGATCAGCCAGCCAGAGGATGGCGGCGCCCATCACGAGCATCGCACCGACAAGGAGCGGCCGGCGCACCTGCGTATCGAGGAAGTCGCCGAGCAGGACGCCCAGCACGGCCGCCGGCGGGAGCGTCGCCGCGATCAGCCAGGCGAGCCGTCGGTCAGGGTCGGCCCCGAACGAGCGGTCCCGGAGCGCGGCGAGACCGGCCGGCACGAGGCGTGCCCAGTCGCGCCGAAAGTAGGCCAGCAGGGCGACGAGCGTGCCCACGTGGAGGATCACGGAGAACGTCAGCGAACCGATGAACGGGTCCGTCCAGCCGAGCAGCCACGGGACGATGATGAGGTGCCCCGACGACGAGATCGGCAGGAACTCCGTGAGCCCCTGGATGATCCCGATGACGAGCGCCTGGAGCGCGATGTCCATGAAATGCGGAGGCGGGCCGGCCCGTTGGGGCGCGGCCCGCCTTGCCCTCCGAACTAGCGGATGAAGAGCGGGGCGAGGACGAGCGTGATGGTCGCCAGCAGCTTCACCAGCACGTGGAGCGACGGCCCGGCCGTGTCCTTGAACGGATCGCCGACCGTGTCCCCGACGACGGCTGCGGCGTGGGCATTGCTGCCCTTCCCGAGGACGTTCCCTTGGTCATCGGTGAGGTGGCCCGACTCGATGTATTTCTTGGCGTTGTCCCAGGCGCCGCCGCCGTTGTTGAGGACGGTGGCGAGGAGCACGCCGGCGATCGTGCCGACCATCAGCATGCCGGCGGCCGCCTCGTAGCCGAGCAGCAGGCCGACGACGACCGGCGTGGCGACCGCGACCAGTCCCGGCGCGACCATCTCGCGGAGGGCGGCCCGGGTCGTGATGTCCACGACGCGCGCGTAGTCCGGCTTCTGCTCGTAGGTCATGATCCCGGGCATCTCGCGGAACTGCCGCCGCACCTCGACGATGATCGCGCCGGCGGTCTTGCCCACGGCCCGGATGGCCAGCGAGCTGAAGAAGTAGACGAGCATCGAGGCGATGAGCGCCGCGATGAACACGTTGACGTTCTCGAGGTTGACCGACGTCATCAGCGTGACGCCCTGCTTGCCTGCCGCGATCTGGCGGCCGAGGATCAGGTTGATCTTGTCGATATAGGCGCTGAAGAGCAGGAAGGCGGCCAGCGAGGCGGACGCGATCGCGTAGCCCTTCGTGAGCGCCTTCGTGGTGTTGCCCGACGGCGTCGAGGCGGTCGGTGATCTCCCGCGCGCCTGCCTCTGCCCGGCTGAACTCGGCGATGCCGCCCGCGTTGTCGGTGATCGGTCCGAAGGTGTCCATGGCCAGGATGTAGGCGGTGGTCATGAGCATGCCCATCGTCGCCACGGCCGTCCCGAAGATGCCGCCGACGTTCTGCGCCGTTCGCGTCGGTCAGGTTCGCCTGCGAGCCGAGCCAGTGGCTCAGGAAGAGCGCGATGCCGATCGTGACGGCGGTCACGAAGGTCGTCTCGAAGCCGACCGAGACGCCGCTGATGATGTTGGTGGCGGGACCGGTCTTGCTCGCCTCGGCGATCGCTTTGCACCGGGCGGAACGTGCCGGCCGTGTAGTACTGCGTGATGTAGACGAAAGCGACGCTCGTCGCGAGGCCGACGACGCCGGCCCCGAAGAACCAGATCCAGGTGGGGATGCCGTTGGCGCCCGTCTGGCCCCGGTCTGCATCATCACGTTCGTGACGAAGGCGAGGGAGATCGACCGACAAGATCGTGGTGACCCAGTAGCCGCGGTTCAGGATGTTCATCGGGTTCTCGTCCTCGCGGCCGCGGACGAAGAACATCGCGATGATCGTGGACAGGAGCCCGAACGACGCGCACGACGAGCGGGAAGAAGATCCAGGCCGCCGGGTTCGGCCAGCCAGCCTTCTGGGCGACGGTGTAGACGCCGACGCCGAGGATCATCGCGCCGATGTTCTCGGCGGCGGTCGATTCGAACAGGTCGGCGCCGCGGCCGGCGCAGTCACCGACGTTGTCGCCGACAAGGTCGGCGATGACCCCGGCGTTGCGCGGATCGTCCTCGGGGATCCCCTCCTCGACCTTGCCCACGAGGTCGGAGCCGACGTCCGCCGCCTTCGTGTAGATCCCGCCGCCGAGCTGAGCGAACAGCGCGACGAAGCTGGCGCCGAACCCGTATCCGACGATCAGGAAGGGCGCGTCCTGGACGGTGCTGCCGTCGAGGCCGCCGGAGGCGGCGAACATGAGGTAGACGCCGAGGAGCGACAGCGAGACGACGAGGAAGCCCGAGACGGCGCCGCCGCGCATCGCGACCTGGACCGCCTCGACGAGGCTGCGGCGTGCGGCCGCGGCAGTGCGGACGTTCGACTTCACGCTGATGAACATGCCGATGATCCCGGAGGCCATCGAGCAGGCGGCTCCGACGAGGAACGCGATCCCCGTCCGGATCCCGAGCGCTGCGCCGTAGGTGCTCGTGTCGGCGACGTTCGCCGTCTCGGCAACCGAGATGAGGACCGCGAGCACCAACCGCCACGACGAGGGCGAGGATCGCGATCGTGGAGTACTGGCGCCGGATGAAGGCGACGGCCCCCTCGAAGATCGTCGCGGCGACGTCCTCCATCGCCTTCGTGCCGGTGTCGCGCCGTAGCACGTCCCGGGCGAGGAAGAGCGCAAAGGCCACCGCGATCAGGCCGGCAGGCAGGATGATGAGCTGGAGCGAGCTTGAATCCACGGCTGGTGCGTGCCCTCCCTCTCAGGACGCGAGCGTCCGCGCGAGCGCGTCCGTCGCGCCGGGGACGTGGATAGGCGGCTCGCCCTGGGATGCGCTCCGCCGCGAGGGCGGGGCAGGATCGTGCCGGCAGGCCGCCCAGAGGATAGCCGCCGGCTGACGCGGGGGTCAAACTGCATAGGGTCCCGGAATATGCAGTCCGGACGGCCCCCGCCGCGGGAGTCGCACCCGACTGCTGGGGCGCTGCCGAAGGCCAGCCCCTATACTGCGGGACTTGTGACCAGACGCCCCCTCGGGTGCCTCTTCGAGATCGTCGAGACGCTCGTCCTCACCCTCATCATCTTCTTCGTGATCCAGACGTTCGTTGCCCAGCCCTATCGGGTCGAGCAGATGTCGATGGAGAACACCCTTCAGCCCGACCAGTACGTGCTGGTCGACAAGCTGACCCCGCGCTTCGACCCATACAGCCGGGGCGACATCGTCGTGTTCCAGCCGCCCGACGGACTGGTCGGAGGGGACCCAGAACACGCCCTTCATCAAGCGGGTCATCGGCCTGCCCGGCGACACCATCGAGGTCAAGGACGGCGCCGTGTGGGTGAACGGCACCAAGCTCGACGAGTCGTACACCTACGACCAGCAGCCCACGACCGCGGCCCAGGAGCCGGCGAGCTGGATCGTCCCGAGCGGCCAGCTCTTCGTGATGGGTGACCACCGCGCCGCCTCCGCGGATTCCCGGTCGTTCGGCACGATCGCGATCGACCACGTCATCGGGCGCGCGTGGCTGCGCTACTGGCCGCTGTCGACCTTCGGAATCCTGCAGACGCCCACCTACCCGGCCCCGGTCGGGAACGGCGACGCGAGACCGACCCCCGCCGTTCCGTGACCCCGCTCCTCGTCGCCGCCGGCGCCCTCGTCGCCATCGGGGCCGCGGTCGCGACAGGGGCACGCGACGCCCGGATCGCATCCCTAGGCCTTGCGGGCGCGCTCGCGGCGACGCCGTTCGTGGCTGATCCGCTGCCGGAACCCCTGTCGCTCGCGTTCGGCGTCATTGCCGGCATCCTGGCTGCCTTCCTCATGTTCGTCGCCGCGCGTCGCACTCCGGACCGGCCCGGGCCGCCGCTGGGCCTCGCCGGCGTCGCTCGGTGCGGCGGCCGCGGGCTTCGCGGTGGGACTCGGCGCAACTGCCGTGACGCTGCCCCGGCTGGGCCCGGACGCCGCGCTCGCGGCCGGCCTGGCCGCAGTCGCCGTGGCCGTAGGACCGCTCGCCATCACCAGGGACGTCCTCCGCCTCGGCTCGGCGCTCCTGGTGCTCCTGTGCGGGGCGATCCTGCTCCTGGGTGCGCTCGCCGGCACGCCCGAGCCGCTGACCGGCATGGCATCGGGACTCGTCCTCGTCGTGCTTGCGGCCGGGGTTGTTGCGCTGACCGGCGCCGCCGTTGTCGCCACCGGCGGCACGACCATCCCCGACGACGTCCCCGCCGGCCGTGTGCCTGCGGCGCGTGCCGGCGGCGAACCCCGATGAGCGTGCTTGCCTTCGTTGCGGTCGCGACCGCGGCCGCTAGCGCTGGCGACGCTCGCCCGCGACGCCCGGCATCTGGGGACCCTGGTGGGGTTCGGGGCGGTCGTCGCGGCGTTCGTCGCCGCGCTCTTCGTACGCCCGGACTCGCCGCTCCGGATCGGAACCGGCGCGCTCGCGGGGAGCGACCACCTCCGCCTCGTGCTCACCCTGTGCCTGGCCGGCGGGCTCCTCGTGCTGCTCGTCGCCCGACTCGCGACATGGCAGCCGTCCGCACCCGGAGCGCTCCTCGGGGGCGCGGCGGGGATCGGCCTCGCTCTCGGTCTCGCCGACGCTCCGACGGCGCTGCTTGGGGCCGCGGCCGCCACGATCGCGGCAAGCGTTCTCGCGCTCGGGAACCCGGCGGCGCCGTCGCGGATCCGGGCACTTGCGCGGGAGCTGCGCGGCGCCGCGACAAGCCTCGTCGTCGGCCTCGTAGCCGCCGGGATCGTGCCTGCCGCGTCGGGCGGCGGTGTGCCCGCCGAGCCGGCAGCGGCCGCGCTCGTGCTCACTGGGGTCGGGCTCGTCGTGGCACACCGCTTCGGGGCGATCCCGCTCCACGCCCGAGTCTCGCGCCTCGCCGACGTCGCTCCATCCGGCGCGCTGCCCATCCTCGCCGCCTGGCTCCCGGCCGCCTGGGGTCTCGTGATCCTGGGCTGGGCGCCGGCCGCGCTCGGTGCCTATACGCCCGGGCTCGACCTGGAACGCGGCCTGATCGTGGCGCTCGCCCTCCTGACGCTGCTGCTCGGCACCGTCGCCGCCTTCGTCCAGGACGAGGTGGAGCACGTGGTTGCCTACACGATCGTCACCGACGCCGGGATCGCCCTCCTGGCACTGGCGGCTCTCGATCCAGGCGCCCGCGATGCGGCCCGCGGCTGGCTCCTCGTCTTCGCGACGACGCGCACGGCGCTCATCGGCTGGACGATCGCCTTCCGCGCCGCGTTCGGGACGGGACGTCTCCGCGAGACATCGGGCTGGCTGCGCCGCGCTCCGGCGCTCGGCGTGGCGCTCGTCGGGATTCTCGTCGCCGCCGTGGGCTGGCCCGGCCTCGCCGTGTGGGATCTCCGGCTCGCGATCCTGCAGTCGGCCACCGCAGGACCCGCGCTCCTCCTCGCCTACGCGGGGTCGCTCGGCACGGGCCTCGCGATCTGCCGGATGCTCGCCGTGGGCGGCGGCCGGCCGTCGGCGGCCGTCGCCGCCTCAGCCGGTGAGCTGCCACGACTCCGGGCGCGGCGCGAAGCGAGGGGCGCCGCGAGGGTCGCGGACGGTGCGGCGCCGGAAGTCGCGGTGGAGGGCGCGCGCCCGCTGGCTCAGCGACTCAGGCTGCTCGTCGCTGCGGTCGGACTGGATGCGCGCCCGACCCTGGATCTCAATCGCGTCCCGCTGCGCGCGTTCGTGGTGGTCATGCTCGCGGGGCTCGCGGTCCTCGTCGCAGCAGGCGCATTCGGGATCGACGCCGCGGCCCGCGAGAGCGGGCTGGGTGTCCTGTCGCCGCTCGTGGGAGGCTGATCAGCGTTCCGGCGCGAGCGCCCAGTGGTCGACCTCGCGCGAGTACGCGAGCGTCCCCTCGGGGAACCACAGGGCGAGCTCCGTGTCGGCAGTCTCCGGCCCGTCGGATGCGTGGATCAGGTTCTGCGAGACCTCGAGCGCGAAGTCGCCCCTGATCGTGCCCGGTGCCGCCTCCCACGGTCGCGTGGCACCCACCATGGAGCGGACGACGGCGATAGCGTTCGGGCCCTCGACGGCCATCGCGACGAGCGGGCTCGACGTGATGAAGGCGACCAGCCCGGGGAAGAACGGCTTGTCCCGATGGATCGCGTAGTGGCGCTCGGCGAGCTCGCGCGTGACCTGGAGAAGCTTCAGGCCGACGAGTTTGAGGCCTCGATCCTCGAAGCGGGCGATGACTCGGCCGACCAGCAGGCGCTGGACGCCGTCGGGCTTGATCAGGATGAGGCTGCGTTCGGTCATTGCGGGCTCCGTTCGGGGTCGGGGATTGCGGCAGCGTCGGGCGCGGCCGCCGATGGGGAAGCCCTGCCCGGGCGTACCCGGGCGGCTGCGCGAGATGGCCCCAGCGCTCCGCCGCGGGCATACGTCTCGGCACCAGCGTAGGCGATCGCCGCCGCGTCCGGGCGCCCGAGCGCGCGCAGCGCCTCCGCCCGCACGAGGAGCAGCGCCGCGCCCGGCCGCGCGGCGATCGCCCCGCCGACGGCCTCGAGGACCTGGGCAGCACGTTCGGGCGTCGTACGCAGGGCGAGCACGAAGAGCACGGCCGCCGCGACGTCGTCACCGGCGCGTAGCCGCTCCTCCGCCGCCGCGATTGGGTCGGGCCCCGGGTGGCCGGCCGGTATCCCGGCGAGCGGTCGGTCCGGCGCGCCGGCATGCGCTCGCTCCCCGTGCCTCGTGACGCCTCCGCTCGATCCGAAGGCTGGCCAGGCGTTCGATCGCGGCGTGATCCCGGCGAACAGAGCATCGAGGTCCGCGTCGCGGGATACGCCGGGCTGGTCCGCGATGGCATCCAGGGAGGCGAGCACGTGCACTGCCGCATCGTCGTCGCGACCGCGAGCAGTGAGGCCATCGGCGACGAGCGCATGGGCGAGGGCCGCGGAACGTCCGGATGCCAGCCCGGGGCGCCCGGCAGCCACCGCCTCGTCGCCGTCGTTCGGGCTGCCCGTCGCCTTGCCCCGCGTGGCGCCCGCGTCGAGCCACGTCTCCGCCGCCGCGGCTGCGCCGCGCAGATCACCCGTCCGCCACCGGGCCTCGGCGAGGTCCAGCACGCCGTCCTCGTCCAGCGCGTCCTCACCGGCCAGCTGCTCGAGCTCCACGCGCGCCAGCCGCAGCAGGCCGGTTCGAAGATGCAGCCGCGCGAGGCGGCGCGCCGTCGCCGGCACGGTCGCCGGCTCCATGCCGCTCATGCCGGGCTCGCCAGGCGGCGCGCCGGGAGCCGCAGGGACCCCTCGAGCGCCCGCCCCTTCCCGGCGGGGGCCACCACGGCGAGCCGGAGCGCCTCATCGACGAAGAGCTCGCCGGCGAGCCGGCGGACGTCCGCGACGGTCACCGACTCGATCGCCGCGAGGGCCTCCTCCGGCGTCAGGACGGCGTCATGTAGCGCCTCCTGCGTCCCGATCCAGGAGGCGAGATAGCGGGTCTCGTCCAGGCGGAGCTCCAGGCGCCCGGCCAGGTAGGCCTTGACCTTGGTCATCTCGTGGTCGGGCACATCCTCGTCCCGGAGCCGGGCCAGCTCCTCGAGGACGGCCGCGATGGTCGGCCTGATCCGCTGCGGGTCGACGCCCGCGTAGACGGAGAGCACCCCCGCGTCGCTGTAGGCCACGGTCGAGCTGCCGACGTCGTAGGCCAATCCGCGTTCCTCGCGGACCTCGAGGAAGAGGCGACTCGACATGCCGTCGCCGAGCACGGCATTGAGCACAGAGAGCGTCCACTGGTCCGCGTGGTCGCGGCGGGGCGCCGGAACGCCGAGAACAGACCTGCGCCTGGGTCGACGGCCGGGACGCGCGGAGGCTCTGCTGTCCCGCCGGGATCGCCGGCGCCGGCGCGTACCCGGGTGCAGGACCGCCGCCCGTCCCGAAGGCGCCGGCGGCGAGCTCGACGACCCGGCCATGGTCGAGGTCGCCGGAGGCCGCGATGACGACGTTGGACGGCCGGTAGTACGTCTGCCAGAAGCCGTGGATGGCGGCCGGCGGAAGCGCGCGGACGCTCTCCTCGGATCCGGCGATCTCGCGGCCGAGCGGGGTGTCGTCGAACATCGCGAGGTCGAACAGGACGTTCACGTGCTCGGCCGGGTCGTCGAGGTATGAGCGGATCTCCTCGACGATGACGTCGCGCTCGTTCTCGATCTCGGCCTCGTCCAGGTTGGGCCGGACCACGAGCTCGCCGAGGACCTGCATCGCGGTCGCCGCGTGGCGCGCCGGAACCCGCACGAAATAGACGGTCGACTCGCGGTCGGTCGACGCGTTGAACGTACCCCCCAGCCCCTCGACCGCCTCGGAGAGCGCGCGGGTGGTGGGATACGCGCGCGTTCCCTTGAACGTCAGGTGCTCCATGAAGTGCGCACAGCCGGCCTGCCCGGGTGCCTCGTGGCGCGAGCCGGCGAGGACGTGCGCCTCCACGGTGAACGAGCGGGCTCCCGGCAGTCGTGCGCTGATCACGCGCGGCCCGGCAGGCAGCGCCGTTCGTTCGAACATCGGCGGAAGGGTAGCCCAAACGCCGGCATCCCGGACTCCCGCAACCCGCGGGCGGGCGCCGAGCGAGCGATCAGGCCTCCTCGTCGTCCGGGGAGGTCGGCAGCTCCATCTGCACGAACCCGCTCGTGTCGAACGCCAGCTGGCCCGAGGCTTCTCCCCTCGGTCCCGGCTCCCCGGGGGATGCGTAATCCAGCACGACCCGCTCGTCGCCCTGGATCAGCGTGTAGACGATCAGCTGGTCGGGCCGCGTGTCGAATTCGAGCTGCTCGAACAAGTCGACGTTCAGGCAGATCGAGACGGGGGTGAAGTAGCTCGAAGTCTCCGGCTCGTCGACGACGACGCGCTCCACCCAGCCGGTTCCCGACGCGACCAGGTCCCGGCCGCGGTAGTACCGATAAGACACGGTCTGCTTCACGAGCGGGCGAAGCAGGTTGTGGATGTCCGTTCGCGACGCGACGATGCCGCTGTTCACGAAGAACCGTGCAGGGGTCGGGCGCGCCATGGGGCATCACCTGCTTCTTCGGAGCCGGACGGCCGAGCAGCCTCCACGCGGGCCTGCCATCGAGGGCCGCGGACGTGAGGATCGTAGCGCAGCGCGCGCGGTCGGCAAGCAGCCTCGTGGGCCGAGCGGATGCAGAGGGCCGCTCGCCGGCGCAAACGGCGAGAAGGAGGCCCGAGACCGCTAGACCCGTTGCGGGCATGCGACTGACATGGAGATGGCCAGGAGGGGCTCGGCCGAGCAGCCAACGTCTCGGCCGCGGTACGTGTGCGCGGCCCGTATGCCCGCAAGTCGCATCGCCAACGACGGGCTGGCCCGAGGACAATTCGGGCCCGATCGGGAGGCGGCATCAGGCGCGCCGGGAAGACCAATCGCCCAACTGGGCATCGCCCGCGCGGGCGTGGGCTATGCTCGGGGCATGCTCCTCGTGATCGATGCTGGCAACTCTCACCTCGCCGTCGGCCGGGCCGAAGGCGGTGCTCTCGTCTCGGCGCGCCGTGCGGCCACCCGCCCGGGCGCGACCACCGACGAGCTGGAGATCCTGCTCGAAGATCTGCTCGGGCTCGACGGCGGCGGCCTGGCCGGGATCGTCGCGGTCGCGGTCGCGAGCAGCGTGCCCGCTCTCGAGGAGGGATTCGCGGCGATCGCGGAACGGCGCGGGATCCCCTGCGCGATCGCCGGGGCGGACACGATCCCGATGGCCATCGACGTCGAACGGCCGGCGGAGGTCGGTCCGGACCGGCTCGTCAACGCGTATGCCGCCGTCCATCTCCTGGGCACGCCGGCCGTCGTCGTCGACTGCGGGACTGCTACCACCTTCGACGCCGTCGATGGCCGCGGTGCGTTCGTGGGCGGCGCGATCGCACCAGGGCTCCAGCTGGGGCTCGAGGCCCTGGCAGCGCGGACCGCGCGTCTCCCGCTGATCGAGCTCCGCGCCCCTGACGTTACGCTCGGGCGCGACACCGCCTCGGCGATCCGGGTCGGGGCGGTCCTGGGGCACCAGGCGATGATCGAAGGGGTCCTGGGCCGGATCCGGCGTGAGCTTGCTGCGGACGCGGGAGTCGCCCCGCACCAGGTGCGGGCCATCCTGACGGGCGGCCTGAGCAGGCTTCCCTGGGCACGCGCCATCGAGGGTTTGGACGGGATCGATCCAGACCTGACGCTGAAGGGCCTGATCCACTTCCATCGCGCGGTGATCGGGGAGGAGGGCAGGGCATGAGCACGCCCGGGCGTTTCTCCGGGCGCCTCGTGGCGCTCGGGGTTAGCGGCTCGATCGCCGCGTTCAAGGCGGTGGATCTCCTGCGCCTCTTCCGCGCCGAGGGCGCCGACGTCGTGGTGCTCATGACGCCGTCGGCGACACGCTTCGTCGCCCCGCTCACGCTCGCGGCGCTGAGCCGGCGACCGGTCGATGCGGACGTCCTGGATCTCCTCCCGGACGGGCGGATCGGCCACGTGATCACCGCGGATGCGGCGGATGTCGTTGTCGTCGCGCCCGCGACGGCCCACTGGCTCGGCGCCATGGCCCACGGGCTCGCGACGGACGTCGTCACGGCCACCTGCCTGGCGACGTCCGCGCCGGTCGTCGTCGCGCCGGCGATGGACGGCGACATGTATGCCCACCCGGCGACCCAGGAGAACGTGCGCATCCTGCGCGACGAGTTCCGCTACCGGATCGTCGCGCCCGAGGCGGGCGGCCTCGCGTCCGGCCAGGTCGGCCCCGGACGGCTCGCCGCCCTGGAGCGGATCGTGGATGCGGCGGCCGAAGCGATCGCGGGGCGCTCGATCCGGAAGCCCGACCCGGCCGACCGGCCGCCGAGGCTCCCCGGCGAGGACCGGCCCGACCGCGACGCCGACGACCTCGCGGGCCGTCACGTGGTGGTCACTGCCGGGGGAACCGTCGAGGCGATCGACCCCGTCCGCTTCATCGGCAACCGGAGCACCGGCACGATGGGCGTCGCGGTCTGCGAGGCCGCCCGCGACCGGGGCGCCCGGGTGACGCTCGTCGCCGGCACGATCTCCGTCCCGACGCCGTCCGGCGTCGACGGTGATCCACGCGGAGACCGCCCTGGCGATGCAGGCAGCTCTCGCCGCGCTCCTCGAGGAAACAACCGGGCGCGCCGGCTTCGACGCCCTGGTCATGGCCGCCGCCGTGGCGGATTTCCGTCCGGCCGCGCAGGCGAACCGGAAGATCGGGCGCTCCGATGCCGGCCTGACCCTGGAGCTGATACCCAACCCGGACTTGCTCGCCGAGCTGGGTCGCCGAGTCCGCGGGCTCGACGACGCGGGCGCCCCGGCGGGCGCGCCGATCCTCCCCCGGCCGGTCCTGGTCGGGTTCGCCGCCGAGACCGGCGATCTGGACCGGGTTGCGGCGAAGCTCGCTTCGAAGCGCGTCGACCTCCTGGTCGCCAACAACGTGAGCGAGCCGGGCTCCGGCTTCGGGACGTCGACGAACCGGGTGACGATCTTCGCCGCCGACGTCGGCCCGGAGCCGCTGCCCGTTCCTCCCCAAGCGCGTCGTCGCGGACCGCATCCTGAACCGCGTGGCAGCCCTGCTGGACGCCCGTGACCGGCCGGCGCAGACTGGCGCGACACCCGCCGCAGCCCGGGAGATCCGCGCTCATGAGCAGCGCATCGGACGCACCGCGCCGTCTGTCCGTCCTCGACATCGCCCGGATGCACGCCGACGGGGAGCGCATCGCGATGCTCACCGCCTACGACTTCCCGACCGCCGGCCTCCTCGACGAGGCAGGCATACCGATGCTCCTCGTCGGCGACTCGCTCGGTCAGGTCATCCTCGGCTACGAGTCGACCGTCCGGGTGACCATGGAGGAGATGCTCCACCACACGAAGGCGGTGGTCCGCGGCGCGCACCGGGCCCTCGTCGTGGCCGACATGCCGTTCCTCTCGTACGCCACGCCCGACGACGCGGTCCTCAACGCCGGGCGCTTCCTGCGCGAGGCGGGGGCGCAGGCGGTCAAGGTGGAAGGCGGGGTCCGGACCGCGAGAGTCATCGAGACGCTCGTGCGGGCCGGGGTGCCGGTGATGGGCCACGTGGGCCTGACTCCGCAGGCGATCAACGCGCTCGGGAAGGTCCGCGTTCAGGGGAGGACCCGCGACGCCGCCCGGACGCTGCTCCATGACGCACTCGCCGTCCAGGAGGCCGGCGCCTTTGCCGTCGTGATCGAGCTCGTGCCCGAACAGCTCGCCGCGGCGATCACGGCGCGCCTCCGGATCCCGACGATCGGCATCGGGGCGGGCGCAGGGTGCTCCGGCCAGGTCCAAGTCGTAACCGACTTCCTGGGCATGGGTTCGTTCATCCCGCGTCACGCGAAGCCGTATGCCGACCTGCGCGGGGTCGTCCTCGCCGCGGCCGCCGCGTACCAGGCCGAGGTCGACTCCGGCACGTTCCCCGGGTCCGCCCAGTCGAGCCGGATGGACGACGCGGTGCTCGACGAGGTCCTCGGGCGCGCGCTGGACGACCGGGCTGCGGGACGAGCACAGCCGGGCGACGCCGGAATCCCGCTCGATCACGACCTCTGACCGGGGCCCGTGGACATCGTCCGGAGCCGCGCCGACCTGCGCGTCGCCCTGGCTGCACTCCCCCGTCCGCTTGCGCTCGTCCCGACGATGGGCTGGCTCCACGCCGGCCATCGCTCGCTCATCGCGCGGGCGCGGGCCGAGTGCGGAGGGGTCGCGGTCTCGATCTTCGTCAACCCCCGCCAGTTCAACGATCCCGCCGACCTCGCGCGATACCCGCGGGGTGAGGCCCGCGACCTCGCGCTCTGCGCGGAGGAGGGCGCCGACCTCGTCTGGATCCCCGCCGTCGGGGACGTCTACCCGGCTGGCTTCGACACGTCGGTCCAGGTCGAGCGATTGACGCGCCCGCTGGAGGGCGCCGCGCGACCGGGCCACTTCGCGGGCGTCACCACCGTCGTCGCCGTCCTGTTCGGGATCGTGCGTCCGGACCGTGCCTATTTCGGCGAGAAGGACGGCCAGCAGCTCCGGGTGATCGAGCGGATGGCCCGCGACCTGGGGATGACCGAGGTGGTGCGCTGCCCGACGGTGCGCGAGCCGGACGGGCTGGCCCTTTCGTCCCGTAACGTCCACCTCGGTGCCGACGATCGAGCCGCCGCCCCCGTCCTGCACCGCGCCCTGCTCGCGGGCCGGGCCGCGTGGGATTCCGGAGAGCGCGACGCCGCGGCCATCCGTGCCCGGGTCGGTGCAGTGCTTGCCACGGAAGCGCGCGCCGCGGTCGAGTACGTCTCCTGCGCCGACGACGCCACCCTGGCCGAGCTCGACCGCGTCGACGGGCCGGCGATGCTCTCGGTCGCGGCCCGCTTCGGGACCACGCGTCTCATCGACAACGTGCGCCTGGGCTGACCCTTCGGAGCTGGGATTTTCCTCGCACTGTCACCGGACAGGCGCCCCGCCCTACGGGTGGGTCGGGGCCGTCGCGAACGGGCTCGCGAGGATCGCGAGGGCGATCAGGGCGAACACCGCGAGGAGGACGAAGGCGAGGCGCCGGTTTCGGCGCGCCGCGCTGAGGGACATCCCCGCCTGCCCCGGGCGTGACCGCGGCCGGCGCCGCGGCGCGGGCCGGGAGCCCCGACGGCTCATCCGCGCGGCGTCGTCTTGCGCTCGACGAGCGCGATCGGCCTCCTTGAGACGTGCGATCGTCTCGGGATCGACCGCGTCGGGCTCGAGGTAGGGGCCGAGCCGCTCGAGCACGTCGCTGACCAGGCCGAGGAAGACGCTCGCGTCGGCGACGAAGAACTGGGGCTCGTTGTTGTATCGGACCAGCGTCAGGCGGCCCTGGAGGACGCGCCGGTCCTCGATATGGGCGATCTGGGTGGCGAAGGAGTGGCCCTGGATCCCGTCCGGGTTGTTCAGGAAGTTCAGGGCGTTGTCGATCGCCAGGCCGAAGCGGGCCCGCCATGCCACGAGACGCTCGTGCACCTCCGGCGAGATCCGGACCTCCGCGACCTCCTCGAACACCTCCGGCGTCACGGTGAGCAGGCCCCACAAGCGTGCTGCCGGCACGCGCGCCGAGCATCACCTGGAGCGACCGTTCGAGCGTGAAGACCTCGGAGTCGAACCGCGGGCTCGTGATCACGTCGGTCAGGAGGTCCTCGACGTTGTCGAGGACCGCCGTGTCCGCCATCGCTGCCCCGAGCTGGCCGATCTCCTCCTTGAACAGGAACTTCTCTTCGTGGTCGAGCATGCCGGGGATGGTACACCGCGACCGAGGCGTTCCGGCCGGCGGATGCCCCGGAGCGTCGGTTCCCGCGTCCCGGGCGTCGGCCCCCGCGTGACCTTCCTTCACCCGGCGTCAGCCGTCTCCGGGACCGTCGGCGCCGGATATTCGTGACCCCTGGCCCTCGATCTTCGGTCGCGGCTGCGCGCAATGCCGGTCGCCGCCCGGAGGATCTCGGCCAGTGACGCCGGCCGCCGCCGTTCGTGCGCCGGCGACCCACCGCCAGCAGCACCCGCGCGGCCCAATGGAGTCCGCCGGGAATCCCGGCCGCCACGACCCCTCCAGCCGCCGAGCGACCCAAGAGATGCGCCCCGCGAGGGTCACTCGGCCCTCGACAAATCTCCGTGCCACGGAGTATCAGAAGCGGTACGGTTAACGCGCGACTCGTCGGGCCGGCGGCCCGCCACGCTGCTCACGGTTGGGGGACCGAGACAGGTCGAACAATCGAGGTGGCGGACGATCGGGCGCGACGGCGCGCTGATTTGGCAAGCGGAGGAGGCACTTCTGTGAGTGGAACAAGGCACAGCCTGCGGCTGGCTGCCGTGCTCGGGATGACCGCGGCGCTGATCGCGGCATGCAGCTCGTCAGCGACTCCCGCACCGTCGGCAGCGCCCGCATCGGTCGCTCCCGCGGCATCGACGGCTCCGGCGGCATCGACGGCTCCGGCGGCATCGACGGCTCCGGCGGCATCGACGGCTCCGGCGGCATCCGCGCCTGCGGCGATGGCAACGCCGCTGGCGTCACCGGTGCTCACGAGCGCTGCGGACCAATGGACCACCAGCCACCCGTTCACGGCTGCCTTCATCTACGTGGGCGCCGCGAGTGACGCGGGCTGGACGCACGCCCACGATGTCGGTCGCCTGGCGGTGCAGAGCTACTTCGGCGGGCGCGTCAAGACGCTCTTCAAGGAGAACGTGCCCGAAGGGCCGCAGGCCGCCCAGGTCGTCACGCAGCTCATCAACGCGGGCGCGAACATCATCTTCGCGACGTCGTTCGGCTACCAGGATCAGCTGGTCGCGGCGGCCAAGCAGTATCCCAACGTGATCTTCGAGCAGGCCACCGGCACGGAGCAGCTGAGCAACCTCGCCGAGTACTACGGCGCCGGCGAGAACGGCGACTACCTCTCCGGCATGGCCGCAGGGGCAGCGACCAAGAACGGCAAGATCGGCTTCGTCGCTCCCTATCCGATCCCCGAGGTCATTCGCGAGATCGACGCGTTCACCATGGGCGCCCGTTCGATGAACCCGAACGCCACCGTCAAAGTCGTGTGGACCAACACCTGGTTTGCCCCGGCCACCGAGCGGCAGGCGGCCGAGAGCCTGGTCGCGGCAGGCGTCGACGTCCTCGCCGACGGCCAGGACAGCCCCACCACCGGACAGGTGGCCGAGTCGGCGGGTCTCAAGTGGACCGGATACGACTCCGACCAGACATCGTTCGCTCCGAACGCCTGGCTGACCGCAACCACCTACAACTGGGGGCCGTACTACATCCAGGACGTGGCCGCCGCCATGAACGGCACCTGGAAGACGCACTTCTACTATGGCGGCCTCGATGACGGGTTCGTGGTCATGGCCCCGTTCGGGAAGTCCGTGAGCGCGGCAACCCAGGCCGCCATCACCGCCAAGGAGGACGCGATCAAGGCCGGCACGTTCGACCCGTTCACCGGCCCGATCACCGCCCAGGACGGCAGCATCGGCGTGCCGGCCGGCGTCACCTTGCCCGTCTACACCCCGACCGGGCTCAGCAAGTACTCGATCAGCTTCTTCGTCCAGGGCGTGATCGGCAGCCCGAAGGGCTGACCCGGGACAGGCCCGGCAAGGCCTAACTCTCTCGAGGAGCGAGCGTGGACCTCCGACCCGCCGGAGTGAGCCCAACACCCGCTGACTCCGCCACCGCCGGGCCCGGCCCGGCGGTGGCGGCTGTCGGCGTCACGAAGCGCTTCGCGGGCGGCGTCATCGCGAACAACCGCGTGTCGTTCGAGGCGCGCCACGGCGAGGTGCACGCGCTGCTCGGCGAGAACGGCGCCGGAAAGACCACCCTCTGCAACATCCTCACCGGCCTCTACCGCCCGGACGAGGGTGAGGTTCGCGTCAACGGCAAGCCGGTCCGCCTGCATTCTCCCCACGAGGCGCAGGCGGCCGGCATCTTCATGGTCCACCAGCACCTGAGCCTCGTGGACAGCCTGACAGTCGCCGAGAACGTCGTCCTCGGCTGGTCGCGCCAGGGCGGCCCCGGATTCTCCGCCCGCAAGGTGGAGGCCGAGATCGAGGAGATCGCCGCGCGATACCAGATGGCCGTCGACCCGCGGGCGCGGATCTGGCAGCTTTCGCTCGGCGAGCGCCAGCGCGTCGATATCCTCAAGGCGCTCTACCGGGGCGCGAGCATCCTGATCCTCGACGAGCCCACGACCGTCCTGACCCCGGCGGAGATCGACCAGCTCTTCTCCAGTGTCCGCGAGATGGTCGCAGGCGGCAGCTCGGTGATCTTCATCTCCCACAAGATGCCGGAGGTCTTCGCGATCGCCGACCGGACCACGATCCTGCGCAAGGGCCGGTCGACGGACACCCTCGAGATCCGCAACACCGACGCGCGCCAGCTTGCCCGCCTGATGGTCGGCCACGAGATGTCCCTCGAGGTGCACCCACGCGCGGCCGCAGCAGCGGCCGGACCCACCCCCGCGGCCGCCGAGCCCGCAGTCGGGGCGCCGCCCGTGCTCGACGTGAGCGGCATCAACGTGCGCGGCGACTTCGGGATCGACGCGCTGAAGGACGTCTCGCTGACCATCGCCGCCAGCGAGATCCTCGGGATCGCCGGGCGTATCCGGGAACGGGCAGCGAGAGCTGGCGGAGGTCATCGCCGGCATGCGGTCGTTCAGCCGCGGCTCGATCCGGATCGGTGGCGAGAACGTGCTCCCGGGCGACCCGGCCGACGCGATCAAGCGCGGGGTGGCCTACGTTCCCGAGGACCGCATGGGAACCGGCGTGTCGCCGAACCTCTCGATCGCCGAGAACCTGATCCTGAAGACCTACCGGCGCGACAGCCCGCACAGCGGGCCCGTCCTTCGAATGGGACAGGCAGAGGCGCAGGCAACGGCACTCATGGCGCGCTTCGACATCCGGGCGCCCGGGCCTCGTACCATGGTTCGCCAGCTCTCGGGCGGGAACGTCCAGAAGGTCGTCCTCGCACGCGAACTCTCGTCGCGGGCCGCGCCTGGTGGTCGCCGCCTCGCCGACCCGCGGGCTCGACGTCGGCGCCACCGAGTACGTCAGGAGCGTGCTCGTCGGAGGCGGCCAAGCAGGGCGCGGCGATCATGCTGATCAGCGAGGATCTTGACGAGATCGTCGAGCTGTCCGATCGGATCGCCGTCCTCTACGAGGGTCGGGTGGTGGGTGTCGTCGATGCGGCAACCGCGAACTACGAGCACCTGGGGCTCATGATGGCCGGGGCCGCGTCGTGATCAGCATCGAGCGAAGCCTTGTCATGCCGAGGTGGAGCCGTGTCGCCGTGCCGATCGCCTCGCTCGTGCTCGCGGCGATCATCGCCGGCGTCGTCCTCGCCGTCTCGGGGCACGACCCCATCGGGACGTACCAGCAGATCTACGCCGCGTCGTTCACCTCGGACGGCGCGCTTACGGCGACGTTCATCTACGCGACCCCGATGCTGTTCACCGGCCTCTGCGTCGCCGTCGCCTTCCGGATGCGGGTCTGGAACATCGGCGGCGAGGGCCAGCTCTACATGGGCGCCGTCGGGGCCTCCGGCGTGGGCCTCCTGTTCGGCGCGTGGCCGCTGCCCATCCTGATCGTGCTGATGGCGCTCGGCGGAGCGCTGGCCGGCCTCCTCTGGGCGCTGATCCCGGGCCTGCTCCGCGCCTACCTTAAGACCAACGAGATCCTCGTCTCGCTGATGCTGAACTACGTCGCCGGCCTGTTCATGTACTACCTGATCTACGACAGCACGTCGTACTGGCGCGACCTGACCTCGCCGAGCGCGCTCGTCTTCCCGCAGGGCAAGAACCTGCTCCCGTCCGACAACTGGCCGGGGATCGTCCTGGGCTCGTTCACCCTGCCGTTCGGGTTCGTGCTGGGGGCCGTGCTCGCCGTCCTCCTGCTCGCGCTGATCCGCTATACCCGCTACGGCTTCGAGATGCGGGTCATGGGCGACTCGCCCGCGGCCGCCAACTACGCGGGAATGCGCACCAGGCGCAAGATCGTCTCCGTGATGGCGCTGTCGGGCGGCTCTGGCCGGGCTCGGCGGCGCGAGCCAGATCGGCGACTTCGGCCACGTGCTCGACCCGCGCGGGCTGAGCAGGCAGGCTACGGCTACACGGGCATCGTCGTCGCCGCGCTCGCCCTGTACAACCCCCTCGCGGTGGTGATCGTGTCGATCCTGATCGGCGCCCTGACCAACGCGGGGTTCGCCCTCCAGGGACCGAACTTCCCCGCGGGCCTCGTCGGCACGATGGAGGGGATCATCCTGTTCAGCGTCCTGGGCGGCGAGTTCCTCGGCCGGTACCGGATCCGCTTCGGCCGCGCGACGGAGCCCGTTCGCGCCGCGGACGACGAGCCCGGAGCCGAGGTGGCCCCATGAACGTCGATCTCATCGTCTCGATCGCCGTCTCGGCCATCGCCTACGGCACGCCGCTCGTCCTCGCCGGCCTCGGCGAGCTGCTCGCGGAGCGCTCGGGCGTCCTGAACCTCGGGGTCGAGGGGATGATGCTCATGGGCGCCGTCACGGCGTTCTTCGTCTCGCAGACGCTGGGAGGACCCGGCCTGGCCGTGCTCGTCGTGGCGATCATCGCGGCAGCGCTGGCGGGAGCTGCCCTCGCCCTGATCCACGCCTTCCTCTCGATCACGGTCCGGGTCAACCAGATCGTGTCAGGCCTCGCGCTGACGATCTTCGCCGGCACGATCGGGCTGTCGTCGTACGCCGGTTCCGTCTGGGGCGTCGGCGGGCAGCACGGCCTGCACCAGCTGGTCAAGCTCGACGTGCTCGGGCTCTCGGACGTGCCGGTCGTCGGCCCGATCCTGCTCAACCAGGACGCCTTCGTCTACTTCTCCTGGCTCCTCGTCGTGCTCGTGACGTACTACCTGTACCGGACGCGCTTCGGGCTCTACCTCCGCGCGGTGGGTGAGTCCCCGCGCTCGGCGGACGCGATGGGCATCGACGTCACGCGGTACCGCTACGTGCATACCGTCGTCGGCGGCGCCTTCGCCGGACTCGGAGGCGCGTACTTCACGCTCGCGATCGCGCCGATCTGGACGGACGGTCTCACCGCGGGCGCCGGCTGGATCGCGATCGCGCTCGTCATCTTCGCGTTCTGGAGACCCGACCTGCTCGTGGTGGGCGCCTACCTGTTCGGGGCGCTGTCCAGTCTGGGGTTCACCCTCCAGACGCACGGGGTCCAGCTGCCGTCGGAGCTGTTCTCGTCGCTGCCCTACGTCATGACCGTGGTCGTGCTCGCGGTCGCGTCGACGGCGCTGGCCCGGCGTAGGATCGGGACACCTGCGGCGCTCGGCGTCCCGTACGTCCGCGAAGAGGGGTAGCAGGGCCGACCGTCCGTCGGGAGCCGCCCGGCTGAGGGGCTCCGCGCGCTCAGCCGCTGCCGTCGCCCAGGCGCCGGTAGATGTTCGTGGTCACGCGGGCCACCCGGGCGTCCAGGGGCGTCACGCGTCCCTGGTACTCGTGCTCACCGAACGAGTCGAGCGCCCAGCTCCACTGGTACGTGCCGGCCGAGACCACCGTCCCCCCTGCCGGCGTGGTGCAGACCGTCGCCGTGTGCACGGTCGGGTGTCCGGTTGGGTCCTTCTGCCCCGGAGCGGTCATGGTCGGGCTCCGCGCCCAGAGCTCGGTGCCCGGCGGAGCCAGCGCCGGGTAGAACGTGTCGTACTCCTGGCCGACGAGGCTCGTGAAGCGGTCCCCGTCGCGCACCCCCGTGCCGGCGTAGAGCCAGTGGCCGGCGTTCGCTACCACCCAGTCGGCCGGGCGAAGCACGACGTGGCCGTACATCTGGCCGATCACGAGCGACTCAGGCCGCTTCACGGGCACCGACCGCCAGTTGCACGTGGTGAGCTCGGGGTGGGTCGCGGTGATCGGATCCGCGGTCGACGACTTGTAGCACACGATCCGGCGCCCCGGTCCGAGTGGGGATGGCGCGAGCCGTACCTGCCAGTACATGGTGTTGGCGCAGAGGAACGCCACGCTCACCCCGGTCGACATGGCCGCCTCCAGAGTGTCGCGCATCGGCGCCGACCAGTACTCGAAATGGCCCGGGAAGACGATCAGACGGTGGCCGGCCACGACCTCCGGGTGGAGCTCCAGGTCCACGTCCGCGCAGTACTCCACGTCGTGACCGTTGCGCTCCTGCCAGCGGACGAAGGCTGCCTCCCAGCGCGGGAGGTAGCCGGCACCGCCCGCCTCCGCGTAGGGCCGGTCGAAGCTGATCTCGTGGGCTCGCTCGCCAGTGGAGCCGACGTACCGGCCCGCCGGGAGCGTGCCGTAGAGCGACGGACCGACGTGGTTGTACGCCTGCCAGGTCGCCGCGGCGTTGACGTACAGGACGGTCGCTGGTGCGATCGCACCCGGCCGGACAACGAAGACGGCAGTGCCCGCCAGCCCGGCGCTCGGCGCGAGGACGACGACGTACAGGCCGCTCGGCCAGTCGGCCGGCACCTCGATCCTGAGCACCTCGGGCCAAGGCTCCTCCGAGAGCCCGGAGGAAGCGTCCACGACGAGACCCGGCCCGGGTTTCGCTGCGAGCCCTCGATCGACGCGCAGGAGGCGGCCGCCGGCGCCCGCGTACCATCCCAGGCGGTACCAGCGGGCATCGAACAGACCACTCCCCGAGGCGCGAAGCCCGATCGAGTCGCCGGGCGCCACGGATGTCCGGTCCAGGAACCCGTGGATCGCCGGGAAGTCGTCGAGGCCTGCCTGCCAGCCGCCGTCTCCCGGTCGCCGGTTCTCCTGCGCCACGACGCTCGGCCCGCGCGCGGATAGCGGCCCGGGAGGCCCGGGCGACGGCGTGCTCGCCGGGGACGTCGCCGGCGTCAGCGCGCCGGTCGCGAGTGGCGAGGGTGAGCTTGGCGCGCGGGTCGGACGGGTCGGGTTGCAGGCCGCCAGGAGGAGCCCGGCCGTGGCCGCGAGGAAGCCGCGCCGGGAAAGTCGACGGCCGGCGGGATCGCTCCCGCCGGCCGTGCCTGTCGCTGCGAGTTCGGGCTGGCGCTCCACGAGCGCCAATGCTCGCGGTCCCGGCCTACGGATACAAGCCCCGGAGTGCGGTCGTGTCGGCCACCCGCTTGACCGCGACCAGGTAGGCGGCGGTCCGCATGTCGACCTCCTCGAGAAGTGCCATCGCGAGCACCTCGCCGAAGGACCGATCCATGATCTCCTTGAGCTTGGCGTTAACGATCGCCTCGCTCCAGTGGTCCCGGTTGAGGTCCTGGACCCACTCGAAGTAGCTGACGGTCACGCCGCCCGCGTTGGCGAGGATGTCGGGGATCATGAAGACGCCCTTCTTCGCCAGGATCTTGTCGGCCTCGGGCGTCGTGGGGCCGTTGGCGGCCTCGGCGACGATCTTCGCCTTCACGTTCTCGGCGTTGCGGGCTGTGATCTGGTTCTCGTAGGCGGCCGGGATCAAAATGTCCACGGGAAGCTCGAGGAGCTCGCCGTTGCTGATCTTCGTGCTGCCGGGGAACCCGACGACCGTGCCATGCTCCTGCTTCCACCCGACGACCTTCTCGATGTCGAGACCGGCCGGGTTGTGGATGGCGCCCTGCGTGTCGGAGACGGCGACGACGGTGGACCCCTCGTCTCGCATGAGGCGAGCGGCGATCGACCCGGCGTTCCCGAACCCCTGGACCGCGGTGGTCGTCTTGGTGAGGTCAATCCCGAGGTGCTTCGCCGCGTCGACGATCGTGTAGACGCAACCGCGGGCCGTCGCCTCGTTGCGCCCCTCGGACCCGCCGAGGCTGATCGGCTTGCCGGTCACGACGCCCGGGACCGTGTACCCGGCGTGCATCGAGTAGGTGTCCATCATCCAGGCCATGATCTGGGGCGTCGTGTTGACGTCCGGGGCCGGGATGTCGCGCTCGGGCCCGATGAGGACGCTGATCTCGGTGGTGAACCGTCGCGTCAGCGCCTCGAGCTCCTTCATCGAGAGCTTCTTGGGGTCGACGATGACGCCGCCCTTGCCGCCGCCGTACGGGATCCCGACGACCGCGCACTTCCAGGTCATCCACATCGCGAGGGCCTTGACCTCGTCGATCGTGACGTCCTGGTGATAGCGGATCCCTCCCTTGGCCGGGCCGCGGCCAAGGTTGTGCTGGACGCGGTAGCCGGTGAAGACGCGGATGGTCCCGTCGTCCATCTTGACGGGGAAGGTCACGGTGAGTGCCCGGCGGGGCTCGCGCAGGACCCGGCGGATGCCCGGATCCAGCTTCAGGTGCTCGGCCGCGAGGTCGAACTGCTGCTGGGCAACGGCCCACGGGTTGATCGTCGCGGCGACCTGTTCTGTCGTCATGGAGCGGAGGACCTCCTGCCCGGCCGCCCGCGTCGCGGGACGACCGCTGCGATTGCCGCCCGCAACGGACGGCCGCGCTGCCGCCTCCGGGACGGCTGCCGGTCGGGAGACGACGGGCCCGTGCGACGGGCCACCGCTCCACGACGGAGTGCTCGTTCGACCCGATGATCCGGCGATTCGCGCTTCCGCGGCGAGTGCCGAACGGGGACGCTGGCTCCGGGCGGAATGGCCCAGACGTCGACGGCAATGGTACCGAACCCGGACCGCATCCGTCCTGCAACCATTGGCCCTGCCCGGGCGCCTTGGCCCGCGGACCCACCGACCCGGGCCGGGGATCAGCGCCGAAGGAGGACGACGCCTCCGAGGGCTCCCGGGCCGACATGTGGACCGATCGAGGGACCGATGGTCCGGATGCTGACGTGGTCGGGGTCGACTCCCCCGGGGATCCGGCCCACGACCGAGGCGCGGAACGCCTCCACGTCGCCGATGCCCGTGTGGAGGATGGCGATCCGCTCCACTGGCCGCGCAGCCAGCAACTCGATGACGCGCTCGAGCGCGCGGGCGCGCGTGCGCACGCGATCGGCGGTCTCCACGAGGCCGTCCGCCATGGTGATGATTGGCTTGACCGAGAGGAGTGTCCCGATCGCCGCCCGCGCGGGCGAGAGGCGGCCGCCCCTGCGGAGGTACTCCAGGGTGTCGAGGGCCACGTAGATGTCCAGGTCCGCGGCCCGGGCCCGGAGCGTCGCGGCGACCTCGGCGGCCGGCTTGCCGGCCGCTGCCAACTCGACCCCGAGCATGGCGAGGTGCCCCACTCCCATCGAGGCCGACATCGAGTCGACCACGTGGATCTCGCGGCCGGGGTGCGCCCGGGCCCCGAGCTCGGCGCTTGCGGAGGTCCCGGAGAGCCGGCTGCCGATCGTGACGCATACGATCGCCTCGGCGCCTTCCGCGAACGCGCCTGCGTACGCCTCGGCGAAGGCTCCGGGCGCCGGGGCGGCCGTCGTCGGGAACGGGGCGTCCGGGGCGAGCATCCGGGTCCAGAAGTCCTCCGCCGAGAGGTCCACACCGGCCGCGAACTCGTGCGCCCCGAACCGCACGACCAGCGGGACGACCCGGATGCCAAGCGAGCTTGCGAGACCAGGGGGTAGGTCGGAGGCGGAATCGCTGACGATGGCGACGGCCGACATGCCGGCATCATACGGGCCGGGATCGTCGCGACGGGCGCCGCCGCGCAGCCGTCCACTCGCCGTCGGACCTGGACTTCGCCGATCGGGCCGGCCGCCGGCTCAGCCTCCGGCGGGCGGGGCGACGGGAGCCGGGGCGTCGAGGTGGTGCTCCACGCCGCGCAGCCACCAGAGGGGCAGGAGGGCGATGCCCAGCAGGACGAGCGTGCCGACCAGCAGGCCGTCGATGCCGGCCCGGTCAGCGGCGGCCCCGCCCAGCAGGCTGCCGGTGATCTGGCCGATCCCGAGGAACACCGAATAGAGCCCCATGATCGCGCCACGGTCGCGCGGGTACGGTTCGGACATGTCCGCGAGGAGGCCGAGCGCCGCCGGCGTGGAGCCCGCAAGGACGAACAGGCCGCCGACGACGGGCACGAGCAGGACCAGCGTCACGATGACCGGAAGGCTGCCGCCGTGATTGATCGCCACGGACGCCGCGACCATCACCGCGCCGCCGACGATGCCATAGAAGATGATCGTGGTCCGACGCAGGTTCCTGAAGCGGTTGCCCCAGTAGACGAGCCCGGCGAGGAAGACGGCCATCCCGATCGCCACCCCGACGCTGACGAGGATCGGCGAGGCGCCGGCCATCAGGCGCTGGTTCGCGAAGCGCGGGTCCGGGCCGCGCACGAACTGGAAGATCGACTGCGACGTCCACATCCCGATCGCCGCGTTGACCGCGATCCAGGTCGGCGCCAGGAGCCACACCCGGGCCCAGGAGAGCACCTCCAGGTACCGCGCCAGGTTCGCGCGCCGGTCGTTCGCGTCGCCGGCGTGCTCGGCCCGCGCGTCGACGACGCCGAACCGGTAGATCGCCCACGAGATGCCGTAGACGAGAGCGTTGAGGAAGAACGCGTCGCGGTGGAGCAGTGTCCAGAGCGGCCCGGCCGCCACGATCCCGGCACCGAGACCGGCAAGGGTCGCGGCCTCGAAGCGGGCGACGGCCTTTCCGCGCAGACCCTCGTCGCCCAGCGTCGCGATCGCGATGAAGCCGAGGATCGAGGGGACGCTGGCTGCGCTCGAGGTGCCCTCCAGCCAGCGCGTGCCGCCGAGCAGCCACAGGTTCGTCGTGATCCCGGTCAGGACGACGGCTGCCGCCCCGAAGACCGGCCCCAGCTGCATGATCCGGTGATATCCGAATCGATCCGCGAACGTCCCGAACAGCGGGGAGAGGAGCAGCTCGGCCGCGAAGAAGACGGCGGTGAACAGGGCAATCGTGAAGGAGGAGACGTGCTCCCCGCCGTGGCGGTGCAGCTCGGCCAGGTAATAGACGAGCATCGCGCCCGTGAGGCCCGTGCTGAACCGCAGGGTGAGTGTCCCCACGATGACCGACCGCAACGAGCGTGTCACGGGTGCAGGGTACCCGGCATCGCGACGGGGGGCAGCCCTAGAATGCGCCCGCATGGATCGCGCCCGGCCGCTTGCACCAATGCCTCTCGCCCGGGGCGGGTCGGGCGCCGTCGTCGCCCCGCATCACCTCGCGACCGCGGCCGGGCTCGGCGTCCTTCGGGCGGGCGGCAGCGCCGTAGATGCCGCCATCGCGGCGAATGCGGTGCTCGGCGTGGTCAAGGGAGAATCCTGCGGCCTGGGCGGCGACGCATTCTGGCTCGTCTGGGATGAGGCGGCCGGCGTCCAGGTGGCCCTCAACGGGTCGGGCCGCGCCCCGGCCGGCGCGGACCCGGCCGCCCTGCGGGCGCGCGGCCGGACGGCGTTGCCCCTGCGCGGGCCGCTCACGATCACGGTCCCCGGCGCAGTCCGCTCGTGGGCCGACGCCCACGCCCGCTGGGGACAGCTCCCCGTGGAGGCGCTCCTCGCTCCCGCGATCGAGCTCGCCCGATCCGGCTTCCCGGCCGACGAGCACTTCGTCCAGGCCGTCGAGGTGTCCGCCCGGATCTTCGACGCTGAGCTCGGGCCGTCCGCTCGCGGCTGGCACGCGACCTACCGGGGTCAGGGTCGTCCGTGGCGCCTCGGCGAACGCGTTCGGCTATCCGCGCTCGCGGCCACCCTCGAGCGCCTCGCGACCGTCGGGTTCGCCGACTTCTACACGGGCGACCTCGCGACACGGCAGGCCGCGGCGCTTGCGGCGGCCGGGTCCCCTATCACTTCCGCCGACCTCGCAGGTCACGAATCCAGCTGGGCGACACCGCTTGCCCTGGACTACCGCGGCGTCACCGCAACAAGCCACCCACCGAACAGCTCCGGCGTGATCGCCCTCGAGGTCCTCAACATCCTGCGCTCGCTGCCTGCGCCGGCTCCGGGGGTGTTCGATCCGGGCGACGGCGGCGCCACCGCAGGGCCCGACCTGCCCTGGGTCCACGCGGGGATCGAGGCGGCCAAGCTCGCCCTGGCCGATCGCGACGCCTTCCTGACCGACCCCGCCTTTGCCCGGGTCCCGGTCGACTACCTGCTGGACCCCCGATACGGAGCCGAGCTCGGGGCCCGCATCGATCCGCGGCGCGCGGCAGCGCCGCCGCCCGCGACGAACCCGCCCGGCGGCGGGACCATCTACCTCGCCGTGGTGGACGGCCGTGGCAACGCCGTGAGCCTGATCGAGTCGAACTACGCGGGGTTCGGATCGGGGATTGTGGATCCCGCGACCGGGATCGCATACCAGAACCGAGGAGGCTACTTCAGCCTTGACCCGGCCCATCCGAACGTTCTCGCCCCGGGGAAGCGCACGCTCCACACGCTCACTCCCGGGATGCTCCTGCGCGACGGCCGCCCGTGGGTCGTGCACGGGTCGATGGGCGGTGACGCGCAGCCGGCGATCTTCGCCCAGCTCGTGTCGGCGCTGGTCGACGGTGGCGTGGACGTGGCGACGGCGGTCGCCGCGCCGCGATGGCACGCCGCGCCGGCCCGCCACTTCGCGCCGCCGGACACGGTCGTGGTCGAGGCGCGCTTCCGCGCCGGGCTGCTCGAGGGGCTGACGGAGCGGGGCCACCGACTGGACGTTCGGGCGCCGTTCGACGGCGCCCTGGGGCATGCCCACGCGATCGAGCTCGTGGACGGGGGGCCCACCCGCGGCGGGACGCTGGCGGCCGCGGCCGACCCGCGGTCCCTGGGACTGCCGGCGGTGTGGTGAACCCAGTGCCGGGGCCCCGGCCGCTGCTCCTGGCGGGCGCGCGGGCTGCCCTGCTCGGACGCCTCGGCAGGCTGACGATCGTGGACGTGCAGGCGCTCGATGCGGCGGTCCGCGCGCTCCGCGAAGAGAGGCCGTACCGGAAACGCGCGGACATGGGCTTCTGGCTGGCCTGGTACGAGGGCCCGCACCTCACCGGGGCGGAGGGCCGAGAGCTCGAGGGCCTGTTCGGAGAGGTCGTGCTCGCGATGGCGCTCGGCCTCACCGGGCTCGACGCCGGCCGGATCGCCCCGCGACCCGTCGACCGCCGCGAGGTCGGCCTCCTGGCCGACGCGGCGCGGCTCTTCCAGCACGTCTCCCCCGACCAGTCTCGCCAGGATGCGGCCATCAGGCTGATCGAGAGCGCCGTCGCGCCGCTCGACCCACGCCTTGCGATCGTCGCGTGCTGGAACGCCGCCTGTGCCGCGACGCTCCGCCCGCACCTGGCCGCGGGCGTGGTCGGCGTGCTGGAGGTCGCGTGGCGGACGGCTCTTGGGGAACCGCCGCCCTGACCCGCACCGGCCGGGCGGTTCGCGGGCGCCGGCGACGCCGGCCGGCTCACGACGCGTGCGATACTCGCGGCTGGACCAGCCATCCCAACGCGGCACGCCCCGGCCGCGCCGCCGCTGGAGGAGCAGGTGACCTCGAACATTTCCCAGTCGTACCCGTACTCGAGCGAGACTGAGGTGGAGCGCGCAGCCGCAGTCGCGGCTGCGATCGCCGCCAACCCCGGCCTCCACACCACGCTCGCGAGCGAGGCGGCGCCGCTCGACGCCGGAGACACCTGGTGGACCTACCACCACGGCGGCTGCGGCGGGACCCTCCACGTGGCCGGCTATGCGCTGGATCGGCACGCGGTCTACGTGGTCTGCGACCGCTGCGGGAAGCCCTCCCTGCGCTGAGCGCCACCGACCGGATTCGATTACCACGCCGGTGACCGCCGGTCCCAGGGGCGCACCGGACCCCGTCGTCGTCCGCGCCGCGCGGCGACGGCTGGCCGTCGACATGCTCGGCATCGTTGCCTCCGCCGCAGGGTTCGGCGTCGTGTTCGGGCTGACCGCACGGGCGAACGGCCTCTCCCCGCTAGAGGCGGTGGTGTTCTCCGTGGTCGTCTTCGCGGGGGCGTCCCAGTTCGCCGCCGCCGGCATGGTCGGGGCGGGCTACGCCTGGCCGGCGATCGTGGTCCTGACCGCGCTCGTCAACGCCCGGCACATCCTCTACGCCGCCGCCCTGGGGCCGTGACTGCGCGACCGCCCACGGCGAGAGCGGGCGCTAATGGCGCACGTCCTGACCGACGAGGCGTTCGCGCTCAGCCTCGTGCACTTCCGGCGCCTCGGCTTCGCCGACCGGCGCGGCTACTGGCTTGCCGCGATCGGCGGCGTCTTCATCCCGTGGAACCTGGCCACGCTGATCGGCGTGCTGGGCGGCCAGGTGGTTCCCGACCCGCGGGTCATCGGGCTCGACATCGTCTTCCCCGCCGCGATGGCCGGGCTTGCCGTCGGGCTGGCCACGGGCCGGCGGGAGGTCGTTGCCGGCGTGGCGGGGGTATGCATCGCCCTTGCCGTCGGCATCCTGGTCGACCCTCGCGCTGGCGTCCTCGCCGGTGGCTTCCTCGGCCCGTTCGTGGGCCTGCTGGTGCCGAGGCCGCAACCCCGCGATCCCCGAGCCGGACGAACTGCCCGCCGACCCGGGCTCCTTCAGCAGGCCCGGCCAATCCGACGACGGGATCGCGCCATGACGAGGGCGGCGTGAGCATGGGGCTGGTCGGCCTGGCGTTGCTGATGGCCGCCGTCACGTACCCGTCGCGGGCGGTGCCGTTGCTGGCGCCGGCCTTCGAGCGGCTGCCGGCGCGCGCCCTCGAGTACCTCCGGCTGGTCGGTCCGGCCGTCCTCGGGGCCATCGCGGCCTCGCAGGCGCTGCTGGTCACGGGAACGGACGGCCGCCCCTCGATCCACGTCGGGATCGACGCCCTCGCCGTCGTGGCCTGCGTCGCACTCGTCGCCTGGCGCCGCAACCTTCTCCTGGGGCTGCTCGTCGCGGTCGTCATGACCGCCGGGGCCCGGGGGCTCGGGGTGGGCTGAACCGGCTGGTGGTGCACGGACGCACCGGCGCGGGAACGTGGATCTGGACGAAACCTCCCAGAACGAGAGTACTCTGGCTATTCACGGAAGAAGTACGCTCATCTCCCTGGGCTCCGGGCGACCGAGGGTCGAGTGGCTGGTTGCACGTCGGGCGGGTGAAGGTGCGATGGCGAAGATGCAGGGGCTCTGGCGTCCCCGACCCAAGATCGACGAGGCGGAGTTCGACGCCGCCAAGTCGCGCACCGCCGCGCGACTCGCTGAGGTTTTCGGCCTCGAGCCTCCCGTTCCCGCGACTGACCTCGGGACGACGCCCGACGTCGAGGAGGTCATCGAGGCAGCCCCGGGCTCGCCGGCCAGCACGACGAGGAGGAGACCTCGCTCCCCTCGCAGGCCCCCTGAACGGACCACGCCCGGCGATCGTCGTCGAGGGCCTGCCGGCCCTCGTCGGCGTCATGGCAGAGCCGGGCTCGGGCCTCGCCGGCGTGATCGTGCATCCCGACCTGACCGACGAAGCGGCCGTCGCACCCACCACCGTCGCGGGCGGCGCCACGGACACACCTGGCGTCATGGCTCGGCCCGCGCGCCGGCCGGGCACGTCGGTCGGAATCATGGAGCCGAGGCGGGTGGATCCGGCCGCGAGGGGTGCCCGGGGAGAAGCGCGCACCGCAGGAGCGCGGCCCGTGCGGACCGGCCCGCGCCCGGCGAGCGGAAAGACGAGGGCGGCGCCGGTCGCGATCTCGCCTTCGTGCCCCTACTGTGCGGTCCTCCTGCAACCGGCACCCACGACATCCCGGCGCTGCGTGCGCTGCCGCCACCGAATTGTGGTCAAGCGCGTTGCGGGTCGGGCCGTCTACCTGACCGAAGCGGCCGTCGAGGTGTTCGAAGCCGAGCGCAAACGGAGCGCGAGCGCAGGTCGCCTGGCGCGCGAGCGCGCGCGCTGGCTCACCCTTGCGGCTGCGGCCGGAGCGCCTCCCGAACGTTCGAGCCGCATCCTCGCCGCCGCGGTCTCTGAGGAGGTCGTCGGCAACGCACGGGCGCTTTACCTGGCGACGGTTGAGCGGTCTTTCCAGGTGGCGAGGCGGGAACGTCGCTGGGAGGAAGCATCCCGGATCCGGCGCGGACACGCGGCCGTTCTGTATCGCATGGCGAAATCGCCCGTGCCACCGCCGCCCGAGATCGTGAAGCTGCATCGGGACGGCGTGAACGCGGAGCTCCGGGGCATCGCCGAGATCGCGCGCGATGCCGAACTCGTCGCCGCTACATGCTGCGACACCTGTCGAGCCGAAGACGGGCGAGTCCTTCGGGCCTCGGCAGAGCTCCGCGTTCCGCGACTTGCCACATGACGGCTGCCCGAAGGGTCTGTGCCGGTGCCGCTGGGCGCTCGCGACGCCCCGCACGACGGTCCAACGCTACCTTCGGCCACGCCCACGCGCTGAACGCCAGGCAGGCACGGAGAGCCTCGTCACGACCGCCTGAGGGTCCCCCTGGCGAGGACGTCCAGCATCCGGTCAGCTGGCCAACGACGGTGCTCCGGCGCGATGCGATACTCCCCGCCATGGCAGCGGGGCGGGCAGCGGGTCTCGTGACGATCCTGTTGGACCGCCCGACGCGCCGACGCGGCAACGTCTACCGGCGGTCGCTGCGACGCCAGGTCTCGCGGCTGCGCGATCGACGTCGCCTGCTGGCGATCCTCCTGCTCGCCCTCGCGGGCGGGATCGGGCTTGCCGGGATGATGGCCCGGGGCGAGCTGGGTGGCGCGGATGCCCGGGCGTACTGGGCTGCCGTACGGATCTGGCTCAATGGGGGTGACCCCTACCATCCGGCGAGCCCGTTCATGCCCTATGTCTATGCGCCGTGGCTCCTGCCCGTCTTCACGCCCTGGGCGCTGCTGCCTTGGGACGTTGCCTGGTTCGTCTGGCGCGGCGGGACGATCCTTCTGCTCCTCTGGTCGGTGGCGTGGGCCTACCGCCTGCACCCGCTCGGGACGGCGGGCGTCGCGCTCATCCTCGCGTTTCCCACCTTCGCGAACCTCGACACGGGCAACATCAACCTCGTGCTCGTCTTGCTGCTGTGGGGCGCCCGGTTCGTCGGTCCACGAACCGCCGGCCTCTTGTGGGTGATCGCGACCGCGATGAAGTGGGTCCCATCGCCTTCCTCGGGATCCTTGCACCCCGGGCGCGCCTCAACGGCGTGATCTTCCTGGCGATCGCCGGGCTCCTGACGCTCGCGACGCTCCCGCTCACGATCGTCCAGTTCTCGGTCCTTTTCGCGTTCCCGCGGCCCGTCCGGCTCGACTACCTCGTCTTCCTCTGGGCCCTGGTCCCCTCCCTCTGGCTGCGACCGGACCCCGCCTGGTTCCTGCGACCGGCGACGTGGCGGGGGTGGGCCCGTGACTGGCAGGCGGCCATCCGCGAGCCGGACATTTTGGTCGCACGCGCCAGGGGCGCTTTCGGCCTGGTGCCGGCCCCGCCGCCACGAGCCACTACCCCGGTCGCCACGCGTCCCTAGGTGGCGCGCTCCCGGGGTTTCACGACGTGGCGCAGCAGGAGCGCCCCGAGCCCGAATGAGACGATCGCGACGAGGTAGGCCGCGCGCGGACCAGCGCCGGGGTATCCGAGCGCATAGCAGAGGTCCACGAGAATGCCGCCCAGGATGCCGGCCACGAGGCCGTTCGTCTCGGTTGCGACGTTGCTGATCCCCATGTGGCGACCGGCCGCAGCCTTCGGGACGAGGTCCGTGATGAGCGCCCAGTCGACGGCAAGGAAGGTCCCCGCCCCGCCACCCACGAGGACCGCCCCTGGGACGCAGACCAGGGGCGTCGAGCGTGATCGTGAGGATCCCGCCCACGGTGCCCCCGATCTGCATGACCCCCACGAGGCCGCTCGTGAAGCCCACCTGCGAGGGTGGCACGAGGTCGGGCAGGTAGCCCTGGAACGGTCCCTGGGCAAGTTCAAGCTGAGCTGCAGGAGGGCTTGGCATGCCGCGAGGGCGATCAGCGTCTGCGACGTCGCGATCCCGACGACGAAGGCGATGTCGAGGCTCGTGCCGATGATGATGTAGGGCTTGCGCCGTCCCCAGCGCGAGACGGTGTAGTCGCTGATCGAGCCGACGGTCGGCTGCACGGCCACCGCGATCGCGACACTGGCGACATGGGCAAGGCCGGTCATGAGGCCGACCTCCGAGACAGGGACGAGCCAAGGCATCCGTTCCTGGACCAGCATGGTCACGCCGTTCACGACGGAGACGAGGCCGCACCAGTAGACCGCCAGCTGGACCAGCTGGGCGATCGACAGGAGGCGGGCCGGACCTTCGGATTCCCCTGCGGACACGGTGATCGGGCCGTCGAGCGGGCGCGCCTTGTCCGCCGGGCCCGATCCGGCTCGCCCGTCACGCCGCGCTGGTCCAGCCGCCGCTGGCCTCCCCCGAGGTCAAGCATCCCGCCCGTGCGGGGCCGCGTCAACGCTCCCCGGCGCGTCCTTCGCGTCTGGTCAGCCTGTCGAGAGCGCGTCACCTTGCGGCACGTGGATCCCCCCCGGCCACACCCGGCACGCGCAGGACCATCCCACGGTAGCCGGGGACGAACCCTCCGTCCACGAGGCGCTCGCGCCAGGAGCTCGCCAGGCCCATTGGCTCGCCGTCGACGCTGCTCACGACCAGCTCCCGGAACCGGCCGTCGAGGAGAAGCACCCGGAGCGCCCGGAGGGCAGGGCCAAGCCGCTCGGGGTCCTCCGCCGCCGGGAACGTCGCCAGCCCTCTTCCTCCGCGTTCGAGGTACAGGACGGGCAGGCCGTCGACGAGCGCGACGTACGCGCCGGCGGCTCGCTGGAACGGGCGACGATCCGACGCATCCCGGCGCGGCCAGGCCAGTGCCGCCCCGTAGGGCTGCGCAGGATCGGCCGCCGCCACGAGGTCGACGCGCGGCGCGGCCGCCTCCGGCTCGCGGGCGCTGCGCAGGCGATCGATCGCCCCGGCGAGCGCGAACTGCGCGGCGCCGAGCCCGTCGACGAAGTAGCCCGCGCCGGATCCGGCCCGCCTCCTCGAGCGCGCGCAGCACCGGGTAGATCGCCGCAAACCCGCCTTCGATGCCTTCGGCGATGACGGCCTCGCGAGTGAGCACGCCGTGGCGGTCGAGCAGCGCGAGCGCCAGCGCATGCAGCCGCCGGGTGCGCAGCCGCTCCATCGACAGGTCCCCCGGAGCGCACCGCTCGGCGTCCGCCCGGACCGCGAAGGCCGAGCCTGCCGGCTGGACGAGCGACCAGCGGCCGGCGGCTTCGGGCGGGCCCGAGCGCGGCGAGCCGGCCCGGCCGCGGCCGCCCGTCCCGGCCCGGGCGCTTCCAGCGCAGGGCGCGCAGGGGCGCGAACGTGTCGTTCGTGACCTCGCCGGCCCAGACCAGGTCCCACAGTGCGTCGAGCACGTCCCGGTCCGTGCCGCCGCCTGCCGCCGCGTAGAGCTCGCGGTAGAAGGAGGCGCCCCGTGTCGCCGAGGAACGCGCGGATCGCGGCATGGCGAGGCTGCAGGAAGAGGTCGGCCGCGTCGACGCGCGGGACCGCGACGCGCCACGGAGCGCCCAGCCTCTCGCCCGGCCGGAACAGCGCGATCGCGGCCGTCGTCGCGGCCGAGGCTGCCCCGCCGCCACCCAGGCGACCTCGCCGAGCGCCCCGAGCTCATCGAGGAGCCGCGGCTGGTAGCCGGCGACGCGCGCCGGCAGCACATCGCGCTCCAGCGACCGATGCCGGCATCGGGACGCCCGCGAGCTGGTCCACCACCTCGGCGAGGCGTTCGAGCGCGGCCTGGCCTCGGCAGCGGCCCGGCCGCCCGCTCCGAGGCCGGAACGCATGACGCCCTGCCAGGCCGGCAGGAACCGCGCGAACGCCGCGCCCTCGACGGCTTCCACCTCGCGCCGCAGGCGGGCCAGCGACCGGCGCCGGAGGGCGCGAAGCACTTCGGGATCGCACCACTCGCGCTCCGCGCCGCCGGGCCGGAACTCGCCGAGGAGAAGCGTCCCGCCATGCCGCCAGCCGCTCGAGCGCGGCAGCGACGATCCCGCGCTCCGGCAGCCCCCACCGCGCGGCCGGCTCGGCCGTCGAGGAACGGGCCGTGGGTGCGGGCCCAGCGCGCGAGCAGGCCACCGAGCGGGTCCCGCGACTCGCCGAGGAACGCGATCGGGGTACCCGGCGGCGGCTGGGCACCCGTGCGCATCGCGGTAGCGGCCGGCGTCCTCCACCGCGATCCAGCGGGCTGCTCGCCGCCGATCCGCACCACGGTCGCGCGCCGCGTCGCCTCCAGCACCTCGAGCCACTCGCGCGCGACGGCGCGACCGCCTCGGGTCCGGTCGGCGACCTCGTCCTCGGCCAGGTCACCGAGGCGGCGCAGCAGGTCGGCGACCTGGTCCGACGGAACCCGCCTTGCGGTCGGGACAGCGCCTGCAGGCTCAGCTCCGTCTCGGCGAGCGCGGCCGGGTCGAGCAGCTCGCGCAGCTCCTCCTGGCCGAGAAGCTCGCGGAGGAGGTCGCGGTCGAGCGCGAGCGCCTGCGCGCGACGCTCCGCGAGGGGCGCATCGCCCTCGTACATGTAGGCGGCGACGTAGTCGAACAGCAGCGAGCACGCCAACGGGATCGCCGCGGGGTCTCCACCGCGTGGACGGCGATCTCGCGCCGGGCGACGCCGCCGAGCACGTCGCGGAGGGCGGGCAGGTCGAAGACGTCCGCCAGGCATTCGCGGTACGTCTCGACGAGGATCGGGAAGCTCCCGTACCGGCTGGCGACGCCGAGCAGGTCGGCGGCGCGCTGGCGCTGCTGCCAGAGCGGCGTCCGCGAGCCGGGCCGGCGGCGCGGCAGCAGCAGCGCGCGCGCCGGCGTTCTCGCGGAAGCGCGCGGCGAAGAGGGCCGAGCCGCCGACCGCGGCAACCACGAGGTCCTCGACGTCGGCCGGGTCGGGGAAGAGCGCGTCCTCGACCCCCTCGAGGTCGCCCTCGGGCAGGCGGATCGCGATCCCGTCGTCCGACCAGATGGACGGCGACGTCCTGCGCCGAGCCGCTCGCGAAGACGGCCCTCGATCGCCAGCGACCAGGGCGCGTGGACGCGCCCGCCGAACGGGCGTGAGAAGGACCAGCCGCCAGTCGCCGAGCTCGTCGCGGAAGCGCTCCACCACGATCCGGCGGTCGGTCGGGAGCGCGCCCGCCGCGTCGCGTTCGTCCTCGAGGTAGGCGACGAGGTTCTCCGTCGCCAGCGCGTCGAGGTGGTGCCGTGCTCCCAGACGGGCGACCAGCGCGGCGCGGCCGGCGGCGCCGCGCGCCAGATCCGCCTCCGCGCCGCGCACGAATGCACCCAGCGCCCGACCCAGCTCGATCGGGCGGCCGATCGCGTCGCCCTTCCAGAAGGGCAGCTTGCCCGGCTCGCCCGGCGCCGGCGACCACGATCACGCGCTCCGGCGTGATCTCCTTCACGCGCCAGCTGCTCGCTCCCAGCACGATGACGTCCCCATGCATCCCCGCCGGAGCTCGTAGACCATCTCCTCGTCGAGCTCGCCCACGCGTCGCCCGGGTGTGCCGGCCTCACCGGCGAGGAAGACGCCGAACAGGCCGCGGTCCGGGATCGTGCCGCCCGACGTCACGGCGACCACCCGGGCATCCCGTCTGCCCTCCACGGTGTCCGACGGCCGATCCCAGACCAGGCGCGGCTTGAGCTCCGCGAACTCGTCCGACGGGTATGCCCCGGCGAGCATCCCGAGCACGCCATCGAGCATCTCGCGGGTGAGGGTCTCGAACGGCGCCGCCCGCGTCACGGTCGCGAGCAGGTCCTCAACCGGCCAGCGGTCCATCGACGGTCATCGCCACGATCTGCTGGGCGAGCACGTCGAGCGGGTTGCGCGGGATCAGCGTCGCCTCGATCGCGCCCTCGCGCATCCGCTCCGCGACCACGGCGCACTCCAGGAGGTCGCCGCGATACTTCGGGAAGATCACGCCGCGGCTCACCTCGTCGACGCGGTGCCCCGCCCGCCCGATGCGCTGCAGCCCGCGCGCGACCGAGGTCGGCGATTCGACCTGGATGACGAGGTCGATCGGCGCCCATGTCGATCCCGAGCTCCAGCGACGAGGTGGCGACGAGCGCCGGCAGCCGGCCGTCCTTGAGCGCCTCCTCGATCGCGACGCGCTGCTCGCGGGCGATCGAGCCGTGGTGGGCCCGCACCAGGTCCTCGCCGGCAAGCTCATTGAGGCGCTGCGCCAGCCGCTCGGCGAGCCGCCGGCTGTTCACGAAGACGAGCGTGCTCCGGTGGGCGCGGATCAGCTCCAGGATCCGCGGGTGGATCGCCGGCCAGATGCTCACGCGGCGCTCTCCGACCGCCGACCGGGCCGCCCGGCTGGTCCTCCGGCGGGAGCGCCTCGCCGAGGTGGCGCATGTCCTCGACCGGGACAACGACCTGGAGATCGAGCGCCTTGCGGGAGCCGGCATCGACGAGCGTCACGGCACGGCCCTCGCCGACGCCGCCGAGGAAGCGTCCGATCGTCTCCAGCGGGCGCTGGGTTGCCGAGAGGCCGATCCGTTGCAGGGGTGGCGCGCCCGGCGGGCGGAGCCGCTCCAGCCGCTCGAGGCTCAGGGCCAGATGGGCGCCGCGCTTCGTGCCGGCGAACGCGTGGACCTCGTCCAGGATGACGTGCTCGACGCCCCGCAGGATCTCGCGGGCCTGCGACGTCAGCAGCAGGTAGAGCGACTCCGGCGTCGTGATCAGGATCTCGGGTGGATGCCTGGCGACCAGGCGCCGCTCCTCGGTCGGCGTGTCGCCGGTGCGCGAGGCGATCGAGACCGCCCGGACCGGGGTCCCGAGACGCGCGCCCGCGAGCGCGATCCCGGCAAGCGGCGCGCGCAGGTTGCGCTCCACGTCGTAGGTGAGCGCCTTGAGCGGACTGACGTAGAGGATCCGCACCGAGGCCGGGCCGCCGGCGATCGATGCCGGCGCGACCGGCTCGCGGACCAGGCGGTCCAGGCCCCACAGGAACGCGGCAAGCGTCTTGCCGCTCCCGGTCGGCGCGTGGAGGAGTACGTGCCCGCCCGCCGCGATCGCCGGCCAGCCCATGACCTGCGCCGGGGTCGGGGCCGCGAAGGCGTCCCGGAACCAGGCCGCCACGGGCGGGCTGAACCGGGCGAAGGGGGTCGGCGGCGACGGACCGGGGAGCCACGGGAGGGCGAGTATAGCTCGGGGCGCCTGAACCGACCAGGCGTTCCAAATCGACGCCGGCCGCCGGTCCGGCCGCTGGCGGCGGGTCGTCGCGGCCGAACGGTGGCCCGGCCGGCTCTCTATCCGCCTTCGGGCGGCCTCGTCTTCGGCGGCTCGACCTTCTGCGCCGGAGGCGGCACGGTCGCTGGCTCGAGGATCTCGTCGACCAGCCCGAGCTCCAGGCACTCGTCCGGCCCCAGGAACCGCTCCCGGCCGGACCAGATGAACCGCCGCCACCACGCCGAGTCGCGGTAGCCGGTTCGGTGGGCGAAGAGATCGGCCACCGTGTGCTGGTAGTGCTCGGAGAGAGCCTGGTAGTCCTTGAAGATCCGCTCGTCCTCGCCGGACAGGATCCACTGCGTCGAGTGGAGCATCAGGGTCCCGAAACGGCCGATCGAGCGGTGGTCGCCGGCCTGGCTGACGATGGCGCCCATCGAGTACGCGTAGCCGAGGACAGCGGTGTCGATCCGGACGTCGAACCGCCGCCGCATCCGACTGATCATCTCCATCATCGCGAGCCCGTCGCCGACCGACCCGCCACCGGAGTTGATGTAGATCGTGATCGGCTGGTCGCGCTGGCCGCGGCGAGGAATGCTCATCAGCAGGAGCGACTTCGCGAAGTCCTCCGCGTGCGCCGCGTCGATATCGGTGACGAAGTAGGAGCCGGTCGCGTCAAGCGCCATCCGCCGCTGCTGCACCTCGGCGAGGAGCGACCCAAGGTCCGGTACTCGCATGCCCACGTCGACCTCCTTCGTCCCGGCCGCGCCTGCGCCGGGCCGTGCGGTGAGGGTACGCCGTGAACGGCGTCCGGGTCGGCCGTCGACGGTGGCCCGCGCTCGTCTACGATGCGGGCGATGAGCGAGCTCGAGGATCGGCTGCACTCCCTGGAGCTTGCGCTCGCGCGGCGCGACGGGACGGCGATCCCCGGCGGACTCGCGGCCCTCATCGACGACGAGTTCGCGGAGGTCGGCGCGAGCGGACGGCGGTGGGACCGTGCCACGATGCTCGACCTCCTCGACAACGGACGCGCTGAGGACGTGGCGATCGAGCTCTTTGCTGCCGCGCCGCTCGGGGACCACGCGGTCCTGGTCACGTACCGGAGCGTCGCGCGCGTTCCCGGTTTCCCGGCGCGCTCCACCTGGCGCTCGTCGGTCTGGATCCGCCGGGGGGACGGCTGGCGGATCCGCTTCCACCAGGGCACCCTCGCCACGGGGGATCCGCCGGTTCCCCGATGAGGGCGACCGTCAGCCCGCCAGGAGCGCCGCCAGCGCCTCGGGCTCGGTGACCGGCTGCCGGCACGCGAAACCCCGGCAGACGAACGCCGTCGCCAGGCCGCCGAGCGTGAAGCGCGCCTGCATGAGCGGCACGCTGCTCGAGGCCGGGTCGGGAGCCACCACTACCACCTGGCGCGGCCGGTAGCCCGAACGGACGACGGCGAGGAGACGCGCGAGCCGAGGGTCGTCCGGCGCACCGACGAGCGCGATCTCGTCGACCGGCCCGAGACGCCAGTCCAGGGCCGCGAGCCACTGGCCGAACCCGTCGGGTAGCGCCCCGGCAGCGTGCCGACCAGCGTGAGCGCGCCTTCGGCCGCATCCGCGTAACGACCTTCACCGGTGAGGGCCGCGAGCCGGAGAAGCACGCAGGCCGCCATCGCGTTGCCCGAGGGAGCGCGGTGTCCTCGAGCGAGCGCGGTCGCGCCACCAAGCGTTCCGCATCATCGGCAGTGTCGAAGAACCCGCCGTCCGGGTCGCCGAAGTGGGCCAGGATCGTCTCGCCGAGGTCGCGGGCTGCGACGAACCAGCGCTCGTCCGCGGTGGCTTCGTACAGCGCGAGCAGACCCTCGGCCAGGCAGGCATGGTCCTCGAGCGTCCCGGCATGTCGGGCTTGACCGTCCTTCCAGGATCGGCGCAGCCGACCGCGCTCGTCGAGAAGCACGGCCAAAAGCCGGTCGGCGGCCCGCTTGGCGACCCCGCGATACCGGCGTCCCGCCTCGGTGAGCGTCGCGTCCGCTTCGTGCTCGAGCGCGGTCGCCGCGTCCGCAAAGGCGGCCAGCATCAGCCCGTTCCAGCCGGCGAGCGCCTTGTCGTCCCGGGCGGGTTGCGGGCGACGGTCGCGCACGGCGAGCAGCACGCCCCGCGCGTCGGCCAGCCGCTGCCCGGACCTCGCTCTCCGGGATCCCGGCTCGGACGGCAAGCTCCTCGTCGGTGACAGCCCGCCGGAGGATCGTGCGCCCCTCCCAGTTGCCGCCGGCGGTCACGTCGTAGGCGGCGGCGAACAGCTCGACGTCGGCGACGCGGCCGGCGGCGCCGAGCGCGTCCCGGATCTCGCGCTCGGTCCAAGAATAGGTCGCACCTTCCACGCCACCCGTGTCCGCGTCCAGGCTCGCCGCGAAGACGCCGTCGGGCAGGGTCATCTCGCGCGTCACGAAGTCCAGCGTGCGGAGGGCGACGTCCAGGTAGGCGTGGCTCGCCGGGTGAGCTGCCAGGCGTGGAGGTAGACGCGCGCCAGCTGCGCGTTGTCGGAAAGCATCTTCTCGAAGTGGGGCACCAGCCAGGTGGGCTCCGTGGCATAGCGGCTGAACCCGCCGCCGAGCTGATCGTGGATCCCGCCGGCAGCCATGCGGTCCAGGGTCCGGCGGACCAGCGGGAGCGCGCGGTCGTCGCCGGCAACCGCCCGCCGGAGCAGGAACTCGAGCGCCATCGGCTGGCGGGAACTTCATCGACAGGCCCCAGCCGCCGTCCACGGCATCGAACTCCGCCTCGAGGGTCGCCACGGCGGCGCTCGAGGACGGCCGCGTCCGCGGGTGCGGCGCCGTCGCCGATGCGAACCGGCGAGGTGAGTACGCGAGGCGAGTCCGGTCGCCGCCCGTTCGACGTCGTCGCGGCGCTCCTGCCCACGCTCCCGCGACCGCTTGGAGCACGTCACGGAACGACGGGAGGCCGTGCCGGCGCGTGTTCGGGAAGTAGGTCCCCCCGTAGAACGGCCGGCCGTCGGGCGTCAGGAAGACGCTCATCGGCCAGCCGCCCTGATCCGGTCAGCGCCTGGACCGCGTGCATGTATATCGCGTCGAGGTCGGGCCGCTCCTCGCGGTCCACCTTGATGCTCACGAAGCTCGCGTTGAGCACTGCCGCCGTGCCCGGGTCCTCGAACGACTCGCGCTCCATCACGTGGCACCAGTGGCAGGCGGCGTAGCCCACGGAGAGGAAGATCGGCCGATCCTCGGTGCGCGCCCGCTCCAGCGCCTCCGCGCCCCATGGATACCAGTCGACGGGGTTGTGGGCATGCTGGAGGAGGTACGGGCTCGTCTCCCCGGCGAGCCGGTTCGTGGCCATGGCGGGATCGTAGCGTCCGCCGAGGCGCCGGCACCACCGGAGTTGCGCAGGTTCGGAGGCCACGGGGGGCCGGACCATGAACCCGCCCCGCTACCATTCCGGGGTGCCCCGAGACAACTGCCCGCGCACCCGCCTCCCTCACCTCGCCGGCGCCCGCACGTCGGTCGAGGAATGGCGGACGTTCGGTGAGCCGCGCTTTCGGATCTTCCAGGGGATCGGGACGACCGCGGCCGCCGTCTTCGCGCTCGCCGGCGACGGCCTCACGATCCCGCTCCTGCTTGCGCTCGGTACACCACCTGCGGTGGCTACTGTGATCGGGGTCTTGCCATACGCGTTCAGCTCCGCGCAGTTGCTGGTCCCGTCGCTCCTGCGCCGCATGGACGGCAACCTGCGGCGCGTGACGCTCGGCATCCTCGCGGTCGGCGAGACGCGAGGCTTCGTGCTGGCCGCCGCCGTCGTTCTCCACGAGCTGCATCTCATCCCGACGACCGTGGCAATCGCCGCGATCGCCGCAGTGATGAGCATCGCAGGGGCGGCCTCCGCGATCGGTGGCGCCAACCTGCTGGCGTGGTACGGCGCGATCCTCCCGGAGCGCGAGCGGCGATTCGTGGCGCCGCGCGTGATGGGAATCACCCAGGGGCTGGGCGCGATGCTCCTCTTCCCGGTCGCGCTCGTGGTCCAGGCGGGTCTCGGCTCGGTCGGCCTGCTCGTGTACGCGATCGTGTTCGGGATCGCAGGGGCCTTCGGGATTGCGGAGCTCGCGGTCCTGCGGCGCCTGCAGCGTCCCGGCCGCGTCCGGGTGGCGCCGCGCGGCGAGGCACCTCCCCGCAGCCCTGAGACGAACCGCTTCATCCGGGCAGTCGCGATCGCGGCATTCGGGTCCGGCATGGGCCCCTACCTGTCGATCTACAGCATCAGCATCCTGGGCCTGCCGCCGGGCTTTGCGGTGCTCCTTTCGGCGATCTCGTCGGCGGCATCGCTGGTCGCTGCGACCGTCGTCGGGGGCTGGCTGAGCCGGGGGTCCGCGTCGCGGACGCTTCGCCTCTCGTTCGTCCTCCGCGGCGGGTCGATGATCCTGGGCCTGTTCGCGTTCCCCGGAAACCCGCTCGCCTGGCTCGTCCTTTGCATCGTCGCGGCCGTGGTGTCGGCGGGCGCGGCGGCGGGAACGCTGGCGGCGAACGAGCGCCTCCTTCGGCTCACCGGGGGCGCGGATCTGATCGGGGCGCAGGCCGCATTCGTTGCCCAGAGCGCCGCCGGGCTCACGATCGGACAGACGTCCGCGGGCGCGCTCCTCGCGATCCTGCCATTCGGCTACCCGGCGTTTGCGTTCCTGTTCACGGTGTCGGGCCTCACACGGCTCGTCCTCGCCACGCGGGTGGAAGTGGCCGCGAACTGGTCGTCCGCGACCGCTGCCTTCGACGTGGCGGAGCTGAAGCGGGGACGCAGGGAGTGAGCGAGGCCCTGGGCGAGCCGATGCGCTGGCGCTACCTCCCCGACGACGGGGAGCGCGATCCGGCGACCAACCTCGCGCGCGAGGAGGCGGTCGCACGCCACGTCGCGGCCGATCCCGCCGCCCCGACACCCGTCATGCGCCTCTGGCGCAATGCCGCCTGTGCGGTCGTCGGGCGCTTCCAGGTCGTGGCGGCGGAGGTCGATCTCCGTGCCGCCGAGGCGCTGAGCGCCCCCGTCCTGCGGCGGTTCACCGGGGGCGGGACCGTCTGGCAGGACCCGGGCAACCTCAACGTCTCGGTCGTTCTCCGGCCCGAGGACGCCATCCTCGTCGCCGACCCGACACTCCGGCGGCTGCCGGGGCTGTACCGGCTGGTGCTGGCTCCCCTCACCGACGCCATCCGTTCGCTGGGCGTCGCCGCGGAGATGACCGAGCGCGACATCGTCGCAGCGGGTGGCAAGCTCTCTGGCGTGGCCGCCTGGCTCGGCGGTCGGGCGCTGCTCGTGCACGCGACGCTCCTGGTCGAGGCCGACCTCGACGCGCTGGCCCGCGTCTGCAACGGACCAGGCGCGGCCGGCGATCCCCGCTGGGAACGCACCCGGAGCCGTCGGGTCGCGGTGACCTCGCTCGCCCGGGAGATGGGCGTCGCCCCGAAGGCAGCTGATGTCGAGGCGGTCATCCTCGCCGCGTTCGGTGTCGATCCCGCACGCCGCGCCGCTCTCACGGAAGCGGAGCATGCGGCGGCAGACCGTCTCCTCCGTGACCGCTATGGCGACCGCGCCTGGCACGCGGGGGATGCCGCGTAGCACCACGTCGTTCGGCCGGGGCGCGGCCACCTGGCATCCCCTACCCTTCCGCGCATGCGAGACGGCAACGATGGCCACCGGATCACGCTGGTCCTCGACGGCCTGCCCGTGGAGACCCTAGCGGACCTGCCGCCGGAACCCGGACGTCTGCTGTTCGTGGGGCTCAACCCGTCGCCGGTCAGCGTCGAGGCAGGCCACTACCACCGCGGCCGCATCGGCCGCAGGTTCTGGCTCCGGCTCGTGGAGGCCCGGGTCCTGCCGCCCGGCACGTCGCCCGAGACCGCCGACGACGCGCTCGTCGCGGCCGGTCACGGCATCACGGACCTGCTCAAGCTCCCGACTGCGCGCGACACCGCGACCGACCTGGAGCTCCGGGCGGGTGTCGGACCGCTCTTCCAGAAGGTCGCCATCTGGCGCCCGGCCGCCGTGATCTTCGTGTACAGGCGCGGCGCCGAGACGTGCGCCGGCCGGCCGATCCCCGAGCCGTGGGGCCGCGTCGAGGGCCTGGCGCTCGCCGCGCGCCCGTGCTTTCTCATGCCCGGCCCGTACGCGCCCGTCGCCGAGGTCGCCGCCGGGCTCAACCTGATCCGGAACTTGGGCGCAGCGATCCGGGACTGACTGCAGGGCGTGTCGCATGGCGCAGCGTCGATCCGGCGGAACGTTGGTCGACCTAGACCCGGATCCCGTAGGCTTCGGAGAGCCCGAGAGGAGATCCCCATGAACTCGAACCCCGCGCCGGCGTTCGACTACCCGATCTACATCCGCGCGACGCCCGAGGCGATCTGGCGGGCGATCACGGAGGCGAACCTCACGCTGCGCTACTACTTCGGCAACGCGGTCGAGTCGGACTGGCGGCCGGGCTCGACCTACCGGATGACCGCCGGCGGCGAGGTCCAGATCGAGGGCGAGATCGTCAAGGTCGACCCGCCCCATCGCCTGATCCAGACATTCCACCCCGTCTGGGACGAGGGCGTCTCGGCGGACCCGCCCACCCTGGTGACGTGGGAGATCGAGAGGACCGAACCGGGCGTCTGCAGGCTGACGCTGGTCCACGACGGCCTGGTCGCCGGCTCGTCGACCCTGGAGCAGGTCTCCGGCGGCTGGCCGTACATCCTGTCGGGCCTCAAGACCCTGCTCGAGACCGGGACGGGGCTGGGCGACGGGTAGCCGCACCGAATCTGGCGGTGCCGGGTCCCGCGTCGGGCAACGTGCCGGCCCACGCTTCGCACGCGCATAAGGCTTCCGAGTGACGGTGTTCAGCCGGACCCGTGACACCCTAGCTGTCACTCCCCGCCCCCAGAGTTCGGGCATGGAAGCCTGCGCCGCCATTGTCAGCCTCCCTTCCCCCGCCGGTCGCCCGCCCATCCCGGGCATGCCGGCCACCAGCCCGCCGCCGGTCGCTCCGCCCGTGAGCGCCATGCCCGCTGCCGCGCGCATCTCGGTGGAGCGCGACCGCGTCGTCGTCGACCGCCTGGTCCTCGTCGACGCGAGCCTCGCTGCCTTCGTCGCCGAGCGCCCCGCCGATGAGCGCCCCGGCCTCGCAGAGCGGGCCCTCAAGATCGGCCTGACCGCCCTCATGGACGCCGGCGTGACCGTCAACGTCGACGCGGTCCGGGCGGAGTTCGCCTCTCTCCTGCGCCAGACGGAGGACGCCAACGCGAAGGCGGCCGCCGCCCTGGACCAGCTCCTGCGCCAGAACTTCGCCGACGGCGACGGGCGCCTCCCCCGCACCCTCGAGGCCTTCCTGGGCGATCGCGGCAAACTGCGCTCGCTCACCGACGAGCTCTTCGACGAGACGAAACGCGACAGCGCCATCGGCCGAATCAAGACGCTGCTCGGGACGTTCATGGACGGCGACGGCAGCAAGCTGGCGACCCTCCTCGACCCCACCCGCCTTGGCTCACCGCTCTTCCAGTTCCGCGGCGAGATGACCGAGGGTTTCAGCAAGCTCAACGAGCGCATCGCCGCGCTGGAGGCCGCCTCGACGGCCCGAGCCCAGGAGCGCGCCAAGGGGACCGCGAAAGGCGGCGATTTCGAAGACCTCCTCGAGCGGCTGCTGGCCGACACCGCGCGGGGCGCCGGCGACATGCTCGACCGGACGGCGGCCGAGACGGGCTCGCTCCTCAAGTCGAAGAAGGGCGACTTCGTCCTCACCCTGGACCCCGGACTCACCCGCGGCCACGACGTTCGCGTGGTCATCGAGGCGAAGGACCGCCCGATGTCGCTCCGCGCAGTCCGCGACGAGCTGCGCGAGGCGAAGGAGAACCGCGGCGCGGCTTTGGGCGTGATCGTGTTCACGCCGACCCACGCACCGTCGGGCATCGATCCCTTCACGGTCATCGGCGGCGACGTCTACTGCGTCGTCGACCCCGAGTCGCCCGAGCCGGCCTTCCTGGCCGCGGCGATCCGGCTTGCCCGCATCCTCGCCATGGCGACGCTGGACGAACGTGAGGTCGAGGTCGACGCGGCGGCCATCGCGCGGGCCCTTGCCGGCGTACGCGAGCAGCTGGAGGCCATCAAGACGCTCAAGAGCAACCTGACCTCCATCAGCAACGCGACCAAAGGTGTCTGGACGGGGCTCGACGCGTTGCGAGCCGGAATCCTGGTCAAGGTCGCCGACGCCGAGGCGGAGCTTCGGGCAGCGGGGTAGTCGCCGCTTCCCCAGCCACCCGTCGGAGGGCGGCTGACCGTCGGGGCGGCGGGGGCCCGCGCGGCCAGCCCACCACATCCCGGATGGGTGGCACATCGGCGGGGGCCGGCGTCGCCCGCTTCGTGGCGCTCGCGACGGGTGCACTGCCGCGCAAGGGAGCGTGAAGGCGTCGTTGAGCGCCGCGTGAAGGCCCGGTGCTCGAATTGGCCGATGAAAGAAAGCCGGGTCCGACTGGGTGCTGCGATCCGCGACGCCCCGCGGGACCGAGGATGGAGCCAGGCAGTCCCTGCTCGTTCCGCCCGCCTGTCGCAGCCACTCGTCTCCCTCGTCGAATTGGGATGGGCTGGCGCCTCGATCGACTCGCTCGCGTCGGTCGCCGAGGCGCTCGTGGCGGAGCTCGTGGTCGAGCTTCCACCGCCCCGCCTGGTCGGCCGGACAGCCCAGCAGGATCCAGCCCGTGCCCGGTAAGTCGCTGCGTGTCTCCGCAGGTTCGAAGCGGCCGGCCTCGTGTGCGTGGTCGAGCGCGAGATCGTCGACGGGCGATTGCGCGAGTGGATCGACCTGTTGGGTCTCCGCGCGGACCCCGCGGGCTGGTCCTTGCCGAGATCAAGACGGAGATCCGGGACGTCGACGGGCTGGAGCGCGAGGTGGGCTGGTACGCGCGCGCCTGCATGAGCGCAGTCCGCGAGCTGGGGTGGCAGCCGAGGGAGATCGCGGTGGTAGTCGCGCTGCTAGCCACCGCCGCGAACGACGCGTTCATCGTCGCCAACCGGCAGTCCCTGGCGCAGGCGTTTCCGATGCGGGGCGCCGCGCTTGCCGCGCCAATCTTCGACGGCGACCCCATCGCGGGCTGGGGTCTCGCGATGTTCGACCCGCGGCGGAGGGGCAGCCGGGCGATCAAGGGCCGGCGAGTCGACGGTCGACGGAGTGACGCACACTATCGTGACTACGCGGACTTCATGCGCATCATCCGTCGCTGCAGATGAACGGGGCTGCGGTCGCGTCCTCCGTCGCGATGGCCGAGCTGGGTCGCGGCCGAGTCGACGGCTCCATCAGCCGGTCTGATCCTCATCAGGTCGGCCAATGGATTCCAGCCTAGTGGAGCAAGACATCGCCGGCGAAAAGCCGTCTCGCCGGCAGAATAAGCGTGGGTTGCCCCGATTTCATGAGCAGGCCTGTTGATCATCAGACGGGCCGATGGAACCGTGGCCGAAGATGACGCCCACGTTCTCCCCCCACGCTGGGCCACTTGCGCCCCCGGCGTATCCTTCCCATCCCGGTCGCGGGATGCCGGCCACGAGGTAGCCAGCACGCGTCGGCCGACGACGAGGCAGACGAGGGGACCATGGCGCGCTCGATGTGGCGGGGGGCCATCCAGTTCGGCCTGGTGACCATTCCTGTTCGGCTCTACCTGGCGACGGACTCGAAGGGCATCGCGTTCAATATGCTCCATGCGAGCTGCCTGAACCGAATCCAGATGAAGACGTACTGCCCGTTCCATGACGACGTGATATCGCGGGGCGACACGGTCAAGGGCTTCGAGTACGCCAAGGACGAGTACGTCGTGATCACCGACGAGGACCTCGCAAGCGTTCCCCTCAAGACGGTCCGCTCGATCGAGATCGAGAAGTTCGTCCCGGCGCGCCCCGACTGCGGACGACCCGGTCCGGTTCGTCAAGCAGGCCTACTACGTCGAGCCCGAGGCGATCGGCATGAAAGCGTACGCGCTCCTGCGCGAGGTGCTCGCCGAGCAGGGGCTGGCTGCGATCTGCAAGGTCGTGGTCAAGGATCGCGAGGCGCTGGCCGCGCTCAGCCCCCATGCGAACGCGATGATTCTCGAGACGCTCCACTGGCCGGACGAGATCCGGGCGACCGACGAGCTGGACCTCCCGGCCAGCGACGTCGAGATCAAGCCCGCCGAGCGGATGATGGCGGCCCAGCTGATCTCGGCAATGACCGGCGAGTTCGACCCGGCCGAGTATCGGGACGAGTATCGCTCGGCACTCGAGGCCGTGATCCAGGCGAAGGTCGAGGGTCGCGCCATCGCCGAGCCGGACGAGGCTCCGGCCGGCGGGCAGCTCGTCGACCTGATGGCCGCCCTCGAGGCGAGCGTCAACGCCGCACGCACCGCTCGCGCCAACCGTGAGGAGGAGGCGGCCGCGGAGGAGGCCGTCGCGGGCAGGACGCCAGCTGCCGGCCGGCGCCCCAAGCGCATCGCTTCGGCTGTCGACGATGCGGACGCTCAGTGAGGCGGGCGAGACCCCGGCGCGAAAGGTGGTCCGGCGCAAGTCGGCCTGAGATCGCGCACCCGTCCGCGCGTGTCGGCGACTTCCATGCAGGTCGCCAGAGGCATGCCGGGGGAGTGCCGACGTTGCCCGGTGTTCGACGCGCGGGCCACAATGCGGCCATGACCCGCTCCCCTGCCGGTGACGCGCTTCCGCTCCAGTTCGCGCCGAGCACGTCGCGACTGCCCGAGCGGATCGCTCCGATGCGCCCGACCGACGGCGAGGGTCCGTTCGACGACCCGGACTACTTCTTCGAGCCGTGGTGGCCGGGGATCCGTTCGCTCGTCCTCGTCGAGGGCGGCGTCGTGCGCCTGCGAGCGGAGGCCCTTGGCGATCCGACGCCGATCTTCCCGGAGCTCGCGGACGTCGCAGGGCTCGTCAAGGTCGACGGCGTGGTCCTCGGCGCGACGCTGATGGTTCTCGACGCTCGCGGGCGGCCCAGCCCCGCGCTCCTGGGACGCCGGCTGCGTGGGGAGTCCGCGGCTGCCGCGACGGCGAATGCGCTCGCCCGGGGCAGTCGTGGAGCGGTGGCCCTGGTCGCCTCCGACCTCCTCTATCTCGACGGGGAGTCGCTCGCCGCGAGGCCGTTCGCCGAGCGCCGCGGCGAGCTGGCCACGCTCCTGCGGCCGTCGAGCTGGTGCCTCGCCGGGCGCGGGTTCATCGGGGACGGGACGACGGTGGCAACCGCCCTCGGCGCGCTCGGGTTCCGTGCGCTTTCCGCGCGGAGGCTGGACGCGCCGCTGCGACCCGGACCTGCCGGCACTGCCTGGTATCGGGTGCCGGTGGTGGCCGCGCCGAGAGAGCTGCCGCCATTCCTGGCCATCATCCGTCGCCTCCCGCTCTGACCGGGCCCGGCCGGGGAACGTCGACGTGTCACTGGACCGCTATCGCGAGAAGCGCGACTTCGCCCGGACGCCGGAACCGGCGCCGCATGTGACTGGGCCCGGCAACGCAAACGGCCGCGGAGCGCCCGGCCACCTGCCGTCCGGCGAGATTGCCGTATCCCCGGTCGGACCATCGGCACCCGGAGGTTGTGGCCGTTTCGTCGTCCATCGCCACCGGGCAGGCCGGCTCCACTATGACCTGCGGCTCGAGATCGATGGGGTGCTCGCGTCGTGGGCGCTCCCGAAGGGTCCGAGCCGCGACCCCGGGGATCGCCGCTTCGCTGCCCGCACTGAGGATCACCCGATCGAGTACCTCGACTTCGAGGGCGTCATTCCGCGCGGCGAGTACGGCGCCGGCGACTCGATCTGCTGGGACTGGGGCATGTTCGAGCCCGAGCTGACCTGGGATGCGGGTGAGGCACTTCGCGCCGGCGAGCTCAAGCTTCGGCTGCGGGGCGAGAAGCTGGCCGGGCGCTTCACCCTCGTCCGCACCGGCGAGCGCGACGAGCGGCGGCCCGGCCGCCGGCGCAGCGAGGCTGGCACCGACGAGGGCGGATCCTGGCTCCTGATCGCCAAAGCCGGGCCCGATGCGATCCCCGGCTGGGACCCGGAAGCGTACCCGGCGTCCGTGAAGACCGGCCGGTCGAACGAGGAGGTCGCCCGCGGACTGGCCCCCCGGGTCGATCACCCCGCACCGGCGCCGCTCCCCTCGCTCGATCCGCCGGGTTCGCGGGTGACCACCCAGCCTTCGTTCGTGGAGCCGATGCTCGCCACACCGGGCGCGGCCCCCTTTGACGACGATGCCTGGCTGTTCGAACCGAAGTGGGACGGCTACAGGATCCAGGCAATCGTGGCCGGGGGGAGCGTGACGCTTCGCACCCGCAACCGGCAGGACGCGGCGCGGCTCTTCCCCGAGCTGCTCGGCACCCCGGCCTGGCTGGCCGCGCCCGAGGCGATCGTCGACGGCGAGGTCGTCGCGCTCGATGCCGACGGACGGCCGGACTTCGAGTTGCTGCAGGCCCGACTGGGCGGCGGGTTCGCCACATCGGAGATCCTTGCGACCCGATCGACGCGTGAGGCGGGAAGGGCCGCGCCGCTCGTCTTCATGGCCTTCGACCTGCCCTGGTGCGCCGGCCGTTCGTACCTCGACGTGCCGCTCGAGGAGCGCAAGGCGATCCTGCGCCTCGTCCTCCGCGAGCACCCACGCGTCCGGTACGGCGGACACGTCGAGCGCGAGGGCGTGGCGTTCTTCTCGGCCACGGCCGCCCAGGGCCTCGAGGGCGCGATGGCGAAGCATCGGCGCAGCCGGTACGAGGCCGGCCGCCGCTCGACCGCGTGGCTCAAACTCAAGATCCGCCCGACCCAGGAGTTGGTCGTCGCGGGGTACGTCCCCGGTCAGGGCAGCCACCGTGACCTCGGCGCGCTGATCGTGGGCGTCATGGACGGGGGTCGCCTGCGCTACGCCGGGCGTGTCGGGAGCGGGCTCGACGCGTCGACACGGGCCCACCTGCGGGCGGCCCTGGACGTCCGCGCGCGCAAGACGCCGCCCTTCCCGGATACGTCGGAGGAAGTGGCGAGAACGCCCGGCGCCGTGTGGGCGAACCCGGACCTGGTGATCCGCGCCGAGATCGGCGGCTGGTCGACCGAGGGGATCGTGCGCCAGGCCTCGTACACGCAGGAGGCGCCCGAGGTCGACCCCGCCTCGGTCCAGCGCCAGGACGCCGTGGGCCCGGAGGCGGCAGCCCGCGCCCTCGCCATGACCACCCCGGATCGGGGTCGCCGCCGTCCGCGCGTCGCACCGCCTGCGGCTCGCCCGGCCACCGCCTTCCCGCGTGCGACGGCCGAAGAGCTCGCCGCCCTCGACGCGCTGCCGCCGAGGGGCGGGCACTGGGCGATCGGTGGGCGCGAGGTCGCCCTGACCAATCTCGACAAGGTGCTCGCGCCGGGGGAGCCTTCGGGCTCCGACAGCGAGACGCGTGCCCTCGGGGGCCCGGTCACGAAGCGCGAGCTCATTCGCTACCTTGTGCTCGTCGCCCCCGTTCTCCTCCCCCACTTGGCGGGACGAGCCCTCAACCTGGCCCGCTATCCGGGCGGGATCGACGGCGACTCCTTCTGGCAGAAAGACGTGGCGGCCGGCACGCCGGAATGGGTGACTCGCTGGCGCGAGCCGGACCCACCGGATCGGAGCGCGCACCGCTACGTCGTCGCCGATTTGGCGGCGACGCTCGCCTGGCTCGGCAACCAGGCCGCCCTGGAGCTCCATCCGTGGACCTCGCTGACCGAGAGGCCCGCCGAGCCCCGGTGGGCGCTCGTCGACATCGACCCGGGAGCGCGAACCACCTGGGACGAGACGCTCGCGATCGCACGGCTCTTCCGCCGCGCGTTCGAGCACCTCGGGGTGACCGGCGCGCCGAAGGTCAGCGGGAAGCGCGGCATCCAGGTCTTCGTTCCGCTGCGGGCCGGCTACACGTTCACGGAGACGCGGGACTGGGTGGAGCAGGTGTCACGCGCCGTGGGCGCGACCGTGCCGGACCTCGTCAGCTGGGAATGGTCGAAGGACCAGCGAAGGGGTCGCGCGCGCCTCGACTTCACCCAGAACTGGCGGAACCGCACGCTCGTCGCGCCGTACTCGCCGCGCCCGGCACCCAGTCTCCCGGTGTCGGCGCCGATCACGTGGGACGAGCTGGACGACCCCGCGCTGCGGCCGGACCGCTGGACGATCCGGTCGATCCTGCCCCGGCTCGCGGAGCGTGGCGACCTTTTTCTCGCCGCGCTCGGGCCCGGCCAGGCGCTGCCGAAGCTCTGACCGGAGCCCGGCCGGCCGCTCGCGGACGCACCATGCCGGGCGGCGCATCCGCCCCATGCCGCGCGGCACCGTCGCCGGGACACGTGGCCCCCGTCGCCGTGCCCACCGGCCCTGCCGTCGGTCCGTCCCGCGCGGCGAGACTTGTGCCATGCAGGATCAGGCTTCGCTCGTTGCTGTCCTCAACTCCACGTGGTTTGCCTCCGGCCTCGAGCCGGGGGTCCAGACGCGCCTCGCCGAGCTCAGCCGGACGTTCACGGCAGAGCCGGGCCAGGAGCTGTTCCGGGAAGGAGATGAGTCCGAGGTCTTCGGTGTCGTGATCAAGGGTCGCGTCGCCCTGCGCACCCACGTGCCGGAGCGAGGTGATTTCACGATCCTCACGGTGGAGCCGGGCGACGTCTACGGCTGGTCCGCCATCGTACCTCCCTACCGCGCGACCTCCACGGCCGTGGCGATCGAGGCGCTCGAGGCCATCACGTTCGAGGGATCCATCCTGCGAGCCGCGCTTCGGGAGGACGCTGCGCTCGCCCAGGCCCTCTATCCACGGATCCTCGTTGCAGTGGCGCGACGACTCAACGCGACCCGGGTCCAGCTCATGGACCTCTTCGCCGCGGAGGAAGTGCGTTCATGGTGATCTCGGCTTCGCGCCAGCCGCGGGGTGGGCGCTCGACAATCGAGGGACCGGGCTTTCTCGCCCGGGCAGACCTCCAGGTGCTCTTCGACCTGCTCCGCGAGGACGGCCGGCGGCTCATCGGCCCGACCCTGGCCGACGGGACGATCATCTACGACGACATCTCGTCCGTGGACGAGCTCCCGCGCGGGTGGGGCGACGAGCAGGCCCCGGGTCGGTACCGGCTCCGGCGGCGCGGCGACGAGCGGCTCTTCGGCTACGTGGTGGGCCCGACCGCGTGGAAGAAATGGACCTTCCCGGCCTTCATCCCGCTCACCCGGGCCACCCATGATGGCCACAAGGTCTCCTTCGAGCCCGAGCAGGCGACACCGCCCAAGCTCGCGTTCTTGGGGGTGCGCGCCTGCGAGATCGCGGCGCTCGCCGTCCAGGACCGGGTCCTCATGGGCACGGAGTTCATCGATACCGACTACATGGTTCGGCGCGCCAACGTGTTCGTCGTCGCCGTCCAATGCACCACGTCGGCATCGACCTGCTTCTGCACGTCGATGGGCACCGGCCCGGAGGTCACGGAGGGCTTCGACCTCTCCCTGACCGAGCTGGACGCCGGCTTCCTGGTTGACGCGGGCACCCCCGCCGGGCGCGCCATCCTGGAGCGCCTGCCGCTCCGCCCGGCAAACGCCGCCGAGCAGTACGGCGTCGCCGCGACCGTCGCCGCGGTGCGGGCCCGGATCGGGGATCCCGTCCCGACGGACGGCATCCACGACCGGCTCCTCGCCCAGCTCGACCACCCGCGCTGGGCGCAAGTCGCCGAGCGCTGCATCACCTGCGGAAACTGCACGCTCGCCTGCCCCACCTGCTTCTGCACGACGCTGACGCAGGCGACGGACATGAGCGGCGACGCGGCGGTCGCCAGCCGGAGCTGGGACAGCTGCTTCAGCCCGGGCTTCGCGAAGGTTGCCGGCGGCAGCTTCCGGGCCCGGCCGCGTGACCGCTACCGGCAGTGGCTCACCCACAAGTTCGCCACCTGGTTCGACCAGTTCGGCACGTCCGGCTGCGTCGGCTGCGGCCGCTGCATCACCTGGTGCCCGGTTGGGATCGACGTCCGCGACGAGCTGAACGCGATCGCGCCGCCCGTGCCGCTCTCCCCCGAATCACGCCTCGTGGAGCCGGTCGCGGCGACCCCGAACGACTTCGTGACCGCGCGCGTCGTGAATACGAAGGCCGAGACGTCCGACACCACGACGCTCACCCTCACCGGTGTCGATCCCGCGTTCAGCCACGGCAGCACCGGGCAGTTCGCGATGGTCGCGCTTCCAGGCTTCCCGCCGCTCCCGATCTCGATCAGCCGCTTCCTCGCGGACGGCATCGAGCTCACGATCCGCGGCGCGGGCCCGGCGACCAAGGCGATGTGCGCCCTCCAGGTGGGCGACCAGGTCGGCCTCCGCGGCCCGCTGGGCAACAACTGGCCGCTCGACCGCGCGGTCGGGCGAGACCTCGTCATCGTCACCGGCGGCATCGGTCTCGCACCGCTCCGGCCGGTCCTCCACGCGATCGTGGCCGACCGTCGCCGGTTCGGGGACGTGAAGCTCTTCTACGGCGCCAGGACGCCGGCCGACCTGCTCTATCGCGACGAGCTCGAGCGGTGGGGCAAGCGCGACGGCATCGACGTGAGCCTGACCGTAGACCGCGCTGGCCCGGACTGGTCCGGGCGAGTGGGCATCGTGACCCACCTGTTCGACCAGGCCGCCTGGGACGGCACCAACATGATCGCGTTCGTCTGCGGTCCAGAGCGGATGATGCAGGCGACTTCGACAACGCTCGCTGGCCGGGGCGTGTCCGCTTCGCGCATCCACGTGACGCTCGAGCGCCACATGGAGTGCGGGATCGGCCTGTGCGGCCACTGCCAGATGGGCAAGTACTTCGTCTGCCGTGACGGCCCGGTCTTCTCGATCGCGCAGCTCGGTGACACCTTCGGCCGGGAGGGCATCTGATGGCTCATGCCCCCGTCGCGGCACGTCCCCGCGTCGGCGTCGTCAAGTTCGCATCGTGCGATGGTTGCCAGCTCACGCTCCTCGATCTCGAGGACGAGCTGCTCTCCGTCGTCGAGCATTTCGACATCGTGGACTTCCCCGAGGCGACGTCGGCTCGCTCCGCGGGACCCTACGACGTCCTGTTCGTTGAAGGCTCCGTCTCGGAGCCGGCCCACCTGGAGCGCATCGTCGAGCTCCGTCGGCGGACGCGGTACCTCGTCACCATCGGCGCCTGCGCGACGGCGGGCGGGATCCAGGCGCTCCGCAACTGGGGCGACCACGACGCGTTCCGCCTGGGCGTCTATTCGAATCCCGAATGGGTCTCGTCGCTGGCCCGCTCCACGCCCATCTCGGAGCACGTAACGGTCGACGCGGAGCTGCGCGGCTGCCCGATCGATCCGGGACAGCTCGTGGAGCTCCTGACGGCGCTCACGACCGGCCGTCGTCCCCAGCTGCGGGACGAGGCCGTCTGCATGGAGTGCAAGCGGCGCGGCGTCGTGTGCGTGATGGTCAGCAAGGGCATCCCGTGCCTCGGCCAGGTCACCCAGACGGGCTGCGGCGCCATCTGCCCCCGCTTCGGACGCGGTTGCTACGGCTGCTTCGGACCGCGCGAGCAGGCCAACGCGGCCGGGCTGGGCAGGCACTTCCAGATGGCCGGCGACCGGCCGCGCGAGGAGATCGGGCGCCTGTTCGCCGGGTTCACCGCCTATTCAGAGCCGTTCCGCAGCATGGTGACGGAGCTCGGCGGCGCCCGGACCGGACGCGGCGCAACAACGGCGACGGCGACCGAGCCGGCGCCGCGGGGAGGCAAGGCATGACCCGCGGGACAACGGCAGAGAAGGCCGTGGACGAGCGCATCTACGAGGTCCACGAGCTGACCCGGGTGGAGGGCGAGGGCTCGCTCCGCCTCCGGGTCAGGGACGGTGAAGTGCTCGAGGCCCGTCTTGGGATCTTCGAGACGCCCCGCTACTTCGAGCAGGTCGTCGTCGGGCGAACCCCCGACGAGGTCATTGACATCGTCGCGCGGATCTGCGGGATCTGCCCCGTCGCCTACCAGATGAGCGCAGTCCACGGCTTCGAGGACCTCTTCGGGGTCCGGATCGACCCGCAGGTGCGGGCCCTTCGCCGCCTCCTCTATTGCGGCGAGTGGATTGAGAGCCACGCGCTCCACATCTACTTCCTCCACGCGCCGGATTTCCTGGGCTACGAGAGCGGCATCGCCATGGCGGCCGATCACCGGCCGCTGGTGGAGCAGGCCCTCAAGATGAAGAAGGCCGGCAACCACCTCATCAAGATCCTCGGCGGCCGGCCGATCCACCCGGTCAGCGTCCGCGTCGGTGGCTGGAGCCACGTGCCGCGCGTCGGCGAGCTCAAGGAGCACCGGGCGGCCCTGGAGGAGGGCCTCGCCTTCGCCCAGGAGACCGTGAAGGTCGTCTCGGGCTTCACGATGCCAGCCTTCGCCCGCGAGCCGCGCGTGGTGAGCCTGCGGCACGCGGGGGAGTACCCGTTCAGCGACGGCCGGATCGTCAGCTCCGACGGCGTGGACGTTCCGCCCTCCGGGTGGCGCGAGGCGTTCGAGGAGTTCCAGGTGGAGGGCAGCAACGCGCTCCACGCCCGAGCGCTCGACGGCAAGGGCGTTTACCTCCTGGGGCCGGCGGCGCGCGTCGTGCTGGCCGGCGAGCAGCTCCACCCCCTCGCCAAGGAAGCCCTCGCCGCCTCCGGCTACGCGGACCTGATCCGGACCAACATCTACGCATCGATCGTCGCGCGTGCCGTCGAGCTCGTCCATGCGTTCGCCGAGGCGATCGACATCATCGACGCCTACCGCGTTCCGTCCGAGCCGCTCGTCTCCTGGCAGAGCCGTCCGGGCATCGCCGCCTGGGCGACCGAGGCCCCGCGCGGTCTGCTCTTCCATCGCTACGAGGTGGACGAGTCCGGTCGCATCCGGAAGGCCCAGATCGTGCCTCCCACCAGCCAGAACCAGGCCGCGATCGAGGCGGACCTGGATCGTCGCGGCCAAGCAGGTCCTCGACCTGCCGCACGCAGAGGCGACGATCCGGCTCGAGCAGATGATCCGGAGCTACGACCCCTGCATCAGCTGCGCCACGCACTTCCTCGATCTTCGGGTGGAAGAGGTCTGAGCGCTCCCGCGCCCGGGCACGGCCATCCGCACGCACAACGGAGCGTCCCATGATCTCGCGCGTCCCGATCTTCGTGTGCGGCGAGCGGGCCCGTGGCGATGACGCCGCGGGCTTCGCCGCCGTCGACCTGCTCCCCGCCGAGCTCCACCGCCACGTCGAGGTGATCCCGGCAGGCCAGCTCGACATCCTCCTGATGATGGACCTGCCGGCCGAGACGCCGTGCGTCGTCGTCGACGCGGTCGCCGGGCTCCGCCCCGGCGAGATCTGGGTCCGCCCCCTCGCAACGCTCGTCGACCGCGACCGTGCGATGCGGGCAGCCGGTCGGGCAGCGGAACCGCGCTCCTCCCACGAGCTCCCCCTGGAGCAGGTTCTCGCACTCGCCGCCACGCTGCGCGACGCCCCGCCGAACGGGACGTTCGTCGGGATCGGCGGTGGCTGCTTCGACATCGGCACCCCGCTGACGGCGCCGGTCGCCGCAGCTCTGCCGGCCGCAGCCGCAGCCATCGCGGCCGCGGTTGCCGCGTTCGCGACGACGGAGGCGCTGCCGTGCTGAGCGGGATGCCAGCCGGGGCGGCGGGCGCCGGCAGTACGATGGGCGGCGCGTTCTTCCTGCCGCGCGCCAACCTGCAGGACCTCCTCGACCTCCTCCGGGATGACGGGCGTCGGTTGATCGGGCCGACGCTGGCTGAAGAGACGATCGTCTACGACGAGATCAGCTCGGTCGCCGACCTTCCACACGGTTGGGGCGACGAGCAGGGCCCCGGCACGTACCGCCTGGTCCGACGTCGTGACGACCTCACCTTCGGGTACGTCGTGGGCCCGACGAGCTGGAAGCGCTTCACGTTCCCGCCCGTCGTCCCCCTCACCGTCGGCTCGACCGTCGACGGGGAGGTGCGGTTTCGGGCAGCCCAGCCGGAGATCCCCAAGCTCGCCTTCCTCGGCGTCCGCGCCTGCGAGCTGGCGGCGCTCGGTGTGCAGGACCGCGTCTTCCTGGGCGGCCCCTTCATCGAGACGGACTACCAGCTGCGCCGGAGGGCGACCCTCGTGGTTGCCGTGCAATGCACCACGTCCGCCTCGACCTGCTTCTGTACGTCGATGGAGACGGGGCCCGAGGTCCGGGGCGGCCACGACCTTGCCCTGACTGAGATCCCTGCCGGCTTCGTGGTCGAGGTGGGCACCCCCACCGGCGCGGAGCTGCTGGCGCGGCTCCCGGTCAGCGCTGCGAGGTTGGACCAGTCCGTGGCTGCCGTGCAGGCGGTCGCCGGCGTCCGGGCCTCGATCGGGAACCCCGTCCAGACGGCCGGCCTGCGCGACCGGCTGATGGCCAAGCTCGACTCACCGCGCTGGACCGAGGTAGCCGAACGCTGCATCACGTGCGGCAACTGCACCCTCGCCTGCCCGACCTGCTTCTGCATCAACGTGACCCGCCGGAGCGACCTCGTCGGCGCCGAGTCGATCAGCGAGCGCAGCTGGGACAGCTGCTTCAGCCCGGGCTTCGCGATCGTTGCCGGCGGCGACTTCCGGACCGCCCGAAGGACCGCTACCGCCAGTGGCTGACCCACAAGTTCGCCTCGTGGTGGGACCAGTTCGGGCAGTCCGGCTGCGTCGGCTGCGGCCGCTGCATCACCTGGTGCCCCGTGGGCATCGACGTCCGCGAGGAGCTCGCGGCCATCGCGCCCGCAGTCCCCGAGCCGCCCGGGCCCCCCAAGTTCGAGCCGGTGGCCGACGACCGCCAGGCCTACGCGACGGCCCTGATCACGAAGGTCCACGCCGAGACCCCGGACACGACGACCATCCGCCTTGCGGGCCTCGACGCCGTCCACGCGGGCGGCAGGCCGGGCCAGTTCGGGATGGTCTCGCTGCCCGCCTTCCCGCCCGCCGCGATCTCGATCAGCCGTTTCCTGGCTCCAGACGGTCTGGAGCTCACGATCCGCGCGGCGGGTCCGGCGACGAGCGCCATCACCGCATTGCAGCCGGGCGCCACGCTCGGGTTCCGCGGTCCGGTCGGGATGGGCTGGCCCGTCGATGCAGCGTACGGCAAGGACGTCGTCATCGTCACGGGCGGAACCGGGCTTGCTCCGCTCCGGCCGCTCATCGATGCGCTGCTCGCCGAGCGCGACCGTTTCGGCCAGGTCCGCCTGTACTACGGGGCGCGAACCAGGGAGGACATGCTCTTCCGCGACGAGCTCGAGGAATGGGACGCCCGCGACGCCATCGATGTGACCTGCCGCTGGCTCCGGCGCCACCAGGGCCCGGGCGGGCCGTACGCGGGCGCCGGGCGTTCCACGGTCAGCGCAATCCACCAGGCCTCGTGGGACGGCTCGGGGACCATCGCCTTCGTGTGTGGACCCGAGCGCATGATGGAGGCGACGACGATCGCCCTGGCCGGGCACGGCGTGACCCGCGACCGGATCTACGTGACGCTCGAGCGCCACATGGAGTGCGGCCTCGGCTTCTGCGGCCATTGCCAGATGGGCCGCTTCTTCATCTGCAAGGACGGGCCCGTCTTCCAGCTCAGCGAGCTCGGCGACACGTTCGGCCGCGAGGGGATCTAGGGACGAGGAGAGAAGACCGATGCGGATCCTGATCACCGGCGCCGCGGGCTTCATCTGCGGCCACCTGATCCCCGAACTGCTGACCGCGAACCACGACGTCATCGGGGTCGACGACCTCGGGCGCTACGGCGCCACGGTCCACCCTTACGACACCCACCCGCGCTACAGGTTCGTGCACGGCGACGTTCGCGACACCGAGCTCATGCGCGAGCTGGCAATGGAGGCCGACCAGATCGTCGCCACGGCCGGCCTCGTCGGCCGGTCTGCCTCGCTTCACGAGCTTGCCTACGATCTCCTTGCGGAGAACGAGCGGATCGCGGCCTCGACATTTGACGCGGCCATCGACGCCTACCTTGACGGCCACCTGGAGCGCATCGTGGTCCTGAGCAGCGCGATGGTCTACGAGTCGGCCACGATGTTCCCGACGCCCGAGGGCGCCCAGCGGACCTCGCCCCCGCCCGTCTCCACGTACGGCTTCCAGAAGCTGGCGTCCGAGTACTTCGCGCTCGGCGCATGGGAGCAGTACCGGCTCCCGTACACGATCCTGCGGCCCTCGTCGCCGGTGGGCGTCGGCGAGCGGCGCCTCCTCCGGCTGCCCGGTGAGGAGAGGCGGGGCAAGCTGGCCACGAACCACGTGATCCCCGACCTCGCCATGAAGATCCTGTCCGGCCAGGACCCCGTCCACATCTACGGCGAAGGGAACCAGATCCGCAGCTTCATCGCGGTGCGGGACCTGGCACGCGGCATCCGCCTGGCGATCGAGTCTCCGGAGGCCGTGAACCAGGACTTCAACCTTTGCCGCGGGAAGGGGATCACGATCCTCGCGCTGGCGGAGAAGATCTGGAACAAGCTCCGGCCCAACAATCCGTTCCGTTACGTGTCGGACACCCCGTACCCGTACGACGTCCCCAACCGCGTGCCCGACGTGCGCAAGGCCAAGGCGATCCTCGGCTTCGAGGCCACCACGCCGCTCGACACGATGCTCGACGAGGTGATCGCCTGGGTCCGCGACGAGATGGAGTCCGGCGTCCTGACCTCCGAGACACGCGCCTGACGGCGACCCGCCAACGGGCGACCCGCCGGTTCAGTTCGGGTAGATCGTCCCGATCGTCGAGCTGTCCACCCAGGCCGGCTCGACGAGGAGCAGCTGGGGAACCGGCTTGCCGGCAATGAGGTCAAGCATTGCCGGCACGATCGTCGCCCCGAAACGCTCCGGGAAGTACGCCGCGTCGCCCAGGTAGTTCGGGTTCGTCCGGATCAGGTCCCGGACCCGCGGCTCCGCGCCCTGTCCGCTGACCCACACGTCCGCCTGCCGGCCGGCCGCCTTCGCCGCGTCGAGCGCGCCGAGCGCACCGTCATCGTTCATCGCGACGACGATGATCCTGCTCTTGCCGGGCAGCGAGGTGAGGAAGGCCGCGACCTGGTCCCGGGCCGTGTCCTCCCGGTCCGCGGAGGCCGCCACCGACTCGTTGGTGATCGGGCCCGGGCAGACCGACTGGAAGCCCTGGCGGTAGCCCTCCATCCGTTCCTGGCTCAGGTCGGGAACGGTCGATGATTCGAGCGAGACATAGGCGTCGTACGTGCACGACCAGTGCGCCTTCACCCACGCCCCGACGGCTGCGCCGGCGATCTGGCCGGCCCGCAGGTCGTCGGCTCGCACGAGCGTCGCGGCGCACGGGTCCTGGGCAATCTCGACGGCCAGCACGGGCAGGCCCTTGGGCACTTCCGCACACACGTCGGACGGGAGCTTGAGCGATCCCTGGAACTGGACCAGACCCTTGATCCCGTCGCCCGTCAGCTGCTTCATGCATCCGTCCACCCTCGTCGGATCCACGTTCGCGTCGCAGGTGACGAGGTCGACGCCGGCCGTGGCGGCCTCGGCGCGAATGCCGTCGCTGATCGCCTTCACGTAGGGCACGATCTCGCCGTAGGAGAGGTAGCCGATCTTCACCCCGGCTCCGCTCCCGGCGGCGGCGCCCGTGTAGGGATTCGCAGACGGCAGCGGGGTGGGGCCGAGCGTGGACGTCGGGCTCGGTGATGCGGTCACGCCGGTCGCGCAGGCGGCGACCGTGAGGGCGGCGATCGCGGCAAGCACGGCCAGGCGGGCGGCGCTCGCGGGGCGCGGTATTCGGACGGGCACGAGGTTCCTCCGGGGCGACGAGATCGGGCTCGGCGATGGTGGCCGCGGCGCACGCGGGGTCGGGCGATACGACCTGGCGGCCGGCCCAAGGATACTCGCGTCCGTCCCACCACATGGACGCCGGTCACCGACACCCGGCCCCCCTGTGGCCGGCACCCGACGCCGGACCCACGAAGGCCGCCGGAGCCTAGCGCTCCGCGTCCGATCGATGGGCCCCGCAGGGAGCGGTACGTCATCCCGCCCGGATCGTCATCCCGCCCGGATCCAGCGCCCCGAGCGCCTCGTTCGCGGGAGCGAGACGTGCGTGCAGCTCCTCATACACCGCGAAGACGCGATCGTACGAGGCCACCGCGGCGGGGTCGGGCGCGATGCGCTCGGCCAGGTGCACCATCGCGTTGATGCCGGCCCGCAGGCCCGGGAGCGTTCCCGCGCCGGCCGCCGCCAGGATGGCGGCGCCGACGAGCGAGGCCTCGGTGACCGCGGGGACGGCCACCTCCACGCCGAGCACGTCCGCCTTGATGCCGTTCCAGAGGCGGCTCGCCGCCGTTCCGCCGGTGACCCGCAGCTCCGTGAACGGGATCCCGGCGTCGCGCACGGGCCGGGCCACGTGGCGAACCGCGAACGCGCCCGCTTCGAGGACGGCCCGCGCCAGGTGGCCGCGGCCGTGGTGCAGCGTCAGGCCCACGAACGCGCCGCGCGCGGCAGGGTCGTGAAGCGGCCACCGCTCGCCGGCCAGGTACGGGAGGAACACGAGACCGTCGGCACCCGGAGGGATCGGGGCCGCCTCGTCGAGCAGCGTGGCGAGCGACACCGCACCGCCCAGGGCGCCGGCCAAGAACCAGTCGAGCGCCTTGCCCGTCCCCGCCATCGCGCCGCCGACGTACCACAGGCCGGGCAGCGGTGCGGGGCCCGTCCAGAGCGACGGAAGCGCCAGCGGCGTCGCGACGTAGAGCCCGAAGCCGCCCGACGTGCCGCCGGTGTCGATCGCCTGCCCGGCAGCCGTGAGCCCGGCGCCGAGGAAGGTCGCGATCGCATCGTTGACCCCGGCGACGACGGGGAGCCCGGCCGGCAGGCCGAGCTCGGCCGCGGGGCCCGCGAGGAGGCCGCCCAGCACGGTCCCGGCGCGAACGGCCCGAGGGGCGCTGCGGGCGTCGAGCCCGGCCGCCCGCGCTTCGCCTGCCGAGATGGCATCGGCCGGGTCCTGGAGCGCGGCCGCGGCGACCCCGGTGAGCCGGAGCGCGACGTGATCCCAGGCCGACAGGAACCAGGCTGCCCGCGACGCAACGGCCGGGGAGGACACCGCCAGCCGGCGCGCCGAACCGAGAAGGGTCACGGTCCAGCCGTGTCGCCCGAGCGCTTCCGCGACCGCGGCCGTCTCGGCGCCGGAGCGGCGATCCAGCCAGGTGACCGCCCGCCCGACGGGCCTGCCGTCGGCGGCGGACGGCACGAGCGTGGGCCCCTGCCCCACGCAGCAGATCGCGGCAGGCTCCAGCGGCCCGCCCGCGGCAGCCTGGGCCAGCGCACCCGCGACTGCAAACCGGAGAGCCTCCCACCAGGCACCGGGATCCTGCTCGGCTCGTCCCGGCTCGCCATCGAGCAGCAACGGGTACGAAGCCCGGCCCTCGCCGCGCAGCCGGCCGTCCAGGGAGACGACGCCGGCCTTGGCGGCGGAGGTCCCGAGGTCGACGGCAACGACGACGCGTGGGTCGGTGAGGGTCACGGCGGGCTATGGTAGGGGTCGGGACGCGGTTGCGCCGGGCCGGTCAGCCTGTTTCGATGTTCGTGGGCGCAGGACGCGTACCCGACGGCCGAAGGCGCGCTCTCCGGCTCCTCAGCGTGCGCCGTCCCCGCGCCCGACCAGCCACCACGCGGCCGGGAAGATGATCCCGGCGAGGGCCAGTTTCACGATGTCGCCGACGAGAAACGGGTACACGCCCTTCTCCAGGCCGGCGGCAATGTCGAAGCCGGCCGCGACCATCAGCCAGGGCACGCCCACGAGGTAGATCACGACGTTCCCGATTAGCATCGCGACTACGGCCCCCCCGACGTGGCGGTCCCAGCCGAGCTCCGCGAGGCGTCCGACGGCCGCCGCGGCCAGCACGAACCCGAGCAGGTAGCCGCCCGTGGCCCCGAGGACCCAGTGGCCGCCGCCGTGGCCCACGAAGGTCGCGATCCCGGACGCGCCGCTCGCGTAGACGGGGAGCACCAGCCCCATCACGAGGTACAGCCCGACCGACATCAGCCCGCGCCGGAACCCGAGCGCCCCGCCGACGAGGAGAACCGCGAACGTCTGCGCCGTGATCGGCACCGGCGAAACCGGCAGCGTCACGCGAACGTCGCCCGGCAGCATGAGCGTCTGGCCGTTGAGCACCACCACGACGTTGGCGGTCAGCGCCACCAGGATCGCTCCGATCGCGATCAGCGCGACGTGTCGTGCGCGTTCGCTGATCCGCTCGCCGATCGCGATCGGGACGAGGAAGTCGCCGATCGTGATCCCCCGCTCACCCGCCGGGAGCCGGTTGAGGCGGGGCGCCGCAGCTGTCATTCGCTCCTCCCGCTGGCGGTCGGGCAACCGCGCGGGCCGAGTCTACCAGACAGCCTCCCGGCCTCCTGGAACGCCTGTCGGAACGCCCTGCGCTGGCAGGATGACCCGCCCGGTACGCTACTCGAACGTCACCGCGCGCACGATCTCGATCCGGGCTGCGAGGCGCGCCGGCCAGGCGGAGGCGACGACCGCGAGACCAATTCCGCCGACGACCGCGGCGCCGATGCTCCACCAGCCCGGGTCGTACGCGACTCCGGGACCCGACCCGAACGCGACAAGGAGGATCCCCGCGACGACACCGGCCGCTACCCCGATGATCGCGCCGACCGCGCCGAGCACCGCTGCCTCGAGCACGACGAGTCGCCGCGCCTGGCGCCTCGTGAGTCCGGCGGCACGCAGGAACCCGAGCTCGCGGACGCGTTCGAGGACGTTCATCGTGAGCGTGTTCACGATCCCGAAGCCCGCCATGATCAGGGCGATGGCGGCGAGGGCCGTCAGGAGATTGAAGAGGCGATTCACCGACGCCCCGATCGTGCCCGCCAGCGCCTGGAGCGGCGCGGGCTCCAGCGCGTCGGCGCGGGCCAGCGGGCCGAGCGCGGACGCCGCCGACGCTGCCTGCCCGGGGAGATAGCGGACCGCGAAGATGTCGGCGCCCGACACGCCGAGGCGCTGCGTGGCGTCCGGCCAGCCGACGAGGACGGCCTCGCCCGAGCTTCCCGGGACTGTCCGGGCGGCGATCCCCACGACGCGCAGCGCCACGATCTCGCGGCCGGCGAGGACCTGCAGCGAGCCCCCGAGCGGCAGGCCCAGGCGGTTCGCCAGCGACGCAGGGAGGATCACCGCGCCCCCCGCATCGAGGGCGGGCAGGGCCCTCGCGCGGTCTCCTGCGGTGAGCGTGAGGCGGCCGTCGGTCAGGAGATCCGCACCGACGACGGCGGCCGCATCCACCCGCTGCCCTCCGACCGCGACCGCGAACAACCCGATCGGGCTCAGGCGGGCCACGCCCGGCACGGCCGCCAGGTCGGCAAGCTGTGGCGCGTCGAGCGAGACCGGACGGATCGAGGTGAGGAGCGCCTCGCCCGGAACCACGTCGGTCAACCACGCCGTGGCCGCATCCCGAGTCGTGGCCGCGACGCCGCCGAGCGCGACGAGCACGGCGAGCGCGAGGGCGAGGGCGCCGACGGTGAGGGCCGTCCGGCTGGGGTCGCGGACGAGCGCGCTGCGTGTCAGGCGCTCCTCCGCGGGCAGGAACGACCGGGCAGGGAACCCGACAAGAACCCCGAGCGGACCGACGAGCAGGGGGCTGACGAGCGCGACCCCGAGAAACAACCCGAAGATCGCGAGCGGCCGGGCAGCGCCCGAGCCGGCGTCCAGGGCGCCGGGCCAGAGGGCGATCCCGGCGACCCCGACCACGACGAACACGAGCGTGAGCCAGCGCAGGCGGGCACGCAGCACCGTCGCCTGGTCGAGCCGCGCGGTGAGCGCGGCGACCGGCGAGATTCGGGCCGCGCGCAGCGCGGGCTCCAGCGCGGCAAGGATCGTCACGCCGAAGCCCAGCATGGCGCCGAGGAGGAGTCCGCCGGGCGGGATCACGAGCTCGCGGATTGCCAGGGCACCTCCGCCCGGCAGCAGCCAGGCCGTCATCGCAGCGGCAAGCCCCACACCGGCCGCGACGCCGATCACCACGCCCGCGACACCGAGGTGCCCCGCCGAGACGAGCACCAGGAGCGAGATCTGGCGCTGAGTCATGCCCGCTGCGCGCAGGAGGCCCACCTCGCGCGTCCGCTCAGAGACGGTCATGGCAAGGGTGTTGAAGATCAGGAACGCTCCGCCGAAGAGCGAGATCGCCGCCACGAGCGCGATCGTGGCCCGGAAGTCGGCGGTGGAGGCGAGCAGGTCGGCGAGCATGTCCTGCGGGGTCGAGAGCGTGTACGGATCGGCCGTGAGGCGACGCTCGAGGGCCGCCGACACCGTGCTCACCGCGGCGCCCGGCGCAAGGCCCAGGTCCGCCCTGCTCACCCCGTCGGTGCCGAACAGTGCCTGGGCGGCTCCCAGCGGGATCACGAGGCTCCGGCCGGCCGGGTCCGGGTCCCCCGGGATAGCCGCCAGGATCCCGGACACGCGGAACGCCCGCGGGCCCGACTCGGCGGACCCATTGAGGGTGATGGTTCCGCCCACGACGAGCCCGTCCTCCTGCGCGAGCGCGTCGGACACGAGGACCACGTCGCCGCCCGCGGCGGGCAACGGCGAGCCCGTGGCGAGGGGACGATCGTGCAGCGCGGGATCCACGACCGGGTCCACGCCGGTCACGGTCACAGGCGCGGGCAGTCCCGACCCGGAGCCAGGCGCCGGGACAGGATAGGTGCGCTGCTCCAGCTCCGGCGCCACGACCGCGACCCCGGGTGTCGTCGTCATCGCCGCCAGCGAGGCCGGCGATAGGCCTCGCTCCTCGAACCCGGCGACGCGCAGACCGGCGGTCCCGAGCTGGTCGCGGACGCTCCGTTCGGCCGTTGCGTCGAGACCGGCGTTGATGACGAGCGCCGCGACGAGGACGCCGACCCCAAGCGCGATCCCGAGGATGGTCAGCGCCGTGCGGAGCGGTCGAGCCACGAGCGTCCGCCGCGCGAGCGCGTCGATGGCGCCCACGCCTCAGAGGCCCAGGTCGGCGAGCCGCGCGATCAGCGGCGCTGCCCCATGATCCTCGCGCCGGCCCAGCCGGATCTCGTCGCGCAGTGACCCGTCGCGCAGGACGTAGACGCGATCCGCATACGCGGCAGCCTTCGCGTCGTGCGTGACGAGGACGACCGTCTGGCCGTCCTCGTTGCACGAGCGCCAGAGGCGGTCGAGGATCTCCGTCCCGGTGGCGAAGTCGAGGTTCCCGGTCGGCTCGTCCGCGAGGAGGAGCGCGGGACGGCGCACGAGCGCGCGCGCAAGGGCAACGCGCTGCTGCTCGCCGGCCGAGAGCTGGTCGGGCCGATTGGTCTCTTTCCCCACGAGATCGACGGCCTCCAGGGCGGCCGCGATCGCCGCCGCCTTTTCGCCATGGCGGGGATCCTCGCCTGCGATCGTGAACGGGAGCGCCACGTTCTCCCATACGCTCAGGAGCGGGATGAGGTTGAAGAACTGGAAGACGAAGCCAGTCTTCGCGCGGCGAAGCTTCGTCGCCGCGTCGTCGGAGAGGCGGCTCACGAGCGCGCCGTCGAGCAAAACGTCGCCGGACGTCGGTTGGTCCAGCCCGCCGAGGAGGTGAAGCAGCGTGCTCTTGCCGGAACCGGACGGTCCCATGAACGCCACGAACTCGCCGGCCTGCACGGCGAGCGAGACGCCCCGTACCGCATCCACGTCCCCGGCGCCGAGCCGGTAGCGCTTCGAGACGTCGCGCGCTTCCAGGATGGGAGGCATCACCGCGACCGGGATGGGCGGCGCGTGTCGATCAGCACGCAGGGAGTTTACCGGAGCCGCGCGCCGACCCGGACTCCGGGTAGCCCGAGCTTAGGGATTGAAGATCAGCCCGGGAACACCGCCCAGGAGCCCCGTCACGAGGCCCGACGGTGGGGCCGTGTCGCGGACCCGAAGCGTCGCGGGATCGCCCGTCGGCAGCCCGTCGGATCCGTCAGGGAGCGGCGCGGTGGCGCCCGGGGTGGGCACCAGGGTGGCTGTCGGGGCCGGCGTGAACACCGGTGTCGGCGTCGGGGTCGGGGCCGGCGTCAACACCGGTGTCGGCGTCGGGGTCGGCGTCGGCTCGGCGGCGCGGTCCGGGGTGGGCCTGGGGGTCGGCTTCGGGGTCCGGGACGGGGTCGCCGCTGGGGTCGGCTCCGGCGCGGTGGTGACCGCGAGCTTCGGAGTTGGCGTGGCTGTTGGCTTCGGCGTCGGAGTCGCGGCCGGGGCCGAGCTGCAGCCGGTCGTGTCCGCGAAGAGGACCGTGTAGAACTTGCGTCCGTCGGCCAGCTTGTACGCCCCGACACCGGCGACCTTCCAGGCGGGTCCCAGGATGTTCTGGCGATGCTCCGGCGAGTTCATGAAATCGGTCTGGACGACGTCGGTCGCCTGGTCGTCCGGGTAGTTATTCCAGCCGATGTTCTCGCCGGCCAGGCGATAGCAGTAGCCCTGCTGGTCCATCACGTCGAACACCATCTCGCCGGTCGGCGGGATGTTGTGGCTGAAGTAGTCACGCGTCGCCATGTCCTGCGAGCGCCACCGCGCGATCCCCGCAAGCGTCGAGTCCCAGCGCAGCGCGGGGAGGCCGGCGCTTGCACGGGCCTGGTTGGTCAACCCGAAGAGCTGCTGCTCCGCCGCGGCCGAGAACGTGCCGTCGCTCCAGCCGAGGACGCGGCCCGGGAGCGCGAGCAGCCCGGCGCCGGTCGAGACGAGCGTGAAGGCGAGCATGAGCGCGAGATGGACCGGGACAGCAGGCCTGGGGGAGCGTGTGTTGCGCATGGCGTGAACCAACCGTAGGTGGCGGAGCGCCTCCGGTCAGCCGACGCGATGGTCCCGCCGACACGCCGACGGAGGTCCTGCCCCTCGGGGGTGGCCGCGCGCTTGATGTGCGCAAGCGACGGCACGGCTGGCTGGGGCGCCCCAGCGATGGCTATGCTTCGCCCATGGATGCAGGATTCGTCGCACTCTTCCGTCACCACGCGTGGGCCTCCGACCGGCTGTTCGCCGCGTGCGAAGGGCTTCCGGCCGACCAGCTCGAGTTCGTTGTCCAGGGAACCTTCGGAGGTCTCGGCGCAACGCTGCGGCACCTCGTCGAGGCCGAGGAGCGCTACGTCCGGGGCCTGCGCGGCACGCTGGCCCCGGGCCCGGATTCGGCTGGCGGCACCGACCGGCCCGTCCCACCGGAGGCGCTGGCGCCCTCGGTTCGCGTCCTGCGCCGGCGGGCAGCGGCATCGGCGGACGCCCTTGTCGAGCTCGCGGAGTCGGCTGCGCCCGATGCAGTCGTGACTGCCGTCCGGCGGAGAGAGCCGGCGACGGTCCGCGCGATCACGTTCTTCATCCAGGCCCTGGACCATGGGTGCGAGCACCGCGCCCAGGTCCGGCACTCGCTGACGATCCTCGGCTACGATCCGCCCGACCTCGACGGGTGGACGTACGACGAGGTGGTGCTGGGTCCCGTCACGGGCTGACTTGGGCCTCTGCCCAAGGGAACCCACGGGCGCCGTGTCGTGCGGCGGCTGCCGGCCGATCAGGTCGCGGGCCCCGTCGGCTCTTCCGACACGCCGGCGCTTGCGCCGCCCCTGCTCGCGTATACTCCGCCCGGTCCCGCGTACCGCCTTGCGGCGACGCCACGCGCGGCGACCGTGGTGGCCTTAGCTCAACTGGCAGAGCATCGGATTGTGGCTCCGAAGGTTACGGGTTCAAGCCCCGTAGGCCACCCCACCGCCCCGATCAGATCGCGTCCCTGAGCGGCACCAGGCGGCACCGAGATACCAATCGGTGGATGTCACGGTGGATGTCAAAGGGCGCGGCAAGCGTGGTCGCTACCCTGACGCTGGGACACAGAGAGACACTCCCCAATGGGAGGACAAGTCCCAGCAATGCCCAGGATCGACATCACGACCACGGCCGCGTCCGGGGGCTGGCTGTGCGACGTGACGGTGGCGAACGGCGTCACGACCCGCCATCGGGTACGCGTGGCGCGATCCGATCTCGCCCGCCTGGCACCCGGCGCCTCGGATCCCGAGGACCTCGTGCGGGCCAGTTTCGGCTTCCTACTGGAGCGCGAGCCGAAGGAGTCGATCCTGCGGGAGTTCGACCTCCCCGTGATCGGGCGGTACTACCCCGACTACGAGCGCGAGATCACGCGCAAGCGGCCGTCGGGCTGATCCGCGCGAGTGACGCCGGGCGCTAGGCCGCGTCCCGTCGCGGGGGGAGCGGGACCCAGCGCCTGACGTGGCGTTGGTACGCGGCGTACTCGTCACCGAACCGGCGCCGGAGGGTCGGCTCCTCGTAGCCGACGACGAACAGGTGAACCCCGACGGCGAGTGCAGCCGCATAGAGGACCAGGGGGAGCGCGAGGAAGAGCCACGCCTCGCCGACCACGACGAGGAGCGCGGCGACATAGATCGGGTTGCGGACCCAGCGGTACGGCCCCACCACGACGACTCGCCGGGGAGCATCCCACGGTCCCGGGGTGCCGCGCCCGATGATGGCGAAGAGCGACAGGCACCAGATGTACAGGGCCGCCCCGAGAGCGATGACGACGACCGCTGGCAACACGAGGGTCTTGGGAGTCGTGCCGTCGTGGGTCAGGATCCACCAGGGCGCGTACACCCCACCCAGACCGGGCACGACGAGGGTGAACAGAAGGTTTCGCAGGGCGAGTTCCATGGCGCGAGGTCAGAGGCTCCGAGGCGACGGAGTTGGCCCGGCGTAGTAGTCCGCCACGGCACGGAACGACGCCTTCGGCTCCCAGGGCATGTCGGGATACGTCGTGCCGTGCCCGTTCGCGTAGGTCTTCACGAGGCTGTAACTGTTCATGTCGAGGTCGTAGCGGGGATCGTCGTCGGTCGGCGCGATGGGCGACACGAAGGTCATGACGAACGCGCCCTCGACGCCCGCGCCGTCGAGCAGGCCGAGCATCTCGGTGATCTCGCGGGCCTGAAGTTCCTCGTCTCGGACGTGATCGCCACGCAGATGCGGCCGGACGAAGCGACCGACGAGCGGGATGTGGTGCAGCCCGAGCGAGCGCCAATCGGAGATGTCGCCCGCCATCCCCTCGGTCGAGGTGTCGGCTCCCCGATACGTCCGGATCCGAACTCCATGATCATCACGGGCTTGCCGTGGCTCAAGGCCGGTCCGAGCATCTCGACGTAGCGGTCCCGGATCTGCGCTGCCCGGTAGTGGTCCACCCCCACGAAGTCGAAGGCGCTCCACTCGACCGCCTCCCAGGGAAGTGAGGCATACGTGAGCGGGCCGCCGAAGGCCGCTCGAACGGCAGTCGTCACCTTGGCGAGGAACGCGTTGAGCGGTGCGTTGTGCCTGCCCGCCTTGAGGAACACCCGGTTCGCCGGGCTGCCGAACCGCTCGGCGACGTTCCGTCCCGGGATGATCCCGCGCATGAAGAGGGTCAGTTCGCCCCCCACGACGAGCACGAGGCGATCCGGCCATCGCGCACGCAGGCGCTCGGCCGAGGTGGCGGCCTTCGTGATGTAGGCGAGCGTCTCGTCCTGGCTCTTGTCCCACAACTCGGGCGAGAGCCAGACCTCCAAGCCCTGTCCGAGGGCGTCCTCGGCTGCCGTCATGAGCCGGTCAATGTCCCGGCCGCAGATCCGGACGGCGTTGCAGTGGAGATCATTCCTGATGATCGCCAGTTCGCGGTGGACGACCGTCGGATCGAAGACCGGACGCCAGTTTCCGTACATGACCCGCCCGACGTCGTAGGAAACGCCGCGCCTGTTCATCGCCGCGCAATCTCACCCCTGTTCAGCCGACCCACTCCCGTGCCGAGAAGACGCGGCGCGGTGATGAGAGAAGGGGTTCAGGATAAGACTGCTCACGCTTGTGGGCGGACGGCTCGCCGACCTGGCCGAGATCTCGTCCCTGAACCTCGTGAGGAGGCCGTCGTGCCGGAGACCGATCCCATCTCGTGGCGCTCCATCGTCTACGGCACGCCGGTGACCGCCGCCGACGGGATCCGCGTCGGCGCCGTCACCGAGGTGCTCGGGTCCGACGGCGAGGACATCTTCCACGGCCTGCGGGTCAGCCTCACCGGGCGACGCGCCGACGTGATGGTCGACGCCGACGACATCGCGAGCATGTCGCTCGCTGAGGTCCGGACGGTCCTCACGCGCTCGGAGGTCGACCGGCTCCCGGCCTACGACGAGACGGCGACGTACCACCTCGCCTCGGTCGGCTGGCTGCGCAAGCACCTCGGCTGGCGGAAGGACGCGAAGAGCGACCAGGAACCGGGCTGACCCGACCCCAACGAGGCCGCTGGCATGGCACTGGAGGTCGAGGCGATCAACCCGGTCCGCGTGGGCATGTTCCCGCCGAACGTGCTCTACGTGGTCGCGCGCTTGGAGGTGACCTGCGGCTTCTGCCGGACCCGGTTCCGCCGCACGGTTCTGGACCTGATCATCGGGTCGCGGTTGAGCCGGGTAGCCTGCCCGGCGTGCGGAACGCACAACCTCCTGCCCCACCACCCGAGCATCCGCTCCAAGCGCCGCTGAGCGGCCACTGCAGCGGTCGCTGGAACGACCTGGAAGGAGGCTGCAACGACCACAGAGGGTCGTTGCGGTCGCGGGCTGGCACTCGGACCCAGCCCCTCGACGATGACCTGCCCTTGGGCTTCCTACGCGGTCGCCGCAGCCTGGCAGGTAGATCGCGGTGGGGCGAGCAGCGCTCCGGAGACCAGACGAGGGCGGAGTTAAGCCCGGGGAGGCCGCCCACGACAACCAGGATCCGCCTGGTTCTCGCGCGCGCGACCTTCGACTGCCTCGACCATCCGCCCAGGCGTGCTCGGCCCTCGTCGCGGGATCTCCCGGCCGCCCAGGATGACCCGCGTTACGGTCGGGGGCCTTACGCGCGCGACCTTCCATTGAGTCAACGTGCCTGCGCGTCACGCCCGGTTGGCATGTCCGCGTGCGACTCAGTCCATTAGGCCTCGCCGACCTGTCAGCGTGGGAACAGAACCAGGTGCCCGCGCTTGCCAGATCTCTGAGTCCAGAGACCGTGATCCGCCAATCGGAGCATGTCTTCGCCCGTCGCCATCGGGGACCAGCGAGCGGCGGCCATCGTCACCGTGAGGGCCAGGCCGCGAAACGGCTCCTCGACAGAGGAGCGTATGGCAACGCCGAGGCGGCGGATGTCGTCCTCTTCGGGCAGGTGAGCCAGCACGGCGAACTCATCGCCGCCGATTTCGATAGATGGGCCATGGGGCGGCGGACTCTCGCAGGCGACGGCCGATCTCTGCGAGCAGGGCGTCTCCCACCGACAAGCCCTGCTGCTCGTTCACCGCACGGAAGGCGTCGATGTTGAGGAGCAGGACTACGGCGTCTGTCGACATGCGTTCGAGCGCAGGAAAGGCTGACGTATGCAGAAGCCCAGTCAGCGTGTCGAGCCGCTCATCAGTAGCCATGGCGCCGTCACATTACCAACCAGCGGTGACGCACAGGCAACCAGCCAATGATCCGAGCGTCCTCGGCCACCTGCCACAGGATCTCTCGGCCGCCCAAGGTGACCGGTGATGTCGTGGGCCTCGCGCGCGCGACCGTCCAGGGAGTCAACCTGGCACCACCCAAAGAGTGCTCGGTCACCCGTTGGTGGATCTCAGATCGGGCAGGGCTGAGGTCGCGACGGCGGGGTCTCTCGCGCGTGCGAGGTGTCGAGGGTGTCCACTCTGTAGATCTTTACGCTCACGGTCGCCCGGCTCGGGACCTCTCTTGGCACCTCCGCCGATGGTCGCCCACGAGCAAGATCGTGCTCAAGTCGGCTGGTCGCGACCGTGCCAATGACCAGACGAGAAGACCGACAACGACTACCGCGTATTCGGTCAACCTCGCCTTCGGAAGGCCGTCCTGGCAGCACGGGACGTGTTACCGCATCCCGAAGATTGGGGTGGGATTGGTGGTGGTTTCGACCGTCGACGTTGCCGATCCGCGAGAGCCTGGTCCGGGGCGGCGCGCAGGAGGTTACCGGGGCGCCGATATCCTCCCGCCGCGTGACGATCACCGAGATCCGGCGTCTCGCGGGATCACGTTTCGGGCCTCATCCCGACCCGGCTGAGGTGCCGGACGTACTACCTTCCCCTTAGAAGTACGAGATGAGCGGCCAACCTGCGCCCGTCGGCGAGTTCAGCGGGAGCCTTCGTCCGTGTGGATCCCGGCCAGGGACCTGCTCATGGGCCTCGCACCACCCTAAAGAGGGGTGATCACGGCTACTCGCCGAGGGCCTTGAGTGCGAGCGGCAGCCAGCGATGGAGGTCGCGCTGCCAGTACGGCCACGTGTGGGTGCCCGATCCGTAGGCGTCCACGGTCACCGGGATGTTCAACGCGGCGAGTTGATGGACGAACGTGTCGTTCATCGGGGCGATCCACGCCTCCAATGGGTCCGCCGAGGTGCCGCTGCCATCGAGCGGTCCGATCTTCCCGTCTCCGTAGGCCACGTAGAGCGCGGTGCCCTTGAGGGCCGCCGCGTTGGCGGTCGGGTTGTGGGCCTTCCACACGTTGGCCTGCGCCACGGGGTCTCCCCACAGGTCGGTGGCCCACGTCAGGCCGGGAACAAGGGCAGCCGCCGTGTCGGCGTGTCCGCCGACCGTGTCGAGGACCCCGCTGAACGAGGCGGCGGCGAGGAACATCCCCGGCTGGCGCTCGGCATACTCCATCGCGCCGTAGCCGCCCATCGACAGACCGGCGATCACGCGCTTGTCACCCGCGTGCCAGTTCCGCTCCAGCAACTGGCGCAGTTCGATCAGGTGGAAGGTCTCCCACTTCGGTGGTCCTCCCGCGCCGCCGTTCCACCAGTCCGAGTAGTACCCCAACGTGCCCGCATCGGGCATCACGACGAGGAGGTCCGTCGGGGCGGTCAGCGTCTCCACGTCGGTGTTGTCCATCCAGTCCGCGTGCGACATGGTCGCGCCGTGCAGCAGATACAGCACGGGCCAGCGGGTGGAGGGCTGGGCGTCGAACCCGCTCGGGATCAGGAGCCGCACCATGACGGTGCCGACGGCGGGCGAGTCGATGGTGAGATCACGGGAGCGAGCACCAAGCGTCGTGACGTTGACGATGCGTGCGCCATCATCGGCCGGGGTGCCGATGGTCGGGGCAACCGTCGGGCTGGCTCCGGGTGTCGGCGTGGCAACGGTCGCCGAGCCGCCACCGGCTGGAGTCAGGGGGGGCGAGGGTGCCCACTTCTGCAGATACGTCATCACGTCGGTGACGCTCATGCTCGCCGCGCTGTTGAGATCGCTGCTCTGGTAGAGGTTCGCGCCCGTGCCGTCGAGGATGGCGATGATCGGCATGACCGCGCTCCCCGCCCGGTACTTGTACTGGACCACCTGGTTCGCGTCCCAGTGGCCGATGTAGACGTGCACGACATGGAAGTTGGCGTCGAGGAACGGCTTGATCTGGGGCGAAGCGAAGTCCGCTGCAAGCGCCGTGCAGTCGTCGCACCAGTCGGCCCCGAAGTCGATGAGCACGCGGCGTCCGTCGGCCTTCGCGGCGGCGACCGCCGCGTCGATGTCGGCCTGCGGGTTGGCATGTTGGTCGTAGATCAGGGGTGGCGATGCGCTTGCGGCGGCACCCCCAACCGCCGGTTTCGGACTCGCACTCGAACTGCAGCCAGTCAGCAGGATCAGGACCGTCAGGCTGACGAGCACCCGGCGACCCACGTCACGCGCACGCATCCCTAACCCTCCGCTGGGACGCGATCAACGTCCGGGACGCGATCAACGCGGGTCGGTTTCGCCAGTGGCTCGGCGCGGTCTTGGGCGGCCGTGGGCATGGGCCGCGTGTCAGAGCCTCCCGCTGGACGAATTATCCCCCCGAGGGAAAGGGCCTCAGGCGAGGCGCTTCATCATCGAGACGCTGGTCTCCGAATACCCGACCGCCTGGAGGAACGCCGCGCCGCGCCCGATCTCGGCATCCGGGGCGAACCACATAGCGCCCACCGTCTCTCCGGCCTCGTTCACGACCGACCGGAACTCGTGCCCGGCGGTGGACTGCCCATCCGGGACTAAGCGGGCGAACAGGGATGCGGCCCGGGCCTCCGCGTCCTCGGCAGGCCATGACCCCACCCGGATCATGTCGCTCGCGTACCGCCGGATGGAGGCGACACGCCACGCGTTCCACTTGTCCGGTGGCATCGGCGGCAGCGTGACCATCCGCCTGACTATACGGCCTGCTCGCGGCACTCCGGCAGATCGCCCCCGGATACCGCCGCAGCGCGCGTTCCAGATCCTCGGCCGTCAGCCCGCGCCCAAGCCGCCTGGCGTCCCACTTGATCGGCTCATGAACGCGCGGAGGCGCTGGTTGCGGGCGGGAGACGTCCTCATCCGCCCCCCACGGGTCGGCTCGACCGGGGCGCTCGGCTATCCGGATGCGGTGCGCCGTGCGGCGTCGGGTCGGAGTGCATGGCGCGAGGGTGGGCACGTTATCGTCTACCGGAGGCGCTGGGGATGGGATTGATACTGCCTAACGGCCCGCTCCGGGACATGCTGGAGACACAAGCCATCGAGGAGCAACGCCGAGCCGAAGAACGGCGGGGCGAAGTACACCGCCTGCTCGCCGACGAGTCGGCGCCCGTCGGGCGACGGTCGCACCTCCTCGACCCGATCCGTCGGCTCCTCCGCGCCAACCGAGAGGACTGACCGGTGGACGAGGCGGCGAAGTGCCTAGATCTGTGGCGTCCGATGATTCCACCGTATGAGACGTTGTTCGACGATCTCGTCGGCGTCGTGCTCGACGACCTCTCGGCGATGGGGCGTCGGGTTCCGCCAAGCCGACTGGTGTTCGCCTGCATGCCGACCCTCGCCCGAGCTAGCGTGGCCCGCCCACCCGACGCACTCCTGCTCAGTCGAGCGGAGGCAGCCGAGCACTTCGCCGACCTTGGGTATGCAGGCTGTCTCGGCGTCGAGGTCCGTGGCGCCGGCTGGCTCACCGGACGACGCTACCTCGTGCTTCTCGATCACGCGTGGGACGCAGGATCTGACCACCCGGCAGCCTGCGCATACGCCGAGGCGCCGCGCATAACGGTCGGGCCGCTTCCCGTCGGCTGGTTCGAGTGGTTGGAGGTCCAGAGGCCCACGCGCCGACTGATGCACGCGCTGGCCCGCAGGTGGAGACGGAAGTCGTGCGACATGCCGGTGCGACCGTACTGGGGCGTCGGTTTCCCGGCCGCCGAGCAGGGTTGTCCGACCGTATCGCCCCGGGAAGCCCAGTCTGGGTGAAGGGGGCAGCCCTCTTGTGGATCGAACGACGTGCCGAAGGATCGCGAGTTCGCCAAGGCTTCGGCGGACGCCAGTGGGGATGACGCGTCGTAATGACCGGGCGTGGATCGCCGTGTAGGTTCATGCGGCATCCCGACCCCGTGTTCGTATGCGCACGTCGTAGTCGTCGAAGGCTCGATCCAAGGCCGAGGATGCTTCTGACCCGCGAGGGAACGTGGCCTCGCTGAAGGGACTCACATGGAGACTTCGGCTACGGGACTTCAGCCCGTCGAGCCGCTGCTCGTTCAGCCCGTGGTCGCTCCAGCTGCAACCCCGGTGGTTGTTGCCCCGCCGCCTGTGCAACCAGCCCAGATGAACGCGACCACCATGAACGTCATTGTTCAGCCGCAGGCATCCGGCCCCGGGTTCTTGGTTCGAGCCGTCTGGTTCGTGTTCATCGGCTGGTGGCTCAGCGCCATCGCGACCGTCCTCGCGTACGCGCTCTGCATCACGATCATCGGGCTGCCCTTCGGGTTCGCGCTGTTCAACCGACTGCCTGCCGTGCTGACGCTGCGGCCGAGGTCCGAGGCGTACGTGACCGAGGTGCGCGACGGCGTGACCTTCATGCGCGGCGGGACGGTGCCCCAGCTGCCGATGGCAGGCCGCGCCGTGTGGTTCCTGCTCGCCGGCTGGTGGCTCGGCGCCATCTACGTGACCGTGGCGTGGTTCCTCTGCGTGATCATCATCACGCTCCCGATTGGGCTGTACCTCTACAACAGGGTCGGCGCCGTGATGACGCTGCTCCGCTACTAGACGCCCGAGCCAGCCGGTGCCCGGCGGGTCAGCGGACCGAGCCAAGCGGCCGCGTTGCGGCGGCAGCCATGCGCCCACTGGGCCTCCTCCTTCGTGACCATGAGATAGCGGGACGACGGTCAGAGCCGGGCGATGATCTCGGCTCGTTTCGCGTTGAACTCGGCCTCGGTGATGAGTCCCTGCTGGCGCATCCGGGTGAGTTGGCTCAGCGCCTCGGTTGGGTCGTCCGCTCGCGTCGGCTGACCAGCAGGACCCCCGACGAGCGGTCCGCTGCGGGCGCTGGTTCGGGCGATGGCCTCGGACACGAGGTTGGCGAACTCGACCGTGCGCGACCGTTCAAGGACCGACACGTGGAACGGGATCGTGCCGCCGCCGCTGTTCATCACCTCGATTGTCTGCTTCGGTGAGCCGAGGACCAGGAGCAGGCCGATCACGATGAGGATGACCCCGACCGGGAGCAGCGGACCCGTGAGCGCGACGATGCCCACGAGCGTCCCGACCACACCGATCAGCACGGCGGGGATGTCGAAGCGGGTGGCGGCCGTCACCCCCGCGATGTTGTCGATGGGGAAATTCGACCGCGACGCTCCGACCGGAACAACGCCCAGAAGTACGTTGGGCCGGATGGCGTAGAGCCGCCGGTTCGTCAGGACGAGATCGGTGTGCAGGTAGAAGGCGACCGTGCTGAGCATGAACCGGTCACCGACGAGCGGTTTCTCCCCCGGAGCGAGCGGGGCACCACCGGGGAGACCGACGGGCTGGGTGCGACTGGCCTGCGCGGACATCGAGGACCTCTCCGGCAGAGGGGCGGACCGGGCGGTTGGCTGCTAGTCGGCGACGAGATCAGTCTAGGACGGTGAGAACGCGCTAGGCGGACGGGCGTGTCGACCGGTCCGAGATCACTCTGGTTCCTCCTCGTCCTCAACGAGTTCGACGGTGGACGACACGTATCCGGGTGGCGGGTTCGCGTCCATCTCGGTCTTCATGAGGTCGGCGAACCGCTTCATCGACGGTCCGAGGCGCAGTGCGTCGTCGGTCCGCTGCACCAGCAGGTAGGCGCCGGAGATCTCCGTGTCATCGATGTCGAGATCCTCCGTCCCGCCGTCCCCTAGGACGGGCGGCTCGACATCCGAGTAGTCCGGTTGGTCGCAGACGATCCGGAGGCCACCCTCAGGGTCGCGGGCCGGGCCGACACCGATGTCGGCGGTGTGGGTGTCGACCGTCTCGGCCCTCGCCGCGTACATCGCCAGGTTCTTCTCCAGCCGACGGTTGAAGTCCTCCAGGTAGCCTGGCGGCCGACCGAGGTCATCGCCCGTCCCCTCGAACCATGCGATGGGGTCGAACACGTCGGCGTCGGGGTGGGCCTCGCTGTCGTAGGCGGTCGAGATCGCATCTGGATGTCGGCGGTCACGCGGCTGGCCCGCGTCTTGCCTCTCCGACGGTTCGTCCTGCATCGAAGCGATCTCCACCTCGGCGACGACTGCGTGACACGCCCCCTACTTCGCTCTAGCAAAGTGTTCTCGGTGGTACCGAAGTTGGCTGAGATCGATCTCGTGTCGGAGGGTCGTCCGCAGGCGCCCTAGATGCGCACCAGAGACGGTGTCTGCCACGGTCAGGTCATCGGCCACGGCAACGGCCCCAAGATCGAAGAGAGTGTGGTGGTTCGGGCAAAGGCACAGAACATTGCCCGGCTCATCTGCACCGTGATGTTCCCCGCCAACGGGCCGAATGTGGGCGCCTTCGGCATAGAGGCCTGCAGGAGTCGTGAGGGCGATCCCGCAGATCTGGCAGGCGTACCGATGCTCCTCCTTGACCCACTGCGTGACGGCGGTATTGCGGACCACCCGCTGCGTCGTCGTCGTCACGCGTCGGGTCACTGGCGAGCCGTCCGGGCGCGGACCCACAGGTATCGGCTCTGGCGTGATGTTCCCTGCGATGGGGTTCGTGGCTTTGGTCAACTCGTAGCGGTAGACGCGAAACCCGCCCTTGCCGACTTCGTGCCAGTACCGATCAACCCGGAAGAGACCGTCGTACCGGAAGCCCACCTTAGGCGAGTGTCTCGGGTCTCCGCGAGGCCCCCGTATGACCCTGACGAGCAACCCATCAGTAACGTTTCGAGCCAGTGCGCGGTTTGCGAGGGCGAGTTCCTGATCCGCGATCTGGTGCCGCCCTCCACGCGGTTGACCGCCGTGGCCTGTGTAGACGATCTGATCGCCGTTGTCCTCGTCGTCTTCATAACCACCGTTTAGGACAATGGAGACGACGCCTTCGGCCTGTCTACCCCAAATTCCCGCCTCAAGCGGAGCGTGAACACGCGCTTCGCTCAGTGACCGCCGGTCCGCGTATGTGGTCCCCTCTGGGTTCCCCGGAACGTCCCCGAAGATCCATCCGGTCTCCGCCACGGATCCCTCCATTCGACTGGACCTACCACGAAGCAAGACCGACAGCGACTGGTGCCCATGGCGACGCGTTGGTGGTGGTGAGGCCTGGCTGGCACGAAGCCTTGAAGTCGGACGGGTCGACCGGACCCCGGAGGCTGTTGGCAGCCGCACACAGGCGGGACTCAAGCGCCTGCTGGCTGAGGCCCAGGGTCTCCTGCGTCATCCGTCCTCCAGAGCCTTCTCGGTCGAGGACCTTGATGGACGGAGTCTATCCGGCGGCCCCGGGCGGTAAGGGCCTTTCCATGTTGCCGTTCATTTCGACCGCATACGCACCCGGCCGTCGGGGGAACCGGAGACCCTCACCTGAATGGTGAGGGTCTCCGACAGGACGACGTTCGCGGCCGCGAAGAGGCCTCGTCGCCCCCGTCTACTCCACCCGCGCCGCCTCGGTCAGCCAGTCCTCCACTTCGTGCAGCGTGCGACCGAAGCCGTTGCTGGGGTCGCAGTACACCCACGCGTTGCGGTACGGGTCGATGATCCCGAACGTGCCGTCGCGGCGGCTCTTTGTGACCGCGTAGTCAAGGCGCTGGGCGAGACGGCGCACCCGCTGCTCGCGTGACGCTTCCGGTGCCCGCATGGCACACCCTCCTGCTGGTGGCCGCGCACGAAAAACGCGGCACGACATAGTTCGGGTCCACGGTCCCGTCTATGCCATACCGCGTAGCGATCACGCCGTGGTTCAGTGACGCCGACACCAGAGTGTCTGCCGATCTGCATGTCAGCACCGGGTAGGTGTCTGATCCCCGACGCCGCCGTCAGGTCGACTCGTGCCTGTCCGTGGGGGCCAAGCGTCTTCCCGCGCCCCGAGCGGCCCGCTCAGCCCTCGCGGCTGCCGTGTAGTAGCCGGGGTGGTTTGCCCGGAAAATTCGCTGACGGGCGCTGTTGAGCGCCTTCGTGTTCCGGTGGTCCCCACAGAACGGCGGCGATCCCCGACGAACATAGAACGCGGTTTCGGGGCAGCCAGGTTTGCTGCACGGCAGTAGGATCTCGCCCCGGCTGAGCGTCAGTGCGAGTTGCATGGCAAGCCCGCCGAAGAGCGTGGTGGCCAGGTAGACGAAGCCGCCGGTGGCAGGGTCCAGCGCGAGGGGCACGTGGGCCGCCAATAGCCAGTCGCCGACCGTGCGCCGAAGTTCAGGCAACGCATCGGCCGTCTTCGGGACCGGATCCGGCGGCAGGAACACCGGGCGCTGAAGTATGCGAGCGTCGAGCAGCGCCGCCCAAAGGCCCTTGTCGTGGAAGCGGCTATCCGCACGATCACGGGAACCTTTGCTACCCCAGAGGAGCCGGACGGCCCGCGCGCCCCATGCGAACCGGCGCCAGTCGGATAGCGACTCGTGCACCCAGTCCGTGGGGTCCTCGGGCCAGCCGCACACCGACAGCCGGTACCTCGTCAGCGGGTCTGAAGGCGCTGCCTGGCCGTCGCGAACCTGCAGCAGGCGCGCCCGATGTTCATCGAGCGCCTGATCGTCGAACTCAGTCGCCGCGTTCGCGTTGAACAGAGTGGGATGCCCCTTCGGAAGTCCGTGGCCAGGGCAGAGGCCCAGCGGGCCGTACTTTCGTGCGTAATCAAGAACTCGCTCGCCCAGCATCCCCTCCGGCACGGTCGCGAGAGCCACGAACTGGTGCAGGTGCGCCAATTCGGGTTTGACCAACCGGTGGCCGACCTCGCCGAGCCGGTAGACGAGCGCCCCGCCCTCGACGCGCACGTCTGCCGGAAGCGGCCAGCCCGCTGCGGGCCAAGGAATATGCATCTGCATAACGACGATGGTAACGCTTAGCCGTAGACCGTGGTCGTCCCACGGGGAAACAGTGGGACGCGAACGGCCCACCCGGGGCCGACAGCCAAAGGAGGTCCCGTGGAAGCGCTCCTCGTCACCCCGGCCGAGGCGGCCGCCATCACGAAACTGAGTCGGAGCCGGATCTATCTTGAGATCGCATCGGGCCGTCTGGAGTCGATCACGGTCGGCCGGTCGCGCCGGATCCGGACCAGCGCGCTGGTGACCTGGACCGAGCGGCTCGCCCGCGAACAGTTCGACGCCAACAAGCCCGCCAGCGGCGAAGAGTAGGCGGGACGACGCCGTGCTCGCGTCCGTCGCCCCGTTTCCCAATCATATGGCCGCCTCATGAGCGGCGGTCTGCTTCCTCACCACGCAGATCTTCTTCGCGCGTCCGCGATCTCTGACGAGGTCGCCGCCGCTCGCGGCTACCGAAGCATCGAGACGCAGGCTGAACTGGCGCGCCTCGGGTTCGGCCGGACGCAGGCGAGCGTCCCCGCACTGCTGCTCCCGGTCTGGGGCGTGACCGGCGAGATCGCCACGTATCAGGTTCGCCCGGACATGCCCCGGATCAGCGGTGGCAAGCGTGTCAAGTACGAGATCCCGGCCGGGTCCCGAATGGTCCTCGACGCGCATCCCGTGTGCCGTCTCAGGCTCCCGGACCCGAAGGTCCCGCTCTTCATCACCGAGGCGATCCGCAAGGGCGACGCTGCGGCCTCGAAGGGCCTGTGCTGTATCGCGTTGCTGGGCGTCTGGAACTGGAGGGGGACCAACGATCTTGGTGGAAAGGTCGTCCTGTCGGCGTTCGAGGCCATCGCGCTCAACGGCCGCGATGTCTACCTCGTCTTCGACTCGGACGCATGGACGAAGCCCTCGGTCGCGACGGCGTTGCAGCGGCTCCGGGACTTCCTAGCCGGGCGTGATGCCGACGTTCACGTCCTCCGGCTGCCGGCGGGGTCCGGCGGCGTCAAGACCGGGCTGGACGACTACTTCGCGGCCGGATACACGGTCGACGACCTGCTCTGCCTGGAGACGGAGCAGATCGCGTTCGGGCAGGCCGGTGGCGATGACGCTGACCTTCCCTACCGCTCGGACTCCGGCGGACTGCTCCACCTTCGTCCCGGCAGCGACGGCCCGACCGAGGTTCGCCTGACCAACTTCGACGCCCGCATCGTCGCCGACATCATCGAGGACGACGGCGTCGAGCAGCAGCGCCTGTTCGAGATCGAGGCCACGCTGAGGGGACGCTCCCGCACGATCCGTGTCCCGAACCGCACGTTCACCGCGATGGGCTGGGCGGCCGAGTCCCTCGGAGCCGGGGCGGTCGTATTCCCCCACTCCGCCGATCACGCCCGTGTCGCGATTTAACTCCTGTCAGGGACCCCAACCACCAGGACCGTCTTCACGAGCATGGGCTGGCGCGAAGTCGACGGGCAGGACGTGTACCTCCATGCCGGCGGGGCGATTGGGCCGAATGGGCCGGTTTCCGGGGTCGAGGTGCGCCTCGACGATCCCCTGGCCGGGTTCGTCCTGCCCGCCCCTCCGGTCGGTACTGATCTCAATCGGTCGGTCCGGGCCTCCCTCGGCCTGCTCGATCTCGCCCCGGATCGCATCTTGTTCCCCCTGCTCGCTGCGACCTACCGTGCCCCCCTCGGCGCGAGCGACACGTCCGTCCACTACACGGGGCCGACCGGAGCCTTCAAGACCGAGATCGCGGCCCTCGATCAACGCCACTACGGCGCCGGCCTCGATTCCCGCCACCTCCCCGGCTCGTGGTCCTCGACCGCGAACGCGAACGAGGACCTCCTGTTCCGGGCGAAGGACGCCCTGATCGTGATCGACGACTTCGCGCCCGGTGGCTCACAGCACGAGATCGGCCGGGCCAACCGCGAGGCCGACCGCGTGATGCGGGCGCAGGCCAACGGGTCGGCTCGCCAGCGGATGCGGGCGGACGGCTCGCTGCGTCCGCCCCGGCCGCCGCGTGGACTCACCCTCTCCACGGGCGAGGACGTGCCAAAGGGCGCCAGCCTCGTGGCGCGGATGGTCGTCATCGAGGTCGGGCCGAACGACGTGGACGTTGACCGGCTCACTCGGTGTCAGGCCGACGCCGCCGCCGGTCTGTACGCCTCCGCGATGTCGGCCTACATCTGCTGGCTGGCCCAGCGCGGCGCGTTGGGCCGGAAGGCCTTGCTGGACATGGCCGACGCCGACGTGGACAGCCTTGCCGGCGGAGGTGAGCAGCACCGCCGAACCTCCCCCAACCTGAAGAGCCTGGCGTGCGGACTGAACGCATTCCTGACCTCTTCCGTGGATGCCCAGGTCATCGACGCGGTCGAGCGGGAACGGCTCTGGAGCCGGGGTCTGGCCGCCTTCCGCGAGATCAGCAAGACCCAGGCCGTGAACCAGGCGTCCGAGAATCCGGTCAAGCGCTTCATTGACCTGCTCCGGTCGGCCGTCGCGTCGGGCAAGGCCCACGTTGCTGGCCCCGACGGAAACCGGCCGGAGCACGCCGAGGCGTGGGGGTGGCGTCGTGACGATGCACGATCTGACCAGTACGCCGAAGGGTGGCGACCGCAGGGATCCCGGATCGGCTGGGTCGATGGCGGTCACCTCTATCTCGACCCGAACGCCTCACATGCCGCTGCTCAGGACGTCGGCAGGGGCGTCGGCGACACGATCAGCCTCCAGCCGAAGACGCTCCACAAGCGGCTGAACGAGGCTGGGTTTCTCCTCTCGACCGAGCACGGTCGCGGGCACCTGACCGTCCGCCGGACGCTCGGCGGCTCGCGCCCTGATGTTCTCCACCTGGCCTCGGCTCTACTCCAGGAATCGGCCCAACCGACCCAACCGGCCCGTCACGCCGGTGTCCTCGATCCCCGTGGGCCGGTCGTGTGGGCCGATTCCGGTGACGAGGAGAACACGAACGGACCAGATGCTGGCCCAGAAGCGGCCCGCATCGGCAGCGACGTTTCTCCGAATGGGACAGATGGGCCGACCTGGCCGATCCGCTCCAGCGAGGACGACATCGTCAGCGTGATGCAGCGCCTCGTGGACACGGGAGCCTTGATCGGCCACCCGCCGGTCCAACTCGGTCCAGGGACGCTGATCGTGGACGTGGAGCAGTCGGTCGGTGCCGACCTCCTGAGCGCCGGCAATCCAGGCCACGTGGGAGACGTTGCTCGCGACCGTCTGGCGGCGATGAACACCATGTTGGCCTCGACGCCCGAGATCGAGACCGTCACCGACGCGGATAGCCTGGCCGGTATTGACGTGGCGAACACGTCCATCCACCACGGGACGCCGCTGACCCCGCCGCGACTCTGCCCCTCCTGCCGTCTCATGCACCCGGTCGGCGTGACGTGCGCGTGGAGCAACGACGGCGATCATCCGGAACCGGGTGGAGCGGCCGTCACCGACACGACAGTCTCCGGCGAGGGCGCTGAGTGAACGGGTTGACCTGCGCCGTCTGCAAGGAGCCGCTGGAGCCTAGGTCCAGGGCTGACCGTCGGACCTGCTCGTCGCGGTGCCACATGGCGGCCTGGCGTGTCCGCCGGCGGGCGATCAGCACGCGCGTTGTGTCGACGACCGGGGTGCCCATGCAGGTCGGCTCTGCGGGCCTTCCAGTCGTTACATCGGCCAGCCCTGCAGGGCATGGCCGGTCGTCGGGGACCGCATGAACGCCGTGGCGACTGCCCTGCGAACAGCCCGGACCGACTGGACCTCGGTGCTGCAGCAGGCTGCCGTCATCGTCCGGTCGTACGACACGAAGGTGACGCTGCGTCAACTCTTCTACCGGCTGGTCGCGGTCATGATCCTGTCGAACACCCCGACCGCGTACAAGCACCTCTCGGCACACACCGCCGAGGCCCGGCGTCGCGGCGTGTTCCCCGACCTGATCGACAACACCCGCACGATCCACCGCCCGCTCTGGTTCGACGGGCGGGACGACGCCCTCGGCTGGCTGGAGCGGCGTTACCGGCGGGACAGGACTGAGTTCATGGACGTGTCCGTGTACCTCGGGGTCGAGAAGGACGGACTCGTTGCGCAACTGGGTTCGTGGTTCGGGGAGCGGGGCCTGCCGGTCCTCGCCCTGAGGGGCTTCGCCTCGCAGTCCTACGTGAAACAGATCGTCGGCGACGTTCGGGCGCAGGGTCGTCCGGCGGTGCTCCTGTACGCGGGTGACTTTGACCCGTCGGGCGAGGACATCTCCCGCGACTTCGTCGCCCGGACGGGCTGCTGGGACCAGGTCGTCCGGGTCGCGCTCACCGGCGGGCAGGTCAAGGAGTTCGACCTCCCCAAGGCGGTCGGCAAGGCTGGAGGACTCCCGTGCCGCAGGCTTCGTGGCACGGCACGGTGAACTCGTGCAGGTAGAACTCGACGCGCTGCCCCCGGACGTGCTGCACGACCTGTTCGAGGCCGCGCTCGCCGAGTTCTGGGACGAGTCCGCCTTTCAGCGGTCGCTGGACCTGGAGAAGGCCGACCGCGCCCAGTTGTTCGGGGCCGGGTGATGAGCACCGCTCGGGACGCTCTCACCTGCCTGATCGCCGACATCCGCCCCACGGTCGTGGAGTAGCAGGAGATGGACCCGAGCGTCGGCCGCGAGCCGCACCGGCCACAGGGCCAGCCGACGCCGTGGCCAGCGCCGGGATCGATCCTGCTCGACTCGCCAGGGGCGGCAGCAGCGCTCGGCATTGGCGTACGGCTGCTACGTCGACTGACGGTCGAAGGCCGGATCCCGTGCATTCGTCTCGGCAGGCGCACGCTCTATGCTCGTGCGGCGCTCGAACGGTGGGCCATCGAAGAGTCCGGCTTTGGCCCGGACGAGGAGATGAACGTTGGCGAGGCGGCGCGGGCCAGGCGAGGTCAGCATCTTCCACCGGGCCGACGGTCGCTGGGTCGCGGTCGTCCAGCGCGGCCAGGGGTCTCGTGAGGAGCGCCAGCGCTTCTACTTCTACGGCGGGACTCGGGCAGAGGCCGTGATGAAGATGGCGGAGGCTCTCCGTGCCTGGGAGGATGGCCTTGAAGTCCCGGACCCCCGGCTGACCGTCGGTGCCCATCTCCAGGGGTGGCTGGCAGCGGTTCGGCCCCGGATTAGGCCATCGACCTGGATCTCGTACGAGGGCCACGTTCGACACCTCGAACCGCTATGGAGGATCCCCCTCACCCGGCTCACGCCGAACGACGTTCGTCGCCTGCGGGACCGGGAGTTGACCCGGCGGTCGCCCCGCACCGTCTCCAACACGATGACCGTCCTGACGATGGCCCTGGAGCAGGCTCGACGGGACGGCCTCATCGGCCGCAACGTTGCCGTCCTCGCCGAGCGACCCAGGGTTGAGCACATGGAAGTCAGGATCCTCGACCCCGTCGAGGTTCGGCGGTTTGTGGTCGCCGCCAACGGCGATCACCTCGGGGCGCTCTGGCTCCTCCTCATCGGCACCGGACTTCGGCTCGGGGAGGCACTCGGCGTTCGATACGAGGATCTCGACCTCCCCGGCCGCCGTCTGTCCGTGACGGGGGCACTTCGCCCCGTTCCCCGAGAGTTCCGGTCGGACCAGCGGCGCGGGACCCGACTGCAACGGGTAGAGCCGAAGTCCGCCTCCGGTTTCCGCACCATCGCGCTACCGGCGTTCGTCGCCGATGCTCTCGCCCGTCACGTTTCCGCAACGTCCAGCCGACCCCGCAGCCTGGTCGGGTACGTCTTCACGACCCCGAAGGGGACGCCGGTCGATCCTCGGAATGTGAGCCGCGAGTTCGACCGTCTTCTCGGGTCGAGCGGTCTGCCAAAGATGCGGATCCATGACCTTAGGCACGCCGCCGCGAGCCTGATGCTCTCCCGTGGATATACGCTGGAGGATGTCAAGCGCGTTCTGGGCCACGCCACGATCACCCAGACCTCGAACACGTATGGGCATCTTGTCGAAGGTCGGAGCCGAGAGATCGCGGACGGAATGGACGCCCTGCTCGGGGTTTGATGGCCGTGGATGTCACGGTGGATGTCAAACGCCTCGTCACGACCGCCGTTCGTGCGTGGAGAAGCCATCAGACCTTCTGTTTGTGGCTCCGAAGGTTACGGGTTCAAGCCCCGTAGGCCACCCCACTCCTCGCACGAGCAGAGCGACTGTTCGTGCCCTGATGTGACCCTATCCGCCACGATAGGGTCCCAGATCGGGTCCCGCCGTTTGGGTCTTGGGTCCGCTATTGCGGTGCTCGGCGGCGTAATCCCTGTGACGAACGTCCCGAGCTACGTCCACCGCTTCTCGGAGATCGCGTAGGCAGGCGAGCGTGCGCGGGCGGTCGCGCTCAGCTCGAGATCGCAGCCCGCTCGGTCCGCTCGAGAAGGTCGAGGACAGCGGCGCGGTCGAGCGCCGGTTCCTCGAGGTGCGCCATGTGTGCGAGCTGTCTTCGAAGAGGGCCCACTCCGAGCCTCGGATCCTCTCGTGGAGCACGCTGGTGACCGCCGGTGTCATCTGGTCGTGCCGCCCCGAGGTGAGGAGCGTGGGGACCTCAATCTCGTCGAGCCTCGAGGAGACGTCCCACGTACGCAACGTCCCGGTGACGTCGAACTCGCTCGTCCCGAACATCGTCTGGCAGATCTGTGGAGCCTCGCCCATATTCGCGAACGAGCGTGCCAGACAGTCGGGGAGGGACGGCACCGGCAGAAGTGGCGTCCCGAGAAGACGGAGGCAGCCTCCGCGTACTCCTCCGAGTCCGTGGTCCCGACAGCCTCGTGGCGGGCAGCACAGCCTTGATTTCTGGCGGCACCTAGTCCGCCTCGGTCGGTGCATGCCACGCTCCGTGGTGACGGCCCGCACCGAACGGCACGAACGCCCGTCGTGCCCGGTACCAACGGCATGCGCCACGTGACCTCGCCCCGGCTACCGTGATGTGCGGGTACGTCCGCAGAGGGCGTGCCAGTCTGGAGTGCGACGTGGACCTCGGGGCCCAGTTCTGCGAGCGCTGCGGGCGCGACAGCGACTCGTTCGCATCCGCCCACATCTCGCTCCACGCGTGCCCCGGCTGCGGCGTCACGTGCTGCTCCGACTGCTGGAACCTCGTCGATGCCGCCTGCCTCAAGTGCGCACCGTTCCGGCTGGCCGAGACCCCGCGCCGCGCGGGAACCACGTTTGCGGCCCTACCCACGCCTGGTGTAGTGAAGATCACTGACAGGCCAGCAGAAGACACCGCGCGTATCACCACACGCCCCTCGCCGCCGACCGCGCGCCGTGCGCCGGAGCAGCGCCAGGCGCTTGACCCGGTTCCTGTCATGCGTGCCTCTCTGGTCGCGGCATCGTCTCCGGCGAAGGACCTGGGGACCGTCAGCAGCCGGGCACGCCCGGGTCGGCGCGCCGGACGGATCGGGATCGCCGCAGCGGGCGCGTGGGTGATCGTCGCGGCGATGGCCGTCGCAGCGTTCGGCGCTTTCCCCGGTCGACTCGGCGCGCCCGGGGCGGAACCTCCAGCGGGCTCCCCTACTGCTAACGCGCAGGCCAGCGACGGATCAGGGCTCGCAATCCCCTCCGCCACGCCGGAGCAAGGTGGCTCCCCGGAGCGAGCGACGCCGGGACAGCCCCGTGTGGCGTCTCCGGCTTCACCGGCCTTGCCGTCGCGCGCGCCGGTCGGAGCCGGGATCAGCTCGCGGACACCGGGCTCGCTCGCGGGCACTCCACTCGGGACGTCGAGTGGCACGGGCACGCCGCCCTCTGCGACGCCGCCGCCCGGCCCCGTCTGGATCCCGCCGCCGAGCGAGGCCCCGACGCCGACACCAACGTCGACGGAGCCGTAGGCAGACCCGACCGGCGGCGGTTGAATCCCTGCACCCAGGCACCGGCGGCTCCCGGGCGCCCACGCACGTGCCTCGGTCTCCTGGGCCTGGCATTCGTGGTGCGCGCGAGCACCATCTCCTGGAGGCCAAGGGCCGAGTCGCGCCTGCGTGTCGGCTGCGCGCATCGAGGGCGCGCCAAGATTCATGACCCCTTCAGGTACGGCTGCGATACATTGAGGCTGCGTCGATGCGCATCCTCCCGCGTTCGGCCCGGTCCCCGAGGAGGAACCCAGGAGAGATCCCCATGAACTTCGCTCCGACGGAGCAGCCAGACAACCTCTCCGAGGGCAAACCGGCAGAGCCGCCGGTTGCGCCTGCGTACGTCGCCCCCGTTCAGCCCGTAACAACGACCTCCCGCCCGTCGCGGCGCCTGGTCGTTGCGGCGGTGCTCGCAGCTGCGATCGGCATCGGTGCGGTCGCCGTCGGCCTGGCGGCAGGGGGGGCGCCGGCGACCCCGGCACCCGCGGTTGCGAATGCCCGGGGCGTCCTGCTGGGCGCGGACACCGGGACGTGGACCCCGCCGAACGGCGGCGTGGTCGCCGCGCCGAACGCCCCCGGCGCCGGCGGGCCCGGCATGTTCGGCGGATTCAGGGCCGTCGGGCCCGGCGGCATGGGCAGCGGCGGACGGATGGGCGGCCCCGGTGGGTTCGGCTCCATCACCATCACTGCAATCAGCGGGTCGCAGCTCACGCTGACCACCGCCGACGGCTGGACACGGACCATCGATGACAGCAATGCGACCGTTACGAACGCCGGCCAGACCGTCAGCGTCTCGACGCTCACGGTCGGCGAGTCGATCACCTTCGACCAGGCCCGCCAGTCCGACGGCACCCACAAGATCACGGCGATTTGGGTCGTGCTCCCGCATGTGGCCGGGACCGTCAAGGCGGTGAGCGGCGACACGATCACCATCACCCAGCGTGGCAACACGACCAAGGACATCACCGTCAACGGCTCGACGACCTACAAGCTGGCCGGCGCGGCGTCGTCGTTGGACGCGGTCAGCGTGGGTGCCCAGATCGACGCCCAGGGCACGACAGCGGGCGCCAGCTTCACCGCGTCGCTCGTGGCCATCCAGCCGGCGATGGCCGGCGGCACAGTCACCGCCGTGCGGACGGACTCGATCACCGTCAAGAGCCGGGGCAGCACGTCCCTCACGATCGATGTCACGGCGAGCACCAAGTACCAGGTCGCCGGAAAGACGAACGCAACCCTCTCGGACATCGCGGTCAACGCGATCGTGATGGCCGAGGGAACGAAGAACGCGGACGGGTCGTTTGCCGCGACCGTCGTGCGCGCCTTCACGCCGGGTACCGGCTTCGGGCCGGGAATGCGGGGCGGTCAGGGCTGGATGCCCGGGTGGCACGGCGTGCCCGGCGCGCGGCCGGCGCCCACCCCCTCGGGGACCACGAACTAGCGCCGAACACCGCGGCGCGCAGCCTTGACGGAGACGCGGCCGGTCCCTCGGCCGCGTCTCCGTTCGTTCGGGGCGCGTAGGCTGTGCGGGTGAGCGATCCAGCTGCCGCGCGCGCACCGATCGACCTGCCCGTGCCGGCCGCGGCCGGCAGCTTTGCCTCGCTCGGGCTGGACGCCGCGCTGCTCCGCTCGCTGGAGGATCTCGGGTACGAGGAGCCGACCCCCGTCCAGCTGGAGGCGATCCCACCTCTGCTCGCCGGGCGCGACGTGCTGGCCGAGGCGCCGACGGGGACGGGCAAGACGGCGGCCTTCGCCCTGCCGATCCTCCAACGGCTCTCCGCCCGGGGGATCCTCGGCCGGGCCGGCGAGGGCCGGACGCTGGCGCTCGTCCTGGTCCCCACCCGCGAGCTGGCGATGCAGGTTGCAGAGGCCGTCCACCGGTACGGGCGTGCCGTGGATGCCCACGTCCTGCCGATCTACGGCGGCCAGGCGATCGGTCAGCAGCTCCGGGCACTTCGACGGGGCGTCGACGTGGTGGTCGCCACGCCGGGACGCGCGGTCGATCACCTGACGCGCGGCAGCCTCTTCGTTCGACAGGGTGGAGGCTGTCGTCCTCGACGAGGCCGACGAGATGCTCGACATGGGCTTCGCGGATGACCTCGAGACGCTGCTCTCGGCGACCCCGGCGGGACGCCAGACGGCGCTCTTCTCGGCGACGATCTCGTCCACGATCGCGCGGATCGCGGCGCGTCACCTCCGGGAGCCGGTCCGGGTGGCCGTGCGACCCGAACGGCCATCGACCGACGAGGCGCCCCGCGTCCGCCAGCGCGCCTACGTCGTGCGCGGCCCCGACAAGCTCGCGGCGCTGGCGCGGATCCTGGACCTGGAGGACCCGGCCTCCGCGCTCGTCTTCGCGCGCACGCGGGTCGAGGTGGACGAGCTGGCCGAGGCGCTCGCCGGCCGCGGCCACGACGCGGCGGCGCTCCACGGGGGGATGAGCCAGGAGCAGCGTGACCGGGTGATGGGACGCTTCCGCGAAGGGACCCTCGACGTGCTCGTCGCGACCGATGTCGCGGCGCGCGGCCTAGACATCGAGCACGTTTCCCACGTCGTCAACTTCGACATCCCGTCCGATCCGGACATGTACACCCACCGGATCGGGCGAACGGGCCGGATGGGCCGCGAGGGCGTCGCGATCACGCTCGTCGAGCCGCGCGAACATCGGCTCCTCCACAATATCGAGGCCGCCTCGCGGATGAAGCTCGAGCTGGCGACCATCCCGACGGTGGCCGACCTGCGCGAGCGGCGCCTGGAGATGCTGCAGGGGGGCCTCCGCGAGAGACTGCTCGAGGAGGGACTCGACCGTTATCGCGGCGTCGTGGAGCCGCTCGCCGACGAATTCGACCTCGTGGAGATCGCGCTTGCGGCGGTCTCGCTTCTCGACGGCGCGAACGCGCGCGACGTGGAGGAGGTGGAGATCGCCGCGGCCTCGCTGCCCCCCGATCGCCCGCTCCGCGGGGCGGCGCGACCAGGTCGGCCCGGCCCGACCCCGGCGCCGCGAGGTCCGGGCGGCCGGGGTTCCTCGTCACGCCCGGGTCCCCGGCCGCCGGCTAGCCCGGCGTCGCGGCAGGACGGCCGGGATGCCGCCCAGGGTCCCGTCACGACCGGGCGCCGGGCCTCCGGACCGTGGGTCCGGCTCTACGTCGGGGGCGGCCGTCGCGCCGGCATGCGGCCCGGCGACCTCGTCGGGGCGATCGCCAACGAGGCGGGCGTCCCCGGCTCGGACATCGGCGCAATCCAGATCGCCGATTCCTTCTCGCTCGTGGACGTTGCGGAAGGCGCCGCGGACCGCGTGGTTGTCGCGTTGCGCGGTGCAACCATCCGGGGCCGCACGTTCGCGGTCCACCGCGACCGCGACGCCTGACCGGCGCCTCGGTCGGTGCGGGGGTGCACGTCCCGGCCTGGGATTCCACCCCCGCGCGCATGTTGTCCGATGTTACGATCCCGGCAGCCCGAGCCGGCACCTCGTACGGGGTCCGTCCGAGCCGCTTCGGCGGCCGGATGCAAGGACCCGCGATGACCCGGAGGGTTGAAGGAGTCTGCGCATGGCGACTGTCACGTTCGACCACGTCACGAAACGCTACGGCGACGTGATCGCCGTCAACGACTTCAACCTCGAGATCGCCGACGGCGAGTTCATGGTCTTCGTCGGACCGTCGGGCTGCGGCAAGACCACCAGCCTGCGCATGATCGCGGGCCTGGAGGACATCAGTGACGGCGTGGTCCGCATCGCGGATCGTGTCGTCAACGACATCCCCCCCAAGGACCGCGACATCGCGATGGTCTTCCAGAGCTACGCGCTCTATCCCCACATGAGCGTGTACGACAACCTCGCCTTCGGGCTCAAGCTGCGCAAGGTCGACAAGAAGGAGATCGACCGGCGGGTCAAGGAGGCGGCGGAGACGATCCAGCTGACCTCGCTCCTGCAGCGCAAGCCGAAGGAGCTCTCGGGAGGCCAGCGCCAGCGCGTCGCGCTGGGCCGGGCGATCGTGCGCGAGCCGGCGGTCTTCCTGATGGACGAGCCGCTCTCCAACCTCGATGCCAAGCTCCGGGTCCAGACCCGAGCCGAGATCGCCCGCCTCCACCAGCGCCTGCAGACCACGATCGTGTACGTGACCCACGACCAGGTCGAGGCGATGACGATGGGCCAGCGCATCGCCGTCATGAGCCAGGCCAAGCTCCAGCAGGTGGGCCGGCCGCAGGAGCTCTACGACCACCCGCTCAACAAGTTCGTGGCCGGCTTCATCGGCAGCCCGTCGATGAACTTCCTGCCGGTCGAGCTCTCGGGCAGCGGGGACGCCGCCGCGCTCACGGCACCGGGCTTCACGGTCCCGTTGCCGCCGCCGTTCCGCGAGGCGGTCGGGGACGCCAGCGGGCGCAACTTCATCCTCGGGATCCGTCCCGAGCACATCGACGTCGTCGCCACCGGCGGGCTGGTCCCCTCGGCCCAGGCCAAGGCGGACGTGGTGGAGTACCTCGGCAACGAGGAGCTCCTCCACATCATCGTCGCGGGCGTGGACGTCGTAGCGGTCGTCTCGTCGGATCGCAACGTGCGACCCGGCGATATCGTCACGCTCCACCTGCCGCTCGAGAAGATCCACCTCTTCGACGCGACCAGCGAGATGTCGCTGCTCCGGAGCCGCGTGGCCGTCGCGAGCTGACCGTCAGGCCTGCCGGGCCCCTGCAAGAAGCCGACGAGCCGGGCCGCGAGGCCCGGCTCGTCGATTCCCCGGGGCATGCCATGATGCCCGGCATGTCTGGTCGATCGGGCGCGCGCGGCGGCCACGTGCTCCCTCGCGGCAACCGCGACGCGGCCCGGCTCGAGGAGCGCGTCGTCGATTCCGTGCTCGTCCACCACGGGCGCTATCTCGACGTGCTCGTCGAGACGACCGAGCGCGCCGACGGGAGCCGGCACCGGCGGGACGTCGTGCGCCACCCCGGCGCGGTGGCGATCGTGGCCCTCGACGAATCGGACCGCCTTCTTCTCGTCCGCCAGTGGCGCCAGCCTGCAGGCCGGACGCTCCTCGAGATCCCCGCCGGGACGCTCGAGCGCGACCTCGCGACCGGCGCCGTCGAGGGTCCCGAGCTCGCCTCGCGTCGAGAGCTCGAGGAGGAGACCGGCTATCGCGCCGTGAGCTGGCAGAAGCTCGGGGAGTTCTGGACGGCGCCCGGGTTTGCCACCGAGCTGATGCACCTATACCTCGCGACGGACCTCGTGCCGGCCGGTCCGGGCCGCCTGGGGCCCGACGCGGACGAGGCGCTCGAGCTGGTGCGCCTGCCGCTCGTCGACCTGGTGGCCGCTGCAGGGCGCGGCGAGATCGAGGACGCGAAGACCCTGATCGGGATCCTCCTGCTCGGCCGGATCCGGCATGCCTGAGCGCGGGCGCGCCTGATCCGCGCTCGAGCCGGCGGCCCTCTGCGATTCAGCCCGCGCCCGGGCCGAGGCGGGCGAGCCCTCCCCTGAAGAGGCGGCTCTCCGGCACGAGGGCGACGGCAAGCCGGAGGTGCGTTCCCGCCTCGGTCCGGCGGCCCAGGCGGATCAGGCTCCTGCCCAGCGCATAGTGCCCGTAGGCATTGAGCGGGTCGACGTCGAGGAGTTCCTCGAACGTCTCGACCGCACGCTCGAGCTGGCCGCTGATGAACAGCGCCCGACCGAGCGGCTCCAGGATCGAGCCCTTGCGTGGCTCGAGGGCCGCCGCTCGCGCAAGGACGACGGCCGCCTGCGCGGCGTGCCGCCTGGCGAGGAGGGCCGTGCCCCGCTGGAGCAACTCGTAGGCATCTTCGGGCTCCGACACCGGGCCGCCCTCGGCCTGGCCACCGGGATCGGGCGGTTCCACGCGGTCAGGCCTCCGCCACCGCCCGACACCGGAGGGCTCGCTCCAGGTCGTCCGCCTCCTCGAGGAGCAGGCGACGCAGCGTCGGCAGGCGATCCCGCTTCGCGTCGGCAAGCGCCCTGGCGCGCGCGGCGACGCCCTCCTCCACGCGATATGCCGGGAAGAGGCGGGCCACGTAGGCGCTCGAGAACGCGTGCTCGTGGGATGCGACGATGCCCGGGGCCGCCGCGAAAAAGGCATCCACGTACGGGGCCAGGAGCACGGCCTGGTGGGCATGGTTGAAGCCCGCCATCGCGGCGCGGGTCCGGTGGAGGGAACCGTAGCCGTCGGCGTGGATGCGCGCCCACGCCTCCGCCTTCACGGCCGCGTCCGGGGCCGACACGCTCGCCGTAAGCGCGAAGCGCTCGCCCCGATCCGTCCGGTCCCGCTGCCGCTCACCGGCCACGCGTTCGGCCGCCCCGGGAAGCCCGAACGCCGAGGCCGCCGTAACGATCCCCCAGCGCATCTCCTGGTCCACCACCACCTCGGGGACGGCGAGGGTGCCGTCCAGGAGACCGGTCAGCCGGGCCACGTCGCCCGGGTCGGCGAGCGCGCCGATGGCGGCCCGCAGCCAGAGCCGCCGGAGGTCGCCCGCGGGCAGCCGATCCTGCACCTCGAGCGCGGTGTGGACGAACGCCCGGGCGGCGGGGACGCGGCGTGCCTCGGGCACGTAGCGGGCGATCGCGCCGCGGGCTGCGTCCAGCGCCGCCTCCACGATCTGATCGTCGGCCTCGCGGGGCAGGGCGACACGGACAAGGTCGAGGAAGTCCGTCGAGGGGTGCTGACCGTCGCGGACCATCTGCCAGAGGGTTCCCCACATGAGCTGCCGCAGGAGCGGGTCCTCGAGGTGCGGAAGGAGGTCCGGGAGGGCCGCTCGCGAGGCGGGATCGAGGACGATCTTCGCGTAGGCATGATCGCCGTGGTTCGGGAAGACCAGCGACGGCGCGGGCCTGCCCGCGGCCGCGGCGACCCACGTCTCGGCCCCGTCGATCTGCGCGGGGACCACGTCGACCGCGGTCCCGCCGTCTCGCGCAGCCCGGACGAGGGCGATCTCGAGCGCGTGCGGGCGAAGCGTCGGATGGGCGGGCGGCGCGTCCTGGGCCAGCTCGAGGCGGTCGACGCGGCCGTCCTGCGCGGTCCAGCGGGCGGCAAGCGTGTTCAGCGACGAGGTCTCGAGCCAGCGGCGTGCCCAGTCGCCGAGCTCCCGGCAGCTGCCCGCCTCGAGGGCGGCGAGGAAGTCGGCGAGCGAGGCGTTGCCCCACGCGTGACGGTCGAAATACACGCGCAGACCGGCGACGAACGCGTCGCGACCCACCCATGCCACGAGCTGCTTGAGGACCGCCGCGCCCTTGCCGTAGGTGATCCCGTCAAAGTTGTAGAAGGTGGCGTCGGTGTCCGGGACGATCCCCGAGATCGGGTGGGTCGTCGAGCGATCGTCGGCCTGGTAGCCCCAGCGCTTCATGTCGGCATGGAAGGCACGCCAGGCCCCCTCGAAGCGCGTTGCCTCCGCGAGGGCGAGGTTCGAGACGTACGTCGCGAAGCTCTTCGTTGAGCCAGATGTCGTCCCACCAGCGCATCGTGACGAGGTCACCGAACCACATGTGGGCGAGCTCGTGGAGGATCTGTTCGGCCCGCCCGAGGCGCTGCGTCTCGGTGGGCGGGTCCCGGTAGACGTGCTGCTCGGTGAACGTGACGGCGCCCACATTCTCCATGGCGCCAGCGTTGAACTCCGGAACGAAGATCTGGTCGTACTTTGCGAAGGGGTACGGCCGCGAGAACAGGTCCGCGTAGAAGTCCATCCCCTGCCGGGTGACCTCGAAGATCTCGTCGGCGTCCACGAACCGCGCGAGCGAGCGCCGGCTCCAGACCCCCAGCGGGAGGCCGCGATGCTCGGCGCGGACGCCGACATACGGCCCCGCGATCACCGCGGCAAGGTAGGTGGAGATCGGTGGGGTCGTGGCGAAGCGGTGCGTGCGGCGCTCGCCGGAGGCGGCTTCGGTCGCCTCGACCGGGCTGTTCGAGATGACGCTCCACGCCGCGGGCGCGGCCACCTGGATCGCGAGCGTTCCCTTGAGGTCCGGCTGGTCGAAGCAGGGGAACAGTCGGTGCGCCTCGAACGGCTCGAAGTTCGAGTAGACGTAGACCTCGCCGTCCACCGGGTCCACGAAGCGGTGGAAGCCGTCGCCGTTGCGGTCGTACTCGTTCTCGTACACGACGCGCACGTTCGTCTCGGGTTCCAGGAGCGGCCCCGGCAGGACGATCCGGGCACCCGGGCGATCCGGTAGCTCGACCGTGGACCCGTTGACCTCCAGGAGCTCGACCGTCCCGCCCCGAAAGTCGAGGAACAGGTCCCCCACGCCCCGGACCGGGAAGCTGATGCGCACGTCTCCGCGGTAGCTCGTCGCGTCGGCGGCGAGATCGAGGGCAATCTCGTAGGCGATCTGCCCGACCCGCGCCGCGCGCGTGGCAGCCTCGTCACGGGTCAGGACGTCGCGCTCGCGCGTGGGAGCATCGGAAGGTGCGGTCGGCATGCTGAGGATCACTCGCTCTGGGGTGCGCCGGGTCGGCGCACGGGTTCCGATCGGGCCGTCAGGTGTCGGCGCGCCAGGCGGCCAGGTCCACGGGCTTCAGGCGCGGGCTCGGCGCAATCCCCGGGATCCGGCCTCGCTTGGCGATGGGGTGTCCGTCGATCTCCTTGATGTCACCCGTGAAGTCGATGGGGCTCGCCCCGCTGATGTAGCTGCCGACCGCGAAGTTGTCGGCCGGCGCCCCCTGCTCTTTGAAATAGAGGATGCGATCCGGGGTGAGGCCGCCGGAGACGACGATGATGACGTGCTGGTAACCGGCCTGGTCGAGCCGGGCCCGGACCTCGGTCACGAGGTCGGGCGTGACCCGGCCCCGTTCGGACGGCGTGTCGAGGCGGATCCCGTAGAGCCTGTCACCCAGGGCGTCGGCGACCCGGAGCGCCTCTTCGGCCTCGTCCTTGAAGGTGTCGACGAGAACGATCCGTGGCACGTCGGGCGGCAGGTCCCGATCGAAGGCCTCGGCCGCCCGCACGGTATCGCCGAACATCAGCACGAGCGCATGCGGCATCGTCCCGGTGGGGCGGAGGCCGGCCAGACGCGCCCCGGCGGGCGTCGAGGCGCCGACGCACCCGCCGACGGTCGCCGCGTAGTCGAGCGTGTCGGAGATGGCCGGATGGACGTGACGTGCTCCAAAGCTGATCACCGGTTGGGGGCCGCGGCCTCAACGCACCGGCGGCGCCGTTGCCCAGCCGGTCGACTGCGCCATCATCCCGAGCATGGCCGTCTCGTAGAGCCCGAACCGGCGGTACGGGCGCGGATCCGGAAGACGATCTCCCTGTCCGAGAACGGTCGCCGTCTATAGCGCCTCGACTGTCGTCTCGCCGACTGCGCCTCCGTCGAGCGCATGCGCAAGGAGCGTTCTTCGCCTCGTCGATCCCGCACAGCACGCCCGACTGGCGGAGAACACCTCCATCACCACGCGGGGTCCATGCCCTCGCGCTCCATGATCCGGCGGGCGCGAGCGAAATAGACGTCGGCGGACTCGCCGGACAGGATCTCGTTGGACGGGCGGTGCGGCTTCAATCGCATGTGATGCACGTCACGGCTGCGGCACGCCTCCGGCGACGAGGTGTGGGACGGTGGACTGCCCGTTTAGCCCGGAGCGGGCCGGGGCGGCCGGTTTCACGCTGCCCGCGAGTGTACCAGCCTCCGCATCCGACCTCGGGGAACGGTCGGGACGAGGGCCGCTCAGCGTTGCTCCGCGAGCTCCCCGAGCCGGCCCGCATACCGCTCGAACAGTGCTTCATGGCGGCCGGCCCGCGAGCCAGGATCGGGGATCCGCCCGTCGATCCAGAGCCAGGCCGCGGTCTCCTCCAGGAGCAGGTCGCAGATCGCCAGCAGGCGCGCGATCCCCAGCCCGAGGGAATCCCGGTCGAGCCGCTCGGGCGGGATCTCGATCGTTGCGATCGGCCGGTCGTCGGCGGCCAGGCTGAACTTGACGAAGGGGAACTCGTTGTTCCAGCGGAGCAGCTTGCGGTACGACGCGCGGAGGCTGTCGCCGATCGGGGGCGCCATGTGCAGCCAGATGAACGCGCCGACGGCCGGATCGAGGATCACGGTCAGCGGGACGTCGAAGCGCCGGCGGCCGTCGAGCCGGAGGTCCCACGAGCTCACGCCCTCGCGCTCGATCCGTTCCCCGGGACCGAGCTCGAGCTCGGCGAGCCACGCCTCGACGTCCCGGGCAACGGGACCGGGGATCGAGCTCATCCACGGAACCTCGGCGCCGGGGTCAGACGAACAGGCGCGGGTTGACGAACTGATTGTTGTAGACAACCGCCCAGTGAAGGTGCGGCCCGGTGGTCCGTCCGGTCATCCCGACGTAGGCGATCACCTGGCCCGTCTTCACGTGCTCCCCGGCGACCACCGCCGGCGGATGGGGGCCGTTGTCGACGTGCGCGTACCAGGTGACCAGGCTGTCGCTGTGGGCGATGATCACGATCCACGCCTTGGGATACGGGTCGTACGGGTTCGGGCCGGCGAACAGGACCACGCCGTCACCGGCCGCGTGGATCGGCGTGTACATGGGCGCTGCGATGTCGATTCCCTGGTGGAAGTGGGCACAGTTGCCGAGCGGCGGCTCCGACGGGAAGCCCGTGCAACCGAACTCCTGGGTGATCACCCCGCTGATCGGCCACTCCAGGCTCCCGTTGTAGACCGAGGGGATGTTCCCGAACTCGCGCTGCTGGGCCAGGAGCGCGGCGACCCGGGCCGCGAGTTCGGCCTGGGCCTTCGCCTCGGCGGCCAGCTCCGCCTTCACGTCGGCGGCGTTCTTCGCGACCTTTGCCCAGCCGGCGCGCTGGATTGCCAGCTGCTGCGACGTCTGCGCCTGCAGCTTGGCAAGGCGCGTCTTCGCTGCGCCGAGGGCGGTCATTTGCGCGTCGAGCTGCTGCTTCTGGGCGAGGGTCTGCGCGCGGAGATCGGCCGCCGCGGCGCGGGCCTGGACGGTGGTCGCCGTCAGCGCGTCCAGGGTCTGCTGGTCCTGGGTGATCTGCTGCGCGACCGCCTCGTCCTGGGTACCGAAGTCGAGGTAGGAGCCGACGTCCTGCACGACGTCGGCGATCGTGCCCGCCGTGAGCAGCTGCTGGACCAGGGGCGTCCGATCGGTGCGGTATGCCTCCACGAGGCGGGCGGCGAGCATCGCCTTCCGATCGGCGAGCTCCTGCGCCTTCTGCGCCTGCTGCTGGTTGAGCGACACGACCTCGGCGTCCAGGGAGATGACCTGGGCGACGAGGTCCGTGTAGACCGCGCGGACGGCCGCGATCTCCGTGGCGAGGCTGGCGATCTGCTGCTTCGTCTGGGCGAGATTCGCGTTAATGCCGCCGAGGGTGCGGCCGGTGGACGCCATGTCGGTGGCGAGGCTGGCCTGCATCGCCTGCAGGCGGGCAACCTCGGCCTTCTGCGCGGCGATCTTCTGCTGGAGCGCCCGTTGCTGCGCCTGGACGCTGGCCAGGTTGTCGCCGCTCACCGGCGCCGGCGTCGCGACGCCGAAGATGAGTGGGACGACCAGGAGAAACGCCATGAGGCGCCAAGCAACCTTGGGCCGTACCCGCCGCGCGTCGCCCAGGAACGCTGTGGGGTGGCGGCGTGGACTCCATCCCGGCGCGCGCCCGGACACGGGCGCGGCCCGAGGTGCCCCGGACGACCCCGCCGCCCGGCGGGCATCGTCGCGATTTCGCCGCATCAGGCTTGCGTCGGCATCTTCGTGCGGGCTGCTCCGTGGGGCGGGCATCGCGGCACGCCGTGGCGGGTTGCGGACCCGCCGGTGATGTCGCCGTCCGAAGCGGGCACGGCCCCAGTGACGACCCGGCGCCAAGATAGTACTCCGGGCGCGCCAGCCTGCATCCCGCCGGCTGCCCCGGCGCGCGGGGCCGGCCGTCGGGCGAGCTGCTCAGAGCCGGACCAGGACGGCCCAGAAGGCGCCGATGATCAGGAACGGCCCGAACGGGATGTACGTCCGTAAGGTCACCCGTCGTAGCACGAGCAGCACGCCGATGACGACGCCCGCCGCCAGCGCCCCGACCACGAGCCCGGCGACGGCCCGGACGAGCCCGGTCAGCAGGCCAACCGAGACGAGCAGCTTGAGGTCCCCCATCCCGATCGCACCCGACCCGAAGGGGATGGACACCGCGAACAGGAAGCCCGGGATCGCGAGCGCGGCCACGACGGCCAGCCCGAGCTGCCCGGCGACGAGCGGGTTCCAGCCGCCCACGGCCAGGACCAGCGTGGCCGCGATCAGCGGCAGCGTGACCAGGTCCGGCAGGAGGCGCTGATCCAGGTCGGTGGCGAGCAGGAGGATGAGGGCCAGGAAGTAGCCGCCGAACAGGACCACCTCCCCAACGTCGGCAACCCGCAGCGGCAGGGCGGCAAGCGCGGCGCCGCCGAGCAGGGCGACCACCGGCGTGCGCCAGTCGACGCTCCGCGTCCCGCCATCCTCGTGGGCTGGCCAACGCGCGCCGATCCGATCGGCAGCCAGGCCCCACGCCACGCCCGCGATGCCGAGGACGGCTGCCAGCGAGCGATCGTCGACGTCCACGCCCGCGACCGCGAACGTCGTCATCGCCACGAACCCGGCCGGGCCGGGCCGGGGAACCGGCGGCCTCGCGCGCGGCCGCCGGGCGTCGGGCCGGTCAGCGAGCGCCCGCCAGGGCGAGCGCGACCAGCGTCGCCGTGGCGACTCCGGTCGCGCCGTGGGGCGCCCAGGCGGTGGGCTTTCGGTAGTACGCCGACCCGGCGATGTCGAGGTGGACCCACGGCACCGTCACGAACTGGCGCAGGAAGAGGGCGCTCTTGATCAGGCCGGCCTCGGGTGAGCTGGAGTTCACCATGTCGGCGGTCATGCTCTCCATCTCCGGCCGTATCCTCTTCGACCAGGGGCAGCTGCCAGAAGCGCTCGCCGGCCTGACGCGCCGAAGCGGCCACCTCGTCGTACCACGCCTGCGGGTCACCGAACGCGCCTGTCACGAGGTGTCCGAGGGCCCGTGCCACGGCCCCGGTCAGGGTGGCAACGTCCACGACGTGCGTCGCGCCCAGCTGCTCCGCATAGGTCATCGCATCGCCCAGGATGAGCCGGCCCTCGGCGTCCGTGTTGGTGATGTCCACGGCCTTCCCGTTCATCGCCCGGACGACGTCACCGGGCCGCGTAGCGCCGGGACCCGGCATGTTCTCGACCGCGGGGGCGACGGCGAGGAGCGGGATGCCGGGCGCGAGGCGCGCGGCGGTGACGATGGCGGAGAGCACCGTGCAGGCGCCTGTCTTGTCCGTCTTCATCTGTCCATCCGCTCGGCCGGCTTGATGCTAATGCCGCCGGAGTCGAAGCAGACGCCCTTGCCGACGAGGGCAAGCCGCCGCCCCGCAGCGTCGGTCTCCCGTTCCCCGCCGGAACGCAGGACGATCATGCGGGGCGGGTTCGCGCTCCCCTGGCCGACCGCCAGGAACATACCCATCCCGAGGTCCGCCGCGCGCTTCTCGTCGAGCACGTCGACGGCGAGGCCGTGGGCCTCGGCCAGGCCGCGTGCCTCGTCGGCGAGGACCTCCGGGCTCACGTCGTTGGCCGCCCGGTTGGCGAGGCGCCGGGTGAGGTTGGTGCCCTCGCCGATCACGATCCCGCGTTCCGCGGCACGGCTCGCAGCAAGCGTGGCCGTCCCCGCCGCCAGGACGAGGATCAGCTCGTCGAGCTCCGGCTCGCGCGACGCCGGACCGCCGGTCCGATATAGCGACGCCGGGTCGAAGCTGCCTTCCACGACCCCGCGCGCGACGAGCTCGGCGGCCGCCTCCGCCCCACCGTCCAGCGAGGCGGCGATCGCCCCGAGCCACACGGCAAGCCGCCGGACCGGCCGGCCGGCCAGACGGCGCTGGATCGCGGCGCCGATTTGCACCGCGGTCTCGCGGTCCAGTCTATCCGCCGGGCCGGCCGCGATCGCCACGACGCGACCGGCGGGCAGCTCGCCGGCGGCGGAGAGGACGCTGGCATAGCGCTCGGCCCGGAGCTCGCCGAAGGCGGCCAGCGCCCGCAGCTCGCCGCCCGCGCGGCGATCGAGCTCTCCCAGCTCCCCGTCGAAGGCGGGCTCGCCGACGAACGGGATGACGAGGACGTCGGCCGGCACGTCCCATGGCTGATCGGAGACGACACGCAGCTGCATCGGGCACGGGCTCCTGCGGACGCGAATGGATCGACGCCGAGGCGTCGGGGATGTGGCTCAGTCTAGCGCGGGCGAGGCACCCGGGGCGGCCGGCGCGCTCGCCGCGAACAGGGCATCGAGCAGACGTCCGCGTGCGTCCTCGATCGCGATGACCGCCTGGTTGAGGCCACCCTGCGCGATGTCGTCCAGGATCACGACGAGCGCGCTCGTGTTCCGCGGAAGCTGGGCCTTCGCGGCCTCCTCGCGGGCGGCCGCCGCCCGGGCGGCGGCCGTCACCCGTGCCGGCGAGGCCAGGACCGCGGCCCAGAGGTCGCCCACGGCGGTGTCGTACGTCGCATTCCGATCGATCCAGGCGTCCAGGGTGCTCGTGTCGATCAGTGATGCAAGCTCGTCCCGGACGATCCGCGCGGCCGCCAGCTCCGCCGACGCGCCGGCGAGCGTCTTGATGGCAGCCGCGTACTGCCCGGCGGCGCCGAGCTTGACGGCTTCTCCTGCGATCCGGTCGTGAGCGGCGAGGTGCTGCGTCAGCTCGACCGCGGGGACGGAGCCGGCCGCGAGCCGGGCCCAGTCGTCGCCGAGCGCATCGACGGACGGCAGGGCAGCCACGAGCGTCCGGTACCGGGCCAGCGTCGCCGGCCCGAAGCGCGCGGCCGCTGCGGCGTCGAGGGGCGGCAACGCCCCCAGCCGGCCGCGCAGCATCGTGACGACGCGCCGATCGCGGCGACCTGGGCGTTGCCCGCAGCGATCGCCGCCTGGAGGCCCGGCGTGTCGCCGGAGTGAGCGCGGTCAGCGCGTCACGACCCCGCCCTGACAGCGAATCCACCTGGTCCGAGAGGGCCTGGAGATCGCTCGTGGCGGCGTCGAGGGCCGGCTCGATCTGCCGGTCCGCGCCGTAGGTCAGCTCCGGCCGTGCCCCCGTCGTGGGCAGCTGGTTGAGTCCCGCCACGATCCCGGCAGAGCCGAGGGCGATGACCAGCGCCGCCGCAAGCCAGCCGAGGCCAAGGAGTGATCGACGGAGCAATGGACCTCCCTCCAGCCGAGGCGCGACCCGCACTACCGCGCCTGCACCTGCTGTGCCTTCCGCCGGCGGAGGTACAGGAGCTCGCCCTCCATTCTGCGCGGAATGAAGCCGAAGGCCGCGTGCACGCCGTCGATCGGCCCGACGTTGTCGAGGGCGAGCTGCCGGAGCTGGTCCGTGCCGACCGGGAACGGGACGTGGACCGCTTCGGCTGCGCCGGCCACGAGCGAGATGAGCGGGACCGGCATGCCGATGATGACGCGCCGCCGGCCGGTCGCGCGGCAGACCTCGGCCGTGATCTCGCGGTACGTCCAGGTCCGCGGCCCGCCGAGCTCGTACGCATGCCCGATCGTGGCGAGGCGTTCGATGGACAGGCGGACGCACAGGGCGAGGTCGGCGACGTGCAGGGGCTGGAAGCGGCTGGACCCGTCGCCGGGGACCGGCACGATCCCCGGCGAGAGGCGGACGAGGCCGGCCACGATGTTGAAGAACCCGTCGCCGGGGCCGAAGAGGAGCGAGGGCTTCAGGATCGTCCAGTCCAGCCCGCTGTCCGCCACCGCCCGCTCGGCGCGGGCCTTCGACTTCGCGTAGTGCAGCTCCTCGCGGTCCTCGACGCCGAGGGCTCCCAGGTGGACGAGGCGCCGGACGCCGGCCGTCTGCATCGCGGCGATCACGTTGCGCGTCCCGTCCAGGTTGACCGCGAGCAGCCTGCGGCCGCCGTTCCAGTCCCGCGGGATCGCGGCGAGGTGGACGACGGCATCGACGCCGGCGAGCGCGGCGACGAGGGTCCCGCGACGGTCGACGTCGCCGGTCCGGACCTCCAGGTTCGCGGCCTGGTTCGCGGGGACCCGCCGCGCGACCTTCTCAACGGCCTGCTGGGTGCGAACGAGGGCGACGACCCGGTGCCCTGCCCCGAGCAGCTCGGGCAGGACGTGGCTTCCGACGAAGCCGGAGGCGCCGGTGACGAGAATGGTCGACATGCTGGCTTCCCTCGGGTGCGCGAAACGTGATGCTGCGCCGTCAGGTCCCGTTTCGTTCCGCCCGCCCGGGCGGATGGGCGGTCGCGGCTTGGTCCGGGTCGCTCGGGCCGGGGGCCGGTGCGGCGGGAGCCGGCCGGAGCTCCTCGAGCGCCGCGGCGAGGCCCGCGGCGTCGGCCGCCAGGGCAACCGGACGCCGGTCGGCAGGGAGCGCCTCGACGTCTGCCCGGGACGAGACGCCGGTCAGCATCAGGAGGCACGGGATCCCGACCGCTAGGGCAGCGGCAAGGTCCGTGGTGATGCCGTCGCCGATCATCACGCCCTGGTCCACCGGGATCCCGGCTGCGCGCGCGGCCATCTGCAGGAGGAGCGGCCCCGGCTTACCGATCGAGAGCGGGGTGACTTGTGCGCCGGCCTCGACCGCGGCGACGACGCTCCCCGCGCCGGGGCGCGTTCCCCGCTCCGTCGGGTACACGGGGTCGCGGTTCGTGGCGATGAACCGTGCGCCGTGCCGAACGCAGTCCACCGCGACGGTCAGCTTAGCATACGTGAACTGCTGGTCCAGCCCCACGACCACCGCGTCCGGCGCGCCGGCCGCGTCCCAGCCGTCGAGACCGTCGCGGGCGTGGAGCGTCGCAGCGTGGGCTGCCGTCACCACGTCCAGGCCGACGTCGCGGCATTCGCGCTCCAGGCCAGCCGCACCCACCACGAGCACGCGGCGAACGCCGTCGAGGCCGGCCAGATAAAGCGCCGTGGCGCGACCCGAGCTGACCACGTGCTCGGCGGTCACGGGTGCGCCCATCGCCTCCAGGCGTGCCAGGTAGTCGGCCCGGTAGTGCATGGAGTTATTGGTGACATACACGACCTGGTCACCCGCCGCCGAGCGCGCCGCCAGAACGGCCGCGACACCCGGGACCGGTGCCGCGCCGCGGTAGACGACGCCATCGAGGTCGACGAGGAGAAGCATCACGACCAAGCGTAGCCGGTTCGGGCGGGGCGGTCCGCCGGCAGGTGGTCCAACGGCGCGCGTGGGGTGGCGGCGTACCATCATTCCATGCCGCGCGCGCCCGATCCGCTCGCCGGGGTCACCCGCCTCCTCGTCGACGGCACGAACCTCCTGCACGCCCTCGGCCGGGCCGACGGTCCTCTGCCGCCAGCCGCAGTGGTCGGGCGACTGCGGGCGCTCGTGCCGTCCGGGGTTGCTGCGACGGTCGTCCTCGACGGGACCCCCGCGCCGGGCGCGATCGATCGCCGGCTGACGTCCGGGGTCGAGGTCCGCTACTCGGGCCGCCGGCCTGCCGACGCGCTCCTCGTGGACCTTGCCGGGATGGCCCCGGCAACCACCCTCGTGGTCACGGACGACAACGAGCTGGCGACGTCGCTCCGCCGGGTCGGCGCCCGCGCGATCCGGACAGGCTGGATGGCCGACCAGCTCGCGCGACAGCGGCTGGAGGCACCGGCCGCCGGACGCCCGCGGCCACCGACGGGTTCGCCCGCGGAGGCAGCCGGCGACGAGGATCCGCCGCGACCCGGCTGGCGTCCCGGGCGGGGTGCCACGAAGAAGACAGGCAACCCGAAGCGGGGCCATCGTCCGGGCTGAGGAGCGACCGAGCGGCGCCACGTCGCCCGCTGCGATTCACTGCGCGCTGACGGGCGCCGCCCGCCCCGGCGCCGGTCCGCGGCATCCGGCATAGAATGCCGCCCGTGACCGGCAGCCTGGCAATCAGCATCCAGCAGGCATGGAACGGCCTGCTCGACCTCGTCTCCAAGGTCGTGAGCCCGGACTGGGGAGCGCTTGTGGCGCTCATCCCGCTCGCCGTGGCACCGCTCGTCGCCCTGCTCCTGCTCGCGCTCCTCGGCCGTTGGGCGGTCTACGGCCTCCTCGCCCCCCGGCCCCGGGTTCGCCGCGTGGAGGGCGCCCGCCCAATGGAGCGCGACGCCGACGGACGGCCCGTGCCGCCGGCCGGGGTGCCGTTCAGCCTCCGGACCGGGCTCGCCTACCCGTTCGGCACGGCGCGCACCGACGACGGCGAGGACCTGACCGTGATCTGCCCGCTGTGCCGGGTGGAACGGCTCGCGCAGGTCACCACGTGCGGCAACTGCGGGCTGATCCTGAACATGAAGCGCGGCATCGAGATCGCGCGGCCGGCTGGCCCGCCGCCCGGCGGCGCAGCGATCGCCTGACGTGGCCACCGGCTCGTACTACCTGTACGTCGTCGCCGGGATCCTGCTGGCGGGCGCCTTCGCGGCCCACGTGGCCCACACCGTCCTGCTCGCGGACGGCCGACGGCTCGCGGCAATCCTCGCGCCGCGGCCGATGCCGGCGTTCGGGGGAGCGGTGGGGGGCTCCTTCGTCGAGGAGATGGAGGCAGGCGCGGGCAACGGCTCCCCGACGAGCGCCGCCGGTCCGTTCGCCATCGGCTTGGCCTGGGCGGCCTTCGGTTTTCTCGCGGGGGCCCTGCTCCTGCGAGGGATCGCCGTCGGCCGCGGTCCGTGGGGCAACCTCTACGAGTTCAGCGTCGCGTTCACGACCACGATCGCCGGCGGCTACTTGGTCCTCGAGCGCCGCTACCCGATCCGAGCGCTTGGTTTCCTGCCGCTCGGCCTGGCGCTGATGCTCTTCCTCTACAGCTGGACGCTTCCGAACACGATCGAGGCGCTCGTGCCGGCGCTCCAGAACCCGCCCCTCCTGACGATCCACGTCGGCTTCGCCATGCTCAGCTACGGGATCTTCGCGATGAGCTTCGCAGCCGGCGTGGGCTTCCTGATCCAGGAGAAGCACCTGCCCGACGGCAGCACGGTGGACCGCTTCGCGTGGCTTCCCGCGCGGGAGGTCCTCGACGCGGTGGCCTACCGGGCCGTGATCGTTGGCTTCCCCGTGTTCGCGACGATGATCGTGCTCGGCAGCTGGTGGGCGTCCATCGCGTGGAGCAGCTACTGGGGCTGGGACCCGAAGGAGACCAGTGCGCTCGTGACGTGGCTCGCCTATGCCGTGTACCTCCACCTTCGAAACCAGAAGGGATGGCGCGGCCGGCCGGCCGCGATCGTCCTTGTCGTGGGATTCGGAATGGTCCTCTTCACGCTCTTCGGGAACCTGTGGTTCAGCGGCCTCCATTCCTACAGTGGCCTGAGCTGACCTCGCCCGCACCGCCGGGCACCGTCCACCGGGCCCGCTCGCATCTGTTCTTCCCTCGCGCCGCCGGGGCGCTACGCTGTGGGCATGTGGCTGACCCTGGACGAGCTCCGATGCTCCGAATGTGACGCGTTCGTGCACCCACTCCTCGACGCCTGTCCCAATTGCGGAACCGCATGCACATCACGACGACTCGAGGCCGCGGCGGGACCGATCGGTGCCGTCAGGCTGGTGGAGGCACCGGAGACCGAGCGCGTGGCGCACAACCTCACGGTCCGGTACACCATGAAGGTCAACGCGGTCGGCAGCGGCGCGTTCGATGCAACCCTCGCGGGAGCGGTCGGCCACCTCGCCGACGCGTTGACCTACCGGGTCACGGGCGATGTCGTGCCGATCACCGACGAGGCGAGCCTGACCCTCCAGAAAGGCGCCGTCGTTGCCCAGGTTCGGCCGTCGGGCGCGCTCCTGGCGGAGATCCCGTTGCCGTCGATCGCGGGCGCCGCCGCGGGCCATGGCGAGATCACGCTCCATTACGCCCCGGGCCGCGAGGAGCGAGCCCCCGCGTCCGCCAGGGCGTCCTTCCCGGGGCTCGTGCGCCTGACCGCAGCGAACCGGCGGGCGTTCCTCGCACCCAAGGCCCGCGATGACCACTATCGAGACCTCGCCAGGTGGCTCGGAGTCCTGGCCGCCGCCGCCGCCGAACGGCGCTGGACGGAGATCGGACTGCCGGCCTATCTCGCCGAGCTGGGCCTGGCCGCGGGGGATCCGGCCGGCGGGCGGACCACCGGCAGCGTCGACGAAGCAGCTCCAGCGGCCGAACGCCCGGCAGCCGGATCGCCCTCGAGCATCCAGTCCAGCCTCGTGGAGCTCGACCAGCTCAGGGCGGCCGGTCTGCTCGCCGACGGCGAGTATGCGGAGAAGCGACGGGAGATCCTCGCCCGCCTCTGACCTCCCGCCCAGCTCGAACGGGTGTTCGTTTCTGGCGCGCGGGCCTGTCGAGTCTTGCTGCGGCAGGACGCGGTATGGAGCCCGCTCGGCGTCGTCCACGGGATCTCTCGGGCCGCGGCCCGGGCTCGAACGGCGATCCGCGGGCCTGTCGGCTAGACGCAACATGCAGTGGTGCCAGGGCGCGACCTACCACAAGATGTTGTGGTTTGAGCATTGACGCACCCCGAGCAAGGACGTACGATTGGCCGACCGCTCGCCGCCGGGTGACGCCTCCCGAGATGCGCTCGGGGAGGTTCGGACCGGGCCCACGGCGACGAGATGATCGGTCGGTCGGCATGCCACGCCGGGACCGTTGCAACTACGGGGAACGCCGGCGGCACCCGCCGGCAGCAGGCGCGGCGCGGGGGCCGCGGGTTCGGTGAGGGAGCAGGCTGAGATGGCACGAGCCGCACACGAGGTCGTCCCGGTGGTCGCACAGGCGGGCAGCTCGCCGAAGAGGCGCAAGGCGTCCGCCGGGCCGACCACCGGGATCGCCGCGGGCGTGCCGGCCGTCGCCGACAGCGCGGCAGTCAAGCTCCGCGCGCAGGTCGCCTTCAGGACTGCCGAAGCGCTCCGGGACGAGGCGGACCGAGCGGCCCGAGCGGCCCTCGACGCGCTCCGGTTCACCGGCACGGGCGTGCGTGGCCTCTCGTTCGAGCGCCGCTGGACCCGGCCCGGCGTCCATCCGTACGACGAGATCGCCTGGGAGATCCGGACCGCTGCCATCGGCAACGAGTCGGGCAAGCTCGTCTTCGAGCAGAAGGACGTGGAGGTCCCCGCCGCCTGGAGCCAGCTCGCCACGAACGTCGTCGTGAGCAAGTACTTCCGCGGTCACCTCGGCACGCCGGAGCGGGAGACGTCCGTCCGGCAGCTCATCGATCGCGTGGTGCATGCGATCACGGCCTGGGCGGAGATCCAGCACTACTTCGCCACGGACGAGGACCTGGCTACGTTCAGCGCCGAGCTGACGTATCTCCTGGTCCACCAGAAGATGAGCTTCAACTCGCCCGTCTGGTTCAACGTCGGGATCGAGCCCAAGCCGCAGTGCTCGGCCTGCTTCATCAACTCCGTCCAGGACTCGATGACCAGCATCATGGACCTGGCCAAGACGGAGGCGATGCTCTTCAAGTTCGGCTCCGGCGCCGGCAGCAACCTGTCCACCATCCGCTCCTCGCGAGAGAAGATGGCCGGCGGCGGCACGGCCAGCGGCCCGGTCTCGTTCATGAAGGGCTACGACGCATTTGCGGGCGTCGTCAAGTCGGGCGGCAAGACCAGGCGCGCCGCGAAGATGGTCATCCTCGATGTCGGGCACCCGGACATCCTCGACTTCATCGACAGCAAGAAGCTCGAAGAGAAGAAGGCCTGGGCCCTCATCGAGCAGGGCTACGACCCCTCGTTCACCGGGGAGGCCTACGGGAGCGTCTCGTTCCAGAACGCCAACCATTCCGTGCGCGTGACGGACGAGTTCATGCGCGCCGTGAAGGCAGACGCGGACTGGACCACGCATGCCATCGTCGGCGGGGCGCCGATGGGCACGCACAAGGCCCGCGTCATCTTCCGCCGGATGGCGGAAGCCGCCCACGTCTGCGGCGACCCGGGCATCCAGTACGACACCACCATCAACGCCTGGAACCCGGTCTCCAACACGGATCGCGCAGTACGCCACCAACCCTTGCAGCGAGTTCTCGTTCTCGAACGACACCAGCTGCAACCTGGCGTCGCTCAATCTCATGCAGTTCGTCGGCGAGGACGGCGAGCTCGACGTCGATGCCTTCCGCTATGGCTGCCGCCTCACGATCACGGCCCAGGAGATCCTGGTCGACAACGCGAGCTACCCCACGCCGAAGATCGAGGAGAACAGCCACCGCTTCCGGCCGTTGGGCCTGGGCTACGCGAACCTGGGCGCGCTCCTCATGAGCCGCGGCCTTGCCTACGACTCGCTCTCCGGCCAGGCGTACGCCGGCGCGATCACCTCGGTCATGACCGCGGAGGCCTACCGCCAGAGCGCCGTCATCGCCCGAGACCACGGCGGCCCGTTCATCGAATTCGAGAAGAACCGCGCGCCGTTCATGCAGGTCATCGGCATGCACCGCGACGCGGCCCACCGGATCCCGGCCGAGGGCGTCCCGGCCGGCCTGGGTGCCACGGCCCGCTCCCTGTGGGACGAGGCCTACGAGCTCGGCGAGCGCCACGGCTACCGCAACGCACAGACAACGCTGCTCGCGCCGACCGGCACCATCGCTTTCATGATGGACTGCGACACGACCGGGATCGAGCCGGACATCGCGCTCATCAAGTACAAGAAGCTGGTCGGCGAGGGATACCTCAAGATCGTCAACCAGACCGTCCCCGGCGCTCTCCGCAAGCTCGGCTACACGCCGGACCAGGTGGAGGAGATCGTCGCCTACGTCGACGAACGCGAGACGATCGAGGGCGCGCCGCATCTCAAGCCCGAGCACCTTAGCGTCTTCGACTGCGCGTTCAAGCCGCGCAACGGGAGCCGCTCGATCCTCCCGATGGGCCACCTGCGCATGATGGCGGCCGTCCAGCCGTTCCTGTCCGGGGCGATCAGCAAGACCGTCAACATGCCCGAAACGGCCACGGTCGAGGAGATCGAGCAGATCTACCTCGAGGGCTGGAAGATGGGCCTCAAGGCGATCGCGATCTACCGGGACAACAGCAAGCGCAGCCAGCCGCTCAGCACGAGCAAGCTCAAGAGCGACAGCGAGACGCAGGCGGCTTCCGAGGTTGTCGACGAGCTTCGCCGCAGGCTCGCCGCGGCCCAGGCCGAGGCGATCAAGCCCCACCGGCGCCGGCTCCCGGCCGAGCGCGCGGCACTCACCCACAAGTTCGACATCACGGGGCACGAGGGCTACATCACGGTGGGCCTCTACCCGGACGGGCAGCCCGGCGAGATCTTCCTGAAGATGGCCAAGGAAGGCTCCACGGTCTCCGGCCTGATGGACACCTTCGCCACCGCGATCAGCCTGTCGCTGCAGTACGGCGTGCCGCTGCGGGACCTGGTCAACAAGTTCGCCCACGTGCGCTTCGAGCCGTCCGGCTTCACCGGCAACCCCGAGATCCCGATCGCGAAGTCGGTGATCGACTACATCTTCCGCTGGCTCGGCAGCCGCTTCCTCGTGGGCGACGACCGGGCGGCCCTAGGGCTCCAGGACCGCGGCGCCGCTTCCGAGGCACCCCCGTTCGCGTTCGGCGGCGGGGCGCTCGTCCCGCAACCCGAGGAGGGTCCTTCGGCGATCGACGAAGCTCAGGAGTCGCCGGCCGGGACTGCGACGGCCACGGCCGTTGCCACGTCCCCGGCACGCCAGTCGGACCCGCCCGCGATCCCGGCGAAGGTCGGGCTCCCGCTCGTCGAGTCAAAGAACGGCCACGCGAGCGGCAACGGCCACGCGAGCGGCAACGGCAAGGCCGGCGCCGTGAGCGCGATCGCCGCCTCCCTGGGCGCCGATCGAACCGCGTTCAAGATCCAGGAGGACGCGCCGTCCTGCGCCGACTGCGGCTCGATCATGGTCCGCAACGGCAGCTGCTACAAGTGCCTCAACTGCGGTTCCACGAGCGGCTGCAGCTGAGACCCATCCACGGCCACTGGGCCGAGGCCGGGCCGCAGGAGGCCCGGCCTCGTGATTCTCGACGGCGCGGGGGTCTGCGGACGATTCCGGGTATGCTTCGTCTGTACGTGTTCGACAGGCGCTCCGGTCAGCGCCACGGTTTGCCAGCCGCGATCCCGATCCATCCCACGCCCTGACCGGGCCCCGCCACCGCGCGGGAGGGCCTCGCCAGGAGCGCCACTTCCATGCCATTCGATCACCTCGGGCTGACGCCCGAGCTCCTCCGCGCCGTCGCGGACCAGGGCTACACCGAGCCCACGCCCGTCCAGGCGGCCGGCCATCCCGCTCGTGCTCGCCGGGCGCGACGTGCTCGCGCGGCGCGCAGACGGGCACCGGCAAGACCGCCGCGTTCGTCCTGCCGATCCTGCAGCGCCTCGGGCCACGACCCCGACAGGCGACCGCCGGGGCGCCGATCCGCGTCCTCGTCGTCGTGCCGACGCGCGAGCTGGCGCTCCAGGTCGAGGAGAGCGTCCGGACCTACGGGCCAGCCACCGGCTCCGCTCCACGACCATCTACGGCGGCGTCGGGTTCGACCCGCAGGTCCGCGCCCTGCGCGCCGGTCCCGAGATCGTCGTCGCGACGCCGGGCCGCCTGCTCGACCACGTGGGCCAGCGCACCGATCGACCTCTCGCGGGTCGAGATCCTCGTCCTCGACGAGGCCGACCGGATGCTCGACATGGGCTTCATCCGCGATATCCGGAAGATCCTCGCCCTGCTTCCGGCGAAGCGCCAGAACCTGCTCTTCTCGGCGACGTTCTCCGACGAGATCCGGCGCCTTGCCGACGGCTTCCTGGACCGGCCCGCGTCGGTCGAGGTTGCCCGCCGCAACACGCCGGCCGAGCTCGTCCGCCAGGTCGTCCACCCGGTCGACCGCGAGCGCAAGCGCGAGCTGCTGAGCCACCTGATCCGGACCGGCGCGATCCGCCAGGCCCTGGTCTTCACGCGCACGAAGCACGGCGCCAGCCGCCTCGCCGAGCAGCTCGTCCGCGACGGGATCGCCGCGGCCGCGATCCACGGCAACAAGAGCCAGCCGCAGCGGGTCCGCGCGCTGAACGACTTCAAGGCCGGCCGGGTCGACATCCTCGTGGCCACCGACATCGCGGCCCGCGGGCTCGACATCGAGGCGCTCCCCCACGTCGTGAACTACGAGCTCCCGATGGTTCCGGAGGACTACGTCCACCGGATCGGCCGGACCGGGCGCGCGGGCGTCGACGGGATCGCCCTGTCGCTCGTCTGCGTCGACGAGGCGAAGCTCCTGCGCGACATCGAGGGCATGCTCGGGCGCCGCGTGGAGACGCAGGAGATCCCCGGATTCACGCCCGACCTCTCCATCCGCCCGGAGCCGATCCGCCTTCGGTCGGGCGAGCCCGGCCACGGCAACCGGGTCGCAGCGGCCCGGCCGGCAGCGAGGACCGCGCCCGCCCGAATGTCCATCGGTCGGCCGGTACCGGCCCGGCCCGCAGCCGCTGGCCGTCCGGCACCTGCCCGCCCTCCGCTGGGCGCACCATGACCCAAGGCACGATCCGCGCAGCGATCCGCGCCATGCCGGCGCGGCGCGGGCTGAGGCCCCCGTCGAGCGCCCGCCGTGGGCCCGGGACGCAGGCCGCGTCAACGGTGAACGCGTCGCGCTCCCGCGTGCCCTGCCGGGCGAGCGCCTCGCCCGGCTCGCCGCCGGCGAGTAGCCCGCCGCGACCTGCGGCGGCCCGTCAGCCCGGGTCGCGCCGCGACGGGCCGCCACGTCCGACGCGCAGGTTCGGACGAATGCATACGATGACGCCACCTCGCCACGGAGAACCCCATGGGCATCCTTGACTTCCTCTTCGCCGATCCCGCGAAGACACAGCTCCCCTTCCCCGCCGACGTGCTGCCAGGCCGCGCCGAGCCGATCCTTCAGCCGGGACGCCACGCCGTGCTCGGCACGCCGATCGACGGACCGTGGCCGGCCGGCACCCGCACCGTCACGTTCGCCCTGGGCTGTTTCTGGGGGGCCGAGAAGGACTTCTGGTCCATCCCGGGCGTCGTGGCCACCGCCGTGGGCTACGCAGGCGGCGGCACGCCGAACCCGACCTACCAGGAGGTCTGCTCAGGCCGAACCGGGCATGCGGAGGTCGTCCGCGTCGCCTACGATCCGGCGCGGGTCTCGTTGCAGGACCTCCTGCGGACGTTCTGGGAGGCGCACGACCCGACCCAGGGGATGCGCCAGGGCAACGATGTCGGCACCCAGTACCGATCCGCCATCTACGTCGCCGATGCCGCCGAGCTCGCGCTCGCCGAGGCGTCGCGTGACATGTACCAGGCACGCCTCACCGAGGCCGGCTATGGCCCCATCACGACGGAGATCGCCCTCGCCGGACCGTTCTTCTTCGCGGAGGACTACCACCAGCAGTACCTGTACAAGAATCCGAGCGGGTACGATCATGCCGGCGGAACGGGAGTTGCGTGCGGTCTGCCGACCGGCGTCTCCTTCGACGGGCCAGCGCCCGAGCCGCGCCCCGAGAGTCCGATCCGCTACTGAGCGGCCCCCGACGCCGGCCGACTGCCCATCCCGACGAGCCGGAGCGGCGACGACCGCGCGGAGCGGGAGCCGCGCCGGATGATCCTCGGCGCCCCTTATCTGCGGCTTATCCGCCCTGCTAGCCTGGACCCATGGATGAACCCGGCCGCCCGGTGCGGCCACTGCGGCACGGCGATCGACGAGCCAACGGCACCGGAGCCTCCAGCCCGGCCATGATCGACGCGCGGCGTGACTGAACGGCCCGATGACGACACCCTCCGCCTTCTCCGAGAGGTCCTGGAGGAGATCGCCACGAGCGAGGCGTTCGGCCAGGAGCCGCTGTTCCAGACGACGCTCGCCATCGAGGGAGACGTTGTGCGGATGTCGTATGTCGAGCCACCCATCCGGATCCTGCGCCACCTTCTCGACCTGCTCCGCCACCTCGACATGAAGGGGAGCGACATCCGGCTCGACCGCGTGTTCCCGATCATCGACCGCCTGCCGCTGAGCGAGGAGTGGCGCGCGGGGCTGGAGACCGCCAAGCTGGAGTACCGAGCGGCGCAGGGGGTTCGGAACTTCCGCGTCCAGCAGCCCGACGAGGGCCACGTGGCCGATCCCGACACCCAGGCGACGTGGATCAGGCCGCGCGAGGCGTTCGGGCTGTGGGCCTACGGCGGCATCATCCACCACGACTACTCGAAGGAGCAGAAGTGGACCCGACTCGGGATCGGTCAGGGCGCCGTCCGTGAGATGGCGCACGAGTACACGATCATGCTCCTCGCGGACGCGCTCCTTTTCCGACTGCTTAGGTCGAGCGAACCAGACGCCGCGGCCCTACCAGGCGGCCCGGAAGACACCTAGCCAGAGAATCCCTGACTTCCGCGAGGCCTGCGCGCGGAGCTAGCGCCACGGTCGCCGGCTCCCGACGCCGGCCGACTGCCCATCCCGGCGAGCCGGAGCGGCGACGACGAGCGGAGCGGGAGCCGAACTCGATGATGCCCGGCCCCCCTTATCGGCGGCTTATCCCAGGCGGGTTCTGCGCCGTCGCGCGCTACTGAGCGACGGCCAGCGTGCCGCTCGCTAGCGTGTTGCCGCCCAGGTCCACCAACTCGTACTCGTAGGTGCCAGGCACGACGAACGGCCCGACGGTCATGCCGAACAGGTCACCGCTTCCGGTCATCGTGACCGCCTGGTTCAGGACCTGCGTGCCGTTCAGCGAGACGCGGATGTTGGCCTCTCCCGTCGAGATGCTCCGCGGCAGGAGGGCGACGAGCGCAACTGTTGCTTCCTGTTCGCGCGGTCGTCGTGATGCCGCTCAACGCGAAGGTCGTCGTGTCGAACGATGATCCGAACCAGATCTGCCCGGTCGGAGGGATGTTGCCCGCGGTCCCTGCCGATGAGGTCACCCGCGAGAACAGGCCCAGTTGCCACGCCCCGATCACGGCGACGACCACGATCGCGATCAGGACTCCGATGACGACCGGGCGGCGGCTCGTCGTGGGGGCAGGACGACGCCCAAGCCGTCTGCGACGGTGTCGCCGCGAAGGGCGTGCCCGCGTACTTCTCCGTGAACGATGTGGGCGCGGCGGCCGGGGTTGCGCCCTGGGCTGGGCCGTGGCGAGGGGCTGCCCACACTTCGGACAGAACCGGGCTTGGTCGTCATGAGCCGCCCCGCAGTGTTGGCAGAACCCCGCCATCGCGACAACCTCCTTCTGACTGTGGCATCCGTTCCTCTAGATGGATCGTCCTTCCCCTGCTCACGTCCCGCGGATGCTCGTCACGTAGTTCATGAAGAAGTAGATGGCCAGCACGATGATCGCCGCTGCTATCAGCGTCATCCAGAGCTTCATCCGTCCGCGCTCACCCATGATCGTGGCTTCCTCCCACCAACGGCCGCCGCCAGGTCCAACGAGTGTGCGCCTCGCGCGCCGCGCCGGTGACCCGCGTGGAGTTCTCCTGGCCGATCTGATTATGCGTGGTGGCGCGTATAGTCGGGCTGTGGAACAGACCGCCAAGGAGGCCGCGTCCTTCGTGCCCGAGATGTGGCGGCGGGAGGTCCAGTTCGCGCGTTGGGCCGGACAACTCTCAGACGTCCGCCAGGCCCTGGATCAGGCCGTGGACGCCATCAGGCCCTGGCTGGACCGCGAGCCGCCTGTTGACGTTGACATCACGACCAGGGACGGATCTGTCACCGGAGGCCGCGGCGTCTTGGACCACGGGGTGTCCGACGGTGAACTGCCCGGCGTGAGAAGCATCCGGATCGCGGTCGGCCGGTACCCGAAGGCACTGGTGGAGATCAGGGCCTCGCGCTACGAACCGGCGATGTTCGTCGGCAGTCTCCGGGGGAAGATAGGACGCGCGTCGAGGGCGCGTTCTCGCTCATCCGACCGTCTCTGACCAGGGGGAGCAGCCTGGGAACCTCTGGCTCCAGATGATCGTGTTCTACGGCGTCCTTTTTGGGGTGCCCATCGCCGGCGCCCTTCTCACCGCTTGGGCCTTTCCTGGACCGTTCGACGCCGCGTGGGCACGGTTCGTGCTCGCCGTGGCCTGGATCGCCATAGGAGCCTGTGCAGGCGTTCAGGCCGTTCTGCTGCTCCCGGTCCTGGAGGTGCTGCCGGAAGGCGTGGCACCTCGCCTTCGCAGGATGAGGGTTAGGCTCGTCGCAGGGGTGCTGGCGGTGGTCATCGGCGTCGTCGCCATCGTCGCCGCCCGTCTCCTCGGCCTCAGCTAGCACGTGAACGACGTGACACCGGCCCCACGAACGAGCCGCGGACGGAACCCGCGGTTGGACGTGAGCGCTCTCGATACGGAAGTCAGCCTCGCACGGGCAGCCCTCGACCTTGGGGCGGCTGGCTTCGGCGGAGTCCTCTCGCGGGCGGAAGAACGGCTTGCGGACAAGGCTGGCGGCCTTTCATCGGCCAACGCCGCTGATCTTGCCGACGCCATCCGTGGAGGCGCGGACCCACTCGGAGACGCGTTCATACCCTTCGTTCGCCCCTCAGCGGCGCGCCGACGGAGCCTTTACACGCCTGCGGAGATCGTCCGCCCGATGGTCGCCTGGGCGATGGCAATGACCCGGCCCGCTGGTTGACCCGGCTGCGGTTCAGGCGCTTCGCGATGGCCGCACTGCGCGTCCCGGCCATCGAATCGTCGCGATTGACCTGGACCCGCTCGCAACCTTACTGACCCGCGCCGACCTGGCGGTGCTGGAAGCACGGTCGGCGCGGTCCTGAACGCCGACTACCTGACCGCCCGCATCCCGAGGATCGACGGACGACGGCCTGGATCGGCAACCCGCCCTATGTCCGCCATCACACCTGACGCCCGTCGCCAAGGGTTGGGCGGCCAAGGCTGCCATCCGGCTCGGGACTAGATCTCGGGCCTGGCTGGCCTTCACGCCCTGTTCTTCCTCGCGACGGCGTTGCGCCCAAGCCGGCGATGTGGGCTGCTTCGTACCACCGCGGAGTGGCTCGATGTGGGCTACGGCTCGGTGGTGCGCGACCTGCTGTCAATGGCCTGGGCGGTCCACGCGCTCGACATGGTGGACCCTCGGGCCGTCCCGTTTGCGGACGCGATGACGACGCGCTCATCACGACTTTCGTGGCCGGCCGACACCCGACTCGATAGCCGTTCACCTCGTCGGGAGCCCGCGGACCTGCACCTGGCACTGGCCCGCGATCGCGGCCAAGACGATGGCCGCGAACTCGCGCTGGTCACCCCTCTTCCGGAACGGCCCCATCGCGGTCGGCGAGACCCTGGGCGATCTCGCGCGGGTCCATCGCGGCCAGGTCACCGGGGCTAACGACTTCTTCGTGATCACCTAGACGGAAGCCAAGCAACGGGGCCTGTCGCCGTGGGCCGCCCGGCCATCACCGCGGCCTCCGAGATCTTCGGGGCTGGCGGTGTGTGCGGGATACGCCCGACGCCTGGTCGTTATCGACATCCCGCCGGCCATCGATCGACCCGCGGGCGCTCCGGCGGAGGCGTTTCTTGCGCTAGGCGAAGCGCGCGGGGTTCCCCGCGCTACATCGCCTCCCACCGCCGGCCATGGTGGCGGGGTCGCGCCACCCCGCCGATCGTGGCTTCGTACATGGCCCGTCAGGCTCCGGCCTTCGCGCTCAATCCTGACGGCCTCGTACTGCTCAACATCAGCCACGGCATCTGGCCGCAGACGGCGTGGATGCAGGCGATCTGGTGGAACGGCGAACAACGCCCGGCTCTCTTTTGCCGGCTCGGGCCGGACCTATCACGGGGGCCTTGAGAAGTTCGAGCCGCGCGAGATGGAGGCCCTGTCCTGCCGTGACCGCGTATCCAGACTGCGTCGCTGGACTGCCGACGACTGGACGAGGCGCGGCTGCTCGCGATCGGCGACTTCATCACGGGGCGGTCCGGCGAGGGCGACGCGTCCTATGCGGCGTTCCTTCTGGAGGCGACCGCCGGCGTCGAACGGTTGCTGGTCGCGACCGACGACCTGACCAGGTTCGGGGTGGCGCGCGTTCTGCTGCCGATCGACCCTGGTCGCGCCGTTTCGCTTCACCGCCGGCCCGCCGATCAGCGAGGCCGTGCTCGCCGTCAGGCGGCCGTTCCGGAGAACCCGACTGCACACACAGCGGATCAGGCCGGGAACACACGCTCCTGACCGCTGCTCGCGACAAGGCCAGGTTCCCCTGGCTGGACGCTCGCCCCCGACCCGTTCAGACCAGGCCGCGCCGGGGCTGCGCTCGTCGCCACTGCGACGCTTTGGGCCGGCCCAGCGCATGGCGACCAAGCGACGGACCGAGTCGAGCTCCCGCCAGGAGACGGCGGTCAAGGCGTTCCTCGCCTCGACCGGTTACGTTGAGGTCGACCCTGACCGTCAACGCCCCCGATGATCTTGACCGGGGCACGTTCTGCGCCGAGTCAGAGGTAGCCGGGACAAAGGCCGACATCTCGATCCGCCCCCACAACGGGCGACTACTGGATCGAGTGCAAGGTCTCAGGCTCGCGGTGAACTCGGTCAAGCGCTTCAACCAGAGGTCGGAGACAAGGCCGGCACCTGGGCTCGTGCGTTTGGAACGCAGCAGCACACCATGGCGGGCCCGGCCTGGGGTGTTCCGCCTCAAGAACCTCGTTGACGCTCAGGAGAAGCACATCGCCATCGTCTGGGAGCGCGACCTCGGGCCGTTGGGCGACTTTCTAGCCGCCGCACGCTGAGAACCGGTCGCACGTCTCCACGCTCCTGAGATATCGCTGGAGCGGCCCTCCACGGAGGCCGCCACCGGGTCGAGGCCGCCGTAGACGGCCGCTACGGGCCCGGTCCATGCCGGATTGCCCGATGCGCCACTCCGATACCTTCCGGGCGCCTGGGCCTTCCTAGCGGCCTCTCCGGCCAAGGCGTTGCATACCGGGGTGTATCGATACATCCGTTCTCGACGCTCCGAAGCGCCCGGCTCGCCGCTGGTCTGAGCGTGAGCGAGTTGGCCCGGCGGGTGGGACGTCCCGCGCCCCAACTTGTCGGCCGTCGAGCATGGCCAGCGTGAGGCGTGGCCGGCGCTGCGCGGACGCCTGGCCGAGGCGCTGGCGATCCCGCAAGCGGACCTGTTCCCGGAGGAGCCGCCGGCGGACGATCCCGCGCTCCTGGCAGCCGTAGGCGCGATGGCGGCCGCGTTCGATCCCGACGACGATGACGAGGAGGAACCCATGGACCCTGTGACCGAAGCACCGGCCGTGGAGCCGGTAGTGACCCAGCAGCCGACCGCCACCGAGGAGCAGGCCCGCTGGAACGCGGCGGCCGAAGGCCTGCGCGCTCGCATCCGAGTGCTCGACGCCGAGGCCACGACCACCGCGGTATCGCTGGCGCGATGCGCGCCGGGCGGCTGTCCTGGGTTCCTGATCCCGACGCCGGCGATGCCGTGACCTTCCTCCAGGCCGAGGCTCGCCGGCTCGCCGCCGAACGCGAGGAGATCGCCGCCAACCTGGCGTTGTCGAGGAGGAGATCTCCAGGCTTCGGCCGCGCGCTCACCCGGGAGGCTGCCGACACCTCCGTGGCCGAGTTCGCGCGATCGGCGAGCGGGCGACGGCGGAGGCCGCCGGCTCGACGCCGCGATCGCGGCGGCCGTACCTGACGCTCCGCAGATGCGCTGGCGCCCCGGTTCGCAGATGGACAACGCGGCCCGCTCAGCCGGACTCGTCTGGCGCAACTTCCGAGCGACCTACGCCGCCTCCCGGGATCCGCACCGGGTCACCGCCCGCCTACCCGCCATCCCTTCTGCGCCCGCGCGGTGCGCGATCTCCCGCACGACGACCGCCGCACCACCGCCTGGACCATCTGAGGCCGGCGGATGAGCCGGCGGAAGGGAGCACGACCTGGCATCGATTCTCCGGGCAGACTTCACCTCCGCCGAGCGGATCCTCGACGTGTCCGAGCCCGTTCGTCGGGACGCCTCCTTCTCATCTCGGGTCGACGACGAAGTGATGCGGGTGACCAGGTACAACGGCTCGATCTGGGACGGGAGCACCGAAGGACACGCCCATCGGCAGCACCTGGCACCGGTACGCTGTCGAGCGTGGTGCGAACAACACCGTGGCGGACCTGCACCTCGCCGGCGCCGAGGCCTACATCGCGCCGGTCATCCTGACCCGTGCTCACGATCACCCCGCAGTCCTCCACCGCGATGGCGACCCCGGCCGACGTCATCGCCGGGCTTGTCGCGGCTGGGGTGTTCACGCCGAGCGCCAAGGCCTCGTACCTGGAGCGGCTGGACGCGCTCGACGGCGCTCTCGGCATCGCTCAAGGGTGGCGCAGAGAAGCAGCCTCGCCAAGGCGTCCAGCATCCGGGCCGACCCCGAGCGCGACGAGGCGATCCGGAAGGCCATCACGGCGCTGAACGGCATCCGCCGGAGGCTGATCGTCCGGGCCATCGCGGCCGGTGACGAGGCCACGCATACGCAACGGAACCAGGTCAAG
>CAVYIV010000018.1:0-47335 GCA_963768675.1 uncultured Chloroflexia bacterium | reverse complement strand
GATGGCCCGGTGGATCTCGGCAACCGGGCCGTGGACGCCGGCGGCATCGAGGAGGTCCAGGGCCGCCCGCGCTCGCGCCGTGTCGCCCCGCCAGAGCGCGGGCCGGGCGGCGAGGAAGAGGTAGCCGGCCGCGCCCGACGGCGTCATCTCGGGCATTCGCCACCACGCGTCGCTCGCCTCTTCGAGACGGCCGCTCGCGAGCGCCTGGTACCCCTGGGCGTCGATGACGTAGCCGAGGAGCGCCGGGTCCGTCTCGCCCTCGGTGAGCCGTTCCATCTCGGCGATCTCCCCCTCGACCGGCTCGCCGCGGACGGCCTTGATGGTCGCGAGGTTGTTGAGCAGCAGCATCCGGTCCGATCGGTCCGGCTCCTCCGCCAGACCGGCCCGGATCTCCGTCACGGCTTGGTCCCAGTCCCCGGTCAGGAAGCCGCCCCAGGCGCTGCCCCCGATGAACGCGAATACCCAGTGGCGCTGGCCGAGTCGCCGCGAGAGCACGAGACCCGACCGGGCAGCTTCGGCGCCCGCTCGCGGATCGATCTGCCCAGCCGGCCGACGAGTTGTTGAGGGCTCGGAGCGCGGTCGTGTGGAGTGCATGCGTCTCCGCCAGGCGGCCGCCGATCTGGATGACGCCGTTGCCCTCCGTGAGGCGTCCGATGCTCCCGAGTGCAGAGCCCTTGGTCACGAGCGTGTCGGCGAGGATCGGCACGAGGTCCAGGTGCTCGGCGGCCTCGAGGACGCGGTCGGCGACCTCGATGGCGCGGCGGTGGTCCTCGCGCAGGAAATAGGCCCGCGCGAGCTGGCCCTCCAGGGCGACGAAGGCAGGATCGCCGCGGAGGTCGGAGAGCTCGGCAGCGCCCGCCTCGAGGAGTGACAGCGCGTCGTCGGTCCGGCGCCCCGTGAGGAGGGTCCGGCCCAGCGCGGCAGTCGCCCGGGTCACCCCCACGCGGTCGCCGCGCTCGCGGTGTTTCGCGACCGCGCGCCGCAGCAGCACGTCCGCCGGGTCGTAGCGCGCCGCGATCGCCGCCGAGTCGCCCGCGCGTTCCAGGAGCTCGGCCTCTTCCGCGGGGTCCGTGGTCACCGTGAGGGCCTGCTCGATGAGCGCCACGGCCTGGTCGTGCGAGCCGAGGGCAGCGGCGCGCTCGGCGGCCGCCCGAAGGGCGATCCGGGCCTGACCAGCGAGCGCGTCGGCCTCGGCTCCCTCGGCCGCGTTCGCGTGAGCCGCCAGGTAGTGGCCGGCCAGCGCCCCGGCGAGCTCGTCGGAGCCGAGCGCCTCGAAGAAGCGCGCCGCGGCGAGGTGCCGGGTCTTTCGGTCGGCGCGGGCCAGGGTGTTGTAGGCCACTTCCCGGATGAGGGCCTGGACGAAGGCGTACTGGCCTCGCTCCGGCGACCGGGAATCGCGCTCCTGGGTGAAGAGCTCGCGCCGGACCAGCGCGCGCAGGCGTTCCTCAAGCCCCGACGGGTCGGCGCCCGACACCGCGGCCAGGCCGGCAAGGGTGAACGACTGGCCGAGCGCCGCGGCATCGGAGACGAGCAGCCGGTCGGCCGGATCGAGCCCGTCGAGCCGGCTCGCGATCAGGGCGGTGAGCGTCTCTGGCACCGCGAGGGTCGTCAGGTCGCCGAGCGGCCGGTAGACCCCCTCTTCGAGCGTGAGACGGCCCTCGGCGAGGAGCATCCGAACCGTCTCCACGGCGTACAGGGGGATGCCGTCGGCGCGCTCGATGATGGCCCGGATCGCCCCGTCCGGGAGCCCCGGGACCAGGCCGCCCAGGAGCTCGCGCATCGCGGGTGCGGAGAGTGGCTCGAGGTAGATCGAGGTGTAGTTGCGCTTGCCGGCGCCCCAGTCCGGGCGCTTCTCGAGGAGCTCTGGGCGGGCGAGGGTCACGATGTAGATCGGGACGTTGCGGCTCCACTCCAGGAGGTGGTCAACGAAGTCCAGCAGCCCGGAGTCGGCGTAGTGGTGATCCTCGAAGACCATCACGACCGGCGAGCTTGCGGCGAGGCGCTCGAAGAACGTCCGCCATGCGCCGAACAGCTGCTCCGAGCCGACCCGCGACCCGATCCCGAGCAGTGCGAGGAGGGCGGGCTCGATCCAGCGTCGCTCCTCGGGGTCCGGGACGTGGGTCGCGAGCGTCTCGACGATCTTCGCCCGGGTCGTCGGTTCGTCATCGGTCTCGAGCAGGCCGCACCGCCCGCGCACCATCTCGCCGAGCGCCCAGAAGGTGATCCCCTCTCCGTAGGCCGGCGAGCGGCCGTCATGCCACCAGACGTTCTCGACGAGGCCATCGAGGTACTTGGTGAACTCCCACGCGAGGCGCGTCTTGCCGATCCCGGCCGGCCCGAAGACCGACACGAGGCGGGCGCGCCGCTCTCGCCCGGTCGAGTGGAACAGTTCCTTGAGCAGGCGGAGCTCGTCAGCGCGGCCGACGAAGGGCGCCTCGAGCGCCGCGGATCGGTTCCGGCCTCCCCGTTCGGCCACGACGCGCAGGGCACGCCAGGCCGGGACGGGGGCCGCCTTGCCCTTGAGGGCCTGCTCGCCGGCCGGCTCGAAGGTGATCGCCCCGGAGGCGGCCCGCTGGGTGGCCTCGCCCACGAGGACGGTTCCGGGGGCGGCGGCGGACTGCAGGCGGCTCGCAGTGTTGACGAGGTCGCCCGCGACCATGCCCTGGTTGGTGGCCCCCAGGGTGACCGCCGCCTCGCCGGTCAGGACCCCGGCCCGGGCCGAGATCGTCGGGCCGAGGGAGCGCACCGCGTCGACGAGGTCGAGGGCGGCCCGCACGGCCCGCTCGGCGTCGTCCTCGCGGGCGGCGGGGGCTCCCCAGACCGCCATGACCGCGTCGCCGATGAACTTCTCGACCGTCCCCCCGTAGCGCCCGATGACGTCGCTCGCGATCTCGAAGTAGCGGGTCAGGGTGTCGCGGACGTCCTCCGCGTCGCGCTCCTCGGCGAACGGGGTGAAGCCGACGAGGTCGGCGAACAGGACCGAGACGAGGCGCCGCTCGGCGACCGGGCTGCCGGCATGGGCTGGCGGCGTGCCCGCGGCGGCGCGTCCCGGCGCGGCGGCGGCGGGGCGAGGGGCGCGCCCTGCGCACCGGCCGCGCCGAGGGGCGTCGCGCACTCGCTGCAGAACTTCGCCCCCGAGCCGTTCGTCGTGCCGCACGCCGGGCAGGCGACCGCCAGGCGCGCCGCACATTCCGTGCAGAACTTCGCGCCGGCCGGGTTGGCGGTCCCACAGCTCGAGCAGATCACTCGATCGCCCCCTCGATGCGTCCTCGTTCGGAAGGCCGAAGCGTACCCGAGATCGCGCGAGGCGGGGCAGTGGCTGGTCGATCAACCGGGACCCCGCCCGCCGGACCCATCATCAAACAGAACCGACCGTCGCTTGCTCGATCCGACGTCTGGTAGAATCCGCCGGCCGTGGCCCGGAGAGGTCGCATAGAGGCCTAGTGCAGCGGTTTGCTAAACCGCCAGGTGGGGTAACCTGCCTCGAGGGTTCGAATCCCTCCCTCTCCGCCACTCATCGCGCGCCCGTAGCTCAGTGGATAGAGCGTCAGGTTGCGGACCTGAAGGTCGTGGGTTCGAGTCCCGCCGGGCGCGCCATAACCACAGTCTCAGGAAGCGCTTCGAGGAATCCGTGGCGCTTCGCCGCCTCGGTGAGCTCGACTTCGACGATCGCGCCGTCCGCGACGATGATCCGCTGATAGACCCGGCCGACCAGCTGCGCTCGTGCCTCTAGGTCCGCGTCCCGCCAGGTGTCGCGCATCGCGGTCAGGGCTGCGACCACCTCATCGACGTCACCCAACGGCGGCCCCGGCTGCTCCTCGAGGGCGTCGATCTCGGCGGTGATGCGCTCGTGCTCGGCGAGGTACGAGCTCGTCGACAGCCGGCGCGCGGCATGGTCGGCCGCCTTGGCCCGCAGGTCCCGCTCGAGCTGCATCCGGCGGATGTCGGTCGACGCGGGGATCGGCCTGACCGGCGCCGGCGCGGATCCGCGATCAGTGTCCGGGCGTCGATCCGGATCCCGCCGAGCTGGGCCTCGATCGGGAGGTCGAGCCGGTGAGCGACGACGTTCTCGCGGGACCACAGTGGGCAGCCCTGGTGGACGTAACGACGGACGATCGTCCCGTTCTTCTGCCTCGACGTGTCGGCCCTGACCACCCGGCCGCATGGGCACCACATCAGCTTGGCCAGCAGGTGGACATGGCGCGACCGCCGGCGACCGGCAGCCTTTGCGCGCATCGCCCGGACCTCACTGACCCGGGCCCACAGCGCGTCGCTCACAGGCGGCGACGCGCGCCAAGGCGCCGGCTGCATCAGCTCGTCGGGCCGACGTCGATGCCGGCGAGCCCAGCCGTTGTAGAGGGGATTCGTCAGGATCGCGCGGAGCTTACCCTCGGCGGCAGCCCGACATCGCGGCGAGTTCCCGGTAGCTGACGTCGCCGAGGGCATATCGCTCGAACAGCCCGACGATGCGTCGGCATGACCGCAGGGTCGATGGCGAGGCGCGCCTCCGGCTGCGGCGTGCGCACAAACCCGGGTCCCGGGCTGCCGGCCTGGTCGCCGTACCGCTCGAACTTGGCGGCGAAGGTCTTGCGGATGGTGCGGCTGAGACGGACCGAGTAGATCTCGGCCGCGGTCGCCTCCTGCAGGAACCGCTCGTGACTGTTCTCGTCGCTCGAGAGGAACCACTCGTCGCCGAAGAACAGCACGACGCCGGCGGCATGGAGCTCGCGGCGGATCCGGAGGGCGACCTCGGTGTCGCGCGACCAGCGGCTGAAGTAGGCAACGGCCAGGACGTCGAAGGTGCCAGCGGCCGCGGCTGCGACCAGCTCGAGCAGTGCGGGTCGCTCGGCTGATCGCGACCAAGCCGACGCCTCGTCGACGAACGCCGGGCCCGTCTCGAGGAGGCCAAGCCTCGCGACCAGCCGGTCGATCTCCTCGTGTTGGCGATCGGGGCCGTACTTGGTGCCCTGCTCCTCGCTGGACACACGGACGTAGCGGCGGGCCCGAAGGCCACGCAGCTCGTCGGGCGAGCCCGGCAGGAGCCGCCGCGTCACGCCGTTCGACCTCCTCGCTTGCCGCCCTCGACTGCCGTCATCTTGCCACGTCGCTCGGCGACCTCCCGGCGATTCCGAAGGGCTGACCTGGCGAGCTCCAGGAGCGCCTCCTCGAGGGGATCGAGGACGACCGCCTCATGCGGGGAGACGGGCTCCTGCACTGCCACTGTCAGTCCCCTGGTCCTGGCATGGTGCCCAGAGGGCGGACGCGAGCTCGGTCAGCGGCATCCAAACGTAGACGCTCTCGGAGAACTTCCATTCGCGAAGGTGGCAGCATGAAATCGGGCTGATGTGCCCTGATCCCGTCTGCGAGCGACCCAGTCCCCGGACCCTGCTGACGTGGCTCAGAGTCGCCGCCGACCCCTCCAGCCCCGCGCGAACCGGCCGGCGAGGAGCCGGCGGCGAGCGACGCGGCCCCGTCCTCGTCCTCGTTGGTACGGGACGGGACGGGACGGGACGGGACGGGACGACGTGAGTCGCCATGTGATACGCGCTGTGACTCACGTTGTGAGAGGAGCGCCCGACGATGCTCCCGAGCGGCGTTGCGTGCGTCTCTTGCGGCCTCCTCAGCGGGGCGGAGTGCCGCCTTCGACGCGGGGCTCCGTGCGTAGCGAATCCGTTGACGGACGGCCGCGTACTCACGCTCGGCCTCGACCTCCTCCTTGGTCGGCTGGAACCTTAGGAAGTCGGTTGGGTACCAAGCGTCACCGTCGTCTCGCCAGAAGCCAGCGTCGCGGAGCTCCGAGAGGACCGACCTCCGCCTGACCCTTGGCGGCACTTGGATTGCGTTGATGCGGGCCTTCGGGATCCGGCCGTCCAGCAGGAGCCGGTTCGCGTAGGTCGTCGCGGCGTGATGGAGGCGGTAGGCGTCGCTCGACAGGTCGTACAGGAGTTCCGGGTAGTCATCCGGCGTCTTCGTCCAGGTCATTGCCCGGCCTCGGAGCTCAGGCAGCGTGCGCTCGGCGCCGGACTCCTCCTGATAGGGTTAGGTGTGGGGCGAGGTCCGATCACGACCTGCCTCCCCAGCCGCTCCGGTCTTGACCCCCGGGGCGGCCTTTGGTGTTCCACAACCGGCCGTGACAGCCGGAGGTAGCCCTGAGTACCCGTCGATCGCTCTAGTCGGGGCGCGGGTCATCGGAGCGCATCCCGTTCGACCGTGAGCTCGGCGGCGGCCGCGTCGAAGGCCACGGCCTCGGTGCGAAGCCGCGCGGCCTCAGCTTGGAGTCGGTCCGCCCGAAGCCGCTTACGTGACGCCGCGCTTCGCGCGGCCATCACCCGGGCGTGGGCGGACCAGGGGAACCGGACCGTGCGGGTAGCTGGCGTCTCGTGCATTCCAGGCGGCTCCGAGCTGCCGGCGGGCGCGCCGGACTACGCTCGAACCTCCGTCTGGGTGCGGTCACCGAACCCGGGGACTGCTAGAGCATCGTTGCTCTAGATCTGCCTCCCCGTCAAGGGGGCTGCACGCACGAACGCACGGGCGTGGCGCCGAGACGCGCGGTGTCGCCGCGGCGAGTTCACCTGTTCCCTACCTGTTGGGCCGCTAGCGCGACGCTTCGACCGGCTCTGGCCCAGTCAACAATCATCGCCTGGGTGGGACGCTGCTCGAGTGGACACCTCGTGGTCGCGGGACCCGGCGCCTACGATGGCGCCGACGAAGGCCCCGGACGCCCCGGTGCGCGTCCCATCGCACCAACGGAGCGGAGCGCCGGGCGCGGAGCCGGGGGCCGAGACACCCTACTGGAGGTTGAGTCCGAAGCAGTCGAAGCCCTATGTCTCCGGACTCTGGGCGGAGATGTCCGTGCTCGTCCCTCGAAGACGATGACCCCACCTTCACGGACGCGCCGGTGTCGACGGTCGTGACGCTCGGGCGGATCTTGAGGGTCAGCTTGGTGCTGGGTTGCAGCGGGGCCCAATAGACCAGGCCCTCGATGACCTGCGGTGGCGGTTCGGCAACCCCTTCGCGCCCGGGTCTGCGATGGCGGGCGCCGCGGAGGCGGGCGAGGGCAACCCGGCGAACGTGCAGGCGTCGGTCAGCGCCCTCGCCGACGACCCCCTGCGGGCGTCGGCCGCGCCTGCCGCTGCGGATCGGGGCCGTGACGCCACGGCCGTCACGGCCCGCGGCGAGGCGCCTAGTCTGTAGGGACAGCTCGACGCGGAGGACGGAGGAAGGGACGATGCCTGGAACGACCCGGACGCTCGCCGAGGCGCTCGCCGCGTGGGACCGCGTGGCGATCCAGTCGCAGCTCGCGGCGGCCGAGACCGAGCGGCTCGGCGTGGTCTCCAGGTTCCCGCTGGCCGACTGGACGACCCTCCCGCTCGAGCGGTACGCCCTCGGCACCGACAAATCCGCGGAGAGCTTCTGCTACGCCATGGAGTTCGGAACGCCGCACCTGTGCAGCATTGCCGGCGGCAGCTCCCGCAAACTGCTGATCTTCCGGCGCCGCGACACGGGCGAGTGGTACTTCGACCGCCGCTTCCCGTCGCTCGAGGAGGCCTGGGCGGCGACGCGGGCGGGCTTCGTCAAGGTATTCGAGTCGGTGGCCGCCGGCGCGTTCGGCGAGCTCGGGGACGTCCCGCCAGTCGACTGGGCGCCCGCACTCACGACGAAGGCGGCCTGGGTCTACTTCCCGGCCACCATCCTGCCCATCGCGTCGCACCCGCACCTCGAGCACTTCTGGGTCAAGCTCGGCGGGCAAGGGCCGATCGAGTGGGGCGTCCCCGGCGCCCGACAGCTCATGGAGCTCGTGCGGTCCCGCCCCGAGTTCGAGGGCTGGTCCGCCAACGAGGTCATGTACTTCCTCTACGACTGGTCCCACCCGAAGCAGGCCGCCCGGATCGTGAAGATCGCTCCCGGCCACGACGCCAAGCTGTGGGGCGACTGCCTCGCGCACGGCTACATCCGCGTCGGATGGGACGAGGTCGGCGACCTCCGCGACTTCGCGACGAAGGAGGAGTTCCGGGCGCGGTTCACCGAGGTGTTCGGCGAGTCGTTCAAGGGGAACCAGGCAAAGATCAGCGAGAAGGCGAACGAGGTGTGGACGCTCCTCGAGCTCGAGCCGGGCGACCTCGTGGTCGCCAACCAGGGAACGAGCTGGGGTCCTCGCAGTTGGCACAGTCGTGGAGCCCGGGTACGCGAAGCGGGCCGACCTGGGCGACTACACGCACACGGTCGCCGTCTCGTGGGACACTTCTCAGGCGCGGGAGATCGACCCGATCCGCCGCTGGGCGTTCAAGACGGTCGCACCGATCAGCGAGGCCGACTACACGCGGATCATGGCCGGGGAGCCCGTCGCCCCGGCGGCAAAGAGGCTCGCCGCGCCGCCCCCCAACCGCATCTTCGGCGAGATCGACGAGGCCCTGCGGCGTAAGGGCCAGGTCATCCTCTACGGGCCGCCTGGAACAGGCAAGACATACGCGGCCCGCCGGTACGCCGTCTGGGCGCTCGCGAGGCAGGCCGGGGATCCCGAACCGGACGGCCTCCTCGTCGACCGGGACCGGTTCCTCGCCGTCGAGCGATCCCTGTCCACCGGGGCCGCCGAGCGGCGGGTCTGGTGGGTGGTCGCGAACCGCAAGGAGTGGAGCTGGGACCAGCTCTTCGCCGACGGGACCGTCGACTACCGGTATGGGCGCCTCCAGCGCAACTTCCCGCTGGTCCGGCCCGGCGACCTCGTCGTCGGCTACCAGTCGAACCCCGAGAAGCGCATCGTCGCGCTGGCAACCGTGACGGCCAGCCTGCACCCGGACGCCGAGGGCGAGCCCACGATCACATTCGCTCCGCTCGCGCGCGTGACGCACGGCCCGACCTACGACGAGATCACGAAGGCGCCGCAGCTCGCCGCGAGCGAGCCCGTCCAATTCCGCAACCAGGGGACGCTGTTCCGCCTCTCCGCCGATGAGGCGGACGTCGTCCTGGCCTGGCTTGCGGACCGCGACTCCGTCGCTGCCGGACCTCGCCCCGGAGGGCTCCGACGTGGTCGGCCAGCTCACGCGGGTCACGTTCCACCCCTCCTACACGTATGAGGACTTCGTCGAGGGCTTCAAGCCGGCCGGCGGCGGCAGCGGGATGCTCGACCTGCGGCTCCAAGACGGGGTGTTCAAGCGCGTCTGCCTCGCCGCCCGCGCGAAGCCCGACCGCACGTTTTTGCTCCTGGTCGACGAGATCAACCGAGGCAACATCCCCAAGATCTTGGGCGAGCTCATCACGCTCCTTGAGCTCGACAAGCGCAACCTGACCGTGACGCTCCCGCAGAGCGGCGAGGAGTTCAGCGTCCCGCCGAACGTGGTCCTCGTCGGCACCATGAACACCGCCGACCGGTCGATCCGGCTCCTCGACGCGGCCCTCCGCCGCCGGTTCGCCTTCATCGAGCTCATGCCGGACCCGACGCTCCTCGAAGGCGCTCGGATCCACGGGCTCGACCTCGCCGCGTTCCTGGCCGAGCTCAACCGCCGCGTGGTCGAGCGGACCGACCGCGAGAAGCAGGTTGGCCACTCGTTCCTCCTCGACGGAGAGCAGCCGGTAACCGACCCGGCCCTCTTCGCCGCCCGCTTCCGCTATGAGATCCTGCCCCTCCTCCAGGAGTACGCATTCGAGGACTACCGCGACCTCGCGCACTACCTGGGGGACGCGCTAATCGACGAGAAGGAGCAGTGCCTGATCGCCGACAAGATCGAGGACCCGCAGGCCCTCATCGCCGCCCTCGCCGCCGAGTTCACCCCGGCCCCGCCGGACGCGGCCGCCGAGGAATGAGGCTCGTCGGGAACAACCCGGTCGCAATCGAGCTGCGGGAGTGGGAGGCGGCCGCCGCGCCCACCGGGCTCGCCCTCAGCGACCGGGACAGGGTCCTCGCCGCCGCGCTCGGCGAGGGCGAGGGGCGCCTCCACGTCGAGGAGCGGCTGGGAGAGATCCGCCTCCACGCCTCCTCGTGGATCGGCGTGGTCCGCTTCGAGCAGTTTGAGGTGCGCATCGTCCCCAAGCTCGTAGGGGGCAACCTCGGCGTCGTCGAGATGCTGGAGTACTCGAGCGGCCTCGACGCACTCCGGTGGCTGCGGTCCCGGCGCGAGCTCGAGACGCTGCCCGACGGGCGCCTCGTCGACCTGCTGGCGCAGCTCCTCGCCGACGCCTGCGAGCGCATCCTTCGCGACGGGCTCCTCCAGGACTACGTGAGCCGCGAGGCGATGCTCGGCACCCTCCGCGGCCGGATCCGGCTCGACGCGCAGGTCCGGAGGCGCTTCGGGCGCGTCGACCAGCTCGAGTGCCGGTACGACGAGCTCGAGACGGACGTCGCGGACAACCGGCTCCTGGCACTGGCGCTGGGGCTGGCCCGTCGTGTGAGCCGCCACCCCGAGACACGGCGGCGCGTCGCCCGCCTGCACGGCTTGTTCACGGAGGCCGCGGATCCGACGGCCTTCGACCCACGGGCGGCAGGGACCATCGAGTACACCCGCCGCAATGACCGTTACCGCACGGCCCACGCCCTCGGCTGGCTCTTCATCCGCCGGCTCGCGGTGCAGGACCTCTTCGCTCCGGGCGGCGGGCGCTCCTACGCCTTCCTGCTCGACATGAACGCGCTGTTTGAGCAGTTCGTCACGCGCCTCCTCCAGGCCGCGTTCCAGGGCACCGGCGTCCGCGTGGCCGCGCAGCGCCGCGACAACTCGCTGCTCGTCGACGAGCGGACAGCCCGCTCCTACGCGAGCGTCATCCCAGACGTCCTGCTCGAGCGGCCCGCTGCGGGCGGCCGCCGGCGCGTCCCGGTCGACGCCAAGTACAAGCTCTACGACGAGCACCGCCTCGAGATGGCGGACGTCTATCAGACTTTCTTCTACGGCTACGCCTACGCCCGGGCGCAGGAGCATGAGGCGGGCCGCGCACTCGCGTACCTCGTGTACCCGGCGACGACGAGCGCGGCCCCAGTCCGGCTTAAGGTCCGCCGGGCGGACCTGGTGACCTCAGCGCGGATCCGGACCGTCGCACTCGACGTCCCTGCCGCCCTGGACGCCGTGCGGGCGGGTGCGGAGGCCGACCTTCCTGAGCTCCGGCCTGTCCGCGCCAGTCTCGCCTCGGCGCCGTAGGCGCGCCGGCCTCAAACCAATGACCCCTGGGCTGCCCAACGCGATTCTGGCGGCAGAGCACGGCGCGCTGCTCGACGCCTGCACGCGCCTGCTCGATGACCTCGGCGCCGGCACGGAGCCGCCGGCGACGGCCTGCTAGGCTGCGGGACGATGAGCCCGCGCACGCCGGAGGCGGACGCCCGCCGCGACATCGACCGCCAGCTCGAGGCGACCGGGTGGATCGTTCAGGACCGCGCCGCGGTGAACGTCCACGCGGGGCCCGGTGTCGCCGTGCGCGAGTTCCCGACGGCCAGCGGCCCCGTCGACTACTTGCTCTACATCGACGGGGCCGCGGCCGGTGCCGTCGAGGCGAAGCGGGTGGGCTTCACGCTCTCGGGCGTCGAGGGCCAGTCGCAGCGGTACGGGGCAGGCCTGCCGCCGGCACTCCCGGTGTACCGGCGGCCCCTGCCGTTCCTCTTCGAGTCGACCGGAGTCGAGACGTGGTTCACGAACCTCATGGACCCCGAGCCGAGGAGCCGCGAGCTGTTCACGTTCCACCGGCCCGAGACCCTCCGCCGGTGGCTCGGCGAGGCCGGCTACGGGCAGTCTGTCCGCTCCCTGCCTACTGCGGCTGAGACGCCCGCGGGTTACGAGGCCTCGGCGACCTTGCGCCACCGGCTGCGCCACTTTCCTGAGCTCGCCCCCGACGGCCTCTGGCCGGCGCAGGTGAGGGCGATCCGGAACCTCGAGGCGTCGTTCGCCGACGACCGGCCGCGGGCGCTGATCCAGATGGCGACCGGCTCCGGCAAGACGTTCACCGCCTGCAATGCGGCGTACCGGCTCGCCAAGTTCGCGAAGGCCCACGCGGGTGCTGTTCTTGGTCGACCGGGCCAACCTCGGGCGCCAGACCGTACAAGGAGTTCGAGCCAGTTCGTCACCCCCGACGACGGCCGCAAGTTCACCGAGCTCTACATCGTCCAGCACCTCACCTCGAACACGTTCGACCCGACGGCGAAGGTCATGATCTCGACGATCCAGCGCCTGTACTCGATCCTGCGCGGTGACGCGGAGCTGCCCGAGGAGCTCGACGAGGCCTCGGCGTTCACCGCGACCACGTGCCGCTTCGGCCGGTCGAGATCGAGTACAACGCCGCGATCCCGATCGAGGCCTTCGACTTCATCGTGACCGACGAGTGCCACCGGTCGATCTACGGCGTGTGGCGCCAGGTCCTCGAGTACTTCGACGCCTTCCTCGTCGGCCTGACGGCGACGCCCGTCGAAGCAGACGCTCGGGTTCTTCCACCAGAACCTCGTCATGGAGTACGGCCACGCCCAGGCCGTCGCCGATGGGGTCAACGTCGACTTCGACGTCTACCGGATCCACACCGAGATCACCGAGCAGGGCTCCGAGATCGACGCCGGGCTCTACGTCGACCAGCGCGACCGGCCGACCCGCCGACGCGCTGGGAGCGGCTCGACGACGACCTGACCTACGCCGCATCGGAGCTCGACCGCGGCGTCGTCGCCGAGGACCAGATCCGCACCGTCGTCCGGACGTTCCGCGACCGGCTGTTCACCGAGATCTTCCCCGGCCGGACCGAGGTGCCCAAGACGCTCGTCTTCGCGAAGGACGACAGCCACGCCGACGACATCGTCCGGATCATCCGCGAGGAGTTCGGGAAGGGCAACGAGTTCTGCGAGAAGATCACCTACCGAACCACGGGCGTCAAGCCAGAGGACCTCCTCGCGTCGTTCCGCAACAGCTACAACCCGCGCATCGTGGTCACGGTCGACATGATCGCCACCGGCACCGATGTCAAGCCGCTCGAGTGTCGTGATCTTCATGCGCAGCGTCCGCAGTCGGACTTCTTCGAGCAGATGAAGGGCCGCGGCGTGCGGGTGATCAACGCGACCGACCTCCAGGCCGTCACGCCCGACGCGGTGGCGAAGACGCGGTTCGTGATCGTCGACGCCGTTGGCGTGAGCCACGAGGACTTGGCCGACACGACGTCGCTCGAGAAGCAGCCGTCCGTCCCCTTCGAGCGACTGCTCGAGCAGGTAGCCTTTGGCAACCGCGACGAGGAGCTCCTCTCGTCGCTCGCGAGCCGCCTGGCACGCCTCGACCACCGGCTGACGCACGAGGACCGCCGTTCGCTCGAGGAACTCGCCGGCGGCCGGACCCTGCACGCGATCATGACGGCCCTGATCGACGCGCTCGACCCTGATTACCAGCTCGACGCGGCCCGCGTCGCGACAGGCTCCGATGAGCCGACCGCCGAGCAGGTCGCCGACGAGGCACGCCGGCTCCTCGACAAGGCGGTCAAGCCGATCTCGTCGAGCCCGGCCCTCCGCACGCGGCTGATCGAGATCCGCCAGTCCTACGAGCAGACCATCGACACGACGAGTATCGACCGGGTGCTGCAAGCCGGCTACTCAGCCGAGGCGACCGAGGCGGCCAGGGGGATCGTGAAGAGCTTCGAGACGTTCATCCGAGACCACGCCGACGACATCGCCGCGCTCGAGGTCCTGTTCAGCCGTCCCTATGCACGAAGACTGACCTTCGCCGAGGTGCGGGAGCTCGCCGAGGCGATTGGCCGGCCGCCGCGGGCGTGGACTCCTGACCTGTTGTGGGCGGCATACGACCGACTCGACCACTCGAAGGTGCACGGGAGCGGCGAGCGGACACTGGCGGACCTTGTGTCGCTCGTGCGCTACGCCGTGCACGATGAGGACGAGCTTACGCCCTACGCTGACCGGGTGGCCGCCCGGTTCGATGCCTGGCTCGCGACCCAGCGCACTGCTGGCCGAGCGTTCACCGACAAGCAGCTCCGGTGGCTCCGGATGATCCGCGACCAGATCGCGGCCAGCCTTGGCGTCGAGCTTGACGATTTCGCCTATGTGCCCTTCAACCAGGACGGCGGAGTGGGCAAGGCCTTGGAGCTCTTTGGAGTAGAGCTCCCTGCACTCCTGAGTGATCTCAACGAGGCACTGGCGGGATGACGCTCCAAGGCAGAATACCTCGCGGCTGGACGCTGACCAGTCTCGGCGAGCTCGGCGAGTACTCGAACGGGCGTGGCTTCAAGAAGTCTGAGTGGTCAGATACGGGTCGCATGATCATTCGGATCCAAGACCTAACCGGCTCCGGGGACAACCCGCACTACTTTGCCGGCGAGGTTGATGAAAGACATGTAGTAAAGCCTGGAGACCTGCTGGTCTCGTGGGCAGCCACGCTCGAAGCGTTCGTGTGGCGTGGACCTGAGGCGGTCCTCAACCAGCACATATTCCGGTGTCGGTCGCAGATTGAGCCCACATTCCACTACTACCTGCTCAAGCAAGCGATGACCCGACTTCGCTTGCGGGCGCATGGATCCGGCATGGTTCACGTCACCAAGAAGCAGTTCGACAGCCTGCCCGTGTTCCTCCCGCCAGACGCCACGCAAAGGAGCATCGCGGACGTCATCGACGAGCAGATGTCGCGTATCCAAGCGGCCCGTCAGGCAATGGCGAACGCGGATCGGCGACTGGCAACGTACCGTCGGGCTGTCCTCGGTCGCGCATTCAACCTCGCCCGACATGCGCCCGAAGCCCATGGCCCGGAAGGCTACATGGCCCGTCTCAGTGACTTGGCGATCACCTCAGACTATGGAACCTCGCAGAAGGCAGATCGGCACGCAGGTGGCCTTCCCGTCGTTCGCATCCCGAATGTCGTAGGCGGCGTGCTCGACCTGAGAGACATGAAGTTCCTGCCGAGAGTCGTTGCGCCCCAGGAAACGAAGCGGCTGCGGCCCGGGGACTTCCTGGTCGTCCGCACGAATGGAAGCCGAAGCCTGATTGGCCGGGCGGCGCTGGTGGAGCAAGAGCTTGAGCCGGCGCACCACCACGCCTCCTACCTGATCCGATTCCGACTCAAGGGAGACCTCTCGACCTGGCGATGGGTGCGCCTAATGTGGGAGACACCCCAAGTGCGGAGCGTGATCGAGCGTGCAGCCGCCAGCTCGGCGGGCCAGTACAACCTGAGCCTCGGCTGGCTCGAGACGGTCCAGCTGCCGATGCCCCCGCCGGCGGTTCGGGCAGAGATTGCGGCCGACGCCGAGTGGGGACTGTCAGTGGTCTCGGAACTCGAGCAGCAGCTACGAGCGAATGTGCTCCGGGCCCACGTCCTCGAGAGCTCCCTCCTCGATGCCGCGTTCAGTGGCCGATTGGAGATGCCCGCGTGAGCAGTGAGTCCGCCGCGCTGGTCCAGAAGCTCTGGGGCTACTGCAACGTGCTCCGCGACGACGGGCTGTCCTACGGCGACTACGTTGAGCAGCTGACCTATCTGCTGTTCCTCAAGATGGCGGACGAACAATCGCGCCCGCCCCTAGATAAACCGTCGATTGTCCCGGAGCCGTACACGTGGCGCTCTCTCGTCGGACTTGATGGCGATGATCTTGAAACGCAATACCGCAAGACGCTCGAGGCCTTGGGTCGGAAGCCAGGGATGCTCGGGTCATCTTCCGGAAGGCCCAGAACAAGATCCAGGACCCGGCGAAGCTGCGACGGCTTGTCGCCGACCTCATCGACAAGGAGCAATGGACAACCCTCGGAGTTGACGTCAAGGGCGACCTGTACGAGGGGCTCCTGGCGAAGAACGCGGAGGACCTCAAGAGCGGGGCCGGTCAGTACTTCACGCCACGACCCCTGATCCGCGCCATCGTCGAGGTCATGCGGCCGGAGCCGCGCCTGCCCGACGACGGCGCCACGATCTGCGACCCCGCCTGCGGGACCGGCGGGTTCCTCCTCGCGGCCCATGACTACATCGCCTCCCACCACCTGCTCGACAACGACCAGAAGAAGCACCTGCGGAGCGGGCTGCTCCACGGCTGGGAGATCGTCGACGCGACCGCGCGCGTCTGCGCGATGAACCTCTACCTCCATGGGATCGGAGACACCGAGTCGCCGATCCGCGTCGCGGACAGCCTCGCGGCCGACCCAGGGGACCGGTTCGACATGGTCCTGACGAACCCGCCGTTTGGCAAGAAGTCGAGCTTCGTCGTCGTGAACGACGAGGGGGAGGCCGAGCGCGACAGCCTGGTCGTCATCCGGGACGACTTCTGGGCGACGACGTCGAACAAGCAGCTCAACTTCGTCCAGCACATCAAGACGCTCCTCAAGATCAATGGGCGCGCCGCCGTGGTCGTCCCCGACAACGTGCTCTTCGAGGGCGGCGCTGGCGAGACGATCCGCCGCAAGCTCCTCCACGAGTGCGACGTCCACACGCTCCTGCGCCTCCCCACCGGCGTCTTCTATGCCCAGGGAGTCAAAGCGAATGTGCTGTTCTTCGACCGCCGCCCCGCGTCCGAGCGGCCGTGGACCGACGACCTGTGGATCTACGACCTGCGGACGAACAAGCACTTCACGCTCAAGACGAACCCGCTCGGCCGAGGGGACCTGGACGACTTCGTCGCGTGCTACAAAGCCGACAACCGCCACGAGCGGGGAGAGACAGAGCGGTTCCGCCGGTTCAGCTTCGCGGAGCTTGTCGGCCGCGACAAGGCGAACCTCGACATCTCCTGGCTCCGCGACGAGAGCCTCGAGGACAGCGAGAACCTCCCAGCGCCGGACGTGATCGCCGCCGAGATCATCGAGGATCTCCAGGCGGCGCTCGACCAGTTCGCGCTCGTCGCGGCGGACCTTGGAGCGCTAGGCGAGGGGCCGACCGTCTAGGACGCCCCAGGAGACGCCCGGACCTGGCAGTGGCACATCGGGCCGCCTTGACGCGCATCGGGCGAGGATCAGTGCGTAAACGCACCTTACCGGGCACGCGAGGCGGCGGTCATCGCACCGTCATCGTCGCAGGAACCTCGCGGGGCGGGTCGACCACTCCCGAAGGATCCGCCGAGAAGGCGAGCTCAGGCGAGACGGCCGAGCTTGTCGGGCCGGAACTGCTCGGGACGCACATCCCGTAGCCACGGCGATCCCCAAGGCTGGCCCCAGTAGAGTCGCTCGGCGATGGCGCGGTAGCTTCCGTAGACAGCGCATTGAGGGCAAGGCTCGTCGTCGGGCAGGTGCGCCACAGCGTGGGCTGCGTGCTCCGCGACCGCGCGCGCCAGGACTTCGGTTGTTCGCTCGGCGATCCAGGCGGGCGCGTCATCGAGGCACTCGCGTCGGACCGTATCGGCCCATCGTTCGCCGAGCCGATGCTCCGGCCGCAGGGCGGCGGCGCCAAGCTCGGCGATCCGGGCGACATCGCTGCCGAATCGCCCCTCGAGCTTCCGTGCCCACGCCGGGAACGCTTGGGCGAGCTTCGGGTGGTCGTAGAGCGACGAGTACGCGATCCCGATGGAGGAGATGCGTTGGCGCTGGCGCGGGATGCCCGCGGCGACCAGCACGTCGTAGGCGCGGTTGTAGTCGGCGCCCGACCGGGCAAGGAACCGCCACACGTCCCCGTCGGTCCAGTCGTAGATCGGGCGCGCCACGACCGCGCCGACGCGGTTCCGGAGCGTCAAGTACCCGCCGGACGCATGAATCCCGCGGAGCCTCCAGGGCGACTCCGCGGCGCGCAGCCCGAGGACTGAGATGAGCTGCTTACCGGGATCAGGTGGGTATCGCGTCGTGTTCACGAACCACGGCAGATGCTCGACGACTTCCACGGCGTGCGCCGGTGGCCGCCGCATCCAGCAGTCGGGAGGCAGCTCGGGATCAAAGGGCCAGTAATAGGGCAACTCCCGGCTGAACCAGTAGCCGACCGGCTCGCGGCTGTACCAGTGATGAAGATCGACTTCGGGATCGTTCGCAACCCGGTCGAGATACTCGAAGCTGCCGGGTAGCATCACCTCATCGTCGCGGTGGTGGACCTCGACCGGAAGACGCCCGGTCATCCGGGCAGCGATCCGGGCGAGCTCGAGGCAGACCGTCGAGTCCTTGCCGCCCGAGATGGACACCACGACACGGTGTCCGCCGACGTACAGGCGGACCACCCGATCCACGGCGGCCGAGTAGACGTCCTGGTCCAGATAGCGGCGCTGGAGTGCAGGCAAGCGGGGAACCTCCTGGTCTCGTTGGGGGCTCGACAGGAGCGGTCAGGCGTCCGTCAGCACCGTTGAGTGGGCACGCAAGGGCTCCCAGGCCTGGCTGTACTCGGGGGCGCCCAAGTCCTCCGGGGCCGACCGAGCGCGCTCGTAAGCCGGGCAGAGGCAGCCCACGACGAGACACAATCCCGCCTCGGGTGACTGCTCACGGTGGAGCGGGCGGCCGTGCGTGCAGAGGCATGTGAGCCACTCTGGCCCCACGACCTCGAGCACTGTCAGGGCGCCTGGGCTCGTGCGTTCTTTGGCTGCCGTCGGCGCACTGCTGGAGCCGGCATTCCACGTGGCAAGAGCGGTGCCAGGACGGTTGCCCGCCGCATGGGCGTCGGTCCGCTCGAAGGCGACCCCGCGCTCGCGCAGGCTGACGAACGTCCCTCCGCCGATCACGATGTGGTCGAGGACATGCACGTCGAGCAAGCGCCCGGCGGCGATGGCCGCCGCAGTCAGGTTGAGGTCCTCCGGACTAGGGGTCGGGTTGCCACTGGGGTGGTTGTGGACCAGGAGGACCGATCGTGCGTGGCGCCGGACGGCCTCGGTGAACAACTCTCCGACCCGGACAACGGACTCACTAACGTTGCCTTGGTAGACCCTCACCTGTTCGAGGACGACGTTCCGGGCGTCGAGAAGCAGAACGTGGACCTCCTCTCGCTCGAGCGTGCCGAGTTGGAGCATCAGTCGGTCGGCGACATCGCTCGGCCACCGGACCTTCCATCGGGAGCCGACGGTGGAGAGCTCGAGCTGACCGCCACAGTGGGGACAGCTGGCTTCGGGCACGGGCCCGTCGCGGACGAGGCGAACGGGCGCTCGATCGCCCCTGGCGGACCCTAGGGCGCCCCGAGGCAGGGGCTCCGGAGCCAATGTCACCACCCTCCGCCTACCGAACTCTTGCCCTACTTTTGCCCTACTTTCGACAACTTCGGGAGTCGGTCCTTGACGTCCTCGACCAGCGATCACGGCTGGTCTCGAAGTAGCCCGAGGCGCTCAGCCACGGCACTCCACTGGGCTCCCGTGTACTGGCGCGACGCGACCCCCGGGAATGTCGTGGCCGCGGCCATGGCGATCGCTTCCCGGTCGATACCGGCCGTAGCGGCGAGCTCGAGGAACGCCTCCCGTGTCAGATCCCGAGCCGGTGGGACCCCGGTCGAGACGTCGGGGACTGCGCCCTCGCTCGGCTCTGTGGCGTCGGCGGCGAGCGGATCGACGGGCCTTAGCTCCGCCCGACGGGCGGCGAGCCGCTCCCGGGCCGTCGCGGTCGGCACGACGGTCACCGGGTTCAACCGCTCCGCCTGGGCCATCTCGTCAGCCGTGTAGAGGTCGGCGCCGATCCCGATACGGTTCTCGGGGTCATACGGGAACGCCTTGCGGAGGGCGAGCGCCTCGGCGACCTTGGCCAGCATCACCCGTGCCATCCGCACCCACATGGCGTCGCCGCGACCGCTCTGGCCCGCCTCCGGCTTGTATTCGTGCCATGAGGCGGTCGCCGCGATCGGGCGCCCGACGCCCTTGCGGTAGACCCGCACGGTGGCGGACTCGGGGTGGTCGGGCGGGCGGTTGTCGCCGCAGGCGCAGGCGGGGCCATACTCGGGTTCGTCCTGTCCGTCGTAAAGGCCGGTGCGGGCGGCGATCGAGCGGTAACCGTCGATCCCGGTCTGGAACGTCACGCGCCCCTGGCGCTTGACCGCGTAGACCTGCCGAGCGAAGGGGTCGAGCCCGCTCCGGGTCGCGACCATCGCGAACAGGCGGAGCTCCTCGTCGGTGAGGTCGGGCGCCAGCACCGTGCGGACGGTGTGCAGGCCCGACAGGACCTGCCCGGCGGTGAGGTGGACGTCTGGCCTCGGAACGAGTGCCCGCTCGTCGTCGGACTGCATCGCGCCGGCGGTCGTAGTCGTCGCGCTCATCGCTCACCTCCGAACGTGACCCGCAGAACGCGAGGGCCTTCGCGGGTGGCCGTGTACCGCGCCACGAGCGCCAGGTCGGGCCGCAGCTCGGCGGCGAGCGACTGCCAGTCCGTCCGTGACGAGTCGGCTGACTTCCGGAACGTCACGCGGTACCCGGGTCCGACGAGGAGCGACGCATTGCCCATCACGCCGCGCAGCGCGTTCTCGATCGTGGCGGCACGATCCGCGGCCTCCGTCGCGCTCTCCCGAGACTCGCGCAGGTCGGCGAGCAGGCGGTCGGTCTCGGGCGTGGCGGCGAGCACGGTGCCGTCGTCGCGGGGGTGCAGGAGCGCCAGCGCGCGCCGTGTGGCCTCCGACGCATCGACCGGCGGTGGCGTCCGGGTCTCGACCCGGCGGACGAAGTCCGCCTCGATCTCGACGAGGTCCCGGATGTACCCATCGTCGCGGCCGACCTCGATGATCCGGAGATCGGAGCCCGCCACGAGGACCGCGACGTCGGCGACCTCCCAGCCGGTCACCGCGAGGTAATGCTCCACCTGGGCGAGCACGTCCGGGGGCACGGGCTCCGCCCCGTCCCAGCGCGGGGAGCGGGTCGTCTTGATCTCGACGAGCCGCCGCTCGCCGATGACCGCGCGGTCGAGGGAGGCAATCTGCCAGGGCCGCTCCCGGCTCCGCAGGAGGTGCCGCACGCGCCGCAGACGCCGCCCCGTGGCCTCGGCGTAGGCGGCCGCGACGAGGGGCTCGAGTCGATGCCCCCAGGCCATGACATCGGTCTGGTCGGGTCGGGGGATAAGCCCGACCTTCTCCGCCCACAGCTCGTAGGCGCTTCGGTAGGGGGATTCGCCGACAACGATCGGTGCATCCGAACCGCCGATCCCGAGACGGCGCGCAGCCACCCACTCCGGCGTCCCCTGCTTGACGGCCAAAGTCAGTGCGTCCATCACCTGCTCCGATCTCTTGCTCTCCTACTTCTCTATTGTACAGTATAGGCTTGACATTGTCAAATCATAGTGTTATTATTGCGCAATCAGAACGGTCCGAAATGGAGGCGTGGCATGGGAGTCCGGGTGCAGGTCGTGTTCGACGGGGAGACGCTCGAGGAGGTCTTGGGGGAGGTCCGCCAGTGGCTCGAGGCGTCTCAAGCCCGTGGCGGTCTCGTGCCAGCCGCCGACGGCGCGCAGCGGGAGCGCGAGATCCAAGGCGCGCTCCAGGCGATGCGGGGTGAGATGAGCCGGAGGGTCGTCAGGCTTCTGGCCGAGTCGGGCGTCCGCGGCGAGGAGATGGGGCTCGCCGAGCTGCGTGAGGCGCTCCGTTCTCTCGACCCAGCCTGGGGCGGCGCGGGCCTCAGCGGGATCGTCGGCGGCCCGAACAAGCTGATGCGCAGGAGCAAGGGCGCCCGCGACCTCATCGTCCGGGACCGCCTCACCCGCAGCTACCGGATAAGCCCCGGGGATGCGCGGGTCGTCCTCGCCACCTGGGGCCCCACGGAGGGCGCGGAGCCGGGTGGTGCCGGAAGGAGCGACGCCGGGCGAGGGGCTGGCGTCGCGCAGCCCGAGCGCAAGATCTGGGGCTAGCCGAAGGATGGTGCGAAGTGCCGAAGCTGACCCAGGACCCGGCGATCACTCGACGAATCCGGATCGTGCTCAAGACCGTCGATGGGCTCACGCGTCGGTTCCGACAAGATCGCCCGCAGCACCGCTCTCGCGAGCAGCTCGACCGCCGAGCAGGACGCCGCAGCTGCTGCGCGACTCGGCCGCGAGCCATTCCTCAACAGCCTGGCGCTCGTCTCGGTCTCGCTCGACCACCTCACAGCCTGGCGCGAGCTTGTTCGCACACTGCAACCGGCATATGCACACATGACACTCATCCGCGGCGCCCTCGAGGCTGCGGTCGTTGGCCGCTGGTTGATCGACCCCGGCGTTGAAACCGCGGAGCGGCTTGCTCGAGCTCGCGACTGGCTGCGCGAGGACTACCAGAAACGCCGGCGCGTGGAGGAGATCATCAAGGCGGCGTATGTGCCGCCCGCGAGGTCCGCGGCTGACAGGATCGCGGAGCTCGAGTCGGAGGCTGACGCCCTGCACCTGCGCCCCCTTCGGAACGTCAACCTCACGGACCTGTTCCGCCAACACTGCTCTGTCACGGGTGACGAGGGCGAGACCATCTACGCGACCATGAGCAGCTTCGCGCACGGACGGCCATGGAGTCAGCTCCTGGCCGAGAGAACCGTCCTCGGGCCAGGAGTCCATGGCGCCGGCACGCTCGGGACCATTGCGGCCAACGACAGCCAGTCACTTGGGTTCACGGCCGTCGCGGTCCGGACCACGACGCTCGCGATCGACGACCTCGAAGGCTACACAGGGATCAAGTAGCAGCATCTAGGCCGGCAGCGAACGTGAGTGGCGGAATGCGGGCATCCCATTCGACCACCACGAGGACCGATACGGAAACTCGTTCAGCGGGGTCGTCGGCGGCCCCAACAAGCTGATGCGCAGGATCGCTCGGCGTGAGCTCATCACCCGGGATGCCTTGGCGGACGGCGATTCGGATTACCGCGCCCGCCGCCCGGATCGTCCTGGGAGAACCGACGGGACCGAGCAATCGCTTGACGGCCCCGGAGGATTGTGCGATATTCGCACAAGCTCGCATGGAGGTGGACATGGCTCGAGTGGGCGAACGGATCCGGTACGAGCGCGCGAAATGGGGCTACACCCAACAGCAGCTCGCGGACATGACCGGGATCGACCGCGACAAGATCGCGAAGATTGAGCGGAACCTGCGCGAGATCCAGGCGGCCGAGATTACGCCTCTCGCGAGCGCGCTCCGCATCGACCTCGACGAGCTCCTGGCCGCTCCCGAGCGGGTGCGAATGCGCGTCAACCCGGACCGGCCGTCCACGCAGCAGGCGATCGAGTGGTTCGAGCACTGCGTCGAGAACTCCCTGTTCGTCGCGCAGCTCGGTCACGACGATGGCCGCTAAGGGTCAGGGCCGCCAGGCCGCTCGCCTGCTGCGCTCCGACCTGGGCCTCGGCACTGGGTACGTCGACATCTACCAAGTGATCCGCGAGCTCGGGATCGAGCTCTACACCCGGCCGTTCCGCGACGGGCTGGACGGGGCCTACAAGCGCGAGCAGGGGCGCGACTTCATCTTTGTGAACACCGCTGCCCCGGCGCCGCTCAGACACCGGTTCACCGCCGCGCACGAGCTCGGCCACGCCCAGCTCCGCTCCGCCGGAGACAGCGGGGCGCTCTTCGAGGACGACGTCGAGCGCGACGGCGGCGAGGGCGAGGAGCAGGAGGCCAACGCGTTTGCGGCTCACTTCCTGATCGACGAGCGCGGGGCCAAGGAGATCTGCTCGACGATCGCCGACCCGGATCGCAGGGTTGCGGCAACGGTCCGGCGGTTCGTCGTCAGCGCGGAGAGCGCGACCGTCCACCTCGCGACCCTCGGGCTGATCACGACCGCGTCCAAGGGCGTGCTTCTGGACCGCCTGCGGGCCGGAGAGGATTCGACGCGCACGCTGCTGCGCCGGCACCACATGGTCCTACCCCAGACGGCGGACTTCGGGCAGCAGGCTCGGCTTGACCCCGGCTTCGAGCAGCGCGTCCTCGATGCCTACGAGCAGCGGTGGCTTCGGCTCGATGCTGTCGCCGACCTGCTCCAGACGACGGTTGAACGTGCCCGGATCCTGCTCGACCACAACGATCTGCCCGTCTTCGAGGACGAAGCCGACGAGCCGGTGGAGGCCGGGCTCGAAGAGCTGCTCGCCCAGTGAGTGCCGGCGCGGGGCAGCCGCCCATCCTCAAACGGCTCCTCGACGGCCAGGTCTGCTTCGATGCGACCGTGCCGCTCTACTTGTCCGAGCTCGGGCAGGCGCCCACCCTGGAGGGCGCCTTCCGCGGGCGCGCGGTCATCCCCGGAGCCGTCTACCGGGAGATTGACGGGTTGTCGCGGTCCACCTTCCCCGCCGCCGTGACGCTCATCACGCCCCACCCCTTCGCCCGCGTCGTGAACTTGATGCCCAACGAACTCGACGAGGTGATCAAGCGCCAGCGCCGTTGGAACGGCGAGCGCGCCCTCGACGATCCGACCGAGGACCGCGGCGAAGCGGAGTGCATCCAGCTCTGCCGGCGCGACGCGGCCCGGATGATGGCCCTCTGCGCCCACGACCACAAGGCGCGCAATGATCCGGACTCGCGCGGCATCACGATCCTGCACGCCATCCACGTGTGCCTGGTCTTCGCGCTGCGCGGGGTGAGCGCAAGCAACGCCTGGCAAACCTACCGTGGGCTCCTGCGCCGCGGGATGAACGAGGTGCAGGGCTTCCCACCCGACCCGCGCGGCGAGAGCCTCTTCGCCGAGATCGTCGACAACGCGCGCCGCCAGCTCGCCCTGGGTAGAAGCCGCTCGTAGTGGAACGGGGGATCACCACTTGAACCCGCTCGACGTCAGCCGCCGGATCGAGCGTTCCTACACGAACTACCTTCGCACGTCCTTCTCTACGCAGCGCGCCGAATGGCGGGGCGACTTCGCCCTGGCGCTGGACTCCGGGATGGACCTTGTTAAGGGCCCCTTTCTCCAGGCGACGCCCCCGTTTGAGAAGGGATCGAGCCTTGGTGATCTCGTCGGCGAGGGCATCCTGTCCCCCGCGTTCGGCCGCCTTCCGGCTGCGGCCTTTCCGCTGAACCGCGCGCTTTACCAGCACCAGGAGACGGCCATCCGCAAGGCGCTCGGTGGGCGCAACCTGCTGATCGCAACGGGCACCGGCTCCGGCAAGACCGAGTGCATCTTGTTCCCGACGATCGAGCTGCTCCTGCGCGAGGCTGCGGCGGGCACCCTCACTCAGCCGGGTGTCCGCGCCCTGCTGCTGTACCCGATGAACGCGCTCGCCAACGACCAGGTGCGGCGGTTCCGGTCGATCCTCGCCGCCTACCCGGAGATCACGTTTGGCCGCTACGTGGGGGACACAAAGGAGCACCAGACCGAGGCCGAGGACGTCTACAAGTCGCTCTTCCCAGGAGTGACGCGGCTGCCCAACGAGCTCCTGAGCCGCGACGAGATGCGCCTACGCCCCCCGCACATTCTGATCACGAACTTCTCGATGCTCGAGTACCTCCTCCTGCGTCCGGACGACCACGCCTTCTTCGATGGCGACACCGGGTCGCACTGGCGGCTGGTGTCGCTCGACGAGGCGCACGTCTACGACGGCGCTGACGGGGCGGAGATCGCGATGCTCCTGCGCCGCCTGCGCGACCGCGTCGTCGGCTCGACGAAAGGGCGCATCTCCTACTTCGCGACGTCCGCGACCCTCGGCACGGAGGCCGACTACCCACGCCTCGTTGACTTCGCGCACAACCTGTTCGACGAGACGTTCGAGGAGAGCGACATCGTAGGCCCGAGCCGGCGCAAACTGGCTCGGGCCGCGAGCGCCTACGAGATGCCGGTGGCGGCCTACGGTCCGCTCTCACGGGCGACCGATCTTGCGTCCCTCACCGCTGTGCTTCGCGAGCACGCCCCCGACGCCGCGACACGCGCTGCGGGCGCCCGGGACGTCGGCGCCGCCCTGCATGTTGCATTGGCACCCGACGCACGCGTGATCCGCCTCCAGGAGGCCCTTGAGGGCACGATGCTCCAGATCAACGAGGCCGCAGAGATCGCCTTTGGCAACCGCTCGGCCGCGGAGAGCCTGGTATCGCTGGTGGCGCTCGGCGTCGCGGCCCGCGAGGACGAGAACGAGGCATCGCTGCTCCCAGCCCGCTACCACTTCTGGCTGCGAGGCTTGGAGGGCGCTTTCGTGTGCCTGCACGCTGGGCATCCGACCGGCGCGCCCCGGCTCACGCTGCTCCCGGCCGATCGCTGCCGCGCGTGCGCCGAGGCCGGACTCGGCGCTGCGCTGTTCGAGCTCGGCTCTTGCCGGAGGTGCCGCGTCGAGTATCTCGTCGGGGTGACGCGCGGCAAGGCACTGCGACGCGCGCCGGTGGGCACGAGCCCCCAGACCTACCTACTGCTCGCCGAGGCCGGCGAGGACGAGGAGGTCGACGAGGACGAGGATGCGACCGCCGACGAGACCGCGGGCATACGCGTGTTTGTCTGCGCCGGCTGCGGGTTTGTGCTCGACGGGGCCGAGGAGCCGTGTGACTGCGACGGGGCCGCACCGCGGTTCAAGGCCCGCCACCAGGTCCTGCTCGACGACGACGAGAACCGGCACCTGCGGCGCTGCGGCGCGTGCCACCAGTCGGCGAGCGGCAACGACGTCGTGGGCAGGTTCCTGACCGACACGAGTGCGCCGGCCGCCGTGGTCGCGACCGCGCTGTACCAGGAGCTCCCTCCAGCGACCGACCCGGCCGTCGCCGACAAGCTCGGCGGGGGCCGCAAGCTGCTCGCGTTCGCGGACTCGCGCCAGGAGGCAGCCTTTTTCGCGCCCTTCCTCGAGCGCACCTACGACAACGGGCTGCGCCGGTCCCTGATCCTGCGCGCGCTGCGCGACCTATACGAGGACTCGCCCGTCTCGTTCAACATGCTTGCCGGGCGCTTGACGACGGTGGCACTCGAGGAGCGGGTGATGGACCCCTCCCACCAGGCCGGCGAGCATCGCGCGGAGGCTCGCAAGTGGCTCATGCAGGAGCTGACGTCCTTTGACCGGCGGATCAGCCTCGACGGCGTGGGGCTGATGCGAACGAGCCTCGCGCTACCCGCCGTGGTGCCGCCGTCCCTCGCTGCCCTCGGCCTCGCTGACGCCGATGCGCGCGCCCTGCTCGAGATGCTGCTGGCAACGCTGCGAACCGACGCCGCCCTCACGTTTCCAAAGGACGTGCCGCGCACCGACGAGGCGTTTGCCCCGCGGAACAAGGACATCGCCATGCGGGCCGAGGTCGCCAACGCGGGCAAGGCCATCCTCGCCTGGACGCCATCCCGTGGCCTGAACCGGCGCCGGAGCATCCTCGAGGGCGTGATCGCCCGCCTTGGCCTCGACGCCGACGCGCCGACCGTGCTGCGGGCGCTGTGGAACAAGATGACCACGACGGGCTCGCCATGGGTACCGCTGTTGCCAGGCACGATCGAGAAGGGCGAACGCGGTGCGGTGCGGCGGCTGGCCCACGATCGCCACTACTTCACCCCGGCGCCGGACGCGGGACCCCGCTGGCGGTGCGCCCTTTGTCGCCAGCTCTCGTGGGTCAACGTCGCCGGGGTCTGCCCGGCCTACCGCTGCGATGGGACGCTCGAGGCCCTGCCCGACGGGGAGACCAGGACGCACTACGCCGTGCTTTACGAGACCCTGGCGCCCGTCGTGATGCGCGTGCAGGAGCACACGGCGCAGTGGGCAATGGAGCGCGGCACGCAGATCCAGAACGACTTCGTGAAGGGCGACATCAACGTGCTGTCGTGCTCGACCACCTTCGAGCTCGGGGTCGACGTGGGCGAGGTCGAAGCCGTCCTGCTGCGGAACGTCCCGCCGTCGCCCGCCAACTACGTGCAGCGGGCAGGCCGGGCCGGCCGCCGTGCCGGGTCGGCGGCGATCGTCGTCACGCTCGCCCAGCGGCGTAACCACGACCTGTCCTGGTTCCGGGAGCCCGCGCCCATGATCACCGGGCAGGTGAAACCCCCAGTCATCATTACGGACAACCCGGTCATCGGCCGCCGGCACGCCCACTCCACGGCGCTCGCCGCGTGGCTGCACGTGGAGAAGATGTTCCGGGCCGGCCCTTTCGTGATCGCCGACGAGGCGGGCTCGAGCGGCTCCGACCGCTTCGTGGCGTGGCTCGGCTCCCATCCCGGGGACCTGGCCGACGCGCTCCTGCGGATCCTGCCGCCCTCGGTTGCCGCGGCCATTGACGTGGTTGGCTGGGGATGGGTGGCCGACCTGACGACGGCAGCTCCCGATAACCCGAGCACAGGCTGGCTCACCCGCGCCATCGAGGCGACGCGACAGGACTACGACCAGATCGTCATGGAGACGGCGATCGCGCGGGACAAGGAAGACTACATCCGGGCCAACGTCCTCAAGCGCCAGCGGACGACCCTGACCGACGAGAACCTCGTGTCGTTCCTCGCCCGTCGCAATGTCCTGCCGAAGTACGGGTTTCCCGTCGACGTCGTGGCACTCGATCTCGCGCTCACGGGCATCGGGGAAGCCGTCGACCTCAAACTCGAGCGCGACCTGCGGCTCGCAATCAGCGAATACGCCCCGGGCGGGGAGGTTGTGGCCGGCAAGCGAGTGTGGCGCAGCGTCGCCATCAAGCGCCACCCTACCCAGGAGTGGCGCGTCCGCGACTGGGTGGTGTGCGGGGATTGTGGTGGCTACCGCGATGTCCTCGCCGGTGCCGCGACAGACACCTGCGGGGTCTGCGGCAGCACCGAGCGGACGACCGGCGGCACGTGGATCCAGCCGATCTTCGGGTTCGTCGGCGCCACGTCCGACACGGCCGTCGGCGAGTCGCCGGTCGCGCGGCGCTCGTCGATGCAGTCTTGGTTCGGGTCGTATGGCCATGCCGACGCACAGGAGGAGACGACCCCCAACGGCATCCGGGCGGGCGCCGCGACGACGCTGCTCTCGCCTCAGGGGCGGATCGTCGTGATCAACCAGGGACCCGGCAAGCGCGGTTTCCGCGTCTGCTCGTGGTGCGGATGGGCCGAGCCCGCTCCGGTCACCGTCTCAAAGCGGATGGAGACCAAGCCGCACAAGATCCCGGGGCGCAAGAGCGAATGCACCGGCACCCCGGGCAGGCGCCAGCTCGCCCACGAGTTCCTCACCGACGTGATCGAAGTCCGTCTCGGGAACGACTTTCCCGACTGGGCGCTGCGTAGCGGGCTGTACGCGATCCTCGAAGGCGCCGGGCGCATCGGCATCAAGCGCGACGAGATCGACGGTACGCTCCATCGGTGGCGGGCCGGTGCCCCGTCCTCGCTCGTCATCTTCGACACCGTCCCCGGCGGCGCGGGGCACGCGCGCCGGATCCGCGACTCGCTGTCCGAGGTCGTGGACGCGGCGCTCGAAAGGGTCCGCACGTGCGACTGCGGACCCGAGACGTCCTGCTACGGCTGCCTGCGCAGCTACGCGAACCAGCTTTACCACGAACAGCTCGTGCGCACGGCGGCGGCCGACGTGCTGGCGCCCCTGCGCGTGTAGCGCAATGGCCGACCGCCCGCTCACCTATACACAAATCGACCGTGAGGTCCGCCGGCTGCTCGACGGCGCCCGCCTGGTATGCGAGGTGGACTGGCCGGCGGATCTCGTCATGGAGGTCAAGAAGGCGTGGTTCTTCCTGTCTCCGGCCTCGTATCGCACAAAGGCCGACTTCATCCGGGCCTACCCGGCGCTCGGGGTGCTCTACCTCGTCGACCACGGCGTCCACCACTACGAGGCGAATGAGTTCTGGACGGCCCTGAAACTCGGAGCCCAGCAGCAGCGCACCGGCGAGGCCTTCGAGCAGGCCCTGCGGACGCTCGACCTCGAGACCTTCCCGCAGTTCGCGTCGCCGACGGAGAAGGCCCGCCGGTTCGTCGCACCGATTCTGGCCCACGGGGGCATCCCCGAGTCGATGGCAAGCGACTTCCTAACCGAGGTGCTGTTCCCCGCCCTCCGGCGCGGACATGGCTCGACGGGCGCGGAGCTGGTCGCGCGGTGGCGCCGGGACCGCCCACCCGCCCTGCGGACGACCGTGGCGCGGTTCTTGCTCTTTGGCGGCAAGACCGCCGTCGACCTGCTCGACCGGCTGATCGCGCTGGCGTCGATCCCGCGCGCCGACCTCGAAGCTGGCGTTGCGACGGGTGTGCCGGCCCACCTAGTCCGGGCGTTCCTGGCCGTCCCCGCCGGACAGGTGCCGTCGCCCCGCCCGGCGCTGCCGAGGCCTTCGATCGAGCTTGACCCCTGGGGCGACCAGGGCCCGGTCCTGCGCCTGCCGCCTGTCGCGCGCGAGATCGGCGAGAACCTCGTGTGGATCGTCGATGACGGCTCCGGCACGACCCATATCGAGCGCGCGTATCCACGCCGCGACCTCTCGCCCCTCCCGCTGTTCCCCGCCCTGGCCTGGAGCGTCACCGCGAAGCGCGGCGAAGACATCCTGTTCGAGCGGACCTTCGAGTGCTTCGGCGACAACAAGATCCTGTGCTTCGATGAGGGCCGCGCCTACCTCCCCGATGCCGAGGGCATCAAGGCCGACCATGCCTGGATCGTGTCGGACGGCAACGTGCAGCTGGCATCCGTCGAGGCGGGCGGCTACCGCGAGCTCGATGGAGAGACCTCGACGTTCTTTGGCGCCTGGTCCCGCCAGCGCGTCATGCGCGTGGACCTCCGGTCGGTCGAGGTGCTGGCCACGCTCGTCGACGGCAAGGAGGTTGGGCGGGTTCCCGTACTGAGGGCCACGGCCGCCCGGCCGGAGTTCACCGACGATCCCTTGCGCGACGTGCACAGCCAGGAGGGCCTGGACGCACGCGCGGAGCTGCCGACTTTGGCTCTGCCGTCCGGGACGGTGTGGACGGTGCGGGTTGTAGGGCCTTCCGGGTCGGGGACGAGGGTGGAGCCCGCGGCCGCCCTACCGGTCACCGTGCGCCTCGACGAGCTGGCTCCCAGGCCGGTTCTGGGCACCTGGGACGTCAGCGTCACGGGCCCGCTCGGCTCGGACTTCACATCGAGCTTCGTCCTCGTGCCGGGGCTCGTGGTCGCGACGCCGGAGTCGCCGGTCGATCCGCAGTGCGGCGACATCGAGGTCGTGGTTTCCATCTCGAACCGGGATGTGAAGTTCCCGGGCTGCGGTTGGGGCGAGCCCACGACCGTGGTTGTGCCCGTCAACGAAACGCGGGTCGAGCTGTGGGCGTTCGCCCGGGATCATGCCGGCAAGGCCGGCCTCTTCGTGAATGTTCCCCGGGTGCGGTGGGCCTTCCGCACCGGCGACCAGCTCCCAGAGTTCGCCGCGGCGACCATCGCGTTCGAGCCAGAGCAGCTCGGCGTGGAGCTGGCGTCACTGCTCGTCTCCACCGGACGGCCGGAAGTACTGGTGCGCGTGCTGCTCGAGGATCTCGACGGCGACCTGCTCGAGGTCGTCGGCTCCCGACGAAGCAATGCTGACGGACAGTTCAAGGTCGATCTCGCGGGCATCCGCGACACGGCAAGGGCCCTCGCCGATGGTGGGCTGCGGCTGGTGCTCGGCGTGGGTGACCTGCACATGGTCGTCGCGTCACACCCGGCCCGCCGGGTCGCGCCCGAGGCGAGCCCGAGCGCGCCGGCTTCGCACCCTGATGGGCCGGCTTGTGACCGCAACCGTGTCAGCGGTGCTCGGCACGGCCCTACTCCTCGAAGGCGACGACTGGTCAGGTATCGCGTATGCCGACCACCTGCCCCAGCCGCTCACGGCCTACCACGTCGGCGACTCGGTGACGGGGGTTGTCACGTCTATCGGCGAGCGCGTAAAGATCGACGCGCGCCCGTTCAACCCAGTCGCCTTCACGGCCGGTGAGATGGTGACGGCGTCGGTCGTGAAGGCCGGCGGCGAGGGCCTCATCGCAACCGCTCGCGGCCACGATGTCGTGGTTCCGCACGAGCGGCTCCCGGACGACCGACCGGCATGGAGTTGGGAACGTGGCGAGGAGATCACCGGCAAGATCATCAAGGTCGACCCTGACCGACGACTCGTCCGGATGTCCGCGATCCCCTTCGACCCGGGCAACCTGCGCGTTGGCGACATGGTGGAAGGCCGCGTCTTCCATTCCGCGGATGTGCTGCTGCTCAAGATAGGCGGGCTGGTCGGCTACGTACCGAACGGCGAGTTGCCGGACGGTGGGGCTCGAATTCGGCGACACGGTGCGTTGCCGCGTCACCTCTATTGACGCCAAGAGGGACCAGCTCTATCTGTCGTGCCGGGTGTTCAACGCCGCCGGGCACCGGCCGGGTGACCATCTCCGTGGCGAGATCACGGGGATCAGGATCGGCCAGGCATGGGTGCGGCTGCCGGGCGGCGAAACGGCCTGGATCCCGCTAAACAACCGACTTGACCAGGAGCGCGTGGATACCGTCGGCGTGGGCGGCTCGCTGCCGGTCCGCATTGCCGACGTGGACCCAGCCCGGAACCGCATCGCCGCCTCACTTGACGTTGGCGGCAGGACGCTCTCCTTCGGTGACGATTCGGCGGTCGACACGCCCTTTGCCAAACTCCGCGACGCACCTGGCCGGAGCCAATTCTGACCGCGCTGGCTCGTTGTACTGATCGGCGAACCTCGTGAACGCTCCTGCGGCACACTACCCGCATCAGGCTACGAGGGCGGCGCGTGGACCACCGCGCCGGCCCGGAGTCTTCCGCCTCATGCAAGCCGCGTCAGCGAGTCGTCGAGGAACCGGAACTCAACCCCGGCGAGCAGCGGGCGAAACCGGGAGAGCCATCGCTCCGGCACGGCTCGGTCCTGGCCGAACACGAGGAAACACCGCTGGGCGCCATCTAGGTTCTGGAGGAGCCAGACGTACTCGGCGATCACGGAGAGCTTCGCGGCGGGAATGGGCTGCAAATCCTTGAACCACTTCGCGTCGCCAACGACCCCAGCATCGGCAGACACGAGGTCGAAGGAGTGGGTGACGCCACCTCGCAAGGTCAGGACCCGGCTCGACAGGGCGAGGCCCCAATCGTGTGAGAGGACCTCGCGAGCATGATCCTCGAACTCGCGGCCCGAGGAGATCCCCCGCGCGCCGACCGGTCCCATGGGATTGGGACGGGCGGTGACATCGCGCCCCACCGACCAGTTCACGATCTTCCCTTCGGGGCCGGCTCCCCTGCCGATCCGTCCGTCCTCAGCCATCCGGCGGCAGGCCTGGTTCACGGCCTGGCGCACCACGGCCAGTCGGGCGGCGAGCTCGTCGTCGTCGAGCGGTCGGCCAGACCTCGTCAGCTCGTCAACGACGCGCGAGGCGAGCTCAGGCACGGTAGTAACCCCTCGGCTCGAGCTCGGACCAGACGAGCAGCTCCAGGACCCGGAGCGGCGTGACCGGGAGCTCCTCTCGGGCGGCGATGCCGGACAGGGCCTCGAGGTCCTCGTCGCAGGCAAGGAGATCCCGGCGGAACAGCCCAAGAACCTCCATAGCAGCCGCGGCAGCTCGGCGCTTGTCCTGGGTTCGCGCCGGCAGGTTGAGCGGCCCCTCGACCCGGAGGTAGTGGGCGAGCACGATGTTGTCGAGGATCGGGATAAGCCGACGCCGCTTGCGGTGGAGGATCTTCGTCGCGACGGGGGCGAGGACGCCCGGGATCGAAATCGCCACATCGAGCAGACCACCAACCAGCCCGAGGTCGGCCTCGCGTAGGTCGGCGTCCGCCGGGATCGCGGCCAGGAGCAGCTCGCAGTCCGCGACCATGCCCCTGTGGATCGCCTGGAGGCGGTCCGCCCCGACCCCCACGTAGGCGTTGACCATGACCGGCGCGAGCACGTCCAGGATGGTGAGGTGGTCAGGGTCGTTGTCAGCGACACCGTCGTAGTAGGGCCACTCCGCGCGCAGGAACGCGAGCAACCGCTCCTCCGCGCGGTCGATCCGAAGCCCACTTGGGGTCGTGATCTTCACCCGCCAGCCTCCAACCCGAACCGTTCGTCGATTCGTCCTGCGGGCACCACGGTCTGGAGTCTGGGCACCGACGCGCGAAGCGCGAGGCAGGTCTTCGCGGGGTTCGGCTTCCGCATCGGATCAGGCCTGCTCCGTGAGGAGCTCGACCGCCCGGGCGGGGTCCTGGCCGAGGTCGCGCTTGCCAACGCAACGTGGCGCGACGCACCGGAACCACCAGCCGCGCGACGAGCGGTCGAGCACCATTGGAGCCTGGCAGATCGGGCACGCCTCCGGCCGGCGCACGCGCTCGACGCGGGCGTAGAGCTCCCGGTTGTCCACGAGCGCGAGGCCGGACCTCGTCGCCTCCTCTTGCGCCTGCGTCGTGAAGCCCGACAGCGTCACGAAGATGCCCTGATTCCCCGGGTAGCCCTCCGTCAGGAGCGTGCCAGCGAACGCGCGGACATCGTCGACGCCGACGAGCCATGACGTCCACCGCTTGCACTGGACCAAGCGCCGCTCCCCAGCCCTGGTCAGGCGCAGGTCGACGTTCCCGTCGGGTCCGTCCTGCCGCCCGGTTTCCTCGACCGCCCAGCCCTCGCGGCGGAACAGCTCCCCGACGAGCCACTCGAACTCGGTAGCGTCGAGGAGCCGAAGGTCGGTCGTCCACTCGACGAGATGGCGTCGGTCGCGGGCCTCGATCTGGACGACTAGCCATCCCAGGCAGATAACGGCTGCGAAGGTGGTGCCCACGATGTTCGCGTCGACGATGTAGACCGCCGACCAACCGAGGGCGAGGGGCAGAAGCAGCGCGAACCCCGGATACGCGACCAGCGCGATCACCGCGACGGTCCGCCCGGGGAGGCGGGCGATCCGGTTGAAGATTAGGTCGGCGAACCAGTCCTCAGCCTTGCCCATAGCCGACATTCTGGCAGGGCAGCCCGCCGTGGAAACGTCCGCTCAGGTGTAGCGGCAGGTGCAGCCGCGAACTTGCTCGCATCCGGAGATCGGGAGGCGGGGCGCGTCAGGGTCGTGTGGGTCGTATAGGTTTCCGCGCAGCGGTCCGCATACCGGGCACGGGTTGTCATCGCCGGCCAACCGAGCCTTCATCCCGAGGAGCCGGAAACTGTCGGGAACCGGCAACTCAACGATGGTCTTGAGCACCTCGCGGACGGCCACCGTACTATCCGCCACCGCCTCGTCGCTCAGATTCTCCGGAGTGCTCCAGAACGCCTCAATCCGGTCGAGGACCTTGTCCATCTGGCGAGTGTCGCGTGGCCGGGCGCCCCGAGACCGGAGTGTCTGGAGCTCGAGAATCGCGCCGAACAAGTCCTGCTCAAGTCGAATGCGCTCCGCGGACAACGCTCGCATCCCCGGCACACCGCGTAGGTTCACGTAGTCCACGACGCGCTCGGCCAGTTCCTCGGGTGTCGCCGCGTGCTCCATCGCGTCGGCCGCGGCGATCACTGCCGCCGCGGTGAAGCTCCCGCCCCGGAAGACCGAGGCGGTAACGACGTCGTGAATGGGGCCGAGCATGGCGTCGGCCGACCCGCTGACCGTCCCCGTGCCGCCTAGGCGTGTCCCCACAGCGACCGCGCCCTCGCCGGTGATCGGCTGCGGTGGTGGCCACCTCGCCAGGACCTTCCCGGAGACACGCTGGCTGTAGAACTCCCAACCGCCGGGCGCCTTCTTGAGGCGATCTCCCAGGAGGCCGATGACGATCAAGAGCATTGCGGCGCCCAAGACCGCCTGCTCTCGAGTGACTAGCCAGGCAACTGCGAAGATGAGACCCAGGCCAAGTCCGACCGTTCGCGTGTGCTGCCCGAGCCAAGTCTCCACGCCCGAAGTCTAGGCCGGCGTCGCGTGCGTGCTCGCCCTCGTGACCCGACCGGTCGGTTTACACGGCGGATACGTAACCCGCCTTCCGCGTTGCTCCGCCACGACGTGTCGAGATCAGATCGCGGTGGTCAGCGCGACGGCAAGCCGCGACGTAGACGCCGTTCACTCCTCGTCCTGGAACGGCTCGGCTAGTTCCGGCTGGGTGAATTCTGGAACCGCGGCTCGCAAGGCAGCTAGCGCCTCGACCACAGGCCCGATCCGCTCCGGGTTGCGTCGCAGGAACTCGACGAGCGGGGGCCGCTCGACGATGACCGGCGTGAGCGGCGCGTTGACATCGGGGTTGCCGCGCGCGATGCGTTCGATGCGGACACCGGTCTCGATGAGGCGAATGAGCTCTAGGACGGACAGGTGCTGCATCTCGTCGGAGGTCATCCTGTTGAGCCGGTCGATGCCCCTGGACTGCATCAAGATGCCCATCGCGGTCTGGCGCCTGGCCATGTCCTCGACCGCCTTGAGCTGGCCGGCGCGCCTCTGTCGGTCGATCTCGCTGTCCCACGCGCGGACACGGCCGACCCACCGCCACCTCGACGACCAGCGGCCGATCAGGGCCGTGGACTTGCCCAACTCCTTTGCGACCCTCGACAAACTCCGCGTCGCGGGGTCCATGTCCCGATACACGCAGAAGGCGGCCCACGGCTTCGGCCCTTCCTCGGGCTGGCAATCCCACGCTTCGATCACCGTCACCATGTCATCTTCATACCACGGGAACGGTTCAGACGGGGGTGGCCAAGGCCGCTCCGACCAAGGCCGGAGCCCCTGCTGTCCCGCTCCCCTTGGACGCTCCCTGTGTTGTCATCCCCGTCCTCCTCGCGGGTTCAGCCGGCGCGCGACGTCGACGCCGACTTCACGGGCACCGTGCACGCACGTCCTTGGAGGTGGAGGCGTCAGGGTGCGACGATCGCGTCGCCGCACGTTCCCCGGAACTCACACCACCGACAGCGCCCGGCCGAGGGCCGCGGGTCGAACTCCCGCCGCCGGGCGCTTGTCGCCATCACGACAAGGTCGCGCTCGAACGCGGCAAGGTCACTGGCCATCCGCGTCGTCCAGACTTCCGTCCCATCGGCGAAGTAGAGGCAGAGCCGTGAGGCGGGCGGGATGACATTCCCGCTGGCCGGGTCGCGGAGCGCGCCGCGGTCAGCCGCGTAGGCATACGCGGTGAGTTGCCGGTCGGCGTCGACCTCGGCCTGGGCGCGGGGCCGCCCGGTCTTGTAGTCGGTGATGACGGTATGGCCGTCCGGCCCGCGATCGACGCGGTCGATGTAGCCGACGAACCGGACGGAGCCGGCGTCGGCGGGGAGCGCAACGTCGACGCCGAACCCGAGCTCGGCAGCGACCGGGGTCAACGTGCTGGCGGTCTCGTGCCGGGCGAAGCGGTCGAGCACAGGCCCGGCGGCAGCACCCATCCGGGCCATCTCGTCGGACTCCAGGCCAGCCTGGGCGAGGACCTCGTCGCAGACTCGCCGGAGCACGTCCAGCCCTGGCTCGGGCAACCCCTCGGCGCGGGCCCGGATGACATCGCGGATGTAGACCTCGAACGCCTTGTGGATGGCCGAGCCGAAGGCGAACTGGCCCGGCGGGACCTCGCCGGGCAGGCGCTCGACGTAGCGGAAGGCATACCGGAGCGGGCAGTACTCGTAGGTCGTGAGCGACGAGTAGCTCTCGCGCGGGGGGAGGGGGGCGTCCGCCGCGCTGAGGGAGGCCCTGGGCGTGTCGATTGCCACCTTGGCTACCCCTCGACCCGGAACAGCTCGACGTGGACCACCTGCCCGTCGCGGACGAGCGCGCTGCCGGCGACCTTTTGCCCGGCCAAGCGGAGGTCTATGCCCTCGCCGACGGAGGGGCCGTACAGCGCCGCGTCAAGGGCCGTCACCGCCCGGCCGACTAGCCGCCCGAGCGCGCCAGAGTCCGGGAAGCGACTCGTAGCCGCCGGCGCAACCCCCGCAGCGACGGCGCGCTTGTGGTCGAGATGGGCCGACACGGCAGACTCGACGAGACGCGGCCAGGTCCCCGTGAGTGTTGAGGGATGGTCGAACAGCTCGACCGCGACGATGCGGCCCCCGACGCCGACCGCCAGCCCCGTGGCTCCGGTGGGGCACGGGAACGCGCCGGCAAGGGGCCGGGCGCTCTGCGCCTCTGCCTCGTAGACCTCGTGGAGTGCCGCAGTCGGAGAGTGCCGGCCGGCCCGGGTCTCCCGCCGGCCGATCTCGGCCCAGACCTCGCCCTGGTCGGCGGCGTAAGCAGACGTCGTCGGCGCCCCGGTTGCGGCAGATTCGGCGAAGCGCCGGCGCTGCTCGCCCACCTGATGGCTCAACATCGAGCGCAGGGCGTAGTCGGCCTTGCGGCCGGCCCCGAAGCGGGCGGCGAGCCCTGCGTCCCAGCGGCCGAGCTCGAGGCAGGTGACCGGCAGCTCAGTGACCTTGCCGGCCGGCAGCCACACGCTGATGTTGATGACCCGGTTCTGCTTTCCGCCGGTGATAGTGTCCCCGGCGAAGATGACGACCGGCTGCCCCTTCGTTGTCGCCGCAACGGACGGGACGCTTCCGGCTCCAATCTCGTGGACTTCGACGGCGCCGACCGCGACGGCCTGCTCGAAGAGGATGTATGGGAGCACCGCGCCTGGCGCGCCCTGAGTCGGTCCCGCGGGCTCGAGTGCGATGAGCACGAGTCCGTCGCGCTCCATCGTGACCTGCGGTCGGAGGCCGGTGAGGGCGCGGCGCAGCGCGTCGCGCGCGACCTGGACCTGGGCTGGAGTCGGGAGCGTGCGGGTGTGTGCGGGGTCGTCCATGGCCGCATCGTGAAGGGCACCTGTGCAGCTTGGGTGGCACGGAGGACCTGACGATCGCACCACCGGCCTACCCGTCTGCGACACTCCCCGCATGACACGGGGCGAGGCCGCGGAGCGGCGAGTCAGCGAGGAGCTGCGCGAGGCTCTCCCGCCCGACTACCGCGTCTACCCGAACGTCGCCTGGACTGGGCCGATGCGCGATGGAGGGCCCGCGGAGGACGGCGAGGCGGACCTCGTCATTGCCCACCCCGATCATGGGATCCTCGTGCTTGAGGTCAAAGCCGGCGAGCCGAGCCGGGATGCCCAGGGGCGCTGGTGGCTTGGCCCGGTGGAACTCGACCACTCGCCCTTCGAGCAGGCGATGCGCAGCCAGCACCAGCTCGTCCGGAAGCTCGTCTCGCTTCCCGGCTGGCCGTCGCAGCGCGGGGCCGACCACCACGCCGAGCCGCACGCGGGCCATGGTGTCGCCTTCCCCGACGTCGACCTCGCAAGCCTGCCTCGAGGCCACGTCCTCCTAGGCCCCGACGCGCCAGCGGAGATCGTCCTCGACGCGGAGGCCCTCGAGACGCCGGACCGCGCGCGGGCCTGGGTGGAGCGGGCGTTCGCCTACTTCCTCGGCGACGGGACGCGCGGGCTGGCCGCTCGATGAGACCGGGATCGCGCCTCCTCGACGAGCTCCTGTCGCCCACCCTCGCGTTGCATCGACTGGTCCGCGGCCGGATCGCCGATGACCGGGCAGACCTGCTCCAGGCGACCCGGGAGGAAGAGCTCGTCCTCAACCGGGCCCGCTCGCGGCGCCGTGTCGAGGTCGTCGGGCCGGCCGGCTCCGGGAAGTCGATGCTGGCGGCCGAGAAGGCCCGGCGGCTCGCTCGCGAGGGCTATCGGACGCTGCTCGTGTGCTTCAACCAGCGCCTCGCCACGACACTGATGCGGGAGCTCGCCGACGCCCCCGCACCAGGAGGCCTCGAGGTCACGACGTTCCACCGGCTTTGTGAGCGGCTCGGGACGACCGCCGGCGTGCTGCCCGCGCGCCCGAGCCCGATCGACCGGCCTGGTGGGACGCGACGCTTCCGGCGGCGCTCGCCGACGCGATCGACGCGCTCCCGGGCGAGCGGTACCACGCCATCGTCGTCGACGAGGGCCAGGACTTCGCGCGCGGCTGGCTCGACACGCTCGACTTCCTCCTGCGCAGCCCGGGGAGGACGTCCTGTGGGTCTTCCACGACCCAGGGCAGGCCCTCTACCGCGACGACGTCGTGGGAGAGCTGGGGCTCGAGCGGCTCGAGCTGCTCGAAAACTGGCGCAACCCGGAGTCCATTGCCGCATTGGCGGCCCGCTTCTATCACGGTGGTGAGGAGGTCAGCGCCTTCCGGGAGGGCGGGACGCGTCACCGCGTTATCGAGGCCGAGCCCGGGCCACCGGCGCTCGACGAGCTGCGCAAGCTTCTTCATGAGCTCACTGAGGTCGAGCGCGTGCCGCCCTGGGAGATCGTCATCCTCTCGGGCGGTTCAGCCGACAGGAGCGCCGCCTGGCGGGCCCGCCGCTTCGGCAACGTCGTCCTGTGGAACGAGGCGCTCAACGACGACGGCACCTCGAAGGGGCTTCCGCCGGAGCAGGTGCCCGACGAGCCGGAAGACTGCGTCGTGTTCGAGACGGTCCGCCGGTTCAAGGGCCTCGAGCGCGAGGTCGTCGTGCTAGTCGAGCTCCCGGACACCGCCGCTCGCCTCGACGAGCTCCTGTACGTCGGGCTCACGCGGGCCACCACGCAACTGATCGTGGTCGCTGGGTCGAAGCTGGTCTCGCGGCTGCGGTAGCGCAAGGCTAACGTGGGACCATCTCCAGACGGCATGGTAGGCGCAGCATCTAGACTGCTGAAGGGCCAGCCGCGCCGCTGACGATCGTCGGCAGCCATTCAATCTGGGCCGTGACGGTCATCCTGAGGCCGCCCTTATGTCGCTTCGGGAGTTCAGAGGGGCAGTGGTATCGCGATGAACAGCGGCCGGATATACCACAGCCCGACTGAGGGCGAGGATTGGACCCCGATGAGCGAGGCTCCTTATGAGCTAGAGGAGGTTCTCCAGCGCCTGCTCGCCGAGCACCCCGACTTGCTCGGCGGCGACCAGATGCGGCCAACCGATCCGCGCCGTTGGCTCCTTGTCACTCGTGAAGCCGGCATTCCCGATGCCGAGGGCGGCGCGAATCGCTGGTCGGTGGACCATCTCTTTGTTGACCAGGACGCGGTCCCCACTCTCATTGAGGTCAAACGCAGCTCGGACACTAGGATCCGCCGAGAGGTCGTCGGTCAGATGCTCGACTACGCCGCGAACGTCGTAGCCCACTGGCCCCCCGGCGTCATTCGCGCGCTGTTCGAGGCGCGGGTCCGAGACGAGGGCGGCGACCCCGACGAAGTGCTGCGAAGCTTCTTCGGCGAGCATTCATCGGACGGTACCGACGAGGTTGATGCAATCGACGCCTTCTGGACTCGCGCAGGCGAAAACCTCGCGCTGCGCCAGATGCGCCTCATCTTTGTCGCCGACGTCATCCCCCGCGAGCTCCAGCGGATCGTCGAGTTCCTCAACCAGAGCATGGCGCGAATCGAAGTCCTGGCAATCGAGGTCCGCCAGTATCTTGGGGTCGGCCACCGGATCCTCGTGCCACGGGTTATCGGCAACACCGCTGCGGCCGAGGAGACGAAGCAACCATCGAGTGGGCCACGGCCCGTCCGGCGGAACTGGACGCTCGAGGAGTTTCGTGACGCCGTATCGGACGGCGGCGGCCCGGATGCGCTCGCCGTTCTCGATGCGGGCCTGGCGTGGGCCGAGCGGCACAACGGCTCGGTGGTTATGGGGCATGGCAAGTATGGCCCTCTGTACCCCATGGTCCCTGACCGAGGTGGGGTCCCGGTCAAGGTCATTTCGATCAGCACCGGCGGATCGGTCGAGATCGAATACGTCGCCATTGCGGACCATCCACCTTTCGATGCGACTGACCAGCGGGTGGAGCTCAATCGGCGCTTCAACGGTATCCCAGGAGTCTCGATCGACGCTGACAAGGCGATCCGTGCGGGCTGGCCGTCGGTCGGGCTTGACGTGCTGCGCTCGTCGATCAATCTCCGCGCCTTCTTCGGAGTCCTCGATGACGTCGCCGACCGCCTGTCCAGGACGGAGCCAGCTTCTGGATGATCCCGCCGCCGGCGAGAACGGCCGCGCGACGTCTCGACTCACAGAAGGTGTTAGGTGATCAGCATCGACAGCTACCGGGAGGTCATGGATCGGACGTACAGGCGCTCGCCGACGTCGGCGGTGAGTTCATGGACCTTGCGTGCGATGCGGGTCCCTGGCGCATGGACCCAGACACGCACGGAAGCACGCACGACGCCCCCGCGGTTCACCGTCTCGCGGTGAAGGAGGAAGTGACATGCGCATATCAAGTGGGGGGTCGGAGGAGGCGACCGGAGCCGAGGAGTACGTTGAGGTCCTCGAGCCGTCGAGGCTTCTGGTTCGCACGTCGCCGGAGTCCGGGTGGCACGCGCCGCAGGAGTCATCTTTCGCGAAAGAGCACGAGCTCAAGTGGCTGCTTTACACGTCCCCGGATCTCTTGACCTCGGTCGTCGGCGAGCGAGCGGTCGTAGCGCGGGAGGTCAGTCTCCCTGGCGCAGGTCCAGCTGACCTTGTGGCTTTGCCGTCGGGGGGTATCGCGATCATCGAGTGCAAGCTCCGCCGGAATAGCGAGATCAGGCGCTGGGTCATCGGCCAACTACTCGCCTACGCATCCGCGCTTTGGCGGATGGAATACGACGACTTTGCCGACCTTGTCCAGCGAACCCTCCTTGCTCCAGCGTCGCTTTACGAAGCCATACGGCGAGTCGCCGGGCCCGCCGCTCCCGAATCCTTGACCGCGGAGACATTCGGGCGCGCTGTCAGTGCAACGCTCGTCAGTGGACGGTTTCGGCTGATCCTGGCGGTGGATTCCATTACCGACGAGTTGAAGCGGATCATCACGTACCTGGAGCGAGAGGAACACGGCCCCGCTCTCGTGGCTCTGGAGTTGGTTCACGCGAGGGAAGGGGAAGTGGAGATTCTGTACCCGAACATGTGGGGGAATGAACTCGCTAGTGCACCCTCTCCGCGCCCCCGCCCTGTCGCGGTGGATCGCGCGGCGTTCCTCGATATCTGGAAGGCGGAGAACCCCTCGACGGCCTTGGTGGCTGCCTCCATCCTCGAGTGGATTGACGGTCGGGGTCTCGAGTCCCACCTCGGGAGTGGCGAGAAGCACGGCACGCTCAATGTGTACCTGCTCAGTCCGGACCGTTCGCCGCACCGCGTGTTAATGCTGGCAACCGATCACGGTGGCGGCCTGTACGTGCTGTACCAGCACCTGCGGTCGGTACCCCCCTTTGACGACACCGCCCTGCGGAGGGAGTTGAACGAGCGTCTCAGCTCAGCGATGGGCTATTCAAGACAGGAAGGGGTCACCCGACAACGTGGAGGAGCGACCCAACTCGGTGCTCTACCGCTTCCAGGATCCCGAGGGGCCCGCGATTGGGCTGGGCGTCGTCGACGCGCTCGACTGGCTCGTCGAACGCGTGTCCGAGGACGCAATTCAGCGCGGAGCAGTAGCCCCGAGATGGTCAATGTCGTGATGGCTCCATCGCCTGCCACGGAGGAAGCGCCTGTGGGACTCGGCGAAGCACGCGCTCGTGTCGCCCGTGATCCGACCCTCGCCGGCCTGATCAGAGCCCACTGGCTCGTTTCCGAGAGTGCGACGGGGCGCGGCCATTGGCACCCGCTCTTGACTGGCTCAAGCCACGATGACGGCAGAGGAGCACGATGCGGCTAGTTGGGCTCGAGCTGCGCAACTACCGCTGCTTTGAGCATCTCGACCTCGATCTCGACGAGACGACGGTCATTGTCGGGGCGAATGACGCTGGGAAGTCCGCGATCCTTCGAGGCGATCGACGGGCTGCTGGAGCCAGGCGGGGTCGACTCGGGAAGCGGTACATCGAACGGGGGCGACGGGACCCTCGATGATCGTGGGGCGGTTCTGCGATCTCGCCATCGACAAACCGTTCTCTCTTGCGGCATTCATCGTCGGCGACACCATCCGTATCGGTGTTAGCTCGGACCACGGACGCGAACACTATTTGGTCGTGACGCCGGACCAGGCTCGTGTCGTTCAAGGGCTACTCGATCTGGACGAGGCCCAAGCGGCGATCGACGCCGGAACGGTCGAGCCGGGCTTCAACACGGGTGTCACCGTTGAGACGCCGGCCGGCCGTGAGTTCCTGGTACCCGTGGTGGATCTGGGAGTTCAACGCGAAGGATTGGGGGATCCTCGACGTCTGGGAGGGGGGGGGGGGGATCGGACCTATCCGGGCCGTCCATCTCGGGTCGGCCTCGGACTCCCGGTGGGATCCGGTCGCGGTGTTACGTCCGATCCTCGAGCGGCATCTCGCGGGTGACATCGACAGTTCGGTCTCTCGAGCGATGGAGGCGCTCGAGGATCAGGTCGATGACCTGCTCGGCCGCCTTTCGAGGTCCCACTCCGGCGCCCTCCGGACGTCGTCGGCCTACAGGTGGATCCGATGGCACGCCGTGGCGAGCCTCGCGGATCAAGTCATCGACGGGCTTGTCGCGGACCTGTCGCTCGACCCCGCCGGTCCCGAGGGCGTTCAGGCAGCCGAGGAGACGCCAGCCGGTGCGAGCCGCCGAATGGCGCTCCAATTGGCACTGCTTCGCTCGCCGACCCCGACGCTTGTCGACCTCGGGCCAGGCACGCAGCGGTCGGTTGCGCTTGCTGCCCTCAAGCTCTACCGGGACCCCGATCTGTGGCCGCTGGGCGGCACCGTGATCTTGCTAGTCGAGGAGCCGGAGACGGGGATGCATCCGGAAGCTCAGCGTCGCGCCGCGGCGCTCCTTCGGGCCCTCGCGACGTTCGGCTTGCAGTTAGTCGTGGTCACCCATTCGCCAGCCTTCATCAACGCCGCTCCACCGGCTGGTGTGGCCTTGCGACCCAGACCCTCGACGATGACAAGACGGAGCTCCGGCGGACGATCGCGCGGCCCGTAAGGCTGGGGAAGCCGGCACGAACTTGGGATCAAGCCCTCCGACATTCTGCTTGCCCAGCGCTTTGTAGTAATCTAGGGCGAGAGTGATTGAGCCATCCTCGTGGCATGGGCACGGCGGATGGGATCGACCTCGGGGGAGGGAGTCCAGCTGATCCCGAGCGGAGGCTACAGCTCGGCCGATGGGTTTAGCCAGTTCCTCGCCCTTCATCGTGGGAGCCGACTTCATGGTTTTTTTCGACAACGGCGCCGACCCAACCAACAGGATGGAGATCAACGCCCCCTTTGGGAATCGGGTGATGGCGGTGGTCCTCTCCCGAACGGACATCGAAGGGTTCTTCTCGCCTGCGTCGATCACTGCCTGGCTGCTGACCGCGGGCGCCGCGATGGATGGGCTGGCGCGCGCGCCGATCCCGGAACAACTAGCGGCTCCCAAGGGCGGGCAAATCGCCGCGCTCGACTCGCTGGCTCGGACTCACCTCCGGCGGTCTTACCAGAAGCTCGGTGACGGCCTCGCGGTCGCTCTCGCGACGTCTGAGTCAGACCTCGATCCCGAGGTCAAGGCACTTCTAACTCGTTTGTCGAGCTCCGGGCCGACGGCCTAATCAACGCAGGAGACTGCGTCGGGTAGGTCGCCCGGACGATCAGGGCACTGTTGCAAAGGGGGGCCGCAGGCTTGCCGCCGGCGTCTGTTTCTGCCGAAGGAAGACATAGTGGCTTGTGCTGCAAGTCGCTCCTAGAGCAAGCCACCGCTGCGGAGAGTCTTCTCCAACTCACCCAGCTCCATGGCATCAAGAGTCTGGGTAGAGCTGCCGAGGATGGCTCGCGCCACGGCCTCGGTTGCCTCCCAGTGGTCATCAACCAACGACTCGGCCTCGCCGACCAACTCCGTGGCACGAGGTTGGCCAAGACGCCTGACGGCCTCGCGGTAATGCCCCTGGTGGCGCGATCGTCCGCGTCGGGCGTCCACAGCGTCCGCCGCCAGTGCATAGGTGAACAGGAGCGTGTCGACCACTTCGTACCCATCAGTCGTCCGCATCGCGTTGAGCACCGACGGATCAAGCATCGTCACGCCGCCCTTGGCATTCACCCACGCCACGGGCAGCCCGAGACACCATGCAGCGACCACGTGCCCTGCCTCATGCCACGCCGAGGCGTCATCAGGCTCCAGCAACGCCAACCTCGACCTCCGCTTGCGGACTCCGCCTTGTTCGCGCGTTGATGCGCCGGCATGGCGGCATCCCGTCGCCATGCCGGCTTCATACCACGGGAGCCGTACTCGCCGAGGCGTGGGCGCAGGAATGAAGTCCGAAGGCCGTCCGCTACGGGGCGCTGGACGTCATCTGCTCGGCCACCACGGGACGGAGTGCCCGCACGAGCCTCGCATAGGTCCACGGGGGAGGGCCATCGCCGACGAGGTCCTCGGCCGCCTGGCGGATGTCCGCAGGGACGACATCGGTGCAGTGCCACAGCCGCCCGAGATGCCGATAGGCGGCGGCAGGGGTCCCGAAGGGCACTCCATCGCCGTCGTCGACCTCCCACCAGCGGGACACCCCGTCGCACAGGGCTTCTACGAGATCATCAACCGGCTGGCGCAGGTGGCCGCCTGCGTGACCACGCCGGACACCCTTGGCGTATCCCATTACATGGCTCCTTGACATGAAGAACGGCATGACCAATACGACGGGAGCAACCCGCCGATCCAAGCCATGCCCGTGCCTTGCCAAGCCACGCCGCGCCCTGCGGTGACGCGATGTCGAGATGATACTCGCCGGCGCCCTGGCCCGACGCGCGCCTTGCGCCATCACGCGGACCTCGAGTCGCGGCGGCGCCCACGGCCCACGATCGGGATCCTGGCGACTGTGGTTAGCGGGCCGCGGGCTCCCGCCGGGCGCGCCACGATTCCAGGATTCCCCATCCGAACCGGTCAGGCGTTGTCAGTCGACCGCAAGGGAGGCATGGCCGCGCGAACGGACCAGGTACCAGGCCGCGCCCGCGTACGCCAAGCCGCCGGCGATGTCGGCCAGGTAGTGCTCGCCAAGGTAGATGATCGAGAACCACGCCGCACCGCCGAAGGCAAGCATGACCCGTCGCGCGCGCCCGGGCAGCTCGCGGAGGCACAGGTAGGCGAGCACGGGGTAGGCCTCGTGGAGCGACGGCAACGCGGCAACCGGGTCCGGGCTGAGATCCCCAATTGCCACCGCGGGAAGCGAGTTGCCGGCCAGGCCCGACGCCCCAAGCAGATTGTCCACGATGCCGGTCTGCAGCCGGTCTAGGAGTGGCTGGCCGCTGCCGGCCGGCAGATGTCCGGCGGCGGCCGTCCACCAGGGTGGGGCGGCGGGCAGCAGGAGATAGGTGGCGAAGGCGGCAAGCGAGAATATCACGAGCGCCGCAGTGAAGTCGTAGAACGCGCGGCGGTGACGTGACCACAGGTAATAGCCGACGACAACCGGGATCAGCGTGTGGAACGCGTCGATGAGCGTCGCCGCAAGGGCGAGCGCGTCGAACAGACCCGACGGCCTCATGAGCCCCTGGAGGAGTGTGCTCCCGATCGTGCCGTTCAGGAGGGCGCGCTCGATCTCGGCGCCGACGTTGACGCATACGCTCCGGAGAAGGACGGGACCGAAGGCACGGATCAGCTCGTAGGCGAGGGCGAGCACGACAAACGGCAGCCAGTCCCCGACGGGGAGGAGCCCGCCCGCCCGTGCCAGCCGCCACCCGAGCAGGGACGTCCCCAGTGCAAGGCCCACGACCAGCACCTCCGGGGTCAGATGCACCCCGTTGGACAGCGCGAGGACGGCGACGAGGAAGAGCTACGCCGCCAGGGATACTCGGACGATGCGCTCGTTCCTCGCGCGAAGGCCGGCGACGGTGGCCGCGGGGACGCGTTCCGATTGCATCGGCTCAAGCGTAGGTGGTGGGCCCACGGACCGCCAGACGCCACGCTCGTTCGACGGTTCGCGGGGAGCCCACTACCCGGCCGTCAGCGATGCAGCTTCGCGGCTGCCACG
>CAVYIV010000017.1:0-566615 GCA_963768675.1 uncultured Chloroflexia bacterium | reverse complement strand
GGGTCGCGTCAGCCGCTTCGGGGCGTTCATGGACAGCGTCTTCGACCGGTGGGGTGAGGCGCTCGTCTATGTCGGGCTCATCGCCGGCCTCCACGCGGGCGGCTGGGTGAACGGCCCGACGTTCGCTGCCGCGGCGATGGCCGGCGCCTTCCTGGTCAGCTACGTCCGGGCCAAGGCCGAAGGCCTTGGCTTCTCGCCCGGGACCGGCATGGCAGCCGTCGGCATCATGCCGCGGGAGGTCCGGCTCTTGATCCTGTGCGGCGGGCTTGTCCTGGGTTCGCTGCTCGGCGTGAACTCCGGAGTCTCGGTGCCGCCCCGGGGTCGGCGGCGGCCCGGCCGCTCCCGCCGGCATCCTCGTCATCGAGGGCGCGCTCGCGATCATCGCGCTCGGCGCCGCCTTCACTATCGTCCAGCGTGTCCTGCACGTTGCGCGCAGGCAGCCAGGGAGGTCTCCGAGCGCCCAGCTTGACAACGACCGACCCACCTATCGACCCGTCACCACCAACCGCAGGAGGCACCACGCGACAATGGCCAAGAACGACTCGAAGCACGGGGGCATGAACAGCGTGAGCAGCAACGGAACCGTCACCAACCCGACCGGAACCTGGGCCGGAGCGAAGCGCAAGGACGGCAAGATCCGCGTCGCGATCGTCGGCGTGGGCAACTGCGCGAGCAGCCTGGTGCAGGGCCGCTACTACTACGAGAACGCCAAGGAGGGCGACACCGTCCCCGGGCATCATGCACGTCGAGCCTGGGCGGCTATCACATCCGCGACATCGAGTTCGTCGCGGCGTTCGACATCAACAAGAACAAGGTCGGCAAGGACCTCTCCGAGGCGATCTACCAGCAGCCCGAACAACACCTATCGTCTTCCAGCAGGTGCCGCACACTGGGCGTCACCGTCGAGCGGGGCATGACGCACGACGGCCTGGGCAAGTACCTGAGCCAGATCATCGAGAAGGCGCCCGGCCCCACCGCCGACATCGTGCGCATCCTGCGGGAGCGCGAGGTCGACCTCATGGTCTGCTACCTCCCGGTCGGGCAGCGAAGAGGCCACCAAGTGGTACGTCGAGCAGGCCCTCAATGCGGGCGTCGGCTTCATCAACGCCATCCCGGTCTTCATCGGCCGCGAGCCCTACTGGCAGCGCCGCTTCGCCGAGGCCGGCCTGCCCATCATCGGCGACGACATCAAGAGCCAGGTGGGCGCGACCATCACCCACCGCGTCATGACCCGCCTCTTCATGGACCGCGGCGTCCGGCTCGATCGGACCTACCAGCTGAACTTCGGCGGCAACACCGACTTCCTCAACATGCTCGAGCGCGAACGGCTCGAGTCCAAGAAGATCTCCAAGACCAACGCCGTCACGTCCATGCTCGACTACGAGCTCGACCCCGACGACATCCACGTCGGACCGTGGACCACGTGCCCTGGCTCAAGGACCGCAAGTTCTGCTACATCCAGATGGAGGGCACGACCTACGGCGACGTGCCGCTGCGGGCCGAGCTCAAGCTCGAGGTCTGGGACAGCCCCAACAGCGCGGGCGTCATCACCGACGCGATCCGCTGCCTGAAGCTCGGCCTCGACCGCGGCCTGCACGGGCACGCTCGTCGGCGCCGTCCTCGTACTTCATGAAGAGCCCGCCGCTCCAGCATCACGACGACGTCGCGCTGCGACCGGGTGGAGGCCTTCATCCGCGGGGAGGACAACGAGACGCTCACCGGGGACCGAGACCGGCGCCCGAACCCTGCGGAGCACCGCGACGGCGGCGAGGAAGGCCGTCCGCGACAGGGCGGGCCTCCGGCGCCGGGCGTCACGACGGCCGGCGATCGGGGCGGTGGGACGCCGACGCCGGACGGCGCCACGGGGTCGCAGTATGCAGCCTCCACCGCCGCGCGATCGGGAGAGGCCGCGGCGCGCAGCTCATCGGGCCCGCAGAAGGCGACCGTGCGCGCCTACCGGGCGACGTCGTGGCTGCTCGCCCGCCTCCCGCAGGGCCGGCGATCGCGGTCGCGCAGCTCGGTTCCCGTGGCCGGCTACGCGCGCTGGCCGGCCAAGCGCCGGCCGTCACGCGCCAACGCGGGCCATGTCCTCGGGCTGCCCGCCGGACACCCTCGCGTCGGGCGGCTCGCGCGGGCCGTCTACCGGCCTACGCCGGCTACGTCGTCGGGCTGATGCGCCTGCCGCGGTGCCACAGGCGGAGCGGCTCGCCGACGTCGGCGAGACACGGCCTCGAGCCGTTCCAGCCGGCACGAGAGGCTGCGAGCCGAGGGCCGCGCGATGATCATCGTGGGCGCGCACGTCGGCAGCAAGGAGACGGCTCGCGGCCGGCGATGGCCTCCCACGGCTTCCCCGCCACGGCGTCGCCGACGACACCGCGTATCCGGAGCTCTTCGAGCTCCTCGCCGAGCAGCGCCGGCGGTGGGGCGTCAGGCTGATCCCGTGGCGGAACCTTCGCGAGATCCACCGGGTGCTCCGCGGCACGGAGATCCTCGCGCTCCTGGTGGACTGGGGCTACCGGCCCGACGGCATCCCGGTCCGCTTCTTCGGCGCATGGACGACGCTCCCGGCCGGGCCGGCGGCCCTCGCCGCCAGGACGGGCGCGGCGATCCTGCCCGTTCGGTGATCCGCCGTGGCCGCCGGACGCTACACGCCGAGGCACGGCGAGCCGATCGAGGTGGCGTCGGGCGAGCCGGCCGCGCTCGCCGCGGGCAACGCAGGCGATCGCCGACCGCGCTGCAGCGCGCGCATCCAGGTGGCGCCCGAGCAGTGGTACTGTTCAAGCCGATGTGGCCGGACGATCGCCGGGGAGATCGCGCCGGCTGCGGGCGCTCGCGCGAACAGCATGAGCGGCTCGACCGACGGCCGGGGGTCCGCCGAGCCGCGGCCACGGACCGTCCGCAGCCGGGCTGCGGCGTCGGCCGTACCTGGCGACGCGGCCAGCTGGCTCGCGACAGCGCCTGCCGCGCGGCCTGTGGCGTCGCACGCCGGGGCTCGGCTCGCACCGCGGCCGCTCGGCGAGCTCTGGTACCGCGGCGACGCCGGCGCGCGCCGCGCCAGGCACGGGCGAACCTCGGGCGCGTCGTCGCGCCGCCTGCGCCGCGGACGGGGACGGGGGCCGCCCGCGCGTCGCGGCGCGCCGCGCACGACCCGGCGGCGCTGGAGCGCCTGGTCCGGGCCGCCTTCCGGCCACGCGGCCAGGTACTACCTCGAAGCTGATGCGCGGGCGCGCGACGCCGGGTCCGCGCACGCGCCACCGCTGTCGCGATCGCCGACGCCCGACGCGGTCGATGACGCAGCTGCGGCGCCCGGCCCGGCGATCTTGCCTCGGCTCCACCTCGGGTCGCTCGAGCTGCCGGGCGATACTCACGCCGTCTCGGGCGCCGGCCGATCGCTGCCCATGGAGACGCTCGACGACCCGGCGCTCCAGGCGTTCGTGGCGCGGACCCGAGGCCGGTCGGGCGTCCGCCTCGTGCCCGCTCGCCGCTGCCCGGCGCGAGCTCGCGCGGCGCTCGCCCGGGGCGAGCATCGTCGGGCGTTATCGGCGACCGCGACATCATCGGGCGGCGGCGTCCCGGTCCCGCTCTTCGGATCGCCCGCGCCGCTGCCCGTCGGTGCCGGCCCTTCTCGCCCTCGAGTCGGGCGCCCGATCCACGTGGCGGCCGTTCGCCGGCTCCGCGGTGAGCGCTATGCGGGCCGGCTGGAGCGATGTGCCGCCGAGCGTGCCCCATCGCCGCCGGCCGGGCGCCCGTCGCGCACGGGTCGCAGCCCTCTTCCTCGACGGCGTCGCCCGTGCGTTCGAGCGCCTCGTCGCGGACGCGCCCGAGCAGTGGTGGCCGACTCTTCCGATCTGGCCGATCTCGGTGGGACGCAGCCGTGAGCGACGTGGACCACCGTCGGTCCGTCGGAGACCCGAGCCGGCCGAGCGACTCGGCCGCGCGGATCCGCACGTCCACACCCTCGCGTCGGACGGCGTGGACGGCGTGGAGGACATCCTCGACCACGTCGAACGACAGACGGGCCTCGACGTCGTCGGCATCAGCGACCACGAGCGGATCGACGCGGGCGCTGGCCGCGCGCGCCCTGGCGCGCGAGCGCGGGTCGCGCCTGGAGGTCATCGTCGGCGAGGAGATCACGACGCGCGGGGGCCACCTCCTGGCGCTGTTCCTCGAGGAGCGGGTCCGGCCGCTCCAGCTCGCTGCGGACGACGATCGCGCGAGGTCCACGAGCAGGGCGGGCTCGCGATCGCCGCCCACCCGCTCGTCGCCGTACCCGCTCTGCGCGCAGCGGCTGCGCGCCATCCGCCGGCTCCTGGCCGACCGGCCGATCCGCGCTTCCACCTCGACGCGCTGGAGGCGTTCAACCCCACGACGTCCGGGCGAAGCCATCACGCGCAGGTCGTGCGCGCTCGCCGACGAGCACGGCATGGCGGCCGGTCGGCAGCAGCGACGCCCACGTGCTCGAGCGCGATCGCCACCGGCTACACCACGTTCCCCGGGCGGACGGCCGACGACCTGCGCGGCGCGATCCTCGCGCGGACCGACCGGCTGGCACGGGACGTTCCGGACGGATCGGCTTCGCAGCTGCAGACGTTCGGCCGGCAGCTGCGCAAGTACGGCCGCGACATCCGCGCGACGACCGGCGGCCGGGCGCTGCGGCGCGACGCGGACCGGACGCGACCTGGGCTACCCCGGGCGGCCGCGTCCGCCGCGGTCCACCGGAGAGGCGCCGATCGGGGGTCGCCGTCCGTGACGTCGCCCGCGGCGAGGAAGTCGCGCCGTGAAGATCGGGCTCGTGACCCCGTACATCTACCCGCTGCCGGGCGGCGTCAACGCGCACGTCGGCTTCCTGTACCAGCACCTCCGGCAGCGGGGCCACGACGTCCGGATCCTCACAGCACGCACGGCCTCCAGCGCTCGATCGAGGGCGACATCATCCGCATCGGGCACGGCTTCAGCGTGCCCTCGAACGGGTCCGTCGGGACGCTCACGGTCTCGCCGCGCTTCCGTCGCAGGTCCAGGCCGTGCTCGAGCGGCGAGCAGTTCGACCTGCTCCACTTCCACGAACCCTTCGTGCCGTTCCTGTCGCTCGTGTTCACGCTGCGCGAGTCGCCGAGCGTCAACGTCGCCACGTTCCATGCCTACAACGGCTGGTAGCCCCGCGCTACGAGTTCGGCGGCGGCTGCTGTACCGCGTACGCGCGACGGCTCCACGGGCGGATCGCGGTGAGCGCGGCCGCCCGCCACTTCATCGACAACTACTTCCCGGGCGACTACAAGGTCATCCCCAACGGCGTCGAGGTCGACCGGTTCGCGCACGCGCGTTCCGATCGCGCGCTGGCGCGACGGCACGCCGAACCTCCTGTTCGTCGGCCGGTTCGAGGAACGCAAGGGGCTCTCCTGCTCCTGCTAAGGCGCTACAGGCTGCTCCGCGCGAGAGGGCCGCGACTGCCGCCTGCTCGTCGTCGGGCACGGGCCGCAGGAGCGCGAGGCGCGCCGCTACGTGATGACCCGGCGGCTCAGCGACGTCGAGTTGCTGGGCCGCGTCTCGGACGACGAGAAGGCCCGCTGCTTCGCGACGGCGGACGTCTACGTGTCGCCGGCGACCGGCCGCGAGTCGTTCGGGATCGTGCTGCTGGAGGCGATGGCGGCCGGGACGCCGATCGTGTGCAGCGACATCCACGGCTACAAGGGCGTGGTGCAAGCGGGGCGAGCAGGCGCTGCTCGTGCCGCCGCGCGACTCGGAGGCCGCTCGCCGAGGCGATCCGCCGGCTCCTCGACGACCCGGACCTGCGCGCGCCGGATGGGGCGAGTCGGCCTGGAGCGCGTCGCGGCAGTTCGGCTGGGACCGGGTCGCGGCCCGGGTCGACGACTATTACGGGTTCGTGATCCGGCGGCTCGCGGCGCAGGCGCCTTGCCGCCCGGGTTCCACGCCGAGGTTCCGCCGGACCCGCGGGCCGGCGTCATCGCCTGAGGCGGTCGCGTCAGGTTCGCGGCGACGCGGGCGGCTCGGGCCCCCGAGGCGTTTCCGGCGGCTCCGACGGCGGGGCCGACGCGGCCTCGTCGGCCAGGCGCTCGGCGATCGCGATGCGCCACACCCAGGCGCTATATCCCACGACCAGGACTGAGACGAGCACCGCGGCGAGCAGGAGCAGCGGCCACGGATTCGGCGAACGAGACGGTGAACGGCGCGTCCGTGTTCACGGCGAACTGGAACGGGTAGAGCCACGTCGGGAGCAGGCCCTGGTACCAGTTGAAGATGCCGTTCGGGAGCGGCAGCCCCGACCAGTTCGGGTACGAAGGCGACGAACGCCACGGCGGAGGCGAGCACGACGCCGACGGCGAACCGGCGCGGCGAGCGGGCCGTCCACACGAGCCAGGCGAGCGGCCCCAGGATCAGCAGGAGGAGCAGCGACAGAAGCTCCGCCGGGATGCTCGGGGTCTGCACCAGCGGCGTCACCGGGAGCAGGATGGCCGCCCCGACCAGGCAGGCGAGGACGACGAGCCCGGTCGCCATGATCCGGCGTGAGCCCGCTGCGGCGACGACCCGGTCCGCGCCCGCCCGGACCATCCGGTCGAGCCTGACCAGCTGCCAGACCAGGAGCCCCGCGCCGACCGCAAGGACGATGATGAGGCCCACCACCTGGGCCGTCAGCGAGAAGGGCAGGGATGCGGCGGCAGTGCACGCCTGCGAGCCGGGGTCGACCTGTTCGACGCGGGCGAGGCCGCACAGCGGGCCCTTGCCGAACCAGAGGACCACCGGGAATGAGCAGCGCCGCAGCGGCGGTGCCGCGGGCCAGCAGCCATGTCCGGGCCGAGGGCCCGTGCCAGAGCTCGGCCACGAAGTAGGCCAGGGCGAGGATCACGAATGGGAGCGTGGCGTAGTAGTGGTACTCGAACGTGGCCCGGTCGATCCGCGCCCAGGAGAGCCAAGTGAAGGCGATGACGACCGAGATGAGGCCCAGCCCGAGGCTCCGGCGCCGGTAGGCCTGCCAGGCGACGAATGCCATGGCCGCGATCGAGAGCCACCAGATGACCGGGTTGCCGCCGTCGTAGATGGCGCCCGAGGTCGACCCGCCGAAGGACTGCTGGAAGAACCAGACGGGCTTGAGGTCGAGCGGCCAGGCCCACCAGGGCGAGGCCGCCGGGTGGGCAGCCCGGAGGTTGTTGTGGTAGTCGTACATCTGCTTCGTGAGGTCGAGCAGGGTCTGGCCCGTGTTGCCCGGCGGCCAGGACGACGTCAGGCGGTTGCCCAGGGCCACCCAGGGCAGGTAGATCGCGACGTACACCGCGGTCGGGATCGCCCCCAGCGAGATCCCCGCCCAGGCCACGGGCAGGCCCCGGCGCCAGCCGGGGCGGAGCCAGCCTTCCGGCGCGGGCGCCGGTGGGTCGATGAGCGCCACGGGATCGTCGGGTGCGAGTGGCGGCGCGAGCGGGCCGAAGCCGAGCCGTCCCGCGAACCAGAATCCCCCGGCGGCCAGCGCGGAGACGCCGAAGCAGCCGAGCGCGAGCGCGAGCGCCGCAGAGCCCAGAGCCAGCGGGATCGCCACCAGCGCGACGAGAGCCCCGACGGCGGCAGGACCGGCGACCGCGATCCAGACCTCCTCGACGGACCACGCGATCGGGTGGAGCACCGTCACCGCGGCGGCCACGAGCGTCAGCCCGATCATGAGGGCGAGGAAGGTCAGGTCGCCTCCCGACGTCGCGCCGGCAGGGACCGAGACGGCCATGTACCCGAGCACTGCCGTCGCGCCCGCCAGGCCGAGGATGACGACGACCCGTCCGAGCGCGGACCGGACCAGGATCAGGAGGGCGACGGCAGCGAGCGCGTAGAGTCCGACCCACTTCGACGCCGTGGCGAGCCCCAGCAGGAGTCCTACGACCGGCATCCCGACCCAGAACGCCCCGCGCCAGCGCCACGCACCGGTCCAGATCGCCGCGAAGAGCGTGACGCCGGCGACGATGAAGAACGCGACGTAGGTGTCGTTCATGCCGATGCGCTGCTGGACGAAGAACATCCCGTCCAGCAGGCCGAAGACGCCCGCAAGCACGGCCACTGAGCGCCGCCGGAACAGGATCCGCGCAAGCAGGAACAGGAGCCCGGCCATTAGCGCGCCCACGATCACGCCGGGAAGCCGCCAGGCGAACGCGTGCTGGCCGATGTCGACGGAGGCCGCCTGGCCGGTCGCCGCGAACACCAGGAGCTGCTCGCGGTCCGTTGCCGGGATGTCCGGGTTCGCGTCGGTGGCCCACGCGGCGGGCGCGAACGGCAGGCGGGCGTCCTCGAAGACGCTGTTACCCCGCGGCTCCACCACGTAGACCGTCCAGCCCGTGCCGTCCGTCGTGCGGCCCAGCGCGTGGATCATCTGGCTCGCCGCGTCGTAGGTGACGCGGCTGATCGCGGCGGGCATCCAGACGCTCTGCGAGAGGGTCGGGGTGCTCCCGTCCGCCGGCAGCCCGATCACCGCCAGCGACGAATCGGTGGCCGCGTACAGGACCGGCGAGTCGAGGCCCGGGGCCGCGACGACGCTCGTGGCGCCCCCGGCGAGCGGGACCTGCCCGGTCACGGCGCCGCTCGTCGGCTCCACGAACGTCACGCCGGCGGCATCGGCCACCGCGACCTGGGAGAGGCTCGTGTCGCTCAGCCCGGCGAGCGCCCCGCTCGCGATTGCGGCGTCGATCTGCGTCCGCTGGGCGGAGATGGCAGTCGAGATGACCACCTGCGACGCCTTCGAACGGAGCTGCTGCTCGTAGGTTGCCGCCGTGCCGCCCAGGATCCTGGAGAGCTGCGCAGCGACGAACGTCGGGTCGGAAACGCTCGCCGGATCCGCCACGAGCGCGTTGACGGTGCCAGCATCGGCGACCTCCGAGCGGCCCGCCAGGGTGACCGAGGCGAGCCGCACCCCCGTCGCCGCGTCGAGCGAGACGAGCGTGTCGCCGGGGGTCGCCGCGAGCACCGTCGCACCACCGTCGGTCACCCACAGCCGCGTCACCGGCCCGCCCGCGGACCCGAGCGGGACGAGGGCAGGCGGCGATAGCCCGCCCGACACTTCGACCCGGAGAGCGGCGGCAGCTGACGGACGTGTCGAGGGCGAGGATCTCGCCCGAAGCCGTGCCGGCGAAGAGCCGGTGCCCCGTGGCGTCGACCGCGACCGCCTGCGCACCGGGGAGTGCCAGCGTGGCGAGGAGCTCGCGCGTCTGCAGGTCGTAGACGCGGACGCCGGCGCCCGTGGCGACGTAGAGCCGGTTGCCGCCCTAGACCTGCCCCCCGCCGGCGGCTGCCGGGTCGGACCAGCCCTCCTCGATCGCGACGTCCGCAACCGGCGTGCCGAGCGTGCTCGTGGCGGTGACCCTGTCGTCCCCGAACGCGACGAGCCCGCCCGCCATGACGTACTTGGCCAGGGGCGGGTGGGTCCACTCGTAGATCGCGTGCGGCTCGCCGTAGCGCCAGTCCTGCAGGAACTCGGCGGCCGTGCGCGCGTGGTAGACCTCGTCGAAGTGCATCCGCAGCGGCTCGCCCGAGCCGGAAGGTTCGCAGGAAGAGCGACGCGACGACGATCACGACGATGAACCACAGGTCCAGCCGGTCGAGCCTGCCGCCGCCCTCCCCATCGAGAAGGTGTGAGCGATCGAAGCGTGCCCGCCCGGCGAGGGCGCGTGCGCCGCCGGTCGCCCGTCCGAGCGCCGCTCCGATGCCGAACTCCGCGGGCCACGTGAGCCTCACCGGGCCCGCCCACGACGGTCGCATCTCCGCGCGCACCCAGCGGCGCGTGCATCTCCTCGGCCGGAGCGGCGCCGTCGCTGTCTTCTTCCGTCGCGGCCAGCGCGGTGGTGGCGTCGACCTCCTCGGACGCCGGGCGAACCAGGAACGCCAGCCCCGTGAGCAGGCCCCCCGCGTGGACGGCGGCCGCGGCTGCGACTCCGCCCCACGAGCGCGCCGCGTCCCCGAGCTGGGACCCCAGGCCACTGAACGCGTCGAGCATCGGGCCGAGCCCGAGGTTCGCGTAGAACGGCTCGGTCAGGATGCCGTACAGGTTGGCCGTGTTCGCGACCGCCAGCGCGAGGTAGACCCCGATCCAGCGCGGACTCACCGCCACGAGCACGGCACCCAGCGCGAAGAACGGGAACAGGTAGCGCTCGTGGACGCGGGTCGGCAGCACGAAGAAGGCGATCGCGAGGACCGTCAGGGCCACGAGGAAGGTGCGTCGATCATCGCGCCGCCAGATCACGGCGGCCAGGAGCCCGATCATGCCGAGCAGCAGGGCACTCCCGACCACGACCGCGGGGATGCCGAGGACCAGGAATCCCGTGCCACCGTCGGCGCCGGCCTGCGTGGCGTCGCGGATCCAGGTCCCGTTCAGGGCAAGGCCCGCCCCCGCCTGGCTGACGAGCGCCCACGGGTTGAACGCGTTGACGGTCAGCCACGGGTAGCCCGCCGCGGTGTCGACGATTTGGTGGAGCAGGCCCACGATCGTCAGGCCGAAGGGGAGGCAGACGAGCTGGGCGGTGACCAGCCCGACGAGCGTCGTCGTCACCACGCGACGGGGTCCGTGGCCGGGCGGCCGGGTGACCAGGTTGCGGCGCAGGATCAGGACGGCGGCCAGGGGGATGAGGATTCCGAACTGGGGCTTGATGATCGCCGCGACGGTCGTGAGCAGGGCGGCTCGCTCGTCGCGGCCGCGCCACAGGTCGCGCACGGCGAGGAGGAGCACTAGCGTCCCGACCGAGTCGACCTGGGACCAGATCGAGCTGTCAAACCAGGTCACCGGGACAAACAGGACCAGGGCGGCGGCCCCGAGCGCGGCCCGCCGGCGCGCGCCGAGATCGGCGGCGAGCTGGAAGACCGCGACCGCGAGCCCCAGGTCGGCCAGGATCGCCGGCAGCTTGAGGAGATCGCCGGGCGCGGCGCCCGGCCCGCCGAGGAGCTGGGCCACGAGGCCCAGGCCCCACAGGACGTAGAGATACCCGGGCGTGTAGTCGATGAAGATCCCGCGGTCGTAGATCCCGAATGGCCCGTTCCGGGCGAGCTCCACGGCCCAGCCGTTGAAGGAGCCGACGTCCACCTTGAACCCGGACCCGGGCAGGACGGCGTATGCGATGATGAGCCGAAGGACGAGGCCGAGCGCGAGAAGAACGCCGAGCGGGACGGCAACGTCCCGAAGCCGCACCCGGGCCTGCTCGCCCGCCCGCGCCCGCTCGCCCGGTGCGGGGCCAGCCAAGGGGAACGGCCTCCGTGATCGAGCGCTGAGGTGAACCGGAGTATAGCCGAGGGCTCGATGGACCTTGCCCCCCGGCCGGCCCCCGCAGCCGCTTCGTCGCCCCGTTCCACGCTCGCCGTCGGGACGGGGCTCGTGCTCCTGTTCCTGGCCCTGTATCTCCTCACCAGGCCATGGTGGCCGACCGTCTACAACCACTTCGTCTGGCAGGCGGACGCCTACCTCCACGGCCACGTCTCCATCCGCTTCCCGGTCCCGGCGACCGCCACCTCGCCCGGCAACGACTTCTTCAACGACGTCGTCCCCGTTCTCGATGCCGCCGGGAAGGAGACGGGCCGCGGGATGATCCCGTTCCCGCCCCTGCCGGCCGTGATCCTCCTCCCGTTCGTGGCGATCTGGGGGATAGCCACCGACGAGACCTTCCTGGCCGTCCTGCTCGGGGCTGTGGACGTCGGGATCGCCTACTGGCTCCTGGGCAGGCTGCCGGTCCGGGTCAGGCTTCGCGCCGCCCTCACGGTCTTTCTGGGTGCCGGGACAGCGCTCTGGTACGCCTCCTCGCTCGGGACGACGTGGTACCTGGCGCACGTGGTCGCGGTCGGGCTCACGCTCGGCGCGGTCGCGGTCGCGCTCGACGCGGACAGCCGGACGGCTGCGCTCGACACTAGCGCAGGCCGTCCCTGGCTCGACTGGCGCCAGGTCGCCGCCGGCCTCCTCCTGGGCCTCGCAGTGACGGGCCGGCTGACCGTGGTCCTCGGGGCGGTGTTCCTCCTCTTCGTCGGCGGGGGTGGCTCGTGGAAACGACGGGCCGTCGGCGCAGGGCTGGGCATGGCGATCCCGGTCGGAGCGCTGCTGCTCTACAACCTCGCGGTCAGCGGGACGCTGTTCAACTCGGTCTACGAGGCGCTCTACCGCTACGAGGTGTGGGCCTATCCCCAGCTCCACTACAACGGGGCGTGGGCGCTCGAGGACGTCCGCTACATCCCCCAGAACCTCGGGATCATGCTGGGCGGCCTGCCGGACGTGCTGCCCGCCTGCGACGCCGGCGTGCCGCGCGAGATCTGGAGCTCGGCTGGGTGCTCCTGGCTCGTGCCGAACCCGGTCGGGATGAGCCTTCTGCTCACGAGCCCGGCATGGCTCCTGGTGGCTGCGGCGCTGCCGCTCCTGCGTGACCGGAGGGTCGCGGGGGCCCTCCTCGCGACCCTCGCCATCGCGGTCGTCAACCTGATGCACTTCTCGCAGGGCTGGGTCCAGTTCGGCTACCGGTTCAGCCTCGACTTCGCGCCATTCCTGCTGGTCCCGCTCGCCCTCGGCGCGGAGCGGCTCGTGGCCCGCCACGGCCCGCGCGCGCGCCGGGGCGGCGTGCTCGTCGGCGGGCTGATCGCGGCCTCCGTCGTCGTGCAGGCTTGGGGGCTCGTGTGGGCCAGGGTGCTCGGATGGTGAGCGCCGGCACGCCGGCGCTGCAGCGGGATCGCCGGATCTCGCTCGCGGGCGGCGTCGCGCCCGCGCTCGTCGGCGTGGTCGCGTTCGCGCTCGTCCGGTCGACGCTGCTTCCCGGCCAGGGCCTCTGGGACACCGGCGAGTTTCAGGTGGTGGCGCCCGTGCTGGGCACGGCCCATCCCACCGGCTATCCGAGCTACGTCCTGCTGGGCTGGCTGGCGAACTTCCTGCTGGCGCCCTTCGGCGAGCCGGCTCTGCGGATGAACCTGCTGTCGGCGATCACGCTCGGGGTGTCGTGCGGGTTGACGGTCGTGCTGGTCCGCCAGCTGACGGGCCGGACGCTCGTGGCGGCCGGGGCCGGGCTGCTCCTGGCGCTGACGCCGATCCCGTGGCGCGTCGGGTCCTTCGCCGACCCGCACATGCTCCACCTCGCGCTCGTGGCCGGGCTACTCCTGCTGCTCGTCGGCTGGGAGGAGCGGGCCCGGGCCGTGCGCCCGGACGCGGACCGCTGGCTCGTCGCCGCGGCTGCGCTGTACGGCGTGTCCGTGGGCAACCAGGCACTCACCTTCCTGCTCGCGCCGGGGATCGCCCTCTTCATCCTCGCCGTCGACCGTGGCGCATGGCGGCGGGGAGGCCTGATCGGCCGCTGCGCGGTCGCCCTCTTCGGCACGACCGCACTCGTCTACCTGGAGCTTCCGATCCGGGCGGCGATGGGCGCGCCGCTCGTCTATGGCCACCCGGACACATGGGCCGGCTTCTGGTACGTGGCCCTGGGCCTGCAGTTCACCGGCGCCCTCGGCGGGCTCTTCACGGACCTTGGCGGCAAGGCGGGGGAACTCGTGAGCCTGGCGACGGCGCAGCTCGGGCCGCTGGTGGCGCTCGTCCCCGCGAGCCTCCTGGTGACCGCCATCCGGCGGCCCCGGTACGCCCTTCTCTCCGCCACTTCGCTGGCCCTCACGTGCTGGTTCGCTGTCTCCTACACGAACGCCGACATCGAGCGCTACTACCTCGGCCCGATCCTCATCGCGGTGAGCTGGCTCGCGATCGCCGCCGGCACGGTCGCCGACGCGGTCGAGGCGCAGCTGTTCCTCGGCTCCGACGATGCGGGGAGGCGCTCGGCCATGCTGCGTCTGGTCCTCGGCGGCGTCGCCTGCATCGCCCTCGTTGGTCCGGCGGTCATCTCCGCCCCGGCCACGCGGCTCGCTGTGGACCAGTCGACCGACACGCAGGCTGCCGACTGGAGCCGCTGGGCGCTGCAGGTCGTGGAGCCGCACGCCGTGCTCGTGACGTGGTGGGATTACTCGACACCCCTCTGGTATCGCCAGCTGATCCTGGGCGAGCGTCCCGACGTCAGCGTGATCGACGATCGCACGCGGCTCGACGCGAACCTGGGAAGCGTGGACGACGTGATCCGCGCGAACCTTGGCACCCGGCCGGTGTACCTGGTGCGGCGTGACGAGGACCTGCCGGACCTCGAGCAGCGCTGGCAGGTGGAGCCGGTGCTCGATCCCGGGGGCCTGCAGCCACTCCTGCGCGTCGTGGGCCCGGCCGCGGCGATTCGTCTCCCGGCTACGATAGGGCCATGACCCGGGCTGCAGCCGCGCCTCCTGCCTCACCGGCTCGCGTCCCCGAGCTTTCCTACTTCTTCCCGGCCCACAACGAGGAGGCCAACCTCGAAGCCCTCGTGGAGGAGGCGCTGGCGGCACTGCCCGCGCTCGCCGACCGCTTCGAGATCATCGCGATCAACGACGGATCGAAGGACCGGACGGCCGAGATCGCCGACCGGCTGGAGGCCGCCAACCCGGGCGTGGTCCGCGTGGTCCATCACGCGACGAACCTCGGCTACGGCGCGGCGCTCCGCTCCGGCTTCGGCGCCGCCGGGCTCGGCCTGGTCGCGTTCACCGATGGTGACCGGCAGTTCCACGTGGCGGACCTCGGGCGGCTGACGGCCCGCCTGGCAGGCCCGGACCATCCCGACGCGGTCGTCGGCTTCCGGATCCGGCGGGCCGACCCGGCCATCCGGACCCTGTATGCCCGCCTGTACCGGCTCGCCAACCGAACCTTCTTCGGGCTCCGGGTCCGTGACGTGGACTGCGCCTGCAAGGTCTTCCGGCGCGATGCGCTGGCCGACGTCCACGTGGCGTCCGGCGGGGCGTTCTTCTCAGCGGAGCTGCTGATCAAGCTCGGGGCAGCGGGCCGGCGGGTCGTCGAGGTGGGGGTCGACCACTACCCGCGGACGGCGGGCTCGCAGACGGGCGCGAAACCAGCCGTGATCTGGCGTTCGGTCGTGGACTTCTGGAGCCTGCGCCTGCGGCTCTGGGCGAACCGGAAGCTGGCGCTCGCGCGGGGCGCGGCGATCGTGCGCTGACGCCCTTCCCGGTTTCGCGCCCGCCTCGGCGGGCCGCGGGCCTCAGCCGCGCCGTGTCATGACCAGCCGGTCGCGGCGAACGTGGCGATGCACCAGCCGCCCAGCCGTAGGCAGGTGCCACTCACGAGCGGGAACGCGTTCGGGGCCAGCGAGCCCCGCATCACCTCGCCCATCGCCTGGATCGGCAGGACGGCATTGATCGCCTGCGTCGCCCGCCGGCTAAGGGCACGCCCCTGCCGCGCGGCGGTACCCCGTCACTCGCGCGACGGCCGCTCACGCCGATCGTCGGCGCCCGGGTCCACGTCCAGCGAGTTCACGAAGTCGCGGAAGACGGAGAGCTTCGACTCGTCGATCGGCCCCTCGTCCTCCGCGCCGCGTGCGCCGTGCTCCGGCACCACGCCGGCACGGTCGAGCACGTCCTCGGCGGCGAAGATGCGAACGTCCGTGCGAACCGCGAGGGCGAGCGCATCGGAGGGCCGGGAGTCCACTTCGATCTGCCGGCCTCCCGATTCCAGGATGATCCGGGCGCGGAAGGTGTCGTCGGCGAGGTCGGAGATGATCACCTCGCGCACGGTCGCCCCGAGCAGGTCGAGGATCGTCGCGAGCAGGTCGTGGGTGAGCGGCCGCTCCGGCGCCTGGCCCTGGAGCTTCATGGCGATCGCGCTGGCCTCCCACGGGCCGATCCAGATGGGGAGGTACCGATCGCGCTCGAGCTCGCGGAGGATGACCACGTGCTGGGTCGAGAGCATGTGGACCCGCACGCTCTCGACGGACATCTCGACGAGTCGGCCGGCCATGGCCGGATTATCCCACCTCGCAGCCGGCCGGCGGCCGGCCCGGCGTCCGGGTCGGCCGGCCGTCGATCCCCGACCTACGGGGCCTTCGTCGGCCGGGGCGTCGCGGAGGCCTTCGGCCTGACGGACGGCCGGACCGAAGGACCGGGCGTCCTGCCCACCGTGGGGCTCGCGGCCGGCGAGCTGCCCGGTATCACCGCCGGGACCGGCTCGAGGACCGCCATGCCGAGGGTGGTGGCGTCGATCCAGAAGATCGTCGACGCCTGCCCCGTGGCGCCCGGCTGCACGTAGAAGGCGCGCATCTGGCTCCACGCCGGGCTCCCGCCCGCGGGCCGGTACTGCGCCTCGTACGCCCCGGTCAGCTTGTCGAACGCCAGGATGCGCCCGTTTGCGGCGTCGTAGACATAGAGCGTCCCCTGGCGGCGCGGGTCCGGGGAGTCGACGAGCGTGTAGGTGCGGGTGGGGCGGAGGACGTCGTCGCCCGGCGATGCCAGCGCCCAGCCACCGGAGCTCCCGCCGACGAACCGCTCGACCGTGCCGTCATCGGCCAGGTAGATCTCGCCGTCGATGTACATCGACGTCACCTTGCTGATGTCCTGGGGTGTCGCGAGGTAGCCGGTTGCCGCTGCGGGGAAGCTCGATCCGTCCGCGAGCATCGTGTAGCGCAGGATCTGCTGCTGCGACGGCTCCAGGACATACAGGTTGTAGAGCGCGGCGTCGAAGTTGGCGACGAAGGTGCCGATGCCCAGGATGTCGTTGCCCCAGGAGGCCGACTCCTGGACCGGGAGTCGGAGCAGGACGCCCTTCCCCGTCGTGTCCGTCGGGCGCCAGCGCCAGAGGATGTTCTTGTCGTCGAGGACGAGCAGGTCGGGCCCCCCGACGGCGAGGAGTCGCGGCACGCCGACCTTGATCCCCGCGCTGGCCACGAGCTGGCCGGACTTGATGATCGGGACCGCCTTGCGGGCCTGCAGATCGATCCGATAGACGGCCTTCGTGGTGCGATCGAGGACGTACGGCGCTCCGTCTGGCCCCTGGACGAGCCCGGCCAGGTTGAACGGCGGGTTCTGCGAGGCGAACGAGAAGGCGGCCTGCGGCGCAACCTCCACGACCCCGAACAGCCGGTCCAGCCCTGCCGTCGTGCGCGAGCTCAGCGGCCCCACGACCGACGCCGGGGTCCCGGCCGTGGCCGCATCCGTCTCGTTGGCCAGGGCGTCCGTGAGCAGCTGCTCGGCGCGTTGCGGGTCGGCAGCGATCAGGTCCGTCCCGTTGTCGAACACCAGCCGCACGTCTTCTTTCGCGGCCGCGAGGGCTTTCTCGCCGGCGTTGATCTGCGGGATCCCGGTGGTGCCGCCCGAGCCGCCGATCACCCACAGGCCGAGGCCAAGCACGGCGGCGATGCCCACGAACGCGAGTGCCGCCACCGCGGCTCGCCGCTGAGCCTCGCGGCGGATTGCCCCGGGCGTGACCCGTCGGTACCGGGCGCCCCGCCGAGGGAGGATGTCCTGGGCCCGCCCGACAAGCCTGGCGATCGCGCTTCCGGCGGCGGTGCGTGCCCGGCTGGCCCCCGACGAGACGGCGGCCACCCCGTCTCCGACCGAGTCCGCCAGGGGGATCGGCGACCGATCGGGGTGGCCGGCGAGGGGCTCGGCTGGGCGGAGTGGAACGAGGCGCCCGCGCTGGGCCGTCGCCGGCACCTCGTCGGCCTCGAGGGCGAGCGCGGCGTCGCTGCCCGTGCCCCCGGCCGCGACGAATCGATGATGCAGGTGCTCCATCGCCGCCTGGGGGTGGAGCGTCACGACGGAATCCTTGAGCTCGTCCGGGCCCAGCTTCGCCGTCACGTTGGTGGAGATGAGGACAAGCGAGTCGCGGACTGCGATCTCCCCGCGCCAGACGACGGGCGCCGGGTCCTCCAGCGGAAGGCCCCGCTCCCGCCCCGCATCGGGCAAGGTCATGAGGTGCGCCTGGCGGACGAGGTAGGCCTCAACGGGGCCGGTCGTGACCACGTACAGCTCGTTGCTCCGGACCACGGCCAGGCCGATCCCGATGGGACCGGTCAGCCCGTCGCCGAGCGCGAGCCGGTCCCGCTGGGCGAGGAGGCGGCGATTCGCCGCGCGGATCGCCTTCTCGAGGCAGACCACGAGGCCCGCAGATTCGTCGTAGTAGTACTCGCCCTGGACGGTGTCGGCGGCGAGGCGGACGGCATCGTGCAGTCGCCGGCCCTTGCCGACGCCGGTCACGACGAGGAAGAGGCTCCCCTTGGAGCGGACCGTCGCGCCGATCGTCGGCTCGACGATGACGACGGTGTCCGGGGAGTCCTCGAGGCGCTCGGTCTCGGCCACCAGGCCGAGCTTCATCTGCAGTCGGACGGCCATGCGATTCGTCGGACCTGACGCTCGGGGACGGGCTGGCGTGACGCCGGAGATGGACGGCCGCGGTGCGCGGCGAGGTCGCCCGCCGAGGTCACCGGATGATACCCCTGCCCACCACCACCCGCAGTGACTCGGCCCGGATCCCGTCGGGCATCTCCGCGAACCCCGCCAGGAGCTCGTCCGCGCGGAGGACCAGCTCCTGGCCCACGATCGGGGCGCCCACGTCGACGATCAGGGTGCCGTCCCGCTCCAGGCGCACCGGGTGGGACCCACCCGCCGCCGCCGGTGCGCGCGCCTGCACGAGCCGCTCCCAGGCTGCGGCGGCGCGCGCCCAACGGAGCTGCTCCTCCAGCCCGAGGGCCCGGGCCGCCTCGGGGAGGAGGTCGCCGACGCGGCTGATCGGCCGCCTGCGCGGGACGCGGCGGTCGTTGTCGGGCCGTGCGGGGGACATCGGGCGGCTTCTCAGGCGGCCGGCGGCCCGACGAGCCGGGGGCCGAGCAGGGAGTCCGGGACCACCTCCCAGGCCGCCCCGATCGCCCGCAGGGCGGGGTCCACGTCGTCGAGTGTGGTCGTCGTGATGAACGCCTGCGGCAGGCCGGCGATGCGGCGCACGAGGTGGCTGCGGCGCACGGGGTCGAGCTCGCTGAACACGTCGTCGAGGAGGAGCAGCGGCGGGCGCCCATCGTGCGCAGTCAGAAGGTCGAGTTCGGCGAGCTTCAGGGCGAGGATGGCCGTCCGCTGCTGTCCGCGCGACGCGAACGTGGCAAGGTCGCGCCCGTCGAGCCGGAAGGCGAAGTCGTCCCGGTGCGGGCCGACCAGCGTCGTCCCGTTCCAGGCCTCCTTCTCGGCGGTCTCTGCGAGCCGCCGGGCCAGGGCCCCCTTCGCCGTCTCGGCGGCCGCGGGGATCACGTTGCTCTCGTAGGTGACGGACAGGCGCCCCTCGTCGGGCGCGATCTCCGCGTGGGCCGCCGCGAGCGGCGCGGCAAGCTCGGCGAGGGTCCGGCCCCGTCCGTCGAGGACCGCCGCCCCGGATTCGATCAGCTTCGTGTCCCAGGGCGGCAGTTGCTCGGGGGTTGCGCGCTCCTCGCGAATCGCCCGCAGGAGCGCGTTTCGCTGCGCCAGGACGCGACCGTACGCGGCGAGGTCCGCCGCGTACGTGGGCATGCGCTGCGCGGCCAGCGCGTCCAGCGTGCCGCGCCGCAGGGAGGGCGGGCCGGCGACGAGCAGCATCTCCTCCGGCCCGAACACGACCACCCGCATCAGCCCGCCCAGCCGGGAGGCGCGGCGCGGGATCCCGTTGACCCGGATCCGCTTTCTCGCCCCGGCCGGACCGTCCCGGAGCAGGGTGACGTCCAGCTCGAGCGGGTCGAGGCCGGGCAGCTCGCGGCGCGTGTCGATCCGCGCGAACCGGGCGCCCCAGCGGACCAGCTCGCCGTCCACCTGGGTTCGGTGGGACGCGCCGCGCGCACTCACGACGAGTGCCTCGAGGAGGCTGGTCTTGCCGGCCGCGTTGGGGCCCCAGATCAGATGGGCGCCCGGCCCGAACGTCGCCGCCAGCGCCGCGTAGCCGCGGAAGTCGGTCACCGCGATCGAGGTGCGCACCGGGACCGGGGCGGCCGGTCCTCCGGCCGCCGTGCCGCCGTCTACGACGTCGTCCGGACCGGCATGACGACGTGCGTGTAGTCGCGCCCGTCCGCTGGCCGGAAGACGCCGGGCGAGAGCGGTCCGTTCAGCTCGATCACGAAACGGTCCGTGTCGACGTTCTGGAGGGCGTCGCTCAGGTAGTGCGCATTGAAGGCGATTGTCGTTCCGTCGCCCTCGATGGTGGCGTCGACGAGGCCGCGGTGGTCGCCGACCTCGGCAGCCGCCGCCACCAGCACCTGAGCCGACCCCTCGGGGGCAATCTGCATGCGCACGATGTTGGCCGACGAGCTGGCGATGTACCCGGCCAGCCGGACGGCCTTGAGGAGGTCGTCCCGGTCCACCTCGACCCGCGTTGCATGCGACGCCGGGAGGACCTGCTGGTAGTTGGGGAACTGGCCGTCGATGAGCCGGCTTACGACGTCCACGCCCTCTACATGGAAGAGGATCTGGTTCTTCTGCGGCGAGAGGATCAGCTCCACGGGGTCGTCCGTATCGGCCAGGACGCGTGCCAGCTCGGCGTATGAGCGGGCCGGGACCACGATGCTCGTCTCCTCGACGGCGTCGAGCGTCGGGATCGTGGTGATGGCGATCCGGTAGTTGTCCGCGGCGGCCAGGGTGAGCCGGTCGCCCTCGAAGCGGGTGAGTACCCCGGTCAGGATCGGGCGGGCCTCGTCGGTCGCAGCCGCGAAGGTCACCTCGGCAAGCGCCCGGCGGAGGACCCGCTGGCTGATCCGCGTGGTTGGCCGCTCTCCGGCGGCCGGGATGGCAGGGAACTCGTCGGCGTCGATTCCACGCAGCGTGGTCTCGAAGTGCCCGGCCCGGATGTAGAGGTGGTCGCCGCTCCGGAGCTCGAGGTCGACGCGCTCCTGCGACGGGAGGCCGCCGATGATCTCGGCGAAGAGGCGCGCCGGCACGGTGATCGCGCCGTCGGTCTTGATCCGGCCCGGCACCCAGTAGGTGATCCCGATCTCAAGGTTGGTCGCGGTCAGCTTGAGGCCAGCGTCCTCCGTCCGCAGTAGGACGTTGGCCAGGACCGGCAGCGTGCTGCGGCCGGAGACGGCGTGGCCGACGACGGAGAGGCCTCGGGAGAGGTTCTCGCAGATGACCGAGAGGTTCACGGGCTCGTCACTCCGGGTGATCGGAAACGGGGCGGTCGGGGTCTGTCGGCCCGGCCGAAAGGCAACCGATTTGTGGTTTTGTTCATCCTCGCATATCGAGTCATCACCGTCGTCATCATGGTGTTGATCCCGTGGATGAACGTGCGTGCTCACGCTCGGGGCCGCGGTGCACGGCAGCCGCGCCAGGGTGGACGAACGGCGGGGAGGGGCGCGTTCAGGCGCAGCGACGCGGTGGACGAGGCGCCGGCTCCGTCACGCGTGGTCCCGGCACCCGCCGCCGCCTGCCCCGAGCGTCCCCCACGAGAGGTATCGCCGGGAGCGACATTCTCCACACACGGACCAGGATTTCCACCGAATCCAGCCGCTTTTCCACAGGCGCGCGATGCGACGGGCAGCGGCGCCGGCACGCTGACCGGCCCCGGGCCGGTGGGATCTATCGCGCGGCCGGGCGTCAGTCGGCGTAGATCAACTCGCGGACCGCGGCGATGTCGCGGCGCATCTCGTCGTTGATGGCCGCCTCCCGGTTGATCTTGTCGTAGGCGTGCAGGACGGTCGAGTGGTCCCGGCCCCCGAGCTCCGCGCCGATCCGCAGCAGGGAGACGTCGGTCTCCTCGCGCATTAGGAACATCGCGATCTGGCGGGGCGTGACGATCGCCTTGTCGCGCTTCTGGCCACGGAGCGCCTCGAGTCCGACCCCGTAGTAGTCGGCGACGGCCCGGGCGATCTTCTCGGTGGTCACCTGGCGCTTCTTCGGGTTGTAGAGGACGTTCGACAGGACGGCTTGGGTGAGCTCGATCGTGATCGGCATGGCGCCCATGCTCGCGTACGCTACGACGCGGTTGAGCGCGCCCTCGAGCTCGCGGATGTTGCTGACGACCTTGCGTGCGATGAACTCCACGACGTCCGATCCGATCGGGACCGCGGATTCCTCGGCCTTTGCCCGCAGGATGGCGATCCGCGTCTCGAGGTCCGGCGCGGTGAGGTCGGCGATCAGGCCCCACTCGAAGCGGCTCCGGAGGCGCTCCTCGAGGGTGATGATCTGCTTGGGCGGGCGGTCCGACGAGAGGACGATCTGCTTGCCGTCCTCGTGGATGGCATTGAAGGTGTGGAAGAACTCCTCCTGGGTCCGCTCCTTGTCCGCGATGAACTGGATGTCGTCGATCAGGAGCAGGTCGATCCGCCGGTAGCGCGACCGGAAGTCGTCGATCCGGCCCTGCTGGATGCTCGTGATGAACTCGTTGGTGAACTTCTCGCTCGTCGCGTAGACGACCCGCTTGCGAGGGAAGCGGGCCACCACCGCGTTCCCGATCGCGTGCATCAGGTGGGTCTTGCCAAGGCCGACGCCGCCATACAGGAAGAGTGGGTTGTAGGCATGCCCCGGGCGCTCGGCCACCGAGAGGGCCGCAGCGTGGGCGAGGCGATTGGCCGACCCGACGATGAAGTTCGAGAACGTGTAGCGCGGATTGACGTTGGCGGCGGAGCCGTCGCCGCCGACCCGCGTCGGCTCCACGCGAACGTCGGTCGGCGCCCCGGCGGACTGCTCCGCGCCGGGCTCCCCGGGGCCGGCGTCCGCCCGCACGACGAACTCGACGGCGACGCTATAGCCGACGATCCGGGCGAGGGTCTGCGAGATCAGCGAGCGGTATCGCGTCTCCAACCAGTCCTTGGCGAACCCGTTCGGGACGGCGATCCGGAACCGCGTGTCGTCGACCTCCACCAGCGAGGTGTGGCGCAGCCACGTCTCGAAGTTGGCCGGCGAGAGGGCGACCTGGAGCTCCCCGAGGGCCGCGCGCCAGACGTGTCGTGTATCCAACGGACGGACCTGCTTGACCCGGACGCTCGGCCCGGAAGTGTTTCTCGGCGGCCGGTCCCGGGCAGGGCAAACCGACGGGTGAGGCACAGAATCGTAGAAGGAGCCTCTCCCAGCGTGCTGAGGGAGCGCTCTCGGGCCGGCCCCGGGGCTCACCCGGGGTTGCCCGCAGGCGTCCCGGCGACCGTGGGCCGGGGCATGGTAGCACCGCCCGGACCGGCCCCGCAAGGCGATCCGGCCCCCAATGCACGATACTCCCCAGGGAGTATTCGCCCGTGTCCGGCCGGAGGCTGTCCGCGCCGCCGCCGCGCACCCAACGGCATCGGCGACGCGCGGCTTCGTTTGACACTCCGGATGCCGCGTTCCTATAATCGCCCGGCGTCGACGCGCCTCGCGCCACCGTGCGTGCGGCGCGTTCACGTGCCTTCTGGGGGACAAAACGACCGAGACCCCTGGGGCCGGACGGTTGAGGTTCACGACACCCGATGAAGCAGACCTACCAGCCGAAGAAGCGCCATCGCGCAAAAGAGCACGGCTTTCGCGCCCGGATGAAGACGACCGGGGGCCGTCGGGTGCTCGCCGCGCGCCGCGCACGAGGCCGGAAGCAGCTAACGGCCTGACTCCCACATCGGGCCGCGATCACCGCCGGCTCGCCATGCTCACCCGGCCGGCAGACTTCGCGGCGCTCCAGGCATCCAGGACCACCCGGTCCCACCCGCTCATGACCGCTCGATTTCGCCGTACGGACCTTGACGAAGTCCGCTTCGGCTTCGCGACCGGCCGGACTCTCGGGGGAGCCGTGATCAGGAACCGGACGCGGCGACGGATCCGGGAGGCACTCAGGGCGATGGCGCCCTCGCTCCAGCCCGGCTGGGACGTGCTCATCATCGCCCGCCCGGCGCTCGTGGCCGCGGACCACCGGGCGCTCGTCGAAGTACTGGAACGGCTCCTCCGGCGCGGAGGGGTCCTGGGAGGACCGGCGCCCTCGTGAAGCGGATCGGGATCGCGCTCATCCGGCTCTACCGGATCGTGTTCGCGTGGCTTCCGTCGAGCTGCCGGTTCTACCCCACCTGCTCGCGCTACACGGAGCAGGCGATCGAGAAGTACGGCCTCGTCCGCGGAAGCTGGATGGGAGCGCGGCGCATCGCGCGCTGCCATCCCTGGAACCCGGGCGGCTATGACCCGGTCCGCTAGGTGAGGCAGCTCGGGGTGTCGCTCCCACGCCCGCGCCGGGAGCTCCTGCTCGCGCTGCTCGCTGCTCGTCGGCGTGGCGCTCCTCGTGTCCGCCTGCAGCTCGTCGGGGATCGTGCCGGTCAGCTCCGGGGGGGTCGTCGCGACGGCCTCGCCGAAGCCGCCGCTGACCCCGGCCCAGCCCGGCGCGGACCCCGTCTCCCTCCTGGCGTGGCTGTTCAATCCGATCTTCCAGCTCCTCTACATCCTCCTGGTCTGGCTGTCGAAGCTGACACATGACGTCGGGATCGCGATCATCCTGATGACCCTGATCGTGCGCGCCGCGCTGATCCCGCTCTTCCGGCGCCAGATCGTCTCCATGAAGCGGACGCAGCTGATCCAGCCCGAGATCAAGGAGCTCCAGAAGCGCTACAAGGGCGACCGGGCGAAGTTCAGCCAGGCCCAGATGGAGCTGTTCAAGGAACGCGGCGTCAACCCGGCTTCCGGCTGCGTGCCCATGCTCCTCCAGCTGCCGCTCCTCATGATCATCTACTCGGTGATCAGCCAGGGCCTGACGAACCCGAATCCCCAGGCGATGTTCACCTTCTTCGGGATCCACCTCGTCGACTACACGTGCGTCAACGGCGTGGGCGGCGCCGCCGGCGCGGCGGTGAACCTGTACAAACCGTGCATCAACACGACGGTCGCCTGGCTCGGCAATCTGGACGTCTCGAAACCCTGGGTCCTCTTCCCGAACATCCCGTTCCTGGGCTGGTTCAGCGTCCTGGCCGCGGCCTCAGCGGTGCTCCAGCTGATCCAGAGCCGGATGACGATGCCCCCGGCCACGGCCGCGTTCAGCGACCAGAATTCGAAGGTCCAGCGGCAGCTGGTGCTGTTCCTGCCCCTCATCTCGCTGGCCTACGGCGGGTTCCTGCCCGCCGGGCTGTTCATCTACTGGATCGTGACCACGATCTTCGGGATCTTCCAGCAGTACCTGATCGTCGGCTGGGGCTCAACGTTCCCGCTGTTCGGGTACACGCCGGCCTTCGCGCGCGAGCATCGCCCGCGCTTCCCGGTCGAGGAGCCCAGGATCCCATCCGGGGGCGCTCCCGGCGCCGCCCGCAAGCCGGCAGCCGTTCTGCCGCCCACCGACCGCACGCCCGCCGCCCGCTCTGCCTCCGCGGCGGCCACCGTGCGACCCCGAGAACGAGGCCGTCAGGGCCGCCGAGGGAGAAAGCGCTGAGCATGAGTGCGTACCAGGAATTCACCGGCAAGTCCGTCGAAGAGGCCCTCCGCCACGCCCGGGAGGAATTCGGGGTTGGCCTCGACGAGCTCGACTTCGAGATCCTGACCCCGGGGAGCCGGGGCGTCCTGGGGATGGGCGCCGAGCCCGCCCGGATCGTCGCGGCGCCGCGCGCCGCGCTCGGAGGCGCCGCACCGAAGCGCGAGGCGGCCGCAGCCAGGCCGCTCCCTGCTCCGGTGGATCGCGGGCCGCGCCGGGACGACCGGCCGTTCCGGGGCGACGCTCCACGGACTGACGAGCGACCCCCGCGAGCCGACGAGCGTGTCGACCGCCCGCCGGTGTCGCGCCCGGCCCCGCGGCTGGATGCGCCCCGGTCCGACAGCCCCCGCCGGGACGACCGGCCGCCGCGTCGCGACGATCGCCCTCCCCGCCGGGACGACCGGCCGCCGCGTCGCGACGATCGCCCTCCCCGCCGCTCGGACGGACGCCCAGGCGCGTCGGCGGTGTCGTCCAGCGAGATCGACGAGGTTCAGGCAGCTCGGTCGCTCGTGCGGGAACGCGAGGAGCTCCAGGCCGCCGAGGCGTCCCCTGCCGCGCTCGACGCGGGCAAGCGGCTCCTCGAGCAGCTGATGCAGCACATGGGGTTCGCGGTCGTCGTCAACATCGAGACCGGCGAGACGAACCGCCTCAACGTCGTCGGGTCCGACGACGAGGAGCACGAGGCGCTCGGCGCCCTCATCGGGCGCAAGGGCGAGCGGCTCTCGGCCCTCCAGCACATCGTCAACCTCATGCTCTCGCGCGAGATGGGCGAGTGGACCCGTGTCCTCGTCGATGTGGAGGGCTACCGCGGCCGGCGCGAGCATCAGCTCCGGGAGATCGCGGACCGGGCCGCGGCCCGCGTCGTCGAAACGGGCAAGATGCTCCAGCTCGAGCCGATGCCCGCCCTCGAGCGACGCTGGATCCACCTCGCCCTGCGCAATCACCCGGCCGTCGGGACGCAGTCGATCGGGGAGGAGCCCAACCGCCGGGTGGTCGTCGTCCCAAAGTCGATCGCCCAGGCCTGAGGGCCGCCGGAATCCCACCCACCCGCCGGGCGAGGGCGGGCGGCGCAGCGCATCACGCGGGAGGACGGCCGCGCGTCCCTTCCCGCCAGCCTGCTAGATTCACGCTCCGATCATCCGCACCGAGCACCCGCGATGCCCTCCGCGCCCCGCCGCTTCCCCGCCGGCCGCCTCCTCTTCGCGGCGGTCGCGGGGTTCGTCCTAGCCACGGCGATCGGGACCGGCGCGCTGCTCGCCTACCAGGGGCGCTATGCGGACCGGATCTACCCCGGGGTGCGCGTGGCGGGCGTGGACGTGGCGGGGCTCGACCGACAGGCAGCCCGCGCCCTGCTGACCACCGCGCTTGCGGGGTACGGCACCGGCGCGGTCGTGGTGACCGCGGGAAGCGAGACGTTCCGGCTCTCCGAGGCGGACCTCGGCCGCGCCGCGGACGTCGAGGGGCTCCTCGACGAAGCATTCGCCGTGGGACGTTTCGGTGACTCGGTGGGCAACGCCGCCGACAGCGTTCGGGGCCTGGTCGACGGGATCGACATCGCGCCGCGCGTGCGCGTGGACCCCGCCGCGGTCGCCCGCGCGGTTCAGGCTGCCGCCGCCCGTTCCGACACGCCGCCCGTCAACGCGAGCGCCCTCGCCACGGCGACGGGCTTCAGCACGACGCCAGGGGTTCCGGGTCGCGGGGTTTCCCAGCCGCAGTTGGTCGACGACATCGTGCGCCGCCTGTCTGACCCGACCACGCCACCCGAGGTCGACATCACCGCCGCGATCGTCCCCCTCGAGCCCACCATCACGGATGTTGCTGCTGCCGCCGCGGCCCAGGGCGCGATCTCGATAGACCAGGACGTGGTCCTGGTGAACGGCCCGGACGCCTGGATCATCCCCGGGTCGACGGTCCGCGGGTGGATCTCGTTCGCCGCCACGCCAGACGGCCGGTACACGCCGGTGGTCGCTCAGGATGCGGCGGGACCCGCCCTGACGGCGCTGGCAAGGACGATCGACCGCGAGCCGACGGATGCGAGCTTCCTGATGGGCAAGAACGACACTGTCGTCGGGGTCGCGGCCGGCAAGGACGGCCGCCAGCTCGACGTCGCCGCGACGAGCGCGCTCGTGGCCCAGGCGCTCCTGGCGCGCGCGGCGGACGCGGCGCCGGCGGTCCCACCGCCCGTCGAGGCGGCAATTTCCACCGTCGCGCCGAAGCTGACCACGGCCCAGGCGCAGCAGACCGCGCCGCTCATGAAGCCGATCTCGACCTGGACGACGTACTACCCGGTCGGCCCCAGCAACGGGTTCGGCGCCAACATCACCATCCCGACCCGCACGATTGACGGCTACATCCTCGCGCCCGGCGCCGTGTTCGACTTCTGGCAGGCGATCGGCGAGGTCAGCCCCGCCACCGGGTATCTGCCCGGGGGCGCGATCATCGACGGCAAGTCCGAACCGACGGGAGCGCTGGCGGGCGGGATCTGCTCCTGCTCCACGACGCTCTTTAACGCCGCCGTGCGGGCCGGGCTGGCGATCCTCGCCCGGGCCAACCACTACTACTACATCGACCGCTATCCGCTGGGCCTCGACGCGACCGTCTACGAGAGCGACTCCGGCTCCGTCACCACGATGGCGTTCCGGAACGACACGGCCTATCCAATCCTCATCCGCGGGTACGCTTCCCCCGGCGTCGTGCGCTTCACGCTGTACAGCGTTCCGACCGGCCGAAAGGTTGTCTTCTCGCAGCCGGTCGTCACGAACCGCAATCCCGGCGTGGAGACGACCGAGTACACGACGAGCATCCCCCCGGGGAGCACCAAGCGGCTGGAGTACCCGACGATCGGGATGAACGTGGTGGTGACCCGCACGGTCACCGACGCCTCCGGCAAGGTCATCCATCACGACGTGTTCACCTCGAACTACGCGCGGGTCGACGGCCTCACCCTGATCGGCCGCGCGGCCACGAGCTCCGGCGGGAGCACGCCGAGCCTCAGCGCATCGCCGTCCCCGAGCCCGCCGCCCGGCTGATCGCGCGTCCACTCCGCCAGGGGAGACCAGCCATGACGATGCGCCAGGAGCTCGCCGAGTCGCCCGCCGTCGTCGCCCGTCTGCTCGTGAGCGCGCCCGGGCCGCTGGCGACCGTTGCCGAGGAGGTCCGCCGCCGCGGGACCCGCTTCGTCCTGGTCGCGGCGCGAGGCACGTCCGACCACGCGGCCACCTACGCCCAGTACGTCTTCGGCGCGCGCGCCGGCCTCCCTGTCGGTCTCGCCACGCCGTCGCTGTCGTCGCTCTACGGGCTCGGTCCCCGGGTCGGGGACGCGCTCGTGATCGGGATGAGCCAGTCCGGCCGCTCGCCGGACATCGTCGCCGTGCTCGACGATGCACGACGGCAGGGCGCGCTGACGCTCGCGATCACGAACGACCCGGGATCCCCGCTCGCGGTCGCAGCGGATGTCGTGGTCCCGCTGGAAGCGGGCCCCGAGCGGGCGGTGGCGGCGACGAAGACATACGTCGCCGAGCTCGCGGTGGTCGCCCTCCTCGCCGAGGCGCTGCGCGGGGGCGTGCCTGACCCGGCCCTGGCAGGGCTCCCCGGAGCGCTCGGGCGGACGATCGAGCTGGAGCCTCAGGTCGTCGTCCTAGCCCGCCGTCTCGCTCCCCACCAGGCCTGCGTCGTCCTCGCCCGGGGCTTCCAGTACCCGACCGCGCGCGAGTGGGCGCTCAAGCTCAAGGAGGTCGCGGGCGTCTTCGCCGATCCCTATTCGGCCGCCGACTTCGAGCACGGCCCGATCGCGCTGGTCGAGCCCGGGACGCTGGTGCTCGCAGTCGTGTCGAGCGGGCCAACGCTGTCCGGCATGGTCACCCTGCTCGAGCGGCTGGCCGACGCCGGCGCCGACGTCGTGGCCCTTTCGGACGCCGCCGCGGTTCGGGGGCTCGGGAACGGCGCGCTGGCCATTCCCAGCGAGGTCCCGGAGTGGCTCGCGCCGATCGTCACGATCCTGCCCTGTCAGCTCCTTGCCTACCACCTGGCGGTCGCGCGCGGGCGCGACCCGGAGGCGCCCCGCAACCTCCAGAAGGTGACGCTGACCCGCTAGGCCTCGCCCCCGCCCGTGCGTCCGTCCCCCGCGACGACGTCCCGGAGTGCTCGGAGCCCGTCTGCCAGGGCGGCGAGACGCGCCTCGCCGAGGGTCCCGAGGACACGCTCCAGCCACTCCGTCGTCCGGAGCTCGGCCGTCTCGAGAACCGCGAGCCCGGCGTCGCTGAGCGTGAGGCGGATCCGCCGGCGCGACGCCGGGTCGGTCTCTCGCAGGACCAGCAGCTGGCGCACCAGCCGCGCGACGAGCTCGGAGGCGGCGGGGAGCGACGTCCCGACCTGCTCGGCCACCGCGGAGAGGTCGGTTCCCGGGTGGCGGCGGATGTAGACCAGGGCGCGGAACTGGGGCACCGAGATGGACTCGGGGCGGCCCTCCCGCATCCTGGCCCGGATGGCCCGCATCGCGAGCGGCACCGTCTCCAGGACGGCTCGGGCAGCTTCCTCCTCGGGTGAGGCGACTGTCGACATCGGCGGGGGGCCCTGCTAGAATGTTAGGGACCCTAATTGTACCAGCGCGAGGCCCCGGTGCGAGCAGCCATCGAGACGAGGAACCTGCGGCGCGAGTTCGGCGCCGTCACGGCCGTCGACTCGCTGTCGCTCGAGGTCAGGCCCGGGGAGGTGTTCGGCCTGCTCGGCCCGAACGGCGCGGGCAAGACGACCACGATCAAGATGCTCATCACGCTGCTCCCTCCGACGTCGGGCACGGCGACCGTCGCAGGTCACGATATCGGACGGGAGGCGCGCTCGGTGCGCCGGTCGATCGGCTACGTTCCCCAGCTCCTCTCGTCCGATGGGGCGCTGAGCGCGCGCGAGAATCTCGACATCTCCGGGCACCTCTACCACATCCCTGGCCCGGAGCGGCGCGAGCGGATCGACGACGCCCTCCGGTTCATGGGCCTCAGCGACGTCGGGGACAACCTCGTGCGGACCTACTCCGGCGGGATGGTCCGCCGCCTGGAGATCGCCCAGGCGATGCTCCACGCGCCGCCCGTGCTGTTCCTCGACGAGCCCACCGTGGGCCTCGACCCGACCGCCCGGCGGGCGGTATGGGAGCACGTCCGGAAGCTGCGGGAGCGCGAGGGCACCACGATCCTGCTCACCACGCACTACATGGACGAGGCAGCCGAGCTCTGCGAACGCGTCGGGATCATGCACCTGGGCAAGCTCGTCGCCCTCGGGACCCCGGAGTCGCTCGCCGCGGAGGTCGGCCCAGGCGCCAGCCTGGACGACGTGTTCACCCACTTCACGGGCAGCGAGCTCGACGACACAACCGCTGGAGGTACCTATCGTGACGTCGCTCGAACGCGTCGCACGGCCCGTCGCCTGGGCTGAGCCGCCGTCCGCGGTCCGGTTCTTCCAGGACGCTTGGACCGTCGCCCAGGGCGAGCTCCGCAAGCTCATCCACGACCCGACGGAGCTGCTCACCCGCGCCGTCCAGCCGGTCCTCTGGCTGCTCGTCTTCGGCCAGGTGCTCGCTCAGGCCCGGGCGATCCCGACCGGAAAGCTCGGCTACATGGACTTCCTTGCCCCGGGCGTGCTTGCCCAGAGCGCGCTGTTCTCGGCGATCTTCTTCGGGATCGCAGTGATCTGGGAGCGCGACCTGGGCGTGCTCCACAAGTACCTGGTGAGCCCGGCCTCACGGCTCGCGCTCGTCGCGGGCAAGGCGCTCGCGGGCGGGTTGCGCGCGCTCGTCCAGGCGGTCGTCGTCTACATCGTGGCCGCCCTGATCGGCGTGCACCTCCAGCTGGGCGTCCTGCCGATCGCCGGCGTGGCGCTCGTGGTCGTGCTCGGCGCGGCCGGCTTCGCCACCTTCTCGCTGATCATCGCCTGCCTGGTCCGGACGCGGGAGCGCTTCATGGGGATCGGACAGGTCCTGACCATGCCGCTCTTCTTCGCGAGCAGCGCGATCTACCCGATCGCCCTCATGCCCTCCTGGCTCCAGGTCGTGGCCCACGTGAACCCGCTCACGTACCAGGTGGATGCGCTCCGGGCGCTGATGGTCGACGGGGGCACCGCCACCTTCTCGATCGCGCTCGACCTCGGCGTCCTCACGTTCGCGCTCGTGGTCCTGCTCGCCATCGCCGCTCGCCTGTACCCCCGCCTCGCGATGTAAGCCGGGCTCCCGCTCGCGGTCCGGCATGAACGCACCCTTGGCGGCCGCCGGCCCCAGCGTGTACACCCGCCCCTCCCGTCGCTCGAGATCCTCGAGCTCGGTCGTCGTTCGGACGTCGTACGCTGCGATCCGGACCAGCTCGCCAACCGGCAGGTAGCGCCGCCCCGGGTCACCCACAACGAACCGTGATCCCGCGGGCTCGGGCCCTGCGCAGCCAGGGGAGGACGCGATCGGCGAGGCCGGCCTCGTACCAGGTGTCGCCGGCGAGGACGACGTCGGCCGCGGGCACCTCCTCGTCGAGCGCGTCCCTGTGCACGACACCGACGCGGAAGCCGTTCGCCCGTGCGTTGAGCGCGATGGCGGCGGCGGCGAACGGATCGACATCCGCGCCCGTCACCGACGAGGCGCCGGCCCGCATCGCCGCGATCGCGCAAAGCCCGGAGCCGGATCCCAGGTCGAACACGCGTCGACCCGCGACCGCCTCGGGATGCTCGCGGAGGTACCGGCAGACCGCCAGCCCGCCAGCCCACGCGAACGCCCAGTAGGGCAGGTCGGCATCGGGGTCGTCGGTCGCGACCTGGACGGCTCGCCAGAGCTCAAGCACGTCGTCGGCAAGGTGCAGGCGGAACTCGGCCAGCCCGGGGACCGGGCGAAGGCGGGTGTGGTGCAGGACGAAGGCGCGGGGCGAAACGGCCACCGCGCGACTCTGCGTCACCCGCTGCCGGCCGCCCTCCTGGGTCGGCCGTCCGGGCTCCGGCTGCGTCACCCGATCAGGAGACGCACGCCGACGAACGTGCCGAGCACGATGATCGCGAGCCGCAAGGTGCCCGCGGGAAGGCGCCGTCCCACGAGCGCGCCGACCTGGCCACCGGCGATCGCGCCGACCGCGAGGAGGATGGCCGCGGGCCACGCCACGGGCGCGACCGCGATGAACAGGACGGCGGCAACCCCGTTGATGAGCACCGCGAGGACGTTCTTGAGGGCGTTCAGGCGCTGGAGGTCCTCGGGCAGGAAGGTCGACAGCAGCGCCATCATGATCACCCCCTGGGCGGCCCCGAAGTAGCCGCCGTAGATCCCGGTGAGGTAGATCGTCACGACGAGCGGGAGCGTGTGCTCCTGCCCTTCGACCCGCCGCTCACCCATCGCCCGCGATAGCCGCGGCTGGATCGCCATCAGGACCACCGCGCCCAGGATGAGGATCGGCACGATCCGCTCGAACGCGGACGCCGGCAGGGCGAGCAGGAGCAGGCCACCCGTCAGGCCACCGGCGAGCGCGGCCATCCCCAGGCGGATGGCGCGGCCACGCTGGCCGGCCAGTTCGCGGCGATACCCGATCGCGCCGCTGAGCGAGCCGGGCACCAGCCCGACCGTGTTCGACACGTTCGCGACGACCGGCGCATAGCCGAAGGCGAGAAGGGTCGGAAAGGTGATCAGCGAGCCGGACCCCACGATCGTGTTGATCGTGCCTGCCGCGAGGCCCGCGGCCAGGATCCCGAGCGCCTCGAGCGGGCTCATCGGCCCGCGTCCGGCGCGGCGCGTCCGGAGGGCGTCCTGGCTGCGGAGGGTGCCGTGGTCGTGCTCACGAACGCAGTGTGAAGCCTCGCCGGGTCACGCGCGGAGCGCGGCCTTTCGCGAACATCCAGCCAGGCCCGCCGCCGGAGGGCCGACGTCGGGGCGCATAGCGGAAGGGGTGGTGGAGATGGGGGAGAGTCGAACTCCCCGTCCGAAACCCGTGACCCGGACCCACTACGAGCGTGTCCGATGCTTGATCTCGACCGGCCCACCCCCATCGGCAGGGGCGATGACCGGTCCAGCTGCGTGTCCCTAGATCGGGCTTCGCTCCCGGCTACGCGGCGCTTGCCGGGGCTGCATCCCCGCTGAGTGACGCTTCCACGGCCCACGAGGAGGAGGCCGCTTCCACGCTCACCCTACCGCCTAAGCGGCGAGGGCGAGAGCAGGCTGCTTGTTGGCAGTTACTTCGTTTTGCCGCCTTTTAACGAGGCCAGAGCGGCATCCTCGGCTCGCGTTTCCGGGCTGCGGGGCCCCGTCGAGACCACGCATCCCCACCGATCGAGCCGGTCCGCGGACCGGCTCGCGCCGATCCTGGGACCAGCCGACCCATTGTACGCCGGGCTCCCCGCCCGCCGGCGGAATCTACGGTCGCCCGCGGGCCGTGTCCGCCATCTGGCGGTCCAGGTCGCGGCGGGCATCGCGCTCGGCGATGTCCCGGCGACGGTCGTGGAGCTGCTTGCCACGCCCCAGCCCAATCTCGAGCTTGGCATGCCCGCGGCCGTCGATGAAGAGGCGCAGCGGGACGATCGTCAGCCCTTTCGACTTCGTCTTACCCAGCAGCTCGTCGATCTCGTCACGGTGGAGGAGCAGCTTCCGCGAGCGCTTCGCCTCGTGGTTGAGGCGGTTGCCGCCGGCGAACGGGGCGATGTGCGCACCGACCAGCCACGCCTCGCCGCGCTCGATCCGGGCGTAGGCCTCCTGGAGGCTGACGTGGCCTGCCCGGATGGACTTGATCTCCGTGCCAGTCAGGACGAGGCCGGCCTCGAGCGTGTCCTCGATCGAGAACTCGTGGCGGGCCCTGCGGTTGAGGGCGATCGTCGATTCGCCCATGGAGTGCTCCTCATAGTCGGTGCGCGATGGCAGGCGCGGATGCGCTTCACGAACGCACGAAGGCCGGCTCCGCTGCCGGAACCGGCCCTCGAACGCGTTTCGAGTTGCCCACCCGCTGGGGCGTCCGTCAGGCGGATGCTCCCTGCGAGGTGGTGCAACGACGCGGACTACTGTCTGTCACTGCACATCACCTCCTTTCGGTTGGCGAAACCGTACAGGAGGACCCGGGATCTGGCAAGAGGCTGTACTCATCCCGGACCCACACGCTCGCGCTCGAGGATCCGCCGAGCGTCGGAGGAGGGCACCAGCCCCGCGGCCGCGACGTCCTGCCGGTGCGCCCTGCCCGATCACGGTTCGGATTCAGGCCGCCCGGCGCCACGCCTCCGGCGCGGCCGGCGCCGCCACTGCCGTGGGCGCCCCGAGGGCCTTGATCGCCGAGTCGATGAAGGGATCGCCGGTCGGGCCGGTCGGCCCGACCACGGCCGGGACCACGATGTCCGGGGTGAGGCCCCGCAGCTGGATCGAGCGCTTCGACGGGGTGAGCCACTTCGCGATCGTGATCCGGAACCCGCCCGAGTTGTCGGTGAGGTCGACCCACTCCTGCATCGTGCCCTTGCCGAACGTCGTCTGGCCGACGATGGTCCCGCGCCGAGTGTCCTGGAGTGCCCCGGCCACGATCTCGCTGGCCGAGGCGCTCCCCTTGTTGACCAGCACCATGACCCGGATCGCGGGATCCGTGGCAACGCCGCCGGGCGCGGCGTCCGTCTCGACCTGCGTCCCGTCGGCACCCTCCTCCCAGAAGAGGGGCCCGCTGGCGATGAACTGGCTGGCGATCGTGCGGGCCGCCGTCACGTAGCCGCCGGGGTTGTCGCGCAGGTCCACGATCACGGAGCGCTCGCCCATCGCGAGCCCCGCCCGGAGCGCCGCGATGAAGTCCGTCGCCGCGCTATCGGAGAAGGCGGACAGCCGGATGTAGCGGACCGTGCCGTTCGCCAGGTCGCGCGTCTCCACCTGTGGCTGGTTGATGGTGTCGCGGACGATCCGCAGGTCGAAGGTTGGCTTCCCCGAGCGAGCGACCGCCAGGACGACGGGGGTTCCCTTGGGGCCCCGAATCTTCGCGATCGCCTGGTCGAGCGTGAGCCCGTCCACGCCGGTCCCGTCGATCGCGCTGACCACGTCGCCGGCGCGGAGGCCGGCCGCCTCGGCCGGTGAGCCCGTGATCGTCGAGACGACGGTCATCTGGCAGGTCGGCCCGAGCGTCGTGCACGCGCCCGCCGCGGCGTCCGTGGAGCGGGCCGACACCTCGGCGCCGATGCCGTCGAACTGGCCGCCGATCGCCTGGCGGGCGCTCTCGAGGTCGGCGGGGCTCATGTACGCCGAGTACGGGTCGCCCAGGGCCTTGATCATCCCGCTGATCGCGCCCTGCACGAGGGCCTTCTGGTCCACCGGACCGGCGTAGCTCCGGTTGATCGTGTCCCAGGCATCCCAGAACGGCGCGAAGAGCTCCTGCTCGGAAGCCGGCGTACCCGGCGTGGTGGCCGTCCGCGCGCCGAGCATGAACCCCGAGAGGAAGAGCGCGGCCCCCGCGAGAAGGGCGACCGCCGCGATGGCGAGCGAGAGCGGCCCGACCCCGCGGCGAGGCCCACGTCCGGGGGCGAGCGTCACGTCGGGGCCGGCGGGCGCGGTTTCGATCGGGTTGCCCGCGAGCTGTGGGTCGCTGCCACCCAGGTCCGGCGTGGTCATGGCCGGCTCACCTCGTGAGGTAGCTGCGCACCGAGAGCCACGACCCGAGGACGCCAACCCCCAGGCCGGTCCCGACGACCAGCAAGATCATGTCGCGCTGCAGCGAGCCGAGCTCGATCGGCAGGACCCGGAAGAAGCCGTACATGAAGTCGGTGACCGGGCCAGAGGCGAGCGCGATGAGCGCGAGCGTCAGCGCCGCCCCCAGGAGCCCGACGAAGGCGCCCTCGAGGATGAACGGCCAGCGAATGAACGCGTCCGATGCCCCGACGAGCCGCATGATCTCGATCTCCTCGCGCCGTGCGACGACGGCCAGCCGGATCGTGTTGACGATGATGAACAGGACGACGAAGCCGACCAGGACGAGCAGCGCGATGCCACCGGTCCGCAGGACGTTCGTGACGGTGGTCAGCTCGGCGACGAGCTGCTGGACCTGCACCACGTCGTCGACGACCCGGGTCTGGTCCTGGAGCAGCTGGACGACCGGCGCATAGTCCTGCGGGTCGACCAGCTTGACCTCCAGGCTCGCCGGAAGCGGGTTCCGATCGAGGTAGCCCGTCAGGTCGACCTGGCCGCGCTCGTGCAACCGCTCGCGGAACTGGGCCAGCGCTTCGTCCTTGGAGACGAACGTGACGGAACGGACGGACGGCAGGGCCGCGACGTCCGCTGCCAGGGCCACGCCCTGCACCGTGAGCGCGCCCTCGGCGCCGGGCACGTCGTGGAGGTCGGCCACGATCTCGACCTTCTGCTCGACGTACGAGGCGCCCGCCGCGAGCCCGGCCTGGATCAGCCAGAAGCCGGAGAGCAGCAGGAGCATCAGGGTCATCGTCGCCGTCGCCGCGACGGTCATCAGGCCGTTGCGCCGGAGACCCTGGATGCCGTTCGTGATGCTGAACGAGACGAAGCGCAGGAACCCGAACATGGATCAGTCGTCGCGGTGGTAGCCACCGACCTCGTCCCGGACCACGCTTCCGTCCTCGAGCGCGACGACCCGCCGTCGGAGCGCGGTCACCACGGAGGCGTTGTGGGTGGCCATCAGGATCGTGACGCCCAGCTCGTTGATACGGAGCAGGAGCTGGATGATCTCCCAGCTGATGAGCGGATCCAGGTTTCCCGTCGGCTCGTCGGCGATGATCAGGCGCGGCTCGTGGACGAGCGCGCGAGCGATCGCGGTTCGCTGCTGCTCGCCGCCGGAGAGGGTGGTCGGCAGCTGGTCCGCCTGCGCACCGAGCCCGACGACCGCGAGCGCCCGGTCCACCGCGGGCCTGATACGGCCGCGCGGCGTGCCGGTCACCTCGAGCGCGAACGCGACGTTCTCCCGGACCGTCCGCGTCGGCAGCAGCTTAAAGTCCTGGAAGATGATTCCGATCGTGCGGCGCAGCTCGGGGACCTTCCGGCGTGGCACGCGAGCGAGATTTCGTCCGTCCAGGATCACCTCTCCCGTCGTCGGCCGCTCGTCCCGGATCAGGAGCTTGAGCAGGGTGGACTTGCCAGCGCCGGACGGCCCGACGAGGAACACGAACTCGCCCTCCCCGAGGGTGAGGTCCACGTCACGGAGGGCGGCCTTGCCGTTCGGGTAGACCATGCCCACGCCGCGCAGCGACACGACCGGTCGCAGCGCTGCCACGCTGCTCTCGAGCGAGCCGTCCGGCGGGAGATCGAGCGTGGCAGCGGGCCGAAGCGTGGTGGGGGTTGTCACGTCCGGTCGAGGCTACCACCGGCCCGCGGATCCGTCCGAACCCATCGCGCGGCGGCGGTCGCGGCCCGGCCCGACCCATGGTCGCTGCGGCGAGCGCCGGCAGCGAGCGCCGGCTAGAGGACGGCCAGCGTGATCGGAACATAGCGTTCGAAGTCGGCGAAGGGCCGGTCCCAGCACACGAGCGCCGGGAAGTCCTCAAGGCGCAGCCCGGCCCCAAGGAGGGTGGCGACCGCTCCGCTGGCGGACCCCGGGACCCAGGCCGAGAAGGCGCCCGCCGGGCGCACGGCCCGCACGAGATGACCCACGACCGGTCCCATCAACCCGGCATCGCGGACGGCGATCGGACCGAGGCGACCGATCTCCGAGGTGTACCCGTAGCCGACCACGCTCCCATCCCCGGCCTCGTACAGGTAGCCGAGGCGGCCCAGGGCTGCCAGGTAGGCGTGATCCTGGGGGTGGGCGTAGCCGAGTGTCGTGCGGTCGAGGTGCTCCAGCGCGGCCGCCAGGCGGAGCGGCCCGGCCCCGTCGGTAGGCTCAGCCCGGAGCAGGTCGAACGGGACCGCGCGGATCCCGCCGGGAAGCTGGGGCACCTGACCTTCCGGCCGGCCGACCAGCTCCAGCACGGGCACCCGCGGCACCATCCCGAACCGGCTGTAGAGGGCGTTGGAGATTGGCTGAGCGCTGTCCGTGCAGGTCGCGTGCACGGCGCCGTCCGTGCCTAACAGGACGTGCGACAGCAGGCGCCGTCCCAGGCCGCGCTCCTGGTGCCTGGGCCCGACGAACAGCATGGAGAGGAACCAGACGTGCTCCCGCCGGAGTGCTGAGGCGAACGCGACGATCGGACCCTCGGCGCCGGGTCCGTCCTCCACGCCGACCCAGAAGCCGTCCGGGTCGGTCGCCAGCAGGTGCCCGAGGAGTTTGAGCAGGGGCCCGTAGGCGTGCGGCATGGCCGGCCGTCCCACCCTGAGCCCGTACTCGGTCAGGCCGGCGTGCCACACGCCGGCGCAGGCCGTGAGGTCGTCGGATCTCGCCGGGCGGAGCCTGATCGGTGGCGCAGCGCCCGGCGTCACGAGCGCCTGCCGGGCGCGATCATGCATCCTCGGCGGTGCCGCCGACCGGGGCTTCGGTGGCCAGTCGCTCCAGCTCGGCGGCCATGAAGACGTCCAGGTCGCCGTCGAGGACCGCGGCCGTGTTCGACGTCTCGACCTCGGTCCGGTGGTCCTTCACCATCTGGTAGGGATGCAGGACGTAGCTTCGGATCTGGTTGCCCCAGCCCGCCTCGACGTGCTCGCCTTTGAGGCGTCGCAGCTCGACCTCCTTCTCCTCCAGCCGCCGCTCGAGGATCCGGGCCGCGAGGACCTTCGCCGCGGTCTCCCGGTTCTGCGTCGCGGAGCGCTCGTTCTGGCAGGTCACGACGATCCCCGTGGGGACGTGCGTGAGACGCACTGCCGAGTTGGTCTTCTGGACGTGCTGCCCGCCCGCCCCGGAGGAGCGGTACATCTCGACCCGGATCTCGTCCCAGTTGAGCTCGACCTCGGCCTCGTCCTCGACCTCCGGCATCACCTCGATCAGCGCGAACGTCGTCTGGCGACGCTTCTGCGAATTGTACGGGCTGATCCGGACCAACCGGTGGACGCCGCGCTCGGCGCGCAGCCATCCGTAGGCCCGGCGGCCGTCCACGCTGAACGTGACGCTCTTGAGGCCGGTCTGCTCGCCCTCGGTCTGGTCGAGGATCTCCGTCGAGTAGCGGTGGCGCTCGGCCCAGCGGAGGAACATCCGGAGGAGCATCTCGGCCCAGTCGGTCGCCTCGGTGCCACCGGCGCCGGCGCTGATCGTGACGAGCGCGCCCCGCTGGTCGTATTCCCGCGAGAACAGCAGGGCGGTGCGCTCGCGCTCGAACGAGACGCGCAGCGCCTCCGCGTCGCGGTCGATCTCGGCGAGCATCTCGGAATCCTCGGCCTCCGCGGCAAGGTCGGAGAGCTCCTCGAGCCCGCTGGCCCGCGCGTCGAGGTCCTGCCAGAGCGTCAACTCGCCCCGCAGCCCGTCGGCCTCCCGGAGGATCCGCTGGGCGGCCCGCTGGTCGTCCCAGAAACCGGGGACGGCGATCAGCGCGTCGAGCTCCGCGACGCGCGCCTCCTTCGCGGGGAGGTCAAAGACGCCCCGTTGTCGCGTGGATCCGTCCGGCAAGATCGTGGAGGCCGGCCCGGTCCATCTAGGCGCGGCCCTGAACGTCCTGGAGGAGGATCGGCCGAAGCTCGATGAGCCGCAGGGCGGTCTTGCTTCGGGCGACGACGGGGTTCACACAGGCGCAGTACGCGTGGTGAGGGCAGACGCCGCAGTTGCCGTCGCAATCCAGGGCCGCGGCGTAGCTGCAGTTCCGGCAGTCCCGCTCGCAGGCGATGAGATCGACGAAGGCGGTGTCCGTGATCTGCTTCACCGCTCCCTCATGCACTGCAGTCACAACGCGAGGCCGGTCCGATACCCGTTGGGACGGGAGCTGGGCATCCCCGGCCGGTCGCAATGGTGTGAGTATACGGGGCCAACCCGAAGCGGCCAAGAGGGAGTTTTCGGCGCGTGAACGGGGCGTGAACGTCTATCACTCCGGGCATCGCGCTGGCGTTCCCTCAGGGCGGGCCGGGGGACCCGACCTACGGGCCGATCGCGCCGCCGAACAGGCCGTAGTAGGCGAGGGCCCCGAGCTCGTGGAGCGTCGCATCGAAGCGGAGCCCGGGCTGCGTGTCGTCCGGGCTCGTGGTCGTGGGTGAGCCGTACGCTTCGATGTGGAGGTCCCGGGCCATCAGGATCACCCGCAGCATGTGGGTCCGGTCGGAGACGAACAGCGCGCTCCGCAGGCCGTTCGCGCGCAGGATGGCGGCGACCCCCTCGAGCAATTCCAGCGTGGATCGGCCGCGATCCTCCCCGAGGATGGCGCCCTCCGGGACGCCGTGCTCGATCGCATAGGCCCGCGCGGTCGCGGCCTCCGTGGTCCGGTCGCCCTCGCGCCCGCCGCCCGTGACGATCAGGAGCGGCCCAACGCCGTCCCTGTACAGCCGGACGGCGTGATCGAGGCGGCTGGCGAAGACCGCCGAAGGGGTTCCGTCGTACTGCGCCGCGCCGAGCACGACGATCGCGTCAACGGGACGCGTCTCGTCGAGGTTGCCGCGCTGCCAGATCCGCAAGGTCGCGTACCCTGTGACCAGCGCGCCGCCGGCGAGAACGGCAAGGCCGACGAGCGCGATCTCCCGGCTGGGCGATGTTCCGGTGCGATCTGTCACCGGCCGACGGCTTAGCGCCCGTGGCACTTCTTGAACTTGAGCCCGGACCCGCAGTAGCAGGGGTCGTTGCGGCCGAGCTTCGCGGCAGCGGGATTGGCCCTGGGGCCGGCGTCGGCCCGCGCCTCGTCGCCGAGACGCTCCTGCATCGCGCGGAGCGCGGGCGCGGCCGGGAGGTTCCGGGCCGCTGCCGCCGCGACGGGCGACGGTGCGCCGGGACGGGCGCTCGACGTGGAGGAGGCGCCGCCGGAGAACGTGGCGCGCGCCGGGGAGGCCGCGCTGACGCTCGGCCGGGTTGCGACGGCCGTCGGCGGTCCGCCAGGGGCGGCCTTCCCGCCCGGCGCCTGGAGCGCGGCCGCGCCGGCGGAGAGGCTCGCCGCGAGCTGCGCCTCGTCGGGGGTCGGAGCCGCGGGCTGGTGGACGACGGAGACGCGGAAGATCGTGGTCGCCACCTGGTGGCGGATCAACTCGCCGAGCTGGTCGTAGAGGTTGAACGCTTCCTTCTTGAACTCGTTGAGCGGGTCCTGCTGGGCATAGCCGCGCAGCCCGATCCCGCGCCGCATGTCGTCGAGCTCGGTCAGGTGCTCGACCCACAGCGAGTCGATCGTGCGGAGCAGCACGAGGCGCTCGATCATCGGCCAGTCGGCGGGTCCGACCTCGGCCGTCTTCTCTTCGAGCTTGGCCTGGGCCAGATCGCGCAGGTGGGCGGAGAGCGCCGCGCGGCCGCCGGTCTCCCAGAGCTCGTCCTCCGAGGTGCCGGGTCCCTCGAGGCCCATCGCGTGCAACGCACCGGAGAGGCCTTCCATGTTCCAGTCATCGGGCGCCTCGGCCGCGCAGTACGTCGCGAGGAGCGCCTCCACCTCCTCGTCGAGGAAGGCCGCGACCGTCTCGGTGAGGTCCTCGTTGCGGAGGACCTTGTCGCGCTCGGCGTAGATCGTCTCGCGCTGCTTGTTGATGACGTCGTCGAACTCGACGACGCGCTTCCGGATGTCGAAGTTGTAGCCCTCGACGCGCGTCTGGGCGCTCTCGATCGTCCTGCTCACGAGGCGTGACTCGATCGCGACGTCGTCGTCCAACCCCAGCCGCTCCATCAGGCCCGCCACGCGCTCGGAGGCGAAGCGCTTCATGAGGTCGTCTTCGAGCGAGAGGTAGAAGCGCGACGAGCCCGGGTCGCCCTGGCGGCCGGCGCGGCCGCGGAGCTGGTTGTCGATCCGGCGCGAGTCGTGGCGCTCCGTGCCGATGATGTGGAGCCCGCCGGCGGCGACCACCCGGTCGTGGTCGGCGTTGCAGATCGCCTTCGCCTCGGCGAGCGCCTCGTCGTAGGTTGCCTTGTCGACCTCGGCAGGGTTCAGGCCGCGACGGTGGAGGATCTCGGAGGCGAGGCCGGCCGGGTTTCCACCGAGCATGATGTCCGTGCCGCGGCCGGCCATGTTCGTCGCGATCGTTACGGCGCCCGAACGGCCCGCCTGGGCCACGATCGGCGCCTCCTTCTCGTGGAACTTCGCGTTGAGGACCTCGTGCTTGACGCCGCCGCGCGTCAGGAGCTCGGAGAGCATCTCCGACTTCTCGACGCTGATCGTGCCGACCAGGACGGGCCGGCCGGCCTCCCGCATCTCGGTGATCTCGTCGATCAGCGCCTTGAACTTGCCCTGCTCGTTCCGGAAGACGAGGTCCTGCTCGTCGTCGCGGATCATCGGCTGGTTGGTCGGGATCGAGACGACCTCCAGCTTGTAGATCTTGTGGAACTCCTCCGCCTCGGTCATCGCGGTCCCGGTCATGCCGGCCAGCTTCGAGTAGAGGCGGAAGTAGTTCTGGAAGGTGACCGTGGCGAGGGTCACGGACTCGCGCTGGACGCGCAGGCCCTCCTTCGCCTCGATCGCCTGGTGGATCCCCTCGCTCCAGCGCCGGTCGGGCATCTGGCGCCCGGTGAACTCGTCGACGATGACGATCTCGCCGTCGCGGACGATGTAGTCGCGATCGCGCTTGTAGAGCGCGTGGGCCTTGAGCGCCGCGTCGAAGTGGCGGGTGAGCCGCGGGTCGTCGTACAAGTTCTGGACGCCGAGCCAGCCCTCGATCTTTCCGATCCCCTCCTCCGTCGGCGAAACCGCGCGGTCCTTGAGGTCGACGAAGTAGTCGCCGCCTTCCTCCTCGCCCTCGGGCCGGGCGCGAAGGCGCGGGACGAGCCGGGCCAGCTGGAAGTACAGGTCGGCCGACTCCTCGGCCTGGCCGCTGATGATCAGCGGCGTGCGCGCCTCGTCGATGAGGATGTTGTCGACCTCGTCGACGATCGCGAAGTAGTGGCCGCGCTGGACGCGCTGGTCCATCTCCGTGACCAGGTTGTCGCGCAGGTAGTCGAACCCGAAGTGGTGGTTCGTGCCGTACGTGACGTCCGCCGCGTAGGCCTCCCGCCGCGAGCACGGACGCAGGTTGATGAGCCGCTCGTCGGTCGTGGGGTAGCCGGGCTCGAAGACGTACGCCTCCTCGCCGACCACCACGCCGACCGAGACGCCGAGGAAGTGGAAGATCGGGCCCATCCACTGCGCGTCGCGGCGGGCCAGGTAGTCGTTGACGGTGACCACGTGCACGCCGCGGCCGGTCAGGCCGTTGAGGGCGGCGGCGAGCGGCGCGACGAGGGTCTTGCCCTCGCCCGTCTTCATCTCCGCGATCTTCCCCTGGTGGAGGACGATCCCGCCCATGAGCTGGACGTCGAAGTGGCGCATCCCGAGGCTTCGGCGCATCCCTTCGCGGGCTGCGGCGAACACCTCGGGGAGGGCATCGTCGAGGGCCGCCTGGAGCTGCTCGTTCTCCTTCTTCTGGCGCGCGACCTCGAGGTCGCGGCGGCGCGCCGGCTCGTCCTCGTCCAGCTCCTCCGGGCTCGGGCCGAACCCCTCCTGGAGTTCGGCAAGCTCGGCCCGGATCTCGTCCATGCGGGCGCGGATCTCGGCGTCGGTCTCGTCCTGGAGCTCCGCCTCGAGGGCGTTTGCCGCGTCGACGAGCGGCTGCAGGCGGCGGACCTCGCGGTCGTTGGAGTCGACGAAACGGGAGAGGAAGCCAAGCACCATGGGACGGTCAGTATAGGCGTGGGACCCGCGAGAAGCCCGTCGGCGCCCCGGCGCGGGGGCCGGGCAGAGGGGCGGTTTCCGCTACTTCCAGAAGCCGGAGCCGTACCCCGCGACGAGGAGGACGAAGGTGAGGGCTCCGAGCGCCAGCCAGAAGAGGACCGACACGGGTGTGCGGGTCGGGTTCATCTCCCGGTTCGCCAGGCGTGCGACGTGCCAGCGGGGCGAGCGAAGCTGGGTGCGCCAGTCCCTCGGCGTCTCCGTGCGCGGGGTCAGGCCGCCCTCGCCGTCGGGTTGATGGAGCTGCAGTGTCATCGGTCTCCGAACCTTCGGGCCGGCGCCGGGCCGGCGATGTCGGCGGTGTGATCCAGGTCGTGCCCCGTCGTGAGGTGCTCGGGCGGCAGGGCGGTCCCCGTCCGGGAGTCCAGCGTCTGCTCGACCCCATCCTCCCAGAGGATCATCTCCTGCGTGAGCGAGGCCTCGCTGCTGAACAGCGCGCCCACCGACTCGCCGCGATGGATCCGGCGGATCGCCTCGCCGATCAGGGGCGCCACCGAGAGGGTCGTGATCCGCGGGATCCGCTTCTCGATCGGGAGCGGCACGGAGTCGGTGAGCACCAGCTCCCGGATCGGCGCAGCCACGATGCGCTCGACCGATCCCTCGGACAGGATCCCGTGCGTGGCGCAGGCGTAGATCTCCTCGACGCCCTCGCGGACGAGTGCCCGAACGATCTCCATCAGCGTCCCGGCGGTGTCGATCTCGTCGTCCACGATGATCGCGCGGCGGCCCCGGACGTCGCCGATGACGTTGAGCAGCTCGGCCCGGTCGAGGTTGCCCACGCGGCGCTTCTCGATGATCGCGAGCGGCGCGTCCAGGAGCTCCGCGAACGCACGGGCGCGTTTCGCGAAGCCAAGGTCGGTGACGACCACGAGGTCCGTCAGCGCCTTCTGTCGGAAGTAGTTGGACAGGAGGTGGACGGCGGTCAGCTCGTCGACCGGGATGTTGAAGAAGCCCTGGATCTGGCCCTGGTGCAGGTCCATCGTGAGGACGCGATCCGCACCGGCCACCGTGATCATGTCGGCGATGAGGCGCGCGGTGATGGGCACGCGCGGCTGATCCTTCTTGTCGGAGCGCCCGTAGCTGTAGTACGGGATGACCGCGGTGATCCGCCCGGCGCTGGCGCGCTTGAAGGCGTCGATCATGATGAGGAGCTCCATGATCGACTGGTTGACCGGGTGGCAGGTCGGCTGGATCAGGAAGACGTCCTTCTCGCGGACGTTGTCCAGGATCTTGACGAAGATGTTCTCGTTCGCGAACGAGAAGACCTCGGCCTGGCCCAGCGGGACGCCCAGGTAGCGGCAGATCTTCCGGGCAAGGCCGTCGTTGGCGTTGCCCGTGTAGACGTCGAACGAGTCGGAGTACAAGAACGCCTCCTCCGCGCCGAAGCCCGTCAGTCCGCCGACGGACCCGCTTCCGGCCCGGTCGGCCCTCCGTCGGGAGCGCCATTGTCGCCGATGGCCTCCCGATCCGCCAGCCCCTCGCGGAACGCGGCGATGCCCACCACGCGGTCGCCCTCATTGAGCCGCATCGTGATGACGCCGCGGGCCTCCGGCCGCTGTCGGTTGATGGTCCGTACGTCGGTTCGCACGACCTGGCCGGCCGCCGAGATCAGCAGGAGCTCCTCGTCACGGTCGGTGACCTGCTGGACTGCCGCGACGCGGCCGGTCTTCCGGCCCTCGAGGCTGATGAGGCGCACGCCCTGCGGACCGCGGCGCATGGTCCGGAACTCACGCAATGCCACGCGCTTCCCGTAGCCCGTCTCGGTCAGCACGAGCAGGTCCGTCCCGGGCTGCACGACGCTCATGCCCACGACGTAGTCGCCCGCCTGGGCGAGGCGAATGCCGATCACGCCGCCCGCCGGACGGCCGGATGCCCGGACGTCGGTCTCGCTGAAGCGGGCGATCTTGCCCAGGGCCGTGGCGATGATGATGTCGTCGTGGCCGCTCGCGGTATCCACCCAGGCGAGCTCGTCCCCCTCGTCCAGGGTGATGGCGATGATCCCCGACGAGCGAACCTTCTCGAACTGCTCGAGCGCGGTCTTCTTGATGATCCCGTTGCGCGTCGCCATCACGAGATAGGAGGCCGCGCTGAAGTCGCGCACCATGAGCGTGGCGGTCGGGACCTCGCCCGCCTCGACCTGCACGCCCGGAAGGTTGATGATCGGGATCCCCTTCGCCTGCCGGCTGGCGTCCACCACGCTGTGGACCTTGGCGGAGAAGACGCGCCCTCGATTCGTGAAGAAGAGCGCCCAGTCGTGCGTGTTCGCGACGAGGAGGCTGTCGACGGCGTCCTCCTCGCGGGTGACGTGCCCGATGATCCCCTTGCCGCCGCGGCCCTGGCGCCGGTACGTCGCGACCGGCTGGCGCTTGATGTAGCCCCGGCGGCTGATCGTGACGACGACGTCCTCGTCGGCGATCAGGTCCTCGTCGGTCATCTCGCGCGAGGAGTCGTCGACGACGCGGGTGCGCCGCTCGCCGGCGTACTTCCGCTTCAGCTCCGTGAGCTCGTCCTTGATGATCGCGAGGATCCGCGCCGGGTTGGCGAGGATGTCCTCCAGCTCGGCGATCAGCTGGATCACCGCGAGGTACTCGTCCTCGATCTTCTTCCGTTCGAGCGCGGCCAGGCGTGCCAGCCGCATGTCCAGGATCGCCTGCGCCTGGAGCTCGCTCAGCTCGAAGCGCTCCATCAGGTTCCGGCGTGCCGTGTCGACGTCGGCCGACTCGCGGATCGTGCGGATCACCTCGTCGAGGTGGTCGAGCGCGATCTTGAGGCCCTCGAGGATGTGGGCCCGCTCGCGCGCCTTGCCCAGGTCGAACTCGGTCCGCCGCCGTACGATCTCGCGCCGGTGGTCCACGTGGTGCGCGATCACGGCCTTGAGCGGAAGCGTCTGCGGCTGGCCGTCGACCAGCGCCAGCATGTTGAGGTTGAACGCGAGCTGCATCGGGGTGTGCTTGAACAGGTTGTTCAGCACGGTGTGCGGATTCGCGTCGTTCTTGACCTCGATGTAGATCCGCATCCCGTCCCGGTCGGACTCGTCGCGGAGGTCCGCGATGCCTTCGATCCGCTTGTCCTTGACGAGGTCGGCGATCTTCTCGAGCAGTGACGCCTTGTTCACCTGGTAGGGAAGCTCGGTGACCACGATTGCCACCCGGTCGCGGCGCGCTTCCTCGAACGCGACCTGGGCGCGCATGACCACCCGCCCGTGGCCGTGGGCGTACATCTGCCGGATCGCGTCGACCGTCTCGGTGACGCCGGTCAGCGCGTTCTTCTGCTGCTCGTAGCGGAAGATGGAGCCGGCCGTCGGGAAGTCGGGCCCCTTGATGAAGGCGCACAGGTCGTCGGTCGTCAGCTCGGGGTCGTCGATCAGCGCGATCGTCGCGTCCACGACCTCCCCGAGGTGGTGGGGCGGGATGTTCGTGGCCATCCCGACGGCGATGCCCGAGCTCCCGTTGACGAGCAGGTTCGGCAGCTTCGCGGGCAGGATCACCGGCTCGCGGTGCTGGCCGTCGTAGTTGTCGACGTAGTCGACCGTCGCGCGGTCGATGTCGGCCAGCATCTCGGCCGCGATCGGCATGAGGCGCGCCTCGGTGTAGCGCATCGCCGCAGCCGAGTCGCCGTCGACCGACCCGAAGTTGCCCTGCCCGTCCACCAGCGGGTAGCGCATCGAGAAGTCCTGGGCGAGCCGGACCAGGGTGTCGTAGATCGCGGCGTCGCCGTGCGGGTGGTACTTGCCCATCACCTCGCCGACGATCGCCGCGCACTTCCGGTACGACGCGTTGGACGAGAGCCCCATCTCGCCCATGGCGTAGAGGATCCGGCGGTGAACCGGCTTGAGGCCGTCGCGGACGTCCGGGAGCGCGCGGGCCACGATCACGCTCATCGCGTAGTCGAGGTAGCTCGTCCGCATCTCGTCCTCGATGCGGATCGTTCGGATGTCGCCCAGGTCGTCGGTCACGGAATGGCTCTCCGGCTCAGGTCAACGGGGGTGGGAAGGCGGGGGCTCCGCGCCCCGCCTCGCGGAACGCGGCAGCGGTCGCCGCAGCAGCCGAGGTGTTCGCGGCCCCGGGGCTGCGCCGGACGCCCGCGAGCACGGCGCGGAGCTCGTGGGCCGCCGCCGGGTCGAGCTTCGGCAGCGCGTCCCGCACGACCCATGCCCGGCGCCCCATCCTCGGTTGCGGCCGCGCGGCCGGCCTCGTCCCGGCAGAACCCGGTCACGCCGACAGGGTCGACCCGGGCCAGGCTGCGGAGCGCCCAGCTCAGGGCCTTCTGGACGTCGGGCTCGGGGTCGCCGATCAGCAGGCCGACCAGGGTCAGCCCGTGGGCGGCGACCTCGGGCGTCCGCCCCGCCGCGCGGTCCACGAACGGCATGCGTCGCGACCGTCGAGCCGACGAGACGGCGCTCCCAGCGGCTGGAGCTGTAGACCAGCTGCTCCAGCTCGGCCCAGCGGTACGGCTCCTGGAGGATCCCGGCCGCCATCGTGGATGCCAGCGTGTCGACCGTGATCCAGTCGTCGGACTCTTCAGCCATGCGGCGCAGCACCTGCCAGGCCCGCTCCGGCTCGTCGGGGAGAAGGCGGCCCAGCAGCCAGCAGGCGAGCCAGCGCAGCTCGCGGACCGGGTCCCGGGCAAGCGCCTCGGCAAGCGGAACGAGACGGGCCGCGCGAACGTCGCGCAGCTCGTGCCGGAGCGCGCGGTGGACGGCCTCCAGGAGCGGCACCCGCACGCCGAGGAGCGGCCCGATCCCGGGCGCCACCACCCGCTGGCCCGCCAGGTACGCCGGGTCCGCAAGCGCGGCCAGACCGTCTCGCATGGCCTCCACGCAACGGTCCGGTTCGTCGACGGCATCCGCCAGCCGGCGCCCCAGCTCGCGTGCCGCAGAGATGTGCGTCGCCACGAACGCATCGGTGGCGGCATTCGTCGCTCCGGGCGCGCCCGCGGTTGCGGCAGCGGTCACCGCAGTGATCACCGCCGAGCCACGAGCTGCTGGGCAGCCTCCGGGGTCGCACGCGCGTCGAGCGGCGGCTCGCCCGCCGCCGCTCGACCGGCCGCCGGCATCGTGTCACGCGCAGGATCACCCTGCGCCGGCGACGGATCGCCTTCCGTGACCAGGCGGAATCGATAGCGATCCTTCAGTGCCTGCTTACGGTCTGGAGGTGCGGCCACGTACAGCGCGTCGGCAGTCGCCAGGACCTCGCCGGTTTCGACGTCCACCAGCCGTGCCCGCGTCGTGAGGAGCCGCCGGCGACGTTCGACCAGCTGACCCTCGGCTCGCAGCGGCCGGCCGATCGGGGTGGGGCGGCGATAGTCGATCGTGAGCCGCGCCGTGAACCCCCAGGAGTCCGCGCTCGCGAGCGCCCAGCCCATCACCTCGTCGAGGATCGTGGCGACGATCCCGCCGTGGGTGATGCCTTCCCAGCCCTGGAAGTCGGAGGGCAGCGTGGTCTCGGTCCAGCAGGTGTCGCCGGCCACGTGCAGGACCAGCCGGAGGCCGACCGCGTTGAGCTCGCCGCAGGCGAAGCAGCTGTGCGGCGCGACCTCGAACCGGCCGGCGGTGGTGACGACCTCAGATGTCAAGGTTCTGCACCTTCCGTGCCTCGGACATGATGAAGCTCTTCCGCGGGGCCACCTTCTCGCCCATGAGCATCGTGAAGATCGCGTCCGCCTCGACCCCGTCCTCGATCTCGGCGCGGAGCAGCGTCCTGGTCTGCGGGTTCATCGTCGTCTCCCAGAGCTGCTCGGCGTTCATCTCGCCGAGGCCCTTGAAGCGCTGGACCGAGAGATTCTTGGCGTTGAGCTTCTTGATCGCCGCCTCGCGCTCCTTCTCGGTCTGGGCGTAGAGGGTCTGCTTGCCCGTGCTCACCCGGTAGAGGGGTGGCTGGGCGATGTAGAGGTGGCCCTTCTCGATGATCTCGCCCATGTGGCGGTAGAAGAAGGTCAGCAGCAGCGTCCGGATGTGGGCGCCGTCCACATCGGCGTCGGTCATGATGATGATCCGGTGGTAGCGCAGCTTCGCGATGTCGAAGGTGTCGCCGATGCCGGCCCCCAGGGCGATGATGAGCGGCCGGACGTTCTCGCTCGAGAGCACGCGATCCAGGCGTGCCTTCTCCACGTTGAGCACCTTCCCGCGGAGCGGGAGCACGGCCTGGAACCGACGGTTGCGGCCCATCTTCGCCGACCCGCCTGCGGAGTCCCCCTCGACCAGGTAGAGCTCGCTCCGGGCGGGATCGCGTTCCTGGCAGTCGGCGAGCTTGCCCGGCAGGGCCATCCCCTCGAGGGCGCCCTTGCGGATCACGAGGTCGCGCGCCTTCCGGGCGGCCTCGCGAGCCCGCGCCGCGGTGAGGCTCTTGTCGATGATCCGGCGCCCCTCGCCGGGGTTCTCCTCGAGGTACTGGACGATCCCCTCGGCGACGGCCGCCTGGACCTGCGCCTTGACCTCGGCGTTGCCCAGCTTCGCCTTCGTCTGGCCCTCGAACTGAGGGTCGACCAGCTTGACGGAGACGACGGCCGTCAACCCCTCGCGGACGTCGTCTCCGCTCAGGTTCGAATCCGCGTCCTTCAGGATCCCGGCCTTCCGGGCCCAGTCATTGAGCGAGCTCGTCAGGGCCGCGCGAAAGCCCGTGACGTGGGTCCCGCCGTCGACCGTGTTGATGTTGTTCGCGAAGGCGAACACGTTCTCCGTGAACGAATCGTTGTACTGCAGCGCCGCCTCGATGGTCGTCGCGCCCTCGCGCTTCTCGACGGCGATCGGGCGCGCGTGAAGGACTTCCTTATTCCGGTTCAGGTGGCGGACGAACGAGACGAGACCGCCCTCGAAGTAGAAGGACCGCTCGCGATCGGCGCGCTCGTCGGAGAGGCGGATCCAGAGTCCCTTGTTGAGGTAGGCCGATTCGCGGAGCCGCTGCGTGATCGTCTCGAAGCTGTAGTCCGTGCTGTCGAACATCTCGTGGTCGGCCCGGAAGCTGGTCCGTGTCCCGCGGCGGTGGCCCTGCGGTCCGACCTTCGTGACGGGCATGGTGGGCTTGCCCCGAACGTACTCCTGGGCCCAGATGAAGCCGTCGCGCGCCGTCTCGACGCGGAGCCACTCGGACAGCGCGTTCACCACGCTCACGCCGACGCCGTGCAGGCCGCCCGAGACCTTGTAGCCCCCGCCCCCGAACTTCCCGCCGGCGTGGAGGACCGTGTGGACGACTTCCAGGGCGTCCTTCCCGGTCGCGTGACGGCCCACCGGGACCCCGCGTCCATCGTCCTGGACCGAGACCGTTCCGTCAGCTGCGATCGTCACCTCGATCCGGGTGGCGTGACCGGCCATCGCCTCGTCGATCGAGTTGTCCACGACTTCCCAGACGAGGTGATGGAGGCCGCGGACGTCCGTCGAGCCGATGTACATGCCGGGGCGCCGCCGAACGGCCTCGAGACCCTCGAGGACCTGGATGCTCGCGGCGGTGTAGTCGCTGCCGCCCGGCGCGCGCTTCGACCGGCCGCCGGCGCCGGCCGTCGAACCGCTGGCGCCCGTCGCCCGATCCGTCACGCGTTCCCTCCGGTCAGCCGTTCGTAGAGGCGACTCAGCTCGTCCTCGCCATACCACTCGATGATGATCCGGCCACCCTTGCGCGACCGCGCGAGTCGCACCTTTGTGCCCAGTGACCGACGGAGTTCCTCCTCGACCCTCTCCATGTCTCCGTCGATCGCGGCGACCGAACGCGCAGCCCCGACGGTCGCGGACGTTGCCCGCAGCCGTCGCGCAAGCGCCTCGACCTGCCGGACCGACAGACCGCGACGCTCGATGAGCGCAACGACCTCGGCCTGCCGGACCGGATCGAGTCCGAGCAGCGCCCGGCCGTGCCCCTCGCTGATCCGACCGCTTCCGAGGGCCTCGAGCGTGGCCGGCGCCAGGTCGAGGATCCGGATCGTGTTCGCGATCGTGGAGCGGGCACGACCCACCCGGTCCGCGATCGCGTCGTGCGCGAGCCCGAACTCGTCGACGAGCTGGCGATAGGCGCGCGCCTCCTCGACCGCGTTCAGGTCGGCGCGCTGGAGGTTCTCGACCAGCGCGAGCTCCAGCTGCTCGCGGCCGGCGGCCTGCCGGACGATCGCTGGCACGCGCGTCAGGCCTGCGAGCTGCGCCGCCCGAACGCGCCGCTCACCGGCGATGAGCCTGTACCCCTCGAGGGTCTCCGTCACGAGGACGGGCTGCAGGACGCCGTGCGCCACGATGCTGGCGCGCAGCTGGTCGAGCTGGTCGAGCTCGAAGACCGTGCGCGGCTGGTACGGGTTCCGCTCGATCCGGTCGATCGGGATCTCGGCCGGTACCGGCGTCGTCGTGGCGGCCCGCGGGATCAGCGCGTCGAGGCCGCGACCCAGCGATGCCGGGCGCGCCGACCGCGCCGTCATGCCGCACCCCCGGGCATGCCGGCGCGCGGGTCGAGGGGAACGTGCGACCGCGGAGTCGCGGACAGGAGCGCGGCACTGCGCTCACCAGGGGATGCGGGTTGCGTGGACGCGCCCAGCGAGCCGGCGTGCGGCGTTTCGGCCTCGCGGTCGAGCCGGCCCTGGAGCTCCGTGGCGAGTGCGCGGTACGCCATCGCGCCCCGACTGTCGGGGGCGTACCGGGCGATCGGACGGCCGTGGCTGGGGGCCTCCGCCAGCCTGACGCTCCGGGGCACCACGGAGTCGAAGACCGCGGTTCCCAGGTGCGCTCGGACCTCGGCGGCGACCTCGGCCGAAAGGTTCGTCCGCGAGTCGAACATGGTCAGGACGACGCCTCGGACCGCGAGGGCTGGGTTCAGGTGGTCGCGCACGAGGTGGATGGTCGCGATCAGCTGCGAGAGGCCTTCGAGCGCGTAGTACTCGCACTGGAGCGGGATCAGCACGGCGTCGGCTGCCGTCAGGGCGTTCACCGTGAGAAGGCCAAGCGACGGCGGGCAGTCGATGAAGATGGCGTCGAACTCGGCACGAACCGCCTCGATCACGCGGCTGAGCCGGCGTTCCCGCTGGGCAACCGCAGCCAGCTCCACTTCCGCACCGGCGAGGGCGATCGATGACGGCACGAGGGAGAGCCCAGGCGTCTCCGTCGGAACGATCAGCGACGAAAGATCTGCGCCGCCGAGCAGCGCGTCGTAGACGGACGCGCCGGGGCCTGCGCGCTCTGCACCGAGGCCGCTCGTCGCGTTTCCCTGGGGGTCCAGGTCGACCACGAGCACCCGCCGGCCGTCTTCGGCGAGATAGGCTGCGAGATTGACAACGGTCGTGGTCTTCCCGACGCCACCCTTCTGGTTGGCGCACGCAAGCATCTGGCCCACTAGAGGCCGCTCTCCCGGGGAATCACGCACCAAGTCTACCATTCCGACCCCTCCCGACCCTCGACGGAGAGCCTGGCACGCGTCCCTTCGCCGCCACATATGGCCCTCTTTCGCGAGGCTTCACGGGGCCGGGGCGAGGCCGCGCCGGCCGCGCAGACGGCGCAGCCTCGCCTGAACATGCCAGCGGTCGAGCCCGGCGATGGCCGGCCCTGTTTCACGTGAAACAGGGCCGGCGGTGTGTGAACCAGCCCGGACGCTCGCCGTCGTGCGATGTCGGAGTTGACGATTTGGGCCTCTCGGTATACTCGGTAGGCAGAGTACGAGGCGGTTCGGCAGATGCCAGTCCTCCGGTCTGCCGGGTCACTGAGGAACGGCCGCCATGAGCCTGGTTCTCGCAGCGGTCGGGGCGGCGGTGGCTGCACTGATCCAGTCATCAATCCTCCCGTTCACCGCAGCCGGTGGTGCGGGTCTCGATCTCGTCCTCGTTCTCGCCGTCACCTGGACGATGACGGTGGGCCTCGAGGGTGGCCTCGTCTGGGCCTTCCTCGGAGGGTTGATCATCGACGTACTGCTCATGCGGCCACTTGGCCTCACCGCGTTCGTGCTTCTCCTCGCCGTCGGTGCCGCGTGGCTCGTCGGACGCGTCTCACCGCGCGGCTTCTACCCGATCGTGGTCGCCACGGTGGGCGTGACCGCGGGCCTCGCGTCGATCCTGACCGTGGCGCTCATGGGGGCGCTGCGCGGGTTGCCCCCGGGAGTGGGGCCGTTCTCGCAGGCGGTGCCGACCGGCCTGCTCGCCGGACTCGCTGCCGCCGTGATCGCCCCGTTCCCGATCCTCGTGCGGCGACGCTGGCCTCCCGATGAAAGCGAGCGGGACGACTGGTGAGCACCCTCGAGACGCCGATCACGCACGATCGGCGCCCGGCGCGTTTCGCCGCCTTTGCGGTGCTTGCCGTGGTGGTGCTCGCCGGCCTGACCGCGCGCCTGTTCGCCATGCAGCTCGCCGGCAGCCCGGCGTCGGTCCCTGCGGCCGCCGCGGCGCCGGTTGCGCCCGGCCTCCAGATCGTGACGGAGCCCGTGCCCTCGACGCGGGGGCTCATCTACGACCGAACGAACCACCTGCTCGTCGAGAACGTGCCGACGTTCACCGTCTCCATCCTCCCGGCCGACCTGCCCCTGAGTCAGCAGCCGCGGGTCGTCGGGAGCCTCGCCGGGCTCCTCGGCATCTCGGCGACGACCATCGCCACGACCCTCGACGGGGCATCCGGCTCGCGGTTCGATCCCGTGACGATCGCAACCGACGTTCCCGAGCAGACAGCCCGCCTGATCGCTGAGGACAACCTCACCCTCCCCGGGGTCGACGTCACGGTCGAAGCCCGCCGCGACTACCTCGACGGCCCGCTCTTCACGCAGCTGCTCGGCTACACGGGACCGATCGACGCGCACGAGCTACGCCTCGCTCCAGGGCCAGGGGTACCTGCCGAATGACTGGATCGGCCAGACGGGCCTGGAAGCGGAATACGAGTCCGCGCTGCGCGGAACGTACGGGGTGCGCGAGGTCGAGAAGGACGGAACCGGGCGCACCGTCCAGGTCCTCTCGACGACCACGCCCCCGCAGGCAGGGGACTCCCTCATCCTGACGATCGACTCCAAGGAGCAGAAGTACGCGCAGCAGGCGCTCGACTGGGGTCTCAAGCTCTCCGGGTCGAAACGGGGCGCGATCGTCGTGATGAACCCGCAGACCGGGGAGATCCTGGCGATGGTCAGCGAGCCCACCTATGACGACAACCTCTTCGCCCGAGGGATCAGCGCGGCCGACTATCAGAAGCTGCTCGCGGACCCCAACCTGCCGCTGATGAACCACGCGATCAGCGACATCCAGCCGCCCGGATCGACCTACAAGCTCGTCACGGGAACCGGCGTGCTCGCCGACAAGAAGCTCGGCCTCAACGAGACCGTCCTCAGCAAGCCGTACGTCCAGGTGGGATCGACGCTGTTCTGGGAGTGGAACCACGTCGGCTGGGGGCCCCTCAACATCAAGGATGCGTTCGCCCACTCGGCTGACACCGTTTTCTACCAGCTCGCCGAGCGGCTCGGGATCGATCGACTCGGGTACTGGGGCACCCAGTACGGGTACGGGCAGCCGACCGGGATCGACCTCCCCGCTGAGTCGGCCGGCCTCGTGCCCACGAACCAGTGGAAGCTGAACTCGCTCGGCGAGCCGATCTTCCCCGGCGAGGTCCTCCAGGCCGGCATCGGCCAGGGCTACGACCTCGCCACGCCGCTGCAGGTGGCCAACGCGTACGCGGCGCTCGCCAACGGCGGCACGCTCTACCAACCGCAGGTTGTTCGCGAGATCGTGAGTCCCGATGGCACCGTCGTCCGGCCGTTCACGCCGAAGGTGATCCGGAAGATCGCGGCCCCCAGCTGGGTCTTCACCACGATGCGCGAGGCGGCCCGGACAGTGGTGGCGAGCCGGAACACCTACAACCTCGTGGACATGCCGATCGTCGTCGCGGGCAAGACGGGCACCGCGGAGTTCGGCCTGCGTGACAAGAACGGCGTCCTCCCGTACCACAACTGGTTCGCCGGCTTCATCCCGAAGGCCGCCTGGACGAAGGACAACCCGACCGGCGACGTGTCCAAGCCGGATTTGGAGCTTGCCTTCTGCGTCTTCATCTACGACGCGGGCACCCTCGGGAACACGGCGACCGAGGTCGCCAAGTACTACCTCCAGCTTCACTTCGGGATCAAGCAGGACTACCGGCTGCCGCAGCTCCTCCAGCGCACGAACTTCTACGAGGGCGGCCGCTGATGGGTGTCCTCCGCGTCGAGCGAGATGCCCCGACCGGCATTGCCGCCCGGGTCGGCGGGGTCGCCTGGCGCGACTTCGACCTGCAGCTCTTCGTCTACGCGGTCCTGCTCGCCACGATCGGGCTGACCATGGCCTACAGCAACACGGCAGCCGCAGCTGGGAGGAGACCAGCTGGACGGCGGGACCACCTTCGCCCGCGGGTTGGCCTGGGCCGTGGTTGCCCTGGTCGCGTTCGCCGCCGCGACGGCGTTCGACTACACGTGGCTGAAGGTGTTCTCGTGGCCGATCTACCTGGTGAACCTGGCGCTGCTCGTGCTGTCGCTCGCGTTCGGCAGCTCGGACGCCGTCTCGGCCCGCTGGGTCGCGATCTTCGGGATGCAGTTCCAGTTCAGCGAGATCGCCAAGATCCTCATGATCGTCGTGCTCGCGCGGTACCTCGCAGACCGCGACAAGCGATTGGACTCGCTGGCGTCGATCGTGGGCGCCTGTCTCATCGTGATCCCCCCGTGGGTGCTCGTCCTCCTGCAGCCCGACCTCGGCACGTCGCTCGTGTTCATCGCGATCCTCGGCGGGATGCTCTTCATGGCGGGCGCGAGCCTCCGGTGGCTGGCGGGGCTCGCGATGGCGACCCTGGCCGCGCTGCCGCTCGTCTGGACCTACGTCCTTCACGACTACCAGAAGGAGCGACTCACCAGCTTCCTGGACCCCGCGAAGGATCCGCTGGGAGCCGGCTTCCAGCTTCTGACCGCCCAGAAGGCCGTGAGTGCGGGCGGGTTGCTCGGTGCGGGTCTCACGAACGGTGCGCAGAGCCAGTCCAACCTGCTCCCCATGCAGTCGACCGATTTCGTCTTCGCCGTCCTCGCGGAGGAGCTGGGCTTCATCGGGTGCGTGGTCGTCTTCCTGCTGTTCGCCGTGCTCCTCTGGCGGATCCTGACCATCGCCTGGCGTTCGCGCGACCCCTTCGGCCTGATGGTGGGCGCGGGCGTGGCCTCCATGATCCTGTTCCAGATCGCGGTGAACGTCGGCATGGTGCTCGGCCTGATGCCGATCACCGGCATCCCGCTTCCCTTCATCACGCACGGTGGGGCATCGCTCGTCAGCATCGCGATCGGCCTCGGCGTGCTCCAGAGCATTGCCATGCGGCAGCAGCGGGCGGAATGGTGAGGGAGCAGGGCGGTCGCGCGACCCGGATGGTCGATATGCCCGACATGGTGGATAACTCCCCGGGTTCGCACTGATCATGGAACGCGCCTACCCCACGACCCGTGATCGCGGTCGACGGTTCCGCGCCGGTTGCCGGGTGGCCGGGCCGTCCCGCATGACCGCGCCAGGCTCCCCGCCGGGGCCGACGCATGCGGCTTCGACTGCAGCACCGCCGGCGCAGGGATCACCCGCGAGCGGCCCCCGCCAGCGCTGGCGCCTGTACCTGCGCATGCCGGCGACGCGCCTTCCGGGCGAGCTTCCGGCCGGCGCGGGGGCCTGGGCTGTGCTCCTCAAGCGAGGTGGACTGCCGCTGGTCCCGGAACCGGGGCGGAGTCGCGTGGTCCCCGCAGCGCAGCTCCCGCTCGGCATCGCCGGGGAGCGCGAGATCATCGACGTGGTCCTCTCGACGCGGCTCCAGGTGGCCGAGGTTCGGGCGCTGGTTCGCGCCTCGCTTCCGCCGCCCATCGAGCTCGTCGACCTGCACGACGTCTGGGTCGGCGCGCCATCGGCCTCCGCCTCGCTCGTCGCGGCCGACTACGCGGTCGAGGTGGCGGGCGTCTCTCCGCTGTCGCTCGACGCCGCGACGGAGGCGATCCTGGCCGCCGCCGCTCTCCCGCGCGAACGCCGGCGCGAGAAGAAAACCCAGGAATTCGACCTTCGGCCCTTGGTCCTCTCGCTGGCGATCGACGCGGTGCTGCCCGCAGGCGCGGCGCGCGCCGATCCGCCGAGCGCGATCCTGCGAATGCGGCTCCGCCACGACGCCCGTGCCGTCGGACGGCCGGAGGACGTGATCGCCGCGCTCGCGGTCTCGCCCGCGCCGCCGCTCGACGGCGAGATCCGGGTGCTGAACATCACGCGCGAGCGCCTGCTGACCGGCGAGGACCCGCGCGGCGCAGTTTGACCCCACATCGCAGCCTGACCGCGCGGCTCGGTTTGACCGCGCGGGCCGGGCGCCGTACACTCCGCATTCGCGCCCGAGAAAGCCGGGCCGCCTGTTCGCGCCCATCCACGGCCGGCCGCTCACGCCCGCCGAACCCACCCGGAGACCCATGTACGCAGTCATCGAGACCGGCGGGAAGCAGTATCACGTCGAGGTCGGCACCGAGCTTGCGGTCGAGCTGCTCGATGTCGAGCCCGGCCAGGAAATCACCCTCGATCGCGTCCTGCTCGTCGCGGACGGGGACGAGGCCGCCATCGGCCGGCCGCTTGTCGCGGGCGCGGTGGTCAGCGCCACGGTCCTGCGGGCCGATCGCGCGGACAAGGTGATCGCGTTCAAGTACAAGCCCAAGGCCCGGCGCCGTGTCAAGAAGGGCCACCGCCAGGAGCAGACGATCCTGAGGATCACGGACGTCGTGCTCAACGGAAAGAGCGCGGCCGCAACCGAGAAGGTCGCCGCCGAGGCGCGCAAGACGGAGCGTGAGCGGCTCGCCGAGGCCGCGGCCGCCCAGGCCACCGCCGATGCCGCTCTCGCCGCGACGCTCGCCTCCAAGGCCACCCCCGCCAAGGCAGCCACACCGCCGGTGGACGCCACGAAGAAGCCTGCCCGCGCTCGCGCTGCGAAGCCCGCAGCCGACGCGAAGCCCGCCCGCACTGCCGCGTCCGCCCCGAAGGCGGAGAAGCCCGCCCCGAAGGCGGAGACGCCCCCTTCGGAGGCGAAGCCCGCATCCCGGCGACCGCGCGCCGCCAAGAAGGAAGACTGATCGATGGCCCACAAGAAGGCAGGCTCCAGCTCGAAGAACGGCCGCGACTCGGTCGGCCAGCGCCTCGGCGTGAAGGCAGGCGACGGCCAGCTCGTGCCGGCCGGCTCGACCATCGTCCGCCAGCGCGGGATGACATTCATCGCCGGGACCGGCACCGGGCTCGGCCGCGACTACACCGTCTTCGCCACGGTCACCGGTCGCGTCCACTTCGAGCACCAGACCAGGACCAAGAAGCGCGTCCGCGTCGAGCCCGAGGCCGCGGTCCTGCCCGTCGCCGAGGCCGAGCCCGTTGTAGCCGGCGCCTGACCCCGCTCCCAACCTGCCAGACACCGCGCCCGGAGACCCGATGAAGCCGAACATCCACCCCAAGTACCACGCCGCGAAGGTCCATTGCGCGACCTGCGGCACCGAGTTCGTGGTCGGCTCGACCCGCCCGGACCTCCGCGTCGACGTGTGCGGGAACTGCCACCCGTTCTACACGGGCAAGCAGATGATCATGGACACCGCCGGACAGGTCGAGCGGTTCCAGAAGCGCCTCGAGCGCGCCGCGACGGGCCGCTGACGGCTGGGTCGCCTTCGCCGCGGCGGACCGGGCGGTTCGTCCGCGTGATCTCCGGCCGGTAGGGCCGCCGATGGCTCGCTTCGCGTACGGGGGTCAGGCCCTCATTGAGGGTGTCCTGATGCGCGGACGCGACGCGATCGCGGTGGCGCTCCGGCACCCGGACGGACGGATCGTGTGGGCCGACGAGAAGCTGGCGGTCGGCTTCCGGGCAACGCGCTGGGCACGCCTCCCGTTCATCCGCGGACTCGTCGTCCTCTACGAGACGCTCGTCGTCGGGACCCGCTGGCTCATCCGTTCGGCGGGCGTGGCGGCCGCGGAGGCGGCCGGTCCGATGGACATCGCGCCGGCCGCCGTCCCGGCCCCGGAGTCGGAGCTGCTCACCAAGGGGACAGAGAGCGCCGCCGCGTGCGACCAGCGAGGCCTCCGCGGTCTGCTTCGCCGCCGCGATCGACTGCCCGCCGCCGCCGCGGCCGCCGCCGAGCGCGCCGCTGCCGATCCGGCCGCTGCAGGGCCGCCGGGAGCGACGCTCGACGCCGCAGCCCCGCCCGCGAACCCGCCCACACCGACGGCCGCCGCCGACGCAACCGACCTCGGCACGGGCGCCGTCGCCCTCATGCTCGCGTTGACCCTCGTGTTCGGGATCGGCCTGTTCTTCTTCCTGCCGCTTTTCCTCGCGAGCATGATCGCCGGCGGCCAGAGCAGCCTCGTGCAGCGCATCGTCGAGGGCACGATCCAGGTCGCCATCTTCCTTGGCTACCTGCTGCTGGTCGGGCGGACGCCCGACGTTCGCCGCACGTTCCAGTACCACGGGGCGGAGCACAAGACGATCCATGCCCTCGAGGCCGGCGACCCGCTCACGGTCGAGACGGTCCGCAGGTACCCGACCGCGCACCCGCGCTGCGGCACCGAGTTCCTGGTCGTGGTGATCCTGGTGTCGATCGTCGTCTTCAGCATCGTCGGCCGCCAGGCGATCCCGGTCATGGTCGCCACCCGGATCGTGCTGATCCCCGTGATCGCCGGGATCAGCTACGAGCTCCTCCGCTTCGGGGCCCGACACCGTGAGCGTCGCCTGGTTCGCTGGATTTTCGAGCCCGGGATCTGGGTCCAGATGATCACGACCAAGCAGCCCACCGACGAGATGCTCGAAGTCGCGATCGTGAGCATCGAGCAGGCCCTCCTCGCGGACGGCGAGATGCTCCCGAACGGCTCGGGGACGATCGGGCGGAGCCCGCTGGTCCTGGCGCCCGCGATCGGCCCTGCCATGGGAGCCTGAGCCGTGTCCGCCGACGTGCTCGATTCGAGGCTGCGCGACCTGGTCACGCAGTACGAGCACGTGCAGGCCGAGCTCGCCACGCCCGGCGTGGCCGCCGACATGGACGCGCTCCGGCGCCTCGGCCGGGAGCTGGCGCGCCTGGAGCCGGTGGTCTCCTCCTACCGGCGCCTGGAGGCGCTTCGCGCCGAGCTGGCCGGGGCCATCGAGATGCGCGACGCGGAGCACGACGACGAGATGCGGGCGATGGCGCGCGAGGAGGTCGAGCGCCTCGAGGCCGCCGAGCGTGCCGAGCTCGATGCGCTGACCGTCCACCTGCTCCCCCGCGACCCCAACGACGACCGCAACGTGATCCTGGAGATCCGTGCCGGGGCGGGCGGAGAGGAAGCCGCGCTGTTCGCCGGCGACCTCCTGCGGATGTACCTCCGCTACGCGGACCGCCATCACCTCCGGGCGGAGGTCATGAGCCTCCACGAGACGGGCATCGGCGGGGTCAAGGAGGCGGTCGTCGAGATCTTCGGCGAGGGCGCGTTCAGCCGCCTCAAGTTCGAGAGCGGCACGCACCGCGTCCAGCGCGTCCCGGCCACGGAGTCGTCCGGCCGCATCCACACGTCCACGGCCACGGTGGTGGTCCTGCCCGAGGCGGAGGAGGCCGACCTCTCCATCGACGAGGAGCGCGACCTGCGGATCGAGGTCAAGCGGTCCTCCGGCCCGGGCGGCCAGGGTGTCAACACGACGGATTCGGCCGTCCGCATCACCCACCTGCCCAGCGGCCTCGTGGTGGAGATCCAGGACGAGCGGAGCCAGCTGAAGAACAAGGTCAAGGCGATGGCGATCCTGCGCGCGCGCCTGCTGGACCAGGAGCGCTCGCGACAGCGCGAGGCGGACTCGGTGACGCGCCGCTCACTCATCGGGGCGGGGGACCGGTCGGACAAGGTCCGGACCTACAACTACCCGCAGGACCGGGTGACCGACCACCGGATCGGGATGGACCTGTCGAACCTCCCCGGCGTGCTGGATGGCAATCTCGACCGGCTGCTGGAGGCGCTCAGCGCCACCGACCAGGCCGAGCGGCTGGCCTCGCTCGCCGAGGACGGCCAGTCCGGCCGCTGACGGCCAGCGTCGTGTCGACGGTCGGCGACCTCCTGGCAGCGGGCACGGACCGGCTCCGGGCGGCCGGTTCGCCGAGCGCCCGGCTGGACGCGGAGCTCCTCCTCGCGGATGCTCTCGGAACGGACCGGGTCGGGGTGCTCGCCCATCCCGACGGCCTCGCGGGAGACGGCCCCGCAGCCCGCTTCGCGCTCGCCCTCGAGCGGCGCGAGGCGGGCGAGCCGGTGGCCTACATCCGTGGCCTCAAGGAGTTCCACGGCCTGGCCCTGGCCACCGATGCCCGCGCGCTCGTGCCGCGGCCGGAGACGGAGCTGCTCGTCGACATCGCCCTCGGGGAGATCGCCGAGGTGCTTGGCCGCGCGCCGCGACCCGCGGGCACGCCACCGGTCCACGTCGCCGATGTCGGGACGGGCAGTGGTGCCATCGCCGTGGCGCTCGCGGCGTCGCTGCGGCGTCGCCGGATGGTGGACGACGTCGAGATCGTCGCCACCGACCAATCGGAAGGGGCGGCCGCGCTGGCACGGGAGAACGCGGTCGCGCATGGGGTCGCGGACCGGGTCGGGGTGGCGGTGGCGGACCTGCTGCCGGCGGCCGGCGACGCAGCCGGCCTGCTGCGCACCCCGGAGCAGTTCGACATCGTCTGCGCGAACCTCCCCTACATTCGCAGCGGCGATCTCGACGGGCTTCCGCGCCCCATCCAGTTCGAGCCGCGGGATGCGCTGGACGGTGGACCCGACGGGCTCGCCGTCATCAAGCGGCTCCTCGGGCTCCTCCCCGCGCGGCTCGCCGACGGCGGGCTCGCCCTCCTGGAGATCGGATCGGACCAGGCCGAGGCCATCGTCGTCGCCGTCGACGCGCTCCTTCCGGGCTGGGGCTGCGAGGTCGTCCCCGACCTCGCGGGCCTGCCCAGGGTTGCCCGGATCGTCCGCCCCGCGCGGCCCGGAGTCCCGCCCGTGAGCCCGTCCTCGACCGTCGCCGCGGGCGGCCGGCACCGCCGGATCCGGCTCGTCGCCCTCGATCTCGATGGAACGCTGGTCGGCGACGACATGCAGATCCGCCCTCGCAGCGTGGCCGCGGTACGCGAAGCCGTGCGGCAGGGTGTTGCCGTTGCGATCGTCACCGGGCGGATGGCCACCTCCGCGCTCCCCTACGCGCGGCAGCTCGGGCTGCGCGAGCCGATCGTGGGGTTGCAGGGCGCCCTCGTCCGGGATCTGCCCGCTGACGGCAGCCGGGGCCTCGGGCGCCTCCTCTACCATCGCCCGCTCCCGGCCGCGGTCGTCCGCGACGCGCTCGCCTGGTGCCGGTCCAACGGGCTGGACCCACACCTGAACCACCTCGAGCGGATGCTGATCCAGGCCGGCGACGGCAGGGCGCCGGAGTACGCGCGCTTCAGCTTCGGGCGGGTGAGGGTGGTTCCGGATCTCGACGCCTGGGTGCGCCATCCGGTCACAAAGGTGATCTCGGTGGGCAGCGCCCCGGCGCCGATGCGGCTCCTTCCCGCCGCGCGGGCGGCCTTCGCCGGGCGCGCCGACGTCACCGTCAGCCACCCGATGTTCCTGGAGTTCGTGGCGCCGGGCGTCAGCAAGGGCGCCGCCGTTCGATGGCTCGCGCGCCGGCTGGGGGTCGACCTGCAGGACACCCTTGCCATCGGCGACCAGCTCAACGACCTCGAGATGATCACCGCGGCCGGGATCGGCGTCGCCATGCCCCACGCGCCGGCGGAGCTCCTGGAGGCAGCCGGCGTGGTGGCCCGCCCCTTCGACGAGGATGGGGCGGCGCAGGTGCTCGAGACGTACGTGATCGGCGGCCGCCCGGGCGCGTGACCAGCCCCGGGATCGGCAGCGGCGCGCCGGTCGCCCCGGACAGGCTCGTGGCCGTTGGGCGACAATGCGAGCGCCGACGGGCGGGGAGATGTCGGGACCGATCGGGGGCCGCCGGCGCGGCGACGGCCCGGGGGGACCAGGAAGGAGCTGGGATGAGCGTCACCGACGCCGGGCACGCCGTCCCGGGGCTGCCCGAGGCGTGACCACGTGAGCGAGGGTGTCGCGATTCCGGCCCTCGCCGCGTTCGCCACCGCAGCGATCCTGGCGCTTCTCCTGACGCCCGTCGTCCGCCGATTTGCGCGCCGCTTCGAGGTCCTGGATCACCCCGGCGAGCGACGCGTCAACACCGCGCCGGTGCCTCGCGGCGGGGGCATCGCCGTTGCGGCCGCGTTCGTGATCACGACGCTCGGCCTCCTGGTGGCCGATTTCGGCGTTCGCGATCTGGCCGGCGGGAGACGCTCCAACCGCCCGCGAGGTCGTCGCGCTCGTCGGCGGGGCGGTGCTCGCCGTCCTCGGTCGGGAGCCTCGACGACTGGTTCGACCTCCGCGCCCGCTGGCAGCTCGTCGGGCAGCTGGTCATCGCCGGGGTGGCCGTGGGGCTCGGGACCACGGTCAACCTGCTCGCCGACCCGCTCGGCCACGGCTTCATCCACCTTGGCGACCCGTTCGGGGCCGCGTTCGCCGTGGTCTGGATCCTGGGCATGATCAACAGCATCAACTTCATCGACGGGCTGGACGGGCTCTCGTCGGGTGTGGCCCTCATCGCGGCACTGACGCTCGGGATCATCAGCCTGACCGGGCCGATCGACCAGCCGGCCATCGCGCTGTTCTGCTTCGCCCTGGCCGGCGCGCTCCTCGGCTTCCTGCGCTGGAACCTCCACCCCGCCTCGATCTTCGTGGGCACCAGCGGCGTGATGTTCATCGGCTACGTGCTGGCGCTGCTCGCGATCCTCGGCAGCGCGAAGGTCGCCGTCGCCCTGCTCGTGCTGGGCGTCCCGATCATCGACACGTTCTGGATCATCGTCCGCCGGCTCTCCGAGGGCCGTTCCCCGTTCTCGCCGGACCGCGGCCATATCCACCATCGCCTGCTGGACCTGGGCCTCTCGCACCTCCAGACGGTCCTCGTGATCTATGCCGTCTGCATCGCCCTGGCAGTGCTCTCGCTCGTGCTCTCGGGCACCGGTCAGCTGTATGCGTTCATGGGCGTCTTCGTGATCTTCGGGCTGGGGCTCTACCTGCTGAGCCGCGCTGCCGGAGGGGACGACGCCACCTAAAGCGCGCTACGCTTGGCCCGCCGGACCTGCGCGGTCCGGACCCGCCTGTCGTGAGGGGAAGAAGTGAAGCGGTCGCGGCAGGAGTCGTGGGCGCTCGACGCGGTGGTGGCGCTCGTCGCGGCGCCCGGCCTGCGGACGTGGCTCGCGATCGTGGCCGGCGCGCTGGCGATCGGGACGGCGGGCTACATGCTCATCGAGGGCTCGGAATCTCTCCGACGCCCTCTACATGACCGTCATCAGCGTCACGACTGCCGGCTTCCGGGAGGTCCGAACCCTTGACGAAGCCGGCCGCGCGTGGACCATGCTGGTCACCGGGTTCGGCGTGCTCCTCATCTTCGGGAGCGTCGGCCTCGTCACCGAGTACCTCGTGACCGAGGCCACGAGCGGACGGAGGATCGCGCGCCGCATGACACGCCAGGTGGACGAGCTCCGGGGTCACTTCGTCCTGTGCGGCTACGGACGGGTCGGGTCGACCGTCGCCCACGAGCTGGTCCACGACGGCGAGGCGTTCGTGGTCATCGACGCCAACCCCGACAGCCTGAAGCGTGCCCGTGATGACGGTTACCTAGTGGTGGAGGGCGATGCGACCGACGACGCGACCCTGCGCGCCGGCGGGATCACGCGGGCGAAGGGGCTCGTCGCCACCATGGACTCGGACGCCCGAGAACGTCTACGTGATCCTCTCGGCGCGGGCGCTCAACCCGGCGCTCTTCGTCGTCGGCCGGGCCAGCACACCGTCCGCCGAGGAGAAGCTGGCCCGCGCCGGCGCCGACCGGGTCGTCTCCCCGTACACGATGGCGGGGCGGCGCCTGGCCGAGCTCGCTGTGCGGCCGCGTGTGGTGGACTTCCTCGACGCCGCGCTCTCCCATGGCGAGCTCTCCTTCAGCCTGGAAGAGCTCCACGCTCGGGCGGGCAGCCCCCTGGAGGGGGCGAGCGTCGGCCAGCTCCGCAAGCGCGGGCTCTTCGTGCTGGCGATCCTGGGCGCGGACGATCGCTATGCCGCGAACCCGCCGGATGACCGCCGGCTCGTGGCCGGCGAGACCTTGATCGCCTCCGGGTCGGCCGAGGCGCTGGCTGCCGCGCGGTCCGGCCCGGGCGAGCGCGGCCGATCCCGGGGTGGTGCCGGGATGACGCCGATCCTGATCGTGATCGTCGCGACGGTCGTCGCGCTTGCCATCCTCGCCGCGGCGATCCTGGCGGTGGCGCGTGAGCGCAGCCGTCGGCGGCGCCTCCGGGACGAGGAGCGGTCGACGACCGAGCGCGTGATCTGGCAGCGCCTCGACTGGGTGGCGCCCCCGGCTCTCTCGATCTCCGAGTCTGCGAGCCTGGAACCCGCCGACTCGGCGGCGACAGCCCCGCTGGGAGAGCTTCCAGCCGTGGTCGGCACGGTCCCAGCTCGGCTTCAGGCACCAGCGGTGCACGCGCCGTCGGCGAGCACGGAGCCGCCGATCCCCGAGCCCGCGAGCAAGGCGTTGGCCGGCCTCGAGCCGGCAGTTCCGAGGGCGGCCGCACCGCCCCCGGGAGCCGAGCGGACCGGCCCCGCCGGGCCATGGCCAGGCGAGGCCGCGTTCTCGCCGCGGCGGCGCCTCTGGCGGGATTCCGTGGCAGTCCTTCTCGTGGGGGTCCTGGTGGTCCTCGTCTTCGGGCTCGTCGGGCAGCCGAAGGCCACGCCGCAGGGAGCCGTTCTCGCGGCGACGTCGGCCCCGGCGACGACCGCGCCGGCTCCGGCGCCGACCCCGACGGGTGGTTCGAGCTCCGGCGGTGGCGCGGCCGCCACCCCGGTCCCGGTCGCAACCCCGAGCCCCACGCCGCCCCCCGGGCCCAGCGCCACTCCAGCCCCGGCGACGGCCCCGGTGTCCTCCCCGACGCCCGTGCCCGCCGTGACGGCCCCGCCCGCGACGCCGGTGCCCGCACGTCCGCACCGGACCCCGACCCCGACCCCGACCCCGGCGCAGACGCCCGTCGTGGTCACGCCGCCGCCCCAGCGCCCGGCCGACGCCCGCGCCCACGCAGTGAGCGGCGCGCCCGGCCGCTCGCGGGCGCCGGGCCGAGCGTGGGCGGAGTGGGGACCGTGAACGTCGGATGTCTGGCGCCGGTGTTTGCCCGAGTCGTGCCCCCATTGCTATACTCGCGCGGCTTCGCCAGGGGACCAAATCGCCGTGCCCGAACGGGCCTGGGGCTACTTCGCACTCTTCTCCGAGATCGGCGTGGTGCTCCTCGTGACGGTCCTGGTGGGCGTGCTCGGCGGTTACTGGGTCGACCGGCAGCTGCAGACGCTGCCGATCTTCGTCCTCGTCGGGCTGTTCGTCGGGCTCGGGGCGGGCGCTCGAGCCGTCTACCTGCTCATCGGCAGGTTCCTGGCGACCTTCGACGATTGAACCGGGGCGGGCGCGGCGAGCTGGCCGCGCCCCTGTGCGTGGAGTGAGCGTGGCGAGCAGCGGAACACGGAGGCACCCGCGACGGGCGCCCGCGGAGGGGGCGGCGTGAGCCGGTTCCTGACGAGGCGTGCCCTCCTGTACCTCGTGCTCGCCGTGCTCGCGCTCGACGTCGTCGCCTACGTCGCGGTGCCGCCGGCCGAGCCCGGCTCGGCGTCGGGGACGACCTGCGCATACCCGGTCTGCTTCATCGACGGGAACCTGGAGTACCCCGCGCCCCACGTGATCGCGGACCTCGATCCGGCGAATCCCACCCCCACGGGCCCCCTGGAGATCGGCTTCTGGCCCAGCATCACGAACACGATCCTCACGATGTGGATCGTCATCCTCATCGTGCTGGTCATGGCGATCGGCATGACGCGCCGCCGTGACGTCATCCCGGGTCGCCTCCAGAACGCGGCCGAGCTGGCCTACGAATCCCTCGAGAACTTCGCCATCTCGCTGGGCGGGGAGGCCGCCCGGCCGTACGTGCCGTGGTTCGCCGGGCTCTTCATCTTCATCGTGGCCGGCAACTGGATCGGCCTCGTCTCGCCGGTCAGCAAGATCGAGGAGCTGCGCGCGCCGACGAGCGACCTCAACATCACGATCGGCCTGGCCCTCCTCAGCTTCGCCGTGTTCGAGGTGGAGGGCTTCCGAAAGCTCGGGGTCGTCGGGTACCTGGGCAAGTTCTTCCCGCTCTACGAGTTCAGGAACGGCGTCGGGGCCGGCGCATCGCCCTGTTCGTGGGGCTCACGGAGCTCCTTCTCGAGTTCATCAAGCCCGTTACGCTGTCGATGCGACTCTTCGGCAACATCTACGGAGGCGAGGTGGCGCTCGGCGTGGTCACCGGCCTCACCATCGCCCTCGTGCCCGTCCCGCTCTACCTGCTGGAGTGGCTGCTGAACCTCGTCCAGGCGCTCATCTTCAGCGTCCTCTCGCTCATGTTCATCCTGCTGGCCGTGGAAGGCCACGAGCACGAGGAGGGTCACCTCGCCGAGGAGGCCGCCGGCGTCGCTGGCGACCTGCCGGCATCCGCCTTGCACACGAGCCCGTCGGGGGCGTAACCCGTCATCATCAGGCCCCGGGAGACCCCCGGAGGCAGGAGGGAGAACCAGGCATGGACCATCTCGGCGCAATCGCCGCCCTCGGCGTCATCGGCCCGGGCATCGGCATCGGCATCCTCGCGGGCCTTTCGAGCACCGCGATCAGCCGCAACCCGGACGCAGCCGCCCAGATCCGCGGCCTCGCCATCATCCTGGCGGCGTTCGCCGAAGGGCTCGGCGTGCTCGCCGTCGTCGTCGGCCTGCTGGCCATCTTCATCAAGTAGGCGGCGAGCCGGAGTCCCCCCGTGGCAATCGTCGACGCCGGGCAGGCGGCCCAGGTCGTCCGTCTCCAGGCGGACGCGGCGACCGGCGGGTTGACCATCAACCTGTTCTGGGTCATCGTCGCGGCCCTCAACTTCCTGGTCTTCTTCGCGGTCCTCTACCTGATCGTCCTCAAGCCGATCGGGGTGACGCTCCGCGAGCGACGAGCGCGGATCGAAGAGGGGATCCACGACGCCGACCAGGCCCGGATCGAGCGTGCCGCCGGCGCGGCAGCCGCGCTCGCCGAGCTCAACGCGGCGCGGCGCGAAGCGCGGGAGATCCTGGAGCGGGCCCAGAAGATGGCCCAGGAGAGTCGTGCCGCGGACATCGCCGCGACCCGCGAGGAGCTGGAGCGGATGCGCGAGCGTGCGTCGGCCGAGATCGAGGCCGAGAAGGCCCGCGCGATCTCCGACCTCCGGGCGGAGGTGACCAGCCTCGCCCTCGACGCGGCCGGCCGGGTCGTGCGCGAGACGATGAGCAGCGAACGCCAGCGCCGCCTGGTCGAGGAGTACCTCGCCGAACCCTCCGCCGCCGAAGGATCGGCTTCCTGATGGCCCGCTCGACGACGGCGGCCCGGCGGTACGCGGAGGCTGCCCTTCAGCTCGCCCGCCGTGACGGGACGCTCGAGGCCTGGCTGGGCGACCTCCGCCGTGCCGAGGCCATCGTCGGTGCGGCCGAGGCGGCCCCGGTCGTCGACAATCCCGCGATCGCCTGGGAGCAGCGGCGCGCCGTCCTCACGGACCTGCTGGGATCCCGCGTCGGGGCGCAGGCCCGGAACCTCGTCCTCCTGCTCGCGAAGCGGGGTCGCCTCGCGATCCTGCCGCGGGTCGCCGACGAGTACCGACGGCTCGTGGACCGGGAGCACGGCGTCGTCATCGCGAACGTCACGAGCGCCCAGCCCCTCGAACCCGCCGATCTCGCGGCCATCGGCGCGCGCGTCCAGGCCACGGCCGGCGGGCGGGTCGAGGTGACGGCGGCGGTCGACCCCGAGCTGATCGGCGGCCTGACCGTCCGCATCGGCGACCGACTCATCGATGCCAGCGTGCGAGGACGGCTGGCGCGCCTCCGCGCCAGCCTGGTCGCCGGAACCCGCTGACCCGCATCCGAACGGAGCACCGAATGGCCATCCGATCCGACGAGATCATCAGCATCATCAAGGCGAACATCGACAGCTTCGACCCGGCCGCCGAGACGCGCAACGTCGGCACGGTCGTCGAGGTCGGCGACGGCATCGCCACGATCTACGGCCTCGAGGGCGCCCTCGCCTCCGAGCTGCTCGAGTTCCCCGGCGGCGTGATGGGCATGGCGCTGAACCTGGCCGAGGAGACCGTCGGAGCGGTCATCCTGGGCGATGCCACCGCGCATCAAGGAAGGCGACATCGTCAAGACCACGGGCCGGGTCGTGGAGGTCCCCGTCGGCGCCGCGCTGCTCGGGCGCGTGGTGGACCCGCTGGGTCGCCCGCTCGACGACAAGGGCCCGATCGCGACGACGAAGGTGCGGCCGGTCGAGCGGATCGCCCCCGGCGTCATCGTCCGCAAGGGCGGTCGACACGCCGGTCCAGACCGGCATCAAGGCGATCGACGCGCTGATCCCGATCGGACGCGGCCAGCGCGAGCTGATCATCGGCGACCGCCAGACCGGCAAGACCGCGATCGCCATCGACACGATCATCAACCAGAAGGGCAAGGGCCTCGTCTGCATCTACGTCGCGATCGGCCAGAAGCTCTCCACGGTGGCGGCCAGACCGTGGCGATCCTCGAGCGGAACGGCGCGATGGAGCACACGATCGTCGTCGTCGCCGGCGCCGAGGACCCGGCGCCGCTCCAGTACCTCGCCCCGTACGCCGGCGTCGCGATGGGCGAGGAGATCATGGAGAACGGCGTCGAGGTGGCCGGGCAGGGCCTCGTCAAGGACGCGCTGTGCGTCTACGACGACCTCTCCAAGCACGCCTGGGCCTACCGCGAGATGTCGCTCCTGCTGCGCCGCCCGCCGGGCCGCGAGGCCTATCCCGGGCGACGTCTTCTACCTCCACAGCCGGCTGCTCGAGCGCGCGGCGCGCCTCAACGACGACAACGGCGGCGGCTCGCTCACGGCGCTGCCGATCATCGAGACGCAGGCGGGCGACGTCTCGGCCTACATCCCGACCAACGTCATCTCGATCACCGACGGCCAGATCTTCCTGGAGACGGACCTCTTCAACGCCGGCCAGCGGCCCGCCCTCAACATCGGCATCTCGGTCTCGCGCGTCGGCTCGGCGGCGCAGACGAAGGCGATGAAGAAGGTCGCCGGGCCGCTCAAGCTCGACCTCGCCCAGTACCGCGAGCTCGCCGCGTTCGCCCAGTTCGCCTCCGACCTCGACAAGGCCACCCGCGACCAGCTCACCCGCGGCGAGAAGCTGTCCGAGATCCTCAAGCAGCCCCAGTACCAGCCGCTGCCGGTCGAGAAGCAGGTCGCGATCCTGTACGTGGCCACGAAGGGCCAGCTCGACGACATCCCGACGCCGCGGGTCAAGGAGTTCGAGGCGGGCTTCTACCGCTTCCTCGAGTCGGAGCGGCCGGAGATCCTCAAGACGCTCGGCCGACACGAAGGCCCTCGACGACGAATCGCCGCCGGCCTCGACAGCGCGGTGGCGGCCTACCGCGCCACCTTCCTCGCGTAGCGGCCGGCAGGGGCGCGGGAGCAGCACGTGGCGAGCCAGCGGGACATCCGGCGGCGCATCGGCGCCGTCCGGAACATCAAGCAGATCACCCGGGCGATGCAGTTCGTGGCCGCGTCAAGCTGCGCCGCGCCCAGGACGCCACCCTCGCCGCACGCCCCTACAGCGACAAGCTCGACGAGGTCCTCGCGGACCTGGCCACCGTCCTCGGCGACGAGGAGCACCCGCTGCTCGCCCGCCCCGTCGGCGGCACCCGCGCTGCCTGGTCGTGTTCACGACCGACCGGGCGCTGGCGGGCCGCTCAACACGAACATGGTCCGCTTCGCCTCGGGGAGATCGTCGAACCATCGGGCCGGATCTCGCCGTCGTCACGATCGGGCGCAAGGGGCGCGACGCCATGCGCCGGACGCGCGTCCCGATCGCCGCGCACTTCACCGGCTTCGGCGACCGGCCCACGTTTCGCGACGTCCTGCCGCTCGCCCGCCTCGTGACCGACGACTACCTGGCCGGCACGTACGACCGGGTCGACCTCGTCTACCCGAGTTCGTCTCGACGCTGATCCAGCGCCCGTCCGCGGCGCAGCTGCTGCCCATCCAGCCGTCCCGGACACCGCGCGGGATCCCCGGCAACCAGTTCATCTTCGAGCCCGACCCGGAGCCGTCCTCGAGCAGTTGCTCCCGCGCTACGTGGCCACCCGGGTCTTCCAGGCGGTCCTCGAGACCACGGCGCAGCGAGCATGTCGAGCCAGATGGTGGCGATGAAGAACGCCACCGAGAACGCGGAAGAGCTGATCGAGGACCTGACCCTGACCTACAACAAGGTCCGCCAGGCCAACATCACGCGCGAGATGATCGAGATCGCGTCCGGCGCCCAGGCGCTCTGGCGCTAGTCGCACGGAGGCACGACACCCGACCATGGCCACCGCCGCTCGCCGCCGCGCCGGCCGCGTGATCGCAGTCACCGGCCCCGTCGTCGACATCGAGTTCCCGGCCGGCCAGCTGCCCGGATCTTCAACGCGGTCACATCGAGCGGCCGGGCAGCCGCTCGTCTGCGAGGTCCAGCAGCACCTGGGCAACGACTGGGTCCGCGCGGTGGCGATGACCACCACCGACGGCCTCGCCCGCGGGACCGAGGCCGCGACACGGGCGCCGCCGATCTCGGTGCCGGTCGGCGCGCATGACGCTGGGACGGGTCTTCAACGTGCTCGGCCACGCGATCGACGGCAAGGGCCTCGGTCGACACGCGAGCATGGCCTGCCGATCCACCGGGCCGCCCCGGCCTTCGACGAGCAGACCACCGACGACCGAGGTCTTCGAGACCGGGATCAAGGTGATCGACCTGATCTGCCCGTTCACGAAGGGCGGCAAGATCGGGATCTTCGGCGGCGCCGGCGTCGGCAAGACCGTCATCATCCAGGAGCTGATCCGCAACGTCGCCGCAGGAGCACGCCGGCGTACTCGGTCTTCGCCGGGGTCGGCGAGCGGTCGCGCGAGGGCAACGACCTGCTCCACGAGATGACCGAGTCGGGCGTCATCGACAAGACGGCCATGGTCTTCGGCCAGATGAACGAGCCGCCCGGCGCCCGGCTCCGCGTGGGCCTCACGGCGCTCACGATGGCCGAGTACTTCCGCGACGCAGGAGGGCCGCGACGTCCTCCTGTTCATCGACAACATCTTCCGCTTCACCCAGGCCGGCTCCGAGGTGTCGGCGCTGCTCGGGCGGATGCCCTCGGCGGTCGGCTACCAGCCCAACCTGCCACCGAGATGGCGGGCCTGCAGGAGCGCATCACCTCGACCAAGAAGGGCTCGATCACCTCGCTCCAGGCCGTCTTCGTGCCCGCCGACGACTACACGGACCCGGCGCCGGCGACGACGTTCGGCCACCTCGACTCGACGATCCGCCTCGAGCGCTGATCACCGAGCTGGGCATCTACCCCGCCGTGGACCCGCTCACCTCCACCTCGCGCGTCCTCGATCCGCTACGTGGTCGGGCAGGAGCACTACGACGTGGCCCGCGAGGTGCAGCGGGTCCTGCAGCGCTACCGCGACCTGCAGGACATCATCTCGATCCTCGGCATCGACGAGCTGTCCGAGGAGGACAAGGCGACCGTCGCCCGGGCGCGGCGCCTGCAGCGCTTCATGAGCCAGCCGTTCTTCGTCGCCGAGGTCTTCACCGGCCGCGCCGGCCTGTACGTGCCGATCCGCGACACCGTCACCTCGTTCAAGGACATCCTCGAAGGCAAGGCCGACGACCTTCCCGAGCAGGCGTTCTTCCTCGCCGGGACGCTCGACGACGTCCGCGCGAACGCCGCGAAGACTGCAGGACAAGGGCACGGCGATGCCTGTTCGCAGCAGCGGCCTCGGCAGGAGTGCGCTGATGCCGCTGCAGCTCGAAGTCGTCACCCCGGAACGCCTGGCCTACGTCGGACGAGGTCGACGAGGTCGCGTGCCCGGGAGCGAGGGCGAGCTGGGCATCCTGCCGCACCATGCACCCCTCATCACGACCCTCGGGGTCGGCGAGCTGCGGATCCGCAAGGGCGGCGTGGAGGAGTTGTTCGCGATCATCGGCGGCTTCGTCCAGGTCTCGCCCGGACAAGGTGGTCGTGATGGCGGAGACCGCGGACCTCGCGGCCGACATCGACCTCGAGCGGGCGCAGCAGGCACGCGCCGCCGCCGAGCGGCTCCTGGAGGCCGGGATCGTGGAGCCCGTCGACCTCGCCCAGGCGCGCGCCGAGCTGCAGGCGGCGGTCGTCCGGATCCGGGTCGCGGAACGGCGCCACCGGGAGGGGCCGCATCGGCGCGGGTAGCGCCGACGGCGGCCTGGAGACGGCCATGGCGGACGCCCGCCCGTTCCACTGGGAGTTCACCCCCGAGGCGGTTCCCCGCGAGCTCTTCCGGATCGAGGGAGGCCGTCCGCTCGCCGGCACCGTCCGCGTGAGCGGCGCGAAGAACGCCGCACTCAAGCTCCTGGCCGCGTCGGTCCTGACCGGCGAACGCTGCCGCTTCACGAACGTGCCCGAGATCGAGGACGTCCGGGTCATGGTCGCGACGCTCGTCGACCTGGGCGTGGTCGTGGACCACCCGGGCCACGGCGTCTACGAGGTGGCATCCGGCGACGTGGACTGGCTCTTCGTGCCGCTGGAGGCGGCGGCCAAGATGCGGGCCAGCTTCATCCTCCTCGGGCCGCTGCTCTCGCGCTTCGGTCGCGTGATCATGAGCAACCCCGGCGGCGACCGGATCGGGCGGCGGCCGGTCAACCTGCACGTGGACGCGATGCGCGCGCTCGGCGCGGAGATCGAGTACCGCAACGGCTACTACTTCGCCAAGGCGCCGGGGCGGCTCCGCGGCGGCGAGGTGACGTTCCCCTTCGTCTCGGTGATGGGGACCGAGAACGCGATCCTCGCGGCCACGCTGGCCGACGGGCGGACGACGATCCGGCCCGCGGCGCAGGAGCCCGAGGTCGACGACCTGATCGCGTTCCTCCAGAAGATGGGCGCGGCGGTGGAGCGCGTCGCCCCGGACACGATCGTGGTCGACGGCCGGCGCCGTCTCCGCGGGGCCGAGCACGCCGTGATCCCGGACCGCATCGAGGCGGGGACCTTCGTGATCGCGACCGCGGTCGCCGGGCGGGCACGTGACGCTGGAGGGCGCGCCGTGCGAGCACCTCGGGGCGTTCCTCGACACGCTCGCCGCCATGGGCGTGAACGTGGCCTGTGGCCGCGACAGCATCGAGGTGCGGGGGATCCCGCCCGGCGAGGGCGCCTACCGCGCCTGCGACGTCGAGACCGCGCCGTACCCCGGCCTCGCCACGGACCTCCAGTCGCCGGTCAGCGTGCTGCTCACCCGCGGGAGCGGGACGAGCCACGTCCACGAGACGATCTTCGAGGACCGCCTGGAGTGGCTCGCCGAGCTGGGCAGGATGGGGGCCCGGGTGGAGATCGGCGATTCGCGCCACGCGGCGATCACCGGCCCGACCCGCCTGCACGGCGCCGAGGTCTCGATCTCGGACCTGCGGGCCGGCGCGTCGCTCATCCTGGGCGCCCTGGCCGCGGACGGGACGTCCGTGATCCACGGGGCCCACCACGTGCAGCGTGGCTATGAGAACATCGACACGAAGTTCCACGACCTCGGCGCCCGCATCGAGCGCCTCCCCGAACCGGTGAGCACGCCAATTCCATGAAGATCGGCATCGACCTCGGCACGGCCAACGTCCTCGTCTACGTCAAGGGCAGGGGCATCGTCATCCAGGAGCCCTCGGTCGTCGCCGTGTCGGACGACAACCACATCGTCGCGGTCGGCGAGGAGGCCCGCGAGATGATCGGCCGGACGCCCGGCAACATCTCCGCGATCCGGCCCATGAAGGACGGCGTCATCGCCGACTACGTGATCACGGAGGCGATGCTGCGCTACTTCATCGGCCGCGCCCGGAAGGGCTCGTTCGCCCTGTCGCGGCCCGAGGTGATGATCAGCGTTCCGGCGGGCGTCACCTCGGTCGAGAAGCGGGCGGTCCGCGACGCGGCGCTCAAGGCCGGTGCCCGCGAGGCGTACCTCATCGAGGAGCCCCTGGCGGCCGCGATCGGGGCGAACGTGCCGATCAGCGGGCCGTCCGGGAACATGATCATCGACATCGGCGGCGGCACCAGCGAGATCGCGGTGATCTCGCTCGGCGGGATCGTCGTCAGCAACAGCCTCCGCGTCGGCGGCAACCGGTTCGACGAGGCGATCGCCTCCTACATCCGCAAGAAGTACAACCTGATGATCGGCGACCGGACCGCGGAGGAGGTCAAGATCGCGATCGGGACCGCCCTTCCGCTCGAACGCGAGCTCCAGATGGAGGTCCGCGGGCGGGACCTGATCGCGGGGCTGCCGCGGACGATCCCGATCACGAGCTCGGAGGTCATGGAGGCGATCGAGCTCCCGCTCCAGCAGCTCGTGCAGGCGGTCCGCAGCGTGCTCGAGCAGACGCCACCCGAGCTGAGCTCGGACATCATCGACAAGGGCATGGTGATGTCCGGCGGCGGCTCGCTCCTCCGCAACATCGACCGGCTGCTCACCCAGGTGACCGGCGTCCCGTGCCACGTCGCCGAGGACGCGCTCAACTGCGTCGCGCTCGGCACGGGCCTGGCGCTGGAGCACTTCGACTTCTTCAAGAAGTCGCTCGTCCAGCAGATCTGACCCGCATCGTGGACGCAGGCGGACCGGCGGACCGAGGATCCGCCACGTCCATCGCCTTCGTCGATCTCCACTGCCACACGAACGCCTCGTTCGACTGCCTCTCGGATCCCGTGAAGGTTGCCCATGCGGCCCAGCGGCGGGGGATCACGCACCTCGCGATCACCGATCACGACCGCATCGACGGGGCGCTCCGGGCTCGCGCCGCCGCTCCGGAGGGGCTGAGCGTCATCGTCGGCGAGGAGGTCAAGACGTCGGCCGGCGACCTGATCTGCCTATTCCTCGAAACGGCCGTGCCGCCCGGCCTGACACCCGCGGCGACCATCGCGCTCGTCCGCGAGCAGGGTGGCCTGGTCGGGATCCCGCACCCGTTCGACCGGCACCGGAACTCGATGGCCAACGCCGAGGCGGAGCTCGACGCGCTCGCCGGTCTCGTGGACTGGGTCGAGGCCTACAACGCCCGGGTGGTCTTCGGCGACGGTAACGAGCGCGCCCAGGCGTTTGCACTGCGGACCGGCCTGCCCGGGGTGGCGGTCTCCGACGCGCACTCCCTGCTGGAGGTCGGCGTCGCGTCCACGAGCCTGCGCGGCGACCCGTCGACGCCGTCCGGGCTCCTCCGCGCCCTCGAGACGGCAGAGGTGCAGCCGGGCCATGCGACCTACCTGGTGCGCGGCCTGACCCCCATCGCGAAGCTCCTGCAGCGGGCCCGCGGCAACGGCCGCCAGCGCCACCTCTCCCCGGGCGACCCGCGGTGACAGCCGTCCCGCCGCAGGACCCGGTCGACTCGCCCGACGACGGCGCCGCCGAAGCAGGCAGCGAGCAGCTCTCGCTCGGCCGGCGCCTGCGCCAGCCCCGGACGATCCTGAGCCTCGTCGTCCCGATCGTGCTCCTCGTGCTCGTCTTCCGGGTCGCCCTCAATGTGAACGTGAGCCAGCTCGTGGCCGGCGTCCGGGCCGCGAACCCGCTGCTCCTCCTGGCTGCGTTCCTGATCTTCTACGCCGGCTTCCCGCTGCGGGGATTCCGCTGGGTCCTTCTCCTGCGCGGCGCGGGCTTCCGGGTCGGCACGCCGGACGCCACCCGCATCCTCTTCCTCTCGTGGCTGGTCAACTGCCTCGTGCCCGCCAAGCTCGGCGACGTCTACCGCGCCTATCTGTTGAAGATCAACAGCACCGCGTCGCTTTCGCGGACGTTCGGGACCGTGTTCATCGAGCGGATCCTCGACCTTTTCGTGATCGCGGTGCTGGGACTCGCCGCCGGCTACTGGAGCTTCCGTTCCGGCCTTCCGCCGTCGATCCAGGTCGTCTTCGCCATCGGCGCGGGCGTGGTCGTCGTGCTCGCGCTGCTCCTCCTGACTTTGCGCAACTTCGGGCGGCGGATCCTCGTCGCGCTGCCCATCCCGCGGCGGGAGCGGCTCGTCGAGCTCTACGACCGCTTCGAGGAGGGTGTCTTCGGGGCAGTCGGCCTGCGGGCGCTCCCCGGCCTCGTGGTCGTGACCGGGCTCATCTGGGGCACGGAGGCACTCCGGCTCTACTTCGTCGTCCGCGCGCTCGCCCTCCCGGACGTCGACCTCGGTCTGTCCGGCGTCGTCTTCGTGGCGCTGATCGGCTCGCTCCTCACGGCGGTCCCCCTGAGCCCGGCAGGCCTGGGGATCGTGGAGCTGGGCGTGGTCGGGGTCATGACCGCGGCCTATCACGTCCCCCTGACGGAAGCCACCACGATTGCGCTCGTGGACCGCACGATCAGCGTCTTCTCGATCATCGTGATCGGGGGGATCTACTACGCGGTCTCGCCACTCCGCCGCGGCGGCGCGAACCTGGGCGAGGAGATCCCCTCCGGGGTCTGAGCGGGCGGCATATCGCGCCCGCGAGCGTGCCCGTCAGGCGCTGCCGCGCGGCTCCCTGCGTCCCCTCGCAGAGTCGACCGAGCGCTCCCTGGCCGGCCCGGTGACCCCGTCCGACCGGCGCCTCCCAGGGGTACCAACGGGTCATGGTTCCCCGGCGCGCCACTTCCGATAGTGACACCGACGCGGCACCCACCGCGTGGACCAGGGAGCGCTCAGCCCGAGATGACTACGCAGATCGGCCGGCCATTCAACGAGTGGCTGCGAGGCCAGCTCAAGGCCAAGAAGATGTCCCAGCGCCAGCTGGCACAGGCTTCGGGCGTCGATCACTCGACGATCTCGCGGCTGATCCGCGGTGACCGGACTCCGTCGCTCGGGACGGCCACCAAGCTGGCGCGCGGGCTGCGTGAGATCCGTGAGGACGCGGACGCGCCCCAGTACCTCGGCCTCGTCTCCAGCAGCGCAACCATGAACCCGACCGCCCGGGTCGAGTATGCCCTCCGCGCCGACGAAGCCCTCGGCGAAGCCCAGGTGCGCCAGGTCATGGAGTACTACCTCGCGGTCCGGATGCGCCGCTTCGCCCGCCCCGTCGTCGGCGCCGGGCACCCGGCCCCCCTACGCGCAGATCCCGGCCCGGCAGGGCTTCACTGCGCTTGCCTCCGTCGTCGGCGGGTCGCCGGTTTCCGATCAGGGGCCGGCGACCGGCCGACCATCGAGCCTTCTCTCTAGGCGGCCGCCGAACCGCTGAACCGAACAATCCCGCCCCCCGGGAGGCCCCTCCCCTTCCGGGTTTCAGGCACAGCGAACGCCGGCGTTCTGGGGCGCCGGCGTTCGCGCGTTCAGGGGGTGCCGCGCTCGTACACGGAGATCGTCCGGCCCGGGGCCGGTGAGAAGCGGTCCACGAGCACGGGTCGAGCGACCCCGGCGCGCGCCAGCGCGGCGGTCTCGGCGGGCCCCCGGCAGGCCGCCCCGACGACCTGCTGGAACAGGTCATCGCAGATCACGACCAGTCGGCTCGCCGCGGGCGCCTCGACCGGCGTCACCCCCAGCAACGCGAGCGGGTACGAGTATGCGGTGACCGGCTTGAAGGGCGGCACGTCCAGGAGCGCGGTCGGAACGCCGCGGATCTCGGCGGCGAGCCGGGCGGCAGCAGCGCGAGCCTCGGGCCAGCTCCCGTTCGGCGCGACGGCGGGCGGCTGGGTCGCCAGGTTCCACGCGACGAGGGCCGCGACGCCGGCCACCGCGAGGACGCGGCCAGCGCGGTCGCGCCGCCAGAGCGCGGCGGCCCCGAGGCCGACCAGGACGAGGATGGCGGGGTCCACGTAAGCGTGGTAATGGTCCACCGGCAACGGCGTCACGGTCGCCAGGGATGCCACGAAGAGGGCCAGGAGCAGGGTGGCCGAGACGACCCAGACGGCGAGCCATCGCGCCGCGGTCGCCTCGGGCCCGCGCGCGGCGGCCAGCCGCCAGCCGACGAGGGCAACGGTCACCACGACGGCGACCACGGCGGCGGCCGGCGCATCGGTCGCGAGGCCGACGAGCGGCCAGGCGACGACCCGGAGCGGGACGAACAGGAGCCGCACGGCGAGGCCGGGCCCCGCGGTGTCCCCGCCGGCGCGCAGGTAGTCGAGCGCGGCCCGCGTCTGGTCGAAGCCCGATCCAAGCTCGTGGATGACCAGGGGGAGGTACCCGAGCGCGATCAGCGCCAGCCCGACAAGGCCCCAGCGTGCGACGGACCGGCGTCGATCGGGACTCCGGCGCAGGTCGGCGAGCCAGAGGGCGGCGAGCGCGGGCAGGGCGAAGATCCCCAGCAGGTGGGCCTGCTGGACCACGGCCTGCGCGGCGCCCGCACCGAGCCACCAGCGCGCGTTGCGCGTCGTCCAGGCGCGCCAGGCGAAGGCGAGCGCGAGCGATGCTGCGAGCGGCAGGAGGTTCGGGTTCCAGATGAAGGTCGAGGAGCCGACCATCGGTGGCCGATGTGGCTGTGAGCAGTCCGGCGACGAGGCCCGCGGCCGGGCCGCCCATGGCCCGCCCGAGCCACCAGGTGACCGCGACCGCGGCGATCCCGAAGAGGGCGATCAGGAGGACGACGGCCGTCGGATCCGTGCCACCCGACGGCATGGCGGCCGGGGCGAGGAGGTAGTAGTAGAGCGCGCCGTGGTGGACGTTGCCGATCGACGTGGATGGCCCGAGGAGCGGGACGACGCCGTGCGTGACGAACGCCCGGAGCGTGGCCATGTCGATGCCCTGGTCCGAGTCCCACCCTCCGCGGTCCGCGAGGCCGGGCAGGCGCAGCAGCGCCGCGACGGCCAGCAGGCCGCCAAGGACGGCGAGGTCCCGTGCCCGCCCCGGGTCCCGGCTCATGCGGGTTCCGCCGCCCGTGACCGGCTTCCCCGCAGCTCGAGCGCCTCCCGCGGCAGGGGCGCGGGTCGGATGCCCGCGGCGAGGTCGCGCGCCCGCGCCACGTTGACGGCGTCGTAGCCGACGTCCATGCCGGGTGTCTCCAGGTAGTACGCCACGTGCCCGAGCGCCGGGTGGGTCAGGAACCGGGCGAGCCCGTCGGCCCCGATCTCCCCGGCGGCCACGTGCTGGTGCCGGTCGGCCCGCGAGCCGAACGCAGCCTTCGAGTCGTTGAGGTGGATCATGAGCAGGCGCTCGAGGCCGACGCGGGCCGCGATGGCCTCGACGAGCGCGTCAACCTCGCCGGCCGTGCCGATCGGGATGCCCGCTCCCCAGAGGTGGGCCGTGTCGAGGCAGAGCCCGACGCGGTCGGGCTCGACGCCCCGTTCTTCGATCGCGTCGAGGATCCGGGCCAGCTCGTCGACGCTGACGCCGAGGCCGTCACCGCCGCTTGCGGAGTTCTCCAGGACGAGGATCGGCGCCTCGGCGCCCGCGGGCGCCTCCTCCAGCACCCGCGCGACGCCGTCGGCGACCCTGGCAATCCCGGCCGCCGGGCCCGCCCCCCGGTGCGAGCCGACGTGGACGTTGACGAACCGGGCTCCGTACGCCGGCGCCACTGCGATCTCCCGCGCCAGGACGCCCAGCGACCGCTCGAAGAGGTCGTCGTCCGGCCCGGCCAGGTTGACGAGGTACGCCGCGTGGATGGCGAGCGGGCCGAGGCCGAGCTCCGCGACCTTCGCGCGGAAGGCGGGGAGCTCGTCCGGCAGCGCTTCGCGGCGCCGCCATGCCGTCGGGTTGTCGGAGAAGAGCTGGAGACTGTCCGCGCCGATTGCGCGTGCACGCTCCGCAGCACGGACGAGCCCGCCCCCCGTGGCGAGGTGCGCCCCCAGCCGGCGGCCGCCGGGGAGGCTCGCCATCGCAGGCGGCGGCAGGGGGGCAACCGCGGCCGGTGGTGCTGGGCGGGCGGGCATCAGTTGGATCGTACAGGAGCCCCTGCGGGCCGCGCGCCGTGGGAGCCCGGTTTCGGCCCCGGCTCCCGCGTTGTGGGCGAACTAGTGCCGCGGCGGTCTCGGCCTCACGGCCGCCGGACCGTTCGCGGCGGCTCAGCGAGTCCGGGGCGCCCGGTTCGACGTGTACTCGCCGGCGATGACGGGCTCGATCAGCCCGAAGTCGCCGTCCTTGCGCCGGTAGAGCACGTTGACGCGCTCGTTCTCCGCGTTGACGAACACGAAGAAGGCATGGCCGAGCGTCTCCATCTCGGCGATCGCATCCTCCTCGAACATCGGCTCGATCGCGAAGCGCTTCGACTTGACGACGCGGCGCTCGCGGCCGCCCTCAGCGGTCCCGTCAGCGATGCGCGAGAGGATGCCCTTCTCCTCGGATCCCCGGGCCCGGTTCCGCGGCTTCTCGCGGTGGTCGACCGCCTGCCGCTCCACCTTGTCCACGACCTCGTCGATCGCCGCCTCGTAGGTCAGGGCGTCGGCCCGCCCGCGCAGCGTCTGGCCGTCGATGACGAGGGTGACCTCGGCGATCCGCGCATCGTCCGCGCTCCGGTGGTGCTCCACGGAGATCTCGAGGATCGCATCGGTCCGGTCGTCGAGGAAGCGCTCCAGGCGCCGCATCTTGCGTTCACCGTACTGGCGCACGGCATCCGGGACATCGAGGTTCTTGCCCTTGACGATCGTCCTCACGGCTGACCTCCAGGGTGGCGGCGGCCCGTGACGCGAGGAGCGGCGCGGGCGGCCGGCAGGCGTTAACGCAAGTATAGTCGTGGGCCCTTCGCCTTCCCGGCTCGATGCACGCCGACTACGAGTGGATTCGCTCGTCAGCCCCTTGCGGGCTCCTGCTCCGTTTCCACGACGTCGCCGACGACCGTGCCCGAGGCGGCGGCAGTGCCGGCGGGCAGCTCCAGGCAGACGTCCGCGCCGCGCGCGTACCAGACGATCCCCGTCCATGGGCGCAGGTCGGCATGCACGGCCACGACCGGCGTGCCCCGTCGGCGCGCCGGCCGGCCCAGGAAGACCGCAGTCGATCGGGAAGCGCATGAAGAACATGTGGATGTTCGAGGTGCCGGTCAACCAGAGCCCGCAGCCCGGAGCGAGCGACCGCCGGCCCATGAGGCCCCGGAAGCGCGCGCCGAAGGATGCAGCGAGCTCGACGCGCTCCGCGACCACCGTGTCGCGCGTCAGGTTGCGGACGCGCGAAGGTGTGACCACCTGGCGGCCCGAGTCGGACAGTCGCTCACGCCCACGCCACCCGATGCCCGAGGTCAATGACCGCCGTTGATGCCCCGCCCGAGGTTCTTGATGATGAGGATGATCGCGGGCCCCAGGATGACGACGAACAGCGACGGGAAGATGCAGCCGACCAGCGGGAACAGCATCTTGATCGGCGCCTTGTTCGCCATCTCCTCGGCGCGCTGGCGACGCTCGATGCGGAGCTGCTCGGACTGCACCTGGAGGACCTTGCTGATCGAGACGCCGAGCTGCTCCGCCTGGATGATCGCGCCGATGAAGTTGGTGAGCGGCGTGACCTCTGTGCGCGGCACGATGTCGCGGAGCGCGTCGCGGCGCGCCTTGCCCATCCGGACCTCGGCGAGCGCGCGGCGGAACTCGTCGGTGAGCGGGCCGACCAGCTTCTCGACCACCTTGGCGAGCGCGGCATCGAACCCGAGCCCGGCCCGGACGCTGATCGTCAGGAGGTCCAGCGCATCGGGGATCTGGAGGAGGATCGCGTGCTGCCGGGCACTCGACGCGCCGGCCGAGCCAGAACTCCGGGAGCGATGTAGCCGAACACGACGCCGACGACGCCGAGGAGCCAGGCCAAGCACGATGCCGGTGCCGAGCAGGAACGTGAAGACGAGAAAGAACAGGATCGCGAAGACGATCGCCGAGATCGCCTTGATGCCCAGCCAGTCGGCGACCCGGAGATCACCGGGATTCCCGGCCATCGCCAGGCGCTTCTCCGTCGTCTGGGTGAACGATGTCGACGTCATCCGGGCGACGCTGCCGGACAGGCGTCCGGCGAGCGGGCGGAGCGTGCGTTCGAAGAACGGCTGCTGGAGCTCGATCTCCTCGAGGTTCTTGGCCTGCATCGTCCCGAGCTGGGTCAGGCGGGCCTGGACCGGGTCCACGGACGCGCCGCCCGCGAGCCCCAGCGCGATCGAGGAGGATCGCGAACGCCGCGGCGGCCGCGATGACGATCGGTAGCAGTGTGCCCATGGCTAGACCTCGATGTCCACGATCTGGCGGATGATCATGAAGCCGATGAACATCATGGTCAGGCCCACCCCGATCAGGATCATGCCGGTCGGGATCCCGGCCACGTTGACGGCAGGGTCGAACATCGGCGCCATGAAGCTCGGCGCGATGATGAACAGGAAAGCTGGCCAGGCCGATCGGCAGGAATGCCACGACGTAGCCGGAGATCCGCTGCTGGGCCGTGAGCGTGCGGATCTCGCCCTTGATGCGGACGCGTTCGCGGATCGTGTAGGCGATCGAGTCGAGGATCTCGGCGAGGTTGCCGCCGACTTGGTATTGGATGGAGATGGCCGTCGCCATCAGGTCCAGGTCCTCGGACTTCGACCCGGCGGACCATGTTCTGGAGGGCCTGCTCGAAGGGGAGACCCAGGTTCACCTCGCGGATCACGCGCTGGAACTCGGTCGAGATCGGCGGCCGCGACTCGCGGACAACGAGCTCGATCGCCTGCAGGAACGAGGAGCCTGCCCGGAGCGCGTTGGCGAGCAGCGTGATCGTGTCCGGCAGCTGCTTGTTGAACGCGTTGAGCCGCCCGCCCTGCCGCCGGCGAACGTAGAAGCGCGGCAGGAAGAACCCGACGACGGCGCCGATCAGCAGGGCGATCGGGCTCTGCAGGGCCGGCAGGAAGTACCCGAAGATGAACATGAAGACCGGGATCCCGACGACCGCGCCGACCCAGATGAACAGGTACTCGCTGACCTTGAGCTTGAGGTCGGCGCGGGCGAGCTCCCGGGACAGGTTCGCGCCGAAGTCGCGCTCCTCGACCACCCGGTTCAGCGCGGCGACCGCCGACGATTGCGCGATCAGGTCGCTGATCGGGCCCTGGCCGGTGGACGCCGGCTTCGCCGGCTTCCTGGCGCCCCGACGCGTAGCGCTCGAGGCGCGCGGTGACGGCCGGTCCCGCGGCCGGACGTCGCGATGCCGGCTGCGATGAGCAGGATCGCGAGCGCCGCGGCGGCGGCGACGAGGATCGTTGGCGACACGATCGAACCTCCCGGCCCGCGCCCTAGAAGACGAAGCCGAAGAGTCCGGGCGGAAGGTGGATCCCCTGCACCTCGAACTTCTCGACGAACTTCGGACGGATGCCGGTCGGCTTGAGCCGGCCCTGGATCTTGCCCTCGACGATGCCGGTCTGCTCGAAGACGAAGACGTCCTGCATCACGATCACGTCACCCTCCATCCCCTGGACCTCGGTGATGTTCGTGATGCGCCGGGTGCCGTCCTTCAGGCGGGCCTGGTGGACGATGAGGTCGACCGCCGAGGCGACCTGCTCGCGGATCGCCCGCAGCGGGAGGTCCACGCCGGCCATCAGGACCATCGTCTCCAGGCGCGACAGCATGTCGCGCGGGCTGTTCGCGTGGCCCGTGGACATCGATCCGTCGTGGCCGGTGTTCATCGCCTGCAGCATGTCCAGCGCCTCGCCGCGAACGGCACTCGCCGACGATGATCCGGTCGGGCCGCATCCGGAGGGAGTTCCGCACGAGCTCGCGGATCGGGATCTCGCCCTTGCCCTCGATGTTGGGCGGCCGCGACTCGAGCGTCACCACGTGCTCCTGGCGGAGCTGCAGCTCCGCCGCGTCCTCGATCGTGATGATCCGCTCGTCGTTCGGGATGAACGAGGACAGCACGTTGAGCGTGGTCGTCTTGCCTGAGCCCGTCCCGCCGGACACGAAGATGTTGAGCCGGGCCTCGACGCAGGCCTTGAGGAAGTCGAACATCTCCGGGGTCGCCGTGCCGAAGCGGATCAGGTCGTCCACCGTGAAGGGGGAGGCGGCGAACTTCCGGATCGTGACGACGGGGCCGACCAGGGAGAGCGGCGGGATGATCGCGTTGACGCGGGACCCGTCCGTCAGGCGTGCGTCCACCATCGGGCTCGACTCGTCCACGCGGCGACCGATCGGGGCGATGATCCGGTCGATGATCCGCATGACGTGGTCGTCGTTCTGGAAGACGACGTTGCGTCAGCTCCAGCTTGCCGCTTCGCTCGATGTAGACCTGGCGCGGGCCGTTGACCATCACCTCGGTGATGGACTCGTCGCGCAGGAGCGGCTCCAGCGGCCCCAGGCCGATGATCTCGTCGGTGATCTGCTCGAGCATCCGGACCCGCTCGGCCCGGGTGAGGGCAAGGCCCTCCTCGTCGATGACCTTGCCGAAGATCTCCTCGATCTGGCGGCGGACCTCGACCTGGTTCGAGAGGTCGAGCTTCGGGTCCAGGTCCTGGATGACCCGCGACTGGATCCGGAACTTGACGTCGCGGAAGGACTCGCGGACCGGCGCCGACGACATCAGCCGCTGGGCCGGCGCCGTGCTCGGCGGAGACGCGGCCGGCCCCGAGCCGGGCCCTCCCGCGGGTGGCCCGGCGGGTGTGGTCGGCAACGAGGGCCCCGTTCCTCCGGGTCGAGCACTCTCGATTCGCTTCAGCAGGGACATCTTCCAACCACCCCTTCAGCCCCCGGAGGGGACGTGCTCCGGCGCCCCTAGCGCCATGCGAACAACGACTTTCGAGGAGCCTGTTTCCGGGCTCCGCTGCGCGTCTTCTCCTGCTCCCCGGTCAACGACCGGGCCACTCGAAGAATGTCCTGCGAGACCTGCGCCTCGCGATTGCTCGTGAAGAACGGTACGCCCCTATTGAGTGCATACACAACACTCCGGCCGTCGCTCACGATCGTGTGGTCGACCTTGCGGCCGATCGAATGCTCCACGTCTGCGACGCGGATCCCGAGGGCCGAGTCCGCCCGGTTCAGGACCAGCTGGATCTTGTCCGCGGGGTAGCCCAGCTGGTCGGCCACCTCCAGGAAGAGGCGCATGTTCTTGATGCTCGTGATCTCGAGCGTGAGAACCGTGAGGATCGTATCCGCGATGTCCAGGATCGCCAGCGTCTCGTCGCTGAAGGACGACGCGCAGTCCACGATCACGAGGTCGTAGCGGCTGCGCAGCATCTCCAGCGCCCGCTTCGCTGCCGCGGGTGTCACGCCCTCGGCGAGCTCGGGGGAGGGAGGTGCCAGCAGGACCTTGAGCCCGGAGGAGTGCGGCTGCATGAACGTGTCGAGCGACTCCGGCTTCGCCGCCGGCCTCGAGTTCGGGCACCAGGTCCGCGATCGACTTGTTCTTGGGGTTCAGGTTGAGCAGCACTCCCACGTCGCCGAACTGGAACGAGCCGTCCATGAGGGCGACCTGCTTGCCGGGCTCGGACGCGGCGGCCACCGCCAGGTTCACGGCGATCGTCGTGCGTCCGACCCCGCCCTTGGACGAGAAGACCGCCACGATCCTCCCGGGCTCGCGGCCGGCTGCCGCCAGCGCGCGGGTCGACGAGGGCGGGCGCCGCGTAGCGGAGCCGCTTCTCGTGCTCCCTGGCGTGGACCTGGCGGATGGATGCGGTCAGCTCGTCGGAGCTGAACGGCTTGACGAGGAACTCCCGGGCGCCTGCCAGCATGGAGCGCCGGAGATAGTCCGCCTCGCCCTGGACGGACATCATGACGACCGCGACTGTTCGGGACCTGGGCCGCGAGAAGCTCCGTCGCCGTGATCCCGTCCATGTCGGGCATGTTGATGTCCATCAGGACGACATCCGGCTGCAGGCTGGCTGCCATCTGGAGCGACTCGGCGCCGGAGGCGGCGGCACCCACGACCTCGATGTCCTTCTCGAAGCCCAGGAGCTTCGTCAGGTGATCTCGGGTCTCCGGGATGTCGTCGACGATGAGGACGCGGATCTGGTCGGGCATGGTGCTCGTCTGTGGGCCGATGCTGGCAGAACGGCCCGCCTCCGGGGCAGAGGCGGGCCGGCGACGGGACCGATCGCGAACGACCAGCTCCTACTTGTTCAGGAGGTCGGGTGGAAGGACGCCGTACTTGTCGATCAGGGTCTTGAGGATTACGCCATCGGTGGTGTCGACCGGCGGGGTGGTGGCGACCGGGTTCCCCTGCGCGTCGAGGACCGGGTTCCCGTTCGCATCAAGCTTGATGTAGTCCTTGGGGGAGCGGAGCACGAGCGAGATGTTGTCGCCGGCGGCAGGGTCCGCGTACAGCTGGGAGTAGCGGATGATCTCGGCCTGGTTGGCCGTGACGGCGACGATCACCATCTCGGACTGGCCGTTGAGGCTCGTCGTCGGTCCCTGGGCGCCGCTGCTCGTCTGGCCGGAGGGCGTGGGCGTCGGTGACGGCTGGGCGTTGGACTGCGAGGCGGGGGGCAGGAGGGTGCCGACGACCAGCACGTTCTGGAGGACCATCTTGACGGAGCCCTGCGGGTGCGCCGATGTTGATGACCTGCGCGCGGGTTCTTCGGGTCGGGGACCACGGGCTGGATCTTCATCGAGATGACCACGTCGACGTGATCGCCGTTTTGGATCAGGGTCCCGACACCCGTCACCTGGGAAACCTGGATCGCCATCGCCCGGAGGCCGCGCGGCAGTCCATCGGTGACGTTAGTCTCCACGCCCGAGTTCACGAAGAACGAGTACCCGAGCGTCTCACCCTTGGTCACGGACCGACGGATCGTCTTTCCGATGGCTAGGCCCGTGTCCGGGATCGTGTCGGGTCCGGCGGCCGCGAGCGGCACCTCGTCGAGCTCGACCATCGAGGCCGTGACGTTCGTGCCGGCGGCGATGTCGACGGCGGCCTTCACGACCTTGGCCGTCGTGGGCGAGGGCGACGGTCCTGTACTGGTGGTGCCGCCGCTCGACGAGGAGTTCCCCGTCAGCATGATCACCCCGACGAACGCGACCACGGCCAGGAATAGGCCGATAAGCAGAATAAGCCGGTTGCTCCGCTTCAAGGTTCTTTCTCCCCGTAGCCATGTGACAGGCGGCACCAATGTAGCATCGCCCGAGGGCCGCGCGACTATACCAAAGGGCCAGGACCATTAGGAGGATATGGTCGGAACTCCAGCGCGAACGCGACGAACGCGGTCCCAGAAACGGTGCGAGCCGGCGGACCAAGAGGCCCACCGGCTCGCACCGTTGCGTCAGATCGTAGCCGGAGGCACGGACCAGGCGCCTCGTGCAAGAGTGGTCAGACGGAGTTTCCGACCGAGCTGAGGATCGTCTTGACTTGGCCGCCCAAGAAGACAAGGGCGATGATCGCGATGATTGCGATGAGGGCGAGAATGAGGGCGTACTCAGCGAGGCCTTGGCCCTCCTCGTCGCCCGAGAGAGCGGACCAGATCCGAACGAGAACGTAGGCCACTCAGATCACTTCCCTTCAGCGAGGCTCTTGACGAGTTGGCAACGAGCTTCGCGATGTCTTGGCAACGTTGGGTCCACCGCAGCGGACTGTTTGCGCCCGCCCGGAAACTCTCGAGGCGCCGCCCTTGGCGGCGCCTCGAGACGCTCTAGCCCCCAGTTGCGACGCCTAGACCGAATTGCCGACGTTGCTCAGGATCGTCTTGACCTGGCCGCCGAGGAAGATGAGGGCAATGATCGCGACGATCGCGATGAGTGCGAGGATCAGGGCGTACTCAGCGAGGCCCTGCCCCTCCTCGTCGCGATGGAGAATCGACGAGATATACGAAATGAGCGCCATGTGCTGGTCTCCTTGATGAGTCCACTCCCAGATTGGAGCAGGCGGACAATACACGATCCGTTCGCACCATTACTAGGGGGTCGAGAGTACTAATCGCGGGTATGCCACGCTCACGCCGCGAGACGGCAGGCTTTCATGGCGCGGCCGCGCACCACCTCGGGCGGCGGGCCCTCATCCGGCCTTGTCGACCTGGGTCCCGATTAGGCTAAGCGCCCAGGCAAGCTGCGGCCCGAAGAAGACGAGCGCGATCGTCGCGATGATGAGTACAAGCGCGAGGATCACGCCGAACTCGACCAGGCCCTGGCCGGCGTCGAGTTCGGCGTGCCGCATCATCCCGGGTGGGCGCCGGGCGCAACTTCGGCGGGCGTGGGCGTCGGGAATACGACCTCGACACCCAGCCCGTCGGCGGCTACCGTGGCACGGCCTCCGAGCGCTGCTGCGCGGTCGGTGATCTCGCGCCGGACGTCGGCCGAGATGCCGCCGGCGGCGACCTCTACCGCCCGGTCGGCACGGCGGGCCTCGATCATGCTCGCGAGGGCGGCCGGGACGTCCGCGGCGATCGGCTCGGGCGCGGGCTCCTCGTCGCGCGGAGCCCGGTGGGCGCGCACCGTCGTCGTCAGCTCGGTGGCTCCCCATTCGAGTGACACGGTGACGCGTTCCGGGTGCGCCGGGGTGAGTGCCGCCACGGAATCGTCCACGATTCGGAAGACGGCGCTCTCCATCTCCACGGGAAGGCGCTGATCTGTGCCGACCGTGTCGAACTCCACGGGCACCTGAGCGCGCCGGCTCCGGTCGCGGGCGACGCGGCGAAGTGTGGGAACCAGGCCTAGGTCGTCGAGCACCATCGGCCGGACGTCGAAGATGAACGTCTTGGTGGCATCCAGCGTCCGCTGGACCATGCTAACGAGCTCCCGGACCTCGGCGCGGGCTGCCGCGGGGTCGCGGTCGATCAGCCGCTCGACGATCTGGGTCTGGAGCACGATGTTCGTGAGGCTCTGGGCGGGGCCGTCGTGCATCGCCCGCGCAATGTCGCGGCGCAGGTCCTCCTGGGCGGACTGCAGGAGGCGGTGCACGGCGGCGGGCCCCCCGCCGGCGACCCTGCTGCCCGGCTCGCCCACCGCCGCAGGCGCCGGTGTCACGGGCTGGGCATCGAAGCCCGCGAGGCCGGCCACTTCCTCGCGCAGCTTGACAAGGGCGTCGCGATACCGCGCCAGCACCTTCTGCTTCCCCTGCAGGACGTCGATCTGGGCGTCCATCAGGGCGGCCCGTCTTCGTGACCGTGATGAGCTGCGCGTTCTGCTCGGCGATCTCGGGAGTTGGCGCGACCTGGATCGCCGCGAGCTTCTCCTCCAGATGGGCTCGCTTCTGCTCGTGGCGTCCCGACTCGCTACGCGCCTGGGTGGCAAGGAGCTCGATCTCGGAAAGCTCGCGCTCCAGCCCCTCGACCTCCCGGTCGAGGGCCGCGGTGAGGTCGGCAGCGGTGCGAACGGGCTCGGTCATCCCGGTCGGGTCAGTCCTCCGGCATGCGGATCCAGCCCTGGCGCATGGCATAGACCACGGCCTGGGTCCGATCATTGACCGAAAGCTTCCGAAGAATCGAGCTCATGTGGTTCTTGACGGTCTGTTCGCTGATCGTGAGGGCGTAGGCGACCTGCTTGTTCGTCATACCCTGGGCGATGTTGTCGAGGATCTGCACCTCGCGCGGCGAGAGCGGCGCGAAGATCGGGGCGGCTTCCTGCCCGTAGACAGCTAGCTCGCGAAACTCCTTGAGCACGCGGCTCGCAACGGCCGGCTTGGCGAAGACCTTCTCGTTGATCAGGAACTCGCCGTCGCTCACCCGGCGGATGATCGTCACGAGGTCGTCCGGGCCGACATCCTTGAGGATGAATGCGGCCGCACCCGCCTTGATCGAGTCGAAGAGGGCCTCTTCGTCCTCCTCGACGGCGAGCATGATGATCCCGCAGGCTGGCAGCTCCCGCTTGATCCGCTGGGTCGCCTCGATCCCGCCGGGCGTTGGCAGTGCAAGGTCCATCAGGATGATGTCCGGGCTCGTCTCCAACGCGGCGTCGAGCGCGGACCGGGAATCGTCGGCCTCTCCGATGATCTCCAGGTCGGGCTCGCGCTCGATGATGCTGCGCATGCCAACCCGGAATCAACGCGTGATGGTCGACGAGCAGGATCCGGACCTTCTCGCCGGCCGCGCGCCGGTCGGGTCCCCCCCTCCGACGCTCCGGTCCACCGTACGACATCACCTGCCTACCTCCTCGCGGTCCCGACGGGAATGTCCAGCCGGACCAGCGTCCCTCCCGATGGGCGGGATCGCACCTCGAAACGCGCGCCGATCAACGCGGCGCGGTCGCGCATGAACTGGAGCCCGAAGTTGAGCCGGCCCCGGGCGGTCACCGCGTCAACGTCGAAGCCGCGGCCATCGTCGGCCACCTCCATCGCCCAGGCGTCGCCATCGAGCTGCGTGCCCACTCGCACAAGGTGTGCCTCCGCATGCCGACGGATGTTCTGGAGCGCCTCCTGGACGACGCGGAGGACGACCACCTGCGCCTCGTCGGAGAGACCGTCGGCCGGGGCGGCAAGCTCCGTCTCGATCGTGGCACCAATGAGTGCGCGCATCGACGCCACGGTTTCCTCGATCGAGCCATTCAATCCCAGCTCCGCCAGGAGCGGGGGTCGAAGCTGGTTGATGAACGCCCGAACGTCGTCGAGCCCGCGCCGGAGGCTCTCCCGCAGGAAGCGAAGCTCGGGGCCAACGGTGTCCGGGTCGGACTTAAGGAGCCGCTCGATGTAGTCCGTCTGGAAGATCGCGTTCGCTAGCGCCTGTGCCGGCCCGTCGTGGACTTCCTGGGCCAGGCGGACGCGCTCCGCCTCGCGGGCCTCGACCATGCGCATCCGGAGGTCGTCGGGGAGGTCGGGGAGGTCGGGATCGCCCTGGAGGGTGGCGTCACCGCGCTCCACGAAGAGCCAGGTGCGCTCGAGGCCGCGAACCGCGAGCTCAAGGCGCGAGAGCTCGGTCGCGCGCTCGCCGAGTTCGCTGGCCCCGACCGCGACCGTGCGCCGCAATTCACTCGACGAGACGGGCGGGCCGGCCCCAGCCTCGAGACCACGGCTCGCGGTGAGCGCGTCGAGCTCCGACGTGTCCAGCTCGTCGTGTTCGGTATGCCAGGACATCAGCTCCGCGTTGTACGCCTCGCGGTAGCGCTCCGTGAGGGCGCGCAGGGTGTTCGCGGCATATCCGAGCGCGGCCTTCGCCTCCGCGTACAGGCTGTCGAACGGGTCTGCCCCTGCCTCCCCGGTTTCGATCTCGGTGCTCATCTGCGGCGAAGTATACGGGCCGGCCATGGGCGGGCGACCCGGGACACAGGCATAGGATCGGGGCGGACCACCAACTGCGAGTGGCCCGATCGGTTTGGCCAATTCAACTTTCGGGCTCGGGCTCGCGCATCGCCGGGTACCGCTCCCGCGAGAACCAGCGCGGCGGTTACAAGAAGCACCCCCATCCATAACCCTTTGAACGTGTACGTCGCCACGAGGAAGGCCCCGACGAGCGCGATCTCTCTGCGCACAGTCAGAAACGCTGGGAGCGCGAACAGCACGCCGAACATCCTCAGCGAGGGCGCGCCAAGGACGGTCAGCAGTCCGGTCCATGCTCCAAGGCTAGCGACTGGAACCCGGAAGCACAGAAGACCAGTGCCGAGTGCGATCGCGAATTGCACGATGGCCGGCAGCCCGTGTGCGAGCGACGCGCCAGCGAGTGGCCACGAGGGGTCGCTCGCTCGTCCCAGCTGGTCCAACCACGAGCGCCAAAGGCCCAGGCCCAGAAACGGGATGCTGCCACCTACAATAACTCCCAACACAAGCGCACCGGTGAGCGCCGCGGACGGACGTCGGCGCAGAAGTGCAAACCACGGATGGGGCAGGCTCGCCTTGAGCGCGGGGACGAGGCCTGCGAGGAGGCCGTCTGCGACGGCTGGTCGAGTCGACGAACGCGGATCCCGTGACCGGGACGTTCGCAAGCGATCGCCGACACCCCGGTTGGTGTTGGCGACTGCCGCCCTGCCCGCAGGATCCCAGAAGACGGCAACAAAGGCGCCGAAGAGGGAGGATCTGGACGTTTCCCCCAGGATTCCCTCGGCGAACGGCGGCCAGAGGAGAACCAGCGGAATCCACCGACCTGCGATCCCCAGTCGACGACATGCGAATACCGCAGCGCCAAGTATCGCCGTCGACCAAGTTGCCATGAGCAGCGGGCGCGGGACCACGAGCAGCAGGGCAACCAGCGGAAGCACCGGGGGTGGATAGAGGAACGGGAGATCGCTCGAGGACGAGCTGGCAAACGCGGATGCAAGGTAAGGCTGGCCGCCGTGGACCCAGCGATCTGCGGCTTGGAGTGGGATCTCGATGTCGATGTTAGGGGGATAGTCAGTCAGCAGGTACGATGCCGCGACTAGGACCATCGCAAACGCGAGGAGAGCGAGCGCCGCTCGTAGCACGTGATTCGGGGCCGAGCCAACCTGGACGAGCTTCGCCAGCGTCGAGTGCGCGACGGACGGGACGCTCACGGGCAGGCGACCCGGTACACACGGAATGCATCGGGCGCTGTCCCCGCGCCGGGAAGGGTCACCGGCTGCAGGCACCGTGCGTCGGGGTCCGTGGTCAGCCGGGCGGGCCACCCTCCGGCTGTTCCGTCGAGGACGACGTAGCGTGCCCCGAACGTGCGCGCGATCTCCAATACGCTCGCGACCGGCTCGTCGGGGAGGGCGAGGGCGCGGACCCTGTTCGCCTCGGCGACCCACATCGGGTGGTTCGAGATCACGGGAACGGTGGGGTTCAGCGGATCGCCCAACGCCGCAAAGCGCGCCGTGAGCGCCGAGTAGTCGGCCTCGATGCCAGCCGCCTGCGCCGCGTAGGCAGGGATCCCCGCGGACATGAAGAGCAGCGCCGCGAAGCTGGCGAAGAGCGGCCCGAGCCAGGCCACCGGGCGCGTCCAGCCCCGCCGCCGCCCCACGGCTGCGATGCCCGCGTCGAGCCCGGCCAGGCCGGCCACAGGAGCAGGACGAGCGGCGGGACGGACGCGTGCAGGAAGGTGCCCCACGTCGTCGCCACCGGGAAGAGGAGTGTGGTGGCACCGAACGTGAGCACGCTGAGCACGACCAGCGGCAGGAGCGTCCGCCCGCGCCCGATCCACGGAAGGGCGATCAGCCCGAGGAAGCCGATCGGGAAGCCGGGCACGAGGAGGACGTCGACGACATTGTGCTCGAACGCCGTCACACGCTGCCCCAGTAGCTCGCCCGCGCCCGCGGCCAGGTAGCGCGCAAGCGTCGGCCGGTCCGCCCAGGCGAAGATGTCGTAGCCGCCCAGGGAGAACGCGTTCAGGGCGGCCTGCCCGGGCAGGGGCGACCCGAACGTGAGCCAGCTGCGGACGAGCCACGGGGACATCACGAGGAGCGCCGCCAGGCCCGCGACGGCGACCGGGCCGACGATCGCCCCCAGAGCCGCGGCCGCGATACGACCACGCGGCGACGAGGACCCACGCCAGGCCGATCCAGGCAGCCTCGTTGCGCGACAGGTAGGCGATCCCGATCGCGAGACCGAGCGCGATCGCGCGCGCGTCCAGCATCCGCGCCGGCGGGCGCCGGACGAGCCGGACCATCAGGAGGCACGCGGCGAGCGCCGGCACGCCGTAGGTGGAGGTGCTGTCGAGGACCGCGCTCGACAGGACGAGCGGGAGCCAGAGCGCGGCGACGATGCCGCTGCCCAGTGCCAGCGTCCGGGCGCGCTCGCGGCTCAGGACGCGCTCCTCGGCGAGATCGGCCGCGATCCGCCAGGCGAGCACCGGGACAAGCGCCCCGACCAGGACCGGCACGATGAGCGCCGGCGCGTAGCCGTCGGAGCCGGCGAGCGCCATCGGGATCGCCGCGAGGAGCGTCGGGAGCGGCAGCCAGATCTCGAAGGCCGGCCGCGGAAACCCCAGGCTCAGGCCCCCGGACGCATCCCGCGCCGGCGTGACATAGCTCCACAGGGCGTTGGACGTGAGTCCGTGCCCATCCACGAGGTTACGTGCGACGCCCCAGTAGTACGTTGCGTCCTCGGGCGTCGGGAACGGCATCCGGGCCGCCGCCCAGGCGCGGACCAGGAGGGCAACACCGAAGACGAGCCCGGCGCTCAGCCAGGCCTCTCGGCGGCTCACGCGGGCTCCCGGCTCACGGCGTCGAAGGCCCGCAACGCACGTCCCCCGGCGTTGTGCAGACCGGGTAGACCGCCAGGTCGGCGCGGGATCCCTGGCCGTTGGCCAGGATGGGCGGGCCAAGCCAGGCGGGCCGGATCGTGTCGTCGAGGATCGGCGCCACCGCGTCCACGCTGTCGGTGCGGTCCAGCACGAGCCAGCGGATGTCGTAGGCGCGGGCGACCTGCTCGACGGTGGGCAGCGGATCGTTGACTAGGACGACGCCGCCGTGGCCGGTCCAGTACCGCGTGCCGGACGCGTCGATCGACATCACCCGGTCGCTGATTGGGGCGCCCGCCGCGTCCAGCGCCGCCCCGACCGCCTGGAAGTCGGTTCGCCCGTCCGCCCAGGCCGCGTGTGTGGCGACCGAGCCGGCGATCCCGACGACGACCGCGAAGCCGACGGCGGCCGACACGAAGAAGCGCTCGGCGTTGGCCCGATCCCAGCTGCGTCGCCGGGCCGCGATCCAGCCGATGGTCGCAGCGACCCCCTCCAGTGCCAGGACGTACGCGGCCGGCGCCAGCGCGATCGCGGAGTGGATGAACGTCCCGCCGGGCACGTGGACGGCCGACACGATCGCAGAGAACGCAAACAGGATCGCCGCGTAGGTGAGGAACGGCCCGAAGTCGTGGGAGCGCCGGCGGCACCACGCCCCGACGACCATGAACGGCGCGAGCAGGACGCCGCCGACGAGCACCGAGAAGATCGTGATCGCGGCGATGAGGCCGTCGACCCGGCTCGCGAGGAGGGGACCGATCCCCTCGCCCAGGAGGTGCTGGAGCGTCGCGGGCGTCGTGACGCTGTCCCATTCGCCGATGTTCCGGATGAAGAGGACCTTGCCGGACGCCGTCGATGGACTCAGCGTGCCGAACACGGCCAGCTGGCGCGCCAGCCAGGGCGCCACGACGACCAAGAACAGGCCGGCGCAGGCGATGGCCGCCCAAACCGGGATCGCCGCCTGGCGCGCGCCGTTGCTCCGCCAGGATTGCCAGCGATCCCAGGCGAACGCAAGCCCGACCGCGCCACCCACCAGGACGCCGTTGTTGCGCGCCAGCGTCGCGAAGCCCACGAGCAACCCGGCCAGCGCGTAGGAGTGGGTGTGCCCCTTGAGCCCGCGCGCGGTCATCCATAGGGCCGCGGCGACGAGCGGCTCGTAGAGCCCGAAGTTGTCCGGCTGGGCCAGGAACGGCGTGGCCAGGGAGGGGACGGCGGCGAGGATACCGGCGCCCAGCGCGATGCGCCGCGAGGCCCCGGCCTCGAGGGCGATCCCGCGAGCGATCGGGGCGGCCAGCGCACCGCAGATCGCGAACGGCAGCGCGGACGCGATTGCGGTTGGGCCCAGAAGCCAGATGAACGGCACTTGGACGAGCGACGCCAGCGGCATCCAGTGCCCGAAGCTCGGGATCGGCAGGACGGGGTTCGCCGGGAGGGCCCCGCCCAGCTCGGCGAAGATCCAGACGAAGTTGACCGTGAAGCCGTGGCCGGCGGCTAGGCTCCGCGCCGCGTCGACGTAGTAGAACGATCCGGGTAGGCGGGATCGGCGAACGTGGCGACGAGCACCAGCCGCACGATGAGCGCGCCGAGAAAGAGCAGGACGGCGGTCCGCACGGTGGTGCACGGTAGCACCGCTTCATGCGCGCGAGCACCCGTACGGATGGGCTATGCGAGATCCTTGCTCAGAGGGCGACAGGAGGGGTGTCGGGCGAAACAGCGCCCCGTACGATGCACGTGATGTTGACGCGCGCTGGGCACGAACGTCGGCCGCCCGTCCCGTTGTCTACGGCAGCCTGGATCCTGGTCGGGATAGCCGGGTGGGTTGGGCTCGTCGTGATCGCCGCGCAGCTCGCCGCGATGTCGCCTCCCAGGGCCGGCGATGACCTTCGCCTCCTGGTCGACGCCGCGACCCATTGGCGCGACGGAGCGGCGCTCTACGCGACCGGGGGCGCACACGGCTCGCTCCTCGCCGAGAGTCTCTTTTACTCGTATCCCCCACTCGTCGCGCAGGCCTTGGTCCCGCTGTCGTCCATCCCGTTCGGGATGATGCTCGCCGGCTGGGCGATCGGGGCGGTCGCGGGGCTCGCGATCGTCGCGCACCAGTTCGGCCGCCTCGGTCGGAGCGTCACGCTTCCCGCGGTTGCGCTCGCCGCGTACGTGTACCCGTTCGCGATCGCGGTCCTGTTCGGCAACGTCAACGCGTGGTTCCCGCTCCTGTTCGGCCTCCTCCTCCTGGCGGTCCTTGTGCCCGGCCGCGGAAGCGCCATCAGCGGCGGCGTGGCGCTCGCCGTGGCTTCGGTTACCAAGCTCCACCCTGCCACGCTTGGCGTCTGGCTTCTCGCCCGGGGTTGGAGGGACGGGCCGTCAGGCCCGAGCGGTCGGATCCTGGGCGTGGCGATCGCGGCTGGTCTCGGTCTCGTGTCAGCAAGCCTGCTTGTCGGCGGCTTCGGCCCCTGGGCCGACTACATCGGCTTTCTCCGGGGCGGTTCGTCGGTCGCGGACATCGTGAGCTCCCTCAACATCGGTCCTGCGTCGCAAATCGCCCAGGCCTTCGGTCTCTCGGAAGCGGCCGCGAGGACGATCCAGGTGCCGGTCACGCTGTGCGCGCTCGCTGCGACAGTCGCTGTGGGCCGAGTGGTGAAGGATCCCGTCACGAGCTTCGGCATTGCCACGCTTGCTTCGCTTGTGGTCCTCCCCGTGACCTGGTTCCACTACCCGGTGGCGCTCATCCCCGTTGCGATTGCAGCCGCTGCCCGGGCCGAGGGAGCGGCACGCCGGACGACCACGGCTGCGCTTGGAGCGGCGGCCGTCGCCGCAGGGCTGACGATCGTCGTCCCGGTTGGCGTGTGGATCGCCGCTGCCTGCGTCCTGCTGGCGGTCCGTTTGTCGCGGCCGCGGAGCGCATGAATGTCGACGGCCCGATCTGAGTCGGGTTCGCGGGCGGACACGCACGTAGACTGCGCCCGATGAAGCCTGCCAGCCTCACGATCGTCCTGCCCGCCTATGACGAGGAGGCTCGTCTGGGGCCGGCCCTCGACGAGCTGTTCGGATACCTCAAGCGGCACGGCGAGCGCGGGCCGGGACGGGGCGCCGGGCGCCGCAGCGCTTCCCGACGACATCAGAGTCCTCGTGGTCGATGACGGAAGCACGGACGGCACGGCCGACCTCGTACGGGCGCGGCCGGAAGCGGCTCTCGCCGGGGGCGGCAGGCCGGCCACTTCTGGACCTGCTCCCGATTCCCCACGGCGGGAAAGGCGCTGCGGTCAGGGCCGGCATGCTGGCCACGGACACGGACCTCGTCCTTTTCGCGGACGCGGACATGGCGACGCCGCCTGACCAGATCCCGCTTCTCGTCGCCGCTCTCGCGGGCCATGACCTGGCGCTGGGAAGCCGGATCCAGGCCGACGGCTCCGACATGCGAGCAAGCCAGCCGCCCCATCGGCGTCTTCTCGGCAGGGCGTTCCATGTGCTCGCCTCGGTCTGGGCCGTCGGCCCCGTGCAGGACACGCAGTGCGGCTTCAAGGGTTTCACGCGCGAGGCCGCCCATGACCTGTTCGCTCGGCAGGCGATCACCAGCATCGTGTTCGACGTGGAACTGATCTACCTCGCGAGGCGCCGCGGCTACCGGATCGCGATCGTCCCGATCCGCTGGGCGGACAAGCGCGGGTCACGCATGCACCCTGGCCCAAGGATTGCGCTCCGGGTTGGCTGGGATCTGCTCCGGACGCCACTCATCCATCGGCGTGTGCCGCGACGGGGCGACGCACGACGGTGACTGCGCTTGAGCGGGCTCTGGCGCTCCCCGTAAGGACGGTCCTCCAGGATGACGCTTCTGATCCTCGCGGCTCTTGGTGCGAGTCTTCCTCCTAATCGTGGCGCTGACCCGCTGGAGCGTTCCTTCTGACGAGTACGCATATTGGCTGGCCGCCAAACGGCTATTCGCGGGGCTCCCCGCTCTATAACCCGTCCGCGACGCCGGGAACCCCGTACGCGTACTTCTATCCTCCGCCTCTGGCTCAGCTTCTCGCGCCCGCTAACTGCCGTTGTCCCGGACGCAGTCTTCGTCGCAGCCTGGACTGGGCTCCTGCTTGCCTGTCTCTGGTGGTTGGGCGGGGGCAACGCCTTCGTGGTGCTTGCCCTCGTCGCGTTCATCCCGGTATCGGTCGAGCTCTGGTACCGGAATGTCCACCTTGTTCTTGCCGTCCTGATCGTGCTTGGCCTCCGGCGTCACGCAGCGTTCTTCGCGGTCGCGGCCGCGATCAAGGTCACCCCGGTGCTCGGGCTGGCCTACTTCGTCGCCCGCGGGAGGTACCGCGATGCGTTTGTCGCCGGGGTCGTGGGATCGTTCATGCTCCTGGCGAGTCTCATGATCTCGCCCGGCAGCGTGGCAGCAGTTCGGGAGTCTCGTCGCCCCATCCGCTGGCACGGCCGGCGCGAGCATCATCCCCGTGCCGTTCCCCGTTCGCGCCGTGGCTGGGCTTGCGCTTGCCTTGGCGGCGGGACGGATCCGTCCCCGCGTGGGCGAGCCGATGCTGGTGGTTGCCATCGTGATTGCGAACCCCACGCTCTGGGTGACGGCGTTCAGCATGCTGGTCGCAATCGTTCCACTGCCTGCGCTCCGCGCCGGAACGGGCCACGACTCGCGCGCAGGTCGCTGCCGACGGCTGCGGTCGCGCGCCCGGGCGTCGCTTGCGGCCGCCGTTCGCGACCTCGCGCCGGTCCTAGCGTGTTGGGCTGCTGCTGCTCACGACGGGATCTGTCCTCGCCAGTGCCGGTGCCACGCTCGGCTACGACTACCAGGCCTATGCGCATGCGGCACAGCGCCTCCTCGACGGGCGGCCGCTCTACGACCCGAACGTGGACGTCGCAGGCGGCTTCGCGATCTACCTCTACCCACCCCCGTTCGCGCTGGCGGTGTTCCGTTCACGCTCCTGCCCGGCTCGCTCGGGACATGGGCATGGCTCAGCGGCCTCGTGGCTGCCTTCCTCGCCGGGACCGCGATCCTGCCCGTGCGATCTGCGCGTTCGTTGGGCGATTGTTCTGCTCGCCGCGCTGAGCCTGCCGTTCCTATACTCGGTGAAGCTCGGGCAGGTCGGCCCGCTCCTCTACCTGTGCTTCGCGATCGGCTGGCGGTCGCTGGACCGGCCGCTCGGACTCGGCCTGGGGGTGGCCGTCGGAGCACTGACGAAGGTCCAGCCGGCGCTCCTGTTCGGGTGGATGCTGCTCACGCGTCGCTGGCGGGCGGTCCTCGTCGGGCTCGTCGCGTGCGGAGCGGCAGCGACGTCATCGCCACGCTCATCACGGGCGCCGCGACGTGGACGGACTACGTTGCCCTGCTGGGTCGGGTGAGCCAGCCGGTGACGACACCGAAGAACATGACCCCGGGCGCCGTGGCCTGGCGGGCGGGCGCCGACCTCGCGGTGGCGACCAGCGAGTCCAATGGGCCGTCGGTGGTCGGCGACCCTTGCGATCGCCCGCGTTCGCCTGGCTTCGCCGCGATCGCGGCGACCGGCTTCATTGTCGGCATGGTCGCCTCCCAACTCCTCAGCCCGCTCCTCTGGGACCACTACGCGATGCTCCTGCTCCTGCCGGTTGCGCTGCTCCTGGAGCGGCGCCAGTGGTGGGCGATCCTGATCCCGCTCGCGACCTGGCTTCCGTCAGACGTCGTATATCCCGCGGTCTTCGCCGCCGGTCTCCTGGGCCCGATCCTCACCCGACCGCCGGCCGATGAAGCTCAATCGATGACGCCGCAACAACCGGTGCTATTCTCGCCGTAGTGACTACCGCGATCTCCTCGGACCTCGACCCGCCCTGTCCCGTCGCGCCCGGCGAAGAGCCGTACGCATCCAAGCAGCCAGAGCTCGACCGACTCCGTGCCGTCCCACGCCCCTTCGACCGCCATCCCGCAGGCGACCTGGGACGCGCTCGCCGTCGCCACCCCTGGGCCACCCCGTTCTCGCGCTGGGCCGTCCAGCGGGCCTGGTGGGACGCGTATGGCGCGAACGCGCACGACCAGACGCTGGTCGTCCTGGACGCCGCGGCGCCGGACGATGCGCCGCCGGTCGCGATCGTGCCGCTCATGCACCGCCACGAGGTGGAGCCGGATGACGCGATCCTGCACACGCGGATGCGCGGGCCGGCCACGCCGCCCCGCTCGACGCCTGTCGCGCCGGACCGCAAGGCGCGTCTTCTTCGGCGCGAGCTACCACGCCGACTATGCGACGATCCTCTGCGCGGCCGGCGGACATGCCCGCGGTCGCCCGCGCGGTCGTCGACGCGCTCGCCGCGGATGCGGCCCCCGACGACCCGCACCCCGACCCCTGGGATGTCGTCGACCTGCGGCGACTCCGCTGCGGCGACCCGGCCGCCGACGAGCTCGCGTCGGCGTTCGGGGCTCGATCGGCTGCGGACGGGTGGACGGTGGTCCGCGAGCGCGAGGAGGTCTGCCCGATCCCGGACCTCGCGCCCGGCGTCGGACTTCGAGGGCTTCCTCGGCACCCTGGGCAAGAAGGAGCGCCACGAGGTCCGCCGCAAGATCCGTCGCGCGGAGGACGCCGGCAAGCTCACCCTCGACCCGTCGACGGACCCGCTCGGCCGACCTCGACGCGTTCGTGGACCTCCACCAGAAGCGCTGGGGCGCGGAGGGGCTCTTCCCCGACCCACGCCGGGCGGCGCGCAGAGCCGGCGCATTCTTCCGCGGCCTTTCGAGCACTGCGGCCGCGGACGGTCTCATCGCGCTCCACTTCCTGACCGTCGGACGGCCGCCGGATCGCGGCCGGCATCTGGTTCGACGACGGCGAGACCGCTCTACTTCTACAACGCCGGCGTGGACCCGGAGGCGCGCGACCTGTCGCCCGGCGTGGTTATGGTCGCCCTCTACGATCGAGATGGCCCTGGCGGCGGGCAAGTCCGGCTTCGACTTCCTGCGGGGCGACGAGCCGTACAAGTACGGCTGGGGCGCGCGGGACGTGCCAATCCAGCGCCTGCTCGTCATGCGAATGGGAGTCGCGATGACCGCACCCGCCCCCGGGGACACCGTGCCGTCGAGCCGAAGGGCCGTCTGCTCCTCCCCGGCGGCGCCCGCGTGCGCGTCGTCGAGGTTCTGGCGACCGGCACGAACGGCGGCGCGCAGGAGCACGTCTACTCGCTCCTCTCCCGGCTCGATCGGTCGCGCTACGACGCGAGCGTCGTCTCGCTCTCGGCCGGGACCGCCATCCGCCGGATCCAGGCCTCGGCGTTCCCGGTCCACGTCCTCGACGAGCCCGATGACGCGATCGCGGTCGGATGCCCTCGCGCACCTTGCTTGCCGACGCAGGCGCCGAGGTCGTCCACAACCACATGTACCGCGCCGAGCTGGTCGGGACACGCGCCGCCGATCGCGCTCGGCGAGGCCGGGCACGCGGCGTCCGTACCTGATCTGCGACCGTCCACTCGAGCCGGATCCGCAGCGCGGAGGACCGCGACGAGCTGCGCCGCCTCACGCCACAGATGGACCACCTCGTCGCGGTCGCCGGGCCATCGTCCGCAAGATCGCCGACGAGCGCCGAGCCGAACCCCGGTCTCGCTCGTCTACAACGGCGTGGACCTGCGACGGTACGAGCGCACCGAGGCGTGCTGCACGCTCGCCGAGGAGTACGGCATGTAGCCCGGCGCCCAGATCGTGGGCGTCGTCGGCCGCCTGGAGCCGGAGAAGGGCCACCGCACCCTGATCGACGCCTGGCCCCTCGTCCTCCGGGTCGTCCCGAACGCCGTCCTGCTCATCGTCGGCGAGGGGAGCCGCCGCGAGGCCCTGGAGCAGCAGGTCGCGGAGCTCGGCGATCGCGCGGCAGGTGATCTTCGCCGGCCGCCGCGACGACGTCCCGGAGGTGACCGCCGCGCTTGACGTCGCCGTGCTCCCCTCCTACCGCGAGGCGCAGGGGCTCACGATCCTGGAGGCGATGGCGCTCTCGCGGCCCGTCGTCGCCTCGAACGTGGGCGGGATCCCCGAGATGATCGAGGACGGCCGCACGGGCCTTCTCGTCCCGCCGCACGATGCCCCGGCGCTCGCAGCCGCGATCACCCGGCTCCTCACGAACCACCCGCTCGCCGACATGCTGGCCCGGGCCGGCCACGACCTGGTCCACGAGCGCTTCTGCGTGGAGCTAATGGTCTCGGCAATCGAGGACCTCTACGACGAGGGCGTGGGCACGGTTCGACGGCCGGAGCTCGAACTGGTCGCGGCCGCGCGCTGACGCGACGCCTCGGCGGCCGCGAACGCGGCGGCTAGAGTGTGTCGACATGAAGGCGCCTCCCGCGACGCTTCCCGCCGATATCGGCCGCTCACCGTCCGCCTGGCCGCGCGGCGCGGTTGTCGTCGCCTGGGGTGCCCTTGCGATCGGCCTCCCCGCGCTCGTCGTCGCGCTCTCCCCCATGTCCACCGTGGATCTCGCATACGGTGTCAGGACCGGGCAGCAGATCCTGTCCGGTGCCGGCATCCCGCGGCAGGATGGGTTCACCTTCACCGCCGCCGGCCTGCCGTGGGTCGACCAGCAATGGCTCGCTCAGCTGGTCTACGGCTCCGTCTACGGACTCGGTGGCTGGCCGGCGCTCCAGGTGCTGTGGGTGAGTGTGGTCGCCGCGACGGTCGGGCTCACAGCCCGCGCGGCCTTCGTGTTCGGAGCGGGGCTTCGAACGTCCGTCGTGATCGCGCTGGTGGGGTTCGTGGTCGCCGCGCAGGGACTCGGCCTCCGCGCACAGGTCCTCGGCCTGCTTTGCCTGGCCGTCCTTCTCGTGCTGGTTGCCGGCACCCGGACCCGGCCGAGCTTGCTGTGGCTTGCTGTTCCCCTCCTCGCCGTGTGGGCGAATCTGCACGGGAGCTTCGTGATGGGCCTAGCGTTGCTGGCCACGATGGTCGTCGGTGACCGCCATGACGGGCCAGCCGCGCGGCGCGATCTCGTCGTGTTGGCAGCAGCCACAGTCGCGACGCTGGCCAACCCCTATGGGATCGATGCCTGGCGATATGTCGTTAGCATCGGCACGAACCCGACGATCGCTGCGTTCGTCACCGAGTGGCGGCACACTGACCCGCTGCAGTCGGTCGGGGCCGTGTTCTACGCGTCGGCCGCCGCTGCAGCGGTTTTGGTCGCGCTGGCCGCTCGGCGGGGAAGGCGTCCGGAAGTTGGATCGCTCCTGTGGCTCGTCATCCTGGCGGGGCTGGGAGCCTGGGCATTGCGCGGCGTCGCGTGGTGGGGCATCGGAGCAGTACCGGCAGTTGCCGTCTCAGCGAGCGGGGTGGCGGGGGCGCCGACTGACCGCGCCGGGTTGCTCGCGGTGCCCGGCGAGGTGCGCCGGCGACGCGCCATGACCGGCATCGCGGCGACCCTCGCGGTGCTTGCGGCATTCGGGCTGGCCGTGGCCCTGCCGACCGAGCGGCGGATGACGGATGCCCCGTCCGGAATCGCGGCCGCCGTGCGCTCGATCGCTGCCTCGCACCCGGGCCTGCGGGTGTTCGACGCGGAGCGCTGGGGCTCCTGGCTGGAGCTGGAGGTCCCCGATGCCAGCTACTTCGCCGACAGCCGGATCGAGCTGATCCCGGCCAGCGTGTGGGCCGACTATGTTGCGCTCTCGGACGCGCAGGCGGGCTGGGAGGCCATCCTTGATCGCTGGCGGGTGGATGTGCTCGTCCTTTGCGTCGGTGACCAGCCAAGCTTAGTTGCGGCGATCGACCACTCGAATGTGTGGCGGGTTGTCCAACGCGATGCGGACGGGCTGGTCGCGGTGAGGGCGTGACGCAGATGGGCGCCACGCGGGAAGAGCTGGCGGCGTGGTGATAGACCTCTGGTCTGTCGCCAAAATCACGGGGGACTAGGCGCAGCCGCGGCGGTCACGTGTGAACCAACAGCTCGGGGTGCCGCCGCTCGCCCCCCAGCGCCCACGGCGCTACCGCCGCGAGCAGAATCGCAAGCGCTTGGAAGTAGAGCGCGGGGGTAGCGAGCGCAGCAGCGATTACAGCGGCCGCAAACGTTGCGCGGTCTTGCCGGGTTACCACCCACGTTCCCGCCACGGCCCCGACCGCCATGACCGCAATGGTCCATGTCGGAACGCGGAATAGCGTGGCGAGCGCGAGGGGAGATGCTGCGGACATAGGCACAGACGCCGACCAGGCTTGCCATGCGTTGAGACCAGCTCCTACAAGACTCGCGACCCCGATCACTACCCCGGCGACCAGAGTGGCTCCAAGCGCCTTCCAGCGACGGCCGGCGATCAACCACACGAGAAGAACGGCTGGCGTCAACTTGACGGCCGCCATCGCTGCGACAAGCGCGCCGACGATCCACGGTCGATCCCTGAAGGCCCATGTGGCCACTATTCCGGCAAGCAGGAAAGCCGAGACGTTGCCCGAGAGCGCGGTCATCGTCACGGGTGCAGCGAGGATCGCAAAGGCCGGCCAAAAGGCGACGCCACGCCAGAGCACTATGACCGCGACGACGACCGCAACGACGGCGGCGACGCCCCACGCAACCATCGCCGCGTTACCGAGCGGTGCCATCATCCGCCACGCGACGGCGATTGGAGGGGGTGCGAGGAGCGGGACCGTCCAGAAAGGCGGCACGATCGGTACCAGCCGGTCGCCCGGGCTGAGGGAGTAGAGCGAGTGACCGGCGGCCAGCCGCTCTCCAGCGGCAAGGTAGTTCCAGGCGTCTCCACCGGGCAAAGTAGGGTGCCAGCCAAATGCGAGAGCGCCGGTGATCACACCGCCCAGCGAGAGGCCCGCGCACGCAGCTATTGCCAGCCGCCGCCCCCGCGCACCATCCACAAGCGCCGCTGAAGCCGCGCCCCTCAACCCGGTCATCACGTCCCGGGATGCCCGCCCACGCAATTCTTCGGCCATCCGTAGCATCCCTCACCCTCGCCCGGCCGCCGCGCTCTCTTCGCTAGAGTAGCGGTAGAAAGGGTTGGGTGGTCATGAGAACCACGCCTGGGCGCCCGTCCGGGGATGCTACCTCCGAGCGCGATACGACCTTGATCCCGGCGGGCCGCCATCTGACGCGGTTGCTTACCGGTTCGACGGATCCCGTCGGATCCTTTGCTCTAATCGCGTTGGAACCTGGAATTGCGGTTCCAGGTTCCAGGACGTGTCCATCGCCACGAACGCTGCCAACAGGATCGTAACGTTTGTCAGGTTGAAGATCGGGGACGCGAAGACTCCGGTCGCGATGGCGACGGCCCACGCCTCGCGCGGGCGGTTACGAAGTATCCAGACGGCCGCAATTCCAAGGATCGAGACGATCGGTGCCACGAGCGGCATCAGTCCAGGTGTCGCTCCCATCGCCATGAGGATCCCGACCAGACTGCCCTCGATGCCGCCCCCCCGCGCGACCGCGTCGGAAACCCGCAGGTAGTCGAGATGGGCGACGACTCCAGCTCCAAGAACGCCGATCGCCAAGCTGACAAGCCCAGCCGCGATCGCTGCGCGAAGCGTTCGCCACCGTCGCTCGACCAAGAGCCACCAAACGAGGAACACGGGCGTGAGCTTGAGGACGGAAGTGAGGCCGATGATGGCGCCAACGGGTTGTTCGCTGCCCCGGCCAATTGCGAGCCACGAGCCGATCACAGCCATCGTGACGAACGTGCTCACGTTTCCGGACCATGCAGTCTCGACGAGCGGCACGAGGAGAAGCAGGACGCCCACGGACGTGACAACGCCGCCGCGGCGGACGAGCCAGAAGAGGAAGGCCATGAACGACACGAGCCCTATGGCCCACCAAGCGGTGATGACAGGCTCATATGGCAGCCACGCGGCGATCGGTCTCCAAAGGACGCCGATGAGAGGAGGATACAGATAGGGAGATGGCAAGCCGAACAGCAAGTCCAGCACGTGTCGGTCGCCGGGACCGTACGCATAGAGCGAATGCCCGGCGTTGAGGCGCTCGCCGGCCGCGTAGTAGTTCCCGGTGTCGAGGATCCAGCTCGCGGGCGATCCAGCCCACGGGTGGGCATTCCCGATGACCCAGCCAAGCCCGACGATGAGCGCGATCGCGGCCGTGATCCTTGCCGTCCGCACCGCGCCGAGCGCCGGCAGGACTCGGAGCCCCGGCAGTAGCCGCCAGTCGCGGCGCGTCTTCGGGTCGGCGTTCCTCGTCGCGGGCATCACCGACCAGTCTACGGTCACTCCGTGCCAAATTCGGTGTCCGTCTGTCGATGGCCTGAGCACCTACCAATTCGGGGCCTGTCCGAGTCAACGGGTCCCTTCGTGTGCTTAGTCATGCCCGCCCGCTCCGGTAGGATTGTGTCTCCATGGCAGAGTTGCCCGGCCAGGAGCCACTCGTCGCCGTCATCATCCCCGCCCTGAACGAGGCGGGGAAGATCGGGCGCGTCCTGGACAAGATCCCGCGCGATGGCCGCTTCGAGGCGATCGTCGTGGACGACGGCTCCACGGACGGGACCGGGGACGAGGCGCGGGCGCACGGCGCCGCGGTCGTGGTCCGCCACGAGGTCCGGGGCGGCGTGGGGGCCGCCATCCGCGACGGCTGGAAGGCGGGCCTGGCGCGCAACCGCCCCTACCTGGCGCTCGTCTCGGGCGACGACCAGCACGAGCCGGCGGAGCTGGTCGGCGCGCTGGACCTCCTGCTCGCCGGGAAGGCGGACTACGTCCAGGGCTCGCGCTGGATCCGCGGCGGCCGCGTGGTGGGGCCCACCGGCGGGCGCGGGTTCGGGACCCGGCTCTACTCGGTGGTCTTCAGCGTCCTCGCGTTCCACCGCGTCACGGACGCCACGAACGGGTTCCGCGTCTTCCGCTCGGAGATCCTGCGCGATCCGTCGATCAACCTTGACCAGGACTGGCTGGACAGCTACGACCTGGAGCCGTACGTGCTGTACAAGGCGATCCGGGGGCACTATCGGGTCATTGAGTACCCGGTAACCGTCCGGTATCACGCCGCAGAGGGATACACGAAGATGCGGGGCATCCGCGACTGGTGGCGGCTGTTCCGGCCGGCCTTCCTGCTTCGATTCGGGGTGAAGCGATGACCTACGCGGTCGACCGCGCCTTCGCCGGGCGCCGGGTGCTCGTGACCGGGGGCGCCGGCTTCGTCGGCGGGGCGCTGGTTCGCCGCCTCGTCGAGCAGGGCGCCCGCGTGACCGTCCTCGATGACCTGTTCACCGGCCGTGCCGAGACGCTGCCGACCTCCGTCCAGTTCGTCGAGGGCTCCGTGACCGACGCGCCGCTGGTGCGGGACCTGGTGGCCGACGCCTCGGTCGTCTTCCACATGGCGGCCCGCAACATCATCGCGAGCACGAAGAACCCCCGCGACGACTTCGAGACGAACATCGGCGGCACGCTCAACGTCCTCCTTGCGGCCCGCGACTCCCGGCCGGACCGCGTCGTCTACACGTCGTCGGCGTCCGTCTACGGCAACCCGCGCTCGATCCCGATCAACGAGGACGACCCGCTGGTCCTGCTCTCGCCGTACGCGGTCAGCAAGCTCGGCGGCGAGAACTACTGCAACGCGTTCTACGAGAGCTATGGGCTGCCGGTCGCGGTGGTCCGCTACTCGAACGTGTTCGGCGAGGGCCAGCGGCCGGACAACCCGTACTGCGGCGTCGTCAGCAAGTTCTTCGCCGCGGCGTTTGCCGGCGAGCCCCTGCAGATCCACGGGGACGGCGAGCAGACGCGCGACTACACGTACGTGGACGACGCGGTCGCCGCCACGCTGCTCGCGGCGATTCACCCACGCGCGGAGGGCGAGGTCTTCAACGTCGGCACGGGGATCGAGACGTCCGTCAACGCGCTCGCATCTGGGATCGCGGCCGCGGTTGGCCGGGATGTCGAGATCCGCCACGTCGACCGCCGGGACATCGACAACATCCGCCGCCGGGTGGTCAACATCGAGAAGATCCGCCGGATGCTGCGCTGGTCGCCCCAGGTCACGCTCGAGCGGGGTCTCGCGGACACGGCTGCGTGGCTCGCTCGCGAGGGCGAGCGAGCGGGGCTCGGCAGGCCGGGGTGAGCCGCACCTCGGGTCGGCCGAGGACGGGACGCTCCCGAGGGTCTGGCCGCGCCGCGAGGGTCGCAGCCGCACGCCGGCGGGCGAGTCTGGCCATCGCCGCGCGCAGCGCCTGGCGAGCCCGGCCGTCCGGTTGGTCGTGGGCTTCCTGATCAGCGCCGCGTTCCTCGCGGTCACGGTGTCGCGCGTGGACCTGGGGAGACCGCGCGGGCGCTCGGGGGCGCCGCACCGGGTGGCGTCCTGCTCGCGCTCGTGTTCGTACTGGTCGAGCTGGTCATCCGGGCCGAGCGCTGGCGAGTCCTCCTCCGTCCCGCGGCGCCGGTCCGGCTGCGCTCCTCGTTTGCCTACCTGACCATCGGCTACTTCGCGAACCTGCTGCTGCCGGCGCGCCTCGGCGACGTCACGCGGGCCTACCTCTCAGGCAGTTCCTTCGGAATTTCCTCGCTGGTGACGCTGGGGACGATCGTGGTCGAGAGGGTCGCCGACACTGCCGTGATCTTGCTCGTCGTGCTCTTGGCCGGGTTGGCCGTGGCGCCGAGCAGCCAGGTCGCCGGCTGGGCCGAGCTTGTCGCGGTGGCCGTTGGGATCGGCCTGGCCGTGGCCGTCCTGGTTGGGATCGTCGTCCTTCGATCGGCCTCCTTGATGGCGGATTGGCCGGCAACTGCGCGCCATCGTTGGCCGCGATCGCCCAGGGCGGCGCCGCTCTCCGGCGCCCGAGCGAGGCTGCGCTTGTCCTGGGCCTCACCGTCCTGCCATTCGCCGTCGCGGTCTGCACGTTCGGGGCGGTCTCGAGCGCGCTGGGTTTGGCGCTCGACCCCATCCAGTGGGCGCTGTCCTCGGCGTGCTGGCGCTCTCGACCGCGATCCCGGCGGCCCCGGGTCCCTGGGCACCTACGAGTTCGCCGGCGTGACCGTTCTCGGGATCCTGGGGGTCGGGTCCAGCCAGGCCCTCGCGGCCACCGTCCTGATCCACGTCATGGCCCTGTTCCCGTCGGCGCTGCTGGGGCTGGTCGCCACGCTGGTCCTTCACGTCCGGATCGCGGATATCGAGGCCGCTGGGACGGTGCCGGCCAGTGTTACGGCGGACGGATAGGGTGGATCCTTCCGGCTGGGTTGCCGAGCGGCGGGTGATCGCCACGATCCGGCGGGTGGTTCTGCCCGCCCTGGCCGGCGGCGTTCTCGCGACGATCCTCGTCGTGTACTTCCAGCGGGGCTTCGTCCCGGGTGACTCGTTTACCTATCTGGCGGCCGGCGAGCGGCTCAATGCCGGCCACTCGCTGTATGCGCTGGTCCCGGGCGATCGGCCCGTCGACATGCACCCGCCGCTGTGGACTGTCCCGTTCCTCTCGCCGCCGCCGATGGGGGTCCTTGTGCGGCCGTTCGCGCTCCTGCCCGGCGATACGGGGGCGTACGCGTGGTGGGCGGCATGCCTCCTGGCGATCGGATCCGTCCTGGTAGCGCTAGGTCGGCGCCGTCCCGCCACGACCTCCATCGCGGTCATCGTGCTGTCCATCCCGCTGGCCTACGAGATCGGCGTCGGGAACGTCAATGGGCTCCTCCTCGCTGCGGCCGTCGGGTGCTGGATACTGGTTCGGGACCGGCGTGCCCTGGTTGCTGGCCCTCTCGCCGCCGTGATGTTCGCGGTCAAGCTCACTCCGCTTCCAGTCGGGGCGTGGGTCGTAGGTACGGCGGGCAGGCGAGGCCTGGGAGGGTTCGTCGCCGGCCTAGTCGTGGTCGGGGTCGTGAGCCTTCTGGGTGCCGGGTTTGAGGCGCACGTGGCCTATCTCGACGTCGCCCGGGCCACCGCGACGACGGGCCTGTCGAGCATGTCGCCTGGCGGGCTGGCCCGGACGTTGGGACTTCCAGACCCCGTGCCCACGCTCATTCCGACGGCACTGCTGGTTGGTGGCACTCTCCTCGCGTGGATCCTTGCCCGCCGGGATCACGCTGCCGCTGGATTCGGCGTCGCCGTCGTGGCGTGGACCTTCGGATCGGCCGTGGTGGACGTGAACACGCCCACGCTGCTGCTAGCGCTGCTCGCGCCTGTCGCCTGGCCGTGGCGACCGTCGGGAGAGGCCAGCGTCGCTTCGTAGGGCAACGCGAGCGCGCGATCAGTCCGCGACGCCCCAACCCGGGTGTTCACAGCTGCGACGTCGCCCAGTAACGCTCTGCGGCGCCCGTGCGGCCGGTGAGCCCGGCGACCTTCGCGACGTACCCGCAAACCGCGTCGGCGATCGCGTCGGGCCCCCAGCCCCCGACAGTACGATTAGCCCACTCGGCGACCGCCGGTCGGTGGCCTGACGACGCCCGGGTGGCAGCCTACGATGCCGCGTATGGATCGAGCCACGGCACGGCCGCTGCTCGTCCGCTGCCTTCGGGCGCTCGCCTCCGAGACAGGGCACGGGCGACGATCCGGCATGCCGCTGTGAGACAGCCTCCGGGGCCAAGGGATTCGGCGGCTCCCGTCCTTCGTGTGCCGGCGCCCGTGCCGCATGTTGGCCATAGGGCTCGTTCGGACACTTGGGGCGTCGTAGCCCGGAGGACGGTCGTACTTGGATCGCTGGCGATCGTGGTCGTGCAGGTGTTTCTCTTCGCGGTCGGGTGGATTGCCCACCGCGATCAGATCCCGCTTGGACTCGACTGGCTAGGCTACCGAGCGGGTTTCGAACGATGGCTTGCGACAGGCAGTCCCTATGCTCCCTTCGAGTTGGCCGGCCCCTTCAGGCCCGAACATCTTGACTTCATCCACCCCCCCAACTTCCTGGCGCTGGTTGCGCCATTCGGCATCCTGCCCCAACCCCTGGACTACGTCTTGTGGGACGGGATCCCGATCGCGATCTTCATCTTCCTGCTTCGGGGGAATTCCGTGGTGGTCATACCCCGTGGTCGCGATCCTCTCGATGACGAACTCGCTCCAGTACCCGATTCTCAATGGGAACAGTTCTCTATGGATGACAGCGGCCTTCGGGCTAAGCCTCCGGTTCGGCTGGCCGGCCGGACTGATTGCGATGAAGCCATCGCTGCTGCCACTCATGCTTCCAGCCGTCAAGCGCCCGCTCCCTGCAGCCGTGCTCGCGCTTGTCCCGGTTCTGGTGGCAGCTCCGCTCATTCCGTCCTATGTGACGGTTCTTCGCAATTCCAGCCTGCCGCTCGACTACTCGTTCGGCAACTACTCGCTTGTGGCACTGGCATTTCTGCCATGGCTTTGCGGCAAGCTGGAAGTCGCATTCAATGTCTTGGACGAGCGCGTCCACGATTGACGCAAGCGTCGTTTCCACAAGAGGCGCAAGCTTCACCCGCCCGCGACCCGCCCCCTACCGCTGCAATGTCACAGCTGCGATGTCGCCCAGTAGCGCTCCGCGGCCCCGGATCGTCCCGCCAACCCGGCCACCTTCGCGCCGTATCCGCGGACTGCCCCGGCCATCGCGTCGGCCCCCCCGAACAGCCGATCGAGCTGGCTCTCGTAGAGCCGGATCCCCATGACCTTGCGATCCAGCATGTCCGAGATGTCCGCGTATTCGGGCGTGATGGCGACGTCCGCCGGCACGCGGGCGAGGGCGCCGGCGGGCAGGTCCTCGATCCGCCGAAAGTCGCTCCACCAGGCGTACGGGAAGTCCTCGTAGTAGGTGACGACGCCGGCGTACTCGGGCCCGGGCATCACCCAGCGCCGGCCGAGCTCCAGGAGGGCCACGCCGACCTCGCGCACGAGCTGGTGGTCGACGTGGTCCCCGACGCCGAGCGGCAGGTAGACCTTCTGCGGCTCGAGGCGGGCGATCTCGCGCACGAGCAGGTCGATCGGCGCCCGGTCGTCCGGCCGCGGCATCGACAGGAGTTCGTCGTCGCCCTCGTAGCCGCGGAAGACGGCGTCCGGCTGGTCGAGGAAGACGATCGACGCCTCGGCGAAGTAGGCGAAGCGCTCGTCCTCGAGTCGACGGGCCGCCATCAGGTCACCCGCGGCCTTCGCGTCGACGAGCGCGTCGGTCAGCACGGCGCCCTGCTGCGGGACGTCGTCCATGAGTGCCTGACCGGCAAGCGGGCGGTTGTGGATCTCGGCTCGCCGGTACCACGACGAGCGCTGCCAGAACCGCTTGGCGGCCGCGTCCGCGTCGCTCTGCGTCGCTTCCAGGCGCTCCGCCGTGGCGAGGTACGGTGGATCGACCGCCGGGTTCAGCGGTCGGTCCGCGCCGACGTTGGCGCGGTTGAACGACTCGGTAGTCGGCCAGATCGCCTTGCTGCCGAACCCGAGCGCCTCGCGCTGATACGGCGTCAGGCTGCTCGTGGCCCCATTCCCCGAGAAGACCGTGATGATCGTGACGTTCTGACCGAGCTCGCGGAGGCTCGCGATCAGCCCGCCGCACGAGAGTGCGACGTCGTCGGGGTGCGGGGCGACGAACACGTGGGTCATGGCCGGGGAGTATACCGGCCCGGCTACTCTGCTCAGAGGCACGCTGTTCGATTGCATGTCGCCGGGGGAGGTCAGGGCCGGCATGGTGGACGGAACATGCATGGCGTGCAAAAGTGACACCAGGCGCGAAACGGCCCATGGACGCCGCGCGGGCGGCCCATCCCCGTTCGGAGCGGAGCGCCCGGTGCGGAGCCGGGGGCGTGAAGAGCCCGGGTCACCGCACCCTTCGGCCCTCGGCGCCGAGCCCGTGCTGGATGCGAGTCGAAGCGTCGTGATTGCCGCCGACGCTCGGGTAGGAACCCAGTCGGCCACTGAACCGGATCAGGCAGGGGGTGTCCAAACTCCCGCTCGCTGAGGTGGCCGAGCAAGGTCTCTGTCGGCCAACAGGCGAAACCGCGTCGCGAGCAGACCAGCCACCGCGTATAGCGCGACGAGAAGCAAGAGCAGCGCCTGATAGCCCGTTACTAGGGCGAGGTACTCCAGGCATCCACCAACCACCGCCCCTAGAAGGTTTGAGGCGAAGGCCATGTCGGCTGTCGGCGTGTCGCGGAACGAAAAGGTGAACACGAGGTTCGCGAGGAATATCGGGGCGAACGCAAGCGCAGATGCGATCACGTAGCGCAGCCAGGGAGGGTCAAACAAGAGCGAATCCGGGGCGACGACATATGACACGAGAAGCGACGCCAGAAGGGCCACGTACAACCAGCGTGGGCTCACGGCTCGGGCGACGCTACCAACGCCGATAGCCGCTAGGACACTCGCGAGGATGCCGAAGAACGCGAGCGCATTCACCAGCCACGTCGTCCCGAATAAAAGGCTGAACGTGGTCAGGCTCCGCGTCTCGAGAAGCAGAAAGGCCACGCCGAGCACGAAGAAGTGCGGACTGAACCTGCCCAGCGAGATTCGGCGCAGGCGCGACGCCGCGACGACCGCGACGAACGCCATGGCCAGAACTACCGCCAACGCGACCAGGTAGAAGGGCGCGACCCCCGGCGCTTCCAGATACAGGAAGGGCCAGTCGTCGGTCGCTGGAGGAAGCGAGGAGAGCTCTAGGGCGTCGACCTGGTCCCCGGGCGGAGGAGCGCCTTCAAGCGAGGCGATCGCGGGTCCCGTAGCCAGCACCGCGCCCGCCCCGCTTCCTGCAGGGAACAAGCGCGCAATCGGCATGTACCCGAACGTCGTGCGGAGCATTCCGGCGATCTTGTCCACGAGCCACGGCTGCCGGTAGTAGTTGTAGAGGACGAAGACACCGTCAGGCGCGAGAAGATCGCGGACCTCTCCGAATGCCTGTTGGGTGAAGAGGAACGACTCGAGCCGAAGGTTGGCCGTGTTGCTGACGAGAGCCAGCGAGTCGGTGACCGCGTACACGACTAGGTCGTATCGGGCATTCGCGTTACGCAGGAATGCCCGTCCATCGTCGACGTACGTAGTGACGCGAGGGTCCGCATATGGACGCGCGGGGTTGAGTGTCATCCCGAGGTTTAGCAGAACGGGGTCGATCTCAACGGCGTCCACATGCTGCGCACCCTCGTCCAACGCGACAGCGGTGTCGTTGCCGGCTCCGGCTCCGATAACCAGGACCCGAGCGTAGGTGCGATCGGGGAACCAGCGCGCGAGCTGCGTATAGAACGGGTACGGAGCGTGGTGAGGGTCAAGGAAGAAGCCCTGGTGCGGGACCCCATTCGCGCTGATTCCCACGGAATCAGCTGTCGTGGTCACGGTGATGCGCTGATATGGCGACCAGAGGTCTCCCAAGCGCAGGGCGGAGAGGATGATTGCGAGGAGGCAGACCGCGGTTAGGGTTGACCATGCGGTCAGTCCGCGCGCGATTCCGGTGATTGCCAGCAGCCCACCGAGGACCAGGAACCAGACGGTCGGGGCCGTGCTGAAGGCAGACAACACGGAGAAGAGCACGATCCCGGCCATCGAACCAAGAACGTCCACCGCATACGCCCGGAGCGGCGGCATTGCCCTCAGGAGGGGGCCGAGCGGGAGCGACACGGCTGCCATGACAGCCGCGGTCAGGCCGACGACAAGGGGTAATACAACGTAGTTCGTGTCGGCGTTCTTTGACTGGTCGCTGAGGCCGAAGAAAATGTCCGACGCCGAGTTGAAAGTGAGGTTCAACTGGGCCCGTCCGACCAGCACCACGACGGCGAACAGGAGCAGCGCGAAGACCGGCACGCGAGGCGCCCACCCGTCCCGCCCCAAGAGAATGCCGACTCCGATCCCGAGGAAGCTGCCCATGAGCAGGAAGTTGCTGAAGTAACCCACATACACAACGTTCGCGGGAATCCATCGGATCAGCAGGAGCTCGACATACAGGATCGTTGCGCTCGTGACGAACATCAGTGCGGCAGGAGGCGGCCGGAGCGGCTTCAACAGAATGCTGGGGTCCGGAACGCGCACTCCAGTCTTCCTCCGTGCGTGATGTCGTCGCCGTGTCGGTGGAGCCGCCCCGCCTCCGGCGTATCCGCAATGCACCGGAAGTGAACCACGCTTGTGCCGGCGGGCGGGCTCTGAACCCGTGCGAGGGCGCCCCCCAATGGTGCCTCAACGCGTCCCGTGCCGTCCGCGCGTGTCCGCCGCCGAGCCATTTATGCACGGAACAAAGCCCCAGTGTCGATTCCTGTGAGCGGGTCGATCGTGCTCCCGCCGCGGCGCGTCCGCACGTCTACCAGCGCACGCAGCTCCTTGGCTCGAAGGTCGCACCGTCGAGACGACGCGCCCGGAGTTTGCTCGGGGCCCGCTTGGAGTCGGCGATGAGCACGTTCCTCGTTCGGTCCCTGCGCTAGTTGTGGTCGGTGGCTCGGAGTCGTCCTGCGCCCTTCTCCCGACCGGCGAGGCTACCTAGCGCCGCCACCGACGACGCAATTGACGCCACTCCGGGCTCATCTTCGGTGCTCGAGCACGCTACTGAGGGCCGGTGCCAGTATTGGCCTACGCCCACCCGCCGGCGCCGCGAAGCGGGACGAAGATGCACGGGCCGTGGTGGGTCGTCGCCAGCGCCGTGCCCCGCCGCTCGACGAGGAGGAGATCCTGCTCCCACCGCCCCCCGACCGGGATCACCAGCCGCCCGCCGTCGGCGAGCTGCGCCGCGAGGGCATCGGGCACGTCCGGCGCCGCCGCCGCCACGATGATCCGCGACCAGGGCGCCTCGTCCGGTACGCCGAGGCTCCCATCGGCAACCCGGATCTCGACCCGGCTCCCGTACCCCAGCGCGTCGAGACGCTCCCGCGCCGTCTCGGCGAGCTCCGGGAGCCGTTCGATGCCGAGGACGTCGCAGCCCATCGCCGCGAGGACCGTGGCCTGGTAGCCGGATCCGGTCCCGATCTCCAGCACGCGGGATCCCTCCGGCGGATCCAGCAGCTGCGTCATGAAGGCAACCATCCAGGGCTGGCTGATCGTCTGGCCCGCCCCGACCGGCAGCGCCTGGTCGGCATAGGCAAGGTCACGCTGTGCCGCGGGGACGAACCGCTCGCGCGGGACGGTCCCCATCGCGGCCAGAACGCGCTCGTCCACGATCCCGCGGGCCCGGAGCTGGAACGTGACCATGGCGACCCGGGAGGCCTCGAGCGTGCTCAAGCCAGCGGGCCGATCCACGACTTGAGCATACGCCGCGGTGCGGGTGACCCGACCAGATCGGTGACGGCGTGGAGGTGGGCTAGAGCGTGCGCTGACGTCGACGAGCCGCAGACGGGTGTAGCCGGCGGCCCAGCCTGACCCGGTACACCGCACGGCTATCGGCCGCGACAGGCGGGCCAGGGCGTTGGTCTCACTGAGAGCCACAGCGACGCCAGCGATCAAAGCGACCAGGCTACATCCCCGGGTCCGCCTGCGTCGCATAGATCGCTTGCGTCGCAACCCGGCCCGACTAGCGAGCTTCCGTTCACAGGAGCGGCCTCGACCGAGGTCTCCTGCACCAGGCGAGGCCGGGGCTACATCGGGCGAGGCCGCGGCTGCGGCGGGGTGCTCCTGCAGCTGGGTCGAGGTCAGCGGCGGCCCGGGGCGACAGCACCCGCCCGGACACCCGGTGCGCGCTCCCAATGCCGACGCAAGGCCGCGTCCTGCAAACCGAACGCCGTCCACCGTCAAGCCACCGTGGGACCCCTCGGATCACTCCGATGGGGTCTCTCCGCATTCTGATCGAGAACGGCCTTCAGCCGACGGCTCCTCCATCGCCCCCGCCTTCGCAGGTGACGTTGAAGACCTTCGACTTCGCCTTGACGTCCGTCAGGTCAGCCTTTCCGTAGAGAGTGGCCTTGTACTGACCAGCGGCGAGGTTGAAGTAGTCGGAGGCGAAGTCACCATTGGCGTCGGCCGGACTAAAGGCGAAGGGCCCCGCGCTCACGCCCTACAAGCCATCTCCGCCCTGGACGTCAAAGTCGAGGTACCCAGTTTCGCCGGCATCGAGGTTGAACGCCTCGACGTTGAATGTGCACACCTTGGGGTCGTTGTTGGGGGTGCCGCCCGGCGTACCCAGTTCGTGGATCTTCAACGTGCCGTTGTTCCCGGCAAGCGCGGCTCCGGCTGTGAGAACACAGATGAGACCACCTGCCGCGGACGCTGCAACGAGCTGACGGTGCGACGGATAGAGGGGCGGTCAAGGTCACATCCCCCTGTGTCTCTCGTCCGGGCGCAGGGCGAGCCTCCTCGGGCAGCAGCCTACTGCCCGGCCCAAGAATTGCACGGTCACCCGCGATGGTCGAGTCCTCTGGAGAGCTAGCAATGCGTCAGAACACTGTGGCCTTTGGCGACCCGCTACCTTCTTGGCCACCGAGCTGTGAGCATCGTGAGCACCAGTTCTTCATGCAAGAACAGAAGACTACGGCCGAGTGATCGCAGTCGGCGTGATCGTCAAGGTCTCGGAACCCGAAAAGGTATTCGAGTCGAGCCCGAAGGCCCAGGTTCCCGAAGTCCGGGCGAACGAATCGCCATCAGAGAAGTACTGCGCTGGGGTCTGCCAGGCGTTGCTGGCGGCGTTCCACTGCCAGTACCAGCCCCCGCTGCCAGTCGAGATCTTGAAGGCAATGGAGCCACCTGTGGGAATGACGAGCAAGGCGTACACGTTCTGACCCGGAGTGACCGTCGCCGTCGCCGAGGCTGGTACCCCAGCCTTAAGGGCCGAGAACCAGTCGGACATTGTGGCAGGCGTCAGCGTCGGCCCGAAACCGGCATTGTGCGTCGAGACGTTGGCGGAGACACTCTGCGACGGAGAGGGCGACGGCGTTGGGCTGGGGGACGGGCTGGGACCAAAGGCAGAGGGAACGTAGAGCGTCCGGCAAAGGCGCGAGGAGCCGGACGCCAAAACCGCAACGACGTTGGCTGAGGCGAGTCGCGGGGTGATGGTCCGCATCTGCGTGGTCGAAAGCTGCCAGGTCTGTCCGAGCGTCCCGGCCGAGCTCACCTTGAGACTCTTCGACGGGATGAGCGGCGTGACTGATCCGGTGCATCGGCCGCTCGCGAGGCTGAAAGCGTACGACCTGCCGGGCACCAATGAGTACATGTGGATGATCGCGCTGCCGGTGGCGTCCGTGAATTGCCGAACGGTGATCGTGCCGTAGGCTCCATAACGGGCCTGATACGTTGCCTGGACGGTGGTCGCATTCGCCGCCGAGATGAAGAAGAGACTCGCGAGCAGCACCGTCGTCGCGGCTACGCCTAGACGCTTCACTGAGGTCACCTCTGTCTTCCTTGTGTCAATTGTCGATGCCGGTCGGCAGCTCGCATGAACCTAAGCGACGTCTAGGGCACGATCAGGTGGACTGGGTTGCCGACCACGTTGACCTGCCAGGTTGTTAGATCGGTAGCCGATGTACCCGCGCTCCCACCCATGTCGTACTCGATCATCCACCAGCCAAGGTTCGGCGCAACCTTCGAGGCGCCTCCGTAGTTGGCCGGGATCGGGACATCGATCGTCACCCAGCAACCGTTGTACAGCCCCGTGGACGAGCCGGTGTTCGTCAGGAAGCCCAGACCCAGAGCAGCATTGGCAGCTGCGTTGGCCGCGTTTGTCGGGCAGGACGCGTTGCCACCGCTCACGCCAAGCCGTGCCGAGAGGCTGGTGATGTTCGCGTAAATGTAGCTCCATTTGGGTTGCACGCACGTCGGGTCCCCCGGTTGACAGACGGACACGGTAGTACCAGAACACGTCGGTTGGGTCGTTCCCGTCGTGTCGCACGGCTCGAGCACTTTCATCGTCGCCGGGAGCGAGTTCGTGTCTCCAGGGTCCCACAGGTTGATCTGCATCGTCTTGCCGTTCGAGCCGACGTTCGCGTTGATTTGAGCCAGGAAGAACTGGGAGTTCTTGCCTCCGGGGAGCGGCGTGTACATCTGCATCGCGCCGTTGCCGAACACCTCGGGGGTTCCCGTGCTCCCGGGGGCGACGTAGATTGCGAAGGCGTTCTGGCCCGACACGTTGCTCTGATCGTTGTTGACGGTCCCGAGGAATGGGCAGGCGGGACCGGGCGAGGTGTAAGGCGGGTTAGTGCAGATCTTGGCCTGGTATTTCGGATCGGTTGTTGCGCGCAGACGGTACGTCGTACCCGTAACCGGCGCTCCCGTTAGACCGCTGGCGTAGGCTCCCTCCAGCGGCAACTTCCACCATCGGTCGTGGTAGTCGCGTCCCTGCGCGCTGGTCCCGAATTTCGTTGCCTGCTGCGTGCACGTCGAACCGCCGGAACCGCCCTGGGTCGAGTCCGAGTAGTTTTGGTCCTGGAACAGCGTGCCGGAGGTGCCGATCAGCTGGTCGTCCGTGAGGATGTATGGCGTGTTGCTCGGGTCGGCGAAGAGATCATAGTAGGAGCTCTGCGGATGCCCCGATCCGGTCAAGCCGTCGCCCGTCCCGTATTGCGCGCCTGTGGCGCAGAAGCCCGGGTCGAAGATGTACACCTCGACGCCGGTGGAGTTCGGGGGGGCCCAGATCGCATAATCGTAGAAGGTTGCGGTGTTCTGTGGATTGCCGCTCAGTCGAGTTGAGCTGCCGATGGGCATATACGCGTCCCCGTTGACCGGATCGTCGCCCTGACTGAGCATCGTGCCCCAGAAGCCGCGCGAAGCGAGAAGCTGTCCTCCCGTGCCCTGAAAACAGTCCGTGAGGCCGTTCGCGCACGCCGCCCCGGGCCCGCTCAAGGTCTGGGTCGCCGTGCCGTTTGAGTACCGTATGGGACCAAAGTCGCCGTAATAGTTGTCCGGGCTGCCCATCGGCACCGGCAACGAGAAGAGAGCCTGCGCGCTGACGGTGGCCTGAATCGCGTTGATGCCGAAGATCTTCATGAAGAAGGTTCCCACCGGCGCCGTGATTCCGACGTCCATCTGCTGCTGGTTCTGATCCTGCTGCGCACAGATCTCGAGCTTCTTGTCGGACGGCTGCACGAGGACCGGCGGAGTGTTCACGCACGTCATGTTCACGGTTCCGCCGATGTCGTAGCCGTTCTTCTTGGCTTCCGCGATAGCCAGCGTGTATCCCGTGCTCTTGTCGCCCGGGAGCCTGACTGCCCCGGCCAGCGCCGCAGCGTCAGCTGCTCTCTGCATGCGAAGCGTGTTGGCCCAATACCACGAGACGTCGATCACAAGCCCGATCAAGCCCATGATCAGAAGGAGAGCTCCGGTGAAGATCACGAGGGTCTGCCCCGACATCTTGCGGTGTTTGTTAACTGCAGGCGCGGGCGCCGCGACGCGCTTTGGCTGGTCTGGGTGAGGCGGAGGCGCGGCTTCCGTCCCGTTGCGTGTTACTTCCATCGCGCTCACTCTTTCGGTCTAGTCGGTTGGCTCGAGCGCCATGACGGTGCTGTCTGTCATCGTCAGCGACGACCAAGATGTGCCGCCGAAGAACGACAGGATCCCGCCAAGCGGGGTCCGGAATTGGTATTTGTAAGTAATGCTGACTCCGATTGAATTGGGGACCACGCCATTGGCACCGTTGTTGCGGGTCCCGGCCGGCCAGCCCGTTCCACTGGTCTGGCTGAACGCAAGTTTCAGAGGAGGAGTCTGGCATCCAACGGAGGCGCCCGCACCGGACCCGACCCACGTCCAGATGTAGTCGGGGCCGGAGTCCTGGCCACTGGAGTTGGCCTTGTAGATCACGATGCTCGTGACCTTGCTGAGGTCAACCTGAGAGCCGGACGATGTCAGGACCCGCTGCACCGCATCGATGATGAGAGGATCAACGTTGGCTGCGCCAACGGTGCCACCTCCCGATACGCAAGACTGGTCGGTTTGAGATCCGTCGGCCATCGCGGCACCGGCACGGGCGCCCTCGCGGGTCGAGTACTCCAACGTCAGGTTCTGCAAGAACATGAAGCCAAACTCAAATGTGCCCAGGAGAAGCAGCAGGAACACCGGGAGCAGGATCGCGAACTCGTACAAGGCCTGACCGCGCTCTCGGCCATGCTCCTTGTCGCCATACCGTGCATGCCAGAGGCTCACAGGATCGGCTCCATCCGCATCACGTTCGTCCATGTCAGGTCGAACCCGGTTCCCCAGCCCGGCAGAGCCAGGAAGTTGCCGAGCGGCGTGTGGTAGTTGTAGTGGTACTTGACCGACACGGCCACCGAGTCAAGAGGAACGCTGGCGCTGCAGCCCTGCAGGATGTCGCAACGTCCCCCGCTGTTCTCCGTGCCGGTGGCTGGATATGTAGCCGAGCCCGGCGCGAAGTTCACTTGGTACGTCCTCGTCGCGGACGTGCAGGACTGCGTGGTGGTTGTGTAGGTCCAGACGTCCTGCCGCGTCGGGATGATGTTTCCGTTCCGGTCGGCCTGCGAAATCGTCACGCTGTCGCCTGAGAGAAGGACCATGGGAGCACGAATCGACTGCTGGATGCTGTCGAGGATCGCGCAGTCCGCGCCAGAAGTGTTTCCCTCCTCGGCAGCAACTAGTGAAGCGTTCCGCGTCGCGAAGTTCAGGCCAAGGGCGGCATTGAAGACGAAGGCGAACTCGATCAATCCGATCAGCAGGATCAGAAACAGCGGGAAGACCAGCGCGAACTCGACCATCGCTTGGCCTTGGCACCGGTGGTCTTCGGAGCACAGCGACCGCGGAGTCGATGACGGTCGGCCGCAACCTTGATTTTGGGGCGCGTTGGGCATCGCGTGGTCCCTCGTGCTCGTGTTTCGTGCGAAGGAAGAAGTGAGCCTAAGGCCACGACCTTGCATTCTTCCTATCACAGGCAGTACTTTCGGCGCATTCTGGTGCGTCAAGGCACCACTTGCCTTGTCTTGCCAGACTGGTCCGCCGGACGATAACGGCCAAGTTTGGCATGCACTTCACGGTTGCACTCGGGTCTATCGGGGATACACCTGAGTTCCGTTGTGACCCAAAATCGAGCGCCGTGAACACCGAAAAGCGCTTCTGGTCCGAGGTCGACAGGGGCCCTAGCTGCTGGCTCTGGACAGCGAGCACAACCAGGTCGGGGCGTGGCCAGTTGGTCGTGTCCCCAGACTTGGTGTAACAGCGGGGCCGTGAACAGGAACGGCCACCGCGTCATCCTCGCGTCGTTGGATCGCAACCGACGACACGGAGAACACCGAGATGGCCGAGGACAGGATGGCCGTGCTCGACACGGTCCGCAAGGCGATCGCCGCGGGTGACGTCGACTTCCTCCGCGAGGGCGTGCGCGTGCTCGCCCAGGCGGTCATGGAGGCGGAGGTCGCCGAGCTCACCGGCGTGCCCAAGGGTGAGCGCAACCCCGACGCCCGCCTGACGCACCGCAACGGGTACCGGGAGCGGCGCTGGGATACGCGGGTCGGCACGGTCGACCTCGCGATCCCGCGGGTCCGCGACGGCTCATACTTCCCTTCTCTGCTCGACCCGCGCCGGCGCACCGAGCGCGCGCTGCTCGCGGTCGTCCAGGAGGCGTACGTGTCGGGCGTGTCGACCCGGAGGGTCGACGACCTCGTGCGGGCGCTGGGCATCGAGGGCATCAGCCGCAGCGAGGTCAGCCGGATCTGTGCCGCGCTCGACGCCGAGGTCACGGCCTTCCGGTGCCGACCCCTCGCCGAGACCGCGTTCCCGTACCTGTGGCTGGACGCGACGTACCTGGAAGGTCCGCGAGGCGGGCCGGGTCGTGTCGATGGCCGCCCTGGTCGCGGTCGGCGTCGCCATGACGGGCGAGCGGCGGGTGCTGGGGCTCGAGCTTAGCGCCGGGCAACGATGAGGGCAGCGCCTGGCCCCGTTCATCCGGGGCCTCGTCGAGCGCGGACTCCGCGGCGTGCGCCTGGTGATCAGCGACGACCACCCGGGCTGCGAAGGCGGTCCGGGAGCAGCTCCTCGGCTCGGGCTGGCAGCGCTGCAGGGTCCACTTCACCCGCAACGCGCAGGACCTCGTGCCCCGCTCGGCGCGGCGAGGACGATGCCAACGAGGCGGAGCACGGCCGCCCGGCTCGGGAAGATCCCCACTACCGCGGTGCGGCGCTTGAAGCTCTCATGTCAAGCCCCCGGCTCGTCGGGCGTCCCGAAGCATGGTTCGGTAGATCGCGTTGGAGAGGTGGCGCTTCAGGACCCGCATGGCCTCGCGACGGGTATGGCCATGGGCGCGAGCCTGGTCGTGGATCTGGCGGGCGCGCGGCTCGAAGCGAAGCTGGATCATCGCGATGCGGTAGATGGCGGCGTTGAGCCGTCGGTTGCCCCCGCGTGAGAGGCGATGTCGGATGGGCGCGTTCCCGCCTTCGCCCGAGCTGGCTGGGATCGGCGCGGTGCCGTTGAAACGGGCGAAGCCCGCTTCGGTGAAGCGTCGGATGTCGCCCACCTCGACGATGATCTCTGCCGCAGCACGTGGTGCGATGCCGACCAGCGTTGTGAGCGTCGAGTTCGCTCTCGTCGACGAGCTTGGCGAGTTCGGCGGTGGCCGCCTTGTCCTGCTCGAGGACGCTCGCGCAGCATCGCCACGCGGTGCTCGATCAACCGGAGCCGCAGAGCGACCGTGGGGTCGGTCACCCCGGAGGTGTCGAGCCGGCGGAGCGAGTTCACCCGGGCACTCACCGTCTTCGCCGGCCGGAGCTGGGCGCGCAGGTCCTCGGGCAGATCGTGCACGAGCGCATCGAGTTCACCGAGCAGCTGGACGCGGATTTCGTGAGCGACGTGCGGGCGTTGTGCCAGAGAGCGATCCGCTCACGGACCGAGTCCGGCCCCGCCGGCGCCGCCTGCTTGAACGCTCGGGCGAGGCGCAGGTTCGTCTGCGTCTCGGCCGCGACCCGGTGGGAATCGAGCCGATCGGTCTTGCCCTCGTGACGGCCGCGCTGCGCGGGCCGAGGTCTTGTGCGGCGGCACGTCGCGCACGTCGCATCCGGCCCCGACGAGGAACTCGGCCAGCTGCCGGCCGAGCCCGCTGGCGCCCTCGATGCCCCAGCGATCGGCCGGCCCGAACCGGGCCGCCCAGGCCAGCCCGGCGGCATGCCCTGCACGGGTGTTCGGGAAGTGGGCGTGTCCGAGCTCGCCGCCGCGCGAGTCGAGCACGGTCGCGGTGAACGTCGTGCGGTGTGGGTCGACGCCGACGATGTTGGGTGCCGTCATGTGGTCGCCTCCAGGGTCCTGGCGGGGGTGGGAGGGACCGCGCGACGACATCCCAGTCGAGGGGAGCGACGCTCTCATCAAGTCAGCACGGTCCTCGGGCGACCGTGCCGGGGTCGACACTTCAAGCGGCAGACAGCCACCTAGATCGAGGTGGCGCCGGAGATCTCCTTCGAGTCAGGCCTCGGCACGGTCACCCACCGTACGAGCCGCCGTCGCGGCCCCTCCGGCATGCACCAGTCCAACACCGGGATCTCCTTGTTCGAGGCGCTCCAGAGGATTGGTGCTGCGGATCCTGGCGGCGGTGGGGCTCGGGGAGGCGTACGTAAGGCCCGGCGCGGACCAGCCTCGAACCCGATCATTGAAGCCGAGCCCCGCGACGGGCGCCCGCCACGCATGAGGCACAAGTCCCACTGCCCGCGCAGTACGACTCTCCCGTTGCCATCGGTCGGCTGAGACTCGACTCTAGCGGCATGACTCTGCGCTTCGTCTCCGGTGTCCTCTGGTTCATTTCAGGCTGGTTCGTTGCCGGCACCATCGCCATCAACTTCGGTATCAACCAGGCGGTCGGGCCGCTCGTCGGCATCGCCTGGGCCGTCCTCGTGGTCGTAGACCCCAAGGACGTGGTCTGGCGGGTCGGCAAGGGTCGGTCGCCAGCCGCTCTACCGACCGCCCAGAGGCGCAGCTCCGATACCACCCAGCTCGACGCCGCAGCCTAGCTGTGCAACTGACGATGGCCGCTCACACCGCGGCTCCGGTCCTCTGTCGCAGTCTCTCATAAGGCGTCTGGCCGCCGAGTCTGCCATGCGGTCGGTCGAAGTTGTAGAAGTCCTCCCACTCCCGGAGGCGCTCGGCGAACAGTCCTGAGTCGTCGATCACGACGCCCTCAAGCAGCTTGTAGAACTCGTCGGCGTCGATCCGGTGCGATCGCTCGACCTTCCCGTTGAGCCGCGGCGTGGCGGGGCGGATGTACACGTGCCCGATGCCCCGGTCGAGCACGTGGTAGTGGAACCCCGACTGGAACTCCGCACCGTTGTCGGTCTGGACCGTCTCGACCCGGAAGGGCAGCCTCGCCATGACCTCGTCGAGGAACCGGATCGCCGTGGCCTGATTGCAGCGGTCGTAGGCGCGCAGCACCCGGATGCGGGTGCAGTCGTCGATGGCGGTGAACTGGTAGTGCTTCGTGCGCGAGCCCGGCAGCGGGGCGATGAACTTGACGTCGATCTGGACGCGGTGCCCGGGCTGGGGCTTCTCGTAGCGCTTCCAGCGGTCGCGGTGGCGGCGGTACCGCTGCGACGCCGGCAGCCGGCTCATGTCGAGGCGCTTGAGGATCCGCCAGATCCCCGACGGGCTGAGTTTGAGGTCGTGGTACCGCTCCAGGTACATCGCGATCTTGTGCGGCCCGAAGTGGTAAGTCTGGCGCAGGTAGACGATCTTGCCGACCACCTCGGCGCTGGTCGCCCGCGGGCTGACGTGCGGCCTCGACGAGCCGTCGCGCAACGCGGTGATCCCACCCGCCTCGTAGCGCCGGAACCATTTGTAGTAGGCCTGCCGGCTGATCCCGTAGTCGCGGCACGTCCTGCTGACGTTGCCGGTCACCTCCTGGGCGTGGCGGATCACCGCCAGGCGGTGGGCAGCACGCCGGTCCAGTTCCCGTTCGGTCATTGGTCCTCCTCTCGGCCAGAGGACCCGATGTGTACACCATGTCCGTCAGTTCTTCTATGGCTAGGGCTTCGGCGTCGCGCTCCGTTCGGCTTCGGCGCCGCCGTTGGCTACGGCTTCGGCGACGCGCTCGGGTTCGGGGTCGCCGAGGCGCCCGCGGTCGGGCTCGGGCTAGCCGAAGCGCTGGCCGAGACGCTCGGGCTCGCCGAAGCCCCGGGGCTGGACGCGGCAGATGCGCTCGCGGCGGGCGATGCCGATACGCTCGGAACCGCGGACGCCGCCGGAGAGGCCGACGAAATGGGCGCATGCGACGCGACCGGTGCCCGCGTCGGGACGGGCGTCAGGACCCCGCCCTTCCCGAGCAAAACGGCGTAGAGGAAGATCAGCACGAAGATGGCGATGACGCCGATCACGAAGATCGCCGAGGCGCGGTCGTCGACATGGACGGCGATGTCGGAGGCGGTCTGCACCCGTTCGGGCACGGCGGGTTCGCGCCTGGTGCGCGTTCCCCGACCGCCACCGCGGCTCCTGGCGCTCTCCCGGCCGGCTCGCGTCGTCGTCGGGGCCACCAGCGACGCGGGGATCTCGTCCTCGTCGGGCTCCTCTTCCTCGCCCTCGACGTCCTCGCCCTCGTCATCGAACGCTTCGTCGGACGGCTCCTCGTCCTCGAACTCCGCGTCCTCGAGCGTCTCGTCGTCCGGGGTCACCTCCGGTTGCGCGTCCTGCGCGCGGTCGTCCGGCTTGGTCATCGTGCTGTGTCACTCCATCCGTGGGCACCGCCGGGCGGCGGCGAACGCCGGGACCGCGATTCCCGCGGGCCGGCGCAGAGGGTTGAGTGTACCGGAGCCCGACGGGTGCGCGTGCGCGGACCGGTCGTCCGTTCCCGCCCGCGGCTCAGGCCTCGCGCAGCGGCCTGCTGGCCAGGCCCGCCAGCCCGGCCGCCAGCGTGATCGCGCCGAACGCGACGATCACCGGTCCGACGCCCGCAGCGGTCCCGAGGATGCCGCTCGCCGCCATCGCGAACGTCATCGCCCCGAAGACAGCCGAGAACCGGAACCCCACCACCCGTCCGATCATGTCGTTGGGCGTCCGTTCCTGGAAGAGCGTCTGGGTCGGAATGATGAAGACCATGTTCGAGACGCCCATCGCGAAGGCCATGCCCAGCGCCAGCGGAAGGTTCGTCGTCAGCCCGAGGCCGACCACCGCGAGGCCGTAAACGACATAGCCCCCGATCACCATCCGGCCCTTGGCGATCCGCGCCCCGAGCATCCCGATCACGAAGCCGCCGATCAGGTTGCCCACCCCGATCCCGGTCTCGAGGAACGCGTAGGCGGCCGTCCAGTCGAGCGAGCCCAGTCGCAGCCACACCTTCGCGTAGAAGGGGGTGAGGGCGATCGTGGCGCCGACCGTCAGCTGGGCTGCGATCGCCTGGAGCGTGTTCGCCAGCAGGACGGGCTCGCGGCGCAGGAAGTGCCAACCCGTTGCCAGGTCGTCGCGGATCCCGCTCAGGCCCGGGATCGGCTCGAGCGATCCGGCCGAGCGGACGACCGGAGGGATCACGACCGCGACCACGAGCAGGGCCGACGCCACGTACGAGACGGAGTCGACCCAGAACGCGAGCGACAGGGCGCTCCCCAGGAACGCCACGAAGAGTCCGGCAAACGGGTAGCCGATCACGTCGGCGAGCGTCTCGCTCAGCCACGTCGCCGAGTTCGCCGTCACCAGCTCGTCCTCGCGGACCACCCGCGGGATCACCGCGGTGCGGGCGGGCCGGAAGAAGATCGAGACCGTCGTGAGGAGGAAGACGAGCGGGTAGGCCAGCACCACGTCGATGCTGACGCTGACCGGGATGAACAGGACGATCCCCGCGCGGATCAGGTCGCTCACGATCAGGACGCGCTTCTGGTTCCAGCGGTCCACCAGCACGCCGGCGAGCGGCCCGAAGACGAGGTTCGGGAGCGTCGCCGCCACGAACGTCAGCGAGCCCGCGATCGCCGAGTTCGTGGTCCCGTAGACGAGCGCGGCGAGCGCCACCTGGTTGACACGGTCGCCCAGCAGGCTGATCAGCTGGCCGGTCCAGAGAGCCGAGAACGACCCGTTGACCGCGAGCCGCACAAAGGGGTGGCGGCGCGCCCGGATGGCAACCCCGCGCAATGCCCCCGGCAGCGGGGCAGCGGCCACACCGCCCGACGACATCGGGGCCGGGATCGCCAGGCCGGCGCCCGAGCTTCCCAGGACGACCGGCCGTTCGAGTGCGGCGACCTCGACCAGGCTCGCCGCGAGGCCCGTGCCCGCGCGAACCCCGCCCGGCAGGCCGGGGACCGCCGGCCCGGCCAGGGTCAGCGGCTGGATGGGCTCGACGCCGAGCGTCTGGTCCTCCGTCTCGGCTTCCCCGGGCCGTCGGACGAGCCCGGCGAACAGGAAGAAGGCGAGGCCGGGTCGAGGATCACGTCGCCTATCGAGAGGACGTTGCGGACGAACGGCAGGGGCACCGGGATCACGTCGCCAAGCGGGCCCGCCGATAGGTAGAAGTGCGCGTCCAGGCTCGCGGGCAAGACCACGTGCAGCGGCGAGACCACGTCCGACAGGCTGAGCCCCGACGCGGTGAGGCTCGGCTCCCAGACCGGCATGTAGCCGCGGTTCACGAGGATCGCGACGGCATTGAGCACGATCCCGACGAGCGCGAGGCTGAACCCCGGCCGGCTCCGGTTGGCCCACAGTCCTGCCGCGAGCAGGCCATATGCCGCGGCGAGGAGCGGGAACCGCCAGGTGTCGGCGATCGCGATGTCGCGGGTGAGCGCGGCCTCCGTCCCCAGGCGGAGCGCGAGCGCCCCGAAGATCAGGAGCGGCCAGCGAAACCGGATCGCGATGAGGTTGTCAAGACGGCCGCCGGCGGCGAACCCCGCGATCAGCCCGATGAACAGCCCGGCGATCAGCACGCCAGAGCAGGATCAGGAGACGTCTGCGGGGGAGCCATCCACGGCCGCCGGAGGGATCATCCGCGCCGCGGCCTGGGCAAGCATCGGGACCGGCCGGCTCTCCGCCGGGCGGTCCGCGTCCGTTGACCCCTTCGCCCATGAGGTACGCACGAACGCGTCCACCATCACCGGGTCGAACTGGACGCCGGAGTACTTGCGCAGCTCCGCGATCGCCTGTTCTGTGGACAACGGGCGCATCCGGTACGGCCGCGCGTGGGTCATCGCCTCGAACGCATCCGCCACGTGGAGAACGCGCGCCAGCTTCGGGATCTCGTCTCCGATCAACCGATCGGGGTACCCCGAACCGTTGTACCACTCGTGGTGATGCCGGATGATCGGCAGCTCGGGGGCGAGCTTCGAGACGTTGGCGATGATGTTCGCCCCGATCACCGGGTGCAGGTTCATCAGCGATTCGCTCGTCCATCGTCAGCTTGTCCGGCTTGAGCAGGACGGCGTCCGGCACCCCGATCTTGCCGACGTCGTGCAGGAGCCCGCCCCACTCGAGCGCCTCGAGCTCGCTGTCCTTCATCCGCATCACGCGCCCGATGTCCACCGAGATGATCTGGACATTCCGGCTGTGCTTCGAGGTGTAGGGATCCCGCGCGTCGACCGCTTCCGCGAGCGCGCCGATCGTCTCCGTGAACATCTCGCGAACTTCGATGACTTGGCGCAGCGCCATCCGCATGATGTAGACGGGCAATGCGAAGAAGAGGGTGGCCCACCACCCGAGCTGTGGGAGCCGATAGATCTGTCCCATCAACCAGGCGAGCGGAGCGAGCGCGACCCAGTTCGCAAAGTAACTCGGCAGGTCCCCCCGGAGGACGTCCCACGTGGGCTGCCCGGAGCGCAGGGACACGGTCACGGCCGTGAAACTCACGTTCAGCGCAAAGAAGACCGAGGCACCGACAAGGGTGGCAGTGAAGTCGGCGGCCGGGCCGCTGATCCCCTGCCCTGCCAATGCCGTCAACAGGGCGGCATGCGCGAGGCCACCCGCGATCGCGGGGATGACCAGCCCGGCATGATTCGCAAGCGTCCCATACCAGACGACCTTGCCCGACAGTTCGCGATACTCGCTCGTGCCGATGAGCGCGACCCAACCGGCAGCCGTCGGCCCGCCCAAACTCATCGCGGCCACGATCGTCGCGATGGACGTGCTGATGAGCGAGCCGCGGGGCATTCGCACGGGCAGGGCGGAAGCCACGAGCGTAAGCGCGGTCCAGAACGCGACGCCGCTCAGGATGTTGAGGCTGCTGGATCCAGAGACGGCGAGCCCAATCCCAGGGTCGATAGGAATCACGAAACTCGTGATGGCAAGCGCAACCGCGCCGACCGTCACGAGTCCCGCGATGTAGATGCTGAGGCTCTTCGGCATTAGGCCCCTATCGACCCCCGACCTCCTGGGACTGTAACGCACCCGGGGAGGGGTCGGATAAGTGGACGGAAGTACCTAGAACCCCTTCAGCGACGCTCCTCCAGCGAGGACGGCCGCGCCAATCGTCGACGCGACCGCGAGCAGGCGCAGCAGTCGAGCTTTCATCACTCGATACCTCGCACCTGTCGAGCCGTCAGAAGCCCTTGGAACCGAACTCGGGACCCATCGTGTGCCCTCCAATGGGTTTCCGTGCTCCCTCGAACACGAAAACCGACCTAACTGGTGGTCGGTCGGTTGCACTACTCGCTCCGCCTCCCCCCTAAGTGCCCATTTCGGGGGGAGGCATCAGCGCGTCCGCTAGTTGACTTTGCTTCCTAGTACCGAGGTACCAGTCCGCGAACGGGACTTTAGGCGTCGGCACGAACGACGGTCAATACTCAACCTTCCCTATCCACACCGTGGGGCCCGCATTGTCCGGCAACCGAGCCGGCTTGGTCAGCCCCACAGCGCTTGGGTGGCCGTGCGTTCACTCGGGCTCGCGAAAGGGACATCCATCGCACACCCGACGAATGACGGGTGTCGGGGCCCGAACCCCTCCGGGCGCGAGCGGACAGCACAGGCGCGAGGCCGATGGGACAGGCGCAAGGGCCAGCTGTTCGGGTGGATCGCGCCTCGGTGGGGGACGGCAGGGGAGACCCGGGAGTTCTCACTGTCCCCCTGCCTCACATTCGGCGGGACGAGCCGGAGCCCCGCTCAGAACGGGCCGATGCCTCCGAGCAGGTTCTGGATCGGCGACTGTTCACCCTGCTCTTGGACCTCGACGCGCTCGAGGGCGACGACGATCGCCAGGCCGAGGGGCACCTCGAAGCCGGGCGCGATCCGGATCCCATACGCGTCGTGGATGCTGAACCAGGCCCGGGAGGCATCGATGACAACCTGGCCGGCCTGATCCTTGACCGAGAACTCGCGATTGAACCAGTCGCCGTGGACCATCAGCTCCTGGCCGCCCGCGAAGGTGATCGTGAACTTGTCGCCGCCGAGGTGAAGGATTGCCTCCTGGACGGTCGCCGCCGTCCGGCCATCCTTCTTGATCTCGATCGTCTTGTGCAGGTGCGGTGCGAGCGGCTTCGAGATCTCGTAGAGCGCCTGGCCGCTGAGGTCCTTGAGGACGTGCGTCCCGCGCAGACTCAGGAGCGAGCCGTCAACCTCGAAGGCGTGGTTGCCCTGGCCGTCCTCGATCCAGAGGTCGCCCGTCAGCGAGATCAGCTTCTGGTTGAGGACGTAGATCTGCACCTGGCCGCCCGGCACCGATGACCCCGACGGAGCGCTCGGAGCCGCCGCGGACGGCGGCTCGGGCGAGGTCGCCGACTCGGGGGCCTTCTCCTGGGTGAAGGACGTGGCACCGCACCCGGGGCACTTCGCGGCAGCCGCGAGCTGCTGGTAGTGCGCGCGGAGCGCCATCTGGTCCTGGACGCTCCCAAGGACCGACATGAACCGGCTCGCCGTCCCCTTGAAGTCTGGCCGTTCCTCGGCGATGTCCGTGGGGACAAGCCAGGTGCGCTGGCACCGCGTACAGGTTCGCTGATACCCGCCATCGGCCATGTCAATCTCCTCCGCGGTGGTCCTCGCCCGTCCTGTTCACGGCGGAGCCAGCCGTGCAGCTCCCGCTTCGCCCTGTCCGGGGATCTGGAGGTTCGCCGCCTTCTCGCTTCACGTCAAGGCCCGACTCATGATCGGTCGACCGGTCACAGTTCGCGACGCGAGAACAGCACGCTTGCGATGGCCAGGCCGGCCACGATCCAGACGAATGTGTAGGCGAGCTGGTCGAGCGGGGGCGAAGCAGCAGCATAGAACGGGTTGACGGCGAACATGACGCTCGGGCGCCCCAGCGCCGACAGCAGGCCCGCGGGCGGCTCGAGGCTCGCGATCGCGCCGCGCCACGCGACGTCGGTCGGCATGACTATCCGGCTGACGGTGCCCGCCATCCGGATCGCATTGTTGCCGACGATCGTGCCGGCCGCGCCAACCACGCCCATGACCCAGTTGATGCCGTAGAGCACGACCGCGATCGCGCCCCCGGCGATGGAGCCGAGGCGCGTGCTCAGGAGCACGGCGAGCGTGAGCAGGACCAGCCCTTCGAGCGCGACGTACGCGGCGGCGAGGACGGGCTGGGGTGGCAGGTAGCCGGTGGTGAGGCCGACGGCCCCGATCTCGCCGAGGCCTGCCAGCACCGCGTAGGCCACGACCACGATCCCAAAGCCCAACCAGCGGCCGATGACGACATCGGCCCGCCGGATCGGGCGCGCCAGGATCGCGAGCGCCTCGCCCGACTCCACCTCCCCGGCGATGGCCGGCGAGCCGGCGAACACGGCCGTCATCGCGAGCACGAAGCTGAACATGAAGGCCACCAGGATCAGGAGCTGCGATACGGCGACGGTCGTCTCCACGGCGGACAGGGGCGAGGCCTCGACCAGGCGCGCGAAGGCCCACGCGGTGACGACGACGAGCAGAAGCGTCAGGCTGACGAGCGCCCACAGGAGCCGCCGACGGAGCGCCTCGAGCAATGAGAGCCGAGCGATCGTGACGATGCCCGCGACGTCGACCCCGAGCCGATCGCGACGCACACCGGTCGCGAGGGGTCCCCCGGTCATGCGCGCCCCTCGGCGAGCAGCTCGAAGAAGCGCTCCTCGAGCGACTCGCCACCCGGCAGCACCGCGGAGACCCGGCCGCCCGCGGTCACGATGGCGGCCACGACGTCGGGCACGCGGTCTGGATCGACGTCGGTGAACGTGAGCCATTCGGCGTCCCGGGACATCCGCCCGTAGTGCCCCAGCGCGGCCTCCTCGGCGAGCCCGAGTCCTCTCACCTGGATGCGGACCGAGCGCGCGGCGAGGAGGTCGGCCACGGGCTGCGAGGCGACGACCCGGCCCCGGTCGACGATGGCGACCCGGTCGCAGACGCGCTCCACCTCGCCGAGCAGGTGCGAGTTGAGGAAGACGGTGACGCCGCGCTCGCGGAGGCCCGCGATGATGCGTCGCACGTCCTGGCGGCCCTCCGGGTCGAGGGCCGAGGTCGGTTCGTCGAGCAGGACGAGCTCGGGACGCCCGAGGAGCGCGACGCCAAGGCCGAGTCGCTGCTGCATGCCCTTCGAGTACGTCGCGACGCGGTCGTCGCCGCGGCCCGCGAGCCCCACGGTCTCGAGCGCCTCCTCGATCTCGACACGCCAACTGCCCCGCTCGAGTCGCGCGAGCTCGCAGTGGAGCTGCAGGACTTCGCGCCCGGTAAGCCAGGGCTGGTAGCGGAAGAGCTCGGGCAGGTAGCCGAGGCGACGGCGCGCAGCGCGATCCCCGAGCGGCGCCCCGAGAAGGACCCCGCCGCCCGAGGTCGGCGCAGTCAGCCCGACGAGCAGCTTCACGGCCGTGGTCTTGCCGGCCCCGTTCGGACCCAGGAACCCGAACACCTCACCCCGGCCGACCGTGAGGTTGAGCCCGGCAAGGGCCACGATCGAGCCGTATCGCTTCACGAGGTCATGGGTGACGATGGCGGGCGTGGCCAGGTCCGGGTGGGGCAGCGTCTGCCCGGCGGCGACGGTCGTCCCTGGGACTGCAGTCATGGCCTCAGTGTTGCAGGACCGGTCGATCTCGGCTGCCACGCCCGGGCGCTGCGGCACCACCCTGGTCTGTCTCGTGGACGTGCAGGACCAGCCCACCCGGACGCCTGAGGCCGGCGAGCACCGCCGTCCCACCCGAGCGGTCGATCGTGGCCAATACCCGATGATGGGAGGGCGTGAGTTCAGGGACGCCGCGCATGACCGGCCGGTGACATGGAACCGGCCATCTCAGTCGACCGTCTCCGGCCAGCAACGGGTCGACCCTTCATGAGGAGGTACCGCATGTTCGCCACCCGATCCGCCCTTCTCCGAATAGCCGCCCTCGGGACGGTCGCGATCCTCGGCATCGTCGTCCTGGTTCCAGCGCTGGGGGGCAGCCCGCGCGCAGCCGCGCAGGTCATCACGACCGGCGCCTCGGGCAGCAGCACAGGCCCGCAGGGCATCACGGTCGCAGGCTCCGGGATCGTCATCGCGACGCCGGACGAAGCCACCCTCAGCCTTGGCGTCCAGACGCAGGCCACCACCGCAGCCGCGGCGCAGCAGGAGGCGAGCGCCGCAATGAACAAGATCATTGCCGCCGTCAAGGCGGCCGGCGTGGCGGACGCCGATCTGGCCACGCAATGGATCTCCCTGCAGCCGCAGATTGACTACGGCCCGACTGGCAACGGCCCGTCGAAGGTGACCGGCTACCAGGCCAGCCAGTCGCTCGGGGTGACGGTTCGCCATCTCGATCAGACGGGCGCGATCATCGACGCGGCTGTGAGCGCCGGCGCGAACCAGGTTGGGGGCGTGAGCTTCTCGCTCGCCGACCCGAGTACGGCGACCGCCAAGGCACGCGCCGCCGCGGTGGCCGACGCACAGCAGCGGGCCCAGACCCTCGCGCAGGCCGCGGGGGTGACGCTCGGAGCTCCGGTCTCGATCAGCGAGGTCAGCGCGCCGAGCCCGATCCCCTTTGCCGCGGCTGCGCCGGTCGGAGGGGCGCAGGTCTCGACGCCGGTCCAGGCGGGCACGACGCAGGTCGAGGTCGACGTCCAGGTCACGTTCGCCATCGGGAGCTAGCGCGAGGGAACCCCACCCGTCGGCCACGAGCCTCCGCGTGTGAGCGCTAATCGAAGACCGTCTACCCTTCGTCTGCAGGTAGGTCAACGGCCGCAGGCGCGGAGGTCCCGCATCTCCAGGCGGGTCCACCGCGTCTGCGGAGCACGGTCGCCCGCCCCGATCTCAGAACCGAGATGTCGTCAGTCGGCGGCAGCGAGCAGCTCGCGGAGCTGCGCGCAATGCTCCTCGAGGTGCTCCACGACGATCAGGTCCAGGACGGCCTGGACGCTGATGGATCCGCGGGCAGGGTGGAGCCCGTGTCTGGCGAGGTCGCCCGGGCCGAGGTCGGCCAGTCGGCGCTCGTAGCGCGCGACATCCGCCTCGACGCGGTCGAACAGCTCCCGCAGGGGGACGGTCCGATCGCGGCCGATGATCGCGATCCGGACCTCGTCGGTGGCCACCCGTCCGAAGGGCACGGGCGTCGGCCAGCCGGCCAGGATGCGCTCCACCTCGCCCAGCCAGTAGGGCAGCATCTCCGTCACGTGGGCGAGCACCTCGGGCGGTCCCCAGGCAGCTTCCGGGCCGTGTCCGAAGTCAGCGGCGAGCGGCCACGGCTCGCCGGCCAGGACGGCCGGTCGCAGCGCGAGGAACGCATCGGCGGACGCCCGGAGCCGGGCGCGGAGATCGGCTGGCTCGGTCATCGCGGTCGTCCTCGTGGGTGTGTCGACGGTCAGGCGAACTGTCGCAGGTTCCGGCAGCCGATCACGATGCTTCCCGGAGTGTCGGGCGGCGCTTCCGCACACCGTCCCCAGAGCAACCGCCAGAAGGCGCCCTTCGCCAGCGCTCGGACCACGATCCCGTACTTCGCGCGGCGGGCGATCGGGTGGGAGTTGCCGGCGTCAATCACGAAGACGGCATGGCCTGTTCGGCGAGCTGCCGGGTGAGGGTAGCCTGACCGATGTGCTCCCGGCTGTGCACGGCGGCGCGGAGCAGCCAAGACGCGCCACTGGCGGTCCGCATGGGCCGCTCGATCGGCGCGTCGAGGCGGTCCTGTGTGAGACCGCCGAGGAAGCCGTCGACCTCCCGCTCTGTGGCATCGATCAGCGCCAGCAGGTCGTCCGCGGTGAGGCCGCTAGCGCGGAACGCGGCTTCGCGGTCGCGGGGGAGCACGACGCCTGCCACGATCGCTGTCAGGGCCCGTTCGGAGTCGAGCGTGTGGGCGATGAGGACGGCGATCGAGTTCGTCTCCATGCCGGGCTTCCAGTCAAGGAGCGCGGGGCTCAGGCCACTCACCACCGCGCGCATCGCCGCGTGGGCCTCGTGGAAGTAGCCGGCGTAGAGCTCGGCCGTCGCCTCTGCTGCGGTTGGCATGGTTCACCTCTGGCATCCGGGATCGGCGGATTTCATGTCGGCCGCGGCGGCCGCGTGCGTCAGTATCGCTGAGGGAAGGCCGGGGGCTTCCGGTGGCCGACGGAGCCAAGCCCTTCCTCGCGGCAGCTGGTCCCTGGCCCGGCACTGGGCGGCGACTTCAGGCCGCGGTTCGGAGGGCCGGCCACGGGCGCTCAGACAAGACGCTCCAGCTGCAGCGACTCCCGACGCAGGACCTCCCAGTCCTCGTAGGAGAGGTCCAGCGTCGCCAGCGTCCCTTCGAGCTCGTGCAGCTCCGCCACCGCAGCAGCGCGGGCGGCGGATGGCAGCAGCTCCGCTGGAGCGCCCGCGTCGCGCGCCACGTGGAGGCGACCGGCCAGCGCCTCGAGTCGATCCTCGACGGCCTGCGCCTCCGCCCCCGTGGTGAGGTAGGCGGCGCTGATGCCGAGCCGGTCGGCGATCGCGGCCCGGGCCCGCACGACGTCGGCCCGGCGTCCGCTCAGGGTGACGTCGAACGGGTAGAGGCGCACCTCGAGCGTCGGGGTCGCGAGCTCGATGAGCCGCAGCGGGATGAGGGACGCGGCGTCCGGTCCGGCGATCCCCCGCAGGAGCCTGGACGGCAGCTCGATCGTGCGCGGCGCGCTCCGCCGTCGCACGTCGAGGCCCGCCCCACGGAGGGACTCCTCGAGGTCGTCCGCCACCTCCTCGTAGCCGTCGGGTCGGACGGCGATCGGGATGTGGGCGTCCGTCCAGTGCCGCGGCAGGCTGCGCACCCGATGGGCGATGGCGACGGCAGCGACGATGAACAGCGCCACCCCGAGGGCGAAGGCGAACGGATAGCCGCGCACCACCCGGCCTGCGATGGCGGACCCGTGGGGCCGGGCTGCGGGCTCGACGAGGAACAGGCTCGCCGCCCCGATGAGCGCCGGAAGGACGACCACCGCGGCGAGCATCGCGACGCGGACGGCGCCGCGGTCGACCCCTGCCGGCAGCGGCAGTGCGACGAGGAGCCACGTCCCGAGGTCCGGCAGGGCGACACCGAGCGCCGCGACGAGCCAGGCGATCGACGCGATCGACATGGCCGACAGCACGACGTGGCGGGCTCCGGCGACCCGCCCGAAGAGCAGCGCCCCGGCCCAGTCGAGCGTCTTGGTGAGGACCTTGCCGCCGAAGCGCCCGAAGAGCGCGACCAGGGAGAGGAGGAGGGCCATCCCCCGAACAGTACGCTGCCGATCCCCGGCTGAGCTGTCTCGCGTGGCCGTAAATCGAGATCGCGGTCGCTGGCTGCCTGACCTGGGATGAGACGGTGACGACGGTGACCTTGTATAGGCTGGACCGACAGGCGGCCCAGATCGCGTCACGGACCGACTCAGCGGTCGCGTTCGCCCGCCCTGCCCACGGTGGGCCAGACGTCCGGCACCACCATCGCCCAGGTCCGGGGCGGAGCGAGTCGTTGCCTCCCCTCAACGATCCGCCACGAGGGCCCAGGTGCCCTTGCCAAGGTTGCACTCCTCGCACGCCGTGCACAGGTTGTCGTCGCTCGAGGTCCCGCCGGCCGTTTGGGGCACGACGTGGTCGACGTGGAGCACGACCCCGGCGTGCTGCCCGGACGGCCGCAGTAGCGGCAGCGGAATCCGTCGCGAGCGAGGATCCGGAAGCGGAGCCGGGCCGGGATGGGATCGCGGACGCGCCGGACCGGATGTCCTGGCGAGGTGGGTAGTCGGCGCGGAGAAGGTGGACGGGGCGAGCCGTCCGGTCGGCGTGTCGCCCGGGTGGCCACGCTCTGCCGCCGGACCGGGTCCAGGACCACCGGCCCCCGTGTGACCCGAGCCGTTGCGGGGGCCCGTCCCCGCCCCGGGCCCCGGATCGCCAGCAGCCCGAGGACGACGAGGAAGATGCTGCCCGTCATGGCGTCCGACCAGCCGAGAGCGTGGGCAAGCGCCCCGATCAGCCAGGCGAGGAGGACGAGGAGCGATGGCCGGCCGAGACAGCCCCGGGGGGCCGCTCACCCTCCGTCTCGCTCGGCGTGCTCGATCCAGGCGAGCAGGACCGGGCGCCCGCGGCGTCCGGCGAGGATCTTGATCCGGTGGACCGTCGGACACATGAGGACGACGTTGTCAGTTATGCGTCAATAGCGCCAGACAGAGGACGGCCCCCCCAAGCCGCCCGTCTCGTCCCTCCTGAGGGGAGCGCCCAGAGCGGGGCTTAGGGCCGCGTGTACGTCTAGGCGGTGGGACGCGCCTAAACCGACTTCCCGACGGTGCTGAGGATGGTCTTGACCTGGCCTCCAAGGAAGATCAGGGCAATGATCGCGACGATCGCAATAAGGGCGAGGATGAGTGCGTACTCGGCGAGGCCCTGACCGTGCTGGAATCGCGGGATCGCGACTCGGAGCCAACCCATGAGCCTGAAGACTGCCGTGTGCGCCCAATTAAGGGCCCGGTTGATGCGGTCGAGCATGGGCGTTCTCCGTATGTCTCCGATCTGGGAACGCGCGTGACCCAAACGTGACGCGACGGAGTCTCGCAACATTGAGGCTCCACCGCCACCTTACTAAAGTCCCGGGTCCCAGGGCGGCTCCCGGCGCCACTCTCTGAGCTGCACCCTCTGGGCGAAAGCCGGCCGCCTCGGAGTAGAGATCGAACAGGTCGGCCTTGTCGGGTGTGCTCCGGCTGCGGAGCCCGAGGCCTCCCGAGGCCCGCACGTGGTCGAGCTCGAGGGCACCCAGACAGGGATGGGGGATCCCGAGGCGAGAGAAGACGCAGCCCCGGTCCCGCTCCCGGACCTGGGCCCGCACGGACGGGGAGACCGGGTCCGGCCGGGGAGTGTCCCGCCCCCGGGGAGACGGATAGCGGCGGAGCACGGGAGGACCAGACGGAGGAGGGCGGAAGGGGTACTGGAGATGGTCAGGCGGCCGCGGACCGGGAGGCCCGTGTCAGCGGTTCCCCGATGACGCTCTTCGCCGGGCCCTGGTCCCAGCCATACAGGCGGCGGGCATCGAGGAAGGCCGCCACGGTCTCCCGGTCCACCCGCACCGGGTAGAGCCTCGCTCCCTCGGGCCGGACGTGGAGGATCCCGAAGCGGGTGGCGGCCGGCACCGGGTACCGGACGGGGTCACCCGGGTAGCCGATGAACTGCGCTCTTGCCAGGCCGGCGAGCTGGAGGGCGCTGTCGGGGTAGACGGCGGAGCCGGTCTTGTAGTCGAGGAGCCAGACGTCCCCGGCGATCTCGACGAAGGCATCCGCCGTGCCCCCGTACTGCATAGCGCTCCGAGCAGACCATCGCCTCGACGGCGAGGAAGCGGGGCCCGAAGACATCGAGGAAGTCCCGCCGGTAGGCCGCCAGGTATGGCCGGAGGGACTCGTCCACCGTGACCGGCTCCCCTCGCCCGAGGGCCTCGGCCATGGCGTGCACCTGCGTCCCGAGGTCGGCTGCCGTATCGCGGCTGTAGTCGGGGATCCGCTTCAGCCATTCCACCGCGGCTCCCGGACCCCCGCTCTGCACCATCGCCTCGAGGACCGCGAGGTTCCGGACCGCGCAGGCCGCCGTCTCCCGCTTCGCCCAGCCCACCAGGGCCGGCTTGTCCTTGACCCCCAGGATCGTCATCACACACGGATACCAGGGGCCCCCGTTCCAGCTGTACCGGTGGCGGGCATCCCGGACGAGGCCGAGGGCAGGGTCTCGGCTGACATCACCCCTGACAGACGACCGCCCGATCGTGCCATCCGGATGGCCAGTCCTGTGCTCGACCATGATCGTCATGCCCCGTCCTCGATGCGTCCTGCGATAGTCAGAGGATGACACATCCTGAGCGTGCTGTCAACCCGCGTGCGTCAGCCGCTGACGACCGCGCTAGGATGGGGGGATGAGCGAGAGCGCCGCCGCCTGGTTCCGGCGGGCCCGCCTGCGGGCCGGCTACCGCAGCCAGGCGCGAGCTTGCCCGGGCCCTCGGCCTGGCCCGGGCGGCGGTCGGCAACTGGGAGTCCGAGACGGTCGGCGGTCGGCCCTCCCGGGCGATCCTGCCCCGCCTCGCACATCTGCTCGGGGTCTCTCCCGACGAGCTCGCCGCGCGCTTCGGGATCGAGGCTGACATCGTGTTCGCTGAGGTGAGCAGCCCCGGGTTCGGTCCCGGGGATGATCTCCTCGCCCTCATCGAGGAGGCCGTGGCGCGGGGCGTGGCTCGGGGCATCCGCGAAGCGCTCGGCCGGCGTGGAGCGGAGGAACGCGACGACGAGACGGCGACGGGCTCTGAGGCTGACCCGTCAGAGGCTGTGTCCGAAGCCGACTGACGGGCGTGCTGCCCACTGCGGACACGGGCGCACCTGGGTCTTCACCGACCCGGAGCTCGAGGCGTTGTTGGAGCGGGCCGCCGAGGCTGCCGGCCGGAGGGCGCTCTCAGAGCGCGAGCGCGTGGGTAGTGGCCGCGACGTACGATCCCGGTCCCCGAGGCAGACGTTCTCCGACGGTCGACCGGGTTCGGACGGCAACGTGATGGGCGCGGCGAGGCGGGGGCGGGTCGCGCTTCAGCGCGCTACCGGCGCCCAGGGGCGCAGTCGGCTACTCGCCTACGCGTTCGACGACGGACGCGGGCGAGCTCACGATGCATGCCCTTCCGCTTCCCGCCTTGCCAGCTCGGCGCGGATCGCGGCCATGAGCGGCGCCTTCTCCTCGCGGGAGCTCCGGTTGAACCGGTCGCGGCGAGGGCAGTCCTCAGCGTGGCATGTCTCGACGTGCAGCAGCTCCCGGACGGGGTCGAACGTCCTGCCGATCTGGCAGCCGCGCGGGTGCGTGCGCGGAATTCCGTTGACCTTCTCTTCGAGCTTGGTCAGCCGGTCCTCGATCTTCGCCATGGTTACTGCTCCTTCTGCTGTTCTTCCTTCTTCTCGTCGATGACTTCGGAGAGGGTCCGCTCGAGCGCGCCGACCCGCTCCTCGAGGTGATGCTCCGCGCGCCACTTCGGGGTGACCTCGAGGATCGTCCGGATGGCACCGAGACGAACGCTCGGCGGGCCGTGGCGGACGAGATCGAGCAGCGCGGCTACCGCCTCGCTGCTCGCGCCGGTGATCCCCCTGGCCGAAGCCGCGATCATGTCGTCGCCGGCGGCATCGAGGCGGGCACGGAAGGCGGGATTGAGGAGACGGCGCCGGACGGTGCGCTCGCTTACCCCGGCCTGCGTCGCGGCCTCGGCGGGCGTCGCGCCGCTCAACAGCGCCGCGATGAGGATCGGATCGGCGTTCTGCCGGCCACTACCGGCCATGAACGGCCACCTTCGGTGGCGGGCAGCCCGAAACGCTGCCGCCGGTCAGGGCGATGGTGACGGGAACTGCCTGCCGCGTGAGGGCGGCGGCGAGGGCTCCCTGGAGCGGGAGCCGGGGCACACATCCGGCGCGGCTCGAGGATCGAGCGGCGGACGGGGCAGATGGAAGCGCGGCGAGCGCGCTCAGCGGGGCGATGACGAGTGCTAGTTGGCTTGTCCAGTAACTACGGGCCCTGCCCGATCCCTCCGTCGGTGGACGCCTTCTTCGGACGTCATCCTCCCCGAATGATAGCACCCGTCGAGCAACGTCTCACCACTCAGGTGTAACCCACAAGAGGCGACCTCAGGGTACGAACGGCAGGACTCGGAGTCGGGCCGTGGCCGCGAGGTCATGCCGATCGACGGGCACGGCCCCGGTCGTCCTGTCGCGGCTGACCTGCGGCGCGACGCCACGAGCCAAGGGGCGTGCTCCGCGCAGGCTACGCCTTGTTCACCCGCCAGCCCCCTGCCGGTAGGAGCCGAGCACCCGCACCAGCGTCGTGACCCCGCCGAGCTCCCCGAGCGCCGCCCGCGTCGCGGGCGCTGAGGCGTCCGCGTCGAGGTCCACCCAGAACACGTAATCCCACGGGCGGTCGTGAGCAGGCCGCGACTCGAGGCTCGACAGGTTGAGCCCGTGCTCCGCGAACACCGCCAGGCTAGCGCAGGAGCGTCCCGGGCGCGTTCAGGACGCCCAGCACGAGCGTGGTACGCATCGTGCCGTCGGCGGCCATCGCAGCGGGGACCGGGGCGGGGATCGACGCACCGGGTTCGGACACGACGAGGAAGCGGGTTCGGTTCTCGGGGACGCTCTCGATCCCGTCGGCAAGGATCTGCAGCCCGAACCGGGCGGCGGCGCGCGGCGACAGGACGGCCGCGGCGCCGCGCTCGCCCCGCTCGACGATGGACTTGCCCGCGCCCGCGGTGTTGTAGGTCGTGAGCAGCGTCCAGGGCCGCGTCCGCAGGAACGCGTCGGCCTGGCCGAGCGCCTGCACGTGCGAGTAGACCCGCTCGATGGTCTCGAGTCGCTCCCCCGGCAGGGCCGCTAGGCACAGGTGGACGGGAACGACGACCTCGCCGCGGATCTCCAGGGGAAATTCGAGGAGCAGGTCGTAGTTCTCGCGAACGGTGCCGTTGACCAGGTTCTCGATGGGCACGACGCCGCTGAGGGCGCCGCCTGCGACGACGGCCTCGAAGACGGCGCGAAAGCCGCCCACGGCGAGCGTTGCGGCGGCCGGCCCGAAGTAGGCGTGGACGGCGTCCTCCGCGAACGCGCCCGGCTCTCCGGAGAATGCGGCGAGCGGCGGGGTGGCGACGTTCGAGGCGCGCGGCACCAGGCCCGGCTCGTGATCGTTCATGGTCCGGAGGATACGCGGCGCGCGGCAGATCGGCGGGGAGCCCTGACCTGGCCCCTCCCGGACCGATGTTCCGGGATACGCGCCCTGTTCGTGCTACGGAGAACGGCTGGGAAGGACATCGCGCTTCCCGACGGCGGGCCGCCCTGGTCGCGCTCCGGGGCGGGGATGAAGGCAAGCGCGACTCGCCCACACCGGACTGCCGACGGCTCGACACGTCCCGACGCACGAACCCTGGGCGTATCCCGGAGAAACGAGGCGCACCGGAGACGGCAGCTGGCCGGCTGCCGTTCCTACGCGAAGAACGCCGCGATCGCCGCCGTGTCGTCGGAGAAGGCCCAGCGCTCGACGATCTTGCCGTCCCGAACGTGGAAGATCTCCGCGGTCCGGTACTTCAAGGTCCGGCCGCCACGGACCGCGGTCGCGTCGATGAGCGCGATCGCGTGGTCGTTGTTGGCGAGGACGTCGTGAGACGAGGCCGTGATCGTGTAGTCGGACGCGCCGGCACCCATCCCTGCCACGAGCGCAGCCTTCCCGTGGTGCGCCTCCGAGCGGCCGATCTCGTGCCACTCGACGTCGTCGGACAGGGCGTTCGATCGCCGCCTGGCCGTCACCGCGGTTCATCGCGTCGAGCATCTGGCGGACCAGCGTCGCGATGTCGTGTTCGCTCATCGTCGTTTCCCCCCATTGCCGGCGCGGCGAAGGGCCACGCTCCGGGCGTCAGGGTCGAAGCGTACCCGCCCGCGCAACGGCGCGCTGCAGGTCGCTCTGCCGCTACGGGCTGAACCAGTCGGCCGAGTCGAGGGCCACGTCGGCGTCCAGCTCCGCTCGCGCGGCGGAGCGCGCCGCTTCCGCACGCACGAGGGCCAGCCGGTCGTTGCCGGCGGCGGCCGTAGCCCCTGCCCACGCGTCGTCGGCGAGAAGGGCACGAAGCGCCGCCAGGTATGCATCCGCGCAGGCCGCGACGAGGTTCACGTGCCGCGCGGTGCCCGGGTAACGGCCCGTCGCGCGGTCGCCGGATGCGCCGGCCGGCGGCTCGATGGCGAGCTCCACGAGCGCGTCGGCTGCGGCGGTCTCGCCGATCGCGTGGACGTCGAAGGCGACGAGGCGGACGCGGCCGCCAAGCACCTCCTCGAGCGCGGCGTCGACCGCCTCGAACAGTGCGCCGATCGCCCCGGCACTCTCCGCGGTGCCCTCCCACTGCGAGTCGCCGGCCGCGAGGACGACCGCCGCCCGCGACCCCGTCGCGCGCTGCGCGCCGGAGCCGCTGGTCATCGTCCAGCGACGGAGGTGGAGCCGGCCGGCCGACGCGTCGGGGCGTTCGCCGTCCGACGCGTCCCGCGACTCGCCCGCCGCCGGGCCGGTCATCGGGCGCCGCCTCCCTCCACCGGGGCGGTGAAGTGGCGCTCGTCGCGCCGGCGCAACTCTGCCCCGGACTTCCAGATCGCGTACTCGAGCGAGTCGGCGAGCGCCGCCGCGGAGGCCGCGATGATGTTCGTGTCGGAGCCCATCGTGGACCAGGTCCGGGCGCCCTCGGCGCGAATCGATGACCACCCGGGTGCGGGCCGCCGTGGCCTGGTTGCCGTCGAGGATGCGCACCTTGTAGTCGCGCAGGTGGACCCGGTCGAGGACTCGGGTAGAAGGCCCCCAGCGCCTTCCGGAGCGCGGCGTCGAGCGCGTTGACCGGCCCGTTCCCGTCGGCCGCCGTGTGGAGGACCTCGCCAGCGACCTCCACCTTGACGGTCGCCTCCGCGAGCAGCTCGTGACCCTCGCGCTGCTCGACGAGAACCGTGAAGTCGACGATGCGGAACGGCGCCACGTAGCCGGCGCTGCGGCGGTGGATCAGCAGCTCGAAGGACGCCTCTGCTCCCTCGAACGCCAGGCCGTCCGCCTCCAGCTGCTTGATCAGGCGGGAGAGCTCGCGCGGGTCGACGCCCTCGAGATCGTGGCCGAGCTGCTCGGCGCGGAGCTGCGTGTTCGCCTTGCCGCCCAGCTCCGAGACTACCAGCCGGCCGCGGTTCCCGACGAGGGCAGGATCGACATGCTGGTAGCTGCGCTCCACCTTCGCGACGGCGGCGCCGTGGACGCCGCCCTTGTGGGCGAATGCGCTGCGACCGACGAACGGCTGGTAATCGCTCGGCGCGACGTTCGCGATCTCGGCCACCGACCGGCGAGCTCGGTGAGGTTGGCGATCTCGCCGCCGCCATGGGGCAGCAGCGGGAGATCCGTCTTGAGGGCGAGGTTCGCGAGCACGCTCACCATGTTGGCGTTGCCGCAGCGCTCGCCGTAGCCGTTGATCGTGGCCTGCACGTGGCGGATCCCGGCCTGGACCGCGGCGATCGAGTTCGCGACCGCAAGCTCGGCGTCGTTGTGGGTGTGGATCCCCCAGGTGACGTCCGGGGCCTCCGCGTCGGCCTCCAGCGCGGCGCGCGTCTCGCCGACGATCCGGAGCAGGTCGTCGGTCAGCGTGCCGCCGTTCGTGTCGCACAGGACCAGGCTCCGTGCGCCGGCCTGGCGGGCCGCCCGGAGCGTGGCGAGCGCGTAGCCGGGTCGGAGCCATAGCCGTCGAAGTAGTGCTCGGCGTCGTAGACGGCCTCGCGGCCGCGCTCGACGAGGAACGCCACGGACTCCGCGACCATGTCCAGGTTCTGCGGCGGGCGTTGCGCCGAGCACCTCCGTGACGTGGAGGAGCCAGCTCTTCCCGAAGATCGTGACGACCGGCGTCTCGGCCGCGACGAGCTCGCGCAGGTTCGGGTCCACCTCCGGCCGGTTCGCCCGGTGCCGGGTCGAGCCGAACGCCGCCAGCTTCGCGCGCTCCCAGCGTGATGGACTTGGCGGCCGCGAAGAACTCAACGTCCTTCGGGTTGGAGCCGGGCCAGCCGCCCTCGATGTAGGGCATCCCGTACTCGTCGAGCATCCGGGCGATCCGCAGCTTGTCGGCGAGCGAGAGGACGATGTTCTCGCCCTGGGTCCCGTCGCGGAGCGTGGTGTCGTAGAGGATGACCGGCGGGAGAACCGCCGCGGTCGGCGTCGGGCCGCTCATCGACGCGCCCCCGCGAGTTGCGCCGCCGCGGTCCCGACCCGGGCCATGATCGCGTCGGCCATCCCGACCGTCCCGACGCGGACGCAGGCCTCGGCCGCCGGCGCGGTCCGCGGCCAGGTCGGTCGTCCGGTACCCGGCGTCGAGCGCCGCGCCAACGGCGCGCTCCACCGCGTCGGCCGCATCCGTCCGGCCGAGCGACCAGCGCAGCAGCATCGCCGCGGACAGGATCGTGCCGATCGGGTTGGCCATGTCCTGCCCGGCGATGTCCGGCGCCGAGCCGTGGATCGGCTCGTACAGCCCGTGCAGGCCGTGCGCGGTCCGGCGCGCGCCGACGGACGCCGAGGGCAGCATCCCCAGCGAGCCGGCCAGGACGGCCGCCTCGTCCGAGAGGATGTCCCCGAAGAGGTTCTCGGTGACGAGCACGTCGAACGAGGCCGGGGAGCGCACGATCTGCATGGCGCAGCGCGTCCACGAGCCGGTGCATCGAGCGCGCACGTCCGGATACTCGGCCGCGACCTCGTCGACGACCGTCCGCCACAGGCGCGACGTCGCCAGCACGTTCGCCTTGTCGACGCTGGTGAGCCGCCTGCGGCGGCCGCGCGCGAGCTCGAAGGCCAGCCGGGCGACCCGCGCCGACCTCGTGTTCCGTGTACGGGAGCAGGTCGTGCGCGGCGCGACGCGCCGATCGCGCCCGGCGGCCTCGCTCCGCGCCGCCGAAGTAGAGCCCGCCGGTCAGCTCGCGCACGATCAGCATGTCGACGCCGTCGAGCAGCTCCGGCCGGAGCGGCGAAGCCTCCACCAGCGCCGGGTGGACGCTCACCGGGCGGAGGTTGGCGAACAGCCCGAGGCCGCCGCGCAGCGCGAAGAGCGCCTGCTCCGGCCGGACCGCGGCGGTCGGGTCGTCCCACCGCGGCCCGCCCACCGCGCCGAGGTAGACCGCGTCCGCCTCGCCGGCAGGCGCCATGTCCCCGCGCGGATCGGCGACGCCGTACGCGTCGATCGCCGCCCCGCCGACGACAATGCTCCTGCCAGTCGACGCGCGAAGCCGAAGCGCTCCCCGGCCGCGGTCAGGACGCGCCGGCCGCGCGGCGACGACCTCGGGCCCGATACCGTCGCCCGGGATCGCGACGAGCGGTACGTCGGGCGACGCGGCCCTCCGGCGCGGCCGTGCCCGGGGATCCGTCCCGGCAGCGCGCCCGGCCGCGAGCCGCCCTCGACGGTCACGGCGCCGCTCCGATGGCCGCGCGCGGGCAGCGCCGCCTGGCGCGTTCGACCGCCCGGAGCTTGTTAGCCGCGGCCAGGTACGCCTCGAGCGAGGCTTCGATGATGTTCGTCGAGAGGCCGTGGCCGGTCACCACGATCGCGTCGTCACCCGCGTCGGTGGAGCGGCGGCACCGGACGAAGACGCGCCCCTGGGCGTCCTCGCCCGCCGGTGACCGCGCGGATCTCGTATTCGTCGAGCGCCGGCTCCAGCCCACGCACGGGCCGGATCGCCTCGTCGACCGCGCCGATAGAGCGCGTCCACCGGCCCGTTCCCGGTCGACTCGCCGGCCCGTTCTTCGCCGTCGACGCCGAGCGTCACGCTGCCGGTGGAGCTTCCCGCCGTGCGCGGATGGTGACGCTCCAGCCGTCGAGCACGATCGAGGCCGGCAGGTCGCCGGCGCGCTGCTGGACGAGCGCGAGGAGGTCGGCGTCGGTGACCTCCTTCTTCACGTCCGCCAGGGCGATCGCCTCGCGGTAGACGACGTCGAGCGCATCGCCCTCGAGCGTCGTAGCCCAGGCTGCGGAGCTTCTTCTGGAGCCCGCTTGCGCCCGGACAGCTTCCCGATCGACAGCTTGCTCCCGGACAGGCCGACCGACTGGGGCGTCATGATCTCGTAGGTCAGCGGGTTCTTGATCACGCCGTCCTGGTGGATCCCCGACTCGTGGGCGAACGCGTTTGCCGCCGACGACCGCCTTGTTCGGCTGGACCGCGAAGCCGGTGAGGTAGCTGACCAGCCGGCTGGCGGTCGTGATGCTGCTCGGTCTGGACGCGGCTCGACAGCCCGGGGAACTGCGTGGGGCGCGTCCGCAGCGCCATCACGACCTCCTCCAGGGAGGCGTTCCCGGCGCGCTCGCCGAGCCCGTTGATCGTGACCTCGACCTGGCGCGCGCCGGCCTGGACCGCGGCGAGCGTGTTCGCGGTCGCGAGCCCCAGGTCGTTGTGGCAGTGGACGCTGACGACGGCGCCGCGGCCGACGAGGTCGACGACGCGGCCGACGAGCGCGCCGAACTCGGACGGGATCGCGTAGCCCGACCGTGTCGGGGATGTTGACCGTGGTGGCCCCCGCGTCCACCACCGCCTCGTAGACCGCGGAGCAGGAAGTCGGGGTCCGTGCGGGACGCGTCCTCGGCGGAGAACTCGATCTCGGCGTCGCGGCCGAGCTGCTCCCTGCCGTAGCGGACCCAGTGGACCGCCTCCGCGAGCGCCTCGTCGCGGGACATCCGCAGCTTGTGCTTGAGGTGGATGTCGCTGGTCGCGATGAAGACGTGCAGGTGGGGCCGCTCGGCGACCCGGATCGCCTCGACCGCCCGCTGCGGGTCGCCGTCGCGGCAGCGGGCCAGCGCGGCGACCGCCACGCCCCTGGTCTCCTTCGCGATCCGGTTGACCGCCTCGAAGTCGCCCGGCGACGGCGCCGGGAAGCCGGCCTCGATGACGTCGACGTTGAGCCGGACGAGCTGGCGCGCGACCTCGAGCTTCTCGGCCGCCGTGAGGCCCGGCGCCGGGCGCCTGCTCGCCGTCGCGCAGGGTCGTGTCGAAGATGCGGACGCGTGCCCGCGGGCACGAACGGGCCGGCCGGTACGGGAACGGGCATCAGTGTCGCTCCCCCGCGGCGCCGGACGCCGCGCCCGAGGTCACGCCGACGCCCGGCGCCGCGCCCGAGGCCGCCGCCTGGGCCTGGCCCGCCCGACCGTCACTGGGTTGAGGAAGCCATCCTGCCCGGAGGCGCGCGCCGACCTGCTCGATCTGGTGGTCCCGGTCCTGGCGCGCGCAGCCGCTCGAACTCGGCCCGGCCGGCCTCGTTCTCGGCGATCCAGCGGCGCCGCGAACGTGCCGTCCTGGATCTCGGCCAGGACCTGCTGCATCGTGGCCCGGACGTGCTCGTCGATGATCCGCGGCCCGCGACACGTAGTCGCCGTACTCCGCGGTGTCGCTGACGCTGAACCGCATGAAGTTGAGGCCCGCCGCGGTACATCAGGTCCACGATCAGCTTCAGCTCGTGCATCGTCTCGAAGTAGGCGAGCTCGGGCTGGTAGCCGGCCTCGACGAGCGTCTCGAAGGCCGTCTTCACGAGGGCCGCGGTGCCGCCGCACAGGACGGCCTGCTCGCCGAACAGGTCGGTCTCGGTCTCCTCGGCGAATGTCGTCTCCAGGACGCCGGCGCGCGTCGCGCCGAGCGCGCGGGCATAGGCGAGGGTCCGGGCGCGGGCCGTCCCGGTCGCGTCGCTGCTCGCACCGCGAACAGCGCCGGAACGCCGCCGCCGTCCCGGTAGACCGAGCGGACCAGGTGGCCGGGGCCCTTGGGCGCGACCATCCCGACGTCGACGCCGGCCGGCGGATCGATCAGGCCGAAGCGGATGTTGAAGCCGTGGGCGAACAGCAGCAGGACGACCGGGCCGGAGGTTGCGGCGCGATCTCTGCCTCGTAGACGCGCCTTCTGGGCCGTGTCGGGGACGAGGATCATGATCGACGTCGGCGCCGCGCACGGCGTCGGCCACGTCCGCGACCCGCAGCCCGGCCTCCTCGGCGATGCGCCGGCTCTTGAGGTGGGCGGCGAGCCCGACCACGACGTCGACCCCCGATTCGCGCAGGTTCAGCGCGTGCGCGTGGCCCTGGCTCCCGAACCCGATGATCGCGACCGTCTGGCCCGCGAGCGCCGCGGGGTCCGCATCCGCGTCGTAGTACATCCGCGCCGTCATCGCTTCGTGGCCTCCTCGATGGACTGCGGACCGCGCGACATCACGACGGTCCCGGTCCGCACCATCTCCTTGATCCCGTAGCCGCGGAGGAGCGCGACGAGCGCGTCCATCTCGGCCTCCGTGCCGGTCGCCTCCACGATCACCGTGTCCGCCGCCATGTCCACGATCCGGCCCTTGTACATCTCGACGATCGAGATCAGCTCGCCGCGGTTGCGATCCGTGGCGCGGACCTTCACGAGCACGAGCTCGTGCTGGACCGTGGGCTCGTCGGTGACGTCCTGCACCTTCAGGACGTCGATCAGCTTGTAGAGCTGCTTGGCGGCCTGCTCGACGTCCACGTCGTCGCCGCGGAGCGTGATCGTCATCCGCGAGATCGTGGCGTCGTCGGTGTGGCCGACCGCGAGCGACTCGATGTTGAAGTTGCGGGCGCGCATGAGGCTGGCCACGCGGTTGAGGACGCCGGGCCGGTTGTTGACGACCGCGACCAGGACGTGGCGGCGCTGGCGCCGCCGGTGCCGGGGATCGGTCCGCGGAGGCGGCGCGGCGTGCGCGGCGGGCTGCGGTGTGTCGCTCATTCGCTCGACCCCGCCCCACGTCTCGATCAGGTCGGACAGTCCCTTGCCGGCGGGCATCATCGGGAAGACGTTCTGCTCCTCCGCGATCTCGAACCAGACGAAGGCCGGGCCGTCCACCGCCTCCGCCGCCTCGATCGCCGGACGGAACCTGCTCGGGCGTGGTCGCCTTCCAGGCCGGGATCCCGTACGCCTCGCAGAGCTTCAGGAAGTCGGGCCCGAACAGGTTCGACGAGTGGTAGTTGCCCGCGTAGAAGATCTCCTGCCACTGCCGGATCATGCCCAGCTTCTTGTTGTCGAGGAGCGCGATCCGGACGGGGATCTGGTCCTGGACCAGGGTTGCCAGCTCCTGGATCGTCATCTGGAAGCCGCCGTCGCCGCAGACCGCCCAGGTCGACTTGTCGGGGCGGCCGAGCGCCGCGCCCATCGCGGTCGGGACCGCGTAGCCCATCGTCCCGAGCCCGCCGGACGAGAGGTGGCTGTGGGGCCGCCGGTAGCCCGCATAGCGGGCCATCCACATCTGGTTCTGGCCCACGTCGGCGACCATCGTCGCGTCGTGGTCGGTGACGTCGCCGATCTGCTCGACCACGAAGTCGGCGGAGAGATAGCCCGGCCGCGAGGCGCCCGAGCCGTGCCAGCTGCCGGCCAGCGATTCGCGCCGCCACTCCGCCAGCTGGGCGTGGTACTCGGCGCGGTCCGCCGGGTCGGTCGCCGGGAGCATCGGCAGCAGCGCCGCGAGGACGCGCTTCGCATCGCCGACGACCGGCACCTCGACGGCCACGTTCTTGCCGATCTCGGCCGGGTCGATGTCCACGTGGACGATGCGGGCGTACGGCGCGTACGTCTTGACGTTCCCGGTCACCCGGTCGTCGAAGCGCATCCCGATCGCGATGATCAGGTCGGCCGCCTGGATCGCCCGGTTGACGTGCTTCCAGCCGTGCATCCCCATGTACCCGTAGGCGAGCGGGTGCGTCTCGTCGATAGCGCCGATCCCGAGGAGCGTCCAGGCCACCGGGATCTGGGTCCGTTCGGCGAGCTCGCGAAGCTCGTCCATCGCGTCGGCGATCAGCACGCCGTGGCCGGCGAAGATGAGCGGCCGTCTGGCGCGGGCGATCTCTGCCGCGACCAGGCGGAGCTGGCGCGGGTGGCCGTCGAGGTTCGGGCGGAAGCCGGGCATACCGGCGCGCGACCTCCTCGTCGGTCGGGTGCGGCGCGTTCGTCTCCTGCTGGAGGGCGTCCTTCGTGATGTCCACGTGGACGGGGCCGGGGCGGCCGGTCCGAGCGATGTAGAACGCCTCCGCGAGCACGCGCGGCAGCTCGTCCGCGTCCCGAACCAGGTAGTTGTGCTTGGTCATCGGGAGCGTGATACCGGTGATGTCGATCTCCTGGAAGGCGTCCTTCCCGAGCAGCGCGCTGGCGACGTTACCGGTGATCGCGACCATCGGGATGGAGTCGAGCTGGGCCGTCGCGATGCCGGTGACCAGGTTCGTCGCCGCCGGGCCGGAGGTGCCCAGGCAGACGCCGACCTTGCCGGTCGCCCGCGCGTAGCCGTCGGCGGCGTGGGCGCCGCCCTGCTCGTGGCGGACCAGGACGTGGCGCAGCGCGGGATGGTCGCCCAGCACGTCGTAGAGCGGGAGGATGACGCCGCCCGGGTAGCCGAACAGGACGTCCACCCCCTGCCGGAGGATCGCCTCGCACACGACGTCGGCACCGATCCGGGCCCGCCGCTCGCGCCGTTCGGCCGCTTCCCGGTGCTCTCGGCCGCCCTCGTGGAGCATCTCGCGGCGGGCCCGCTCGATCGCCTCGGCGGCCGCGGTGCCGTCTCCCGGGAGGTGGCTCCGGCGTGCGGGTCCCGTCGGGTCCGTCGACGCGGTCCCGACGGCCGCCGGTCCGGTTGCTCGATCCCGTTTCGTCATCGCCATGGTCGTCGCATCCTCCGTGGATCCCGCCGCCGGTGCGGGCAGGCCCGCCCTTCGACAATGAAAAACCCCCGCCGGTCTCCCGGCGAGGGTCCTGTCGGTTCGGTTTCGTTGCGCTCAGCGCCTCGTCCGTCGCCCTCCAGGCTCCCGCCGGGAGCCGCCAATAAGGCCCAGGAGGCCAAGAAGGGAGAGGAGTACGGACCGGGGCGACACCCGGCCGGGGGCAGCGTCAAGCTCGTTGAGCGGCACGGTCACGCGGCGGCCGTCACTCGTCACGAGGACGGCGACGGGGCGGCGATCCGGCCGATCGAGATAGCCCAACTGGCGGCTCCGGCTGTGTCCGCCGCGCCTGCGACGGTTCGCGAAGGATAGCAGGCTTGGCGACTTCGTCAACGCGTCGAAATCGGCGAGGCGGCGGCGTTGGGCAGCGGCGTGCGCGGCGGTGACCCTGCGGCTCGGGCGCCGCCGACGTCGCCCCTGGTCCTTCCCGGGACATGCGCACGGGTCGTGGTATGCGACACATCGGGCCGTCCGCGGCAATCGGTGGCACGTCGAGCGGTCAGCGAAATCGATTCTGGGCACAGCCCGATGGCCGGGCACGCTCGGGAGCCGAGGTCCGCGACCGGCACTGATCGCGTAGCACGAATCGGGCGCGTATCTCGGAGAATCCGCGCTCACCGCCGGCCACGACGCCGGCTCCGATTGCGAGCCTATGCGGAATGCGCCTCGGGCGAGGAGCGGCAATGCGCGGAGCCCGGGGACGGCGTTACGCCGACTTCCTGGCTGCGTGCCGAAGCGCCACGAGGCGCTCGAACTCGCCGATCCCCACCGGGACCACCTCGGTGGTGGGGCTGGTCAGTCCCGACTCGAGTGCGTCGAGGTCGACCGAGCGCTGGTCCGGGACGGCCGCCGGACGGCCGAGGAGGTATCCCTGGGCGGCCGCGATCGGCAGGCCACGCAGTAGCCGGAGCTGGGCGGGCGTCTCGACGCCCTCCGCGATCACCATCGCGCCCCAGCGGGCCGCGAGGTCCGCGATCGACTTGACCACGTCGAGCGAGGTCCCGCGCCGGGCGCCCTCCTGCACGAGGGCGAGGTCCAGCTTAACGATGTCGAAGTGGATCTGGCTCAAGAGGCGAAGGCCGGCATTCCCGGCGCCGACGTCGTCGGCGGCGATTCGGATCCCGGTGGCCCGAAGGCGATCCAGGACGCTCCGCAGCCGCTCGATGTCCTGGACAGCGTCGCGCTCGGTCAGCTCGATGATGATCCTCGTGGGCTCCCAGCCGGACATCGACAGCCGCGCCACGAACGGCTCGGGCGCGAACTCGGGCGTCTCGAGCGTCCGCGGCGACAGGTTCAGGCTGAGCCCCACGCGCCGGTCGATCGTCCGCGCCCCGCTGAGGATGGCCGTGATGCAGGCCAGGTCGAGCTCGTAGGTCCGACCCGCCGCCTCGGCGGCCTCGAACAGGATGCCCGGGTTTCGGAAGGGCGTGCCCTCGGGCAGGCGGGTGAGCCCCTCGAACGCGAGCACCTCGCCGTTGCGCAGGTCGATAACCGGCTGGAAGACCGGCCGCAGGCCCCCACCGTTAAGAACGTCGGCTACGGCGGCCGAGCGCTCGCCGAGCACGCGGGCGTCCACGGTCGCCTTGCTCGTCGCCGGGTCGAACACCCGGACCAGGCACCGCCCGTCGCGCTTGGCCTGGTAGAGCGCCTCGTCCGCCTGGTTCAGGAGTTGGTCTCGACTCGCGGCGAACGCGGGCGCGGCCGTGATCCCTCCAGAGAAGGCGAACCCGCGGCGGAACTCCCCGGTCGCCCGCGGCTCGACGCACGCCGCGAGCAGCCGGTTGGCGACGAGCTTCGCGCCGTCGGCGTTCGTGTGCGGCAGAAGGATCGCGAACTCGTCGCCCCCGATCCGGAACGGTCGGTCGGAGGCGCGGAGCTGGCCCCGGAGGATCCGGCCCAGCTCGACGAGCAGGTCGTCGCCGACGGCGTGGCCGGCGGAGTCGTTGACGGTCTTGAAGTCGTCGACGTCGATCAGGAGGAGCGCGAGGTCGATCCGGTGCCGGACGCTGAGCGCGAGCAGGCTCTCAAACTCCTCCTGGAAGGCGCGATGGTTCGCCAGCCCGGTGAGCGAATCCTCGAGCGCTCGGCTGCGGGCCGACTCGTACAGCGTGCCGAGGTCGTTCCGCGAGGCGGCCAGCTGCTCCGCCGGCCTGATCACGGCGCGGGCCATCCAGACCACGAGCATGGTCGCGAGCACGAACGCGACCGGAAGACCGAGGAGCGCCGCCTGCGGCGCGGTGCTGAAGAGCGTCCCGAGGAGTGGCCCGAAGCCGGGCACGCCGAGCGCCACGAGGGCGGCCCCGATCAACAGGGCCATGACGAACGTCGCTCCCACGACGAGCACGATCCGGATGCGCATGAGCCGGAGCTCCGGCGCATGGCCCGTCTCGACCTGCGACGGCGTGGTCGTGATGGCGGAATCGGCGCGCAGCGGCATTCGAACGTCCTGACCGGACCTCGGGGGCGGGTCCGCTGCTGAGGTTGTCCCAATGGGGGTGCACCCGGGCACGCACCCAAGGTCCTGCGGATCCCGTACTTCCGTTCCCGCCCCGGGCACGTGGAGCCCGGGGCGACCGAATGGCGCGTCTTTGCTACGCTCTGGCCCCGACCCGCAGCCGACGGAGCCCCGTGACCGACCCGCGCCCCCGCACCCTCGTCGAGAAGATCTGGGACGATCACGTCGTCGCGCAGGACGAGGGATCGCCCGCCGTCCTGGCGATCGACCTCCACCTCGTCCACGAGGTCACCAGCCCGCAGGCGTTCACCGGCCTCCGCGCGCGCGGCCTGCCCGTCCGCCGTCCCGACCGGACCGTGGCGACGGCGGACCACTCCACGCCGACCACGCCGCGCGGCCTGCCGATCGTGGACCAGTTGGCGGCCGCCCAGATCCAGCAGCTGACCGACAACTGCCGCCAGTTCGGGATCCCGCTCCACGCCCTGGGATCGGACACCCAGGGGATCGTCCACGTGATCGGGCCGGAGCTCGGCCTGACCCAGCCGGGAATGACGATCGTGTGCGGCGACAGCCACACTGCCACCCACGGTGCGTTCGGCGCGCTCGCCTTCGGGATCGGGACGAGCGAGGTCGAGATGGTGCTCGCCACCCAAACGCTCCTGCAGCGCGATCCGAAGACCTACGAGGTCCGCGTGGACGGGCGCCTGCAGCCGGGCGTCGGGGCGAAGGACGTGATCCTCGCCCTCATCGCCCGGATCGGCATCGGCGGCGGGACGGGTCACGTCTTCGAGTACCGCGGCGAGGCGATCCGCGCCCTGTCGATGGAAGAGCGGATGACGATCTGCAACATGAGCATCGAGGGCGGCGCACGGGCCGGCCTGATCGCCCCCGACGACACGACCTTCGAGTACCTGCACGGTCGCCGGCACGCTCCGCAGGGCCATGCCTGGGACGCGGCGGTCGCGCACTGGCGAATGCTGCCGTCCGACGAGGGCGCCGTCTTCGACCGCTCGATCGTCCTCGACGCGGACGCGCTCGAGCCGATGGTGACCTACGGCACCAACCCGGGGATGGGGATCCCCGTCAGCGGGCGGGTCCCGGACCCCGCGGACGCGATGGACCCGGGGGCTCGCCGCACCCTCGCGCACGCGCTCGCCTACATGGACCTGCGACCCGGCCAGGCCATCGCCGGCCAGCCGGTCGACGTCGTGTTCATCGGGAGCTGCACCAACAGCCGGATCAGCGACCTGCGGCTCGCGGCCGGCATCCTGCGCGGCCGGCACGTCGCGGATGGCGTGCGCCTGATGGTGGTCCCGGGCTCGCAGCAGGTCAAGGCGCAGGCGGAACGGGAGGGGCTCCACGAGGTGTTCCGGGCGGCCGGTGCCGAGTGGCGCGAGGCGGGCTGCTCCATGTGCATCGCGATGAACGGGGACCAGCTCCGCCCCGGACAGTACGCGATCAGCACGAGCAACCGCAACTTCGAGGGTCGTCAGGGCAAGGGCGGCCGGACGCTGCTCGCCTCGCCGATGACCGCGGCCGCCAGCGCGATCAGCGGCGTTGTGACCGATCCGCGGACGCTGCCCGGGATCGAGCGGCCCGCCGCCGTCGGTGGAGGGCGTTGAGCATGGGCGAGCCGTTCCGCCAGTTCACCAGCCGGGTCGTGCCCCTGTCGGCCGAGAACGTGGACACGGACCAGATCGTGCCCGCCCGCTACCTCAAGGTCACCGACAAGGCCGGCCTCGCCGAGGCGCTCTTCCGCGACTGGCGCTTCAACGAGGACGGCACGCTCCGGGAGCCGCGATTCGTGCTCGACCAGCCCCGCATGGCCGGCCGCGCGATCCTCCTCGTCGGCGACAACTTCGGGGCCGGCTCCTCGCGCGAGCACGCCCCGTGGGCGCTTGCGGCATGGGGGGTCCGGACCATCCTTTCGACGTCCTACGCCGACATCTTCCGCAACAACGCCCTCAAGAACGGCGTGCTGCCGGTGGTCGTGGACGCCGCCACCCACGCCCGCCTGTTCGAGCTGGTGGCTGCCGACCCCGACCTCCAGCTCACCGTGGACCTGGCCGAGGAAGGGATCCTCCTGCCGGACGGCACGACGATCGACTTCACGATCGACCCGTTCGCCAAGCGGATGCTGCTGGCCGGGACCGACGAGATCGGCTACGTGATGGCGAAGCTGCCGGAGATCGAGGCCTGGGAGGCCACGCATCCGGGACGGGTGGACACCCGGCTCGGAACCCCGCTGGAGGGTGCGCCGCTTCCCATCGGCTGACACAATGAGCCCAAGCCCGCTCGGGTCGGGATCGCGGGGTCGGCTCCGTCTCGCGATCGGTTGACGTTCGAGGGAAGGGACGGAGCGTGCCGATGCGTTACGGGACGAACGGGACGATCCTGCGGGTCGACCTGACGACCGGGTCGATCTCCACCGATTCCTTCGACGAGGGCTTCTACAGGCGGTACCCCGGCGGCAAGGCACTGGCCGCGTACCACCTCCTGCGGGAGTTCCGACCCGGCGCTGACCCGCTCGGCCCGGAGAACGTCCTGATCCTCGCGGCGGGCCTGCTCACCGGCGCGCCGATCTCCACGGCGACGCGCTTCAATGCGATCGCCCGGTCTCCGCTGACTGGCGGCTTCGGCGAGTCCGAGGCCGGCGGCTACTGGGGACCGGAACTGAAGATGGCCGGCCTCGACGCGATCGTGATCACCGGCCGGTCGCCCGACCCCGCCTGGCTCTGGGTGAAGGACGGGGCGGCCGAGATCCGCGACGCCAGGCATCTTTGGGGCAAGGACCCGGCAGCAGTCCAGGCAGTGATCCGCGACGAGCTCGCCGACCGGATGGTCCGCGTCCTGCAGATCGGGCGGGCCGGGGAGCACCAGGTCCGATTTGCGATGCTCATGAACGAGCTGCGCCACTACAACGGGCGGACCGGCATGGGCGCCGTGATGGGCTCCAAGAACCTGCGCGCCATCGCCGTCCGCGGGGGCCGGCGCTACACGGACCTCGCCCACGACCCGGCGACGCTCGGCGAGCTCGGGAAGCGCCTCGCCAAGATGGTGCCCGAGCATGCCCAGGCATGGGACCTGCGCACCAAGGGAACGCCGGGACTTACCGACGGCCAGAACGCGGGCGGGATCCTACCCACCCGCAACTTCCGACAGGGCTCCTTCGAGCGGGTCGACGAGATCAACCTCGCGGCCTACCTAGGCCTGCGCAGCGGAACACGCTCCTGCTACGCGTGTGCCGTCCGCTGCAAGCCCGAGATGGCGTTCAGCGACCGCTACACCGTCACCGACGCCTATGACGGACCCGAGTACGAGGCGGTCGCCGGCTTCGGGTCCGACTGCGCGATCGGCGACCTGCAGGCCGTCGCCCGGGCCAACGAGCTGTGCAACGAGCTGGGCCTCGACGTCATCTCGACGGCCGGCACGATCGCCTTCGCGATGGAGTGCTTCGAGCACGGGCTCATCGGTCCCGGCGACACGGACGGCCTCGAGCTTCGCTTCGGGAGCACGGATGCGCTGCTCGAGATGGTCGTCCGCATCGGCGAGCGCAGCGGGTTCGGTGATCTCCTCGCCCAGGGCTCGCGGCGTGCCGCCGAGGCGATCGGGGGTGACGCCCCGCTGTTCGCCATGCACGTGAAGGGCCAGGAGCTACCGATGCACGACCCCCGGGGCAAGGTGGGGGTCGGGCTCGGCTATGCGACCAACGAGGCCGGCGCCGATCACCTCGTGGGCTTCCACGACCCGCTGTTCGCGAAGGCGGATTCCGTGCCGCTCCTGTCGGTCGCGGACCTCGGCATCACGGAACCGACGAGCGTCCTGGACCTCGGCGAGAGGAAGACCCGGATTTGGCACACGAGCGAGCGCTGGAACAGCGCGGAGAAGGTCCTCGGCCTGTGCTTCTTCGGTCCCGCACCGCGGTCGATGATCCAGGTCGCGGACGTGGTGACCGCCGTCCGCGCCGCGACCGGCTGGGACGTAACGGTCGAGGAGCTCCTGGACGTGGGGGAGCGCGCCGTGAACATGGCGCGGGTCTTCAACGTCCGGGAGGGCTTCACGCGGGCCGACGATCGGCTCCCGGAGCGGCTTCTCCGCCCGCTGGAGAACGGCGCGCTCGCGGGGACGGCGATCCCGCGGGACGCCTTCGAGGAGGCGCTCACGGACCTCTATCTGCTCAAGGGCTGGGACCCGCTGACAGGAGCACCCGCCGGGGAGCGCCTCCGCATGCTCGGGCTCGAGTGGACCGCAGCCCTCCCGCCCTCAGGCCGCGCGGCCGCGGGTCTGACCGGGACCGGGGCGAGTCGCTGATGGATGTCCACCTCGGCGGCCACCTCGGCTTCTACGACCGGGAGAAGCGCTCGCGGTTCCGGGTCCCCCTCGACCGCGAGATGGCCCTCCTGGACGTGGTCCGCGAGCTCGGCATCCCGGAGGCCGAGATCGACCTCGCCGCGGTCAATCTGTCACTCGTCTCGCTCGACGACGCGCGGGTGGGAGACAGCGACCGCCTGGACCTCTACCCGCCGATGGGCGGAGGAGCATAGGCCGGGCTGGTCGTCCGGCCGGACGTCACCCCCCGCGCGCCGCGCGCACCCAGCCCAGGAACGTCCGGGTCCGCTCTGCGACGGCGGCGCGGTCACCGCCCCGCATCACCTCCGGTGGGTACAGGTGCCCCCCGACACCCAGGCAGGCGGCGCCCGCCGCGAACCAGGCCCGTGTCACCTCTTCCGTCGCTTCCACGTTCGTTGGCATCAGCCGGGAGGCCGGGCTGGGAGCCAGGAAGTTTCGCACGAAGGCGGGTCCGTCGAACGCGGCCGCGGGGAAGAGCTTCACGATCTCGCAGCCGAGCTCCTCGGCCTCTGCGATCTCCGTGGCCGAGCCGGCGCCGGGGATGTAGGCCACGCGGCGCCGGTTGCACAGCCGCGCGACGTCCGGGCTGAACGACTGACCGACGATGAAGTGCGCGCCCGCCGCGATGAACAGCGCCGTCGTCGGCGCGTCGATAACCGTTCCCGCGCCGAGGATCACCTCCGGCAGCTCCCGGCTCACGCGCCGGGCGAGATCCGCGAACGTCGCGTAGGCGAAGTCGCCGCGGTTCGTGAACTCGACGACCTGCGCGCCTCCGTCGCGGCACCCCGCCACGAACGCGAACGCCGTCTCCGGGTCGGGGGCCACGAACGTCGGCACGGCACCGACCTTGAGGATCGTGCGCAGGACGTCGAGCCGGTGGTGCCAGGGCATCGGGAGTGGCGCTCCTTCACTGGGCGGCTGGGCCGCGGCTCGGCACGGCCTCGCCGGGCGCCGCGCGACGGCCGGTCCCGACCGCTCACGCAATCATCGCGCGCTGTGACCGCGGGCGCCACAATCTCCGCGTGGACCTTCCCGTCAACGCGGTGGACCTCGTGATCGCCGGCGTGGCGATGATCGCGGCCGTCATCGGCTGGCGATCCGGCGCGCTCCCCCAGGTCCTCGGGCTCGCGGGCGCCGCGGCGGGGGTGGCCCTGGTGATCCTGGCGGTGCCGGCCGCGGCCGACGCACTCGACCGCTTCTCGCTGCCCGTTCGCGCCTTCCTAGCCTTCGGCGGGGCGTTCCTCGTCGTCACGGTCGCCGAGGCGGTCGGATCGACGCTTGGAAGCGCGCTGCGGGACCGGCTGGGACGTGGCGTTGCGAGCCGCCTCGATTCCGCGCTGGGCGCGCTCTTCGGGATCGCCCAGGCGCTCGTGCTAGCCTGGCTCGTCGGCGGGCTGCTCGCAACCGGCCCGATCCCGGAGCTCGCAATCGAGGCCCAGCAGAGCATCGCGGTCCGCTCGCTGCTCGGCGCGTTCCCGGCGCCGTCCGAGGTCGCGGGCGAGCTGGGCGGCCTCCTCGACACGTCCGGGCTGCCCCAGGTCTTCAGCGGCCTGGATCCGATCCCCGCACCGGCGGTCCCCGTTCCCGGCCAGCGGGAGGCGGCGCAGATCGCTGCGGCCGCCGACGCGAGCGTCGTCCGGGTGGTCGCGCAGGGTTGCGGCGAGATCTTCACCGGGACGGGCTTTGCCGTGGCGCCCAACTTCGTTGTGACGAACGCGCACGTCGTCGCGGGCGCCAACAGCGTCGAGATCACCGCCGACGACACGGGTCGCCGCGCCCCGGGCAGCGTGGTCTTCTTCGACCCAGAGCTGGACGTCGCACTTGTGCGGACCCCCGGCCTGCAGTTCCGGGCGCTCTCGTTCGCGGCCGAGTCGCCGGGCCGCGGCACGCTCGGGGCCGCGCTCGGGCACCCCAACGGCGGCGCCCTGACCGTGATTCCGGCCGCGGTTTCCGCGGAGATCCGCGCGAGCGGCCGCGACATCTACGCCACGCGCGATGTGGTGCGCGACATCCTGGAGCTGCGCGCCCCGATCGAGCCGGGAGACAGCGGCGGCCCGTTCCTGCTGGCGGACGGCAGCGTGGGTGGCGTGGTCTTCGCCCAGTCGCGCACCGACGCGGGCGTCGGCTATGCGCTCGACCCGGCCGCCGTGGCGGGCGAGGTCATCCCGCTGCTCGGCCGAACCGCTGCGACCTCCACCGGCCCCTGTCTGCGCTGAGCGACCTACACTTCCCGACGACGTCGAACCGCCCCTGAACCGCCGCCGACCCCCGATCGCCAAGCCGCGAGGATCCTCGATGACCGACCGCCACGCGCACCCGTACGACCTGCCGAGCGACCCGGCGAAGCGCCACAGCGCGGCGCTGACGGACGGGCCCGACCGCGCGGCGGCGCGCGCGATGCTCAAGGCGATCGGTTTCACGGACGAGGACATGGCCCGGCCGATCGTCGGCGTCGCGACGACCTGGATCGAGACGATGCCCTGCAACATCAACCAGCGGCGCCTCGCCGACTTCGTCAAGGCGGGGATCCGGGCCGCCGGCGGCACGCCCATGGAGTTCAACACCATCTCCATCAGCGACGGAGTCTCGATGGGGACCGCGGGGATGAAGGCGTCGCTGGTCAGCCGGGAGGTGATCGCCGATTCGATCGAGCTGGTGGCCCGCGGCCACCTCTTCGACGGCCTGGTGTGCCTGGTGGGCTGCGACAAGACGATCCCGGGCGCCGCGATGGCGCTCGCCCGCCTCGACCTCCCGGGCCTTGTCCTCTACAACGGCACCATCTACCCGGGCACCTACAAGGGGAAGAACGCCGACATCGTGAGCGTGTTCGAGGCGATCGGCGCGTACCGGGCCGGCTCCATCACGCTCGACGAGCTGTACGAGATCGAGAGCGCGGCCTGCCCGGGAGCCGGCGCGTGCGGTGGCCAGTACACCGCGAACACGATGAGCATGGTGCTGGAGTTCATCGGGCTCTCCCCGGCCGGCCTCAACGGGATCCCCGCCGAGGACCGGGCCAAGGACGCGGCCGCCCGCCGCTGCGGCGAGCTGGCGATGGACCTGGTCCGGCGCGACGTGCGCCCGTCGGCGATCCTGGACCGGCGCGCGATCGAGAACGGCATCGCGGCCGTGGCCGCGACCGGCGGCTCGACCAACGGGGTCCTGCATCTCCTCGCGATCGCCCGCGAAGCCGGCATCCCGCTCGAGATCGACGACTTCGGGACGATCGCCGACCGGACCCCGATCGTCGCCGACATGAAGCCCGGCGGGCGCTTCTCCGCCTCCGAGATGTACGACGCCGGCGGCGTGGCGCTCGTCATGCGCGAGCTGCTGTCCCGGGATCTCCTCCACGGCGACGCGCCGCACCGTCGACGGACGGACGATCGCGGAGATCGGCGGTGCCGTGCGCGAGACGCCCGGGCAGCAGGTGGTCGTGCCGATCGAGACGCCGATCAAGCCGATCGGCGGGCTCACCATCCTGCACGGCTCGCTGGCCCCGGAGGGCTGCGTTATCAAGCTCGCGGGCCACGAGCGCCGGTTCCAGCGCGGGCCCGCGCGGGTGTTCGACTCCGAGACGGACTGCTTCGCGGCAGTCCGGGCCGGCGCGATCCGGGCGGGCGACGTCGTCGTCATCCGCTACGAGGGGCCGGTCGGCGGACCAGGGATGCAGGAGATGCTCAGCGTCACAGCCGCCCTCGTGGGCGAGGGGCTGGGGGACCAGGTCGCGCTCCTCACCGACGGCCGCTTCTCGGGCGGGACGCACGGCCTGATGGTCGGCCACGTCGCGCCGGAGGCGGCTCTCGGCGGACCGATCGCCCTGGTCCGTGAAGGCGACGAGATCGAGATCGACGTGGACCGCAAGGCGATGGACCTCCTGGTCGACCCGGCCGAGCTTGCCGCCCGGCGCGCAGCGTGGACGGCGCCTCCCCCGCCCTATCGAGGTGGCGTGATGGCGAAGTACGCTGCCCTGGTCTCGTCGGCCTCCGAGGGCGCGATCACCACGGGCGCGCGCCTTCGGGCCAGCCTGCCGAACGCACGATGAGCACACCCACGGACATCGAGGACGGCGGGGCGCCGATCGCGTCGGGGAGTGAGTCGGCCGAGACCGTCGCGCCGGTCGAGGATGTCGGGCCCGGGGACGTGCCGCTCTACACGTCGCCGCACCGGCCGCGTGGCCTGAACGCGTACTTCGCCCCCGGCGGCGACGACGCCGCGACCGACGCCCGGCGGGCGGACGAGCATCGCAATCTCTGGTTGCTGCTCCTCATGGTCGCCGCGCTCGTGTTGATCCCGACGTTCCTGACGATCATCGCGTTCGTCTCCGAGCTCGTGACCCACGGGAGCGGCTGACCACCCGCGGCATCCCGCCCGCTATTCGGGCCGCTGCTTGATCAGCCGGCCGCGACGCGAGACGGCGCGCGTGGCCAGGGCGGCGACTCCCATCGCCACGATCGCGCGCTCGTTGGCTGGCAGCGGCCGGACCACGGCGAGGAACTGGTCGGCCCGCGATCGGTCGATCACCGCCAGGAGGGCCCGGCCGCGCTCCGTCAGCCAGACGGAGCGCATCCGCCGATCCTCGGACTCGGCGCGCCGTTCAAGCAGGCGCCGGCGCTCAAGCCCATCGACCAGCCGCGACGTCGCCGAGGGCGACCGGTTGAGGGTGTCGGCGAGGTCCACGATCGTGGTGGTGCCGCCGTCGGCGAGCGCGTAGAGCGCCGCGAGCTGCGGTGAAGCCGAGTCGCAGCTCGCCGAGTTGGGCCGCGAAGCCGATCACGAGTTCGCGCCAGAGGGCCTTCCCGAACGCAACCCGGTCCGAGAGCTCGCGCGGGTTCTGGATCCGGTTCCGCGCGGCCGCAACGGGGGCGAGGAGGACGTCGTCGGCCATGGCCTCCAGGCTGGCCGTGGTCACGTGGGCGTGCGCACCCGGGCGGCGCGTTCGCGGCGGTATCGGCATGGGCGCGAGCCTAGCCGGATCGGTCGGTGGATGCAACGTTGCACGCGATCCGCCCGCGCCGCGCTCGAACGGGAGTAGGCTCGTGCCAATCTCGCTTGGCGAGCAGCCCTTGCTCGCCGTTCCCGCCCGCGGGGCAGCGATCACGACGCCCGAGGAGGTCATGTCCACGCTCGCGTTCGTCTTCCCCGGCCAGGGGTCGCAGGCGGTCGGGATGGGCAGCCTGCTCGCCTCGGCCTCGAAGGCCGCTGCCGCCGTGTTCGCGGAGGTGGACGCCGCGCTCGGCGAGCCGCTGAGCCGGCTCGCTTGGGACGGGCCCGCCGACGAGCTCGACCTCACGGCAAACGCGCAGCCCGCGCTCCTCGCCGCCTCGATCGCGTTCCTGCGGGCGACCGAGGAACGGCGCGCCGAGCGCGGACAGCCCCCGCTCGCCCCCGCGTTCGCCGCCGGCCACTCGATGGGCCAGTACAGCGCGTTCGTCGCGGCCGGCGTACTGTCGCTCGGCGACGGGCTGCGCCTGGTGCGGGAACGGGGTCGTCTCATGCAGGCGTCGGGCGAGGGCAGTCCAGGGGCGATGGCCGCGATCATCGGCCTGCCCGACGAGCGTCTCGACGAGCTCGTCGCGGCGGGAGCCGCGTTGGGGACGTTCGGGGTCGCCAACCGGAACTCGCCCGGCCAGGTCGTCGTGTCCGGCGTGCGTCCGGCCGTGGAGGCCGCGGCCGCGGCGGCTCGCGGACTCGGGGCGAAGCGCGCCATCGTGCTCCCGGTGAGCGTGGCGGCCCATTCAGCGCTCATGTCGGAGGCGGCAAGGGGCATGCGAGCCGTGCTCGCGGGCGTGGTGTTCCGCGATCCGCAGGTGCCGCTCCTCGCCAACGCCGATGCCCGCGTGCTCACGACGGGCGACGCTTGCCGCGCCGAGCTGGTGGATCACCTCACGACCGGCGTCGACTGGATCGCCGCCGTCGAGGCGATGCGCGCCGCCGGCGTCACGCGGTTCGTCGAGGTCGGGCCGGGGCGCGTGCTCTCCGGCTTGATCCGCAGGATCGCCCCGGACGCGGAGGCCATCCCCCTGGACGACGCTGCCGCTCCCAGGCGGCCTCGCCGACCCTGAACCGGCCACATGAGCCCAACGCGACCCGTGAGCAACGCTCGACACCTGGGTAACCCTCGACCTCACAGCCCGTAGCCGACCCACCGGGAGGATTCCGTAGCACCGTGCGCAAGCCCGACTTCACCCGCCGCGTGGCCGTCACCGGCCTCGGCATCGTCAGCCCCATCGGGTCCGACGTCGACACCGTCTGGCAGAACCTCGTCCAGGGTGTCAGCGGGCTCGACCACATCACCTACTGGGACCCGACGCCCTACGACTGCCAGGTGTCCGGCGAGGTCCGCGACTTCGACCCGACGGCCTGGATGAACTTCAAGGAGGTCCGCCGGACCGACAAGAACGTGGTCCTGGGCGTCGCCGCCGCGAAAAAGGCGCTCGCCCACAGCGGCCTCGAGATCGACGACGCCAACCGCGACGAGATCGGGGTCTACTTCGGCTCCGGTGGTGGCGGCTCACGTCTTCTGATGGACAACCGGCACACCTGGGAGACCAAGGGCGCGCGCGCGGTCAGCCCGTTCTACATCGCGAACATGCTGCCCGACACGGCGTCCGGCCAGATCGCGATCGAGACCGGCATCCGCGGCCCGAACATGTGCATCGTCACGGCCTGCTCCACGGGCACCCACAACATCGGCGAGGCCGCCGAGCTGATCCGGCGCGGCGACGTCGTCGCGGTCGTGGCGGGCTCCACGGAAAGTCCGCTCCACGAGCTGATCCACATCGGCTTCTCGAACATGCGGGGCATGGGCATGCCGCGCCCCGGAGAGCCGGAGCAGACCATCTCGCGGCCGTTCGACCTCACCCGCGACGGCTTCGTCCTGGGCGAGGGCGCAGGCGCCCTCATCCTCGAGGACCTGGAGCTGGCGAAGGCGCGCGGCGCGACGATCTACGCGGAGGTGGTCGGGTTCGGCTCCGCCGCCGACGCGTGGGACCTGATCCAGCCCGTCGAGAAGGGCGACGGGGTCCGGCGGGCCCTGCTCCAGGCGCTCGAGCGCTACGACGTGCAGCCCGAGTGGATCGACATGATCAACCCGCACGGGACCTCGACGCCGCTGGGTGACCTCCGCGAGGCGGAGGCGTTCTGGGCCGTCTTCGGTGACCGGACCCCGGAGATCCCTATCAGTGCCACGAAGTCGCTGACTGGCCACCTGATGGGCGCGGCCGGCGCGGTCGAGGCGATCTTCACCGTCCTGTCGGTCCACAACCAGGCCGTGCCCGGCGTCCCGACCTTCCGTGACCCCGACCCGGAGATCAACCTCAACGTGCCGCGCGAGACGGTCCGCCGCGAGATCCGCTACGCGATCTCGGACAACGTGGGCCTCGGGGGACACAACGGCGCGGTGGTCTTCAAGCGGTACGAGGGCGACTGACCCGGGCGCACGCCAACTACAATCGCGGCAGCCCGTGCCTCGCGATCCCCGACGCTCCAGCGGCCCACGTGCCGCGGCCACCACGCCACATCGCCATCTCGCCCGCTCCCGGAGGACGCCACCCGTGCCACCCAGCTCCGATCCCGCCCGCCGTGCCGTCATCACCGGCCTGGGGGCCGTGATGCCGATCGGCAACGACTTCGAGACGTACTGGCGAAACCTGCGCGACGGCGTCTCCGGCGTGGCCACGATCACGGCCTTCGACCCGTCGGACTTCGAGGTCAGGATCGCGGCCGAGGTGAAGGGCTTTCGGGCCGCCGACCACATGGACCCGAAGATGGCGCGCCGGATGAGTCGCTTCATCCATTTCTCGCTGTCGGCCGCCAGGGAGGCCCTCGCCTCGGCCGGGCTCGACCCCGCGACGCTCGACCAGGAGGCCCGCGACCGGGTCGGGGTCGTGGTCAACACGGGCGGCGGCGGGATCGAGGTCATCGTCGAGGGGACGCACGTCCGGGAGGAGCGCGGCCCGCGGTTCGTCTCGCCGTTCGCCATTCCGGCGCTGTCGGGCTCGATGGCGGCCTGCATGCTGAGCATGGAGTTCGGCTTCACGGGACCGGTCATGACCCAGGTCGCGGCGTGCGCCTCGTCGGTGATCGCCTTCCACGACGCGCTCCGCCTGATCGCCGACGGCGAGTGCGACGTGGTGCTCACCGGCGGCTCGGAGGCGCCGATCCTCGAGGTCGGCATCGCCGCGCTCGGCAACATGGGTGCGCTGAGCAAGCGCAACGATGACCCGGCCCACGCGTCGCGTCCGTTCGACCGGGACCGCGATGGCTTCGTCCTCGGCGAGGGCGGCGGCATGATGGTCGTCGAGTCGCTCGCGCACGCGCTGGCCCGCGGCGCGACCCCGATCGCCGAGCTGCTGGGCGGCGCGCTGACGTCCGACGCGTTCCACATCTCCGCGCCCGAGCCCACCGGCCGCGGCGCCTCGCGGGCGATGACGCTCGCGCGCGAGCACGCCGGCGTGACGGCGGACGAGATCGACTGGATCGTCGCCCACGGCACCGCGACCCCGCTCAACGATTCCACGGAGTCGCGCGCGATCAAGTCCTCCTTCGGGCCGGCCGCCTACGGCCGCGCGATCAGCTCGCCGAAGTCGATGATCGGGCACCTCGTCGGCGCTGCCGGGATCGCGAGCGCGCTCGCTGCCCTCGGCGGCCTCCGCGACCAGGTGATCTCGCCCACGGCGAACCTGGAGAACCCCGACCTGCCCGACTGCGACCTCGACTACGTCCCCGGTGTCGCACGCCCGGCGAAGCTCGAGACGGTGATGGTCAACGGCTTCGGGTTCGGCGGCCAGAACGCGGTCGCCATCTTCCGCGCCTACCAGGGAGCGTAGCCCGGCCGGACTGCGACGCGGCTCGGGCGGCCGTCGGCGAACCGGGCGCTGGGCGCAGCGGCCCTCGGCGCATCGCCCCGGCACGCTCCGGCGACGAGTAGGATCGTCGGGATGCGTGCCGTTCGCTTTCCCGCGTGGCTCCGCCGCGGCGTCGAAGCCGGGCTCTTCGCCGGGCTCCTGTCGCTGCTCACCGTGATCGCCTACCGCTGGGACCGGGGGGCAGCGGTGGGCATCACGCCCTGCCTCGCCGGCCTGAACGGATCGCTCGCGATGGCGCTGCCGGTCCTCGCGATCGGCGTCTTCGCGGTCGCCTACCCGGTGGGCCTGTCCCCGACCCGACTCGACGCGATCCTCGGCGCCCTGACCGGCGCGATCGTGGCCGCCGACCTCCTGGCGCTCATCACGGCGATTGCAGGCGAGCGCGTGATGATCCGCGGCGGCGCCAACGTGCTCCCGGTCGGCTTCCTCGCCGGCATCCTGGCCACGCCTGCTGCGGTCGGCGGGATCGCGGCCAGCCAGCTGTTCACGACGCACGGGTTCGGCCGGCGCGCGGGGAGGGTCGCGGCTGTGGCCGCCGTCATCGTCGCGACGCTGATCCTGCTGGCCGGCGTGCCCCTGCTCGGATAGGCATCCGGATGCGGAAGCGTCGATGAGCCGGCACGAGCTCGAAGCGGACTTCCTCGCGGCGCCGGACCGCGAGGCCTACCTCCGCGCCCATTCGGGACTTCCCGGCCCGCGGGGGAACCTCGAGCTGATCGAGGTGGCGTCCGCCGCCAGCGACCGTGCGGATATCGAGCGCTGGGCCGCCCTGACCCCCGAGGAGGCGCCGGAGAACACGCCGGCGGCTTTCGTCGCCTGCGTCGGGATCGTCGGCCTGGGCCGGCTCGTCGCAGCCGGGGACCGATCGCGGCTGCTGGGCCTGCGCCGGTCAGGAAACGATCCACGCTGGAGGGTTCGCGAGGCGGTCGCGATGGCGCTCCAGGCATGGGGCGACGTCGATCCTGCGGCGCTCGTCGCCGAGATGGAGGAATGGGCGGGCGGGTCGCCGCTCGAGGGTCGGGCGGCCATGGCCGCGCTGTGCGAGCCGCGACTCCTGCGCGAGCGCTCCGCCGTGAGCGCGACGCTCGCGATCCTGGACCGGCTGACCGCGTCGGTCCGGGACGCCCCCGACGGGCGCGCGGCCGACATCCGCGTGCTGCGCCAGGCCCTTGGCTACGGGTGGAGCGTGGCGGTGGCGGCGGACGTCACGCTCGGCCTCCCCGTGCTCGAGCGATGGCTCGGGGACCCGAACCCCGACGTGCGCTGGATCGTCCGCGAGAACCTGGCCAAGGCCCGCCTCGCCAGGGTCGCGCCCGCCTGGGTGGAGCGCGCCCGGGCCGCCATCGGGTAGGTGAGGCTCAGGGCCCGACGACGAAGGTGGCCGCGACCCGCCCGCCGCCCGCCGGGCCGGTGGGACCCATCCCGGGCATCGTGGCGTCCCCGGCCGGCGCGCACGTGAGCGCGTAGGTGCCCGGGGCGTCGATCGAGAACCGCGACGCCTCGGAAGCGCCTGGCCGCGGGTTGAGCTCGACCCGGGGCACGCCCGGCAGCGTGCAGACCGCGATCGTCGTCGGCATCGTTCGTGTACGTCACCCGGACCTGCTCGCCCGCCGCGACCTGGTAGATCGGCGCCGGAGCGGCGAGCGCGGATGCCCGCAACGCGACCGGAACGGCGCTGCCATCGAGCCAGCGGTTGAAGGCGATCACGCTGGCCGCGACGGCGATCGCGAGCGCCGCGATCACCGCGAGATAGGCGGTGTCGCGGACTCGGGTCCAGGCGGCGTGGCCGCTCTCGGCGAGCACGGCCGCCGGGCGAGGATCGTAGGCCCGGAGCCGGAGCGAGTTGGAGATCACGCTCACCGACGAGAGGGCCATGGCCCCCGCGGCCATGGCAGGGTTGATGGTGATCCCGAACGGCGGGTAGAGGATGCCCATCGCGACCGGGACCAGGACCACGTTATAAGCGAACGCCCAGAACAGGTTCTGGCGGATCACCGCCATGGTCCGGCGCGAGAGCGCCAGCGCAGCGACCACGCCGCGCGGGTCGCCACCGACCAGCGTGACGTCGGAGGCCTCGATGGCAACGTCGGCCCCGGTCCCGATCGCCACGCCGAGGTCGGCGGAGGCCAGGGCGGGCGCGTCGTTGATCCCGTCGCCGACCATCGCGACGACGGCACCCGCTGCCTGCAGCTCCGCCACGAGCGCCGCCTTGTCGCCGGGCAGGATGCCGGCGCGCACTCGCTCGGTCGGGATGCCAGCCGCCAGCGCGACCGATTCGGCCGTCGCCCGGTGATCGCCGGTCACGAGCCACGCGGTCACGCCCTGTGCCGCGAGCGCACGGACCGCCTCGGCCGCCTCGGGCTTGACCGGGTCCGCGACCGCGATCAGCCCGACGACCGCGCCGTCGCGGGCGACCAAGACGGGCGTGCGGCCCTGGCCCGCCTGGGCGTCGCCGAGCGCAGCGAGGGATCCGGGGTCGATCCCGCGCTCGGCGAGCAGCCGAGCGTTCCCGACGAGGGCCGGGGCGCCGTCCACCAGCGCAGCGGCGCCTCCACCCGCTACTGCTTCGAACTGGTCGGCGCCCGGGAAGGAGAGTCCGCGATCCCGGGCCGCGCGGAGGATCGCGCCCGCGATCGGGTGCTCGGAGCCGGCCTCGACCGCAGCGGCAAGCCGCAGGAGCTCGATCGGGCCGAACCCCGGCGCGGGCACGAGCTCGGCGACCGCGGGGGTGCCGGCCGTCAGCGTCCCGGTCTTGTCGAACAGCACGGTCGTCACGCGCTGGGCCGATTCGAGCGCCTCGCCACCCCGGAACAGGATGCCCGCCTCCGCCCCCCTCCCGGTGCCGACCATGATCGCGGTCGGCGTGGCGAGGCCCATCGCGCACGGGCAGGCGATGACGACCACGGTGATGAAAGCGGCCAGGGCGAGCGTGATCTTCGGCTCCGGGCCCAGGAGCCACCAGAGCGTGAACGTCAGCGCGCTGACGCCGAGGACCGCCGGGACGAAGATTCCGCTAATCCGGTCGGCCAGTCGCTGGATCGGCGCCTTGGAGCCCTGCGCCCGGCGCACAAGCTCGACGATCTGGGCCAGCGCGGTCTCGCTGCCCACCCGCGTCGCGCGCATCACGAAGCTGCCGGTCGTGTTCAGGGTTGCGCCGATCACCTCGTCGCCGGGGCGCTTCGTCACGGGCATCGCCTCGCCGGTGAGCATCGCCTCGTCGACGGCGCTGCTCCCTTCGTGACGACCCCGTCCGTCGGCACCTTCTCGCCGGGGCGGACGCGGAGGAGATCGCCGGGCTGGACCCGGCCGATCGGCACGTCGACGTCGCCGCTGGCGCGCACGAGGCGCGCGGTCTTCGCCTGGAGCCCGACGAGTCGCTTGATCGCGCCGGTCGTGCGGCCCTTTGCCCGTGCCTCGAGCCACTTCCCCATCAGGATCAGCCCGATGATGATCGCCGACGAGTCGAAGTAGGTGTCCCCGGACAGGCCCGCGCGCATGACGATCTCCGGGTACATCGTCACGAAGACGCTGTAGCCCCAGGCCGAGCTGGTCCCGACCGCCACGAGCGTGCTCATGTTGGTGCCGAAGCCGTGGCGGAACGCCCGCCAGGCCGCCTGGTAGAAGCGCCGCCCGGCCCAGAGCTGGACGAAGGTGGCGGGCCAGAGCACGAGCCGGTTGACGTCGGTCATGGCCAGCGGGAACGGCCCGAACATGAGCAGCATGATCCCGGCCGCGACCGCGATCGAGACCGCCGACTGGATCCCGAGCTGGCGCGTCTCCGCGGCCCGGGCCCGTTCTGACTCGTCCAGCTCGGCCGCGAGCGCATCGGCACCCGCGACCCCGGCCGCATTTCCGCCGGCGGCAGCCGCAGCGCGTGTGTCGGCTGCCTCCAAGCGCACCCGGTCGGATCTCGTAGCCGGCCTTCTCGATCGCCCCGACGAGCTCGGCGCGGCCGACCTGCTGGGGCAGGTAGCGGATGGTGGCGACCTCGGTCGCGAGGTTGACGCTTGCCTCGACGACGCCGTCCGTCTTGCGCAGGAACCGCTCGATCCGGTTGCTGCACGAGGCACAGGTCATCCCGACGACGGGGAAGCTGACCTCGAGGGGCGTCGGGACCGTGGTGCCCGGCACGGCCCCTCTCGGGGCGATGGTTGTCATACTCCCCCGGAGTATACTTCGGCAGGGGGCGCTCCCGCCGATGGCATCGCCGGGCGGGACCGATCGGGTTGGCCCGTGCTCCGCCACGAGACGATCTCGCCGGGATCGCCTCGCTACACTCCGGCGATGGCGCACCCCGGTCGACTTCCGTCCACTCCGCCGGGACGCGAGGAACGCGAGCCCGCGGTAGCGGTCGTGCTGGCGACGCCCCTCGGGCCGCTCCACGCTGCCGCCACCGGCGAGGGAATCGTCGGCCTCGAGCTGCTGACGACGGACGAGGCCTTCGCGAGGTCGGTGGCAGCGCGCACCCGACGGCCGGTCATGCCGGCTGCGGACCCCGACGCCCCTACCGCCGCGCGCGCCCACCTGGCGGCCCTCGAGATCGAGATCGCCGAGCACTTCGCGGGGACGCGCACCATCTTCGACGTCCCGGTCGTCCTCGAGGGTCTCCGCGAGTGGGACCGCCGCGTGCTGGGGGGCGTCCGGGCGATCCCGCGGGGATGCACCGCGTCCTACGGCGAGGTTGCGCGGCGGATCGGGTCGCCGGGGGCGTCGCGCGCGGTCGGCGGTGCCGTCGGCCGCAACCCGGTCGGCCTGCTGGTCCCGTGCCACCGCGTGATCGCCGCGGACGGGACGCTCGGGGGCTACGGCGGGAGCTGGTTCGGCAGCCGCGAAGAACTCCTTGCCTTGAAGCGGGCGCTGCTCGCCGTCGAGGGAGTCAGCGTTCGCGACGGCTGAACGGGCCCGGCCGTCCGGGCCGCCTCGAGCCGCCTGTCGCCGTGGTGACAGGCCCCCTGTCCCTCAGGGGATTGCCTGGACGGCCCCGACCCGCCACCATCCGTGGATCCGGTGCGTCGACGCCGGGATCCGCGTGCGACGGGGACGAGAGTGGACAGGGGTGAACGATGAGCGATCGTGACGAGGGCCGGCCGGACGGCCTGGTGGATGCGCGCCGTCGCATGGGCCCGGGCGATGGCTTCGCCGAAGACGATGTGAGCGGCCACGGCATGCCCGAGATCCGGGGAGCCGGCGACGGCTTCTCGGCCGCTCCGCGGTTGCCCCGGGGCGACGGGCTGGCCGGCGGAACCGAGGACGACGTCGAGGGACACGTCTTCAGCTCACGCCTTCACGACGAGCCCGCGGACGACATGGCCCTGAAGGGCGAGGGCACGCCGAGGGCCTGACGTCAGGCGCGAAGCCCGGTTGCCGTCGCGGCAAGGATTGCCTTCACCTCGAACGGTGTGGCCTCCGGGTGCTTCGCCCGGATCAGGGCCGCGTAGCCCGCGATGTGCGGCGCGGCGAAGCTGTTGCCGCTCGCGATGATCCGGCCGCCGTCGCGCCACGCGACGTCCACGTCGAGCCCGTGCGCCCCGAACTCGACCGGCGGACGCGGGTTGTAGTACCACGCCGACGGGTCGGCGAGATCGTGTGCGGCGACCGAGACGACCGACGCGAAGAGGGACGGGTAGCTGTTGCCGGGGACGTTGTTCGCCGCGCACACGAGGAGCGCACCCGCGAAGTAGGCGCGATCGGCCAGGTCGTGGAACGTGCCGAAGAGGGCATCGCTCTTCGACGAGAGCGACAGGTTCATCACCCCGGCACCCTGCACGATGGCCCAGTCCAGGCCCGCCGCAAAGACGATCCCCTTGCCGCGGTTGTCCGGTCCGAGGACCCGGACCGAGACGAGATCGGCACCCGGCGCGATGGCGTGGATGATGCCCGCGCAGGCGGTGCCGTGCCCGACCACGTCGAGTCCGTCCGGATCTTCGAGGACGACGGGGTCATCGTCCGGATTCGCGGCGAGCTCCACCTTGACGCTGCGGGTCAGCTTCCCGCCGATGGCCGGGTGGTCGCGCTCGACGCCCGAGTCGATGATCGCGACCGTCAGGCCGCTCCCGTCGCAGCCCCCGATCGCCCAATCCCGGTCGAGCGCGCCGAAGGGAGGCAGATGGCGCAGCGCCTCCCGTCGCGCCCCGACGAAGGGCTCGCTCCAGGCGGGCACCAGCTGGTCGGTCATCCGCCCGGCGCGCGCAGACGGCCGGCGCCCCGGCCCCGCCCGCGGCTCGACTGGCGGACGAGGACGTCGAGCAGCGCACGCAGCAGCTCTCGCTGTTCCGGACCGGCCCGGCGGAGCGCGGCGATCTGCTCGACGAGCGGCCAGAGCGGGTCGTCCGGGTCGCCGACCTCGGCGAGGGCAGTCTCGACGAGCGCCTCGACGCCGCGGTCCAACGCGTCATCGCCGGCGAGCGACCGCAGCACCGAGCGGAGGAGCGTGGCGGCGTCGCGTTCGACGCGGCTGGCCCGGATCGCGACGGTCGCCTGCCGGGCGAAGACGCCGGCCAGCTCGATGTCGCGCAGCGAGAAGGTCGCCTCGCTCCGCTTGTCGAGGACCTCCAGGACTCCGAGCGTGCCCCGTTCATCGAGGAGCGGCACGGCGACGATGCTCCGGGGCACGTACTGCGTCTGTTCCGCGAAGCTGCGGCCGAAGCGCGGATCGGCCCGGACGTCCGAGATCGCAAGCGCCTGCCCGCTCGAGAAGACGTATCCGACCAGGCCCCGGTCCGGCGCGATCTCGAGCCCGACGACACCCTGGCCCTGCTCCCCCGCGGCCACCCGGAAGACGAGTAGATTGCGGGCGGGCTCGTACAGCGCGATCGATGCCGCTTCTGCCTCGAAGAGGACGACCGCCGCTTCCACCACCGAGCGCAGGACGGCCTCGGCGCTCCCGAGCTCGAGGCGGCGCGCGACCTCGGCGCGGCGGCCGATCGCGGCGAGCGCGGCGCGCGCGTCGCCGTCGAAGGCCCGGGCACGACCACGCGGGCGGGACACCGGATCGGTCATCGGGGGACTCCGCTGCGGATCAGCGCGCGGCCGCCCGCTCGAGGCGGTCCAGGTCGGGCACGACCAGCGTGTCGCGATCGATCCGGATGAGGCCTTCCGCGGTGAAGTCGCCGAGGAGCCGGTTGACGGTCTGGCGGGTGCCCCCGATCATCGCGGCGAGCTCCGACTGGGAGAAGCTCCAGTTCAGGGTCACCGGACCCGTCGGGGCGGGATCGACCTCGCGGGCGAGCCGGACGATGCGGCGAGCCAGGCGGCCCGGCAGGTCGAGGAAGTGGAGCTCCTCGACGTGATGGGTCAGGCGGCGCAGCTCTGCCACGAGCCCGGCGAGGAGCTCGTGGCGCAGCGCGGGGACGGTGTCGATCAGGTGGCCGAACGCGTCCCGGCGCAGGACGAGCGCGGTGGTCGCATCGTGGGCGATCGCCGTCGCCGAACGCTCGGCGCCGTCGAGCAGCGCGAGCTCGCCGAAGAAGTCGCCCGGGCCGAGCGTGGCGATGATCGCCTCGTCCTCGCCCTCCGGCGAGGGCAGCACGATCTTCACCGCGCCCGACTCAATGATGTAGAGGGAATCGCCGGGGTCGCCCTGGTGGAAGATCGTCTCGTTGCGCCGGTAGCGGCGCGTGCGCAGCGAGTCGATGCAGACGGCCAGCGTGGCGTCGTCCACCCGCGAGAAGAGTGCGCAGTTCCGGAGCGCATCGGCGGCAGTTGCGCGCGCGGTGGCTGTCACGTTCGGCCCCTTCGCCTTGTCCGGTCCCGGTCGACGGGGCGAATGCTAGTTGCGGGCCGACGGCGGCGCAATGCGAAAGACATGCCTCGCGGGCCGCAGGACCGGCGGCCTGCCTCATTCGCGTCGGGGCAACAAAGACGGGCGGGGTCCGAAGACCCCGCCCGTTCCAGGGGCGACGTACCCTGGCAGAAGGTCAGCGCTTGCGGAGGGCCCGCTTGGCCTCGCTGATGATCGAGTTTCGGGACGTCTCCCGCTGGATGTCGCGCTCGCGAGCGCGGGCCAGGTCGCGGGCGAGCATCGGGTTCATCACGCCGATGTTGTGGCCTTCGACGTCGTCCTCGGCGGCCCGCGGGACGGTGCGGTGGAACTCGTCGCCTTCGACGGCCTTCTGCGTCCACTTGTGGCCTTCGACGTCGTCCTCGGCGGCCCGCGGGACGGTGCGGTGGAACTCGTCGCCTTCGACGGCCTTCTGCGTCCACTTGTGGCCTTCGACGTCGTCCTCGGCGGCCCGCGGGACGGTGCGGTGGAACTCGTCGCCTTCGACGGCCTTCTGCGTCCACTTGTGGCCTTCGACGTCGTCCTCGGCGGCCCGCGGGACGGTGCGGTGGAACTCGTCGCCTTCGGTTGGCTTCCTGGTGTTCGGCATCTATCTGTCCTTCTGGCCCGGGTGTGCGTCGTCGCCCGCCGCCTGTGCTGCGCAGGATGCTCCAGGGCACGATCGAGGTAAAGGGTCGTTGTGACCGCGCTGCTGTCGTCTCGCCGACAGCAGCGGTGAGAGCGCGCCGTCAGCCGCGCTGGACGGGCCGGACCGGGAACACCCCGATGATGAGCGGACTGGGCGGGTCCAGCAGGAGCTCGTATCCGACGTCGCCCGAGGCCACCAGGTCGCCGAGCATCCACGCTTCGCGAGCCGGGAGGCCCACGAACACCTGGCCGCCCGCCGAGTCGAGGTTCGTCACGTCGTCGTCATCGCCGGTCAGGGCAAAACGCCGGCGCAGCTCGTGGATCGGGACGTACGAGCGGCTCTTGATGAACCGCCGGAGCTGGGCAAGGGTGCACGCAGCGGCCGGGGCACCGGCGGCGTTCTTCGCGGCAGGGTCGCCCGCGTCCGCGGGTTCCGCCACCGTCTCGAGCGGTCCGATCGCGGGCTCGATCATTGCGGGATCATACCGCCGGTCCCGCCGCGACGCGGCCGCCGTCGCCGCCGTGGGCGGAGAGCAATACGCCTAGCCGGTGACGACGAGAAGGTCGCGATCGAGCTCGTTGAGGACGATGGGCCCGTCCTCGCCGCAGATCACGATGTCCTCGATGCGGGCACCGTATCTCCCCGCGAGGTAGATCCCCGGCTCCACCGAGAACGCCATCCCGGCCCGGAGCGGCTCTGCGTTGCCGGCGACGATGTACGGATCCTCGTGCCCCTCCAGCCCGATCCCGTGGCCGGTTCGGTGGAAGAAGTGGGCGCCGTGGCCGGAGGCGGAGATCAGCTCGCGAGCGACGAGGTCGATGCGCTCGCAGGCGACCCCGGGCCGAACCGCGTGCGTCGCCTCCGCCTGGGCTGCCCGCAGCACCGAGTAGAAGCGCAGGAACTCGTCGTCGGGCCCGCGCGTGGCGTCACCCCCGGTCACCCAGATGGTGCGGGTCGTGTCGCTCCCATAGCCCGCGTATGGGCCACCGATGTCGAGCACGATCGGCTCGCCTGCCCCGATCACCCGCTCCGACGCCTCGTGGTGCGGCGAGGCGGAGTTCGGCCCGGACCCCACGATGGCGAACTCAGCGCGGTCGTGGCCCTCCGCGACGAGCCGGTCGCGGACCTCGCGGGCCACGTCTGCCTCGGTCCGGCCGACGAGCCGGCCGTGCGCGATCTCCCAGACGACGCGATCGGCGGCCTGGGCGGCGAGACGCAGGAGGTTGATCTCGTCGTCGTCCTTGATGATCCGCAGGTCGCGCAGCACGAGCGAGGCGGACACGAAGCGGGCTCCGGGCAGCGCCGCCTGGAGCCGGAGGAGCTGCAGTGCCCACAGGCGATCCGACACCGCGATACGGTGCGTGATCGACCTCGGGGTGGGGCCACCAGGCGTCCCGCGCCGGACCAGGGAAGCGATCCGGTCGACCGGATCCTCGGTCTCCTCCCACGTCTCGATGTCCACGTGCCCGCCGGCCACGCCCGGACAGGCCCGGGCAGGCGCCACCTCCAGCCGGGGGACGACGAGCGTCGGGGAACCGGACGCCGGGATGACGAGTAGGGTGAGTCGCTCGAGCGGCATCGCCTGGTAGCCGGTGAGGTACTCGAGGTCGGGCCCGACGCCGACAAGCAGCGAGTCCAGTCCGGCCTCCGTGACGCCCGCCGCCGCGCGCGCGAGCCGGACGCCGAAACGGCCGGCAGGGATCCGGGGACGAACAGCCGGCGCGACGGAGACGGGAGCAAGGGGGCCGGTCATCGGGTAGCTACCTCCGGGCTCGGTGGCATGATGGTCGAGGGCTCGGCCGGCGACGGACGGCCGACCGGAGCCGGTCCGGGCAGGTCGATCGAGCCGGGTGCCGGCGGCGGCACGCCGAGCCACGCGGCAAGGGTCGCGTGGCCGTTCTCGAACAGCTCCCGGTAGGCGAAGACACGCTCGGCGCCTGCATCGAGCGCCGACCGGCGAAGCTCCCGGTCATCGTGCTGGCCCACGCACATGACGCGCATCCCCGCCGCGACGGCGAGACGCACGGCCGAGGTCCCGTCGTAGGCGCGCGCCGTGAGATCCACCACCGCATGGGTCGGTCGGCCCACGCCCGATCCCGCGGGCCCCGCGCCGGCGATCGCGGCAGTGAACGCCTCGGCCGTCCCGACGCGGATGGGGTGCGCGCGGAGCGTGCGGAGCTGGCCGACGAGCCGCGTCGCCCAGATCAGATCGTCGGCGAGGACCACGACGCGAAGGACGCCGGCCACACGGCCGTCCTTCGCAACAGTCACCGGACCGTCCAGGTCTCGCCCGCGCGCAGGAGCCTGGCGAGGTCGCCCGGGCCCTGGCGCGCGATCGCGTCGCGGACCTGCGCGTCGACCAGCTGGTCGTGGGTCGGGCGCGGCACGTTCCTGATCACGCCGACCGGCACGGGGAACTCGGGCCAGTAGATGCGGGCCAGCATGTTGTGGATGGTCGGGTCCTCGCTCGTCTCGTCGTGCACCAGGATGTCGTCGAGGGCGATGCCGTCCTCGCCCACCCGCACGATCTCCGGCCGCAGGCCGTCGAGGCGGAGACCCAGGTCGTGCTTCTTCCCGAACAGCATCGGCTGGCCGTGCTCCAGGACGAGCATCCGGTCCTCGCGGACCTCACGGTCCGTGAAGGCCCGGTGGGCACCGTCGTTGAAGATGTTGCAGTTCTGGAGGACCTCCACGAACGCGGAGCCGCGGTGGAAGCCGGTCCGCTCGAGGACGGCCTGGAGATGCTCCGTCTGGGTGTCCACGGCACGTGCGACGAAGCTGGCCTCGGCGGCGAGCGCTACGACGAGCGGATGGATCGGGTAGTCGGGCGAGCCGCTTGGCGTGGACTTCGTCTTCTGGCCGAACTCGGTCGTCGGCGACGCCTGGCCTTTGGTCAGGCCGTAGATCCGGTTGTTGAACATCACGACGCGGATGTCGACGTTGCGGCGCATGGAGTGCAGGATGTGGTTGCCGCCGATGGAGAGCGCGTCCCCGTCGCCGGTCACGACCCACACCATCAGCTCCGGGCGGGCCTCCTTGAGGCCCGTGGCAATGGTCGGCGCGCGGCCGTGGATCGAGTGGAAGCCATACGTGTTCATGTAGTACGGCAGCCGGCCGGAGCAGCCGATCCCGGAGATGAAGACGATGTTCTCCTTCGGCACGCCGAAGTCGGGCATGACCTTCTGGGTCTGGGCGAGGATCGAGTAATCGCCGCAGCCGGGGCACCAGCGGACCTCCTGGTCGCTGGCGAAGTCCTTGCGGGTCAGCCGGATGGGCGTGGCGTCCGCGGCAGACGGGGCGAGCCGGTCTGTCATCTCGTCGGCCTCACAGATCTCCGAGCACCTGCTCGGCCTTCGCCTGGATCTCGCTGATCTGGAACGGCTTCCCCCGGACGAGGTTGAAGCCCTCCGCGTCGACCAGGAACATCGCGCGGATCAACATCCGGAGCTGGCCCATGTTGACCTCGGGGATGAGCACCCGATCGTAGGCGTGGACCACCTCGCCGGTGTTTGCTGGGAACGGGTTGAGATGGCGGAGGTGCGCGTGGGCGACCGTGCGGCCCCGGGACTGGAGCCGCTCGACCGCGCTCCGGATTGCGCCGTAGGTGCTGCCCCAGCCGAGGATCAGGAGCTCGCCCCGAGGTGGCCCGAAGACGTCGAGCGGCGGGATGTCGTGAGCGATCCTGGCGATCTTCTCGGCGCGCTGCATCTGCATCCGGTGGTGGTTGGCCGGGTCGTAGCTGATCGTCCCGAGCACGTCGAGCTTCTCCAGGCCGCCGATCCGGTGCTCCAGTCCGGGCGTCCCCGGGACGGCCCACGGCCGCGCGAGCGTCTCCGGGTCCCGATCGTACGGGTAGAAACCCGCGCGCTCGGTCCGGTTGGGGACGCGCAGGTCGGCGAGGGTCTCGAGCTCGGGGATCCGCCACGGTTCGGAGCCGTTGGCCAGGAACGCGTCGGACAGGTACACGACCGGCGTCATGTAGCGGAGCGCGATCCGCCAGGCCTCGATCGCATAGTCGAAGCACTCGGCCGGCGTGGCCGGGGCGACGACCGGGAGGGGCGAGTCACCGTTGCGCCCGAGGATCGCCTGAAACAGGTCGCTCTGCTCCGTCTTCGTCGGCATCCCGGTGGACGGTCCCGCACGCTGGACGTCGACGACGACGAGCGGCAGCTCCACCATTACGGACAGGCCCAGCATCTCGGCCTTGAGGGCCATACCGGGCCCGGAGGTCCCGGTCAGGCCCAGCGCGCCGCCGTAGCTGGCCCCCAGCGCCGCCCCGATCGCGGCGATCTCGTCCTCGGCCTGGAAGGTCTTGATCCCGAAGTTCTTCCAGCCCGACAGGTAGTGGAGGATCTCGGACGCGGGCGTGATCGGGTACGAGGCGTAGACGAGCTCGCGGTCGGCCAGCTTTGACGCCGTGAGCATGCCGAGCGCGGTCGCCTCGTTGCCGGTGATGTTGCGATAGGTGCCGGGGGCAAGCCGGGCGGGCGCCACGCGATACGTCTCGTGGAAGATCTCGGTCGTCTCACCGAACGCATAGCCGGCGCGCAGCGCCCGCCGGTTGGCCTCCGCGATGACCGGGCGGCCCCCGAACTTCTCGTCGATCCAGGTCTCGGTGGTCTCCATGGTCCGGCCGTAGAGCCAGAACATCACGCCGAGGGCGAAGAAGTTCCGGGTCAGGTCGACCTGCTTACTGGTCATGTCTAGGCCGTCGAGCGCCCTGGCGTTGAGCGTCGAGACGGGAATCTGGAAGACCACGTAGGAGCGCAGCGAATCGTCGGTCAGCGGGCTCGTGGCGTAGCCGGCCTTGGCCAGGTTCGGCGGGGTGAACGCGTCGCTGTCCACGATGATCGCGCCGCCAGGGACGAGGTCGCGGACATTGGCCCGAAGCGCGGCCGGGTTCATCGCCACGAGGACGTCCGGAGCGTCGCCGGGCGTGTGGATGTCGCTGGAGCTGAACGAGATCTGGAACCCGGACACGCCGGGAATCGATCCGGCCGGGGCCCGGATCTCGGCCGGGTAGTCCGGCAACGTGCTGATGTCGTTGCCGAACACCGCCGCGGCCCGGGAGAACTGCGTGCCCGTCAGCTGCATCCCGTCGCCGGAGTCACCGGCAAACCGGATCGTGACGCGTTCGAGCTCCTGGACCGGGACGTCGTGCGCCTTCGTGCTCGTCACGGTTCCTGCTGGCTCCTTCGAACAGCGGCGCGGGTCGGGTGGGACGCGACCGATCGAGGCCGTGCCCACAGCGCTGCGCGCCGAGATGATCGGAATGAGGGTAGCGCACGGGCATGGGTTCGTCAGGCGCCTTGGGCGGCGCGAGGGTCGGGCGGGCGGGCCCGGGGAGCGCGGGCGGGCCCGGGTGCGCGCCGGCCGGTCGAACGCGGGAGCGGCGCGCTTGCTAGGCTCCGGCCGTGGATCGTCGCCGGGCCCTGGGTGTCGCGCTTGCGGCGGCTTCCGCGTGCGGATACGGGTCGGGCCCTCTCTTTGCGAAGAGCGTCTACGCGTCGGGCCTCGACTGGCTGGCCCTCCTGTACTGGCGCTTCCTGCTGGCCGGGTTGCTCGTGTGGGCCTGGGCGCTCCTGGTTCCCGCGAACCGGGCCGGTCTGCGCGCGCTGCCCCGCCGCCGGGTCCTCGCGCTGCTCGGCCTCGGCGCCTTCTTCGTGGGCAACGCCGGCACGTACTACGCAGCGCTCGAGACGATCTCGGCCTCCCTTGCCTCGCTGATCGTCTATATGTACCCGGCGCTCGTCGCCGTCCTCTCGATCCGGTTCGGGCACGGCCTGCGCGGTCGCCGGCCGTGGACCGCGCTCGGGATCGTCAGCTGCGGGGTCGCCCTGACGATCGGCGGGATCGAGACCCACGCGGACCCGCTCGGCCTGGTCCTGATCGTGGCATCGCCCTGCATCTACGCCGTCTACATCATCCTCGCCGCCCACCTTGCCGGGGAGCGGCGGGGCGAGACGGCCAGCGAGCGGACCGGCGGGGCCGGGGCCGAGACACGACCCGCCGTCGCCTCGGCCGTGATGCTGAGCGCGACGTTCGGCGTGGTTGCCCTCCTCGCGGCCGCGACCGGCGAGCCGATCGTGCCATCGCGCGTGCCCGCCGGCGCCTGGTACGGGCTGGCTGGGATCGCGGTCTTCTCGACCGCGCTCGCGATCTCCGCCTTCTACGCGGGGACGGCGCGGATCGGCGCGGCCCAGGCGGCGCTCGTCTCCACGGTCGAGCCGGTCTGGACGATCACACTGGCGACGCTTCTCTTCGGAGAGCGCCTCTCTCCCGTGCAGCTCGTCGGCGGGTTCCTGGTGCTTGCCGGCGTCATCGTCGCCCAGACGACACCGGGCGGCACCACGGCCGCGGTCGTCGAGGAGGCCTGACGAGGCGTACGATCCGGGGGTGGCCGAGATCGAGACGCTGGCAGCGCGCGACGGCACGGCGCTTCTGGCACGGCGCTGGCCGACCGCCGGAACGCCGTGGGCCACGCTCCTAGTGGTCCACGGCCTGGGCGAGCACTCCGGGCGCCACCAGGCGACCGCCGGACGCTTCGCCTCCTTCGGGATCGCGACCACCTCCTTCGATCACCGAGGCTTCGGCGCCTCGGCCGGACGCCGCGCGGACATCGAGCGGTGGGCCAGCTACCTCGACGACGTCGAGGATCGGCTGGCAGCCTCGCGCCGGCCGGGCTTGCCGAGCGCGATCTACGGCCACTCGCTTGGCGGGCTCCTGCTCGCCGACTACCTGCTGGACGGTCGCCCGCTGCCGGAGGCGGCGATCCTCTCGGCACCGGCCCTCGGGTCGAACGTGCAGCCAGCCATGCGGCGCGCCGTCCCGATCCTGGCGGCGGTTCTCCCGCGCGCCGCGATCGCCAACCCGTGGGACGGCTCGGCGTTATCGCGCGACCCGGCGATCGGGGCGGCGTTCGCCGCCGATCCTCTGTGCGAGTCACGAACGACCTTCCGGCTGGCTCGCGAGATCTTCGGGGCGATGGACCGGGTGCGGGCCCGGCTCGCCGATCGCGGTGGCTTTCCGCTGCCTGTCCTGCTCGTCCACGGCGGCGCCGACCGCCTGGTGCCCACCGGGACGACCGGCTTCGCCGGCGCCTACCCGTCCGTCGAGCGCCGGGTCTACCCGGACGTCCGCCACGAACTGCACCACGATCCGCAGGAGGGCACGCGGATCGTGGACGAGATGACGGCGTGGCTGCGGGGGCGGCTCGGGGCATGAGCCCGAGCCGGGAGGTCAGGCCGCCGGGCGGCGGCCCTCCTTGAGCAGGCTCCGCAGGATGAACGTGACGTTGGCGGGTTTCTCGGCGAGGCGGCGCATGAAATACGGATACCACTCCGTCCCGTACGGCACGTAGACCCGGACGCGCTGGCCACGCCCGAGCAGCTCCGCCTGGAGGTCCCGGCGCACGCCGTAGAGCATCTGGAACTCGTAGCGGTCCGGCGCGATCCCCTCGGACTCCGCGAAGCGCAGCAGGCGCCCGATCAGGCGCCCGTCGTGCGTGGCAAGGGCCGGGTACGCGCCCTCGCGCAGCAGGCTCCGGGCAAGCGATTCGTAGGACGCGTCGACCTCCTCGCGGGCCCGGAACGCGACCGACGCCGGCTCGTTGTAGGCGCCCTTGCAGAGGCGAACCCGGGCTCCTTCGGCGATGAGGGCCTCGACGTCGGCTGCGCTCCGTCGAAGCGCGGCCTGGATCACGACCCCGGTCTCGGGGTTCAGCGGTCGCAGCTCGCGCCAGATGCCGAGCGTTCGATTGGTCTTTGGGTGGTCCTCCATGTCGAACCGGACGAACGCGCCGACGGCCGCGGCGGCACGCATGATCCGGGCGACCGTCTCGCGACAGAGCTCCTCGGAGATGTCGAGGCCCATCTGGGTCAGCTTGAGGCTTACGTTGCGCTCGAGGCCGCGATCGGCGAGCGCGGCGAGCGTCTCCTCGTAGCGCGCTGCGGCCAGCGCGCACTCCTCGGCCGACGAGACGGACTCCCCGAGGACGTCTACCGTCGTCGTGAAGCCGGACTGCCGGAGCCGCTCGAGCGCTTCCAGCACCTCGGGGAGCGTCTCGCCGGCTACGAAGCGGCCCACCATCGGGCGGGTGATGGGGACCCGGACGGCCAGACGCCCCAGGAACCGCTGGTGCGACAGGCCCAGGAGGAGCGACCGGAGGGCCCGCTCCGGAGCGTCGTCGAACCTTCCGCTCGTGGTCATCGAGCCGCCTCCAGGGGTCGGCGGCAGGCGCCGCCGGGACGCTGCAAGGCTACCGCGCGGACGGGTCAGTGATCCCGCCCGTTTCGCACGCCGGACGGTTCTCCGGCGGGTGGCGGCTCACCGGCGAGATGGCGCTTCAGCCAGGCGAGGATGCGGCCGAAGGCGTCCCGCTGGTTCTCACGCCGCTCCCAGCCGTGCGCCTCGTCGGGGTACCAGTGGACCTCGTGATACTTCCCCTCGATCTCGAGCGCCTCGACCATCTTCTCGGTCATCAGGGGCACCACCCGCCGGTCCTTGCGGCCGTGGAGTAGAAGGAGGGGTGCCTCAATTCGCTCTGCGCGGTACAGCGGCGAGCCCCTCCGGTAGAGCTGAGCGCGGGAGGGGTCGTCCGGCGTGCCCATCATCCGCTCCAGGTCGATCCGGCCGATCCGGTCGCCGTGGCGGTAGCTCTCGGCGATCTCGGAGTCGCCGAAGAGGTCGACGCCGGCCGCCCACATGGACGGCTCCTCCACCAGGGCACAGAGCGTGAGATAGCCCCCGTACGACCCGCCGTACATCGCGAGCCTGCCGTTCGACCAGGGCTGCGCGCTCGCCCAGCGCGCCGCGTCGATCACGTCGTGGACGTCGGCGTGGCCCCACTCGTCGCGGTTGGCGTGACGGAAAGCGCGGCCGTATCCCGTGGAACCGCGGAAGTCGACCGAGAGGAACGCGAAGCCCTCGGCGACGAGAAGGTCGCGGAGTGGGACCCAGCTTCGGAAGGCCTGCCAGGTCGGGCCACCGTGGACGTGGACGACCGTGGGCACGCTGCGCCCGCCCCGTCGTCCCGTCGCGGACGGCGGTCGCCAGAGGGTGACCGGGATGGCGAGCCCGTCGCGAGCGGTGATCGTGCGCCGCTCCGGCTCCACGAAGCCGCTCACCTGCAGGGCGGCCGGACGGCTCAGGGTGAGCCGCCGGGGCCGGCGCGCCGGCGTCCCGTCCGGGCCGGGGACCGGCAGGATCCAGAGGTCCGACGGCTCGCGCGTGGATTCCCCGATCGCGAGGATGCCCCTCCCGTCGGGAATCCACGCGACGGCCAGCCAGACCCCGTCGATCGGATCGATCCGGACCGAGGATCCGACCCCGGTCGTCCCGCCTGCGACCGGGTGCCTGGGAGGCCGGCCGCGCCGCCGCTCGGGCGGGGTCGCCGCCGACATCGGGGACACGTGAAGCTCCTGGAGCCCGTCGTGGATGACCGCGTGGACGAAGCGCGTACCATCGGGAGCCGGCAGCGGGGCGATCCCGAACAGGGCTCCCGGGGCGCCATGCTCCACGGCGCCCGCGGTGAGCGCCGTGCGCCCCGTGCCGTCGGCCCCGACGCGCACGACCTGGAACCAGCCATCCGCATCACCGACGAAGAGCAGCCCGCTGCCGTCGGGCAGCCAGCGCGCCCCGGTCGCCCATTCCGCTTCGCCGGCGACCGTGCGCTCCTCGCCAGACGCGAGATCCAGGACCGTGACCTGGTTTGTGAGGAGATCCGGCCGGCGTGACGCCGTGAGCGCTATCCGGGTCCCGTCCGGCGACCACGCAACGTCTTCGACGTCGACGCCGGCGGGAGTCACGGCACGCGGCTCGGGGGCCACCGGGCGTGCGGGCGGCCGGCCACGGCGCGGAAGCGGGGCCTCCTGGATCCAAGCCTGGCTCCACCCCCGACGGCGCGAGATGAACGCGATCGTCCGGCCGTCCGGTGCCCAGCGGGGCGCGCTGCTGCCGGCCGGGTGGTCCGTCAGGATTGCCGGCCGGCTGCCGTCGGCACCGATGATCCAGATCGACCCGTCGCGCACGAAGGCGAGGTGCGCGCCGTCCGGCGACCACTGGGGGTCCGAGACGGCCTTCTCCGACGCGGTGAGCTGGCGGGTCGCGCCAATCCGCAGGTCGAGGATGAAGACCTGGCGGGCTCCGCCCGCTTCGGCCGTGTAGGCGACGCGCCGGCCGTCCGGCGAGAGACGCGGCTCACGGGGCGAGTCGACCGCGACGATCTGCTCGATCGTGATGCGGGCGTGGCTCGATCCTGCGGCCGCCGCCGCGCCCGGCACCCGCACCCTGGACGTCCGGGGCACGGCCCGGCTCGAGGCGGGACGCTCGGGGACCCCCTGCTCCGGCGCCGGCTTCGGCCGGTTCTTCGAGCCGGGCGGCCGCCCGCGCCGGCGGGGAGCGGCCGCCGGACCGGGCGCGCCGGCCGCAGGGCCGGGCGGCTCGGGGGACGGACGCTGTTCCGGCAGGGGGGAGCCGTTCCCGGCCGCGGCCGCCTCGAGCGCCGTCTCGGCGTTGGGCAGGAGGGGCTCCTCGGCGTCTTCGGAGCGGCGTCCCGTAGGCATCGGCGGCGTTATACCACGCCGCGGAGCTCCGTCTCGCGCTCTCCCGGCAGCGGCGGAGGATCCAACCGCACGAACGTCTCGCGTCCCAGGAACTGCTCCACGAGCTCGCGCGGCGCGCCCGCCCAGCCATCGTCGCGCATCTGGCTGGCATGTGCGGCAAGCGCGGCGAGCTTGCGGTCCAGGACGCTCCGGACGTCGACGATGGTGGTGACCTCCTCGTCGGGTCGCGCGAGCTCGATGAAGCGCCGTTGCTGGAGGAGGTCGTCCTCCGACGGCGGGGCCGGCGCAGCCACGTCCCCGCGCAGGGCGGCGAACTCCTCCTGGAGACGTCCCAGCGCGGCGAGCCCGCTCCGGGGGATCGCCTGGTGATACAGCACGCGCGGACCGCCCGGCCGGCGAGCAGCGCGCCGATATGCCTCGGTGGCCCGGGCCGAGATCGTCACGTGATCAGGGTGCCCGTAGATGCCGCCCGGGTCGAAGGTCAGGATCACCGCCGGTCGCAGCTCCTCGATGATCGCGTCCAGGCGTCGGACGACCTCTTCTTCGTCCGCGTTGGCGAAGCATTCGGCCGGGCGGACCCAGTTCTCCATCCCGCTGTCGCGGTAGCCCAGGAAGATCGGCTCCGCGACGCCGAGCGCGGTCATCGCCTCGCGCAGCTCGCCCCGCCGCAGCTCGCGGTCGAGCTGGCGCGCACCGGCAACCCCGCCCAGGTCGCCGTCGGTCGCGCACACCAGGTTCGTCGGCACACCCCGCGCCGCCGCGAGCGCAAGGACGCCGCCTACGCCGAACGTTTCATCGTCCGGGTGCGCGAACACCCCTAGGAGGCCGCGCGTCGGGCGGGCCGTCGGTTCGCTCACCTCGGCGCAGGGCGAGCCGCGGCCGGCTCCAGCCTCACCGACCGGCCGGCCGGTCGGTCGGGCGCCTCGATCGACGCCTCGAGCTGCTCGCCGAGCTCAACCGTACGCCGGTAGGCCGCCCAGACCGCCTCGGACAGGACGGTCCGGAGGCGCCCGGATTCGAGCTCGTGGAGCGCCGCTGCGCTGGTGCCGCCCGGCGAGGTGACCATGTTGCGGAGCACCGCGGGATGCGTCCCGGACGCCTTCGCGAAGACCGCGCTCCCCTCCAGCGTCTCGACCACGAGGTCGTGGGCCACGTGGCGCGGGAAGCCGAGATGGACGGCAGCGTCGACCAGAGCCTCCATCACGAGGAAGACGTAGGTCGGACCGGTGCCGGAGACGGCAGTCGCCATCGCCACGAGCTTCTCGTCGTCCACCTCGATCTCGACGCCGAGGGTCGCGAGGAGCGCTCTCGCCTGGCCCCGCTGCTTCTCGGACGTCTCCGGGGTCGCGTACCAGACGGTGATACCGCGGCCGAGCTGGGCGGGCGTGTTCGGCATGCTGCGTACCAGCTCGCGGTGCCCGAGCAGCCCCGCTAGCGCCGTGGTGGTGGCGCCGGCGATCACGCTCAGGACCAGCTGGCCCGGCCGAAGGTGGGGCCCGATCTCGCGCCCGACGCGGGGGAGCATCTGCGGCTTCACCGCGAGGACGACGACATCGGCACCGGCGACAGCGACCACGTTGCTGGGCGTGACCCTAACGCCGTGCTGCGCGGCGAGCTCCTCGCGTCGCTCGGCGCGCGGGTGGCTCGCGACGAGGTTCGCCGGGTCGACGAGCCGGCCGCGGAGGAGCCCGGCAATCATGGACTCGGCCATGACCCCCGTGCCGATCGTCGCGAGCGTGCGTCCCTGGAGCGGCGACATGGGCGCGAGTCTACCTCAGCGGGCCGGTGCGCCCCGGTCCGCGCCCTGCTCGGCGAGCCTCAGTCGATCGCCACCCAGCCGCCGGGAGGCGCGACGTCGACGAATCCGTCGGGATCGAACATCTCGGCGAGCAGCTCGATGCCGTCGATCACGCGCGGCCCGGGGTTCGAGAAGTATGCAGCGGCATCGAGGGCGAAGACGTTGCCGCGACGTACGGCCTGGATCTCCCGCCATGACGGAGGAAGCGGCACCTTCCCCCACGCGGCCAGGACCCCTGGGAGGTCGGCACCCCGTGGCAGCAGGAGGATCATCTCCGGGTCGAGGTCTCGAACCGTCTCCCACCCGACGGGCGTGGCCGCCCCGCCATCGCGCCCCAGGAGGTCCCACGCTCCGGCCCACCGGATCTGCTCGGGAATCCAGCGGCCCGCCGTGAAGGGTGGATCGAGCCACTCCAGCGCGATCACGCGCGCCGGTGCATGGCCGGCGGCACGCCGCGCGACAACCACCTCCTCGATGTCGGCGAGGCGCTCGCGGAGGACCTCGACGAGGCCGAGCGCCTCGTCCTCGGACGAGGTCATGGCGCCGACCGTGGAGATCGCGTGAAAGATGCCCTCGATCGTCAACGGCGCGAGGGTAACGACGGTCGGTCGCGCACGTCGCGTGCCGGCGGGCTCGGCCGAGCCCGCCGGTGCCACGCGGTCGCGCGACCATCCCTCCGGGGCCAGGATGAGGTCGGGACCGAGCTCCGCGAGCTGAGCCTCGTCGATCTCGTGGCGTTCGACGTCCGGGCCGGGCGCGATGGTGCCTGCGCGCGGCCGGGTGACGACGCGGGCGCCGGCGGCCTCCGGAGCCTCGCAGGCATGCGTCAGGCCGACCAGGTCGTCGGCGAGCCCCAGCGCGCAGACGATGTCAGTTGCCGCGGGGAGCAGCGAGACGATGCGCACGGCACTCCGGGAACGGAACGACCGGCCGCCGTGAACCGGGGGCCGGTCGTCGAGATCGCGGCGCGGCAGCGGCAGCCGCTGGGAGGTCTCTGGCGTGTCCGCCCGTCTTGACGGGCGGACGGCTCAGGCGGGCTTCAGCGTCTCGAGCATGGCGCGAGCGGCGGCCTTGTCCGTGTACCAGAGCGCGTTGAGCGGCGTGTACTGGGCCCAGCCGGCCGGCACCGACTCCTCCGGATAGATCGCGTTGACCGGGCACTCGGGCTCGCACGCGCCGCAGTCGATGCATTCGTTCGGGTCGATGTAGAGGGTGCGATCGACGCCCTGCTCAAAATGGATGCAGTCGACGGGGCAGACGGCTACGCACGCCTGGTCCATCACGTCGACGCACGGCTCGGCGATCGTGTAGGTCATCTGAAAAGACTCCTCCGCTCAGGGGCGTTCGTGCCGGCCGCGCCGCCACCGGTGCCGGTGATCCCGCGCGAAACGGAGGGTACCACCCGGGGCCTGCCCCCGGTCGGGTACGCGCGCGTGCATGAGAGCCCGAACGGCCGGCGTCGCTGGCTGCCGCGGCGACCCAAAACGGCCCGAGTTGCGGGTCGCTGAGGCAACCCTGCCGGTCCTGTCCAGGACCAGCGCTTGCCGAGAAGCGGCGCGAGGGTGCCCGGGCCGAACTGCGCCGCGAGCGCCCGATGCGTGCGGCCGTCCGGGGCGCGAACGGAGGGAGACGCGGCCGCGAGCAGGGCGAGACCCAGGAGGCGGGGCTGAGCAGGGCGACGAGGCCCCGAGCACGGCGCATCGTGCGCCTCCACGAAATGGCCGCCTGACCGGCGGTGGGCGTGCCCCACGCCGTGAAGTCTGCTCGGCCCCGCTTATCGCCGCCTTATCCGCCGCAGACCCGCTACATGCCCTGCGGGACGTACGCCGGGTCGAGGTACTTCTCCGGGTCCTCCTCAAAGTCGAGCTTGCAGCCCTTGCCGCAGAAATAGTAGGTGGTCCCGTCGTGCTCGCTGGTCAGGGTCGCCGTCTCCGTGTCGACCTCCATCCCACAGACCGGATCGATCGCGACTGCCATGCTGCCGCCTCCAGGGGGTGCCTCCGGGCAGCTGTCCGGTCTCCCTGGGAGCATACGGCGGAGTGCGGCGGCCGCAGGGGCGGCGTAGCATGACCGCGTGAGCACGTCCGCAGACCCGACCCCCATCGCGCGTCAACGCCTCGAGGAGGTGCGCGTGCTGCTCCTGGCCGAGCTCGGCGAGGAGATCGAGGCGCCCGGGCAGATGACCTACGGGTCGCAAGCTGCCGCGGCGTCGCACGTCTTCGCCCAGCAGCGCGACCTTGCGCTTCGCGAGCAGGCGGAACGCCGGCTGCACGCCGTGGACCACGCTCTGGCGCGCCTCGTAGCCGGGACCTATGGAACCTGCGAGACGTGCGGCGCGCCGATCCCCGCCGAACGCCAGGAGCTGGTCCCGTGGGCGACGACTTGCGTCGCCTGCGGCAGCCACGCACGGTGAGCCGGCGCACCCGCCGCCGCCGCGGGCGTGGGCGGGCGAGGTGCTGAACGCCGAGACGGCCCTGGTCGGCCTTGACCAAATCCGGGCCGCCGCGGTCCTCCTCCGCGGAGTTGCCGCCCGGACGCCCCTGGTTGCCTTCGGTGACCCGGCGGGGCGACAGCTGCTCAAGGCCGAGTCGCTCCAGCCGATCGGGGCGTTCAAGCTGCGCGGCGCCTACACGGCCATCGCCTCGTTGGGGCCCGAGCGGCGGGAGCGGGGCGTGATCACCTACTCGTCCGGCAACCACGCCCAGGGAGTCGCCCGGGCCGCCCGCCTGCTGGGCTGCCCGGCGGTCGTCGTCATGCCGGCGAACGCACCGGCGATCAAGCGGGCCCGTGTCATCGCCGACGGCGCCGAGGTGGTGACGGTTGGGCCGGCGAGCGCCGAGCGACAGGCGGTCGCCGAGCGCATCGCCACCGAGCGCGGCCTGGAGGTGATCCCGCCCTACGACGACGACCGGATCATCGCCGGCCAGGGAACATGTGGCCTCGAGATCGCCGAGGAAGTCGACGATCTCGGCCTCGTCCTCGTGCCGGTCGGCGGGGGCGGGCTGGCCAGCGGTGTCGCCGTCTCGGTCAAGGCCCTCCACCCGTCGGCTCGCGTTGTCGGGGTCGAGCCGGAGCTCGCGGCGGATGCCCGCGAGTCCCTCGCGTTCGGCCGGATCGTGGAGTGGTCGGCCGCCGACGTCTCGCGGACGATCGCGGATGGGACCCGGACACAGGCCCTCGGGATCCGGACGTTCGCGCACCTGCGGGCGCTCCTCGACGGAATCGTGACGGTCTCCGAAGCGGAGATCGCCGCCGGCGTCCGCCTCGGCGCCGAAGAGGCGCGCCTGGTCGTCGAGCCCTCGGGTGCGCTCGTGATCGCGGCACTCCGCTTCCACGCCGACGAGCTCGGGCTTGCGGACCTTCGCGGCTCGATCGTCGGGGTGGTCTCGGGGGGCAACGTCGACCCGGAGCGGTACGCCACCTACCTGCGGGCGCCGATCCCGGGCTGAGACACCCTCAGGCCGAGGGCGCGCCGGGCGAGGCCGGGTCGACCGCGAGGGCCGGATCGATGGGGGTGGCGTCCTCCGCGGCCCGGGCGTCCTCCGCGGCTTCGCGTCGCCGCGTCGCGGCCTCATCGTTGCGCATCCACGCGGCGATCACCAGCAGCAGGGCGACCAGGAACCCGGCGTCGCCGAGACCCCACATGACCGCGCCGGCCGCCTGCTGATCCTCCAGCGGCGTCGGCCCCCAGAGACGCCCGGTCGTCGCGTAGTGCGGGTAGAGGATCGTGCCCGAGTACAGGATCGCGACGCCGAGGAACGAGTTGAGCGGCATCTGGGAGAGGAGGTAGAGGATGCGCCCGGGAAAGCCGATTCGCCACGGGCTCGGGTCGCGGCCGACGATCGGCATCCAGAACAGGAACGAGCTGACCAGGTAGAGCACGTGCTCCATGTCGTGCAGCCAGATGTTCTCGAGCGCGGCATCGAAGAGCGGCGAGAAGTGGGTTCCCCACATGACCGCAGCGAACAGAACCCACGCGACGAGCGGGTGGCCGACCAGGCGTACGGCGCGCGACCCGAGGATCGGGAGGAGCCAACGGTGCCGGATCCCCGGCGAGGCGACCCGCAGGATCAGCGTGATCGGCGCGGAAAGCACGATCGCCGGCGCGGCCAGGAAGATGAGGATCACGTGCTGGACCATGTGAAGCGAGAAGAGCGTCGTGTCGTAGCGCTCGATCCCCGACTGGAGGGCGATCGCGATCGCGACGAGACCCAGCAGGAAGAAGACCGGGCGATCGCGCGGCACCGGGTTGCCCGGGTGCGCCGCATCGACCCGGCGAACCGCCCACAGGTAGGCGGCCGCGCTGGCGAAGATCGGCAACCAGATCGTCGGATCGAACGACCAGCCCAGGACCAGCCCGGCCAGGTCCGGGGCGGGCGGCACCCCGACGCCGTGCGCCGCGACGCCAGGTGCGGCGGCGAGCAGGCCGAACAGCGCCGCCGCAGCGATGCCCAGGCGGCGAGCACCCGCTTCGGCCCGGCGACCGGGACGGTCACCGGGACCTGCCAGGAGCGGCGATCGCGTGACGTTCACGCGGGGATTGTGGCGCGAAGCGGACCCGGGCGACGCCCGCCGCGCTCGTTGACTGCCCGGGCCGGCGGTGCCCCGGATATCGCGTGCGCAATCGCGCATGTATTTCACCGCTTCGGGTATCATTCGCGCGCTTCCGCACCTCCGCCGTCCCCGGAGCCGGAGCGTTGCAGGGAGGAGCCGCGGGACGCGCCCGATCAAGGCGCCGCGGCACGCACGAGGGCCAGCGACCGTATGGGTCTTTCAGCGAAGCGATGGGTTCGCCGCGCGGTTGCGCTGGTGGCGCTCGGCTCGCTGGCCGTCCTCCTCTCCGCGTGCTCCGACTTCAACCTGCGGACCGCTTTTCCACCGGAGGCCGCCTCGGTCCAGGGCGAGGCTTCCCGCAATCTCTACATGCTGGTGTTCAGCATCGGCGTGGCGATCTTCGTCCTCGTCGAGGGCCTGATCCTCTTCGCGGTGCTGCGCTACCGGCGGAAGAAGGGCGACGACGAGCTGCCCCCGCAGATCCACGGCAACAACCGGCTCGAGATCGTCTGGACCGCGATCCCGATCGCGATCGTTCTGTCCCTGTTCTTCATCTCGTGGCAGACCCTCAACACGGTCGACGCGCACACGGCGACGCCACCGATCCGCATCGGCGTCGTGGCCTACCAGTGGCAGTGGCAGTTCGTGTACGCGCCCGAGGGCGTGGCCTGGCAGGACTGCAACGCGCCCGTGAACGCCGGCAAGTGCGTGACGGTCTTCGGGACGCTGCCGGCCGGCGGCGACCGGACCGGCTGGTCCCCTCCCACGATGCACGTTCCGGTCAACGAGACGGTCGAGCTCGACATGCACTCCATCGACGTCATCCATTCCTTCTATGTCCCGGCGTTCCTCTACCAGCGCGACATCACGCCCGGCCACGACCAGGTGATCCAGTTCAACGCTGACCGGATCGGGACGTACGCCGGCCAGTGCACCTCCTTCTGCGGGCTCTACCACGAGTTCATGCAGTTCCAGGTGAAAGTGGAGACGAAGGCCGACTACGATGCATGGCTCCAGGCGCAGCTGGCCCCACCCGCGGCGCCCTCCGCGGCCCCCTCCCCGAGCGGCGCGGCCGGGTCCCCGGCCGCGAGCGCGGCGCCGGGAGCGGCGGGCACGGTGCTCCAGCTCTCCGCGAGCGGGATCGCCTACGACACGACCCAGCTGACCGCCCCGGCCAACACGCCCTTCCAGATCGACTTCACCAACGACGACGCCGGGATCCCCCACAACGTCTCGATCCACGAGGGCTCCCCGACCGGCACCGAGGTCTTCAAGGGCGACATCTTCAGCGGGACCGGGTCCCGCACCTACGACGTGCCCGCCCTGCCGGCCGGCACGTACAGCTTCGTCTGCTCCGTCCACCCCAACATGGTCGGCACCCTGACGGTCAAGTAGGAGAGCCCAGATGGCCACTGCCGCGCTCCGGCCCGCCGCCACCTACCGGACCGGACTCTATGAATGGCTGACGACCACCGATCACAAGAAGATCGGGATCCTCTACACGTTCAACTCGCTGACCCTGTTCCTCGTCGGCGGGCTCTTCGCGCTTGCTGTCCGGTCGGAGCTGGCCCAGCCGGGGCTCCAGTTCATGAGCGAAGCCACCTACAACCAGATGTTCACGATGCACGCCTCGGTGATGATCTTCTGGGTCGTCATCCCGTTCCTGGCGGGCTTCGGCAACTACCTCGTGCCGCTCATGATCGGGGCGCCGGACATGGCCTTCCCGCGCATCAACGCGCTGTCGTTCTGGCTGCTGCCGCTCTCGGCGCTCATCGCGCTGCTCGGGTTCCCGCTCGGCGGGGCGGCCGCGGAAGGCTGGACGAGCTACAGCCCGCTCGCTGAGTCGGCGTTCTCGAAAGGGCCGGGCACCGACCTCTGGATCGTCGCGCTGACGCTCGTCGGCACGAGCTCGATCCTCGGCGCGATCAACTTCCTGGTGACCATCTTCAAGATGCGTGCGCCGGGGATGACGCTCTTCCGGATGCCCATCTTCGTGTGGACCACGCTGGTCACGAGCGTCCTCGTCCTGATGGGCACGCCGGTCCTGACGAGCGCGCTGATCATGCTCTACATCGACCGGAACCTGGGCGGCAGCTTCTTCAACACCGCGCTCGGCGGCAACGCGATCCTGTGGCAAAACGTCTTCTGGTTTTACAGCCACCCGGCCGTGTACATCATGATCCTGCCCGCGATGGGGATCGTGTCGGAGGTGCTCCCGACGTTCAGCCGGAAGCCGCTCTTCGGCTACAAGGCGTTCATCTTCGCGACGGCGGGCATCGGCGCCCTCGGGTTCTCCGTCTGGGCTCATCACATGTTTACGACCGGCTCGGTCTACCTGCCGTTCTTCAGCCTCATGACGTTCCTGATCGCCGTGCCGACCGGCGTGAAGATGTTCAACTGGGTCGCCACAATGTTCCGCGGCAAGCTGCGCTTCACGTCGGCGATGCTCTTCGCGGTGGGCTTCCTCATGCTGTTCTTGATCGGCGGGATCAACGGCGCATTCCTGGCCGCCGTGCCCGTCGACTACCACGTCCACGCGACCTACTTCATCGTCGCCCACATCCATTACGTGCTCTTCGGGGGCTCGATGATGGGCATCTTCGCCGGCCTCTACTACTGGTGGCCGAAGATGTTCGGCCGGATGCTGAACGAGACCCTGGGCAAGATCCACTTCGTCGGGATCTTCATCGGGGTCAACCTCACCTTCTTCCCGATGCACCTGCTGGGCCTGTCCGGGATGCCGCGGCGGATCGCGGACTACAGCGCGACCGCGGGCTGGAACGACCTGAACCTCGTTGCCACGATCGGCGGCTTCACCATCGCGGCCGCGATGTTGCCGTTCCTCTGGAACATCTTCATCACGCTGCGCTCCGGTGAGCCGGCCGGCGACGACCCGTGGGAGGGCAACACTTTGGAGTGGGCCACCTCCTCGCCGCCCCCGCCGTACAACTTCGACCACCTGCCGCCGATCCGCTCAGAGCGACCCGTCTTCGACCTCCGCCACGCCAAGGACGTGCCGGCCGTGCCGGCGGGGCACTGAGCGTGACCACGAACAGCGGCGCTCTGACGCCCCACGTGCTCGTCCCGGGCGAGAGCCGGCAGCACGGCCAGCGGGGGATCAGCAACCCGATCCTGGGGATGATCCTGTTCATCACCTCCGAGGTGATGTTCTTCTCGGGCCTGTTCGCCGCCTACTTCAACGTCCGCCTCAACGCGACGCAGTGGCCGCCGCTCGTCAACGAGACGCCCTTCCAGCCGTTCCAGATCCACCACGAGATCCTGCTCCCGGCGATCCTCACCTCGGTCCTCGTCCTTTCGTCCGTGACGATGCAGCTGGGCGTCTGGGCGATCCGCCGGGGCGACCGGACGGGCTTCCTGCGGAACACCGGGATCACCCTGGTGCTGGGGCTGATCTTCCTGGCCGGACAGATCTACGACTACACGCAGCTCGGCTTCGGGATCACCGACACGGCCTTCGGCAGCACGTTCTACACGCTGACCGGCTTCCACGGCGCACACGTGCTCGGCGGTGCGATCATGCTCAGCGTCATTCTGTACCGTGGGATGTCTGGGCAATTCTCGAGCAAAACACCACGACGCGGTGGAGGCGACCTCCATCTACTGGCACTTCGTGGACGTCGTCTGGATCGCGCTCTTCTCGACGCTCTACCTGCTGTGACGGCGGAGGGATCGCGAACATGATCATGCGACCGCGCCGGGCGATGCTCGTCGGGCTGATCTTCATCGGGCTGGGCGTCGCCTACGGGCTGGTCAGCCATGAGTGGGTCGGGGTGACCCTGCTCCTGGCGCTGGGCCTCGCGATGGGGCTTCTGGCCTTCGTGCTGATGACCGCCTCCCCGCGCGGCGACGAGACCGAGTAGCGCGGCCGAGGCGAATCCCTTCGTCCATGTCGCCCTGGAGCTCGATCCTCTCGTTCGTCAACCAGCTGGTTTCGCCGGATTGGGGCGCACTCGTTGCCCTGATCCCGCTCGGCGTCGGGGCCTTCGTGCTCCTTTACCTGGGCTGGATGATGCGGCGCGCGCTGACCGTCCCGCCGACCCGGACGCGGCCGCTGCCCGCCCTGTCGGCGCCCGGCCACGTCCACCAGCCCGGTCCCAGCCTGGCCCCGTTCCTGGCGGCCGCCGGGGTCGCCTGCTTCTTCCTGGCCATCCTGTTCATCCACGTCGGGCCCGAGCTCGACCCGGCCACGAAGCAACCGATCGCCGACTCGACATCCTGGATGATCCAGCCGCTGGGCCTCGTCGCGATCGCGATCGGAATCCTGGCCCTGGTGTCGGGGCTGCTCTACTGGGGACGCGAAGCGAGCCGCGAGTACGACGCCCTCGAGGCCCCGCGGGCGCTGCCGGCCACGATCCCGTCCGGACCACCGGCCGGTGTTCACGTGCCCGGCCCGAGCTTCCGGCCGTTCGTCCTGGCCCTTGCCGCGGCGACGATGGTGCTGGGCGGCGTGCTCAACGTCGCGATCTTCGCCGGTGGCATCGCGATGCTGGTCATCGCGCTCCTGGGCTGGCTGCGCGACGCGCGGGCCGAGTACCGCGAGACGGTCCGGGCCGACGCGACCGGCCACCTCGAGAACATCCCCGCCCCGCGTTTCCCTACCGGAACCCTGCTCACCTTCGCCGCGATCTTCGCCCTGAGCGTCCTGGTCGCGGAAGGGATCGTGCCGCCGCGGGCGTCGACCGCCGTCGTGGCGGGGCCGGCCCAGCCGTCGGCCGCCAGCGGCGCCGGTGCAGCCGGAACACCCTCCGCGGCCCCCTCCCCGAGCGGCGCGGCCGGGTCCCCGGCCGCGAGCGCGGCGCCGGGAGCGGCGGGCACGGTGCTCCAGCTCTCCGCGAGCGGGATCGCCTACGACACGACCCAGCTGACCGCCCCGGCCAACACGCCCTTCCAGATCGACTTCACCAACGACGACGCCGGGATCCCCCACAACGTCTCGATCCACGAGGGCTCCCCGACCGGCACCGAGGTCTTCAAGGGCGACATCTTCAGCGGGACCGGGTCCCGCACCTACGACGTTCCCGCCCTGCCGGCCGGCACGTACAGCTTCGTCTGCTCCGTCCACCCCAACATGGTCGGCACCCTGACGGTCAAGTAGGAGAGCAATGCCGGCGACTCGCCGCGACCCACGGGTCGCGGCGGCGCCCTCCCGGCCCCTGGGAACCACTCACGTGAACCTGCGCTCGCATCGGCGCTTCGCGCTCGCGGTCCGCCTCGCCGCCGTGGCCGCACTGGCGGGCACCCTCGCCGGCTGCGCGACGGGCGGCGTGGCGATCACCCCGGCCTCGTCGGTGATCCAGCTGGGCTCACCGCTCGTGGGCACGCCGGCTCCCAGGCTCGTCGGGACGACGCTCGACGGCACGAAGTTCGACCTTGCCTCGCTGCGCGGGTCCCCCATCCTCCTCAACTTCTGGGCTTCGTGGTGCTTGCCGTGCCGTGACGAGTTCCCGCTCCTCGCGGCCGCCGAGCAGCGCCATTCGGCCGCTGGGCTCAAGATCGTCGGCGTGCTCTTCAAGGACGACGCAGCTCCCGCCCGCGCTTTCGTGGCCCAGGAGAAGGCCGACTGGCCGACGGTCGCCGACCCGGACGGGACGATCGCCCAGCCGTGGGACGTCCTGGCGCCGCCGCAGACCTACTTCATCGACCGCGCGGGCATCGTCCGCGACCTCCAGATCGGGCAGTTCCAGGACGCGACCCAGCTGGACGCGAGCCTGGCAGCGATCCTGAAGTGACCGGCGCAGGAAGCGTCGTGGCTGACGCACCCGAGATCGCAGCGGTGCGCGGCGCACCGTCCGCGGCGATCCATGGAGCTCCCCTTGCGGTCGACGTTCGCGGGCTTCGCAAGCGGTATGGGGCGCTGCAGGTCCTCGACGGCCTCGACCTCGCCGTTCCCCGCGGCGAGCTCGTCGCCCTGCTCGGCCCCAACGGCGCGGGCAAGACCACCACGGTAGAGATCCTCGAGGGATACCGCGCCTTCGACGGCGGCGAGGTTCGCGTGCTGGGCATGGACCCGGCCCGCGACCGACCCGCGCTCCACGCGCGGGTCGGCCTGATGCTCCAGAACGGCGGCATCACCCCGCAGGGCCGGCCGCGCGAGCTCGTGCGCCTCCATGCGCGCTTCTATGCCGATCCCGCGGACCCGGACGAGCTGCTGGATCTCCTGGGGCTCACGGATGCCGCCGGCCGGCGCTACAAGCTCCTCTCCGGCGGCGAGAAGCAGCGGCTCTCGCTGGCGCTCGCCCTGGTCGGACGCCCCGAGCTTCTGGTTCTCGATGAACCGACCGCCGGGATGGACCCGGCGGCGAAGGCGGTCGTGCGCTCGATCCTCGAGGACCTGCGTGCGGCCGGCCGCACGATCCTGCTGACTACGCACGAGCTGGCCGACGTCGAGCGGCTGGCGGACCGGGTCGTGGTCATCGACCGCGGGCGCGTCGTCGCCGCTGGGACGCCCTCCGAGCTGATCGCCGGATCCGTGCCGGTCCTGCGGTTCCGGCTCGCGGGCGGCCGAGGTGACGATCTCCCGGTCGACCCGCGCGAGCTCGACGCCCTCGGCGCCAGCCTGGGTGGGATCCTCGAACCGGACGGCGGGCCCGGACGCTTCCGGCTCGCCGGACACGAGCCGGACCCCCGATCGATCGCCTACCTGGCCGACTGGTGCGAGCAGCGGGGCCTGCTCCTCGCCGAGCTGCGGACGTCAGGCAGCACGCTCGAGGAGCGCTTCCTCGAACTCGTCGCCGGCGCGGGGCCGGACGGGAGCGACGCATGAACGGCTCCGTGACGCACGACGTGCTACGAAGCGGCGATGGGCGGCCGGCCTCGCCACTCGCGCGGACCGGCTCCGCGTTCGAGATGGAGCTGCGCCTGACCAGCCGCCGCCTCGAGAACCTCTTCGTCACGCTGGCCCTGCCGGTGGTCCTGCTGCTCTTCTTCGGCTCGATGAACATCCTGCCGGCGGCCGCGAACGCGGCGGCCGGGGCACGGCCGATCGACACGGTGCTCCCCGCCATCCTCGCGACCGCGATCGTCGCCGCCGGCCTCGTGAACCTCGGGATCTCGACCGGTTTCGAGCGTTCCTACGGGGTCCTCAAGCGGCTGGGAGGCTCACCGCTCACACGCGGCCAGCTCCTCGTGGCGAAGATCGCGACGATCGTCGTCGTCGAGGCCGTCCAGGCGCTTCTGCTTGTCGGGCTCGCCGTTGCCGTCTTCGGCTGGCGTCCGGGAGCCGGGTGGGACCCGCTCGCCGTCGGCCTTGGGATCGCGCTCGGCACGGCAGCCTTCAGCGCGCTCGGCCTGCTCCTGGCGGGCACGCTCCGGGCCGAGGCGACGATGGCCCTCACGAATGCGCTGTTCCTGCTCGCGATCCTGCTCGGCGGCCTCCTGGTTCCGGCCCACCAGCTGCCGGGCGTGCTGGGTGCGCTCGCCTCGCTGCTCCCGTCGGCTGCCCTGGCCGATTCGCTCAGGATCGGCCTCGGCGGCGGCACCGGCGACCTCGTCGGGCCGCTCCTGCTCCTCGGCGCATGGGCGGCCGGTGCGTCTGCCCTCACCGCGCGTACGTTCCGCTGGGAGTAGCCCCGGGGAACCGGCCGGCGCCGCCCGGAGAAGGGACCGCCGGTCGAGACAGTCGGAGGACCGGGGCCGGGAATCACGAACCCCGGCGGGCGGGCCGGGGTTCGCTGGTGGATTCGGCTTTGGTTGCGGGGAAGGGATTCGAACCCTTGACCTTCGGGTTATGAGCCCGACGAGCTGCCGCTGCTCCACCCCGCCCCGGTACTATACACATCCGAGCCCTGATGGGCAAAGAACTGTCCACGCATCCGGGCGTTCGCGCCCAGGCTTTGCATCCCGTGACGGAGGCCCGACCCGTGCCACGCCCCGCCTCGCCGGACGACCTCCTCTCCGCCGCGCTGGCGGCGCGACAGCGGACGTACTCGCCTTACTCCGGGTACGCGGTTGGCGCCGCGCTCCGCGATGAGCACGGGACGGTCCACGCGGCGACCAATGTCGAGAACGCGGCCTACCCGCAGGGGCAGTGCGCGGAGGCCTCCGCGATCGGCATGCTGATCGCCTCGGGTGGCCGCCGGATCACCGAGGCCCTGGTCGTCGCGGACCCCGCGGCCGGGCTTCCCACGCCGTGCGGTGGCTGCCGCCAGCGGCTTCGCGAGTTCATGGCGCTCGACGCGCCGCTCCACCTGGCCGGTCCGGGCGGGGTACTCCGGACCGTCACGCTCGGGGAGCTGCTCCCGCTCAGCTTCGGGCCCGAGTTCCTTCTCAGGGAGACCCCGAGATGATGCCGCGCGGGACCGCTGACCCCGGCAGCTCCGGCGATCCGCGGGCAGCCGCAGCCGCGATCCGGGAGCGCGCGGGCGGGCGGGCGCCACGCCTCGGGATCGTGCTCGGCTCGGGACTCGGCGGCCTGGCGGACATCCTGGAGGACGCGGTCGCGATTCCCTACGCGGAGATCCCCGGGTTCCCGATGTCCACGGTCGCCGGCCACGCTGGCCGGTTCCTGGTGGGCGAGCTGGACGGCACGACCGTCGCCTGCATGCAGGGCCGCTTCCACCTGTACGAGGGCCATGCTCCGGCAGTGATCCGCCTGCCGATCCGGACGTTCGCCGCGCTCGGGGCAGAAGCTCTCGTGCTGACAAACGCGGCCGGCTCCCTCCGCCCCGAGGCCGGCCCGGGCAGCCTCATGCTGATCACGGACCACCTCAACTTCCAGTGGACGAATCCCCTCGTCGGGCCAAACGACGACGACTGGGGCAAGCGCTTTGTCGGCCTCGAGGACGCCTACGACCCGGCGCTGCGCCGGCGGCTGCTCGGCCTGGCCGACGAGCTGGGGATCAACCTCCGGGAGGGCGTCTATTGCGGGCTGCTCGGCCCGCTCTTCGAGACACCGGCGGAGATTCGCGCCTACCGAGTGCTCGGCGCGGACGCCGTCGGGATGTCCACCGTGCCCGAGGTGATTGTCGCGCGCCACGCGGGGCTGCGGGTCGCCGCGATCAGCGCGATCACGAATCTGGCCGTGGGGATGAGCGAGGTGCCGATCGACCACGCGCAGACGCTCCGCGGGGCGGCGATCGCGGCGGAGGACCTGACCCGCCTGGTCCGGGCCTTCGCGGGTTTGTTCGCCTCCGAGCCCGGGCCTGGGGCCTAGCCGCATGCTCCCCCAGGAGGTCATCCGGGCGAAGCGCGACGGTCGCGCGCTCACGGACGAGGAGATCACGTTCTTCGTCGCCGGGATCACCGACGGCTCGATCAGCGAGGGGCAGGTGGCTGCATTCGCGATGGCCGTCCTGTTCCGCGGGATGACGCGCGCCGAGGTCATCGCGCTGACGCTCGGGATGCGCGACTCCGGCATGGTCCTGGACTGGTCGGACGCCGACCTTCAGGGCCCCGCCCTCGACAAGCACTCCACGGGGGGCGTGGGCGACAAGATCTCGCTCATGCTGGCGCCGATCGTGGCGGCCTGCGGTGGCGCCGTGCCGATGATCTCCGGACGCGGCCTCGGCCACTCCGGCGGCACGCTCGACAAGATGGACGCAATCGACGGATACAGGACGGCGCCCAACAACGCCCACTTTCGCCGGGTCGTGCGCGACGTCGGCTGCGCGATCATCGGCCAGACGGCAGACCTGGCCCCGGCAGACCGACGGCTCTACGCCATCCGCGACGTGACGGCGTCGGTGGAGAGCATCCCCCTGATCACGTCCTCGATCCTGTCGAAGAAGCTGGCTGCCGGCCTGGTCGGCCTCGTGCAGGACGTGACGTCTGGCAGCGGTGCGTTCATGACAACCGTGGCGGACGCGCGATCTTTGGCCGGGAGCATCGTGGCGGTCGCGAACGGGGCTGGCTGCCGCACGACGGCGCTCCTCACCGACATGAACCAGGTGCGGGGAACCACCGCCGGCAACGCCGTGGAGGTTCGCGAGGCGATCGCCTACCTGGTCGGCGAGGAACGGGCGGGCCCGAACGGCAGCGCGGGCCGCGAGTCGCGCCAGCACGAGGTGACGATGGCGCTGTCGGCGGAGCTCCTCGTGACCGGCGGGCTGTTCGCGGACACGGCCACCGCGCGCGCGGCGTGCGAACGCGCACTGGCGACGGGAGCGGCCGCCGAGCGGTTCGCCCGGATGGTCGCTGCTCTCGGCGGCCCGGCGGACCTGCTGGAGCGCGCCGACGTGTACCTGCTGTTGCCGGAGGTCACGCTCCCGGTCCTCCCGGAGCGAGCCGGGTTCGTTCGTTGCGGAGAACACGCGGGCCATCGGCCTCGCGATCGTCGGCATGGGCGGCGGGCGCGTTCGCGCAGACCAGCAGATCGACCACGCGGTGGGCTTCACGCGGTTCGCCCCGATCGGCGCCGAGGTCGGGCGGGACCGGCCGATCTGCCTCGTCCATGCCCGTTCCGCGGCCCAGGCCGAGGCCGCTGCGAGCGAGATTCGCGCCGCGGTCACGATCGGCGAGGCGCCGCCGGAAACCGCCCCGGTCGTCCTGGAGCGCATCGCCGGGTAAGCCGCGTTCGCGCGGGCGTGGAAGCGCCGCGATCGCGGCCGAAGTCCGGCACGCGTGGCCGATCCCATGGACCGCGTGGCCGACCCGAGGGACTGCGACCGGGCCAGGCGGCCGCCCCCGCGGACCTCGATCCTGTCAAGAGCGCGCGTCGCGGACCGTACGAGTGGTCGCGCTCCGACCGCGCGCGCCGGAGTCGATCAGAGGCCCGGCCACGTGTGCGGGTGAGAGGATCGGGCCTGCTGTCTCACCCGGAACGCGGCCCAGGATGCCGTCGGGCGGCCCGCGCCGGCGACCAGAGCCGCCGTGCGGTTCGTCTCGCGAGCAAGTGATCGGATCGGGCGGCACGCGGTCGGGCCTCGCGCGGGGAGCAGCGCGCGCCGGGCGTCGACGTCGACGCAGCAGCGAAGGCCGCGCCGGAGCACGGGCACGTCTCAGCGGGGCGATCCACTGTCCCTGAGAAACAGGACCTCGGCCCCGAGCGGGTGAAAGCCCGCGCCGAGGGCGGCCCGGAGCGAGGCCGCGTTTCCGGGCGCCACCTGCAGGAAGACCCGCTCCCCGCGCGGGACGGCCAGCATGGACACCGCTGCGAGGGTGCGTCCGAGGCCGCGGCCGCGCGCGTCCGGCGAGACTTCGAAGGAGGCCTCCCAGCGGCCAGCGAGCCCGCGTCCCAGGACGAGGATCCCGTTTCGATCCGTCGATTCCCAGGCCCGTACCTCGGTGCGGTAGCGCAGCGCCCGGGCGATGCGGGCATGCGCAGCGTCCGGCGTGATCTCGTGGAACTCGTCGGGGAACGGCGGGGCGCTGACACCGGCCCGCGCCGCGACCACGACGTCCAGCGTCCCGGCCACGGACCCCAAGCGCCCGCCGAGCCACGCCAGGAACGGCGCGCTCATGGGGGCGGCGATGTCGCCGGGGCCGAGATGGGTGATCGCGTCGGCCGGGTCGACGTCCGCCGCGACGACGTGGTGCGCCGTGAAGGCGAGCACGGCGTGGACGGGGCCGTCCGGCGACGGCAGGAACTCCGTGACGCCATCCGCGGCCGGGAAGTTGCCCGCGGCGGCATCCTCAACGAGCCGGCGCAGCGCAGAGGCGGTCGTGGTCGCTTCCGCGGTCGCCGACGCGGCCGCGGTGGCCGGGCCGCTCCAACCCACTGCGTCGCCTTCTCCGCGTGCGATCAACGGCGACGTCTCGAACTTGGCGGTTGGGGGGCGGTCGCGGGACCCGGGCCTGCTGCCGCAGGAGCCGTCACCGTCCCGCCCGGCGGCCCCGAACGCGTGCCCTGGGACATGGCCAACGTACCCTCGAGCACGACGTCCACGATCCCCGCCACGACGGTCCGGATCGGCGCGCCGGGGGCGGAGAGCACCTGCCGGGCCGAGTTGCCCTCGTCGAGGAGCAGGACGGTCTCGCCCGCGCCGGCTCCCACCGAGTCGACGGCGATCACGTAACCGCCGGCCGGTGCCCCGGACGGATCCAGCAGGTCGCAGAGAAGGAGCGTCCGGCCGTCGAAGGCCGGCGCGTTGATCGTCGAGACCACCGTCCCCACGACCCGGCCCAGCTTCACGGCTCGTCCCCCGGGAGCGTCGAGACCGCGTCCACGATCCCCACGATGGCGTGGTCCACGGGCACGAACGGGTCAGGCATCGCCTGCGCCGCCTCGCGCGCTGCCACGAAATAGACGAGCTCGCCGGGGCCCGCCATATGGACCGCGTCCGCGGCGACCAGCTGGCCACCGACCGGCTGGAGGTGCCGGTCGAGCGGCTGAATGACCAGGAGCTTCACGCCCTGCAGCCTGGGCACCTTGACGCTCGCGACCACGGTTCCGACCACGCGGGCGAGCTGCATCGCCGGCTATTCCCGGACCCGCGCCGCGAAGCGCGCGTCCGCGGCGAGGTTGTCCGCCATCTCGGCATGCAGGCGCGGGATGACCCGCCAAACGAGGCCCGGCGACGCGGCGATCCGCCCGATCCCGATCTCCACCGCCGCCTCGACCTCGGCCACCGTCCCGTCGAACAGTAGATAGCCCTTTCCGCCGAGGTCGTCGGCGAGACGAATCTCGAGAAGCCGGACGCGGGCGCCCTTCAGCCCTGCGTCGGCCGCCTCGAGGATCGCGGCGACCGTGACGGTCTCGATGACGCCGAGCGCCTCCCCGTCGGGAGCTTGACGCGCCCCGCGAGTGGCAGCCACGAGATCCTGCCGGACGTCGCGGAGCAGGACGACATCGAGGACCGAGGACCCGCCGACCTCCCTGCCTGCCTCGAGCGCCTCCTCGACGTCGCCCACCGCGCCGCCGACGAGGACCAGGTACTTCCCGGGATGAACCGTGCCGGCCCGGATCACGTCGATCGGGGCCCGCTTCGCCATCGCGTCCCCGGCCTCGATGCCGGCGGCGATGGAATCGAGCTCGAGCAGGGCGAGGGCCGGCTCGATCGCGGGTGCGGGGGTCGCTGCCACGGGCACGGCCGTCGGGGCCATCGTCAGACGATCCGCAGGGCGCCGACGACGGTGATCCGCCGCTCGCGCGAGAACGTCCTGGGCCGGGTGAGGCCGTCGCCCGACGGGCTGGCGATGGAGAACGAGGTGAAGCCCTCGCCGCCCTCGCCGAGCCCGGCCACGTTGGGCCCGTTCGTCACGAAGATGCTGCAGTTCATGGCGCGCGCCATCTTCGTGATCGTCTCAACGTTCGTGGAGTGGATCGAGGCAGTGTGACGGAAGCCGTGCTCCATCCGCACGGCCAGGTCGATCGCCTGGTCCACGGTCCCGACCCGGACCACCGGCAGGACCGGCATCATCTGCTCGGTCCAGGCCAGGCTGTGGTCGCGCGGGACGTCGGCGACCAGGAGGCGGGGCGCCGGGTCCGCCGCGACGCCGATCTCGGCGAGGATCCGCGCCGGCATCCTGGCCGATCCAGGCCGGGTTCATGTGGCCCGGCCTGCCGGGCTGGCCGAGCTCGGTGAAGATCACCCGCTCCAGGCGCCGCAGCTCGTGCTCCTTGAGCAGGTAGGCGCCGTTCTGGGTCATCGCCCGGATCAGCCGGTCGGCCACCGAGTCGACGACGAGCACGACCTTCTCGTCGATGCAGACGATGTTGTTGTCGAACGAGGCACCCCGGACGATGTCCCGGCCGGCCCGCTCGATGTCGGCGGTCTGGTCCACCACGGCCGGCGGATTGCCCGGGCCCGGCCGTGATCGCCCGCTTGTCCGTCCGGAGCGCCTCGCGCACCACGCCGGGCCCGCCCGTCACGAGCAGGACCCGCACGCCCGGGTGGTTCATCAGCGCGCGGGCGGTGTCGATCGTGGGGTCGACGGTTGCCGTGACCAGGTTCGGCGGACCGCCAGCGCCGACGATCGCCCGATTGATCAGGCGGATCGTCTCGGCGGAGCAGCGCCGCGCCCCGGGATGCGCGTTGAATACGACGGCGTTGCCGGCCGAGACGATGCTGATCGTGTTGTTGATGATCGTCGAGGTCGGGTTGGTCACCGGGGTGATGGCGGCGACGACCCCGAAGGGGGCGAACTCGGTGACCATCATCCCCGCATCGCCCGTGACGGCCTGGACCTCGAGGTCCTCGGGGCCCGGCGCCTTCGAGGCGACGAGGCGGTTCTTGACGATCTTGTCCTCGACCCGCCCGAGGTGCGTCTCCTGGTGGGCCATGCGGGCGAGCTGCTCGGCGTGCTCCAGCATGGAGCGGCGCACGGCGTCGATGATGACCTTCCGTGCCGCGAGGCCCTGCGTCCCGAACGCGCGGAAGGCCTGCCCGGCCGCTGCCACCGCCTCGTCGATCGAGGCGTGGATGCCGTCGCCGAGATCGGCCGCCTCCGCGGACGCCAGCTCGGCCTCCGCGCGGAGGCCGGCGCCCGGCCGCTCGCCGCCGGCCGCGGCGACCCGCCGGCGCACCCGCTCGATGATGTCGGCGATCTCGCGCCCTTCGAGGTCGTTCATGCGCCTTCCCCGCTACTTGCGGTAGACCTCCCGGCCGCCGATCTCCCACGTGTCCACGATCGCCATGATGACCGCGTCGCAGGGACGGTCGCGAGTGGACTCCGTCTGCCGGGCGGAGCTCCCGGTTGCGTACAGGACGACCTCGCCGACGCCGGCCCCGACGGTGTCGGCCGCGACCACGTATCCGCCGGCCTCGTGGTTTTCGGCGTCGAGCTGGCGCACGACGAGGAGCGTCCAGCCCTCCATGAGCGGCACCTTGCGGCTCGCCACCACGGTCCCGGTCACGCGTCCCAGAAGCATCTCGTCACCGCCTGCCTGGGGGAGCGGCGCGCCGGCGGGCTGCCGGCGCGCCCCGTCCCGCCTGCTAGCCCTGGCCGGATTCGGCCTTCGCCTCGTCGAGCCGCCCGAGCGGCAGGACGAGGTCGACGTTGACGTGCGGCCGGGCGATCACGTGGCTGGCGACGACCTCGCCGACCTTGGCGGCGTTGCGCACGCCGGCCTCGACCGCGGCCTTCACGGCGGCGACGTCGCCGCGGACGACCGCCGTCACGTAGCCCGCCGCCGGTCTTCTCGTAGCTGACGAGCTCGACCTTGGCCGCCTTGACCATCGCGTCGGCGGCCTCGACCACCGCCGCGAACCCGCGGGCCTCGATCATCCCGAGCGCTTCTGCCATCGATCCGTTCTCCTTCTTCGACCCTGTCCGATTACGCCTTTGCTTCGCGACCTTCGAGGCCTTCGATCGCCGCCAGCGCGGCGCGCCAGCCGACGTCGATGTCGCGCTCCTCTCCGCCGAGGTAGATGCGGCCCATCGAGCCGAAGGCCCGCACCTCGAGGATGTTGATGTGGGCCGCCTTCTCCGCCTCGTTGGCCGCCAGCGCGGCGTAGGCGGCCGGCTCCAGCTCCAGGACGTACAGCGTCTGGCCGGGGATGAGCATCTGGCCGTGGCGTGTCCGGTTGATGAGCTGGGCCTGGTGGTCGTCGATCCGGCGGATGATCTGGCTGGAGAGGATGCGGGGCTTGATCCGGTCGGTCTCGGCCACGCCGATCTCGGCGAGGATCGCGGCGCCCGCTGCCCGGACCTCCGCCTGTGACGGCGAGTGGATCTCGAGCATCCCGTAGTAGCGCTCGATGATCTGCATGCCGGGCTTCACGGACGTCGTCTTGAGGGCGATGTCGGTGAGCCGGTTGATCTCGATCCCGGGCGACACCTCGATCGAGAGCGAGGCGTCGCCGGCGAGGGGCAGGAAGCCCTGGGCGACCGTGCCCAGGAACGCCGCGTACTGGGCCTGGAGGCTGTCCAGGAAGACGTACGCCCGGAGGTCAATATTGCCCATGCGCGCCCTTCTCTCCCGTGACGATGCTGACGCCGGCCGAGGCCCCGATGCGGGTCGCGCCGGCCGCGATCATTTCCTCCACGTCGTGGGCCGTGCGGATCCCGCCGGCCGCCTTGACCCCCATCTTCGGGCCGACCGCCTCGCGCATGAGCGCGACGTCGAAGACGGTCGCCCCGCCCGACGCGTACCCGGTGGAGGTCTTCACCATGTCGGCCCTGGCCTGGCTGGCGAGCCGGCAGGCGACCACCTTCTCCTCGTCCGTCAGGAGGGCCGGTCTCGATGATCACCTTGTTTACCGCGCCCGCCTCCCGGCAGGCGTCCGAGACGCGCGCGATGTCCTCGCGGACCAGGTCGAGCATCCCGCTCTTGAGCGCCCCGATGTTGATCACCATGTCGATCTCGCGGGCCCCGTCGCGGATGGCGCGCCGTGCCTCGAGGGACTTGACCTCGCTCGTGCCCGCGCCGAACGGGAAGCCGATGACCGAGGCCACCCGGACGTCCGTGCCGCGCAGGTTGTCCGCCGCGCGGCGGACCCAGGTCGGGTTGATGCAGACGGCGGCGAACCGGTACTCGGCGGCCTCGGCACACAGCCGGTCGATGTCGGCCGCGGTGGCATCCGGCCGGAGGAGCGTGTGGTCGATGTAGCGGGCGAGGTCGGCCGGCACGTCCGCGGCCGGGCCGTGGAAGTCGATGCGCGTGGCCCCCCCGGCCACGACGTCCCGGACCTTGGTGGTGCACTGGGCCGCGCATGCCCCCCGGCAGTTCGCGCACGGGTCCCCGCCGCCGGGGACGGCGCTCGAATCGGCAGCGGCGCCGCGCCGGCCGCCGCGCCCGCTCCGGCGCCGAGCGCCGCGAGCACCTCGCGGGTGATCGCCTCCACCAGGTCGTCGCGTTGGCTCCTCGTCTCGGTCATCCTGTTCGGCCCTCACCCGGTGATCGCATGTAGCGGCGCTCGATGTCCGTGATCTTCTCGACCCGGGCCGCGTGGCGGCCGGGCCCCCAGGCGGTCCCCAGCCAGGCCCGCACGATCTCGATCGCCAGGGCCTCCCCGATGAAGCCGGCGCCGAGCGTCAGGACGTTGGCGTGGTTGTGCTCGCGGCTGTTGCGCGCGGAGGAGAGGTCGTGGCAGAGCGCGGCGCGCACGCCGGGGACCTTGTTGGCGACCATGCAGGAGCCGATTCCCGCGCCGTCCACGATCACGCCCCAGCGACAGGTCCCGTCGGCCACCAGGCGGGCGACCGCGTGCGCGAAGTCCGGGTAGTCCACCGGTGCGCTGCCGTGCGTGCCGCAGTCGTGCACCGCGAAGCCGGCGTCCGCGAGGACGTGCCCGATCCGGTCCTTGAGCGCCGCCCCGCCGTGGTCGGCACCGATCGCGATGGCCACCGGCGCCGCCGGGGAGGACGCCGGCGCCCGCACCCGGTGCGGAGGCGGCCGGCGGCGTGACCGCCGCGTCGCCTGCGAGCGTGGCATCCACGAACCGGCGCACGACGTCGCGGATCGCATCGGGCGATGCGGGAGACGCGCGGCCCGGTGTCCGCAGTTCAGGCATGCTCGAGCACCCACGCGGCGGTCGTCTCGTCCGCCACGAGCACGGAGATGCACCCGGCTCGAAGGGCCGCCAGGGCGATCGGGCCGCGTCCCGCGCCGGCGGCGAGACCGACCGTCAGGGCCTTCGCGCGGAGATCCGCTAGCGGCAGCCCGATCGTGCGCCGGTCGAGCGAGGCGAGCGCGATGCGGCCGTCGAGCGAGAGGAAGCGTCCCAGGACGTCGCCGACCGCACCGGCGTCGGCGAGCGCGGCGAGGTCCTCGCCGGCAAGGTACCCCGAGGCCACGTGGACGCTGTCGGGTCCCGTGACGCCCATGCTGAACACCGCCGTGGCGGCGGCGCGAGCCGCCGCGAGCGTCTCGCCCACGGACGGGTCGTGCTCGAGCGCGTCACGGAGCTCGGGCGAGCCGACGATCGCGGGCGCCTGCATCAGGCGGATCGCGGCGCCGGTCGTGGCCCCGAACCGCTCCACGATCTCGTGGGCACGCGTCGGGCGGGCCGAGCGCGATGTCGCGCCGTTGAGCTGGACGATCTCCGTCGCCTGCGTCCAGCCCGGCTGCAGGTGCGCCGCGAGCTCGAGCATCGTGCGACCCCACGAGACGCCGATCGCCCCTGCTGGCCGGAGCGCGGCGAGATGCGCGGCACCCGCGGCCGCGACGCGCTCGCGGGCCAGGAGCTCGTCATCTGCCGCGGACCCGGTCACCGGAACGTCGACGACAACCGCGCTGCGCAGCTCGAAGCGGCGGGCCAGCGCGTCTTCGAGCTCCACGAGACGAGCCGCCGGGTGCACGATCTCGATGCGGACGGCCGACTCGCGCAGGGCGCGGTCGAGCAGCCGGCCGACCTTAAAGCGACTCACGCCCAGCCTAGCGCCCACCTGATCCTGGGTGAGGTTGAGCCGGTAGTAGAGCTGGGCGGCGCGGAGCATGAGCCGCGTCTCGCTCGAGAGCAGCTCCCCCTCGCGCGGGAGCTTCGCGCTCGAGACCGGCGGTATCGCGGCGATCGCCATGCTCAAATGTGCAGAGTCGTGCTCATGTGTCGATCAACGTACGCCGCCGCCCGGCCGGTGTCAAGGGCGGCACGACCGGGTACGGCTTCGGTGGGCGGGGCGCGGTCAGGACGGGGCGGTCTCCGCGCGTCCCCGGGCAGGCGCAGGGGCGTCCACCACGCCGCGGCCGATCGCGAGCCCGACGACGAGGGCGCCCGCGAGCACCACCACGAACGCGTAGAAGGGAAGGTGCATGTTCGAGGCGTACAGCGTCCCGGCGATCACCGAGGCCACCATCGTCCCGAGCGTTCCGGCGGCCCCGAAGACGCCCTGGGTGGTTGCGGAGCGTCCGGCGGGCGTGCCGCGGGCGACCACCGCATAGAGGGCCGGACCCAGCAACCCTTCGGCGACACCCTCGAAGATCACCACGGGGATGACGAGGTCCGGGTTCGCCAGCGCGGGGTAAAGGATCCCCGCGGTCATGATCCCCAGACAGCCCAGCGCGATGAGCGGCAACGGGCCGTGCCGGTCCGACCACTGCCCGGCGAAGGGGGAGACGATCACGACCCCAAGGCCGAACGCCGCGAAGCTGAGACCGATGAGCCCGATGTCCGCGCCGAGCGCGTGCATCCACAGACTCCAGATCACGTCGTACGTGCCAACAGCGAAGTAGCTCCCCGCGTTCACGACCAGGGCCGCCGCAAGCGTGCGGTTCCAGAGCGACGAGGGTGTCGCCGCGGCTGCCACGTCAGGATGAGCCGGGTGTGGAGCGTGACGCGGCACCGGGCGGCGCAGGATCGTGAAGGCGAGCAGCACGGCGGCACCGGCGACCGCGACCGTGCAGAAGGCGAACGGGAAGACGTAGCCACCGCCCAGGGCCGCCCCGATCCCCCCGAACGCCGGGCCGAGGAGCAGGCCGCCCATCTGGGCGGCGCCGTACAGCCCGAACGCCGCGCCGCGCTGCTCCGGTGGCGTGGCGTCGAGGATGTAGGCTCGCGCGGCCGGGTCGTACGACGCGGTGGCCAGGCCGGCAAGGCCTCGGGCAAGGAGGAACGCGGGCGCTCCGGTGAGGACCAGCGGCAGCGGCACGACCACGGCCGTGGCAAGGATCCCGGCCAGCATCATGACCCGCCTGTCCCCGTGGTCCGCCAGGGCGCCGAGCAGTGGCTCGCCGAGGAGACGCGCGGCCGGCCAGGCGGCCACGATCCAGCCGAGCGTGGCCGGGTCGATCCCCTGCCCCGTTAGGTAGAGCGGCAAGACCGGGAGGAGCGCGCCGAACCCCAGCCACAGGATCGCCTCCGCGACTAGGACGGGGAGGATCGGAAGCCTCCAGGCAAGCTGCCGGCGGATGCTCTCTGGGTTGACCGCACGCACGCCGGACATCGTAGGGCCGTGCGAACGCGCCGGTCCGGCCGCGAGCGTGACGTCCGCCGAAGGCGCTCGCGCTCGCGGCTCGCTATGACGATGCGGGCGACGCTTCTCGGCGCGCCTGCAGTGCCTCCCGCCACGCGTCGAGAGCCACCGGCCACCACGTGTCGACGTTGACGCCGGTGCCGTACCAGGCGGCGCGCCGGCCGGGGCCATGGACGGCATCGGCCAGGACGATCTGCCGCGATCCGGGCAGGAGCGCCGCCGCGGCCGGGACGAGCCCGTCGCCCTCGACCGGTTCGAGGTCCGGCTGCGGGTAGACGTCCTCGTATAGGCGCCGAACGAACTGCTCGCGACCGTCCGCCGCCGTACGCCGACCGACCAGGCCCCGCGAGGCGACGCTGACGTAGGCCGTGGTCGGCGCGAAGGCTGCACCCGGGACATGGCGCTCCGCGAACCTAGCCCCCGCCTCTCCGACGCGCCGGCCCCAGCGGCCGCCCTCCTCGCTCGCGGACGGAGCCCCATGTGGCGTCCCGAGCGTGACGAGCGCACCGATCCTCCCGGCGGCGCGCATGGTCCGCCCGTCGAACGGAACGGGCGACGTGAGCAGCCGCCCGATCAGGCCGCCCGCGCTGTGCCCAACGTAGAGCACCGGGGCGCCGCGCGATCGCGACGATTCGGCCGATCGGGCGCCGGCCTCGAGGAGCGCCCGGCCAACCCGAGTCGTGATCGGGCCGAGGCCGCGCACGGCAGCCAGGATCCAGTCCGGCGGAAAGACGGGCGCGACGACCACGTCCGCGGCGCAGCGCTCGCGCAGGCCTGCCGCGAGGCCCTCGTACCAGGACGGCATCGTCAGGAAGCCGCCGACGACCAGCACGACCGGCTCCAGCGCCACGGGATCGAGGTCGCGCCAGGCGCGGGACGTGGGGCCTTCCCGCACCCGCCTGAAGACGAGCGGTGGCTCCGGGGGAACCCGCGGCGCCGTTCCAATCCTCATCGGCGGCAATCCTAACGGTGGAGCGGGCGGCCGGTCGCCGGCTGCCGCCCGATCCAGGCCACCGGACAGGTCCGCGCTCGAGCGAAGTCCGGCCCGGTCAGCCCAGCGGCAGCAACAAGTCGAAGCGCGAGCCGCTGTCGCTGCTCTCCGCCTGGACCGAGCCACCGTGGAGATCCGCGACCGCCCGGACGATGGCCAGCCCGAGCCCGCTGCCGGGATAGGCCGAGGCGTTGCGGCCGCGACGGAAGCGCCCGAAGAGCTCCGCCAGGTCTTCCTTCGGGATGCCGATCCCGGTGTCGCTGACCCAGACGCGGGCCTGGCCCGCGTCGGCTCCCAAGCCCACCACCACCGTGCCTCCCGCCGGCGTGAACTTCAACGCGTTGTCGAGCAGGTTCGCGATCGCTGTTTCCAGCCGGTCGGGGTAGCCGTTCACCCAGACCTCGCCGGCCTGAGGATCCAGGCGCAGATCCACGTCCGCCTGGTCGGCACGCGACGCCGCCGCATCCGCCAGCCGGCGCACCAGGACGCCCAGCTCCACCCGCTGCGGGGCGGACGGCGTGTCACGGGCCTCGAGACGCGAGAGGCGCAGGAGCCCGGAGGCAAGGTCGCCCAGCCGACGGGCTTGCTCGAGCGCCCGGTCGAGCAGGCGCAGCTCGTCGTCCGTCTGGGCGTGGGTCTGGGCGAGCTCGAGGTCCGCCTGCAGCGCCGTGAGCGGCGTGCCGATCTCGTGGGCCGCGTCGGCGACGAAGCGCCGGAGTGACCTGACGGTACCCTCGACGCGGGAGGCCATCGCGTTGAACGACCCCGCCAGCTGGCCGACCTCGTCGCCGCGGTCGACCTCGGCGCGCACCGCCAGGTCGCCCCGGGCCATGCGGTCGGTGGCGGCCGCGAGCGCCCGCAGCGGCCGACTCAGCCAGGCGCTCACCAGCAGCCCGGCGAGCGCGGCGACCAGCACACCGAGCAGGCTGGCGAGGGCCCAAGCCTCCGCCACGTTGAGAAGAGCGACCTGCTCGTAGGCCGGCGCGTCCGAGAGCTCGACATACCCGAGCAACGCGCCGTTGCCGTTCGGCAGGACGGGCCGGCTGATTCTCTCGCTCGAGCGGGGCAGCGTCGCCGGGTCAGGGGTGCCGCCGAACAGGCCGGCCCCCAGCGGGTTGGGCAAGGGCTGGGGCGCCGGCGGCGGCTGGGGCCCGGCCGGTGGCCCGGCGGCCGCGACGACGTGCCCGTTCGGGTTCGTGAGCGTGACGCGCGCCTGCGTGATGAGGGCGAGGTCCTGCGCCTGGGCCGCGAGCACGCCGGGGTCCCTCCAGCTCACCGTGCTCAGGTCGCGCACGGATCGCTCGGCGGCGGCCTCCAGGTACGTCCGCTCCGAGGTCGCGTAGGCGTTGGCGAGGATGGGCAGGAGGACGAGGCCGATGGCCAGGGCGGTCAGGATCGCGATCCCGGCGAAGCTCACGGACAGGCGCCACCGCAGGGACGGGCCGCGCAGGAGCCCGGTCATCGCGGGGCCCTCTTCAACCCGCGAGTCGATAGCCAAGGCCGGGAACGGTCAGCACGATCGCCGGCGCGTCCGGTTCCAGCTCGATCTTCGTCCGCAGCCGCCGGACGTGGACGCTCACCGTCTTCTCGTCGATGGATTCCGCCGAGTACCCCCAGACATTCTCGAGCAGCTGGTCGCGGCTCAGCACCTGGCCCGGGTGCTGGGCGAGGAACGTAAGAAGTCGGAGCTCGGTGGGCGTTACGTCGATGACCCGTCCATCGCGGGTCACCCTCGCGCTCGCGCGGTCGATGACCAGATCGCCCGCGTACAGCTGGTCGGCCTCGCTGGGGGCCAGCTCTCCGTAGGCGCGGCGCAGCAGGGCGCGGATGCGCGCGAGGAGCTCGCGGAGGCGATACGGCTTGGTGACGTAGTCGTCGGCTCCCGCCTCGAGCCCGACCACCTGGTCCACCTCGTCGCTCTGCACGGTGAGCATGAGGATGGGCTGCCGGGTCCCCGTCCGCCGCAGCTCCCGGCACACGTCGAAGCCGGACCCGTCCGGGAGGCGGACGTCGAGCACGATCAGGTGCGGGTGGTGGGCCCGGACGTACGCCACCGCGCCGGCTGCCGTGGCCTCGCGCTGCACCTGGTAGCCGTCCTGGCCGATCCCTTCCACAAGCGCCTCGGCGACCGAAGGGTCGTCCTCGACCACCAGGATGCGCACGTCGGCGTTCACGGTCCCGGAAGTATGAGCGTCCCTGGTCACTCGATCAGCGTGGCACCGGCACGTTACGGGCGCGTTGCGTCCCGGCAACAAGGTGGTCACCGCCCGTCCTGCCCCCTGGGCGCGGTTGTGGACCTGTAACCGGAGCGAACCTCGCGTGGTAATCGCTCCAGCCCAGGATCGTCGCAAGCACGACCCCGCGACCCGACCCGGAGAACCTCGCATGCGACACCAACATCTCTCAGCCCTGCTAGCCATCGGGCTCACGATGAGCGCCCTGGAGGCGGGCTCCGCGTCGATCATCCCGGCCTCGAGGGCCGGCACAGATGCCGCGGCTCCGTCCGCTCAGTCCGCGGCACAGACTCCGGGGAGCGGAGCCAACGACCCCGCCGGCACACCGGCCCCGAACCCACCGGCGGGCGGCCCTGCCCCGACCGTCACAGGCGGCGGCCCTGACTACACGATCTCCCAGGCCGTTTCCGATCGCGCCCAGCTGGACACGATCGCCTTCGACGCCCTGGGTTTCCTGACCGGCAACGTGGGGGCCGACTCCTTCTTCCCGCCCGGCAAGGTTGCTGACTTCTTCGGTTTCCAGTACCTGCGCGACAACGACCCGAGCCACATGGGCCACGCCACCGACTTCCTCACCAGCGCCGCCTTCAACGTGCTGACCGACCTGACAAGCGCGCAGCGGCAGCAGCTCATCGCGCTGGCCACCAGCCAAGTGGCCAGCATCAAGGCCTTCGCGACGGATCGCTTCGTACTGATCGCCGCATTCAACCGGCTCCGCGACGGCGACCTGCCGGCCGGCACCACTGGCCTCAGCGAGGCGGAGGTCAAGTCGTACTCGGCGGCGCTGTACGCGCTCGACGACCAGCTCAGCCTCGCCCGCGCCCGCGTGTACGGCGCGATCCTCGACACGCTGAGCGCGACGCAGCGGGCCTACCTCGACGCGATGGTCGGCAAGGGCATGACCACCTGGCCGACCGCGACGCAACCGCCTGATCTATACGGCCTGACCCCGGACGTGCAGGTCGCGGTGATGACCTACGCCAGCGACATGTTCAGCTGGTACGCGGGGTCCGCCGCGGCCGACACCTACTTCTGCCCGGAGCGGCACGGGGCCTATTTCGGCTCGTTCTTCCTGAAGGATGCCCCGGCTGTCGGCAACGTCGACTACTCGATCTCGACCACGCTGACGGGCGACCTGGGCAGTGCGCTCCTCTCCAAGTTGACCAGCGCTCAGGCCAGGCTCATCACCGAGCTCGTGACCACGCAGCGGCCCTATCTCACCAAGATCGTCGCCACGCGCCAGGCGATCGTCGCCCAGCTGCTCAAGATCAGGTCCGGCCGGTCGGCCAGCAGCGCGACCGTGGCCTCCCTGGAGCGGACGTATGGGGAGCTCGACGGCGCGATCTCCTACCAGTACGCGACCGCGTTCGCCGCGGTGGCGAAGACGCTCACATCCGCGCAGCGCACCCAGCTCATGGCGATGCGCACCGAGCTCGACGGCAGCACCCTCGCCTCGGCCTCCGGGGCTTACCTGTACTCGACGCCGATCGCGACGCCTGCTATCCCGGACACGGACTTCTTGTTCAGGTAGGCAGGCAGGGAAGGCGCGACATGCCACGGCGTTCGGCGGGTCCGCTCGTCCTGGTCCTCGTGCTGGTGCTGGCCGCGTGCGGAACGCCCGGCGTCAGCCCGGTCGGCGCCTTCACCCTCACCAGCCCCGTGATGACCCAGGGGGGCACGCTGCCGGTGCAGTTCACCTGCGACGGCGCTGCCGAGACACCGCCGCTGGCATGGAACGGCGCACCCAGGGGGACGGCGAGCTATGCCATCGTGATGCACACCGTGCCGGGTCCCGGACAGACGCACTGGTACTGGGTGCTCTACGGCATCGCGCCAAGCGTGGATCACCTGGACGCCAACGCCACGCCACCGGCGCAGGTCGGCACGAACAGCGTGAACGGCCGGGTCGGTTACGCCCCACCCTGCTCCAAGGGGCCCGGCCCAAAGCTCTACACGTTCACCGTGTACGCCCTGTCGGGTCGGCCCGATCTCCCGGACCCGGCCGCCGTCTCGCGGCCGGTGCTGCTGGACGCGCTCTCCGGCCTCGTGCTCGCGGAGGCGCACTTCGACGTGACCTACACGCGCTCCGGCACGGGCGGAGCCGCAGCGCCGCCGGGAGCTCCGGCGGCGCCTGCCCCACCGGGACCTCCGGCGCCATGAGCGATCACCGGGCCGAAAGGCCGCGCCCGCCGGTCGGCTGGCCGGAGGTCCTGGTGGCGGTGGCGGTGTTCCTGGCCATGTGCGCAGCCGTCCTGGCCCGGGCGCCGAAGCTGCTGGAGGGCGACGACTACGCCTACCAGGCATCGATCATCGCCCTGAGCCACGGGCAGCTGGTCCTGGGCAATGCCGACTACCAGGCGCTGCTGAACCAGATGCTCCCCGGGGGCCTGCGGCTCAACCCGTTCGTGCACCTGGCCGGCGGCGGCTGGATCAGCGAGAAGAATCCCGGCTATCCGTTCCTCGCCGTCGCCTTCCAGGTCCTCGGCGTCCTCCGGATCACCCCGCTCTTCTACGGGGCGCTGGGCTGCCTGGGCCTCTTCGTCGGCGGCCGTCGCTGGCTCGGGCGGTGGGGTGGCACCTGGGCAGTCGTTCTCTTCTGCTCGTCCGGCGCGGCCCTGGTCTTCGCCTGGCGGGCGACCATGCCGAGCTTCACGGACGCCTCCCTGGTCGCGGCCGGCTACGGCGCGCTCGCGTGGGCGATCCTGGCGACCGAGAAGTCGCCACACGCACGCACCGTCGTTGGCCTGCTCGGGTTCGTGGCCCTGGAGGCGGCGACGTTCTCCCGGTACACGAACGTGGTCCTGTTGGCCGTGGCGCTCCTCGGGGTCCTGCTGACGTTCCGTCGAGCGGGGCTGCCCGCCCGCTCCGTCGCATGGTGGCTCGTCTCGGTCGGGCTGTTTGCCGGTGGTGTCCTGGCCTTCGACCAGGCGGTCTACGGGGCGCCCCTGCGGTCCGGCTATGCGTTCGGCGAGATCACCTTCAGCCTGGGGGCGGTCGCCCCGAACCTGCAGCGCATGCCCGCCCACCTGGTGGCGAGCATGCCGATGCTCGTCCTGGGGCTGGTAGCCATCGGCTGGCTGGTGGTGTTGGCGACGCGCAGCCGGCGCCCCGGGATGGACCCTCGGCGACGCGCGTCGGATCGGCTCGACGTGCTGGCGGGAGCCCTGCTCGCCGCCGGATGGATCGGCATCTGGGGCCTGTACGCGGCGTACGACTGGACCGTGCAGACCGCCCTCGGCGCCAACAGCACGGTGCAGGTCGTCCGGTTCTACCTCCCGGCCATCGGGCTGATCGCCCTCCTCGGCGCGTGGCTGCTCGCGCAGCTCCCGCGCTGGATGCCGGTCGTGGTCCTGGTGGTGCTGGTCGGCCTGGGTGGGTGGTCGTACCCGGCTCTGGCTGCGGGCGGCTTCGGCGGACCAGGCGGACCGCAGGCCGGCGGGCCCCGGGCCGGAGGCCCGCCCCATGGGTCCTCACCCGGTGGAGCCGTCACTGCTCCCCCACCCGTTCCACCCGCTCGTCGGACGTGATCCTCCGGAGGACTGCGTGCGGTGCCGCGGGCGCAGCCCGACCGTACCGCGGCTAGACGCGATCTCCGGGGTCTGCCGGCGGGAGGCCTCGATGTCCGAAAGATGGACGCGGATGAAGTCGATGGAGGCGGCGGCTGATGCTACCTCTGGATGCGCGCGCCGGCGCCCTTGACGAGACGCTCCACCTCGGCCAGCGACGCCATGGACGTGTCGCCGGGCGTCGTCATCGCGAGGGCGCCGTGCGCAACGCCGAACTCGACCGCCGTCGCCAGGTCGCCTTTCTCCATGAGCCCGTACACGAGCCCGGACACGAAGCTGTCCCCTCCGCCGACACGATCGAGGATCGCGAGGTCTGGCCAGCCGGCCGCGAGGTGGAACTCGCCCCCGGCCCAGGCCAGCGCACCCCAGCTGTTCACGGACGCCGACCGGGCTTCGCGCAGGGTCGTGGCGACGACGCGCACGTTCGGGAACTCGCGGACGACCTCCTCGATCATGCTCCGGTAGCTATCGACGTCCAGGCTGGCAAGCTCCGGGTCCGCTCCGCGGACCTCGATCCCGAGGCAGGCCGTGAAGTCCTCCTCGTTGCCGACGAGCACGTCGACGAGCTCGGCCAGCTGGCGGTTGACTAGTTGCGCCCTGGCGCGTCCTCCGACGCCCTGCCAGAGGCTTGGCCGGTAGTTGAGGTCGTAGGAGACGATCGTGCCGTGCCTTCTGGCGGCCTGCACAGCCTCCTCGATCACCCCGGAAGTGCTCTCCGAGAGGCCGGCGAAGATGCCGCCGGTGTGGAACCAGCGCACGCCGATCTCGCCGAAGATGCGGTCCCAGTCGACGTCGCCGCGTCGCAGCTGGCTCGCCGCGGTATGGCCACGATCGGACACCCCGAGGGCGGCGCGAACGCCGAAGCCACGCTCCGTGAAGTTCAAGCCGTTGCGGGAGGTCCGACCGACGCCATCGAACGGCAGCCAGCGGACGAAGGCGGTGTCAACGCCCCCCTGGAGGATGCAATCCTCCACGAGACGACCGATCTCGTTGTCGACGAGCGCGGAGACCAGCGCGGTGCGCAACCCGAAGCAGCGCCGAAGACCGCGCGCCACGTTGTACTCGCCGCCCCCGGCCCAGACGGTGAAGCTCCGAGCGGCACGGATCCGCGTCTCGCCCGGATCCAGACGAAGCATCACCTCTCCCAGCGACAGCTCATCGAAGCCGCATTCCCGAGCGGCTCGCACGGTCAGGCTGGCCACGCCTTGCTGTGCCGGCTCTTCAGGCGACATGGGTCGCCAGGCGGGCCCGAGCGACCGCGTCCGCGGTCCGGGTGGTGATCTCGTCGAACTTCCCTTCGTCGATCAGCTGCGGAGTCGCCATCCAGCTGCCTCCGACGGCGGCCACTGCATGGTGGCGCAGGTAGTCGGTGATGTTGGCGGCGTCGATGCCGCCCGTCGGGATGAAGCGCACCATCGGGAAGGGCGCGCTCAGGGCGTGAAGCATCTTCAGCCCACCGATTGCCTCGGCCGGGAACAGCTTCACCAGCGTGATGCCCGCATCGAGCGCCATCTGGATGTCGGTTGCCGTGGCGACGCCGGGGATGACGGGAAGGCATCGCTCCAGGCAGGCCGCCACGACCCGCGAGCTGAAGCCGGGCGAGACGACGAACCCGGCTCCGGCCTCCGCGGCGGCCTCGACCTGCTCGACCGTCAGGATGGTCCCGGCACCCACCGTCATGTCGGGATCCGCGGCCATCTCCCGCAGGGCGTCGAACGCGGCGGCGGTGCGGAACGTCACCTCCGCGCAGGGCAGACCGGCCAGCTGCAGGGCGCGTGCCAGGGGCCTCACGTTCGAGGCGTCGTTGATGGTCAGGACGGGCAGCACGCGGAGCGTCCCGATCACGCCGAGGGCCGCCCGGTCCGCCGTGACCTCATCCTGGATCGCGCACGTCTCCTTCACGTCACCGCCCTTTCCTGGCGAGCCGTTCCGGATCGCGCCCCGCTCAGGCCACCCGGATGGACCGCTCCCGACCGGCCCGGGCGCCCGGGCCGGTCGTCCCGAATGTAGCACCGAACCCGGGGCGCAGACAGGCGCGCGCAGCCATTCTCACCCTTCGGCCGCCCCACCCCGTGCACGAGGAACGACGCCGGACGCCTGCCGGCAACGCGGCCGTCAGCGTCCGCGGCGGCCCTCGCGGTGCTAGTGTCGCGCCAGTCTCGATCCGCAGGTCGCGGGAGATCAAGCAGACGGGCGATCCTCCGGCGAGTGGCGGCCGGCGGGATTCGGGAAGGACGGGAGGAGCGGCGCGAGATGACGAGCCAGCCTGCGGTCGGCCTCACCGGGCTCCCGGAGTGGCGGGCGCTCGCCGACCACTTTGGGGAGGTGCACGAGGTCACCCTCCGGGAGCTCTTCCGCGCCGATCCGCGGCGGGCCGAGCGCCTTACCGCGGAGGGGGCCGGCGTCTTCCTCGACTACTCGAAGAACCGTCTCACGGACGACACGCTGCGCCTGCTGGTCGCGCTCGCCCGCGCTCGGGGACTGCGCGAGCGGATCGACGCGATGTTCGCGGGCGAGCACATCAACGCGACCGAGGATCGAGCCGTCCTTCACGTGGCGCTCCGTGCGCCGCGGGACGAGCGGATCGTGACCGACGGCCGCGACGTCGTGCCGGGCGTGCATGCCGTGCTCGACCGGATGGCAGCCTTCGCCGATGCCGTGCGCAGCGGGCGCTGGCTCGGCCACACCGGCCAGCCGATCCGGGCCGTCGTGAACATCGGCATCGGCGGCTCCGACCTGGGGCCGCGGATGGCCAGTGAGGCGCTCGCCTTCTACGCGGATCGAGGAATCCGCCTGCGCTACGTGTCCAACGTCGACGGCACGGACCTGACCGAGGCGACGCGCGACCTCGACCCGGCCGAGACTCTCTGCATCGTCGCCTCGAAGACGTTCAACACCCTCGAGACGATGACGAACGCCCGGGCGGCCCGGGCGTGGTCGCTCGCCGGGCTTGGAGGCGACGAGGCGGCCGTGGCCAGGCACTTCGCGGCCGTCTCCACCAACGAGGCGGAGGTTCGACGCTTCGGCATCGACCCGGCGAACATGTTCGAGTTCTGGGACTGGGTCGGCGGCCGCTACTCGTACGAGTCGGCGATCGGCCTGAGCCTCATGATCGCGATCGGGCCGGCGCGCTTCCGCGAGATGCTCGAGGGCTTCCACGCCATGGACGAGCACTTCCGGACGGCGCCCTTCGAGCGCAACCTGCCGGTGCTGCTCGGGCTCATCGGGCTCTGGTATGGCGACTTCTTCGGGGCCGAGACGCACGCGGTGCTCCCGTACGAGCAGTACCTCGAGCGGCTGCCGGCCTATCTCCAGCAGCTGGACATGGAGTCGAACGGCAAGCACGTCACGCTCGACGGGACGCCCGTCGACTACCAGACAGGGCCGATCGTGTGGGGCACCCCCGGCACGAACGGGCAGCACGCCTACTACCAGCTCCTCCACCAGGGCACGAAGCTCGTCCCGGCCGACCTGATCGGCTTCCTCCAACCGCTCAACCCGCTCCCGGAGCAGCACGACATGCTCCTCGCCAACCTCATCGCCCAGGCGGAGGCGCTGGCCTTCGGCAAGACGGCCCAAGAGGCCCGCGACGAGGGGCTCCCGGAGCGGCAGGTCGCCCACCGCACGTTCGAGGGCAACCGGCCCACGAACGTGATGCTCCTCGCGCGCCTCACCCCGGGGGCCCTCGGTGCGCTCGTGGCGCTCTACGAGCACAAGGTCTTCACGCAGGGAGCGATCTGGGGGATCGATTCGTTCGACCAGTGGGGCGTGGAGCTGGGCAAGGCGTTGGCGCTGCGGGTGATCCCGGAGCTGCAGGGCGCCGACGAGCCGACGCTCGGCCACGACACGTCGACCAGCCAGCTCATCCGACGCGTCCGCGCCGCACGCGGGCGCTAGCGGGATGCCGCGGCCGAGCGCGATCCGGGCCGCGGTGCGGCGTTCGGCGATCTCGCGCGGGCTGAACGGTCAGAGATAGTAGTCGAAGTCGGCCTCCGTCCGGACCCGCCGCCGGATCGCGAAGACGTGCGCCTGGCCGACCTCCGGGCGCAGCTCGACGTAGTTGCGCGGGCCGTACCAGAGGTACCGCCGGTCGGCCAGCAGGTCGTGGACCTGGTAGGGCTGGCGCGGGTCGATCCGGAGCTCGTCGAGCGGCAGCTCGACGAACCCCGCGTTTCCGTGGTTCGGGTCCAGGTTCACGACCACCAGGACCTGGCTCGCCCGGTCCTCGGTGCTCTTGGAATAGGCGATCAGCCGGTCGTTGTCCACGCTGTGGAAGCGAAGATTCTGGTTCGTCCGAAGGGCCGCGTTCTCGCGCCGGATCCGGTTCAGGCGGCCGACGAGCGCGGCCAGGCTGGCGCCCCGGTCCGGATCCCAAGGCCGGATCTCGAACTTCTCCGAGTCCAGGTACTCCTCGCGGCCCGGGCCGAGCGCCACGTTGAGGCACTGCTCGTAGGCGGGACCATAGATCCCGTAGCTCGGACCCAGGGTTGCCGCCAGGACGAGCCGCGTGACGAACGCGGGGCGCCCACCGTACTGCAGGTACTCGGGCAGGATGTCGGGCGTGTTCGGCCACAGGTTGGCGCCGAAGAACTCGCGGACCGGCGCCCGCGTGAGCTCGGTGAGGAACTCCGTCAGCTCCTCCTTGCTGTTGCGCCACGGGAAGTAGTTGTACGACTGGGTGAACCCGACCTTGGCCAGGCGGTAGAGCACGTTGGGGCGGGTGAACGCCTCGGCCAGGAAGAGCACCTCGGGGTGTTCCTTCTTGACCTCACCGATGAGCCATTCCCAGAACGCGAAGGGCTTGGTGTGCGGGTTATCCATCCGGAAGATCCGGACGCCCTGCTCGATCCAGAAGTCCACCACGCTCTTGAGCTCGTCCCAGAGCTCCCGCCAGTGGTCGGTCTCGAAGTCGAACGGGTAGATGTCCTGGTACTTCTTGGGCGGGTTCTCGGCGTACTGGATCGTGCCGTCGGGTCGCAGCCGGAACCATTCCGGGTGCTCCCGGACGTACGGGTGGTCCGGCGAACACTGGAATGCGATGTCGAGGGCGATCTCGATGTCGTAGTCGGCAGCGCGCGCCACGAGGTGCCGGAAGTCCTCCAGCGTGCCGAGCTCCGGGTGGACGGTCTTGTGCCCGCCTTCCGCCCCGCCGATGGCCCAGGGACTCCCCGGGTCGTCGGGCCTCGCCGCGGGCGTGTTGTTGCGCCCCTTGCGGAAGGCCCTGCCGATCGGGTGGATCGGCGGCAGGTAGAGCACGTCGAAGCCCATCGCCGCGACGTCGGCCAGGCGGTCCTCCAGGTCCCGGAACGTGCCGTGGCGGCCGGGCTCGGTCGCTGCCGAGCGCGGGAACATCTCGTACCAGGCGCCGAAGCGGGCTCGCTCGCGGTCGACGACCACGCTCAGCTCGGGCGCCATGGTGACGAAGGGCCGCTCCGCGCACCGGGCCATCAACCCAGCCAGCTCCGGGGCGAGCGCGGCGCGCGCGGCCTCGCCGCCGCCCGTTCGCAGGAGCGCGGCCACGGCCGCCAAACGGGCGGCGTCGCTCCCGCTCGCCCGTGTCGCGGCGGCTTCCACCAGATCGGCGCCGATCAGCAGATCGACGCTCAGGTCGAGCTCCGCCGCCAGGCGCTTCGCCAGGTCGTGGGCCCAAGTCGCGAACCGATCCACCCACCCCGCGACTGTGTAGCGGTAACGGCCGATCTCCTCTACCACGAAGACGGCTTTCCAGCCGTCGTTGACGAGCGGCTCCATGCGGACCTCGGCCCACTCCGCGTCCGCTTCGCGCCGGTAGAGAAGCGCACACGCGACGACGTCGTGCCCGTCGCCGTATGCCACGGCCTCTACGTTCACGGTGTCCCCGACGACCCGCTTGATCGGGAACTCGCCGGAGTCCACGCGCGGAGTCACCCCGTCGATCACGACGCGGTTCCGGCCATCAGTCATGCTCACGCTGCACTCTCCTGCACCGAGGCGGCCGCCGCCGTGCCCCCGATCGTCCGGTCCGCGGCGGTCACGGATGGCCCGGCCCGACCTACGAGCCGCCCGCGAGCGAGCGGTAGAGGTCGAGCGTCTGCTGCGCGATCGCCGCCCAGCTGAAGTGATCCTCCACGCGCCGTCGCCCGGCCGACCCGAACCGCTCGTGCAGCTTCGGCTCGAGGGCGACGCGGTTGACCGCCTCGGCCAGGTCCGCCGAGAACCTCGCCGGGTCGACGGGATCGAACGTCCCGGGCTTGATCTCGAGGTCGACCAGCAATCCCGTCTCGCCGGGGACCACGACCTCCGGGATCCCGCCGACAGCCGAGGCGACCACGGCGGTCCCGCACGCCATTGCCTCGAGGTTGATGATCCCGAACGGCTCGTAGACGGACGGGCAGCAGAAGACGGTGGCGTGAGAATAGAGCTGGATCGCCGCCGCCCGGGGGATCATCTCCCTGATCCACACCACGTCGGCCCGTGAGGCGCTGACCTCGGCCACCCGCGCGGTCATCTCCTCGCCGATCTCCTTCGTGTCCGGTGCCCCGGCGCACAGGACCACCTGGAGCGATGGATCGATCGACGGGATGGCGTTGACCAGATGGATGATCCCCTTCTGGCGCGTGATCCGGCCGACGAACAGCACGTACGGGCGGTCTGGGTCGATCCCGTGCTCTCCCAGGGTGTCCACGGCGGGTTCGTATCGGTACTCCGTGGGGTCGATCCCGTTGTGGATCACGCGGACGTTCTCGGGCGCGACCGCGAAGTGGCGCAAGACATCGTTGCGGGTCTCCTGCGACACCGCCACGATCGCGTCGGCGTTCTCGAGGGCCGTGCGTTCGATCCAGGCGCTGAGGCCGTAGGCATTGCCGAGCTGCTCGACCTTCCACGGGCGCAGCGGCTCGAGCGAGTGCGTGGTCACGACAAGTGGGATCCCCCACAGCTTCTTGGCCAGGAAGCCCGCCATGTCCGTGTACCAGGTGTGGCAGTGGACGACGTCGGCGTCCAGGTTGTCCTTCGCCATCGCGAGGCTGCGCTCGAGGGCATCCAGCGCGCTGCCGAAGCGCGGGTCGGTGTTCGTCTTTGCCTCGGCCCAGGGACCATACCCGCGGACCCGCAGGTTGGGCATCCGGACGTCCTGGCTCCCGAAGCAGCGCACCTCGACCGGGAGCAGGCGGGCCAGCTCGCGGCTGAGGTACTCGACGTGAACCCCCGCGCCCCCATAGACCTGCGGGGGGTACTCGTTCGTGAAGAGCGCGACCCTGGCGACGGGCGACACGCGGGAACTCCTCTAAGTCCCTGGTCTAAATCCCTGGCCCCTGCGGCCCTCGCAAGAGGCTACACGGTTCGGCGGCTCGCGGGGCGCTCAGGGCTCTGCGGACGTCTCGTCGGAGCCTGGCGCCGAGGCGTCGCCCGCCGCGTTCGCCGCGTCCTCCCAGTCCTCGTAGTCGACGTGGTGCCCGAACAGGTAGGCCTTGACGGCCGTCCCGACGGTCGGGTGGAAGTTGGCGTCGCCGAGCCGCGCATAGATCCCGTAGGTCTTGAGCCGGTCCTTGACCTGACCCTTCATCTCGGCGAAGTGGAGCTCGATGCCGGCCCTTGCGAGCTCGGTGATGAGTTCGTCGAGCGCGTCGGCGCCCGTCGTGTCGACGTCGGTGACGGGCTCGGCAGAGACGACGAGCCAGCGGACGGGTGGGTCGACGCCGCGGACCACCGCCCGGGCCCGCCCCAGGAAGAGGTCCGCGTTGGCGAAGAAGAGCGGCGCGTCCCAGCGATAGAGGAGGAGCCCGGGCACCTGGTGCGCGTCCGGGTGACGGGTGACGTCGTGGTAGCCCTTGTAGCTCGGCACGCGACCGAGGACTGCGTCGTGGGGCCGCCAGGCACGGCGGATGAAGTTGAGGAGCGAGAGGCCCACCGCGATCCCGATCCCGGGCAGCACGCCGAGCACCGCCACGCCGAGGAAGCTGACGACGGACAGCCAGAAGTCGGCCGGGTAGAGGCGGAGTAACCGGCGCAGGCCGCTGATGTCGAACAGGCTCAGGGCGGCGACGATGACGACCGCGCTGAGCGCCGTCGAGGGCAGGTTGGTCAGGAGACCCGGCACCGCCACGAGGACGAGCACGACGACGCCCGCACCCACCAGGCCGGTCACCTGCGTGCGGGCGCCCGCGGCCTCCGCGACGGGCGTCCGGGTGGCGCTGCTGCTGATCGGGAAGCCACCGACGAGCCCGGAAGTGACGTTGCAGATGCCCAGGCCGGCGAGCTCCCGGTCCGGGTCCACCGACTCCCCGTGCCGGGAGTTGAAGGTCCGGGAGTTGACGCTCGTGTCGGTGAACGCGAGCAGGGCGATGCCGAGCGCGCCGGGGACGAGCGCCATGAGATCGGCGAGGCTGACGGCAGGGATCCCGGCGGCCGCGAAGCCGCGCGGGACCTCGCCGACCACGGCGAGCTCGTTGGCGAGCCCGAAGACGGTCACCGCGAGCGTGGCCAGGACGACCGCGACGAGGATGCCCGGGATCCGGGGCGAGATGCGTCGCAGGCCCAGGATCACCGCGAGCGAACCGACGCCGATGAGGAGCGCGCCGGCCGCCACCCGGCCGTCGAGCACGCCCTGGACGATCCCGATCGACTCGCCCAGGAAGTCGGAGGCGGAGACGGAGAAGCCAAGCAGCTTGGGCACCTGGCTCACGATCACGGTGAGGGCGATGCCGTTCATGTAGCCGACGCGGACGGGTCGCGAGAGCAGGTCCGTCAGGAAGCCCAGCCGGGCTGCCGCCGCGGCGATGCAGACGACGCCAACCATCAGGGCGAGTGCCGCGGCGAGGGCGACGGCGCGTCCGGCATCACCACCGGCGAGCGGGATGATGGTGGCCGCCATCGGGGCGATGAGCGCCGAGTCCGGCCCCATCACGAGGATCCGCGAGGGGCCGACCAGGAAATAGGCAACGAGCGGGCCGACGGTCGCATAGAGGCCCGTGATCGCCGGAAGCCCGGCGGCCTGGGCGTAGCCCATCGCGGCCGGGACCATGATCGTCGAGAGGACCACGCCGGCGGCGACGTCCGAGCGGAGGGCCCCGGGCCCGTAGCCGCGGAGCGAGGCGAGAATCGGGAGCCAGTGCGCGATCGGAGCGCCGGGCGGCGCGCGGCGGAAGGATCTCAGGCGGCGAGTGGATTTCCGGCGGATCGACGGACACGCGTCTGCCACCATCCGTTTCGCACGGCTCGCCAGGTCGCGGGACTGCCGGCCCGGGCAGTATGCGGCGCCGGCCGACGTCCGGGCAACGACCTCCGACTATTCTTCTGCGAACGGATCCTCTGCTGGGGCCAGGCGCGAAAGGAGCAGCTCTCATGGGTGAGGCGGTGTCCGGGCGCGAGGGCGCGGTGGCCACGCCGGCCACGGCGGCGCGACCCCTGTCCGACGGGGAGCTGCAGCGGATCGACGCCTACTGGCGGGCAGCCAACTATCTCTCGGTCGGCCAGATCTACCTGCTCGACAACCCGCTGCTCCGCGAGCCGCTGGCTCCCGCGCACTGCAAGCCGCGCCTGCTGGGCCACTGGGGCACCACCCCGGGCCTGAACTTCATCTACGCGCACATGAACCGGGTGATCCGCAACTGGGACCTCGACGCGATCTACGTGATCGGTCCCGGCCACGGCGGCCCGGCGATCGTGGCCAACGCGTACCTCGAGGGCACCTACAGCGAGGTCTACCCGACCATCACGCGAGACGTCGACGGGATCCGCCGGCTCTTCCGGCAGTTCTCGTTCCCCGGCGGGATCCCCAGTCACGTCGCGCCGGAGACCCCCGGCTCGATCCACGAGGGCGGCGAGCTGGGCTACGCGCTTTCGCATGCCTACGGCGCGGCGTTCGACAACCCGGACCTCGTCGTGTGCTGCGTCGTCGGTGACGGCGAGGCGGAGACCGGGCCGCTGGCCACGAGCTGGCACTCGAACAAGTTCCTCGATCCCGTCCGCGACGGGGTCGTCCTCCCGATCCTCCACCTCAACGGCTACAAGATCGCCAACCCCACGGTTCTGGCCCGGATCCCCGAGGACGAGCTGCGGGCCCTCATGGAGGGCTACGGGCACCACCCGTACTTCGTGAGCGGCGACGATCCGGCCGTCATGCACCAGCAGATGGCGGCAACCCTGGACGCCGTCGTCGCCGAGATCTCCGAGATCCAGCGCGCGGCACGCAGCGGGGGAGTCACCGAGCGCCCGCGCTGGCCGATGATCGTACTCCGCAGCCCGAAGGGCTGGACGGGCCCCAAGGAGGTCGACGGCCTGCCGTCCGAAGGCTCCTGGCGCTCGCACCAGGTCCCGTTCGGGGAGGTTCGCACCAACCCGGTCCACCTTGCCCTCCTCGAGAAGTGGCTGCGGAGCTACCGGCCCGAGGAGCTCTTCGACACCGATGGCGCGCTCATCCCGGAGCTCGCCGAGCTGCCGCCGCGCAGCTACCGGCGGATGAGCGCCAACCCCCACGCGAACGGTGGGTTGCTGCTGCGCGACCTCGCGCTGCCCGACTTCCGCGCCTACGCGGTCGAGGTGCCGGCTCCGGGCGCCACGACAGCCGAGGCGACCCGGGTGCTCGGCACGTTCCTCCGCGACGTGATCGATCGAAACCGCGACACATTCCGCTTGTTCGGGCCCGACGAGACGGCGTCCAATCGGCTCGGGTCGGCCTTCGAGGTCACAGATCGCCAGTTCGAAGGCGAGATCCTGCCCACGGACGAGCACCAGGCGCCGGAAGGCCGGGTGATGGAGGTCCTCTCCGAACACCAGTGCGAGGGCTGGCTGGAGGGATACCTGCTCACGGGCCGGCACGGCCTGTTCAACTGCTACGAAGCCTTCATCCACATCATCGACTCGATGTTCAACCAGCACGCCAAGTGGCTGAAGGTGACGAACGGGATCCCGTGGCGGAGGCCGATCGCCTCGCTCAACTACCTCCTCAGCTCGCTCGTCTGGCGCCAGGATCACAACGGCTTCAGTCACCAGGATCCCGGCTTCATCGACCACGTGGTCAACAAGAAGTCCGAGGTCATCCGGGTCTACCTGCCGCCGGACGCGAACACGCTGCTGTCAGTGGCCGATCACTGCCTCCGCAGCCGTCAGTACGTCAACGTCATCGTGGCGGGCAAGCAGCCCGCCCCGAACTGGCTGACCATGGAGCAGGCCGTGCTCCACTGCACCCGCGGCATCGGCATCTGGGACTGGGCCAGCAACGACCAGGGCGGCGAGCCCGACGTCGTGATGGCCAGCGCGGGCGACACCCCGACCCTGGAGGCGCTCGCCGCCGTCGACATGCTGCGCGAGCATTTCCCGGAGCTGAAGGTCCGCTTCGTGAACGTGGTCGACCTGATGCGCCTCGAGCCGGAAACCGAGCATCCCCACGGAATGTCGCAGACGCGAGTTCGAATTCGCTCTTCACCCGCGACAAGCCGGTGGTCTTCGCCTACCACGGCTATCCCGCGCTCATCCATCGGCTCACGTACCGGCGGACGAACCACGCCAACATCCACGTCCGCGGCTACAAGGAAGAAGGGACTACCACCACGCCCTTCGACATGGTCATGCTCAACGACCTCGACCGATTCCACCTGGTGATCGACGTGATCGACCGTGTGCCGGGCCTCGGCGCACGGGCCGCCCACGTGCGCCAGCTCATGGTCGACCGGCGCCTCCAGGCGAGGGCCTACACCCGCCTCGAGGGCGAGGACTCGCCCGAGATCCGCGACTGGTCCTGGACCCAATGAGCAACCCGCTCCCGATGCGGATCCTCGTCGTCAACGCCGGGTCGAGCAGCCTCAAGCTCAGGGTGCTCGACCCGGACGACCGCATCGTCGGATCGGCAGACCTGCCGGCGCCCCGCGGGCAGGTCGACGACGCGGTGGTCGCACGGGCCGTCGATTCGTTCGGGACGATCGACGCCGTCGGCCACCGGATCGTGCACGGCGGGACCCGTTACACGCGGCCCGTCCGCATCGACCGCGAGGTCGTGGAGCACCTCCGGGCGCTCACCGATCTCGCGCCGCTCCACCAGCCCAAGTCGCTCGCCGCGCTCGCGGTCGTGGAGGCGGCACTGCCGGATGTGCCCGCCGTCGCCTGCTTCGACACGGCCTTCCATGCCGGCATTCCGGCCGGCGCGTCGACCTATGCCATCCCGCGCGAATGGCGGATGCGCTGGGACCTCCGCAAGTACGGCTTCCACGGCCTTTCCCACGCGTACGCGTCGGGTCGTGTTGCCGAGTTCCTGGGGCGTTCCCTCGATGGGGTGCGGCTCGTCACCTGCCACCTGGGGGCGGGTGCGTCGCTCGCGGCAGTGCTCGGCGGCCGTTCGGTCGACACGACGATGGGCTTCACCCCGCTCGACGGACTCGTGATGGCCACCCGGTCCGGGGCCATCGACCCGGGCCTCGTCCTGTGGCTTGAAGAGCATGTTAGGATGCCGCCCGCCGAGCTCGCCTCGACGCTCGAGCACCGGTCGGGTCTGCTTGGCCTGGCGGGGACGGCGGACATGCGGGCGATCCTCGCCGCGGCGGAGACGGGACAGCCGGACGCCGTCCTCGCGCTCGACGTCTACCACCACCGCCTACGGGGGGAGGTGGCTGCGATGGCGGCCGCGCTCGGCGGCCTCGACGTGCTCGTCTTCACCGGTGGCGTGGGGGAGAATGCGCCGGCCGTGCGCGAGCGTGCTGCCCGCGACCTGGCCTTCCTCGGCGTGTCGCTCGATGTTGCGCGCGAACCGGGCCGCCGGCGATGATCGCGAGATCGGCTCGCCGGGCGCCGCCGTCCGGACGTTCGTGATCGCGGCGCGCGAGGACGTCCAGATCGCCCACGAAGTCCGGGCCGTCCTAAAGACTGGCTCCCGCAACCGGGACCTGACGGCGAGTGCCTCGATCGTGGTGAGCCCGGTGGGATTCGAACCCACGACGCAGGGATTAAAAGTCCCTCGCTCTGCCGCTGAGCTACGGGCCCACGCGGCGTAGACGATACCCGGCGCCGGGGCGGCGGGCACGCGCAGCACAAATGGTTGCGCAACTTCGCGAACCCGGTTACTGTCCGCGGATGCGCTGGCACCTCTTCTCGTCCGAGGCGAAGAAGAAGCTCTGGCGGCCCTGCCGGGAGGCACGGGCCCTGGGGCTCTGACGGCGCGCACAGACGACGACCGGGGGCCTCCAGGGAACGGAGGCTCCGAGGGCCGCGGACACCGACGGTGACCGCGGCTTTTTGATTCGCCCGATGGCGATCCGGCCCTCCCGCCCCGGCAGGCCCCCGCGTGACATCACTCGACGCGGAGGACACCACGATGCAGGCAGCGATCCTGGGCGACGGCCCGTTCGGACGGGCGGTCGCGGACGCTCTCTCGGCGCACGGCGTCGGGGTGCGCCTGGTCGGGCGGCCGGCGAGCGGCCAGCACGAACCGGCGGCGTTCGCGGGAGTGGACGTTGTGGTCGACGCGTCACGCGGCACGGCCGTCCTGGCAAACGCGGACGGCGGTGGTGGGCGCGGGCATCCGGCGTCTCGTGATCGCGACCACGGCCTGGGAGGACGACCGGCGCGCGGTCGCCGAGCTGCTCCGAGCGCGGGGCGCGGCCGCTGTCGCGACGTCCAACTTCAGCCCCGGCGCCCTCGTCTTCGCCCGCCTCGTGGAGATCGCGGCGCGGGAGGCTGCCCGCCTCCCCGGCTACGAGCCGTACATCGTGGAGTGGCATCGGCACGGGAAGGCCGACCGGCCGTCCGGCACCGCCCGCGAGCTAGCCCGGCGGGTCCTCGCCGCCGACTCGGCGCGCGACCACGTCGCCTCTCCGGCGGGCGGTCCCGCGGAAGCGGGCGCGCTCGAGGTCTTCGGGGTTCGGGCGGGCACGAACCCGGGCCGCCACCTCGTCGGCTTCGACGGCCCCGGCGAGACGATCGAGCTGACGCTCACCGCCCGGGACCGCAGCGCGTGCGCGTCCGGCGTCGTGACGGCCGCCGACTGGCTGCTGGCGGAGCCCCGTCCTGCCGGCCTCCACCCGTTCGAGGTCGTGCTCGACCTCGGGGATCGCCTGGAGGTGCGTGCTGCCAGCTGAGGCCGCGAACGTGCACTCAACGACGCCCAGCCCCCGGGTCGCCCGACGATCCTCCCGTCGAACGATTCGAAAGGAACCTCCCGATGACACCCCTCTCCCGCACCTCCGGCGGCGCCCGCCCGGCCATCGGCGGCGCCCTGACCGCGCTCGTCACGCCGTTCATGCTCGATGGGGCCTTCGACGAACCCGCCTTCCGGCGCCTCGTGAGCTGGCAGGTCCTCTCCGGCATCGACGGCCTGGTCCCGTGCGGAACCACCGGCGAATCGCCCACCCTGAGCCCGGCAGAGCGCGAACGCCTGATCGAGATCACGGTGGAGGTCGCGGCGACGCGCCCCGCCCGCCGCCGTGTGACCGTCGTCGCCGGTACCGGCACGAACGACACGGACGCGACGATCCGCGCGACGCGTCGGGCCGCCGAGCTCGGAGCGGACGCCGCCCTCGTCGTGGCGCCGTACTACAACCGCCCGGACCAGCGCATGCTCGAGAGCCATTTCCGGGCGGTGGCGGACGAGGGTGGCCTGCCCGTGGTCGTCTACAACGTCCCCTCGCGCACGGGCACGAACGTGGAGGCGGACACGTTCCTCCGGCTGGCCGCACATCCGCGGATCGTGGCGGTCAAGGAGGCCTCGGGAAACCTGGAGCAGATCGCGAGGATCTGCCGGGAGCGGCCGCGGGACGTGGCCGTCCTCGCCGGCGACGACGCCTGGACGCTGCCGATCCTCGCCCTCGGCGGCGACGGGGTCGTCTCGGTCGCGTCGAACGAGGTCCCCGGCGAGATGGTCGCGCTGTGCGCCGCCGCCCACACCGGCGACTGGGCCCTGGCTCGCCGGATCCACGAGCGGTGGCTCCCGCTCATGCTGGCAAACTTCCGGGGCGCCCCGAACCCTGTGCCGGCGAAGGCTGCCCTGGCCCTCATGGGGCTGGCAACGGGTGCCGTCCGACGCCCGCTCCTTCCGCTCGACGACGACGCCCGCGACCGCCTTGCGCTCCTGCTCCGCTCGCTCGGGCTGCTGGAGCTTCCCGGCGGGCGTTCGGCGCCGGAGCCGGTGATGGCGATCGAGGGGGCAGCATGAGCGCCGGCACGACCGCCACGTCGAGTGCCACGTCCGGCGCCCCGGCAGGCGCGAGCCGGACGGAGCAGGCCGCGTTCGTGGCGGTGGCGCCGTCCACGCCGGCCACCACGCCGGACCGCGAAAGGGACGATGAGGTCCTCGCCGCGCTCGAGAGCGGCCGGCTGCGGGCTGCCGCGCCCGACCCCGCCACGCCCGGCGGCTGGACCGTCGGGCAGGACGCCCGCGCCGCCATCCTCGGCCTGTTCGCCAACCGCGCCACGCGGTCCTGGACAGCAGCGGAGACGTTCGGGTTCGCGGACCGGGCCGGCCTTCCGCCCAAGGACATTGTCGGCTCGCCCGATGCGCGGGCGGCTGCAGCTGCCGGCCGCCCGTGGCGGATCGTGCCCGGCGGCACGACGATCCGGGCCGGGGCGCACCTCGAGCCGGGCGTCGTCGTGATGCCACCGTCGTACATCAACGTCGGTGCCTGGGTCGGGGCCGAGACGATGGTCGACTCGCACGTGCTCGTGGGCTCGTGCGCCCACGTGGGGGCGCACGTCCACCTCGCGGCGGGCGTCATCGTGGGCGGGGTGCTCGAACCGGCCGGCGCGCGACCCGTCATCGTCGAGGACGACGCGTTCGTGGGTGCAGGCTGCCTTCTCCTCGACGGCGTGCTCGTCGGGCAGGGCGCCGTCCTCGGCGCGGGCGTGACCCTGACGGGGACGTCGCGGCTGTACGACATGGTCGGCCGGCGGGTCCTCGAGGGAACGCGCGATACACCGCTCTGCGTGCCGCCCGGCGCCGTCGTCGTGCCGGGAACGCGTGCGCTGGCCGGCGAGTTCGCGGGGCTGCACGGCCTCGGCGCCCAGGTCGCGCTGATCGTGAAGCATCGCGACGCGCGCACGGATGCCCGGGTTGCCCTTGAAGAGGCACTCCGGTGACGACGAGCGACGCCGGGTCCGCGGCGCGGGGTCCTGGGGCCGGGCTCGCGACCCCCACTCCCGGGCGCGCACCGGGCACGCGGTCGGCGACCGCCACGGGGTCCGTTTCGCCATCGGGGATGACCGCTCCCCGCCGGGGCCGGCCACCGTCCCGCAACGAGATCCTCCACGGCGACAGGCTGGGCGGCCTCGAGGCGGCCGATCTTGCCGCGCGCTACGGCACCCCCTTCTACGTCTACGACCTCGACGTGATCAACCGCCAGGTCGGGGCGCTCCGGGCGACGTTGCCGGAGAACGTGGACATCGCGTACGCGGTCAAGGCGAACCCGGCGCTCGCCATCGTGGCCCACCTCGGCGGCCTCGGCCTCGGGGCCGATGTCGCCTCCGGCGGGGAGCTCGCGACGGCGCTCAGGGCGGGGATCCCAGCGGAGCGCATCGTGGTCACCGGCCCGGGCAAGCGGGACGCGGAGCTGCGCGCGGCCGTGGCGGCGCTCGTTCGTGCGATCACGGTCGAGTCGCCCGGTGAGCTCGACCGCCTCGACCGGATGGCTGCCGCGACGGACCGTCGCGTGCCCATCCTCCTGCGGTCCTCCGTGGGGGAATCGGCAAGCCTGGAGCGCGTTCGACTCGTCGGCGACGACGGGGCCGGGAAGTTCGGCATGGACGAGCCCGATCTGCGCGCGGCCGCGCGGGCGGCCTCCCGATCGCCGCACCTGGAGCTGCTCGGAATCCACCGCTTCGGGGCGTCGAACGTGCTCGATGCGGGGCGCCTCGCGGCCCACGTGGGCGAGACCGTGGAGCTGGCCCGTTCCGTGACCGACCATGCCGGCGTCCCGCTGCGGCTGGTGGACGCAGGGGGCGGGCTGGGCATCCCCTACGAGCTCCACGAGGAGTCGCTCGACCTCGGCGGGCTCGGGCAGCGCCTAGGCGTCCTCGCGGCGGGCTGGGCGACGATGCCGGGTCTGCGCGACCTCCGGCTCCTGGTCGAGCCCGGCCGCTATCTCGTCGGAGCGGCGGGCGCCTACGTCGCCCGGGTCGTGGACCGGAAGCGCGTCGGCGAGGCGGAGGTCGCGATCCTCGACGGCGGCGTCCACCACCTCCTGCGACCCGCGCTGGTGGGGCATGAGCACCGGGTTCGGATCCTCGGGCAGGCCCCGGGCACGGCACGGTCGTGGCCGGTCACGATCGCCGGCCCGCTCTGCTCCGGTCTGGACGTCTTCGCTGCGAACGCCACGCTGCCGGCCCCGGCCGTCGGCGACCTGGTGGCCGTGCTCGACGCCGGTGCCTACGGGTTCACGGAATCCATGCCGTTCTTCCTGAGCCATCCCATCCCTGCCGAGGTTGCCATCAGGGGCGGGCGTGCGTCGCTGATCCGGCCTCGCGTGGATCCGGCGGACTGGCTCGACCGACAGGTCGTGCCGGCGTGGTGACGGGCTGGCGCGACGGCCGTCTGCGCGCCGGACGGCCTTCCGGCGGCCTCCCGGTATGATCGCGGCGTGACCGAGTTCTACGACATCGACCGCGCCAACGCCCGGATCCCGGAGGTACGGGACGTGCTTGAGCAGCTTCGCTCGGAGCGCCGGGAGCTGATCACGCTCCGCGACCGCCTCGTCGCGGCACGCCGGCGGGCGGAGACTGCAGGCGATGGACGAACGCTCGTCGACGAGGCGCTCGGTGAGGCTGCAGGCGGTGAGCCGGGTTTGAGCGCGCTCGAATCCCCACGGGTCCTCGACGCGCGGATGCGCGCGGTCATCGACCAGATGGAGGCGGCAGTCGCCCGGCTGGACGCGTGGAGCATCCAGCTCCGCGACATCGAGAGTGGCCTGGCCGACTTCCCCGCGCTCGTGAACGGCCGCCAGGTCTGGCTCTGCTGGCAGCTCGGGGAGAGCGAGATCCACTTCTGGCACGACCTGTCCTCGGGCTTCGGAGGCCGGCGGCCGCTGATCGAGCTCGCGTGACGGGCGCACGCTCCGTGGGCCCAGCGGACTTGAGCGGCCCCGGGGTCATCCCCACGGCCATGCCACCGGCCGCGTCGCGGCGGGTCATCGAGCGGGGACGCTCAAAGGCCTACCGCCCCCTGCCGCGGGATGTCCGCGTGGCAGGTGTGGAACGGGGGCTGGCGGCCTACGGCCGCGGGGCCTGGTACCTGGCCCACGAGGAGCTGGAGCCGGCCTGGATGGGTACCGACGATCCGGCCGAGCGGGCCCTCCTGAGCGGGCTGATCAAGCTCGCCGCTGCATACGTTCACGTCGCCCGCGGCAATCCGCTCGGCGCGCGGACCAACCTGCGCGGCGCCCGGGACCGTCTTGCCACCGCAGCCGGACTCCCGGCTAACCCGGACGTGACGGCCGGCGCGGCGGCGTTGCAGGAGGGTCCGGCCGCAACAATGGATCCGCGGGAGGGCCCGACCGGGGCAGCCGCGTGGATCGACCTGCCGTCGCTCCTCGCCGCGCTGGACGACCGGCTGGAGCGCATCGACGCACGCTGTGCCGAGCCGCCGGTCACGGGTGCCGGCCGGGCCGTGGCTGCTGCTCCGCCGCACGACGTCGCGGGGCCGGCCGGCCGGTTCCGGGGCACTCCGGTGGATCTCCCGCCTGTCCCTCTCCCCCGGAGACCGGGCTGATGGATCCCCGCGCCCCGCTCCCGACGATCTCGGCCGTGGACGCGCACGCCGCCCGCGCGGCCGCCCCAGTCACGCCGGACGGCCACGACCTCCCGGTCCTGCTCGACGTCCGCGAGCGCCACGAGTTCGCGGCGGTCCGGGCACCGGGCGCGCTTCTCTGTCCGACGTCGTCGTTCCTCCTCCGCTACGGGGAGCTTCCCCGCGACCGACCGATCCACGTGATCTGTCACACGGGGAGCCGGTCGGCGGCCGCGACCGACTTCCTGCTCCGGAACGGCTGGACCCGGGTATACAACGTTGCCGGCGGCATGAGCGCCTGGGAACGTGCCGGGCTCGAGGTCCGGCGTGGGGCGCCGGCCCCCGGCGAGGGCGACCCTCCCGCCTGACCCGGCCAGCTGCCCGCGCGGGCACGCAGCGCGCTTCGCTGCTGGCAACATCTCTCGCCCTCCGCGTGGCCCGTGTTCGCCCCGCTGCTCGCCGGGGCGTTACCCGGAGCACAGTCGAGTCCGACAGGTTCCCACTCCGGTTGCCCGCGGCTGTTCCGTGTGCGGCGGGCCGTTCGCCCACCGTCAGGCCAGCCATCGAACGAGCGCCCCGGGCGAGCACGTGTCGCGCTATCCCCGGGGCTGCGGTGGAATGAGCACTCCGGGGAGTATCTGCCCGCCCAAGCGGACACGGGCCGGGTAGGCCGGCGCGGCCCACGCTGCGATCGTCGGGTGTGCCGGCCGACGCGGCCTCCCGTCGCGCCGGTCAGGCGGTGCGCTGACGCCGGCCGCGGAGGCGACGCAGGAACGCGCGCGTCTGCTCCTTGTGGTTGAACGCATAGCCCAGGAGCAGCAGAAGCACGAAGTCGCCGGTCGCGACGCCTGCCGCGGCCAGGTACGAGAGCTGCTGGCCGACCGGGCCTCCGATGCCGAAGGCCGGGACGACGATGTAGAACAGGCCGAGCTGGAAGAACGGAAGCGCCGGGAGAGGTTCGCCCGAGCCGTCTCCGTCGACGGGCCGGCCGCGGTCGTTCCGCCGACCAGGAACACGTGCGAGCCGGAGACGATCGGCGCGGCGTCCTGGAGCCCGAGGGCCGCCGGCAGGTCGCTCGCCGCGAGGTGCACCCAGCCGGGGATGTTGCCGTTCGCATCGGGGATCGCCCACACGATCTCGCCGTTGGAGCCCGCCCCGCCCGCGTAGTAGAGGTTGGAGTTGGCGACCCAGCCGAAGGAACCCTTGTGAGCGGCGGGCAGGTTCTGGGCCGGCGTGCTGGACGTCCCCCATCGGGTGACCTGACCGAGCGTCGCCTTGTCGGTCGAGATGTCCCCCCGCAGGACGGCCGTGGTGGGCCCTGCGGCGTCCTCGCCACCCCACACGAACAGCTCCTGGCCCAGCACGAACGCCACGGCGTGCACGCGCGGCGCCGGCTGGGCCGCGCCGCCGGCGCCGAACGACGTCAGTGGCGCGTTGGGAGCCCACGCCCCGAGCTTGCCGCTCGTGGCGTTGAGCGCCGACTTCCACACCGTGTTCACGGGTCCGCTCCCGTCCGTCCCGCCGACGAGGAAGATCCCGTCGCTCGCGACGGCGACCGCCGCGCCCGCGCGCGGCGCGGGGAGCTTGAGGTCCGTCAATTCGGTCCAAGTGGAGATGGTGCCGGTGGCCGCGTCCGGCGTTCCCGCGAACACCGTGTCGGTCGGCTTGCCGTCGGCACCGAAGCCGCCGATCACGTATGCCGTGCCGGAGAAGAAGACGGCGGCCGCCTGGGAGCGCGGTGCGGGCAGCGCGGCGCCCTGGCTCCAGGCGTCGATGTTGCCGTCGGGGCGGATGACCGTCGCGAAGACGCTGGACTGGGGCGTCCCGGTCGGGCCCAGACCGCCGACCAGGAGCGTCTGCAGGCCGGCCCCGACGATCGCGGCATCGGTTCGCGCCTCCGGGAGCGCCAGCTGGACCGGGTTCGGCTCCCAGGGCAGGATCGTCCCCGCGGGGGCGGGGCACGGCACGGTCTCGTTCGAGGCGGGGCAGAAGTTGATCGGGGTCACGTCGAGCGCGGGGTTGAAGACCTTGAGCGCGACCCCGAAGTCGATCGTGTTCTGCACCGTCGCGTAGAGCGCGCGGTCCGGCAGGTAGGCCATGAGCATGATGATCAGGACGAACCAGACGGTCGCCTTGACGCCCGCCCAGCCCCAGCCGTTGGCGTCGAGCAGCCCGAAGAAGGCCCGCCTACGAACCACCGTGCCGCCTGGACCGAGCGCCTGTTCCGCCATCTACCCTCCGTGCCGACGATCGACGGACCTCCCTGCCGTCGGCCGCGCCTGCGCTACTTGACCGTGAGCGTCCCGATCATGTTCGGGTGGACCGAGCAGACGAAGCTGTACGTGCCGGCGGGCAGGGCCGGGACGTCGTAGGTCTGGGTGGCCACGCCGGTGAAGATCGTGCCCTTGAAGACCTCCGTGCCGGTCGGCGAGCCCTCGTGGATCGAGACGTTGTGGGGGATCCCCGCGTCGTTGTTCGTGAAGGCGATCTCGAAGGGCGTGTTGGCCGGGGCCGTCAGGTCGGTCTGGTCGTAAGCGATCCCCGAGGCGGCCAGCTGGAGCACCGTGCCCGCCGTCCCACCCGAGGCGGCCGGCGAGGCGGCCGTGCCACCCGAGGGCGCCGCGCTCGCGGCACCGCTCGCCCCGGCGCTGGGGGCTGCGCTCGGGGCGGCCGTGGCTGACGTGAAGGCGTCCTTCCAGCAGGCCGGGACCGGCGTGGCACCCGGGGGGAGCACGTATGTCGGGTCGCGCCAGCCCGACAGCGTGACGGTCTGGCCGGTGGTCGGATCGACACCCTGGAACTGCGTGGTGTTCGGGGCGGTGATGAACGCGATCAGCTCCTGGAGATTCCGGTAGTTCAGCGGGCCGGGCGGGTTGCCCTGGTCCGACCAGATCGGCATGAGCGAGTTCGCGTCGCCGCACACGTAGCGGCCGCCGACGGTCAGCACGTTCATGAGGTAGCCGGGCGTGAGGTGGGTCAGCAGCTTGGCCTGGTTGTTGAGGGGCGGCCCGATCCCGCCCTGGCCCTGGGCGCCGTGGCACCGCGCGCAGTTCGACATGAACAGCTCGTAGCCCTGGGTGACCGCGGTGACCTGCTGGGCGGCGGCCTCCTTGCCAGCCGGCCGGTGTTCGCCACGCCCGGCACGCCGAGGTCGTAGAACCAGTAGACGGGGATGAACAGCGCGACGATCAGGACGGCGAGGAAGGCGACCCAGCGAGCGTTGCCGCTCTGGCGGACGATCTGCGCGGCGCGCTCCGCCGTCAACCCGACGCTGTGCGCGCTGGGATGCGCCGTGAACCGCTCCACCCCGCCGGTTCGCGCGGCGCACCTCGGGCCGCCGCCCGGGACCGGCAGGCGCTTTTCGGGGGACGGCCGGGCTGGTCGTCATCGGGTCGGTCGGGCCCGGGTCATGCGTCCGTCATATGCACCCGGTCGGGCTCTTCGGCGGGATCAGGCCGGGCTGGCCGAGCGCGATGGGGAGCGGGCCGAGCGTGATCTTGCTCGTGTCGACGGTGAGCACCCGTGCCTCGACGCTGCACGCGAACCGGTCGAGGCTGACCGCGGCGCGGGCCCGAGCTGCTGCACCTTGGTGCCGAGCCGGTCGTAGCGCGACCCGTGGCACGGGCACTCGAACCAGTAGTTCTTGATGCAGAAGTTGGGCTTGCAGCCGAGGTGCGTGCAGCGCTGGTAGAGCGCGCGCACGTTGGTGCTCGTGCCGTCGCCGGTCGGTTCGTCCCGGGCACGAACCCTGGCGTCGGTGTCGACGAGCACGATGAACGACCCGCGTCCTGGTAGTAGGCGGGATACCCGTCGCCGAAGGGGATCAGGGCGTTGCGCATTCTTGACGTCGGTGAACAGCCGAGCGGCGACCTTGCCGCCGAAGCCGCCGGACAGGTTCGGCCACAGGAACCCGAGGGTGCCCGCCGACACCTCGAGGAGCCAGAGCCCGACGCCGGCGCCGAGCGAGGTCCGGAGAAGCTGCCGGCGCGAGACGCCCTTGGCGGGCCTCGTTGCGCATCGACTTGAGGACCTCGCTCGTGAGGGCACCGGGCTTGCTGGCGGGTTCGACGTGGTAGTTGCTCACGGGACGCTCACAGGCTGAAGTGGAGGCCGCTGACCCAGGCAGCGTGAACGCGTAGCCGGGGCCGCGGAAGAAGATGCCGAGGAAGGTGAGCACCAGGCCGAGCCCGCAGAAGAGGCTGAAGAGCACGACGCGCGGTCTTGCGGTCCGAGGGCCGGTCGGCCCGGATGTTCTCGCGATCGACGAACGGGATCATCGCGGCGCCGACCAGCACGAAGAGGCGGGACCAGCGCGCCGGCGACGGTCGGGTGGAAGTACGCGAGCAGCTCCTGGAGCCCGAGGAAGTACCACGGCGCCTTCGCCACCTCGGGAGTGACGTTGGCGTTGGCCAGCTCCTCGAGCGGGGCATTGACGAACAGGCCCATGAACAGGAGGAAGACGCTCATGAAGACGGCCGCCAGGAACTCGATCGCGAGCAGGTGCGGCCAGGTCATGACCGTGTCGTCGGGTTCCTTCTGGACCCGCACCACGGCGTCCTGCTTGACGAGGGCGAGCAGTCGATACGGGCGTGCCGACATCGGCACGCGCTGCTTGTCGATCTCCGTCCGGCGCGGTGGGGTCCACCGGCAGGACGACGCGCCGCTCGGGCGGCGCCTTCTGGTCTCGGTCATCGCGCAGTGCTCGCCGCGAGCGAGCCACGTGCGTGAGCGAGCCGCGCGGCACGACGCAGATGGCGTCATAGCGGCCCGATGCCGCCGTCCTTGCGGATGCGCCAGAAGTGGACGGCCAGGAAGACCGCCGCGACCAACGGGAAGACCATGATGTGGAGAACGTAGAAGCGCAGCAACGTGTTGCCGCTCACCTCGAGTCCCGCCGAGGAGGAGGGTCTTCGACGGCGTGTTGAACAGCGGCGCGTACCCCGCCATGTTCGAGCCGATCGTGATGGCCCAGTAGGCGATCTGGTCCCACGGCAGCAGGTAGCCGGTGAAGCACAGCATCAGCGTCAGGAACAGCAGGACCACGCCCACCACCCAGTTGAACTCGCGGGGCGGCTTGTAGGCGCCGTGGTAGAAGACCCGCATCATGTGCAGGAAGACGAAGAAGACCATCAGGTGCGCCGCCCAGCGGTGGATGTTCCGGGTCAGCAGCCCGAACGGCACCTGCGACTGGATCTGCAGGATGTCGGAGTACGCCTGCGTCGCCGACGGGACGTAGAAGAACATCAGGTAGACGCCGGTCACGGTGAGCACGAGGAACAGGAAGAAGGAGAGCCCGCCCAGGCAGAAGGTGTAGGCGAACTTCACGGCGTGCTGGCGGACGCGGACCGGGTGCAGGTGCAGGAAGACGTTGTTCATCACCGCGTATCGCCCGCGACCGCTCGTCGTTGGGGTAAGGGTTGCGGAAGATGGACCGCAAGACGGGGCTCCGCCGGATCGTCTGGTCCACCCGCTCCAGGAAGCTCACCTGGCCCCTCCTGCGACGCCGGGCGTCCCGGCAAGCTGCGCGTCCCGGTACGACTCCTTGTAGAGCCGGCCGTCGGTCGAGACCTCCTGGAGCTCGAACCGCTCCATCGTAATGGCGTCGAATGGGCAACGCTTGACGCACAGGGCGCAGCGGATGCAGCGCTCCTCGTCGAGGATCATGGCGGCGCCCTGGTCCCAGCCGTATGCCTCCTCGAGCTCCGGCAGGGCCCCCTCCGACTTCATCTGGTTCACGTCGATCATGTGGATGACGCCCTCCGGGCAGACGTCGGCACAGGCGCCGCACAGGACGCACCGGAACGGGTCGAACCAGATGTTGTAGTTGCACATCAGGCAGCGCGTGGACTCGGCGACCGCCTGCGTCGCGCTGTAGCCCAGCTCCACGCCGGTGGTGAAGTTGACCTCCGGCTCGCGGGACGCCATGCGCGACTCCACGGGCAGCATCGGGATGTGCTGGCGCGGCAGCACGTCGTAGTACTCGGGCATGTCATGGCGCCATGACGAGGTGATCCTGACGTTGGCGTCACCGTCACGTCGCTCCGCCCGGCGAGGTAGCGGTCGATGGCGTAGGCGCACTTCTTGCCGTGCCCGGCGGCCTCGATCAGCGTCGCCGGGCCCGTCACGAAGTCACCCGCGGCGAACACGCCGCGCACGTTCGTCGCATAGGTCGCCGGGTCCACCTTGAGCCGGCCCCGGGCGACCTCGAAGGTCGCCTCGACGGGCAGGAAGCTCAGGTCCGCCGCCTGCGAGACCGCCGGGATCACGGTGTCGGCCGGCACGACGAACTCGGAGCCGGGGATCGGCACCGGGGAGCGGCGACCGGACGCGTCGGGTTCGCCGAGCTTGTTGCGGATGAAGCGGACGCCGGTCAGTTTCCCGTCCTCGCCCACCAGCTCGATCGGGCTGACGAGGAACTCCATCCGGACGCCCTCGCGCTCCGTCTCGCCGAGCTCCTCCTCGTCGACGACGAGCTCCGAGCGCGTGCGGCGGTAGGCGATGGTGACGTTCTCGGCACCGTGGCGCAGGCTCGTCCGCGAGCAGTCCATGGCCGTGTAGCCGCCGCCGACCACCACGACGTTGCGCCCGACCTCCAGCGGCTCGCCGAGGTTGGCCCGCTTCATGAAGTCGACCCCGTACTGCACGCCGGCCAGATCGGCCCCGGGGACGTCCAGCCCCACGGCGTCCATCGCGCCGGCGCAGATCGCCACCCCGTCGAAGTCGTGGAGAAGCGTCTCGAAGCTGATGTCGCGGCCCGATCTTCGTGTTGTAGTGGAAGGTGACCCCGAGCCGTTCGACGAGCCGGACGTCCATCTCGATCGCCTCGCGGGGCAGACGGAAGGCCGGAACGCCGATCAGCATCGTCCCGCCGGCGAACGGGAGGCTGTCGAAGACGGTCACCCGGTATCCCTTGACCGCGAGCTCACGGGCGACGGAGATGCCCGCCGGCCCGGCCCCGATCACCGCGACGCGCTCGTCGCGCGGCGTGATCGGCGGGACCACTTCCGGGATGCCCGACGCCTCGTGCCACTCGACGAGGAACCGCTTCATCGCCCGGATCGCGAGCGGCCGGTCGATGTCGCCCCGGCGGCAGGCCCGCTCGCAGGGCGCCGAGCAGACGTAGGCGCACATCGCCGCGACCGGGTTCGGCTCGCGCGAGAGCAGGTAGCCTTCCTCGAACCGGCCCTCCGCGGCGAGGTTCAGGTAGCCGCGGCAGTTGGTGCCGACCGGGCAGGCTTCCTGGCACTCGATGTTGCACTGCAGCCATGACGCATCGACCGGCTGGACGAGGAACTCCTGGTTGGGGTCGATGGGCACGATGCGTGGGCCTCGTTCGTACCTGCGGCTGCCGGGACTCGAGTGTGCGGGCGCGGGAGATGGTGCGGCGCGGCGCGGCTGACGGCTCGGGATCGACGGGCCGGAGTCTACACAAGGATGCGCACTCATGCACGCGTGAAACTGGGCGCCGTCACCCGCTTCGCACGCGCGGCCCGTCGATCGCAACGCGGTGCGGATTGACGCGGGCGAACGGCGCAGCTACGCTCGGGGCACGGCCGCGTCCCTCGTCGCCTATCACACTGCAGGCATGGCACAGACCGAGGAACATCCAGTGAGCCCGAGTGAGTCCGTCTTCCTCGCCAGCGGCCTGGCGCTCGGTCTGCTCGCGAGCGTCGTCCTCGTGCGCGGCCTTCGGGCGCGCCCGGCCGGGGCGCGGGGCGTCCGCGTGACAATTTCGACGGGCTCGGCCGGGAGCGGCGCGGTCACGCTGGCGACGCCGCTCCTGGCGTCCGGGATGGCGCACGGCGCGGACGACGTCTTCGCCCCGGACGCGGTGGCGGGCGAGACGCGGTCGACCGAACGGCCGTTCGGTCCCGCAAGCCCGGCGGCGACGGCTCGACCGGTTGCCGGACGAGCGCCCGTGCTCGGGAGCGGGCCCGGCGCCGCCCGCGCGAACCCCGTGGACCCGTGCGCGGAGAAGCGCGACGCCATGGAGGTGGCCTGCGGCCACGCCGATCGGATGGCCGCCGTGGCGAGCGCGGTCGGGGAGCGGCTGCGGGAGGCGCGCCGCGCCTACGACGAGCACGTGGGCCGCCGCGACCGGGCCGCCGCGACAATCGATCCGCGCGCGATCCGGGCGGCGAAGGACGAGGCCCAGGCGCAGTTCCGCCGGAGCCGGATGACCGCGCGAGACCGCGCGGCGGTCGAGTCGGCCGCGGGAGCCTGGCTGCGCGAGATCAACCGGATCAACACCCGGACCCGGGACGCGGCGCTCGCCATGTCGCGGGAGGTCGCGGTCGAGGCCGAACTCCTGCGGGCCGTCGAGAAGGCCGAGCTGGACGCCGACGTCGCCCGGATCGGGAGCGAGCACGCGGCCGAGGAATGCCGGGCGGCGCGGATGGCGCTGGCCACGTGCGACGAGGCGGAGCGGCTCGGGGTCTCCACGCCCGAGGCGGCCGGCAGCGCAGCGCCGTCCGAGCCGGCCGGCCCTGTAGCGCCTGCCGCGCCGCGCCAGCTCGCGCCCGACGACGAGGCAGCCCTCGAGCTGCCGACAGCCGCGGGGGAGGTCGCGATCCTGCGCCTTCTCGAGGGCGATCGGGCAGCGATGCGTTCGATCGTCGAGGCCCTCGCCGGCGGCGACCCCTCCGAGGAACGTCGCTGGCAGCTCCTCGTGTCCGACTTCGTGGATGCGATCCTCGCCCGCGCGATCGACGCGTCCGCCCTCTCCTTCCCGACCGACCACGTTCTCTGGGGCGCGTACTCGCAGCTCCAGTGCCGCGAGATCACGGCGGCGCTGGCGGCGCTCGGCTACCGGTTCGACGGCCTCGGCGGCTTCGCCGACGGGCGCGTGCCGGGCCAGCGCGACCTCTCGCTCGCGGTTGGATATGCAGGCGAGGACCCGATGCGGGTCCGGTTCTGGCCGACCGAGGCGGACATGCCGGCGCTCTTCCGGGACGTGCGGGTGGAAGCGGGACGCTATCTCGCGGAGACGGCGGGTGGCCTGACGATGGGCGAGATGGTGGACATGCTGGGGCGCCGGGCCGAGCCGCTCGCCGAGCTCTGGAACGCCTGGGGCCGCGTCCGGCCGCTGCTCCTCGCCGAAGTCTGACAGCCTACCCGGGGAGCGACGCCTCCCCGGCGGGTCCGGTCGCCGGCTCGTCGTCGTCGATGACCACCAGGCGGAATGCCTCGGCGGCCGGTGCCCCCAGCGTGGCGCCGTCCTCGGCGGCCCAGGCGCGCATCCGTTGCTCGAATTCCGGGTCGACCGTGAACTGGCTGGCGTGGCAGCGCAGCGCCTCGATCTTCCGCTCGATCGTCGCGCCCACCTCGACCCAGACCGTCGGCGCCTCGGGCCAGAACAGGTAGAGCCGGCGCACCCGGTGCGGGGCGAGACCCGCGCGCACGAGGTGGGGGAACGCCATCGGGTTGCGGGCCGCCGGGTAGACCGCGTCGACGGCGGCGATGCCGGCCGCCCGGTGGTCGGTGTGGTTGACGCCACCACCCCGGTAGAAGAGGACCTCTGGGTCGTGGGCGAGCACTGCATCCGGCCGGAACTCCCTGATCTCGCGGACCAGGAGCTCCCGAACCGGGAGCTCGTTGGCGAGCGCTCCATCGGGCTGGTGGAGGAACCGGACGTCGTCGTAGCCGATGACGCCGGCCGCCCGGCGCTGCTCCGCCTCGCGGGTCAGAGCGAGCTCCAGCGGGTCCAGTGCCGCGTCCTCGCCACCCTGGTCGCCGCTCGTGCAGCAGACGAGCCGGCCGACCGACCCGCGATCGATCCACAGGGCCGCCGTGGCGGCCGGGCCGAAGTCGGCATCGTCGGGGTGGGCCACGATCACCATGAACCGCGCGGGACGCCAGGTGTGCGCGGCGACGGCCGCTCCGGCGGGCGGCGCATCGGGCGTCATGGCGCGACGGACGCGACCGCGCACCACGCGCGGTGTCGGCTCGACGCTGGCGGGCGAGGACGGCGCCCCCGGTCCACGGTCGGTCAGCGTGCTTGACTCGCCTTCGCAGCCACCAGGACCGACCGCACCTCGGCCGGCGTGGCCTTCCGGCGTCACGAGGGGCCAGGCGTGCGCGACGCGGCCATCGGGGCCCACGAGGAACGTGGAACGCTGCGTCCGCATGTACGTGCGGCCGTCCTTCGTCCGTTCGACCCAGGCCCCGTACTCGGCGGTCACGACCGCCCCGGCGTCGGAGAGGAGCGTGAAGGGCAGCTCGTGTGTCGCCCGGAACGCGGCGTGGCTGTCCGCGTCGTCGGGGCTGATGCCCCAGACCTCGGCACCCTCGGCGCGGATGCTGGCGAAGCTGTCGCGAAACTCGCAGGCCTCGGTGGTGCATCCCGAGGTGCCGTCCTCGGGGTAGAAGTAGACGACGGTCCACTCGCCCCGCCGATCGGCAAGACGATGGAGCGTCCCCAATTCGTCGGGGAGGGCGAACTCTGGGGCCGGATCGCCGGCGCCTGGCATCTTCGACATGGCACTCGAGAGCCTACCCCAACGCGCCGGATCGGTCGTGGCGGCTCACCGCGGCCAGGGGAGTGCGAGGGAGAGTGCGGCCAGCACGAGCGCACCCAGCCCGGCTGCGCCGACGACCAGGTCCGCGGACGACCAGGCCACGACCCGATAGCGGCTCGGCCGCGTCCCGCTCGCGAACCCGCGCGCGTCCATGGCCAGGGCGACGCGACCGGCACGCCGCACGGCCAGCACGAGCAGGGCCAGCAGGATCCGTGGGTGCCAGTCACCCCGGAGGCCGCGGATCCGCCGCGCCTGGCGGAGCGTCGCGAGGTCAAGAGCGAGCCGGGGCACCGCCTGCTGGGCGGCCAGCGCGCCGGCGGCGAAACGCTCGGGGACCCGCGCCTGCGCGACGAGCGAATCGGCAAGCCGGGTCGCCTCGGTCGTCAGCGCGAACGTGACCCCCGTGGCGGCGACCGCGAGGACGCGCATGCCGAGCGCGATCCCGATGTCGAGGGCTGCGCCCGTGATCCGGAGCGGACCGACCCGGAGGAGCGTCCAGTTCGAGGTGTCGAGGTTGGCGGCGCCGAGCAAGGTGTTGACGACGACGACACCCAGCGCGGCGACGACGAACGGCAGCCACGCGCGGGCGAACCGACGGACGGGCACCGACCCAAGCCCGAGGCAGCCGGCCGCGCTGGCGAGAACGAGGACGAGCGCCGGCCGCGGGTCCACGGCGAGGAGGAGGAGCGCCAGCCAGGCCAGGCCGATCCCGAGCTTCGTGAGCGGGCTGGACCGGCCGAGCGGGCTGGCAAGCTGGCGGTCTTCGACATGCGACGCCACGATCACGGGACCGCCTCCACGACCCCGCGGTCCATCCGCAGGCACCGGCCGCCGAGGTCCGCCAGGAGCCGTTCGTCGTGCGTGGCGACGATGACGCTCGTGCCGGTATCGAGGTGCTCGGTGAGTGCCTCCAGGAGGCCGCGGTACGTCTTCCGGTCCTGTCCGAAGGTGGGCTCATCCAGAACCAGCAGGCCGGGGCGACGAACCAGCACGCAGGCCAGCGAGACGCGGCGCTGCTCTCCGCCCGACAGCGCGTACGGGCTCCGCGAACCGAACCGCTCGAGCGGGAGGCCGAGCGCGCGCATCAGCGGCTCGACCCGGGCGCGCTCCTCGCGGCGCAGGCCGAGGGTCACCTCGTCGAGGACGGAGCCCGCCAGGAACTGCTGCTCGGGATCCTGGAACAGGTAGCCGGCCTGGCGGGCCAGGATGGAAGGCGAGAGCCGGTCCGGTCGCTGACCCGAGAGCCGGACCCGGCCGGCCGACGGACGCAGGAGCCCCACGAGCAGGCGCCCCAGGGTGGACTTGCCACCGCCGTTCGGACCGACGATGACGACGCGCTCCCCGGCCCCGATGACGAGGTCCACGTTCCGGACCGCGGGTCGTCCGTCGCCGTACGCGAACGTGACACCGTCCGCGGTGACGACCGGGCCGCCCACCGGCCGGGCGGCAGGTGGGATCGGCGCAGCGACCCCGAGGCGCGCGTCGACCTCCGGTGGCAGCCAGATCCCCGCCTCGACGAGCGCGGGCCCGACCGACTCCACGACTCCGGCAGGGGTCCCGAACGCCTGGACCCGGCCCCCGGCACCGAGAACCAGAACCCGGTCCGCGAGCGGCCAGGCAAGCTCGACGCGGTGCTCGACGAGCACGATCGTGGTGCCGCCGGCCCGGAGCGCGGCAAGCCGCTCCATGAAGGCCCGCGCCCCGGCCGGGTCCAGGTTGGCGGTGGGCTCGTCCAGCACGAGAATCGGCGGTGCCGGCGCGATCGCGCCCGCGAGCGCGAGGCGCTGCTGCTCGCCGCCCGAGAGCGTCGCGGATCGGCGTCGCTCCAGGCCGGCGAGCCCGACCGATGCCAGGGCGCGGGGCACCGCGCGCTGCATCTCGTCGCGCGGCAGGCCGGTACGCTCGAGGCCGAACGCGACATCGTCCTCGACACGCTCCATCACCACCTGGTCGCCGGGGCGCTGGAACACGACGCCGACCCGGCCGCCCACCGCGACCTCCCCGGTCGGGCGGCCGCCGGTCCGCGCGTCGAGGAGGCCGGCGAGCGCGAGCGCAAGCGTCGACTTGCCGGATCCCGACGGGCCCATCACAAGCAGGCATTCGCCGGGCGCGAGGTCCAGGTCGACCCCGGTCAGGGCGGCGACGGCGGCCCCGACGTGGGTGTAACCGAGGCCGCGGGCGCGAACCGCCCCCGGGACAGGCCCGGTCAGGCCGGGAACCCCTGGAGGGCTCCGGCGCGCCGGAGCGCCCCCACGACCATGGACGTGACGACGGGCATGAGCACCGCAGCAGAGATCAGCATCGCGAGTCCGGTGAGCGCGAGCACGTCGGCGTCCACGCCCTGGTAGTAGAGCAGCCAGTCGTGGAGGAACGCGAGCGCCGCCGACGCGACGCTGGCGAGCATGACCACGGGCACGCCATACCGGCGATACCGAAAGAGGGCGAAGACGAGCTCCGCGCCGAGCCCCTGGAGGAAGCCCGACAGGATCGCGTCCGGACCCCACTGGTTGACCACCAGCACGGACAGGCTGGCGGCCACGAGCTCCGCGAACAGGGCGGCGCCCGGCTTGCGCACGATCACCGGGGCGATCACGGCCGGCAGCAGCCAGATCCCGTACAGCACGTTGAGGGGCGAGCCGGCCGCGCCGCCGGCGGCCTGGTAGACCACGTTGAAGCCGGCCATGAAGACACCGAACGCCGCCGCGATCACGGCCACGACGACGATGTCGACGGTGCGCCAGCCTCGATCCCGGGCGCCGGTTGGCGCGGGGATGCCCGACGGGCTGCTCATCCGGCCCCTCCTTGCGGTCCGTGCGTCTCGACGATCAACAAGCGACCGGACCGGAGGGAGACGCGCGCCTCGGTCCCGGTGCGAACGTTCGAGAGGCCCCGGGCCGGCCCAGCGTGCAGCGGCTCGTCGCGGAGCGGGTAGGCAAGCCCGTCGGTCGTGACGCCCTCGGCGTCCGCGCCGAACGGGAAGAGGGACACCAGGTCACCGGGTGCGCCGGTCAGCACGGCCTCGGCGCGCGATCCGGCCCCGGCCGCGCCCGCCGGAGCGTCCAGAAGCCGGACCCGCGTGCTCGCGTCGATGAGCACCGCGTGTCGCCCCTCCAGGGCGGGATGCGCCAGCAGCCACGCGTTCGCGAGCGCGTGGTCGAAGCGCGGACCGCCGAGGGCTCCGAGGATCGAGATCCGACCCGCGCCGCGCCCGACGGCCGCGAGGAGCGCCAGCTCGAGATCGGATTCGTCCTTGCTCGTCTCGGCCAGCTCGAGCGGGAGGCCGCTCGCGCGGACGTCGGCGATTCCGGATTCGCCGAGCGAGTCGCCGTCGCCGACCACCAGGTCGGGCCGGAGGCCTGCCCGCGCGGCCTTGCGCGCCCCGCCATCGGCCGCGATGACGGCGTCGGCGCCCGCGGCCCAGCCGGGCCAGGCTGCATCGAGCTCGGAGCGCGCGGGCACCTCGCCGTCGCCGACGAGGATCGCGTGTCGGACGCCGCCAGGCCGGGGACCAGGAATTGGAACGCCTCCGTCGGGTGGAGGGACGGAGGCGTGCCACTGGACTCCCTTCGCCGGCATGACCCGGATCAGGTTCCGAGGGTCTGCGGTCACCCGCACTCTCAGCGCCGCGAGGCGCTCCCCTGTCCCCATCTTCGATTTTGCCGGGCTCCCACCGGCATCCCTAATCTACACCGGCCCGCGGCGCCGCGCTCGTCTGCGCTCGCCGAGCAGGTCGCCGACCCAGGCCGAGACGGACGCCGCGACCTCGGACGCCCCCGCAGCGCGCAGCTCTGCCCCCGTCGCGAGGTCGGTCCGGATCCCGATGCCGCGCGCCCCGGCCGCCACCGCCATCCGCATGTCGTCGAGCGCATCACCGACGTAGGCCGCCTCCGCGACGTGCTCCGCCATGCCGAGCGCGCCCAGGGCGTGGCGGAGTCCGGCCGGGCCGGGCTTCGGCTCGAACGGGTCGTCCCCGTAGACGCGCACCGCGAGGAGCCCGGCAAGACCGTGGCGCATGAGCTGCGGTTCCACGCTGTCACGCCGGCCCGCCGTCACGATCCCCATCGCCACACCCGCGTCCGCGAGCTCCTGGAGCGCCTCGGCAGCCCCCGGCAACAGCCGGGCCTCGTCACGGCCGTGGTAGAGCGACCACCAGCGGGCACCCACCGCGTCGATGTGCTGCTCGGGCAGTCCGAATCGACGGTAGAGGAGCCGCCAGTCGGGCGTGAAATGACGCCGGTACTGGTCCCAGCTGATCGGCGTGCCGTACTCCGCCATGACCAGCTCGGTCGCGGCGTACATGAATGGGAGCGTGTCGACCAGGGTTCCGTCCCAGTCGAAGAGGGCTGCGCGCACGGGCTCGCAGCGTACCGCGTCGGCGCCGGCCGGATCGAGCGGGCGGGGCGCGCACCCGCGGGAGGGCGCGCGGGAGGCTGCGCGCGGCCCCGATGCTAGACTCGCCCCCGTGGCCGACCCGGTCGATCCAGCGGCGCGCGCCGACCCCGGCACGCCCGATCCGGCGGTTCGGCGCGTGGTCGAAGCGGCCGCCGCGCGTGGCGTGCGGCTCGAGATCCACGAGCTCGCCGAGACGACACACACGGCCGAGGACGCGGCGCGCGCGCTCGGCGTCGAGGGCGCCCAGATCGTGAAGTCGCTCGTCTTCGTCGTGCCGCGCGCCGATGGCGCGCTCGAACCGGCCATCTGCCTTGTCTCCGGCCCGAACCGCGTCGACGTCGTGCTCTTGTCCGTCGTGACGGGCGAGGCAGGCATCCGGCGTGCCACGGCGCGCGAGGCGAGGGACCTCACCGGGTTCTCCATCGGCGGGATTCCTCCCGTCGGTCACCCACGGCCCGTGCGGGTCGTGATGGATCCGGACCTCTGCCTGTACACGGAGGTCTGGGCCGCCGCGGGTCGCGACCGATGCGTGTTCCCGATCGCGCCGGCCGCCCTGAAGGCGCTCACGGACGCGGTCGTGGCGCCCATCGCCGAGACCCGCGCGGACGAGGCATGACCGCGGAGCCACGGCAGGCCGTCGCCGCCTACCCGGGCGGCATCCGGGTGCGCTCGCGCTGGGCCGGAACCGGGGGCGGAGACGCCGTCTTCGCGCTCTCCGAGGCCGGAGGCGAGCTCTACGAGTACGGGGACCGGGCCGGCGCGGCATTCGAGCGACTCTGCCGCGCCGAGCTGCGCGTCGAAAGCCCGGCCGGCGCGTGGGCCGCCCGCCTCGCCTCGCCGATCTTCGACGAGCCGGCCTGCCTGGTCTGGGACACGGTAGGGCTCCTGGTCGTCAAGTACGGCTTCGTGACCTACGGACTGGTCGCGCGGTCCGGCGAGCTCCGCTGGTCGCACCGCTCCGGGTCGCCGGTCCTGGCGGTGCTCGGCTCGTCGCGCCTGCCCCACGTCCTGGTCCAGGCCGAGGTCGAGACGTTCGCGCTCGAGCCGGATGGCGAGGTCCGATGGCGCGTTGCGCACTCCGACGTCGTCGCCGAGGCGGAGCTGATCGGCGGCCGCCTCGTGCTCGCGAGCTATGCCGGCCTGATCTCCGCGTTCGATCCGGTCTCGGGACGCGCCCTGGCGTGAGCCTGGGACCTCGGAGCGGGGACGCCGTGTGGACAACCGCCACGATCCCGAAACACTTGGTGGACGGCTGCGCTTGAACGGGCCCAGCCGGACGCCTACCGTTGACACCGACCCGGAGGGGTCATGAGCTCGCTAACGGCGGAGGCTTCGCGGCCGATGTCCACGCGATGCGGAGGTTCCTCCGGGTCGTTGCATGCTCGGCCGCCGCGGCGCTGCTACCATCCCCGGCCGTGACTCCCCTGCTCGTGGTTGCCGCCGGGATCGTTTCGATCGGGCTTGGCACACTCCTCCTGGGCTCGTATGGGGGGCGGGGCCGCGTCGGCCGCCTTCTCGCCGTGACACCAACCACGACGTTCGCAGCCACCCGGGATCTGGCGGCATCCGGCGCCCGCCGGTACGTGCGGATCGAGGGGCGCCTTGACTCGGACGAGGAGTTCCCCGACGAGCACGGGCGCCCGCTGGTCCTCCGGCGCCGCCGGGTCGAGGCGCGCCTCCGCGGGCGCTGGCACGTTCTCGACGAGCAGCTCAAGGCCGTCCCGTTTCGGCTCCGCGACGGCGTCGATGTGATCACCGTGGACGCGGAGGCGCTCGACGAGGGGCTCGTGACCCTGGCGAAGGAATCGACCGGCACCGCGTCCGAGGTCGTAGATCGGCTGGCGACGCGCCTTCCGCCGGCGACCCCCGTTCGGCTGCGGATCGAGCAGCTTTCGTCGGTGGAGCATGCCTCGGTTCTCGGCGTTCCCACCATTAGCGCCGATGGCACCGTCCGGATGACCCACGGGACGGGCCGGCCGCTCGTCGTCTGCACGCTCGAGCGCGAGGAGGCGATGCGCGTCCTCGCCGGCGGCGCCCGGGCCCGGCCGATCGCGGCGGCACTCGCCCTTGCGTTGGGCATGGCCCTGCTCGCGGCGGGCTTCGGCTGGGCACTCCTCACGGGCTCGCTGGCGTGAAGCGCCCCGGCCGCGGCTCGCGGCGCCGCTCCTGGGCCGCCGCCTGCCTCCTGCTCTGGCTCCTGGCGTTCGTCGCCCCCGCCCTCGGGGCCGACCCGACGCCGAGCCCGGCGACGGGAGACGTTCGCAGCAGCACGACCGCGCCCGGCCTCGTGGGCGACCCGCTCTTCGCCGTCACCGGGGTCGTCGTCATCGGGCTCGTCGCGCTCGGAGCGACCCTGCTCTACGTCCGGCTGACTGCCCGGCCCTGAGGCCCGGCACCGACGGCCACGGCGGACCCGGTGCTGTGGACGGCTCGAGGCGGCGGCATGATGCCGCAGGCCCCAGCCCGCCATTCGGGGTCGAACCCCTGACGTTTCACCTATTGGCAGGAAATGGCAGGTCCCTGAGACTTGTCAAAACCGCACGAATCCTCCAACCGAGCAGGCCCGCCACGACATGACGCCCACCCGATATCCCGCGGATGCGACCCTTTCCGTCACGAAGGCGGCGCGCGTTCTCGGCGTGCATCCCAACACGATCAGGGCGTGGAGCGCACAGGGGCGCATCCGCACCTACCGCATCAACGATCGTGGCGACCGCCGCTATCGGCTGGCCGACCTCCAGCGGTTCATGACTCAGGCCGAGAGTTGGCCTGAGCCCGTCCACGCGCGCCGCAACCTGGGTCGCATAGCGGTTCGCTCGATCGCTCCGCCGATCGGGGCCGAGGTCGTCGAGCTCCGAACGCGTCCCGTGGACCACACCCCAGCAGGCCCGACGGCGGTCGTCCGGCCCATCGTCACGTCGAAGACGGCACGCGAGGCACCCGCGAGGACCCGGCTCGACATGGCCATCCTGGCGCACCTCGCCGAGATGGTGGCCCGCGACGCTGACGCCGACGCCGTGGCGATTGCCGCCGTCGAGCTCATGCACGACCGCGCCGGTCATGACCTCGTGGCGATCTTCGAGCGCCGTGAGGGCCGCCTGGTCGTGCGAGCTGCCCGGGGCGTCGGCGCCGAGCGCCTCGGCCCATTCGCGGAGTCGCAGGGTCTCCCTGCCCGTGCCCTGCGAAGCCCGGGGCCGGTTGCCGAGACGGCGCAGGCCGGGATGGACTGGCTCATGGGCTCGGGGAGCATGCTCGGGAGCCGCGTGGCGGCCGCGATCCGCGACGGAACCGGGGAGGCGTGGGGCGTGCTGCTTGTCGCCGACGAGGGCGGCCCGGCTCCGCAGGAGCGGGTGCTCTCCGTAGCCGCCGTGGCCCGGGCGCTCGCCGTCGCAGTCCACGCCGACGAGCTTCGCAGCATGTCCGAGCGCCGGCTCCGTCGGGCCGAGACGCTTCGCCGGATCGCGGACGACATCGGCAGCAAGCTGGACATCGAGCGGATCATTGCCAGTGTCGTCGAGCACGCACGCAGCCTCTTCGGGGCCGAGCGCGCGGCGATCCACCTCCGCCGGCCCGACGGCGCGATCACCGCCGAGGCGAGCCGGGGGCTCTCCGCCGGCTATCTCGCAGCGGTGCTCGACGCTCCGCTGCCGGCGCTGACGGCGGAGGTCGAGACGACGCGGCGACCGCTCTTCGCTGTCCGGTATCGCGACGACCCCCGGGCGCAGACGATCCGGGCGGCGGTCGTGCAGGAGGGATACGACACGCTGGCGGCGGCGCCGCTCCTCGACGGCGATGGCCTGCTCGGCCTGCTGACGCTCTACCACGACCGGCCGCATCCGTGGGACGCGGAGGAGCTCGGGGCGCTCGCGGCGCTCGCGGCGCACGCGGCCACCGCCGTCAGGAACGCCCAGAACTTCACCCAGATGGCGACCTGGGCAGCCCAGCTCCAGTCGATCCAGCAGCTCGGTGCGCAGCTTGCCCGCCTCACGAGCGAGCAGGAGATCGGCGATGCCATCGCCAACGAACTCGAGACGTTGATCTCGTACCACAACGTCCGGGTCTACCGGCTCCGCGAGGATGGCTGGCTCGTCCCCGTCGCCATGCGCGGCCTCGTCGGTGAGTTCAAGGACGAGACGCCGGACCTCCTCCGCACCCGGATCGGCGTGGGGATCACCGGCTGGGTCGCCCTCCACAACGTGCCCCAGAACCTGGGGGACGCCGCCCGCGACCCGCGAGCGATGACGATCCCTGGAACCGAGGAGGACCTCGACGAGTCCATGCTGCTCGCGCCGCTCGTCTACGAGGAGTCGGTCCTCGGCGTGATCGTCCTCTCGAAGCTCGGCCTGTGGCAGTTCTCGGACGACGACCTGCGCCTCCTCGTCATTTACGCGAGCCTGGCCGCCCAGGCCATCACGAACGCCGAGCGAGCCGAACGCCTGCGCGCGCAGTCCGCGACCCTGGAGCGACAGCTGGCCAGCCATCGCGCGCTGCTGGCCATCACCGAGTCGATCGTCGGGACGCTCGACGCCCGGGCGATCCTCGAGCAGGTGTGCGACCGGCTGAGCGCGATCGTCCGCCTAGACACGATCGCGATCTCGCTGCGCGACCCGGAGACCATGACCCTCCGACCGATCCTCGCGCGCGGCGTCCACGCCGCCGCCCACATGGAGCCGTGGGAGCCCGGCCAGGGGGGACTGGGGCCGTGGGTGCTGGAGCATGGCGAGCCGCAGCTGGTTCGTGACGAGCTGGCCGACACCCGCGTCTACCAGTTCGAGACGACCGGGCCGCTGGAGGGAAGCCTGATCTGTGTGCCCCTGCGTGGCGCCACCGGCACGACCGGCGTGGTCACGCTCGAACGGCTCGGGAAGGATGATCGCTTCGACGACGAGGACTTCGAGCTCGTCCAGCTCTTCGCGGCCCAGGTTTCGATCGCGCTGCGGAATGCGGCTGCCTTCCGGGTCAAGGAGATCGAGGCCCAGACCGACCCGGTGACCGGCCTCCTCAACGCGGGGGTGTTCCGGGCCTGGCTGGACGGACCGGCACCGGCGACCGGCTGCTACGGGCTCCTGATGCTCGACATCGACGACTTCAAGAACGTCAACGAGGCGATGGGCCATGAGGCGGGCACCGATCTGCTGCGCCGGATCGCCCAGAGGATCGCCGGGGTGAGCCGCGCGAAGGACCGCGTCTTCCGGTACGGCGGGGACGAGTTCGCCGTGCTCGTCGCCACCCCGGACCCCGCGGGTGCCATGGCCGTGGCGCACCGGATTCGCGAGGCCCTGCATGCGCTGTCGGACGAGTGGCGCCGGTCGACCGGAGGCCCGCCGGTGAGCGCCTCGATCGGCGTCGCGACGTACCCGGCGGACGGCGCCACGAACGCCGAGATCCTGCTGGCCGCGGACCGGGCCTGCTTCGTCGCGAAACGGCGCGGGCGCGACCTGATCGCCACCGCGCCCGAGGGGCTGGCGCTGGCCGCGGACTTCACTCTCTCGGAGCCCACCCCTATGGACCCGGTGGCTGCGACCCACGCCTGACCCGGGCGTCCCGCGGGCGATCGCCAGTCGGGCGACCGGCGGCGCGCTACAGCCGGCCGGCCTCCATCACGCGCTGCAGGAAGCGCTGCGTGCGCTCCTCCCGCGGCGCGCGGAAGATCTGCTCGGGCGGCCCTTCCTCCAGGATCCTTCCGGCATCCAGGAAGCAAACACGACTGGCGATGTCCCGGGCGAAGCCCATCTCGTGGGTGGCGATCAGCATCGTCATGCCGCCCTGGGCGAGCTCCCGGACCAGCGAGAGCACCTCGGCGACCAGCTCCGGGTCGAGGGCGCTCGTGACCTCGTCGAGCAGAAGCAGGTCGGGGTGCATGGCGAGCGCCCGAACGATCGCGACGCGCTGCTGCTGCCCGCCGGAAAGCCGATCGGGGAACTCGCGCGCCTTCTCGACGAGCCCGATCCGGCCGAGCAGCTCGAGCGCCTGCGCGTCCGCCTCCGGCCTGGATAGCTTGAGGACCCGGCGCGGGGCGAGCGTGACGTTTTCGAGCACGCTCATGTGGGGGAACAGGTTGAATGCCTGGAAGACGATCCCGATCCGGCGCCGGATGCGGTCCACGTCCACGCCGGACGCGGTGATCTCCTCGCCCTCCACGACGATCCGCCCCGCGTCGATCGGCTCGAGCAGGTTGACGCAGCGCAGGAGCGTCGACTTGCCGCTCCCCGACGCGCCGATCAGGCAGACCACCTCGTGCTCGGCGAGCTGCAGGTCGATCCCCCGGAGCACCTCCAGCGAGCCGAACGACTTGCGCATGCCGTCGATCCGGAGGGCCATCCCCCCCGATCCGGAGGGGGAGCCCGCCACGCTGCGCGGGCCGCTCACCGGTTCGCCGCCGCCCGCCGCCGGTCGCGGGCGACCAGCCAGTCGGTGAACCGGGCGAGCGGGATGGTCACGACGAGGAACACGAGCGCCGTGGCGAGGTAGGGCGTGTAGTTGAAATGGGCCGCCTCGGTGATCTGCGACTGGCGGAAGATCTCGACCACGCCGATGTAGGACACCAGCACGGTGTCCTTCTGGAGCCCGATGAAGTCGTTGAGGAGCGGCGGGATGACCCGCCGGATCGCCTGGGGCAGGACGACGTAGCGGAGGGCCTGCCACTGGCTGAGTCCCAGCGACCGGGCCGCGGCCGACTGGCTGGGGTGGACCGAGTCGATGCCCGCCCGGTAGACCTCCGAGACGTAGGCCGAGTAGATCAGGGTCAGGGCGACCACGGCGTAGAAGAACGGGTCGGTCGGCACCCCGTTCACGTTCAGGCCCGGGATCCCGAAACCCAGGATGTAGATGATCAGGACGCCCGGAAGGGCCCGGAAGACGTCCACGTACGCGGTGGCGAGCAGGCGGATCGGGAACAGAACGGGGCCCGGGCTGCTGCGCAGGACGGCGATCACGAGCGCCAGGACGAGGATCAGGACCTCGGCGATCAGGAAGAGCTGGACGTTGACCCAGAAGGCGCCCGCGATGTCCGGCAGCGAGTTCGCGAACAGCTCGCCGTTGAAGAACGCCTGCTGGACCAGGGGCCAGCCCGGGGAGTTGACAGCGACCCAGGCGAGGAAGCCGAAGAAGACGAACGTGCTGAGGAAGGCGATCGCCGTCGACCGGAGCGCGCCCTGGCCTGATCGACGCGAGCGGGACCGGCGACCAGGAGGGCCGAGGAGATCCCCCTGGTCCCGCGGGCCCAGACCGCCGAGGGCGGTCATCGATCAGCGGCGATGTGCGTCAGGGCTGGAAGACCGGCGCGTTCGCCTTGTCGGAGAGCCAGGTCTTGGTGATCTGGTCGAGCGACCCATCCGCCTTGAGGGCACCAATCGCCTGGTTCACGCAGCTCGTCAGCGAGCTGTCCTTGGTCAGGACCAGGCTGAAGTGCTCCGCGTTGGGCCCGGCCTGGACCGGGAACTGGCCGACGATGCTTGCGAGCGGGTTGCCCTTGGCGTCCACGATCTGGGCCGCCGTCACGTAGAACGCGGTCGGGAGGTCCACGACCAGCCCGTCGATCTGCTTGGCCTGGAGCGCTTTCACCGCGGCGTCGTTGTCGTTGTAGACGGAGATCTGGGTCGTGGGCTGGATGACATTCTTGATCGTGTCATAGGCCGTCGTCCCGACCTGGGCCCCGAACTTGAAGCTCTTGAGACCCGAGATCGTGGTCACCTTGGCGAGCGGGTTCCCCGTCAGCGCGACAACCGACTGGGCCACGAAGTAATAGCCGTCGGACATGTCGACCGCGGTCGCCCGCTCGGGCGTGTACGACACCTGGGCGAGGTAGAAGTCGAACGGCTTCTTGCCCGGCGCGTACGAGTTGCTGAACGGGACGACGGTCCAGGTCACCTGGTCCTTCGTGTAGCCGAGCTGCTGGGCCACCGCGTAGGCGACGGCGCTCTCGAATCCCTCGCCGTTGGTTGGGTCGCCGAGCTGCCACGGTTTGGTCGGGTTGCCCGAGGCGGGCGGCTGGAAGTACGGCGGGTAGGCCGGGTTGTCCGTGCCGATCGTGAGCTTGCCCGCCGCGATGGTCGCCAGGTTGGACGGGGCACACGCGTTCGGCGACGGCGAGGGCGACGGCGCGGGCGACGGTGAAACGGCCGCCGGGCTGGGGCTGACCTCCGGGCTCGCCGCGACGCTCGCCGCGGGGCTGGGTGAGGGGGCGGGTGTCGGCGTCGCTGCGCCGCTGCAGGCGGCCAGCAGCGCGCCGGTCAGCGCGAGTGCTGCCGCGAACCGGATCGATGTTCTCATGGTACGCAGACTCTCCTCCGTGACGGGACCGGCGAGAGTGTACCCGAGCGGTCCACCCGTCCGGGCGGCCCCGCCCCGGCCGGCGCCGGCCGGGGCTCCGTCGGCAGGGAGCGTGCTCGGCTAGACTCGGAGCGTGCGTGCCCGGATCCTCGAGATGCGGCTACTCGCGGTGGGCCTCACCGCCCTGTGGGCCGCCACATGCCTCCTCGTCCTCGTCGGCTACCGCCCGGGCGGTCCGGCCGATCTTCTCGTCGGGGTGGCCCTCATTGTCCCGGCGGGAGTCGCGGCAACGGCCATGGTGTGGCCACCCGTCGCCCGCGGCCAGCGGACGTTCCGGATTATCGCCGCCCTCGCGGTGGGAACCGGCCTGATCCTCGTTCCGTCCCTCGCGAGCCTCTGGCGCCAGATCTCCGACCGCGGGCTCCAGACGCTGCTGCCGTCCCCGGAGGCCGCCTACCCGTGGGCGATCTCGATCCTCGGAACATCGCTGTTCACCGGGCTCGGTCTCGCCCGGCGGGTGCTGGGGCCGGGTGCCCGTCGCCGGACCCGCCTCGCCGCCGCGCTGGGCACGGGTCTCGGGATCGGCCTGATCACGGCAGGCCTGGTCGCATCCGTCGCCGTCGCGAACGACCTGGCGCTCGCCGGCAAGCCCGCCGGGTCGTCCAGGTTCGGACCCACCGACACGACGCGCCTTCCCCCGACCTGCGACGCCGCGATCACCGTCGGGTCGAGCGCCAGCCTCGAGATGGTGCTCAGCGGCACGATCGACGGGCGTTCGATCGGCGGGGGCACCATCCGGGGCGCGCGAGCAGGCGCGAGCTTCTCCTGGACGTCCGAGATCGCCACCGTCCGCGAGCTGGGGCTGGGAGGGGCGGCGCTCGTCGGGGCGCAGGGGTGGCTCCGCGAGCCCGGGGGCGGCTGGAGCCGGGTGCCGGCCACGGCGGTCGAGGGCGAGTCCCTCGACGCGGCGGTCCTGCGGGAGGGCCTCGACACCGACGCGCGCACCGCGGCGGAGGACCTGGGCATCTCCTACGTGGGGGGGGCCGAGGCGCGCCACTGCCGCGTCGCCATCGACGGGAGCACGTTTCGGCTGGCGTTCCCGCAGGTCCGCTGGCTGGCCGGGGACACCGACCTGCACCGCTGGCGGGGCGAGCTCGATTACTGGGTCTTCACGGACGACCAGCTCGGCGTGGCCGACGCCTGGATCGCCGGGGAGGGGTTTGAGCTCCAGCCCGGCGCCGTCCAGGCGCGCCTCGAAGCCGACCTGACGGCGACCTATCGAGGAAGCTCGATCACGGTCGCTCCACCGGCACCCTGACGGGAGCGTGGCGAGCATGGATCGCTGGGATTTCGGGCGCGGACGCCGCGGGCCGCAAACGTGACCGCCTGGCGCGCTTCTACCGCGTGACCACCTACCTGGAGGCCCACCCGGAGGGCGCGACGCCGGACCAGATCGCGGCCTTCGTGGGGATGTCCCGGCGCAATGCCTACCGCGACCTCCGAGCCCTCCAGGATGAGATGGGCATCCCACTCTGGGCCGACGGCGGTCGCTGGGGGATCTCCGACAAGGCCTTCCTGCCGGCCTTCCGCCTGACGCGCGCCGAGGCGATGGCCGTCTTCCTCGCCGCGCGCCTGATGGCCCGTTACGCGGACGCTCACGATCCCGACCTGGCGGCCGCGTTCCAGAAGCTCGGCGAGGCGCTGCCGCCGGTCCTCGCCCGCCACGTGCAGCGCACCCTCGACGTGATGGCCGGCCGGCCGCTCGATCCCGTCGGCCGGCACAACCTCCAGCTCCTGACCCAGGCCTGGGCAGAGCGGCGGGTCGTGCAGCTCACCTACGACACTAGCACGTACGACCCGGCCCGCCAGCCGCGGGCTGCCCGCGTCCGGCCCTACCTGATCGAGCCGTCCGCCGCCACGCACGCGCTCTACCTGATCGGCTTCGACGAGACGCGGGGTGGGCTGCGGACCTTCAAGCTCGAGCGGATCCGCTCGCTGGCGATGACGGCGGTCCAGTTCGAGCCGCCGCCCGACGGCGAGATCGAGGCGGCCCTCGACCGCGCGTGGGGGATCGTCGCGGATCAGCCGGTGGTCGAGGTGGTGCTGCATTTCGCCCGCCCCGTGGCCTCGCGCGTGGCCGAGACGAGCTGGCACCCCACCCAGACACAGGAGACGCACCCGGACGGCTCGCTCACCTGGTCGGCGCGGGTCTCGGGCACCCTGGAGATCCTGCCCTGGATCCTGGGCTGGGGCGCCGACGTGGAGGTCCTGGAGCCCGGGTCGCTGCGCGACGAGGTCGCCGGCATCTTCCGGCGGGCAGCCGCCCGCTATCCACGCGGGTGACCCCGAAGGGCGACAATTCGGGCATGCGCCCGGCCCGCTTCGCCGCCGTCAATCTCATCAGCGACCCGATCCACGGCTACATCGAGCTGACCAAGCGGCTCTCCCCGGCCGCCGCCCGGTCCGCCGGGCTGCCGGACGAGCGGACGGCCGAGGAGGATCTCCTCGACACCGTCTGGCTGCAGCGCCTGCGCCGGATCAGCCAGCTGCAGAGCGCGCGGTGGGTCTTCCCGACCGCCGAGCACTCGCGGTTCACGCACGGCCTCGGGGTGATGCACGAGGCCGGCCTCTGGGCACGACAGCTCTACCCGTCGCTTGCCGAGAGCCTTGGCGTCGCCGAGCCGGGTGCGCCGGTCCCGACCGAGGGGCTCGTGGTCGAGACGCTCCGGGTGGCCGGCTTGCTCCACGACGTGGGCCACGGGCCGTTCGCGCACTTTTACGACGAGCACGTCCTGGAGCGCTTCCCGGCTCCCGAGGACGCCCGGCGCACAGGTGCCAGGGCGCTCACCCACGAGGACCTCTCGCAGCTCATCGTGACGCGCGAGCTCGCGCCGCTGATCCGGGGCCTCCGGCGCGCACCCGGCGGCGTGCCGGGACGGGATGCCCTCGCCCCCGGCGAGGCGATCGATCCCGGCTGGGTGTCGTTCCTGATCTCGAAGCCGCCCCTCGACGACGCGGCGATGCCGCTCTGGGTCCGCTGGCTGCAACCGCTCCTGTCCGGCGTCTTCACGGTCGACAACCTGGACTACGTGCGGCGCGACGCGTACTTCACGGGCGTGTCCGCCGGGCCGGTCGATGCCGAGCGGCTGCGCCGCTACGCGTTCATCTCGGAGCGCGGCCTCACCCTCTACGAATCCGGGCTGAGCGCGCTCGAGATGTTCCTCAGGGCGCGGCTCTTCATGTACCAGCAGGTGTACTTCCACCGGACGGTGCGGGGGATCGACCTGGACCTCGCGAGCGTCTTCGCGACCTCGATCGCGGCCCTGTTCGGCGAGGGCTCGCCGGCCGACGACCTCGCTCGCTTCGCCGACCTGGACGAGTACGCGCTGCTCCACCGCGCCGCCCGCTGGACCCGCGGGCTGGAGGTGACCTCGTCACCCCGGTCCGGCGACGGGTGCGTGACCCCCGAGACGGCCGCGACCTGGGCACGGATCCTGCTCCGCCGACCGCGCTGGCGCGCCGAGGCGGAGGTGCGAGCCGAGTTCGAGGCCGGGCCGCCCCCTGCGGACGCGATCGCCACCCTGGGTCCGGCAGTCCCCGACGGGGTGGCGATCGACCTCGCGATCGTGGACGCGCGGCCGAGCGGCGCCGAGGCAAACGCCCGGCTCGCGGTCGCCGGGCGCGAGGGTCGCCCGTCACAGCCGCTCTCGGCCTGGCTGGACCGTCTTCCCGCGTTTGCCCTGATCGGCCGGCGCTACGTACGGAGCGATGACGAATGAAGTACCTCGACGTCGGTGGCGTGCGGGTCTCGGCAATCGGCCTGGGGACCTGGCAGTTCGGGTTGCGCGACTGGGGCTACGGGCCCGAGTACGCGGCCCGCGTGGCGCCCGCCCTGGTGCGGCGTGCGCTGGAGCTTGGCATCACGCTGATCGACAGCGCCGAGGCCTACGCCTTCGGGGAGTCGGAACGGATCGTCGGACGCAGCCTGGCCGCGGCCGGGCCGGAGCTGGCGGGCGGCGCTTTCGTCGCCACCAAGCTGATGCCGATCCTGCCGATCCCGTCGGTAGTGGCATCGCGGGCCGCCTCGAGCCGCGATCGCCTAGGAGTGCCGGCGATCGACCTGTACCAGCTGCACTGGCCGAACCCGCTCGTGCCGGGCCGGACCCAGGCCGCCGGCCTCCGGCGCGTGCTTGACTCCGGGATCGCGCGCCACGTCGGGGTGAGCAACTACGGGCTCGGCCGCTGGCGGGCGATCGAGCGGGGACTGAGGCGCCCGGTCCTCTCGAACCAAGTCCGCTTCAGCCTGGCCAGCCCGTCGCCGCACTGGGAGCTGGTCCCCTACGCGGCCGAGCGGGACCGGCTGATCATCGCCTACAGTCCGCTCGCCCAAGGTCTGCTGGCCGCCGGCGACCCGACCGCATGGCGGACCGGGACGCGGCGCATGAACCCCCTCCTGCGCGAAGGGTCGCGAAGGCGTGCGGGACCGCTGATCAGGGCGGTCGGCGAGATCGCCGCAGCGCACGGCGCCACGCCGGCCCAGGTTGCACTCTGCCTGGTGATTCCCACCGAACAGCGCGGCGAACCGGAGCGCGCACCCTCGAGCAGCTCGAGCAGAATGCGGCCGCCGCGGACCTGGTCCTCGATCCAGACGAGCTGGCCCGACTGGCCCGCGAGGCCGAGCGCTTCGAACGCGGCTCGGGTCTCTAACGCGCGCGCAGAAGGTCGAGGCGGCGGGGTTCCCCGCGCGCACGCTCGGCCGGCGGCGGACGGAGCCGCGGTCGAGCGCCGCAGACGCGCGCAACGTCGCCTCGGAGCTGCTGGTCTGGATCGCCCTGCTCGGCGCCTTCGGGATCCTCGCCGCGATCCACGTCGTCGACGGGCGGCGCCGGCGGCGCCACGTCGTCGAGATCGGCACGGCGGGCGAGCTACGGGCCGCGTGCCGAGGCCGTCCGGGAGATCGTCGCCCGTGCCGGACGCCTGGACGCGGAGGAGGCCGCGCGCCTCGAGGCCGCCAGGCGCGTCGCCCTCGAGTACCACCCCAAGGCGACGCGGGCGCCCGCCGCCGCGCGCCATGCCCGCGACCGCGCGTTCGCGAACGAGCGTGACGTGGTCGCCCTCGCGGCCGCGACCGCAGCGCGCGATTCCGCGCTGGCGGCGCTCGTGGCGCTCCCCGATCCCGCGCTCCGCCGCGTCGCGGCGGAATGTGCGGCGGAGACCGCCGCGGCCGTCGTCGCAGCTGACCGAAATCCCGGCCGCCGACTTCCGGGCCCTCACGCGTGCGTGGCGCGAGGTGATCGGGCCGATTGCCGCCCGGCCGCGCCGCGACGCCTGACCGCGCCTACCATGGTGGGCGGACAGCTCGCGACCCGGAGGGAACCCGTGAACGAGGAGCACCAGGCGACCCAGGCGTTGGAAGCCGCGGCCCGGCGGCGCCGAGAGCTGCGGGACGCGCTCGTGGCGCTCGAGGACGCCAACTCATCCCCCGTCATCGACGCCGAGCGTTGGCGCGTCGGCGTCGCGGCCCGGCTGGCCGCGCTGCGCGACGCGTTCGCCGATCACGTGGCGGAGACCGAAGGCAGCGGCGGCCTCTACAACGAGATGGAGGAGATCGCACCGCACGTGCAGGGCAAGGCCCGCCGGCTCCGCGAGGAGCACCCGCCGCTGACGGTGGCCATCAGGGACGCCGAAGACCGGTTCGCCGGGCCGTTCCCGGAAGGGACCGACATCGACGCGCTGCGCCACGACGTCCAGCGGCTCATCGGCCGCATGGTCCGCCACCGGCAGCACGGCTCGGACCTGGTCTGGGAGGCCTACGCCGTCGACATCGGCGGCGCCGGCTGAATGGACCCGGTCGCGACGGCCGCCGGCGCCCGGTCCGCGGCACGGGGCGATCCGCTCACGCTTCTTCTCCACGACCAGGGCGTCGTCGTGCTCGACGGCGGTCTCGCGACGCAGCTCGAGGCGCAGGGGAACAGCCTGGAGGACCCGCTCTGGTCGGCCCGCCTGCTGCTGGAGGACCCGACCGAGATCATGCGCGCCCACCTCGCCTTCTACCGGGCCGGCGCGGCGGTCGCGACGACAGTGAGCTACCAGGCCACGTTCGAGGGGTTCGCGTCGCGCGGGATCGACCACGCCGGTGCGGTCGGCCTCCTGCGGCGGAGCGTCGAGCTCGCGTCGGAGGCCCGGGCAGCCAGGCAGGCTGAATTGCCCGCCGACGACGACGGCCGGCTGCTCGTGGCAGCCTCGATCGGACCATATGGCGCGATGCTCGCGAACGGCGGCGAGTACCGCGGCCGCTACGGCCGAAGCGTGGCCGAGCTGCGGGCATTTCACCGTGAGCGCCTCGAGGTCCTCGCGGCGACCGACGCCGACGTGCTCGCGTGCGAGACGATCCCGGAGCTCGAGGAGGGGATCGCCCTCGTCGAGCTCCTCGCCGAGGCGCCCGGCGCGCAGGGCTGGCTCAGCTTCTCGTGCGCCGATGGCGCCCGGCTGCGCAGCGGCGCACCGGTGGAGGAGGCGTTCGCGCTGGCCGAGCAGTCGCCGCGCGTCCTGGCGATCGGCGTCAACTGCACCGCCCCGCAGCACGTTGACGAGCTGCTCGCCCGCGCCCGGAACGTGACCTCGCGGCCGCTGATCGTCTACCCGAACAGCGGCGAGGGCTGGGACGCGGCCACGAAGCACTGGATCGACGTGGGGGGCCCGACGGTCGATGGGCGGGCCGCCCGCCGCTGGGTCAAGGAAGGCGCCTCGATCGTCGGCGGCTGCTGCCGCGTCACGCCCGTCCAGATCGCCGCTGTCGCGGCGGCGGTGACGGGGGCGGCAGCGACGTCGCGCAGCTTGGCCCCCACGCGCCGGGAGCGAGACGAGGAGCCCAGCAGCGCCGGGCTGGGCAGGAGGATCGACGCATGACGGACTCGATCCGGGGCACCGGCCCGTACCCGATCCGGACGGCGACGGCGGACATGGTCGACGCGTTCACGGCGCCGCTGAACCTCGCGTTTGCGGAGATGCCCGACCCGGGCGACGAGGAGCGTCGCCTCTGGGAACCGGAGCGGATCATCGCGGCGTTCGACGGCGCGCAGCCCGTGGCGTCGGCGGGTGCCTTGACGTTCCGCCTCAGCGTGCCCGGCGGCGAGGCGGCCGCCGCCGGCGTGACACTCGTCGGCGTCAACCCCGCCTATCGCCGGCGCGGGATCCTGCGCTCGATGATGCGCCACCAGCTGGACGACGTCCGCGCGCGAGGCGAGCCGCTCGCGGTCCTCTGGGCCTCGGAGGGCGCCATCTACCAGCGCTTCGGGTACGGCCTCGCCACCCTCAGCGGCAGCTTCGAGATCGAGCGTGACCGGGCCGCGTTCGCGCGCCCGGCTCCCCCCGCGGGGACCGTCCGCCTGGTGAGCCCGGACGAGGCGCTGCGCATCTTTCCCGCCCTCTTCGACCGCGTCCGGGTCGGAACACCGGGCATGATCGCGCGCAGCGAGACGTGGTGGCGCTGGGGGATGCTCCACGACACGGATCACGCGCGAAGCGCGAACGGCATGAAGTTCCTCGCCGCCTACGAGGCCGGCGCCGAGGTCGAGGGGACCGCCATCTACCGAGTGAAGCCGGACTATGACGAGCGTGGCCCGAAGGGCACGCTCCGCGCGATCGAGGTCCTTGCCGCCACGCCGCGTGCCGAGCGTGACCTGTGGCGCTGGCTTCTCGACGTCGACCTCGTCGGTCGGGTTCGCGCCGTTCGCACCCCCGTCCCGCACCCCCTCCAGCTCCTCCTCGCGGAGCCGCGGCGGCTGGGGTTCACGGTCGGCGACGGGCTATGGCTCCGGGTCGTTGACGTTCAGGCGGCGCTGGCGGGGCGGACGTACGGGCGCCCCGGGACCCTCGTGCTGGAGGTCGGCGACACGTTCTGCCCCTGGAACGCCGGGCGCTGGCGCCTCGCCGCCGGCGAGGACGGGAGCGCGACCATCGAGCCAACCGACGCCGAGCCGGACGTGTCACTCGACGCAGGCGATCTTGCCGCGGCCTATCTCGGCACGTTCCGGTTCACGGAGCTTGCGAGGGTCGGGCGCGCGGTCGAGGGCACGCCAGGGTCGCTTGTCCGCGCGGACGCGATGTTCGCGGCCGGCCGCGCACCCTGGTGCAGCACCATGTTCTGATCGCCGGCGCGCGGGGCGCGGAGCACCTTGGCGGGCCTGGGCGCGACCACGCGGCGGAGAAGCGAATGCCTCCAATCTGGCGGGCGGCCGGCACCTATGTCGTCTACTTCGTCGCGGTCGGCGCCGCCTTTCCGTACCTGCCCGTGCACTACCGAGCGCTCGGGCTCAGTCTCGACACGATCGGGCTGCTGGCCGCGATCTCCGCCGTGACCCAGCTGCTGGCCGCCCCCGCATGGGGCGCCGTCGCCGACCGTGTCGGCGCTCGCGCCTGACGCTGCCGGCCGCTGCGCTCCTCGCCACCGGCGGTGCGATCGCCCGGGCCTTCGCCCGGGATCCCACCGCGGTGATGGCAGCGGTCGTGGTCCTCTCGGTCGGGCTGGCGGGCATCGGACCTGTCCTCGACGCCCGCACCGTGGAGCTGCTCGGGTTGAACCGGGGAGCGCTATGGTCGCGTGCGTGCCTGGGGCTCGATCTCGTTCGTCGTCTCGGCCGCGCTCTGCGGCCCGCTCCTGGATGCTGGGGCACGGGGGCGCCCTTCCTTGTCCACGTCCCCTGCCTGGCACTGACCGCGCTCATCGCCCTGAGCGTCCCGCGCCAACCGGTCAGCCGGCGCGCGAGCCTCCGCGTCGGCATGTCTCAGCTCGTCCGGCAACCCAGGATGGCGCGCTTCCTCCTTGGCACGCTGATGGTCTTGGCGGCCCTCGCCGCCGTGAACGGGTTCTACTCGATCCAGATCGTGGCGCTCGGCGGCGACGATTCGCTGGTCGGGCTGGCATGGGTTGTGGGCGCCCTGTTCGAGATCCCGATCATGTGGTCGTTCCCGCGACTCTCAGCCCGCTTCGGCGCCGGTCGGCTCCTCGTGGCGGGCGGCCTGCTGTTCGCGGGCCGGGACGCCTTGGCCGCGCTGGCCCCGACCGGGCTCGCGCTGATGGCGATCGCCCCGCTCGAGGGCGCAGCATTCGGCCTCTTCTTCGTCGGGGGGTCGGGTTCGTGGCGGCGCGTGCGCCGGCCGGCCTGGCGGGGACAGACCAGGGCGTGTTCTCGGCGACGGCCGGACTGGCCACGATCCTGGGAACCGCAGCCGCAGGGGTGGTCGCGACGTCCGTGACCATCCCCGCCATGTTCGCGGTCGCGGCCGCCGTGGGCCTGGTCGCCGCGCTGGCCGTCGCCGACGCGGTTCGAGACGCCATCGTTCCAAGCTCGGCCGCGGCCGGGCTCGGCCCCGGCCCACACCCTGCTCCGGTTTCCGTCGTTCCGGGCACGTCGGACGCGGCGACGCCCGCCCCTCCGGGGATGTCGCCCTAGGTCCAGATCGTCGGCGGGCGGATCGACACGCCGACGGAGGCTGCCAGGCGCTCCAGGAGCGACCACCAGTCGAAGCGGCTGGTCACCTCCGAGGCGCGGATCGTGACGAGCCGGTCGGGCGCGACGAGCGTCGGCAGGACGCGGTCGAGGATCGCTTCCACCTCGTCGCGGAATGCGTCGCTCGTGCTGCGCACGCCGTCGGCCTGCAGCTCGATGTCGGGCAGGAGCCGGACGACGAGATCGTACGTCCCCGACCAGCTCCGGACCAACGCTTCCACGGCGTACCGGTCGTCGCCCCCGCACGACCGGAGGTAGTAGGCGAAGTTGTCCATCACGCCCCGGTCCGTGACCAGGACGTCCGCCTTGTGGGCCAGCTCGAGCTCCTGCTGGATCTGCGAGACGATGACCCAGAGCTGGGCCTCGCCGGTGGCGCTCTCGTTGATCCCGAGCGGGTTGTCGCGCACGATCTCGCGGGCCAGCTCCGCGGAGCAGGCCGCCCGCTGGACCGTGGCCGCGAACGCGAGCACGGCGCTCGTCTTGCGGATCCCGTGGGAGCCGATGAAGGCGACCTTCGCGGATCGCGGCCAGCGCGCGGGGGATCCCGCGACGGGCGCGGCGGCGGGCGGACGGGCGGTCCTCGCTCGGGGCATTGCCGCAAAGGGTAGGTCACGCGGGCCACCTCGTGCGGCCGAGCGTGGGTGCATGCTGCCGCACCCATCGGGCTGCGGGGTGAGCAGGCGGCACCCCGTGCGCTACGACAGGGGTCGGCGGACCGTCCGGCGAGCGTCCCGCACGATGCGGATGAATCCGGCCAGGTGGGCCAGCGGGCGAATATGGCTCGGCTCGCCGGCGTAGATGGTCCGGATCGGAACCCACGCGATCGGCCAGCCGCCCCGGATGCACGTGGTGATCATCTCCACCTCGAACGCGAACCCGAACTCGCGGCTCTCGAGCAGCGCGTCCATCAGGCGCCGCTCGACCAGCCGGTATCCCGACTGGTTGTCCGGGATCGGGCGTCCGACGGCCCACGAGAATGCCCGCCCGCCGAGCTCGTTTGCCAGGCGTCGGACCGGGGGCATCCGGCGGAAGTCACGCCAGCCGATCACGAGCGCATCACCCGCCGCGGCCCGGGCGGCCAGGAACGAGGGAATCGCGTCCGGCTCGTGCTGGCCGTCACCGTCGAGCGTCACCACGGCGTCGAAGCCGCGCTCGAGCGCCCAGCGGAAGCCGGCCCGCAGCGCGGCGCCCTTGCCCTGGTTTGGGTGCTGCACGAGCACGTCCGCCCCCGCGGCCCTGGCCTCGGCAGCGGTCGCATCGGACGAGCCGTCATCGACGACGAGCACCGGCAGGTGGGCGAGCGCGCCGCGCACCACGGCGCCGACGCGGGACGCCTCGTTGTGCGCCGGGACGACAGCGAGCACGCGGCCCCCCGCGACAACCTCGACGTCGATGCCGCGCACCTGCAACACCCTGGCCCCAGCGCCGGCGAGAGCGCCGGACGTCGGGGTCAGGGTACCCGCTGCGGGCTGCATGGGACGTGGCAAAGGGCGGCCAGCCCAGCTCCGGGCCCATCTGACCGTAACGGACGGCCGAACCGTGAGACGATGACCACCATGCAGGACTCTCGCGGCGGCAGCGGACCGACCCGCAGGCGGACGGGTCCGCGCCGCGTGCCCGGCGGAACCTGGCGGCCGGCCGTCGCCGGCCTCCTTGCGGCGGGCGTCGCGATCGCGGGATCGGAGCTCTTCGCAGGGGTCGTGCAGGGCGCTCCGTCGCTGGTCACCGCGATGGGATCGCTCGTGATCAGCCTGCAGCCACCCGGTGCCAAGGACGTCATGGTGAGCCTGTTCGGCACGAACGACAAGCTCGCGCTGAACGTGGCGGTCGTCGTCGTCGCGCTCCTCGTCGCCGCGGTCGCCGGCGTCTTTGCGGCCCGGCGGCGCTGGATCGGGGCGGTCGTCCTCGTCGCGTTCGGCGTCCTCGCGGGAGCCGCGGGCCTGCGCGACCCGCTCTCGACGCCGTCGCTGGCCGTGGTCAACGCAGGCGTGGCGGTCGCGGCCGGGTTGATCGCCCTCTTCGCGCTCCTCGGACTTGCCGAGGGCACGAGCGGGAGGGCCGGATCCGGCGACTGGGAGGCGGCCCGGAACACGCCTGAGTGGACCCGACGGCGGTTCCTGATCGCGAGCGCGGGCACGCTCGGCGGCGTCATCGTCGCCGGCGGTGCCGGCCGCTACCTGGTCGACCAGGCGCACTCGAACGAGATCATCAGCTCGACGAAGATCCCCGCGCCGTTGCAGGCGGTCCCCCCGCTCACCGCCGACCAGATCCTGACGACTCCGGGCCTGACGCCGATCGTCGTGCCGAACGGCGACTTCTACCGGATCGACACGGCCCTCCTCGTGCCCCGGGTCGACCCCGCAACGTGGAAGTTGGACGTGACCGGCATGGTCGACCATCCCCTCACGTTCACCTACGACGAGCTCCTGGCGATGCCGCTCTTCGAACAGTACGTGACCATCTCCTGCGTCAGCAACGTCGTCGGCGGCAACCTCGTTGGAAACGCCCTCTGGACCGGCGTGCGGCTGAAGGACGTGCTCCAGGCAGCGGGCGTCCAGGCCGGCGCGACACAGATCGTGGGCCGTTCGGTGGACGGCTTCACGGTCGGGTTCCCGACCTCGTGGGCGATGGCGCCGGAGCGCGAGCCGATGATCGCGGTGGGCATGAACCGCGAGCCACTCCCCGCAAACCACGGGTTCCCGGCGCGCCTCATCGTGCCCGGGCTCTACGGCTACGTCTCGGCCACGAAGTGGCTCTCGGAGATCCAGCTGACGACCCGCGAGGCGGTCGACGGCTACTGGGTGCCGCTCGGCTGGGCCAAGGACGGCCCGATCCTGACGCAATCACGGATCGACTTGCCGGCCGCCGGGGCAACCGTCCCGGCGGGTCTCGTCCAGGTCGGCGGCGTGGCGTGGGCGCCCGATCGCGGGGTCGCGGCGGTCCAGCTGCGGGTGGACGGCGGCGCCTGGCAGAGCGCCACGATCAGTCGCCCGATCTCGAAGGCCACCTGGGTCCAATGGGTGCTGCCGTGGGCCGCCACGCCGGGCCAGCACAGCCTGGAGGTCGAGGCGATCGACGGGACCGGCGTCGTGCAGACGGACCAGGTCACCAGCCCCGCCCCGGACGGTGCCCGCGGCCATCACCGCATCACGGTCAGCGTGACCTGAGGCCGGTCCGGCGCCCGGGACTGCTCCCGGGCGCGCGGTGCCGGCGCGGCGATCAGCTCCCTGCCTGCCCCACCGGGCTCCACGTGTGCCCGCCATCCCGGGTCATCAGGAGAGTGGCCGGCCCGTTCGCCGCCGCGGCGACGACCACGCCCTGTGTCGGCGTCGTGAACCCGAGGTCCGCGATCTGGACGGACCCCAGCCGTGCGACCACGCTCCACGACTTCCCGGCGTCGAACGTGGCCACGAGAATCGCGCCCGTCCCGTCGCTGCCGCCGACCACGATCACCGATGGAGATGCCGCCGCGGCCATCGCCCCCATGGTCAACGGGACCGCGGTCACCGACTCCGTGAACGTCGACCCTCCGTCGTGCGACAGGAAGAGGTGCTCGCCCGTCGGGTTGCTCCACAGGCCCACGTCGCAGGCGGCGGCGAGATCCCTGGCGCCGGATGCGGCGAGGAACGCGGGGCCGACGACAGTCGCGCACGGCGGCTGCCAGGTCACCCACGCACCGTTGACGAGGCGCGCGCCGGCCACGACGGTCCGGTCATTCTCGAGCAACCAGCCAGCCCCATCCTGCAGGATCAGCTGGATGGTTGGGACGGGCCCGGCCCCGACAGGGACGCGGATCGTCGCGAGCGTCCAGGCATCGGACCCGACGGGGCTCGAGGCGACGCGGTATGCGCTGCCGTCGAAGACGACCGCGTAGACCGTCCTGCCCACCGTCTCCAGGGCCGCGACATTCGGGCCAGAGGCAACGCCCGGGATGGTCTGTCGCACCCAGGTGGTTCCGCCGTCATGGGTCGACCACAGGTCCGGCCCGAACGCCCACCCGTCCTGCGCGTCGGCGAAGCGAAGCTCGCTGATGCCCGGCGAGGCGTCGCTCGGGCTCGGGAAGATCGGTGAATTGGGTGCGTGCACCGCGACCCAGGTCCGCCCGCCGTCGGCCGTCCGGGCGATCGCCGCGCACTTCCCGCTCGCGCACGTCGCCTTGCCAAGGACCCAGCCGTCGTCTGCCGAGACGAACGTCACCGAGGCCGGGCTGAGCCCGAGAGCCGGAACCGCCCCGGGCTCGGCCGCCGGCGAGGGGGATGGAGAGGCCGCGGGAACCGGCGTCGAGCTCGGTGCCGCGACGCTCGGTGATCCGTTCGGCAGCCCGCCGACCGGGACGTTCGCACCGTTGCGGCTGATGATCAGCGCCGCGACGGCCACGACCACGATCGCGGCCGCGGCCAGGTTCACCGCGGACCGCGCAAACAGGTGCAGCCCGCGGGCGCCGTCGGAAGCCGGCTCCTCGGCCGGGATCGCCGCGACACGGACCACGAGGTCCTCCGGGACCTGCCGTGGGGCGGAGGCCCGCAGCGAGGCCCGCACGTCCTGCTCGAAGGACTCATCGCTCTTCATGGCCTGAATCTCCCCTGGTCCTGAGCATCGACGGCCGCGCGAAGCTCGCGCAGTGCGTAGTGGAGGCGGGACTTCACGGTGCCCGCGCCGACCCCGGTCCGGGCGGCGATCTGGTCGACGGTGAGGTCCGCGTAGAAGCGCAGCACGACGACCTCGCGATGATCGGCACCGAGCGAGCGGATCGCGGCCGCAAGGGCGTCGCGGGGCGCAGAGTCGTCGTTCGGGTCCGGGCTCGACAGCTCGGGGTCTAGCTCGACGTGGACGGGTAGGCGACGCCGCCTCCGGAGCCGGTCACGACAGGCGTTGACGACGATCCGGCCGAACCACGCCTCGAACCTCGTCGGGTCGCGCAGCTCGCCAAGGTGGCGCCAGGCGGTGAGCGCCGCGTCGTGCGTGACGTCCTCGGCGTCCGCCCGATCGCCCAGCATGAGCGTGGCATACCGGTAGGCACGCTCCAGGGCAGGCCGATCCATGAGCTCGGCGAACGTCCGAGCGCGTGGATCGTCCCTGCGCCGGACGCCCTCGTCTTCCGCCTTCATCACGGCAAGGTGCTCCACTGCAGTCATGCTCATCCGACGATTGGCGCCCGCGAAACGTTCAAACGCCGCACAGCATGCACCGACGACATGGAGACTCCTAGATGATCGTGCGGCGGTCGGCTCTCGCTCGCGTCATTGACTGACTGTTCATTCATTACTACAGTATTGATTGACTCATCAGTCAGGAGGCGTCGGTGAGCCCCACAGACAGCATCGTCAGCGAGAGCGCAAAGGCCGCAAGTCGGGCTCGCATCCTCGAAGCCGCACGGTCCCTCTTCGCCGAGCGTGGGTACGCCGCCTGCAGGGTCGCGGACGTGGCGCGACGCGCCGGGATGAGCGCGGGGAACGTGTACTGGCACTTCGCTTCGAAGGAGGCGCTTCTCGCAGCGATCCTCGAAGAGGGCTTCAGTAACGTCGAGGCCATGACCGCCGAAGTTGCGGCGGCGTACGGTCCGGCCCGCCGCAAGCTGGACCTCCTCCTCGAGCGAACACTCGCGCTTTGCGACCAGAACGCGCCGTTCATGGTCATCCTCGGCGGCCTGATGGGCCACGGGAGCAACGAGCTGGTCCGTTCCCTCGGCTTCGACATGCCCGAGATCGGCGGTCGGTACCGCGCGAACCTGCGACGCGTCTTCGCGGAAGCCCGGTCCGAAGGCGCGGTCACGCCGGCCGACCCGGACCAGCTCGTCACCTACTACTTCGCCTTCTTCAACGGCCTGCTCATAACCTACGGCGACCAGTGGCCTGCGATGCCCCGGGATGCGCTGCGTGATGCGGCCTTGCGCCTGGTCGGCTATCGGCCGGCTGGCTGAGGACGCCTCGCGATCCTGTCCGGCCGGGTCCCGTGGCCTCGATAAGCACGCCCTGGGGGCCTCCCGCGGCGGCCGGCATCACCGGGCGATCGACGGGTCGCCCACGTGGCCGAGGAAGAGGATGCTGCCCGTCGGCACGTCGCTCAGCGCGAAGAGGAAGGGCCGGTCCACGCGCAGGCTCACCGGCTCGGCGGGCGTGGCCGTCGCCCGCATCACGACGGCGGTCGCAGCCGCGGCCTCCGTCCCCTTCTCGTCGACGTCGATGTTGGCCTGGTGGATCACGTCGGAGATCTGCAGCTGCTCGGCGGTCGTGATGCCGCGGAAGTCCGCCCGGTCGTCGAACGCCGACGGCATGCCGAGCGCCGCCAGGGCCGCCGCGAGGTCCGTCTTCGTCTCGATCCCGAACTTCGGGAGCGCCAGCGCAACCTCGGTGCCGCTGAGCGCGTCGGTGATCGCTGCGAAGGAATCGGACGAGAGGGTCGACTCGAACGCCGCGAGGTCATCCGGGACGATGATCGTCATCGCGAGCGATCCGCCGACGTACGGGATCTCCACCGCGCGCCAGCCGCTCCCCGACGCGTAGCGGAGGGACGTCGTCGTGGCCATGAACGGCACCTGCACCGTCGAGCCGTCGGCGCGCGTGAACGTGCCGGCCGTCGTGGCGTCGACCGGGAAGGGCGTCTCCCACGCCGCCTCCAGGTAGATCGCGTTGACCAGGCTGAGGCGGGTCGCCGGGGTGAGCACGCCCGGGACGAGAAGCTCCGGGATCCGGTGCTCCGTCTGGGCGTCGACCCAGCCGTTGATCAGGGCCCGAGCGTGGTCGGGGTCTGCCTTGTAGTCGACCAAGCGCAGGCCACGGCCGAAGCGCTCGGCGAGCGCATCCAGGTACGGCATCTCGAGGGGCATCCCCTGCTGGGCGAACGGGGCGTTCGCGATCCTGAGGGTGACCGAGACATCCTTCCCACTCTCGTCCTGGAAGGTCCCGCTCCGTGTGGCGAGCGCCTGGTCGAGCGCGTTCAGCCAGACGGAGTGATCGTCCGCTGCGGCGCCGTGCATGACCGCGTCCATCTCCGAGGCGGTCGCGCCGCGCGCTCCTGCGCGGGCCATGGCGAGCGCAAGGGTGATGCTGGCCGGGGAGAAGACCAGGTTCATCTGTCCCGGAGCGATGGCCAGGTAGAGGTCCAGCCCGAACGCATCGACGGCGGCGCCGGCCTGGAGCGCATCGCCGGGATCTGCCGAGGCGCGAGCGACGTCCGCGCGTGCCAGGCCGACGTCGCTGTCGAGCGACGCGGCCGGTGCGCAGGCACCGAGCCCGAGAATGAGAGCGAGGAGTGTCGCAAGCTTCACGTTCATGCTGGGGTGACGCCCGGAATGCCGCCATGGTTTCCGCGGCCGCGCGCACAACCTCGGCAGGCGCCACCATGGCGGGGCGACGCCGGCGCGAGGCGGACAGCGGCGCGGTACCGAAGTGCGGGAGCGAGCATGCAGGAACGGGCCTTCGGGCGGAGCGGCCGGCCGGTGAGCGAGCTCGGGGTCGGGATGTGGGGCATGGGCGGGGGCATCGGCGGCTGGACGGGCGCCGACGATCGGCAATCGTCGGCCGTCCTCCAGACCGCCGTCGATGCCGGGGTGACGTTCTTCGATTCGGCGCAGGTCTACGGGGCCGGCCGCAGCGACGGGCTCATGGGTTCGCTTGCTCGGGCCAACCCGGGCCGGGGCCTCTTCCTCGCCTCGAAGATCCCGCCCAGGAACCGGGAGTGGCCGGCCCGCCCGGGGTCCAGGATCCGTGACGCGTTCCCCGAAGGCCACGTCCGGTCGTCGGTTGAAGGGATCCTCCGCCAGGCCCGGCTGGATTCGCTGGACCTCGTCCAGTTCCACGTCTGGCAGGACGCCTGGGCGGACGAGGAGGGCTGGCAGCGGGCCGCCGAGAAGCTCAAGCGCGACGGCCTGGTCCGATACGTGGGGATCAGCGTCAACCGGAGGGAACCGGAGAACGTCCTGCGGACGCTCCGGACCGGCCGGATCGACTCCGTCCAGGTCGTGTACAACATCTTCGACCAGGCGCCGGAGGACGAGCTCTTCCCCGTCTGCCGCAGCCTCGGCGTGGCCGTGATCGCGCGTGTCCCGCTCGACGAAGGGAGCCTCGCCGGCACGCTGACGGTCGACAGCCGCTGGCCCGAGGCCGACTGGCGGAACGCCTACTTCGGGCGGGCCAATCTCGAGGCGACGGTCCCGCGGGTCGAGGCGCTCCGGGCGCTCGTTCCCGCGGGCGAGACGATGGCCCAGCTCGCGCTCCGCTTCGTCCTCTCGAACCCGGACGTGACCACGGTCATCCCTGGCACGCGGAGCCTCGAGCATCTCGCGGCCAACCTCGCAGCCGCCGAGGCGGGCGCGCTGCCGCCGGAGCTGCTGGCCGCCGTGCGCGAGCATCGCTGGGATCGGCCCCAGTCGCGCGCATCGATGTCGTAGGCGCGGCGGGTGCGGGGTGAGCGGCCCGGGCTGGTAGGCTCGATCGATGCCCGACGCCGCTCAGCTTCGCGACAGCGCCCGGCGAGGGTTCGTGCCCCGACGTGACGTGGCCCCCCGGCACACCCGGGTCCTTCTCGCCTGCGGCGTGGTCGGGCCGCTCGTCTTCTGGGTGCTCGGGGGCGTCGCCGCGGCGACGTGGCCCGGCCACGACGTCATCTCCGATTCGATCAGCTCGCTCGTGCACGCGCCGCTGGGCTGGCTCCAGACACTCGCCTTCACAATCGGCGCGCCGCTGACGCTCGCCTGGGCGGTCGGGGCGGGCCGGGTCATCGGTGGCGCCGCTCGCGACCGCAACATCGTGCGGGCGATCTTCGCGATGCAGGCGGCGATCGCGCTCGCCTTCGCGCTGCTCCCGACGGACGCCGCTGGCACCCCGATGACGGTCGTCGGAGGGCTCCACCTCCTGACGTTCTACGTCTACGCGGTCGCCACCCCGATCTCGCTCGCCGCGGCGGCGTGGGTCTTCGGGCGCGACCCTGCCTGGCGGCCGTCGGCGCGCCCGACCGCCGGAGCGGCCGCACTGATGGTCGTGGCCACGCTCCTCGTGCCGCTCACCATCAACGGACCCCTCGAAGCGTGGCTGGGCCTCCTGGAGCGGATCTACGTGGCGATCCCCGGGGCCTGGCAGGCGCTGGTTGCGCTGCGTGCGATCAGGGCGTCCCGGTCGGGGTAACCGGCTGCGGCGGTTCGCCTGACGGCTCCGGCATGCCGGGCCCGGATCCCGCAAGGGGCGCAAGCCCGGGCATCGGGAGGGGCACGGCCACGGGTGCCGGCGTTGCGTCCGGGGCCGGCGGCGAGGCGGCCTCCAGCCGCACGGATTCAGAGATCTCCGTCGTCGCCTTGCGGAACTCGCGGAGGCCCTTTCCAAGGGCCGCGCCGACCTCGGGAAGCTTGCCCGGACCGAGAACGAGCACCGCGATCACGAGGACGATGATCAGGTGGAGGGGAGAGAGGCCTTCCATGCGCACTCCTCGCCGTGGGCGGACCGGCCGCCCGAGATGCGATCCTACTCTGCGGCGCCAGCCGTGTCGCCGGCGCCGTCGCCCGGCCCGGAGTCCTCGATCGCAGCCGGCGCAGGGACTCCGGGGCCGATGACCCAGCGACAGGCGATGGCGGTGGTCAGCGGCACGGCCGAGAGCACGCCGATGGCGCCGACCACGGTGCGGATGATCTCGACGGCCACACCCTCTTCGCTCAGCGTGGCGGCCATGTTGGAGACCTGCAGGACGATGAGGACCACGAGCGGGAGCGCAGTCCCGAGGTACGCGAACACGAGGGTGTTGATCGTGGCCGCGAGGTGGGAGACGCCGACGTTCATGGTTCGGCCGAAGAGCTGCCACCGCGTAAGGGACGGGTTGGCATCGTGGAGCTCCTCGACGGTCGCCGCCTGCGTCATGGCAACGTCGTTGAGCACCCCGAGGCCGCCAAAGATGACCGCGGCGAGCAGCAGCCCGGAGAGGTCGATGCTCCCGTTCGTGAGCTGGGCGAGGTAGATCACCTGGTCCGAGCCCTGGGCGGGCGTGAAGTTCGCCGCCGCGGTCACGAGCGCGGCGAGGATTCCGGTCACGCCGAGGCCGAGTGACGTCCCCGCGATCGCGGCGTACGTTGTCCGGTTAAGCCCCTGGGTCAGCATGAAGCTCAGCGTCGTGACGAGGATCCCGAACACGATCGCCAGCGCCACCGGGTCCCAGCCGCGGATGACGAGCGGGACGAACAGCCGGAGCGTGAGGACGAGGGTCAGGGCGAGCGCGGCGATCGCTCGGAGCCCGCGCCAGCCGGCAACCGCCGCGGCCGTCACCGCGAAGAGGCCGAGGAGCATCTCGAGGAGCGGCAGGCGCCACCGGTCGATCAGGATCATCGACTTCGACCCGTCGGGCGCGGTGTCGATCTCCACGACGACCTCGTCGCCTGGCCGGTAGTCGGGCAGCTCGAGCGAACCGCTCGGCCCCTGGATGACCCCCTGGCCCTCCTGACCGGCGAACGGACCGTCGAGGAACGTGACGATGGCCTGGAGCGGCTGGCCCCCGCCCGGGACCGAGGCGGACGGGGCCGAGCTCGGCACGCCCGAGGCGAGGGGCTGAGGGGAGGCGAGCGGTTGGGCGGATGGCACCGGGCTTGGCTCAACGATCGACACCACGCGGGCGTGCACGACCTCCGCTCCGAGTCCGTGGGCCGCGGCCGGGACGAGATCGGGCAGGAAGACCGCGAGGAGAAGCGCCGCGATCAGCGCCAGGCCGAACACGACCATCTGGCGATCCGCGCCCGTCGTGCTTCGACCATTCGCGCCGTCCATGCCCACCTCCGCTGCGCGGTCGCTCAGCCCGCGGTCCCTGCGCGCCGAAGCCGGCGCGATGGTACCAGCCGCGGGGAGCTGCTCGGCAGGAAGGGGGCGTTCGGACCGGTCGGGCGCGGCCCTCAACGCGAAGACCCCCGACCGCCTATCGTGGCGAGTGGCGGGTCGGGTGCTCGATCGGGGCCCCGGCCGCGGTCCCGATCATCGGTGGTCGAGGATGTGCCCGGCCTCGGGAATCGGTGCTTGGGGGAGGCGACGGCGTGACGTCCTCGACGGTCCGCCTCGGGCGGCGCTCCAGGTGGCTCCTCGGCGGCCTGCTGCCGATCGCCCCCGCGCGCCTGCCGGCCGACATCATTGCCGGCGCCACGCTGGCTGCGCTCGCCATCCCCGAGGTGATGGGCTACACGAAGATCGCGGGCACGCCCGTGATCACCGGCCTGTACACGCTCCTCCTTCCCATCCTCGTCTTTGCGATCTTCGGCTCGTCGCGCCACCTGGTGGTGGGCGCCGATTCGGCAACCGCCGCGATCCTCGCCACGGGCCTCCTCGCGTCCGGGGCCGTGGCCCAGTCGCCGGAGTACGTGCAACTCGCCTCGGTGGCCGCGCTCATGTGCGCCGCCCTGCTGATTGCCGCGCGACTCCTCAGGCTCGGGATTCATCGCCAACTTCCTGTCCCGCAGCGTGCTCATCGGGTTCCTCACCGGCGTCGGGATCCAGGTCGCGATGGGCGAGGTGGGCGGCATGCTGGCGATCACCGGCAAGACCGGTGGCACCCTCGCGAAGTTCGCGGCGGTGGTCCAGGCAATCCCGACGAGCACGAGCATCCCGACCCTCGCCGTCTCCGTCGCGGTCCTGGTGACGATCCTCGGCCTGGGGCGCGTGAACAGGGCGATCCCCGGCGCCCTCGTGGCGGTGGTCGGCTCGATCGCCGCGAGCTACGTCCTGGACCTGGGCAGTCACGGAGTGACGGTGCTCGGGACCGTCCCGGGCGGCCTGCCGACGCTCGACCTTCCGACCGGCCTGATCACCCGAGAGAACCTGGCCATGCTCCTGCCGACCGTGATCTCGATGGTCGTGGTCATCCTGGCCCAGAGCGCCGCGACCTCGCGGGCGTACGCCATGAAGTACGGCGACAGCTTCGACGAGAACGTGGACCTCGTCGGCCTGGGTCTCGCCAATGCGGCGGCCGCGGTCACCGGGACGTTCGTCGTCAACGGCAGCCCCACCAAGACGGAGATGGTCGACAGCGCCGGGGGTCGAAGCCAGGTCTCGCAGCTCACTGCGGGCGTGATCGTGGCGATCGTGCTCCTCTTCCTCACCGGCCCGCTGGCTTCGATGCCGGACGCGGTGCTCTCCTCGGTCGTCTTCCTGATCGGTCTGCGCCTCATCGACATCCGGGGCATGACGGCCGTCGCCCGCCTGCGGCCGGGCGAGTTCGCGGTCGCCCTGGTCACCGCGCTGACGGTCGTCGGGGTCGGGGTGGAGGAAGGGATCGTCCTGGCGATGGCGCTCTCGATCGTCGAGCACCTCTACCACAGCTACCGCCCGTACGACACGCTGGTGCTGGTGGCGCCGGACGGCACGCGGGGGCTGGCCCCGATCACCGAGCGCGCCGAGACGGCCCCCGGCCTCGTGATCTACCGCTTCGGGTCCGGCCTCTATTACGCGAACGGCAGTTGTTTCTCCGAGGAGATCATGGACGTCGCGAACGGCGCCGATCCGCCGCTGCGCTGGCTCGGCGTCTCCGGCGCGTCGATCGGCGACATCGACTACTCCGGGGCGGACACGATCCGCCAGGTCCGGGCGGAGCTCGCCAGGCTGGGCGTCACCTTCGCCATGTGCGACCTGAACCCGAAGGTTCGCGCGCAGGTGGACGCCTATGGCCTGACCGAGCTCATCGGCGCCGGCCGGATCTTCGACACCGTCGATGCGCTGCTGCGGGCGTTCCGGGCCGCCGCGGACACCGGTCCCGGTGCCGGTGTGCCGGCCCCGCCGCCCGGGCCGGCGGCCGAAGGCTGATCGCGCCGTGTCCACCCTGCAGACCCGCGACGAGTTGCGCCGTGCCGGCGAGGCCGCTCGCGCCCGGGTGCCGCTGGCGTCTCCCGCGGACTGGAAGCCGGCGCCCGATCGACCCGACCCGGTCGCGCTCCTTCTGGAGCAGGCGGCGAGCCGGATCCCGGATCTCGTGCCGATCCGCCACGGCCGTATGGCGGCATCGACGTTCAACTTCTATCGGGGAGCGGCGTTGCCGATGGCGGCCGACCTTGCCGCCAGCCCCGGCACCGGGATCGTGGTCCAGCTCTGCGGGGACGCCCACCTCTCGAACTTCGGTTTGTTCGCCTCGCCGGAGCGCGATCTGGTCTTCGACATCAACGATTTCGACGAGACGCTACACGGGCCCTTTGAGTGGGACGTGAAGCGCCTGGCGGCAAGCCTGGTCGTCGCCGGCCGGCTCCGTGGCTTCGACCGGCACGCCTCCCGGCACGCTGTCCACCTCGCCGTCGCGGCATACCGCGAGCGGATGGCGGCCTACGCCGGGATGCCCGCGTTGGACGTCTACTACGCCCGCGTCGACGTGGCCAGCGTGCTCGCCTACGTCGACAAGCGCGCCCGGCCGTTCCTCGACAAGACCGTGAAGGCCGCCCACCACCACGACGCGCTCCACGAGCTGCCCAGGCTCACCGCGGTCGACGCGGACGGCCGGCGCCGGATCGTCGACCATTCCCCCATCACCACCCATCTCCCCGGCCTGACCCCGGCGTCCGTGACCGCCGCGATGGCCGGCTACCGGGACACGGTCGCGGAGGATCGACTCGTGCTTCTCGACCGGTACGCGCTCGTCGACGCCGTGCGCACCGTCGTGGGCGTGGGCAGCGTGGGCCTCGATGCGATCGCGGTCCTAATGCAGGGAGCCGACGGCGACCCGATCTTCCTGCAGGTGAAGCAGGCGCAGGCGTCCGTCCTGGAGCGCTTCCTCGGTCCGAGCACCCAGCCGAGCCACGGGGCGCGGGTCGTGGCCGGCCAGCGCCGCCTCCAGGCCGCCGGAGACGTCCTCCTCGGCTGGACGAGCGGGGCCGGCCAGGATTCGTACGTGCGCCAGCTGCAGGACCAGAAGGGCGGGGCGGTCGTGGATGCCATGACGCTCGAGGACCTCGAGGCCTGGGGCGCACTGTGCGGGTGGGCGCTCGCCCGGGGGCACGCACGGTCTGGCCGGCCTGCCGAGATCGCCGGGTACCTCGGCGACGATGCCGGCTTCGATCACGCCATCGGCGAATTCGCGGACGCCTACGCCGACAAGGCCGAGCGCGACCACGCTGCCTTCGTCGCTGCGATCGCGGCCGGCCGCGTCGCCGCCGAGCCCGGGGTCTGATCGCCTCCGACGCGGCGGGACCTCGCTCTCGCCGGGCCGTCACCGGCATCGGCCTTGACCCGTAAACTGGGCGGCTATGGCCGACCTGACCACTGACGTGCTCGTCGCGGTGCCCGACGAGCCCGACCAACCGAAGACAGCGCCGCTCGGTCGGCGCAACGAGCGGATGCTGATCGCCGGCGTCCTCCTCTACAGCGCGTTCATCCTCGTCCTGATGGTCCTGCGCGGCGTGGAGGTCACGCCCGACGTGATGGCCGTCGCGTTCGGCCTCGGGGCCGTCATCCTCGGCCGCGGGCGGCTGTTCCTGCGGGACTGGATTCCGTTCGTCGCGCTGCTCCTTGCCTACGAGCTGATGCGTGGCCAGGCGGACACGGTCGGCTTCCCCGTGCACATCGGCGACATGGTCACGGCCGAGCGAATCGTGCTTTTCGGCCACGTGGCGACGCAGGTGCTCCAATCCGCGATCCATCCGGCCACCGGCGTCGACCCGGTCGCCGAGATGGCGACCGTTGTCTACATGCTCCACTTCGCGCTTCCGCTCGTGACGGGCTTCGTCCTGTGGGTGGGCAGGCGGACCCTCTACTACGACTTCGTCGCGGCGCTCATCATCCTGAGCCTGTCGGCGTTCGTGACGTTCATGCTCATGCCGGCAGCCCCGCCGTGGTACGCGGCGGAGGTGGGCCTGCTCAACGGCCCGAACGGAGTCGCCTCGATCTCGTACCTGAAACCGGGCGCCTTCGACATCCTGGCGAGCGCGCTCGGCTTCTCCGGGCACTACCTGTACACGTACGCCTTCTACGGGGTGAACCCGAACGGCTTCGCCGCCTGGCCCTCGCTCCACTGCGCCTACCCGTTCCTCACCTTCCTGGTGCTCCGCCGGGCCTTCGGCAAGGTCGGCTGGCTCGCGTTCGCCTACACGCTGCTCGTCGCCTTCTCCGTCATCTACACCGGCGACCACTGGATCATCGACTGCATCGGCGGCGTTGCGTACGCCTACGTCTCGTACTACGTGGTCGTCCACGCGGGGGCCGTCCGGGCCGCCTTCGTGCGGGTCCAGCCGGCGCTCGGTCGGGTCGGGCCCGCGCTCGCGCGCGTTCGGGGCACCTCGTCGGGCGGCGTCTCGCCGGGCGGCTCGCAGGGCTAGCCGGCGTGCGTGCCCGGATCGTCGACAATCCCGACTCGTACCGCGGCGCCTACCCGGTCGAACGCGTCCTGCCGGTGTTCCGGGCGGCTGGCTGGGAGGTCGACGTGGTGCACCGCGGCGGGCAGCGTCGGGCGCGCGAGCAGGTCGGCGACGCTCTCGACGCCGGCTGCGAGCTGCTCATCGCCGCGGGAGGCGACGGGACGCTCCGCGATATCGCGTCGGCCCTGGCCGGGAGCGCGATCCCGCTGGCGGTCCTGCCGGGCGGCACCGCGAACCTGTGGGCCCACGAGCTCGGCGCGGCCCGGCAACCGGAAGCGGCGGCACGCGCGATCGTCGCGGGCGACGACCGCCTGATGGACCTGGGGCGGCTCACGGCCGGCGACGGCGGCTGGCTTCGGTTCATGCTCATCGCCGGATTCGGCGTCGACGGGCTCGCGCTCGAGCGTACCGATGCGCGGCTGAAGCGGCGCCTGGGCGTCCTCGGCGTCGGCATCGGCGTGCTGCGCGCCCTGCCCGCCTGCCGGCCCTTCCGTGGACGCATCCGGGTCGATGGCCGCGACGCGTGGGAGGGCACGGCAGTCCAGGTCGTCGTGGCGAACACGCGTCTCTACGCGAACGTCATCCGCGTCGCGCCGGATGCGCTCGCCGACGACGGGCTCCTCGACGTGACAGTCGCTCCATGGGGCGACGCCGGCAGCAGCGCGAGACTGGCCTGGGCCCTGGCGGCGCACCGCCACCCGGCCGGCGTCGCACCGTGCTTCCGGGGGGCCGAGATCGAGATCGAGGCCGACGGGGACGTGCCCGTCGAGGTCGACGGCACGCCCGTTCGGCGCCCGCCGGTCCGTGCTCCCGGGTTCGCCTGGCGGGCACAGGCGGAGCCGGGGGCGCTGGTCGTCCGGGTTCCCCGGGGAGGCGCGGGCGGGCTGTTCGGAGCGCGGATCCCTCCGGCCGGGCCCGCCTAAGAGACGCCTCGCCGGCGCCCGGTCAGGGAGCCGGCGAGGCCGATGGTGAAGGCGCGGGCGACGCCAGCCCGCCGTTGAGTGCGCTCATGGCGTCGAGCGCCGACTGGACGAGCTGCAGCTCCTGGTCGTGCGCCGCGAGGTTGCCGCCGGCCTGGTCCGCCATCGCCGCGGCGAAATGATCGTTCGCGTAGCGGATCAGGCCCGCCATGTCGGTGGGAAGCCCGGCCGGCGCGCTCGGGGCGGGGCTCGCGCTGGCCCCCGTGCCGGTCTGCCCGCCGCCCGCGCCGGTACCGCTCCCGGCCGCGGTCCCGCCGGTTCCGGCGCCGCTGATGACGTCCTGCAGCGCCTCGCCGAGCGTGTCGCCCCAGGCGACCGTCTGCGACGACGCGACGACGACCTTGGTGAGCTGCGGGAACGCCGAGCTCTTGGACTGCAGGTAGATCGGCTCGAGGTAGAGGAACGACGTGCCGACCGGGATGACGAGCATGCTCCCGCGAATGACCTGCGAGCCGCTCTGGTTCCACAGGCTGATCTGGGCGCTGATGACCGGGTCCTGGTCGATGCGCGCCTCGATCTGCGTGGGGCCCTGGATCGTCGTGTTGGCGGGAAGCTGGTAGACGACCACCTGGCCACGGGCCGCCCCGTCGTTGCGGGCCGCCACCCAGGCGATCATGTTGGGCCGCGAGGCCGGCACCATGGGCTGGACCAGCACGAACTCCGGCGCGTCTCTGGTCCGGCAGGCGCATCTCCACGTAGTAGGCCTGCGGCGGCAGGACCTGGGTGCCGCCCGTGGTCACGGTGGGCACGGTCCACAGGTTGTCGCTCTTGTAGAAGCTGGCCACGTCCGTGACGTGGTATGCGGCGAACATCTGCGTCTGGGCGTTGAACATCGCCTCGGGCGTGCGCAGGTGCGCCACGAGCCCGGCGGGCATCGCCGAGAGCGGCTCGAACATGGCCGGGAAGACGCCCTGCCAGGCGCGGATCAGCGGGTCGGACGGGTCGGCCACGTAGAAGTGGGTCGTGCCGTCGTAGGCGTCGACGGTGATCTTCACGCTGTTGCGGATGTAGTTGTAGGTCGCGCCGAGCGTGGCGTCGGTCACCGTGGATCGCGTCGGGCATGCCGCCCGTGAGGGTGTACGCGTCCTGGACGTAGACGAGGTGGCCGTCCGGGCCGACCACGAGGTACGGGTTCCCGTCGAGGGCGAGGAACGGAGCGAGCGTGCCGAGCCGATCGGCCAGGCTGCGGTGGATGCAGGAGCTTCGTCTGGCGCGGTCACCTGGTCGCTGATCGCGCAGGTTGAGGTCGCCCAGGTTCCAGGCCCAGAAGAGCCGCGCGGCCGGGGAGCCGACGTCGATCCCGGCGTCCCCGCGTAGCGCGTGTCGACGTCGCTGCCGTTCCCGAGTGCTGGATGGGTAGTCGAACTCCGGGCTCTTCGCGTCGACGAGGACCCAGCTCGACGGCCGCTGCCCGAAGTAGATGCCGCGGCTGCGTCACGACCGGCGCCCCCGGCGCCGACGTGACCGGCAGGTTCTGGATGATCAGCTGCGGCAGGCCGTTCGGGTCGACGCCGTTGACCGGCACCATCGCGATGCCGTACCCGTGGGTGTACAGGACGTGGGAGGCGACCCAGGTCGGGTTGGGCTGGCTCTTGGCCAGGGCCATCTCCCGCGCCGAGAGCATCACCTCGGTGGGCTGGCCGTTGATCACGTAGCGGTCGATGTTGACCGAGGTGAACGTGTAGTACTGGCGCACGGTCTGGAGCTGGTCGAGCGTGGCGGCCGAGCGGACCGAGCGTCCCACAGCCGGGCGTTGTCGAAGGTCGCCTGGTCGCTGGTCACGTCGGCGGCCGTCAGGCTCGAGCGGCCCGTGTCGGGCACGACGGTCCAGGTGTCGAGGGCGAAGCCGCGCCGGGTCAGGGCGATGTTGTTGGCGATGTACGGCGCCTCGGCCACGTTCTGGCTGGGCGCCACGACGAGCTGCTGGTAGGCAGCCGGGAGCACCGCGCCGGCCACCAGGAGGGCCACGTACCATGCCCCGCCGACGATGGCGACTCGCCGCGCCAGCCGGGCGCGGTTCACCGCCGCCAGGATCACCAGCAGGACCGCGGCGACCGCGGTCGTGCCCGCGGTGACGACGGCAAGCGGGAGGCGCACCGCCGAGTCGGTGGCCGTGACCCCGGTGACGAAGCCGTTCTGCGCGTAGGAGAGGTCGTAGCGGCCGAGCCACTGCATCGCCGCGACGACGGCGAGGAGCAGGCCGCCCAGCACGGCGAGGTGCAGGACCGGACCGCGGCTCGAGACGTGCGCCCCCCGCACGGCGGCGATGCCGTAGGCGGCGCCGATCGAGGACCAGGCTGGCCAGGATGCATGGCGCCGGCGACCGTCGCCGCCAGGTGCAGCATCGGCAGGCTGAACATCCACCAGCCCAGGTCCAGGCCGAAGATCGGGTCGGTGACGGCAGCCCCCGACGGCGCGTACGGCACGCGGTGCAGCCATAGCGCCACGGTCTGCCAGGCGCCCGGCAGGAGCCAGCCGAAGAGGAGCGCGATCGCGAGGGCCAGCACGAGCAGGCCCAGGCGCACGGAACGGCGGGGCAGGTTGGCGGCCGCGGTCGAGCCAGGCGGCGCCCCGGGCGTCCATGCGCCGGCGCGCATCCCTGGCGGCGACCGCTCGCGTCGTCCGGATCACGACCAGGCGCCATGCCAGGACCAGGTTCGAGGACCATCACGACCGCACCGCCGACCAGGCCGGCGAGGAACAGCCCCAGGGCATAGGCGAACTGGGCCGTCCAGGTGCAGCCGAACCCGACGCTCCGGAACCACAGGTAGCTGGCGACGGGGCCCGACAGCGCGCTCAGGAGCACCCAGACGAGGAAGAGCAGAACGAGCACGCCGGACGAGGCGCGGCCGAGTCGGCGCACGCGCGAGCGGAACGAAGCCGGGGCGCCCGGGGCCGGTGCCGGTGCCGCGGGCGAGGGCGTCCTGGCCATGGCTGACGAGCCAGTCCCCGAGCCCTCGAAGCGGGTGTCTTCCGGGGTCGCTGCGGTCCCATGTCGCGCTGGTGTCTCCTTGGAGGGCGCGCGGATGCTGACATCCGGGCACGAGAACGTCACAGTACTCCGATGCGGTGGCGGTCGCCCTTCGTGGCGAGCGTGCCAGCCGGTCACCGCACGCGAGCCCGCAACCACCCATGCTACCGTTCCGCTGCCGATGACAACCCCTGTCCGGGCGGTCCCCGAGCCTCGCCCAGCCGCAGCCCAACGCCCCCTCGGTTTCCGCGAGTTGTTCAGGCGCCTCGAGTTTGTCCGCCTGGTCACGCGCGGGTCCACGGACCTGCGGACGCGCGGGCGGCTTCTCCAGCACCTCGTCGGGACCGACCTCAAGCGGACCCACGCGGACACCGTGGTCGGGCAGCTGTGGTGGCTGATCGACCCGTTCTTCTCGATGGCGATCTACTCGATCCTGGTGACGGTCGTGTTCGCCAAGAGCCTCGTGGACGCGCCGCTCTTCCTGTTCGCCGCCATCCTGCCCTGGCAGTGGTTCCAGACCGCCCTGCAGGACGCCACGACCTCCGTGACCGGCCGGGGCAACCTGATCCGCCAGATCCAGTTCCCGAAGATCATCCTGCCCGCGGCGTCGACCGTCGCTGCCACGATGACCTTCGGCTTCGGGCTGATCTCGCTGGCGATCCTCTACATCCCCTATCCGAGCCACCTAAGCCCCTGGCTGCTGATGCTCCCGGTGGTCGCGGCCGTGCAGTTCGTGTTCACGCTCGCGCTGGGCATCCTGTTCTCCGCCCTGAACACCTTCTACCGCGACGTGCAGAACCTGCTGCGGCATGCCGTGCGGATCTGGTTCTACATGTCACCGGCGATCTACGCGGTCAGCGATCTGAAGGGGAGCCCCTTCCGCTTCGTCCTAGCGCTAAACCCGTTCACCTACATCCTCACCTCGTACCGCAGCATCGCTTACTACAACAGCCCGCCGGACTTCGGGCCCTCGCCATCGTCCTCGGGATCTCCTTCGTCCTGCTGGCGCTCGCCATCTGGGTGTTCAAGCGGCTCGAGACCAGCTTCGCGAAGATCCTCTGATGCCAGCTTCCCCGTACGCGGTCGACGTCCAGGACCTGGGCATCCGCTACAACCTCAACCTGACCCGGCGCACCACGCTCAAGGGTTCGCTTGCCGAATGGGTGGGCCGGAAGCAGCAGGTGGGCCGGCACTTCTGGGCGCTGCGGCATGTCAGCTTCCAGATCCAGCACGGTGAGGCGCTGGGCATCCTCGGGCTCGAACGGCGCCGGAAAGAGCACGCTCCTGCTCGCGCTGGCCGGGATCCTGGCGCCCGACGAGGGGACCGTGTCGCTCAGCGGGCGGGTGTCGTCCCTGCTGACGCTGGGCGCCGGGTTCGAGATGGAGATCTCCGGCCGCGAGAACATCTTCGCTCATCGGCGGCTTCATGGGCATCCGCCACCGGGTCATGCAGTCGCTAACGCCGTCGATCATCGAGTTCGCGGACATCGGGGCGTTCATCGACGCGCCCGTGCGGACCTACTCGAGCGGCATGCGGGCGCGCCTCGGGTTCGCCATCGCGACCGCCATCGCGCCGGACATCCTCCTGCTCGACGAGGTCCTCGGCACCGGTGACGAGGAGTTCCGCGGACGCAGCCGCAGCGCATCCGCGACATGGTCACACACGCCAAGGCGATCGTGCTGGTGACGCACGACCTGACCACGGTCACCGAGTTCTGCAACCGCGCGCTGCTGATGGAGCTCGGCCAGGTCATCTACGAGGGCACGCCGACCGACACCGTCGACTTCTACCGGGAGCGCGTGGCGGAGCGCAAGCGCAGGCTCGCGGAGGCGGCGCCGGTCGCGGTGCCACCACCGCCGCCGGTCGTCCTCGACCGGCTCGCGCCGTAGCGCGATCCCGGCCGGCCCCTCGCAGCGGGCGCCGGCGGGCCTTCGCGACGTCCCGACCGCGATCCCCGGCTACGGGATGGGCTGCCCGGCGAGCGCCGCCGCGATGACAGCCCGGGCCGCGTCGATCGGGATCGCGAACGACACGCCCTGGGCATCGGTGGTCGTGGCAGTGTTCACGCCGATGACCTTCCCGGCGGGGTCGAGCAGCGGTCCGCCGCTGTTGCCTGGATTGATCGGGGCGTCGGTCTGGATCAGGCCGGCGAGGCTCGTGCCCTGGATATCGATTGAGCGGTCCAGCCCTGACACGACGCCCGTCGTCACCGAATCGGGGTACTCGCCGAGCGGCGTGCCGATGGCGACGACGGGCTCACCGATCCTGAGGGACCGCGACGTCCCGATCGACGCGACCGGCAGGCCGGACCCGTCGACCTTCACGACCGCGAGATCCATCGTGCTCGAGACGCCGTAGGCCCTGCCGGAGAGCTGCTTGCCACTGGACAGCTGGACGCTGATGGCGTCGGCTCCTTCGATCACGTGCGCGTTCGTGAGGATCAGTCCGCCTGCGTCGAAGATGAACCCGGAGCCGACGCCCGTCTGCTGAAACGTGCGCTCGCCGAAGAAGCCGCCGACCTGGGTCGACGTGGTGGTGATCATCACGACCGTCGGGATGGCCTGGGCTGCGATCGCCTCGACCGATCCGCCCGACCCCGGGTTCGCCGCGAGGCTCGCGTCGGCACGCGCGACGCCCGGGGAGCCGGCCGGCGGCCGCACCGCTGTCGCCGTCGACCCGGCTGCCTGGCCGGGGAGCACGAGGGCCGAGCCGGCCGGCGCGCCGACGACGGTCGACCCCGGCGCGGTACCCCGGAAGATGATGTAGCACGTGCCGGCCGTCAGGACCGCGCTGAGCAGCGCAGCGACGAGCGCCGTCCGGAACGCGGACGGGGGCCGTGGCGGTCGCGGTCCCCGGCCGATCGGTCGGCCGTCCTCGGGCCAGGTCCAGCCGGCCCGGCGATCGGGGCTTGCGGGCTCGGCCACCGGCCAATCGGATTCGGGACCCGGAAGCTCGAACGATTCGCATGCGCTTCACCGGTGCGAGGGGTGGGATTCATCCTCGCACAGGCACGCGAGGGGTGCCTCCGATGAGGGTCGTGGACGACCTCGCCGCGCGTCCGAGCGGTTCGGTGGTGCCTCTCCGGCTCGGGGCTATACTCCGCCAACTGCGGGGGGCACTGGGCAGTTGGCGAGCTCGACCCTGCAGGTCGCGGTCGACGCCGCAAAGGGGGGAACCCGTGAAACGTGGGCGACTACTTCGCCTTGCCGGCTCGCTGGGCGGGTCGGTTCTGCTGTTGGCCGGTTCTCTTGCCGTCGCTTCGGGCGTGGCGGCAAAGAGCACGACCTGGTACGTCTCGCCGACCGGGGCGTCGGGAGCCGCCGGCACGTCGTGCGCGACCGCGTCGTTCGGCACCATCAGTGCCGCGGTCAGCGCGGCCGCTGCCGGCGACACCGTCGTCGTGTGTGCCGGGACGTACAAGGAAGACGTGGCCGTAACGAAGGCCCTGACGCTCACCGGCCAGGGAGCCACGATCAGCATCATCGACGCGACCGGGCTCGACAACGGCGTGAAGATCACCGCCTCGAACGTGACCGTGACGGGCTTCACCGTCGAGAACGCCACGGGCGAAGGCATCCTTGCCCAGCAGCCGAACCCGGTCAAGGGTCCGATGGTGGGCGGCCAGCAGCTCTTCACGGGCGTGCCGATCTCGCACGTCACGATCAGCCACAACCAGGTCCAGAACAACGACGCGGGCGGGCTGTCTCCCACCACGACGACCTATGCCGAGTGCCAGGCGTCCGGCAACGTCCCGGGCGACTGCGGCGAGGGGATCCACCTGTGGAGCGTGGCGAATTCGAGCGTCACGCTCAACACGGTCTCGGGCAACGCGGGCGGCATCCTACTCACCGACGAATTCGGTCCCACCCACGACAACCTCATCGCGGGCAATGTCGTCACTGACAACGCCTACGACTGCGGCATCACGCTGCCGTCGCACAACCTTGCCGTCGACCCGAAGACCCACAAGTTCATGCCCGCCTTCGGCGGCGTCTACGACAACGTCGTCCGCAACAACCTCCTCCTCTACAACGGGATCAAGGGCCAGGGCGCCGGAGTCCTGGTGGCCGCCCCGTTCCCAGGGGCCGCCTCCTACAACAACGTGATCGAGGGCAACACGATCATCGGCAACGGCCTGTCGGGCGTGACCATCCACGCACACGCGCCGGGCGCCTTCGTGGGCGGCAACACGATCAGCGACAACCTGATCGGCCGGAACAACCTCGACGGCGACACCGACACCGTCCCGCCGGGCGGCGATCTGGCGACGACCGGCATCCTCGTCTGGTCGCTGGGCACGCCAGTGACAGAGACCATCGCTGGCAACACGATCTTCGATGATTGGTACGGCATCTGGATAAACAGCACCGTCAGCGCCCCGGGTGCCGCGTCACGCAACACGTTCTGGGCGATCAGCACGCGCCTGCACAAGGCGTAGACAAGCCGCCGTCGACGCACCAACCGAGAGCCGGGTGCCGCTCCGCGAGGGGCCGGAACCCGGCTCTCGGCACGATTCCGGCGGCGCCGGCCAGCCGCTGTCACCGAAGCCTGGGACCGCCGTGAACGCCTCGAGACGGCCCGGGGCTCGGCGGCCGGAGGAGCTCAGCCCCGGGAAAGCGCGAAGGCGACCGTGCGCCCGTGAACGCGCGAGAGGGCCACCCAGACCTTGACCATCTCCTCGAGCGGCTTCGCGTTCGAAAGCCCGCCGGCGTCCTCGGCGACGAACCCGATCTCGGCTGCGAGATCCATGACGACCCGCTTGGCCGCTTCGTCGTCGGCCGCGACGAACATCGCCGCGGGCAGGCTCCGGTCCCGGGCCGTGGCGAGGTTCTCGAAGCCGATCGTGTTGAACGCCTTCACCAGCCGTGCGCCGGGCAGGAGCTCCGCGAGGTCCTGGGTCGTGCTCCGGCCTGGATCCCCGTCGAGCCGGTTCATCGCGTCGACCACGATCCGACCCGCCAGCGGCGGGAGCTCCTCTGCGACGGCCCGCATCGCGGCGGGCCGGACCGCGAACACGACCAGGTCCGCGCCCTCGACCGCGGCCGCGGGCTGCTCCGCGACCGCCTCGGGGATCAGCGCCAGCGCGGCCTGCGTCTTGACACTCTCCGGGTCCCGCACGCCGAAGACCACCGTGTGCCCGACTGCCGAGAAGGCCTGGCCAAGCCCACCCCCGACACTGCCGGCCCCGAGGATCGCGATGTGCATGGCCGTCTCCCCCTGGATTGAGTGCGCGCGACGCTAGGCGCGCGCTTCGTCTGATTTCACGACGCGCCTTGATGACCCGGCTCCGCGGTCGCGTGGTGAGCCCGACGGTGCATCGATGCGCGGCAACGGCCGCAATGACCCGTCGACCGCGGCCTCGAGCATGGCAAGGACGGGAGCAGCCCGAAGCCGGCCGAGGATCTGGCGCGACTCCTGGATCGCGGACTCCACGGCCGGCAAGGCCGGGTCGAGAAGCAGGGCCATATCGAGACCGACGAGCGCGAGCTCGAACATCACCTGCGCCTCGCGCATCGCGTCGCGAGCACGCCCGAAGAGCGCGATGGCCTCTCCCTCGCGGCCCTCGAGCGCCGCGATCCCGGCCTCAAGCGCCGTCCTGTGGGCTTCCACGAATGGACCGTGGACGGAGGTCGCGTCTCCCGCGTTCAGGGCGGCGCGGGCTCCCGCGACATCTCCATCCCAGAGCCGGGCCCGGCCCGCCAGTGCCAGCGCGGATGGCGCGTTGAGGGGGCTGGCGGCGGCCGTGGACTCCCAGTTCCGGCTCGCCTCCTGCAGGCGACCGTCGACGAAAGCGGTCCAGGCCTCTAGGTCCCGGATGTCCGTCTGCTGCACCGCCTGCTCGGCGACAGACGCGGCCGCGCTTTCGAACTCGGCCTGTGCGTCGGCCCGGGCGTCGCCCCGGAGGCGCCCGATGATCAGGGCCTGGGCGAGCAACCAGATGCGGTCCTCGCGATCGATGTCCGAGGCGAGCAGGGCAGCGGTCTCCTTCTCGGCCCAGTCCCAGTCGCCTACCGTGCGGGCGGCCTCGGCGCCGTTGCCGACGGCGGTGATCGCCTGGGCCCGAAGGCCGGCCCGCCGGGATTCCTCGAGAAGCGCCCGATCCCTCGCCAGCGCCTCCACCGGGTCGCGGTGCCCGAGGCCGGCGGCGAGCGAGATGCGGGCCCGCATGGCGATCTCGGCCAGCCCGCGGCTCTCGGCCAGCCCGATCACCCCGCGCAGGGTGTTCATGCCCTCGTAGTTGTGGCCGCTGTTCATGAGCGCCGAACCCTTCGAGGCGAGAGCCAGGCAGATCATGGGCACCAGGTCGAGCCGCTCGGCCCGCACGAGAACCCGGTTCGCGACCTCGATCGCCCGGTCCGCCCGCTCCCCGACGTTGTAGGCGCGCGCCATCAGCGCCTCGAGCTCGATCACAACCGGTTCGTCCGCCAGGTCGGCCAGCTCGGCGACGACCGGCTCGAGGACCTCGAACGCGCTCTCCACCCGGTACGACCCGACGAGCGACTCCCCGAGCGCCGCGGTCGCCCGGGCGATCCCAAGGCGATCCCCCAGGTCGCGCCGGATCTGGAGCGCCCGCCGCGCGAGGGCCTCGGCCTGGTCGTGATGGGCGGCCTGCGACGCCGCATGACTGGCGCGCTCGAGGAGGGCCGCCTCCTCCGCCGGGTCACCAGTGACGAGGATCGCCTGACGGAGGAAGCTGACGGCCTGGTCGAAGGCACCGAGGGCGAGCGCACGGTCGGCGGCCGCAGAGAGGGCGATCCGGGCCTGGGCGGCCAGCGCGTCGGCCTCGGCTCCCGCGGGCGCGTTCTGCCAGGCCGCGAGGTAGTGCCCGGCAAGGGCGCCGGCCAGCTCGTCTGATCCCAGCGCCTCGAAGTGGCGGGCGGCGGCGAGATGGCGGGCCTTGCGATCCGGCTTGGCCAGCGTGTTGTAGGCAACCTCCCGGATCAGGGCTTGAACGAAGCGGTACTGGCCCCGTTCGGGAGAGCGCGGGTCGACGTCCAGGGCGAGGATCTCGCGCCGGACCAGCCCGCGCAGGTGCGGCTCCAGCTCGGCCGCGCTCACCGCCGAGACCGCTCCGAGAGCAGCCGGGCTGAAGCTCTGGCCGAGGACCGCCGCGTCGTGGACCAGCCCCCTGTCCGCAGCTTCAAGGCCGTCGAGCCGGGCGGCGATCAGCGCGGTGAGCGTCTCCGGCACCGCGAGCGTGGCGAGGTCGCCGGTCGGGACGTAGATGTTGTCGCGGAGGGTGAGCCGTCCTTCCGCCACGAGCATGCGCACCGTCTCCACCGCGTAGAGTGGGATCCCGTCCGCACGTGCGACGATCGACTGGGCTGCCTCGTCCGGAAGACCGGGCACGAGCCCGGCCAGCAGCTCGCGCATCGCCCGCTCGGGCAGCGGCTCAAGGTAGACGCTGGTGAAGTTCCGCTTGCCGGCCCCCCAGTCCGGGCGCTTGTCCAGGAGGTCGGGGCGGGAGAGCGTCATGACGAAGATCGGGACGTTCCGACTCCACTCCATCAGGTGATCGACGAAGTCGATGAGCCCGCTGTCCGCGTGGTGGAAGTCCTCGAAGACCATCGCCACGGGTGACTCCGCGGCGAGCCGTTCGAAGAACGTCCGCCAGGCCCCGAAGAGCTGCTCCGATGCGACGCGTGCCTCCAGCCCCAGCAGGGCCAGGAGGGCGGGCTCGATCCAGCGCCGCTCGTCGGCGTCCGGCACGAACCGGCGCACCGTCTCGGCGACCTTTGCCCGGGTCGTGGGCTCGTCGTCGCTCTCGAGGAGGCCGCACCGCTGGCGGACCATCTCGCCGAGAGCCCAAAAGCTGATCCCATCGCCGTACGCAGGGCAGCGGCCCTCGTGCCACCAGATTCCCTCCAGCAGGCCGTCCACGTACTTGAGGAACTCCCAGGCTAGGCGCGTCTTGCCGATGCCGGCCGGCCCGATGACCGAGACGAGCCGGCTCCGCCCTTCACGTCCCGTCGCGTGGAAGAGCTCCTTCAGCAGGCGCAGCTCGTCCTGCCGCCCGACGAACGGCGCTTCCAGCGTCTCCGACCGGTTCCGGCCGCCGCGCTCCGCGACCACCCGCACCGCCTGCCAGGCGGGAACCGGCGCCGCTTTCCCCTTGAGCGCCTGCTCGCCGGCCGGCTCGAAGGCGATCGCCTTGCTCGCCGCCCGCTGGGTCGCCTCGCCCACCAGGACGGTGCCCGGACGCGCCACCGACTGGAGCCGGGACGCCGTGTTCACGAGGTCCCCGGCGACCATCCCCTGCCCGACCGCACCGAGCGTGACGGCCGCCTCGCCGGTCAGGACGCCCGCCCGGGCGCTCAGCGACGGGCCGAGCGTATGGACGGACTCGACGAGCTCGAGCGCAGCGCGGACCGCGAGCTCTGCGTCGTCCTCGCGGGCGGTCGGGGCACCCCAGACCGCCATCACCGCGTCACCGATGAACTTCTCGACGGTCCCGCCATACCGCTCGATGACCTCGCGGCCCAGGTCGAAGTAGCGCGACAGGAGCTCGCGCGTGTCCTCCGCGTCCCGGCCTTCGGCAAGCGTCGTGAAGCCGACCAGGTCGGCGAACAGGATCGAGACGAGGCGGCGCTCCGCGACCGGGGCGGGAGCGGGTGCTGGCGGGCGCCCGGCGGGCGCGAACCTCGCCTGGACCGGCCCCGGAGCAGCGCTCGTCGGAGTGCCGCAGGAGCTGCAGAAGCGGGCGTCCGGGAGGAGCGGGAGACCGCAGCTCGAGCACGTGAGGCCCAGCCGGGCGCCGCATTGCTTGCAGAACCGGGCGTCCGGCGCGTTCTCCGTCCCGCAATCCGAGCAGGTCACCCCAGCCTCCCGAGCCTCATGGAGAGGGAGGGTACCGCACGCCACGCTTCAGCGGTATCTGGAGGTGACCGAACCCGCACGCGCCGGACCGGCCGCCGTTCCCGACAATGGGCGCTTCGCGCTCCGCGCTCGCGGGTCAGCGCGTTCCTGCCGTCATGGTTCATCCTGAGCGGGTCACATTGCCCGCCGTCTCCACGAGCACGGTCCGGCACTGCGTGCTCCTCGAGGCCGGAAGGAGAGCCACATGTCGCAGGCAGACCGAGTCGTCGACATCCTCGCGGGCCGGACGGTCGTCGGCGCACCGGCGACTGTCGAGGGCTGGATTCGGACGCGTCGCGATTCGAAGGCCGGCCTCTCGTTCCTGCAGGTGCACGACGGGTCCTGCTTCGACGCGCTGCAGGTCGTGGTCCCGGCCACGCTCGGCAACTACGCGGACGAGGTTCTCCACCTGACTGCAGGCTGTGCGGTGAGGGTCGCGGGCACGGTGGCCGCCTCGCAGGGCCAGGGGCAGGCCGTCGAGCTGGTCGCGAATTCGGTGATCGTGGTCGGCTGGGTCGACGATCCGGACACGTATCCCATCTCGCCCAAGCGGCACACCTTCGAGTACCTCCGAGAGGTTGCCCACCTGCGGGCGCGCACGAACACCTTCGGCGCAGTGGCCAGGGTCCGCCACTGCCTGGCGATGGCGATCCACCGCTACTTCGACGAGCACGGCTTCTACTGGATCCACACGCCGATCCTGACCGCCAGCGATGCCGAGGGTGCGGGCGAGCTGTTCCGCGTCTCGACGCTCGACCTCGCGAACCTCCCGCGCACGCCCGCGGGCGGGATCGACTATTCCCGGGACTTCTTCGGCAAGCCGGCGTTCCTCACCGTCTCCGGCCAGCTCAACGTCGAGACGTACTGCCTGGCGCTCTCGAAGGTCTACACGTTCGGGCCGACCTTCCGGGCGGAGAACTCGAACACCAGCCGGCACCTCTCCGAATTCTGGATGGTCGAGCCGGAGATCGCCTTCGCGGACATCTCGGACAACGCCGACCTCGCCGAAGATCTGCTGCGCTACAGCTTCCGCGCGGTCCTCGACGAGCGGGCCGACGACATGGCCTTCTTCGCCGAACGGATTGACAAGGAGGCGGTCAGCCGGCTGGAGGATTTCGTCACCTCGAGCTTCGCGCGCATGGAGTACACGGAGGCGATCGACGTCCTGCAGCGATCCGGCCGGGCCTGGGAGTTCCCCGTGGAGTGGGGCGTCGCCCTGCAGGCCGAGCACGAGCGCTACCTTTGCGAGGAGTACGCCAAGCGGCCGGTCGTGGTCATCAACTACCCCAAGCAGATCAAGGCGTTCTACATGCGCCTGAACGACGACGGGCGCACGGTGGCCGCGATGGATGTGCTTGCCCCCGGCATCGGCGAGATCGTCGGCGGCAGCCAGCGCGAGGAGCGCCTCGACGTCCTCGACGCCCGGATCAGCGAGACAGGGCTGGATCCCGCGCCCTACTGGTGGTACCGCGACCTGCGCCGCTACGGCACCGTGCCGCACGCCGGGTTCGGCCTGGGGTTCGACCGGGCCGTGGCCTACGCCACCGGGATGGCGAACATCCGGGACGTCATCCCGTTCCCGCGCACGCCCGCCAGCGCCGACTTCTGACGACCGGGCACCCTCACGTGCCCGCGCTCGACCGGATCGCGTCCGGCTTGACGGCCTTCGATTCCGGGACCGGCTCGGACCGCGTGCGCGTCATCGCGGCGTCCAGCCGCGCGACGAAGGGCGCCGCCTCCAGCCTCACGAGGATCTCGCGTGTCGCGGATGCGGCCGCGCGGACGTCCGGATCGGCAGGATCGAGCAGCAGCGCCATGTCGAGACCGCAGAGGGCCTCGTCCCATGCCAGGCCGAGGTCGCGCCACGCGCGCAGGGCGTCGCGGTAGAGGACAAGCGCGTCCGCCCGGCGACCCTCGAGCGCCGCGATCCCGGCGCGAATCGTCCGCCGGTCGGCTCCTTCGGCCACCCCGTGAAACTTTGATCCGTCCAGCACGACAAGATCCTCACGGGCCTTCGCGCCGTCACCCGCCCAGAGCGCTGCCCGTGCCGCACGAGGCAGTGAGACCGGCAGCTCATTGGCCAACAGTGCCGCCGCCCTTCGCCATGCCGAACCGGCGCCGTCAAGGTTGTTGGCCTCGAACGCAGCAAAGGCCATGGCGACCACCAAACCGGCGCGGGTTTGCGGGTCTTCGCTGTCGTCGACGAGATCCCGCATCTCCGCGAGATGTTCGACGACTGACTCACCGCGGAGTGCCCATAGAGGAATGGCGGCCCAGAAGAGCGACACGCGGTCGGCTGGCTCGAACTCCTCGGCGAGCGCCGCATGGAGCTCGGCAAGAGCCTGTGGCCAGTCTCCCGTCCGGAGCGCGAACTCGCCGAGGTTCTGGAGCATCGGCGGAACCCAGCTGCGGGCCCCGAGTCGCCGGGCGCGGGCCAGGCCGGCGCGCGAGGTCTCGAGAGCGGCCCGCGGATTACGAGAAGCCTCCACGTACGCCCGATTGTTGTCGGCGCGGAGCACGGTCTGACTGAAGCCTCTCGCTTCGGCGAGGTCGCGGCCCGCGGTGATTGCCCCAGCACCCTCGGTCGCGCGTCCCAGGATCGCGAGTGCGGTGCCTTTCGTCACGAGCGTGTCTGCGACAATCACGCCGATGTCGGCGTGCTCGGCGGCCTCGAGGACCGAGTCCGCGACCTCGATCGCGCGACGGTTGTCGCCGTTGAGGAAGTAGGCGCGGGCGAGCTGACCGCCGAGCGCGACGCCGGCTGGATCGGTCTCGAGGTCGGCAAACTCCTCCGCGGCGGGCTCGAGTACGCCGAGCGCGTCCGGGGAGCGACTCGCGTTGAGTAAGACGCGGCCGAGGGCAGCCGTCGCGCGGGCGATCTCCGGCCGATCGCCGAGCTCCCGCTGGGCCGCGATTGCTCTGCGGAGGTGCATTACGGCGGCCTCGTGGCGACCCGCATCGGAGGCGGCTTCGCCTGCGCGCTCCAGCAGCGCCGCGTGCTCGGCGGGATCCGTCGTCACGGTGAGCGCCTGCTCGAGGAAGACAAGCGCCTGGTCGTGCGAACCGAGCCCGATCGCGCGCTCGGCCGCCGCACCGAGTGCGATCCGGGCCTGGGCGCCGACCGCCTCGGCCTCCGGACCATCCGGACTGTTGCGGTGCGCCGCGAGGTAGTGACCGGCGAGTGCCCCGGCGGTCTCGTCGCTGTCGAGGCTCTCGAAGAATCGGGCCGCGGCGAGGTGCCGGGCCCGGCGGTCACGCCTGGCCAGCGCGTTGTAGGCGACCTCGCGGATGAGCGCCTGGACGAACGCAAACTGGCCTCGCTCGGGACTGCGCGGGTCCGTCTCGAGGACAAGGATCTCGCGTCGCACGAGCGACTGCAGGCGAGTCGCGAGCTCCGCCTCGTCCACCCCGGAAACTGCCGCGAGCCCGGCGGGCGTGAAGCTCTGGCCCAGCACGGCGGCGTCGGCGACGAGCGCCCGCTCGTCTGCGGGCAGGGCATCGAGACGAGACGCGATGAGGGCCGTGAGCGTGTCGGGGACGGCCAGGCTCGTGACGTCTCCGCTCGGGCGGTAAACACCCCCCTCGAGCGTCAGCTTGCCCTCGGCCAGCAGCATCCGAACGGTCTCGACCGCGTAGAGCGGGATCCCGTCGGCGCGCGCGACGATCGCTCGCATGGCCTGCGCGGGCAGCCCGGGCACCAGCCCTTCCAGCAGCTCCTGCATCGAGGTCGGGGAGAGCGGCTCGAGGAAGATCGAGGTGAAGCTCCGCTTGCCGGCGCCCCAGTCGGGGCGACGTTCGAGGAGCTCGGGGCGCGCCAGCGTCAGCACGTAGATCGGGAAGCTCCGGCTCCACTGGAGCAGATGGTCCACGAAGGCGATGAGCCCGCTGTCCGCGTAGTGGAAGTCCTCGAAAACCATCACCACCGGGGCGGTCGCCGCGAGGCGCTCGAAGAACGTCCGCCAGGCCGCAAACAGCTCTTCCGGGCCGGCAGGGGCGGCTTCGATGCCGAGCAGCGCAAGGAGGGCGGGCTCGATCCAGCGCCGCTCGTCGGCATCGGGGACGTGCTCGACGACCGTCGCCGCGATCTTGGCGCGGGTCGTGCGCTCGTCGTCGGCCTCGAGAAGCCCTGCCCGGCCGTCGGACCATCTCGCCCAGGGCCCAGAAGCTGATCCCCTCGCCGTAGGAGGGAGACCGGCCGCCATGGAACCAGACCTCGTCGATCAGCCCGTCCCGGTACTTGGCAAACTCCCAGGCCAGGCGGGTCTTGCCGATCCCGGCCGGGCCGATGACCGACACGAGCCGCGCCCGCCTCTCCCGCGTGGTCGCGTGGAAGAGGTCCTTGATCAGGCGGAGCTCGTCGTCGCGCCCCACGAACGGCGCCTCGAGCGTCTCGGAGCGGTTGCGGCCGCCGACCTGGGCGATGACGCGGAGCGCCCGCCAGGCCGGGACCGGGCTGACCTTCCCCTTGAGCGCCTGCTCCCCGACCGGTTCGAAGGCGATGGCGCGGCTCGCGGCGCGCTGGGTCGCCTCGCCGACGAGCACGGTGCCTGGAGCCGCAACGGATTGCAGCCGCGATGCGGTGTTGACGAGGTCGCCGGCGACCATCCCCTGGTTGGTTGCGCCGAGGGTGACGGCGGCCTCGCCGGTCAGGACCCCCGCCCGGGCCTGGATCGACGGGCCGAGGGTGCGGACGGCGTCGAGAAGCTCGAGGGCTGCCCGAACGGCGCGCTCGGCGTCATCCTCGTGGGCGGAAGGCGCGCCCCAGACGGCCATGACCGCGTCCCCGATGAACTTCTCGACCGTCCCGCCGTATCGCCTGATCACGTCCCGGGAGAGGTCGAAATACCGCGAAAGCAGCTCGCGCGTCTCTTCGGGGTCCCTGCCCTCGGAGAGCGTCGTGAAGCCGACCAGGTCCGCAAACAGGATCGACACGAGGCGGCGTTCCGCTACGGGTGCCTCGCTAAGGATCGTCGAGCGGACAGGGCGCGCCGGCGGGGCGGTCGGGATCGCGCCAGCGGAGAGCGGCGCGGCGCATTCACCGCAGAACTTCTCGCCGGGCTGGTTCGCCGCTCCGCATGAGGGGCAGGCGGCGGCAAGCGGCGCAGCGCACTCGGAGCAGAACTTCCGACCCGGCCGGTTCTCCGTCCCGCAACTCGAGCAGATCAACGCGCCCCCTCCCGTCATGAAGGTGCGAGGGTACCGCACGAAGCCGAAATGCCGAAAGTGTGGTCCCGCGGGCTGGTCGTGCTCACCGCCCGTGGCTTTCCGCGGTCCGAGATTGACCCGCTCTGGCACCGGATGCGGGCGGTGTAGGCTCGCTGTGGACCCCGCGCGCGGCGGACGCCTTCCGGCTCCGACCCCCCTGGAGACGGGGGTGCTGGCCGCGTCGCCGGGGGTCTGCATCGCCGGCCGCGCAACCCCTGCAGAAGCCGGGCCAAGGGTTGCTCTGGCTGTGCTACCCGGTGCCCACGCGGCCGCCCGGTCACGCCCTGGTCGGCCCCCCTCCGAGAGTGAGCGGGCCGCGCAGAGCCGCGCGGGCACCCCGCAGGCTAGCACCGGCCGGTCAATTCGCGAAGTGGATTCTTCACCTGAGGGGCCGCGGATTCGGCGTCAAGCGGTAGAGTCAGCCCAACCCCAGCGGCAACAGGCGCGACCGAGGTGCGTATATGACCAGCGACAGCGCCATCGACCCGCAGGTGCCGCCGAGCGGCGCGGGCTGTGTTGAGCGCCTCGAATCCGGCGGCTGGTGGTTCCACCTTCGCCGATGCGCGCAATGCGGCCACGTCGGCTGCTGCGACGCGTCGCCGTCGCGGCACGCCCGACGCCATGCGGCCGAGGCTGGCCACCCGGTCGCCCAGAGCTACGAACCCGGCGAGGACTGGTTCTGGGACTACGCCACCGAAGAGGATCTCGACGGGCCCAGGCTGGCTCCGCCGCGCCATCGCCCGCTCGACCAGCCCGCGCCGGGACCGGCGGGCCGCGTTCCGGCGGATTGGCAACAGAAGCTGCACTGATGCCGGAGACGAGCGTGCCCTCCGTCGTCGTACTCGGGCGCGACACTTGCGAGGACACCACACGGTCGCGAGACCTGCTTGTGCGACGCAGGGTCTCGTTCACCTATCGGTAGGTCGACGAGGATGCGGCCGCCGATGCGTGGATCCGGCGCCTCAACGACGGCCGGTGGCGCACACCGAACGTCGTCATCGGCGACCCGGAACGGCCGGACCGGATCCTGCGCGAGCCCACGGACGAGGATCTCGAGGCAGTCCTCGGCCTCGCTCGGACCTCGTGGTCAGGTTGAGCGTCTGATCAGCAGAACGGGCACAGGAGCGTGGTCCAAGACAAATCGCGCGACGTGACCGATGCTCCTCGGGCCCGCTTCGGTCCGGCCGGAGCGGGGTCGTGCACAAAGAACCGCCGCAACCGCGCGGAACGCAACTGCCGCGGCGATGATCTCGTGCTCGGGTTGGCCCCGTCGGATCTCCGTCGAGATCGTCGCCCCCGGCAGCCCGGCAGCGAACCGTTCGTGCCATGTGCCGAGCAGGGCCGTTGCAGCTTCGTCTTCCGCGGCGGTCAGGCGGGTCTGGGTCGATGCCTCCGGTGGCTTGGGCCACGGTCCGCGATGCGGCCCCGGACCGAGCGGGAGCAACCCACGAGGTCCGGAGTCCACTACGTGGAGAAGCCTGATCTCGAGCGCGGACCCGTCGGGACCGACCAGACCGGCCAGCTCGCCGACGAGTGCCGGGTCCTCGGCACCCGAGAGGGCCGCGAGCAGGCGCCGCGGCTCGTTCATCGTCGGTTCACCGGGGCACCCCAAGCACCAGCGCGACCGCGAGCGCAGCGAGGATGGTGACCGGGGTGACGATGAGTCCGATCCGGATGTAGCTCCATGTCGATACCTCCATGCCCCGCTGGCGCAGGAGCACGAACCACAGCAACGTGGCGACCGAGCCGACGGGCGTCAGGTTGGGCCCGAGATCCGCGCCGATGATGGTCCCGATGGCCGCGGCATGCGCGCTGGCCGCGCTCAGGCCCGAACCGTGGACGGCGTCGGCCAGCACGAACGCGGCCGGCAGGTTGTTGAAGAGGTTCGCTCCGACGGCACCCGCCACGGCTGACACGACCATCACCGCTGCCGGGAGGTCGCGCACCGGGCCGAGGACGAGGCTCGCCAGCCACGCGGTCACGCCGGCCGAGGAGAGCCCGTCGACGAGGACCCCCATGCCGGCAACGAACACGAGCAGGGACCACCCGACGCCCTCCAGCGGCCCGACGACGCGCCCGCCGCGTCGCTCGACGGCCAGGAGCAGCAGCCAGGCAGCCACCATCGCGAGGCCGAGCGGCAGGTCCAGAACGGACGCGACCGCGAAGATGGCGACCGCGATGCCGAACGCCGCGAGGAGCGGCCGTGCGATGCCGGACCAGGATGCCCACGAGTCGGAGGCGGGCACGACCGGCGACGCCGTCGGCAGCTGGTGGCGGTAGATCACGAGCAAACAGGCCAGCAGCGCGGCCACCGCTGCGATCGCGGCCGGCAGGAGGACCGGCATGAGACCGATCGCGCTCTCGCCGAGGTCGGCGCTCACGATCACGTTCACCGGGTTGCTCACCGGGAGCGCGAGCGACGCCGCGTCGGCCACGAACGTGCAGGCGAGCACATAGGGCAGCGGCTCGAGCCCGAAGCGGGTCACCAGGACGTACACGACGGGCGTCAGCGCGAGCGCCGCGGCGTCGTTCGAGAGGAGCGCCGCCACAATCGCACCGGCGATCACGACCGCCACCAGGAGCCGCCGGGGCCGACCCCCCGACAGGCGCGCGGCGGTACCGGCGAGCGCCTCGAACAGGCCGCTCCGCTCGGCGACCGCCGCGGCCCCGGTCAGGCCCACGAAGAAGAGCAGGACATTCCAGTGGCCCGCCACGTTCGTCGCGGCGTCTGCTGGTGCAACGAGCCCGGCCAGCACCATCACGGCCGCGCCGATGAGCGCGGCCCGGGCCTCGGTTAGTCCCCGCGGTCGCGCGATCACCAGGCCGATCGTCACCAGGAAGATGACGATGGCCAGGGGCGCCGCGGACGTCAGGCTTGAGATCAACGCACCCTGCTCGAGATCCCGAGGATACGCGGTCAGGCTCCAACCGTCGCAGGCTGGCACCAGGTCCTACGTTCCAGCCCTTGGGACCGGACGAGCGGGCCCGAGGGCGTTCCCGGCCGCGGCCATCGACTCGGCTCCCTGGACCGCTAAGCGGGTCGCGCCCACCCTTGCGTCCGGCCCGAGACCTCCTACCGTTCCGGCCGCCGGCGGGCGCCCTACCAGGCGATGCACTCGGGGAGTTCGGGGTGACCCCGCCCGCCGCGACGACAGGCCGATCTCATCGCACGCAAGAGGGCCGGCTCAGTGCGAGCCGGCCCTTTCCGGCTTCGGTGGCCTCCGCGCTGTGCAAGTCGAAAACCCCGGGGGCCTGACCGAGAATGCCGGCTATCGCGACCAGTGAACGCCATCCTGCGTCGTGGGGCATTCGGGCCCATGCTGGGCGCCGCACTCGTCGGCGGGATCCCCGCAACGCCGGAGCGCGCTGAGAGCGGACGATGAGATCGACCCAGCCACTCCCGGGCCTCCCCGGACCCGATCGCCGGCGGGCGAGGTCGCACGCCGAGCTCGATGAGCCGATCATCGCCGAGCTCTTCAGCGTGGAGCGGCTCGAGCAGCACGCCCGGACGCTTGCCGCCGCTCAGACCGTCACCGATACCCCTGGTCGGGGGCGCGCCGTCGGACCCCGCATCGCCGAGAACGGCCGCGTCCTGCTGGAGTCGTACCGCGTCCTGGCGCGCGCCATCAAGGAGGAGCGGTCGATCACGCCGGCCGCCGAGTGGCTGGTCGACAACTTCCCGATCGTCGACGAGCAGCTCCGCGAGATCCGCGACGACCTCCCCCCGAACTACTATCGCCAGCTGCCCAAGCTGGCCGAGGGCCATCTCGAGGGGTATCCGCGGGTCCTTGGTCTCGCCTGGGCCTATATCGCCCACACGGACAGTCGCTTCGAACCGGAGAGCCTGATGCGGATGGTCCGCGCCTACCAGGGGGTGGAGCCGCTGACGATCGGCGAGCTGTGGGCGATCGCGATCAGCCTCCGGATCCTCCTGGTCGAGAACCTCCGCCGCATCGCGGAAGAAATCGTGCGAAGCCGCAGTGCGCGACAGACGGCCGACAAGCTCGCCGATGGCCTGCTGGGCCTCGGCACGGACAGCCCCGATGCGGCGATGGAATCGCTGCGGCGGCTCTCACCAGCGGCATTCCCAACGGCCGGCCGAGTCCAGCTCTTCCAGCGCCTGCGCGACCAGGATCCCGCGGCCACCCCCGCTCTCCGCTGGCTGGAAGACGCAACTGGCGGGACAGGGGACCACCGCCGAGGAGACAGTCCGCCTCGAGCACCAGCGCCAGGCGACGATGAACGTGACGGTCAGGAACGTGATCACGAGCATGCGCCTCATCTCGTGGTTCGACTGGGCCACGTTCGTCGAGAGCGTCGGTCTCGTCGACGAGGTCCTCGGCGCCCAGAGCACGTTCGCGGAGATGGACTTCGCGACTCGTGACATCTATCGGCATGCCGTCGAGGAACTGGCACGCGGTTCGGGTCTGGCCGAGGTCGAGGTCGCTCGGAAGGCCGTGGCGATGGCGGAGGCCGCGCCGTCGGCCGGTGATCCCGAGCAGTCGGCGGCGGCCCGGCGCCGAGACCCCGGCTACTACCTCGTGTCCGATGGCCGCTCGGCGTTCGAGCATGCCCTCGGCGTGGGGACCCACCTGGGATCGCGGTTTCGGCGCGCCGACGGCCGGGATGCGGCGCGCGGCTACGTCGCGACGCTCGTGCTGGCGACGGCGCTCATCCTCGCCGTGCCGATCCTCCTGTCCGGGGACATGCGCAGGGCGGGCATCGGCCTCCTGCTGGTCGCGATCCTTGCGCTCGGCCCGGCGTCGGACCTTGCGATCGCCCTCGTCAACCGGGCGGTGACGACCGTGCTCGGGCCGCGAGCTGCTGCCCAGGCTCGACCTGGACGACGGCGTTCCGTCCCACCTCCGAACACTCGTCGTCGTGCCGATGCTGCTCTCCAGTGAAGCGGAGGTCGAGTCCCAGGTCGGCCACCTGGAGGTCCACTACCTGGGCAACCGCGAAGGAGATCTACGGTTCGCCCTGCTGTCGGACTGGCTCGACGCGCCCGCCGAGACGATGCCCGGCGACGACGACCTTCTGTCCGCGGCGGCGGCGGCGATCGATCGGCTCAACGAGCGCCACGGTGAGGCTCCCGGGGGAGGCGCCAGGTTCCTGCTCTTCCACCGGGTGCGCAGCTGGAACCAGGCCGAGGGCTGCTGGATGGGCTGGGAGCGAAAGCGGGGCAAGCTCCACGAGCTCAACGCCCTCCTGCGGGGCTCGACCGACTACCCACTTCCTAGAGACGCGGCGGCCAGCGTCGACACCGCCGGCGGGCGTGCGCTACGTGGTCACGCTCGACGCCGACACGCGGCTGCCACGGGGCGCGGTGGGCCGCCTGGTCGGGACGATTGCCCACCCGCTCAACCAGCCGGGCTTCGATCCGCGGGCCGGCCGAGTGACCGCAGGCTACGGCGTCCTCCAGCCCCGTATCACCTCCACGCTTCCGGCCGAGCACGAGGGATCGATCTTCCAGCGGACCTACTCGGGAGCCGCGGGGATCGACCCGTACGCATCCGCGGTCTCTGACGTCTACCAGGACCTTTTCGGTGAGGGGAGCTACACCGGCAAGGGCATCTACGACCTCGACGCCTTCGAGGCCGCGATGGCGGACCGGGTGCCCGAGAACGCGCTCCTCAGCCACGACCTGTTCGAGGGCTTGTTCGCCCGGGCCGGGCTGGTGACCGACCTCGAGCTCTTCGATGAATACCCCTCGAACTACCTAGTCTCGGCGGCCCGCCTGCACCGCTGGGCGCGGGGCGACTGGCAGCTCCTGCCCTGGATCCTCGGCCGGGCCCGCCACGCCACCGGCGGCCGAAACCGGGGCTCGACGCCCGCCATCGCCCGCTGGAAGATGATCGATAACCTCCGCCGGACGATGTCGGCTCCGCTGTCGCTGGCCGCGCTCGCGGCAGCCTGGACGCTCCCGTCCGCCTCGGCAGCCCCCTGGACCGCGTTCGTGCTGGCCTCGGTCATTATCCCGGCGGCGCTGCCCGTCCTGGGGGGACTGCCGCCGCGAAGGAAGGGCATCTCCACGCGGAGCCACCTGCGCGCCGTGGCTGCCGACGCCTCCCTCGCCGCGGCCCACGTCGGCCTCGGGTTCACGTTCCTCGCGCACCAGGCGTGGCTGATGGTCGACGCGATCCTGAGAACCCTGGCGCGGCTCTACACGACCCGGAGGAACCTCCTGGAGTGGACCACGGCCGCGCAGGCCAAGATCAGTGGCGACCTCGACCTCGGGGGCTTCTACCGGCGGATGGCAGGCAGCGTCGTGATCGCGACCGCGATCGGGGTCCTCGTGGTTCTGGTGAAACCGGGCGCCGGCTGGATCGCCGCGCCGTTCGTCATGCTGTGGCTCGTCGCGCCGATTGTTGCCCGATGGGTCAGCCTTCCGCCCCCGGAAGCGGCTTCGAAGCATCTTTCGGCTGCGGATGTCCGGTCGCTCCGCCTGATCGGACGCAGCACGTGGCGATTCTTCGAAGCATTCGTGGGTCCGGAGGATCACGCACTGCCGCCCGACAACTTCCAGGACGATCCACGGCCGGTCGTCGAGCACCGCACGTCGCCCACGAACATCGGGATGTACCTGCTGGCAACCGTGACGGCTCGCGACTTCGGCTGGATCGGGACCCTCGAGATGGTGGAGCGGCTGGAGGCGACGCTGTCGACGATCGGGAGCCTCGAACGCTTCCGCGGGCACCTGTACAACTGGTACGACACCCGCGACCTGCACCGGCTCGAGCCCGCGTACGTGTCCTCGGTCGACAGTGGGAACCTCGCCGGCCACCTGCTGACGCTGTCCAATGCCTGCCGCCAGATTATCGACCTGCCGCTGCCGCGTCGCGGCCGCGCTGGCCGGGATTGGTGATGCCGTCGAGCTGGCCCGCCAGGCCGCCGGCGCGCTGGGTGACGACCGGAGGAGCCAGACGCTGACCCGGCGCCAGCTCGCCGAGGCCCTCGAGGTGGCCGCGGACGCCCGCGCCGCGGTCCCGGCGTCCTCCGCCGCGTGGGCAGCCTGCCTCGAGGAGCTCCTCGCGGACGCCGGAACGCTGTCGGACATTGCCGCGACCCTGACCATCGAGCGCGGGGATGGCCCCGACGGCGACCTGGTCGCCTGGACCGAAGCCACGCGGCGGGCGGTGAGCAGCCACGTTCGGGACCTGGTGTTCTTGCCACTCTCCGAGCGGGCCGAGACCGCTCCGACGCTTGGCGAGCTGTCCGATCCACCGGTCCTCGCGCCGGGCGAGGAGGCGCCGGCCGCGGTCGCGCTCGTTCGGCGCCTCCGGGCCCTCGCCGACCAGGCACAGCAACTCTTCCGGGAGATGGACTTCGGCTTCCTCTTCGACCCGACGCGCAAGCTCTTCTCGATCGGGTTTCGAGTCCGGGACGGCACGCTGGATCCGAGCTACTACGACCTCCTCGCCTCCGAGGCCCGCCTCGCCAGCTTCCTGGCGATCGCCAAGGGGGAAGTCTCGCCGGATCACTGGTTCCGGCTGGGCCGCGCGCTGACGCCCGTCGGCCGGGGCTCTGCCCTGATCTCCTGGTCGGGGTCGATGTTTGAGTACCTGATGCCCGCCCTCGTGATGCGCTCCCCGGTCGGCAGCCTGCTCGACCACACGTACAGGCTGGTCGGTGGCCCGCCAGGTGAGCTACGCCGCGGAGCGCGGCGTTCCCTGGGGCATCTCCGAGTCCGCCTTCAACGCGCGTGACCTCGCGCTCTCGTACCAGTATTCGAGCTTCGGCGTGCCGGGGCTCGGCCTCAAACGGGGCCTGAGCGAGGACCTCGTCGTGGCCCCCTACGCAACCGCACTCGCAGCCATGATCCAGCCGCAGGTCGCGGTCCGGAACTTCGCCCGCCTGCGCAGCGCCGGGGCCGCCGGGCAGTACGGCTTCCGAGAGGCGCTCGACTACACGCCCCGCCGGCTTCCCGAGGGCGCGACGGTCGCGATCGTGAAGAGCTACATGGCCCACCACCAGGGGATGGCCCTGGTTGCCCTCGGCAACGTGCTCAACGACCGCGCGATGGTGGAGCGCTTCCATGCGGATCCGATCGTCGCAGCGACGGAGCTGCTTCTCCAGGAGCGGATGCCCCGCGATGTGCTCGTGGCCCGGCCGCGGGCCGAAGAGGTGAAGAGCGCCGCCGACGTGCGCGATCTCGTGCCGCCGGTCCCGCGCCGCTTCACCTCTCCCCACGACGCGATCCCGCGAACGCACCTGCTCTCGAACGGGCGGTATGCGGTGATGGTGACGGCCGCAGGCTCCGGCTACAGCCGGTGGCGCGACGTTGCCGTCACCCGCTGGCGCGAGGACGTGACGCGAGATTCGTGGGGCAGCTACCTCTTCCTGCGCGACATGGCGAGCGGCGCGGTGTGGTCGGCCGGCCACCAGCCCAGCGGCGTGGAGGCGGACAGCTACGAGGTCACCTTCGCCGAGGATCACGCCGAGTTCTCGCGGCGTGACGGTTCGATCACGACCGGCCTGACCATCGTGGTGTCCGGGGAGCACGACGCTGAGATCCGCCGAGTGACGCTGACGAATCTTGGTTCGCACGAGCGCCAGATCGAGCTGACGTCCTACGCCGAGATCGTGATCGCGCAACAGGCGGCAGACGTGGCTCATCCGGCCTTCCAGAACCTGTTCGTGCAGACCGAGTTCGCCCCCAACATCGGGGCGCTCCTGGCCACGCGGCGTCCACGATCCAGCGACGAGAAGCCGATCTGGGTGGCGCACGTGGCGGCGGTCGAGGGGGAGGTGCCGGGGGTCGTCCAGTACGAGACGGATCGCGCCCGCTTCCTCGGTCGGGGGCGCTCGGTCCGCTCGCCGGTCTCGGTCATCGACGGGCGACCACTCTCGAACACGGTCGGGGCCGTGCTCGATCCCGTGTTCAGCCTCCGCTGCCGGGTGAGGCTTGACCCCGGCGAGACGGCCCACGCGATCTTCTCGACGGTCGTCGCGGAATCACGCGAGGACGTCCTCGACCTGGCCGACAAGTACCGCGAGACGGCCACCTTCGAACGCGCGGCGACCCTCGCCTGGACGCAGGCCCAGGTCCAGCTCCACCACCTGGGGATCAAGTCCGACGAAGCCAACCTCTTCCAGCGCCTGGCCAACCGGATCCTCTACACGGATCCGTCGCTGCGGCCCGCCGTCGAGCGTGCTGGCCGCGAACGAGCGCGGGGCACCCGGCCTGTGGGCGCACGGCATCTCGGGCGACCTGCCCATCGTCATGGTCCGGATCGACGACGCCGACGACCTCGACATCGTTCGCCAGCTGCTCCGGGCCCACGAGTACTGGCGCCTCAAGCTCCTCGAGGTGGACCTCGTGATCCTCAACGAGCACGGCACCACCTACGCGGCGGGTCTCAGCGATGCGCTGGAGGCCCTGGTGCGATCCAGCCAGTCGAGCCTTGTCCAGGCTGGCCAGCCGGGCCACGGTGGGGTCCACATCCTGCGCGGCGACCGGCTGTCGGCCGAGGATCGGACGCTCCTGCTGGCGGCGGCTCGCGCGGTCCTGCTGAGCCGCCGGGGAAGCCTGGCCGACCAGGTCATTCGCCTGGAGCGTCCCGACGCGGCCCTTGCGCCCGCAACGCCCTCCGCCGCTGGCCTGACCGGGAGCGAGGCGCCCGCGCCGCGCCCGGAGCTCGAGTACTTCAACGGCCTGGGCGGCTTTGCCGATCGTGGCCGGGAGTACGTCACGGTGCTCGGCCCGGGCCAGTCCACCCCGGCCCCCTGGCTCAACGTGATCGCCAACCCGTCGTTCGGGTTCCAAGTCTCCGAAGCCGGCTCCGGCTACACTTGGTCCGGGAACAGCCGCGAGAACCAGCTCACCCCGTGGTCCAACGACCCCGTGAGCGACCCGGCGAGCGAGGCGATCTACGTCCGGGACGACGAGAGCGGCGAGCTCTGGGGTCCGACGGCACAGCCCGTCCGCTGCGAGCAGTCGACGTACCTCACCCGTCACGGCCCCGGGTACAGCCGCTTCGAGCACCTTCACGACGGGGTCGGGCTCGACCTGATCCAGTTCGTCCCGCTCGACGACGCCCTGAAGATCTCGGTGCTCACGGTCGAGAACCGGTCCGGGCGTTCCAGGCGCCTCTCGGTGACCGCCTACGCCGAGTGGGCCATGGGCACCTCGCGCGGCGGAGGCGCGCCGGGCATCATCACGACGCTCGATCCGGAGACCCGGGCGATCCTGGTGCGCAACCCGTGGAACACGGAGTTCGCCGGCGGGGTCGCGTTTCTCGACCTCGGCGGGCGGCAGGCTGCATGGACGGCCGATCGGACCGAGTTCCTCGGCCGCAACGGCGGTCCGGACCGGCCCGCCGGCCTGGCTCGCGGCCACCAGCTCAAGGGAGCCGCGGGCGCGGGCCTGGATCCGTGCGCGGCGCTGCAGACCAGCTTCGAGCTCGGCGATGGGGAACAGACCCAGGTCCTCGTGCTGCTCGGCGAGGCGGACGGGACCGCGGCGGCGGCCGACCTGGTACGGCGCGGGCGAAGCGCGGACCACGGGGCGTTGCTGCGCGACGTGTCGGGCTTCTGGGACGGTGTCCTGGGCACCGTCCAGGTCCGGACTCCCGACCGCACGATGGACCTCCTGCTCAACGGCTGGCTGATCTACCAGACGCTGGCCTGTCGGCTGTGGGCGAGGACCGCCCTCTACCAGGCGGGCGGCGCCTACGGGTTCCGTGACCAGCTCCAGGACGTGATCGCCCTGGTGACCACGAAGCGCGATCTCGCCCGGGAGCACCTCCTGCGGGCTGCGGCACACCAGTTTGCCGAAGGAGACGTCCAGCACTGGTGGCATCCGCCGTCCGGTCGGGGCGTCCGAACCCGCATCTCGGACGATCGCCTCTGGCTCCCGTACGCGGTCGAGCACTACCTCGCGGTCACCGGCGACACCGCAGTGCTCGACGAGACCGTCCCCTACCTCGAGGGCCCGGCGCTGCGTCCGGACCAGCCGGATGCCTATTTCCAGCCGGAGCGCTCACCGATCTCGGCGTCGCTGTTCGAGCATTGCGGTGCGGCGCTCGACCTGAGTCTCGAGGTCGGCTCCCACGGGCTGCCGCTGATCGGGTCGGGAGACTGGAACGACGGCATGAACCGGGTGGGGAACCGGGGCCGGGGCGAGAGCGTGTGGCTGGGCTGGTTCCTGTACGCCGTCCTGGCCGCCTTCGCACCGATCGCCGAGGCCCGCGGCGAGCGCCCTCGAGCGGAGCGCTGGCGGGACCACATGAAGGCGCTCCGGCGGGCGCTCGAGCGCGACGGCTGGGACGGCGACTGGTACCGCCGAGCCTTCTTCGACGACGGGACCCCGCTGGGCTCAGCCGCGAACGCCGAATGCCGCATCGATTCGATTGCCCAGTCGTGGAGCGTCCTGTCCGGGGCGGCCAAGCCTCTCCACGCGCGGCGGGCGATGGCCGCGGTGGAGAAGTTCCTCGTCCGGCAGGGCGACGGTCTGGTCCTGCTGTTCACCCCGCCGTTCGACCATTCCGAGGTCGACCCGGGCTACGTCAAGGGGTATCTGCCGGGCATCCGGGAGAACGGCGGCCAGTACACCCACGCAGCCATCTGGTCGGTGATCGCATTCGCGGAGCTGGGCGACGGCGACACGGCGGGCGAGCTCTTCTCCATCCTGAACCCCATCAACCACGCCAGGACTCGAGCCGGGGTCCAGCGCTACAAGGTGGAGCCGTACGTCATGGCGGCCGACCTCTACGCCGAGCCCCCGCATGTCGGTCGCGGAGGATGGACCTGGTACACCGCGTCGGCCGGCTGGATGTACCAGGCCGGCCTCGAGTGGCTCCTCGGGTTCCGCCTGCGCGGCGCGACGCTGCGGATCGATCCCTGCATTCCACGTGCCTGGCCACGTTACGAGATCGACTTCCGATACCACTCCGCGCGGTACGTCATCGTCGTGGAGAACCCGCAGGGGGTCAGTCGCGGGGTAACGTCGTCGGACCTCGACGGACAGCGGCTGGCGGGCGGCGCCGCCATTCCGCTCGCAGACGACGGGGCGACGCACCGGGTGCGCATCGTCCTGGGCTGATCGACCGACGCAGCCGCGAGCCGCGCGGCGAACCGGTCCTGCGATGGCTCTCGCTCAGCGCGGCAGCTGGCGTCGTGCGGGCGATCCGGCGAAGGCGCGGACCCGGGCGAGCAGCTGGCGCTCCGTGATCGGGCCGCACTTCTCGACCTCGATCCGACGCGTGCGACCGTGGCTCCTGTCGTCCGCGCGGACCTGCTCGGTGAAGTGCTCCACGACCTCGCCGTCGCCAAGCAGGAGAAGGTCGTCGTCGACCGCGAGCACGTGGGCGACCTGAGCGAAGAACGTCCGCATGTGCTCGTCGCGGTGGCCCTCACCGGCCGGGTGGCTCTCGGTGGGTGGCCGCCCGGTCGAGCGGTGCCGGCCGGGGACCGTGGAGTCGATCCGGTGGCGCACGGTGATCTCCGGGCTCCAGCGCAGCACCCTGGCCGAGCCGGCGGAGATCCAGAGCCCGGTGGCGCGCTGATCGGTCATCACCGTCCCTCCCTTCACGTGTTGCGGAGCCGGTTCGAGAAGCGGGGGCCCGCGCGGCCTGCCCGCCAGGCTGGTGACCGACCGGATCGGGCGACCGGATCTAGTAGACGATCTCGTCCGACTCCGGGACGGCCAGGCTGTGGATCTCGTACGTCCCGGATCCCAGCTGCGCGGTCACGGCTCGGTGGCCCTTGCCCACGGCGTCCGAGAATGACTGGACGGGAGCGGCGACGGTCAGGCGCGCGACCGCCTCGCCACCTCGCTCGTAGCGGACCTGGGTCTCCATCCCGTAGATGTCGGTGCTCCTGACGCCCAGCTCGGCCGGCTCGCAGCCGATCAAGCCCGCGACCCAGGCCCGCGCATCCCACGTCCCCACGTCAGGACTCGACGCGATGTGCGCCGGGGCGCGAGGCGATGGCCGCGCCGATGATCAGCGCCGGCGCCATCCCGGCCGCGACCACCAGGCGCGGTGCCCCGGCCAGGGAAAGCCCCGCGCCGAGACCGACCGAGCCCGCGGCGAGCCACCGGAGCATCGGGTCCGGGAGCATCTGCAGGGCGCTCCTTGTTCCGCCGGCCCCGGTCCGCGTCGCGCGAATCGTCCCGGGGACACGACTCGCGAGCGCCCTGCCGGCGGTCCGGGCGATCGTCAGCGCCCCCGCCAGGCGCCGCCCGGCACGCGCGTGGCGGCGGCGAGGATCATGCGCGGGCGGCGACGTGCTTGTGGCGCGCCGCCTGCCTTTCACGACGTTCATGTCTGACTCCTGCTCAGCGATGGCCGGCGCGAGAACCAGCACAGGAGCGGCCCGAAGCGGAGCCGGTCCTGCCTGACACCCGCGCCGAGCCGAGCTGCCGCCTGCATCGCTGCTACGCGGTGCAGGCCGCCTTCCGACCAGGCTTCAGCGAGGAACGGTGAGCTAGCCTTCCGTGTCGGCGAACGTGCCCTTCACGTCGTCTGCCGCGGTCAGCGGCTCGGTGCGCTCGCCGGACGCGAAGTCGCCGTGGAGGCCCGCCTCCAGCTTCTCTTCCGAGGTTTCTGCTTCGGTCCGCTCGCCCGCCGCGAAGTCGCCCTGGAGACCTGCTTCCAGGACTTCCTCCGGTGTTCGTGCTTCGGTCCGCTCGCCGGACGCGAAGTCGCCCGGCGGTGTTTCCGCTGGTGGTGTTGCCATCGGCGGTGTGTCGATGCTCACGGGAGTCTCCTTCTCGCTGTCCCAGCGACTGGGGTTGCGGCATCGCAGATCCCGCAGGCGTCGAGCAGGAGCAGTGATGGGCGACGAGCCGTCCCAATCGCGAGTCTGCTGCCTGCGCGGCTGCGTGTCATGACGGTCCGTCATCTCGCCGCCACGATCCGGCCTCGCCGCCACGAATTGCTGCTCCCGGTGCGCCAGGAGGAGTCTCGGCAGCACCGGGAGCAGTGCGGAGGGGGAGGTATTCGAGGTTCGTGCTCGGGTCCCGGAGTCTGGCCGCATTCGAGGACCGCGTCATTACGGTCCGTCATCGCTCCCTCCCCGCACCGTGCGTCCGCCCACCGACGTGCCGTTCGCCGATGCCCGTCAGACACCGAGGCAGCCCTGGGCGAGCGTGGACACCTCACCGGCTGTTCGGCGCGGGTCGAGGGTAACCGCGGTCGGCAGCACCGATGCTCAAGGAGACACGAATGGCAGATCTCGTCGTCATCGGCTACCCGGACGAGGCCACCGCGGACAAGGCCCACGCGGTCGTTGTCCAACTCGAGCACGACCTGATCATGCAGGTCCACGGGGCGGCCGTCGTCGTCAAGCACCCGGACGGCCAGACCAAGATGGTGACCAAGACGGGGGCCACGAGCTCGGGCGCCCTGATGGGCGGCTTCGTCGGCCTGATCTTCGGGATGCTCTTCCTCTTCCCCGTGGGCGGCTTGATCCTCGGCGGCCTCTGGGGTGCCCTCATGGGCACGATGCGCGGCTGGGGCATCAAGGACGACTTTCGCCAGCGGACACAGGACGTGCTCAAGCCCGGCACAGCGGCGCTCGTCCTCTTCCTCGAGAAGTGGACCGAGGACAAGGCCCTGGCCGCGCTGGCACCACTCGGCGGCGAGGTCATCAAGACGTCCCTCTCCGAGCAGGCGACCGCAGAGATCAACGCCGCCCTGGATGCCGACAAGGCGACGGCCGGCGCGGTCGCCGGAGCCTCACGCTAGATGGCCGACGAGAACGAGAGCGAGAGCGGCCGGAGCCGCAACGAACGCCAGGAGCATGATCGGAAGACGCGGGCGTACGAGGAGTCGACCGGGAATCCGTACCACCTGTCGAAGGTCGCTCGGGCTGCCGTGGGCGCCGTCGCCGCGATCATGGTGATCGCGCTGACGGGACTCTTCGTGAGCGGCGCCATCCACTGGTAGACCGGATGAGGGCCCGGGCGGACCGGTCGGGCCGCGGCGACGGCGAGGGGCCGTTCGCAGCCACGAATGACTGCTCCCGGTGCGCCAGGAGGGAGTCTCGGCAGCACCGGGAGCAGCGCGGAGGGGAAGTATTGGATCTGTGCGCCTGGATCAACGGTCGATCCAGAGGCGTGCGCAATGTGCACCGTGCGGACGAGCGCGTCATTACGGCTCGTCATGAGGCTCGTCGCGGCCCGCCCGCGGTAATCATCAGCCGTGCGGCGCGCCGCCCATCGTCATCGCGACGACGAGGAGGACCAGGAGGATCCCGACCAGGAGCACAGCCGACTCGAGCTTGACTCTCCGGCTCGCCCGGACCTCGGCCTGGATTCCCGACCCGTTGCCCGGATTGTCAGTGCCGCTGCGGGCTTCGATGCTCGTCACAGGATCTCCGGGTGCTCCGTGGGGTCAACGAGCGGCACTCTCGGGCCTCGAGGCGATCGTGTCATTACGCCCCGTCATCGCGCCCAGAAAGGTGTCACGGACGTCGCCTGGACGCCGGGCCGACGAGCAAGGGCGGACGCTCAGGCGGTGGCGCGTCGACCGACGAGCAACCGCAGGACGACGACGATGGCCCCGGCCACGGCGACGACGATGCTCTCGACGTTGATGCCGGTCACGTCGGCGACTTTGAGAATGGTGCCGGCGAGGTAGCCCCCGACGACGGCTCCCACGATCCCCAGGATGACCGTGGCGATGACGCCTTCTCCCCCGCCCATGATCAGGTTCGTGAGGAACCCGGCAATCGCTCCGAGGACGATCCAGGCGAGGATGCCGATGCCCAACTCCTTCCGAGAACAGGTGCCGCGACGTTCGGCTGGCCCGGGTCGCTAGGGGTGGCGCTCGACGGGTGCGTCAGCGACCGTCTCGTCCTTCCTCGCCTCTTCGTCCGCCTCGACACCGGTGCCCACCGCCGCACCCGAGAAGGCGCCGATCGCGCCCCCGACGACCGCACCGACCGGTCCGCCGACGAAGGCACCAGCCACGGCCCCGACGACGCCGCCCACGACCGCGCCTTCGGCCTCCTCGTCAGCGTGCGGGATCCCCGGTTCGTAGTCGGCTCGGAGCGTCTCGCGCCGCTCGCGGCCGTCATCCCAGGAGTTCGCGAGTTCTCCAATTCGGTAGTCCTTCATGGTCCGATCTCCCCGCGGCCTTGTGGGCGCCGGCCGGCGCCGCGCGAAGGCCACTCTGCGGTGTTCGCCGAGGGGCGTCATGACGATCGGTCATGACGACGAACTGGGATCTCGGGGCCACTCCGCGTTCAGATGCTCGAGCCACCGCGGCCGGCAACCCCGCCGGTCCTCACGAGCGGCTGCTCGCCTGTGCCCTGCCCGCCCCAGCCGGTGTTGGAGAACGTGGGGATGAAGCGGTAGCCGACGCCGGGGACCGTGGCGATGAAGCGCGGGTGGCGGTAGTCGTTCTGGAGCTTGACGCGCAGGCTCCGGATGTGGCGGTCCACGATGTTGCTCTCGGCCACGAAGTCGGTGCCCCAGATCGCGTCGAGGATCTCCTCCCGGGTCACGACCCGCCCGCTCCGGCTCGCGAGCAGGTAGAGCAGGCTCTGCTCGATGCCCGAGAGGTGGATGACCGAGTCCCCGGCGCGGACCTGCCGGTTGAGGATGTCGATCTCCATCTCGCCGAGCGAGATGGTGGGGATGAGCGGGGTGTCGGTTCCCGACGCCCGCCGGGTGATCACGATCGAGCGCGCCAGCAGCTCCTCGGGCGAGAAGGGCGTCGTCAGGATGTCGTCCACCCCGAGCTCGAAGGCCCGCAGCTTCGTCTTGAGATCGCCCATCCGGGTCAGCCCCAGGACCGGCGTCCCGCGTCGCCGCGTCGCGGGCGAGGCGGCCAGGATCTTGAGCACCGCGGTGCTGTCGTCGTGGTCCATGTCCACCACGCCGATGTGCGGGGACCACTCGGCGAGGATCGCCTCCGCCTCGGCGAGGGTGCTCGCGGCCCGGACGGCGAAGACGCCGTGGTTGAGGGTGAGGGTGATGAGATCGACCACCAGGGGACGGTCGTGGAGCACGAGCGCGCGCCGAGCCTCGACCACGTGGGATCTCAGGGTGGCGTCCATCGACTCGCTCTTTGCGGTGCGTAGGATCTTCGCCGAGATTCTACTACGGGTCCGGGCGCTGATCGGTGCTCACCGGCACCGTCATGAAGGTTCGTCATGACGGCCCGCGAAAACGCGGCTAGGGTGGCCCGGCGATGCGAAAGCAACCCAGCGTCGGCGAGGCTGCCCGGGCCGCGGCGACCATCCAACCGCTCGACCCGACGATGCGCCAGCTCGCCGTCCTCGACGCGTTCGCGGAGACCGGCACGTACGAACTGACCGCCGCGATCACCGGCATGCCCCCGGGTATCGTGAGAAACCTCCTCATCGAGATCCGTGGACACTACGGCGCTGCCACGCCGATCCAGGCCTACCGGGCCGCTCTCGCCGCAGGCGACCTCCCAACGCCGGGGGTCGCTGTCCCGCCGTTCGCTCGTGACGGTTCGGTCCACACCCGCGGTCATCACGACCATCGGGATGAAGGAACGTCATGGCGCGGCCCCGCCCGAACGGCACCCTTGACGCCTGAGAGTTGCGCCATATCGAGGAGATCGTGCTCATGAAGACCGAAGACCCCGCCGTCAGGGGCGGTGATCCACTGGTGAATCCCACCCTCAGGAAACTGCAGGACCTCGATCGCACCGTGGCGATCCCGGACGAGGACATCCGCGGGCGGATGGCCAAGGACAAGGACGGTCACGACCTCGGCACGATCGACGGCCTACTGGTCGACGCGGTCGGGCAGAAGGTCCGCTTCATGGAGGTCGCCTCCGGCGGCGTCCTGGGCCTCGGACAGACCAAGTCCCTGATCCCGGTCGAGGCGATCACGCGCGTCACCAACGACGAGGTCTACATCAGCCACACCCGCGAGCACGTGGCGGGTGCCCCCGCCTACGACCCGAAGCTCGTGCGGGAGGACTCGGCCTACCGCTCCAGCCTGTATCCGTACTACGGGTGCGAGGGGGACGAAGACAGCGGGGTCCCGAAGCTGGTCGGATATCCCTACGCGGCGGGGTGAACCTGCGCGGCCGTTCGCTCTTACCCCTCGCCCCGCTGCGTCGGCCCAAGGCGCACGATACGGTCCCGCCAACCGGCGCGGTCCCTTATCGCTGCCGGGCCCCCTTGGTCAGCAGTTCGTCGACCCAGTATCCCCGGCGATCGTAGTGTTCGTGCAGCCTGGTCTCGTATTCCCGGGTGCGCAGCGACCCGCCCGGGTCTTCGGGTGACTGCTCGATTGCTGCACGCGAGAGGCTGATCAAGACTCTCGACTTGCTCCAGCTGACACGCTCGATCCATCGGGGGGAAATGAGCACGTGTCTCCCGGGCACCCAGTTCTGGGTGTCGATGACCAGGTAGCGGATCGCCCAGATGGCGTCGTCGATGATGAAGTCGGAGACGATGCCAAAATCGCCATCTGCGGCCTCGACGTGATAGCCACGCACATGGTGGGCGCTGCGCAGGTGGGGGTCTCGGCGCATCCCCCGCGCTGCCGGGCCCCTGCCCGGCTTGTCGGGGCCCGCCTCGGGCGATCCGTAGATCCCAAAGGACACAGCTTCGAGCTGCTCCGACACCGGCGCCTGGCTGGACAGGACCGGACTCCGCTCGATCTGCTCTCGCGTCATGTCCACCGAGATGTGCCGCTCTCCGCCGTCGACTTCGATGAGCGCAGCCCGAGCGATCGAAATGCGGATGCCCGTGAGCCAGTTTCCGGTGTCGGCGATGAGGTAGCGGATCACCCAGCTCTGGTCGTCGAAGTAGAAGTCCCGTACCGACCCGATTTCACCGTCAAGGCCGGCCAGCCTGTAGCCGGCCACCACACTCGCTTCCCACAACATCACCGCGCTCCTTTCGGACGAACGCTACTTCGCCAGCCCTGTACGAATGGCTTCCAGCTCCTTCCGCCGTCGTGCGGTGGCCTTCGGGTACTCCATGTGCAGGTCGTTGAACGCATCGAGGATGACCTGGGAGACGATCAGCCGGGCGGTGTCCTTGTCATCGGCCGGGACGACGTACCAGGGCGCGTGCCGCGTGCTCGTCGCGCCCAGGCAATCCTCGTACGCCTCCATGTACGCCTTCCAGTGGTCCCGCTCGTGGATGTCGGCCTGGCTGAACTTCCAGTTCTTGTCTGGCTCCTCGATGCGGGCCAGGAAGCGCTGCCGCTGCTCGTCCTTCGAGAGGTGGAGGAAGAACTTGAGGATCCGCGTGCCGTTGCGATGGAGATGCTCCTCGAGCTCCACGATGGAGCGATATCGATCCCTCCAGATGGTCTTCTCGTCGATCAGCTCGGGCGGGAGATGCTCGTTTCGAAGGATCTCCGGATGGACCCGAACGACGAGACGTCCTCGTAGTAGGAACGGTTGAAGATCCCGATCCGCCCGCGCTCGGGAAGCCGGGCTGTCGTGCGCCAGAGGAAGTCATGCTGGAGCTCCTCGGCGCTCGGCTGCTTGAAGCTGAAGACCTCACAGCCTTCCGGATTGACTCCGGACATGACGTGCCGGATCGCCCCGTCCTTGCCGGCCCCGTCCATCCCCTGGAAGATCAGCAGCAGCGCATATCGGTCGGACGCGTAATGGAGGCGCTGGAGCGAGCTCAGCTCAGCGACGTGGTCAGCCAACAACTTCCGATAGTGCTTGTTCGACTTGGCGACGGGGTCGACGCTCGTCGGCCACGCAGCGAGGTCGACCTTGTCTCCGGCCCCGACCCGGAAGTTGTTCGAGTCGATCTTCATCTCGATCCGTTCGGCACTGTCCGGCCTGGATGCATGGCTCCAGGCGCTCCTCTCCCCCTCGATCGGGTCATCCCTGCCACCTGATCTGCGCGGCTTCCAGCGGAACGGCGACGCCGTCGAGGTACGGGATCACGCGCGCCGTGTACGCGCTCGGAGGGCGGCTCGAAGGCACAGCCGCGCCGTACACGTAGCCGCCAGACGCGCCGGTCAGTGGGCGGACGCGCGTCATGTCCTGACGCACGACTGGGCTGCCCGCGGCGCCGTCGGCGTACAGCTCGACGTGCACCGCCTCGGGATCGAGGTCATCGAGGTAGACGTGAACCTCGAAGAGGTGCTGCGCGCCGCGCGTCTCCACCTTCACGTCGCCGAAACGCAGCATGGCCCAGGCCGCTGCCAGCCGGCGCTGCCAGTCGACCACCTCCCTGCCGACCGCGCCCCCGTTGGCCACGCGCCCACGGTAGGCGGCCGCGGCCGGGAGGTACTGCTGCTCGACGTATTCGCGCACCGCGCGGTCGGCGGAGAAGCGCGGCGTCAGGCGCGCCATGCTCTCCCGCATCCGCGCGACCCAGGCCACAGGGATCCCATTCGCGTCGCGCGCATAGTACTCGGGGACCACCTCCCGCTCGAGCAGGTCGTACAGGGCATCAGCTTCGGAGGCGTCCCAGGCGGGATCGTCGCCGTGCTCCTGGCCATCCCCGAGCGCCCACCCCACCTCGGGCGTGTAAGCCTCGGCCCACCAGCCGTCGAGCTCCGAGAGGTTGAGACCGCCGTTGACGAGCACCTTCATGCCGCTCGTTCCACACGCCTCCCAGGGCCGGCGTGGCGTGTTCAGCCAGACATCGACACCCTGCACGAGGTGCTCTGTCACGTCCATGTCGTAGTCGCCAAGGAAGATCGCGTGGGGGCGGACCTCGGGCCGCCGGATGAACCGCGTCCACGCCTGGATCAGAGCCTGCCCCGCGCCGTCCGCTGGATGGGCCTTGCCGGCCACGATGAGCTGGACGGGGCGCTCGGGATTGGCCAGCAGGCGCAGGAGTCGAGCCGGGTCGTGGAGCAGCAGGTTCGGTCGCTTGTACGTCGCGAAGCGGCGCGCGAAGCCGAGCGTCAGCGCAGTTGGATCGAACAGCCTGTGCGCCGCGTCCACCGCGTCGGGCGACGCGCCGGAGCCGGCCAACTCCCGGGACAGGTGCTCGCGGGCGAAGTCGACGAGGGCCGTGCTGGCGGCGTGACGGAACTGCCAGAGGCCGGCGTCGGGGACGCGCCGGATGTCCTGTTCCAGGGTCTCCGTCGTCCCCAGCCAGCGGCCCTTTCCACCGGCGTCCGTCCACAGGTCGTCGGCCGCCGCGGAATCCCAGCTCGGCATGTGGACCCCGTTGGTCACATGGCCGACCGGGACCTCCTCGGTCGGCCAGCGCGGGAAGAGCGGCGCGAAGAGACGCCGGCTCACGGCGCCGTGCAGGCGGCTCACGCCATTGACGGCTCCGCTCCCGCGGAGCGCCAGGTAGGCCATGTTGAAGGGTTCCGAGGCATCCCTCGGGTCCTCGCGGCCAAGGGCCAGCAGGTCCTGGAGCGAGATGCCGAGCTTCAGCTCGGCATATCCAGCCAGGTACTGCTCGATGAGGGCCGGAGCGAAGCGGTCGAAGCCGGCGGCCACTGCCGTGTGCGTCGTGAAGAGATTCCCGGCTCGCGTGACGGCCAGCGCGACGTCGAACGGCTGCGCAGCATCTTGCATGAAACAGCGGGCGCGTTCGAGCACCGCGAAGGCCGCATGCCCCTCGTTCAGGTGGCAGACGTCCGGCGCGATGCCGAGAGCCCCCAGCAGCCGCCAGCCGCCGATCCCGAGGAGAAGCTCCTGCTTGAGGCGCAGCTCCGGCCCGCCGCCATACAGCTCGCTCGTGATCCCTCGGTGCGCGGGGTAGTTCGCCGCGTCATTGCTATCGAGCAGGTACAGCTTGACCCGGCCGACCTGGACCTGCCAGGCGCGCAGCCAGACCGAGTAGCCCGGCAGGGCGATCTCCAGGCGCAGCCACTCGCCGTTCGCCTGGCGCACCGGCGTGATCGGCAGCTGGCCCGGGTCGTTGTACGGGTAGAGCGCCTGTTGCGCTCCGTCCTTGTCGATCACCTGGCGGAAGTAGCCCTGCTGGTACAGGAGTCCCACGCCGACGACCGGCACGCCTAGGTCGCTGGCGGCCTTGAGCTGGTCGCCGGCAACGTTGCCGAGGCCGCCCGAGTAGATGGGCAACGCTTCGCTCAACATGAATTCCATGCTGAAGTAGGCGATGGAAGTCAGGGGGGCCAGTGCGTGATTCTACCTGGAACCACGCCGGTGCCCCTGCGGCGTGCCGCCTCGTCTGCACGAGGTCGTCGACGCTCGCCCGGAAGGCCGGCTGTGACAGCACGCGCTCGATCTGGTCGCGCGAGACCGTCTGAAGGACGACCCACGGATTGTGCGTGGTTTCCCACAGCGTGGGATCAAGCTGCCGCCATACGTGGTCGGTCGCATGGTTCCATGACCAGCGCAGGTCGAGGGCAAGCTCGGCCAGGAAATCGAAGCCCTCGACTTCCATGGGCAGCAGGCCGTAGATCGGGTGGCTGACGCGCACCTGTTTGCTCATGGCTTGGACGCGTCGGTTCGAATCTCGCGCTCTGCCTCGAGCCAGTCTCGATCGGCCTGGCCTACGCCGCGGGCCCGCTGCTCATAGAGCTCATAGGCCCGGGCGGCGATCTGCGGTTTCAGGTCACGTGGCTGCCTGGCCAGCAACGGGGCCGCGGTGGGGTCGAAGATCCGGTACGCGAGCAGCTTCACGCGGTCGTTCACGAGGAACCACACGAGCGCGTAGCCCCACACGAACAGGGCCAGGCCCCAGCCCAGGGGCGTCATGAAGAGGCCATACACGGCAATCAAGGTCGCCACAGCCTGCGTGCCGAACACGGCGACCACCAGGATCCGCGAGGGGCGGATCGACCAGAACGGGCCACGCGTGCGCGCCAGGAAGATCGTCAGGTGCCCCGCCACCGACAGCATCAGGTACATCAGCGTCTGGAGCTGCGGGTGACCGAGGTTGAAGACGCGATCGCCCAGGTAGAACAGGCCGAACGCGGCGATCGGGCCGACGACGCCCAGCACGGAGGCGATCCCGAGCACAAGGCGCATGTTCCAGGCCTCGGGCTTGTTCGTGTATTGCACGTTGTCATAGGCGATCGACAGGATGGCGCCGTCGTTGAGCAGCGCCAGCATCACGATCATGACCGCGGTGACCGGGTAGAAGTTGAACACCAGGATCGCGAGCGTCATGAACAACAGCACGCGCAGGGTCTCGGCGATGCGGTAGATCGCGTAGCTGTTCATCCGCTGGAAGATGCGGCGGCTTTCCTTCATCGCGTCGATAACCACCGAGAGACCAGGAGTCAACAGCACGATGGACGCCGCCGCGCGCGCCGCGTCCGTGGCGCCCGAAACGGCGATGCCGCAGTCGGCCTTCTTGAGCGCCGGGGCGTCGTTCACCCCGTCGCCGGTCATGCCCACGATGTGGCCGCGCTGCTGCAGGACGTCCACGATGTGGAACTTGTGCTCGGGGAACACCTGGGCGAAACCGTCCGCGTGCTCGATCGACGCCGCGAGCTGGGCCGTCTCGTGATGCTTCGTGTCCCCGAAACCGCTGGCATCGAGGATGTTCGCGCGCATGCCGAGCTTCTTGGCGGTCTCTTGGGCGATCGCCAGGGCATCGCCAGTCACCATCTTGACCGTCACACCCATCGTGCGGGCGGTCGCGATGGTCGCCTTGGCATCGTCACGGGGCGGGTCGAAGAGGGGCAGTACACCAACGAACTGCCAGTTACCTACCTGGTCTGCGCGGGTCACGCCCAGTGATCGGAACCCGCGCGCCGCGAACTCGTTGACCGCCTGCTCCACGGCTCCCTTGACCTGTCCCGCGTTGACCGACATCTCCAGGATCACCTGGGGCGCGCCCTTGGCCACCCCGAACTGCTCGCCGTCCGGACCTGTGATCGTTGCCTCGGTTCGCTTGTGCACCGGGTCAAAGGGCTGGAAGTGGACCACCTGGTAGCCCTTCAGCGCCTGATCGTCCTTCAGGCCACCCAGCACGGCGAGGTCGATGGTGTCCTTGTCCTCCGCACGCGAGGCCAAGGCGGCGCAGAGGATGACCTGGTCGGCAGCGATCCCGTTGACGCTGAAAGGATCGCCCAGGGTCAGTTTGTTCTGGGTCAGCGTGCCGGTCTTGTCCGCGCACAGCACGTCCACGCCCGCGAGCTCCTCGATCGCCGCCAGGCGGGTCACGATCGCCTCTCGCTTGGCGAGGGTGCGCGCCCCGACCGCCATCGTCACCGACAGCACGGTGGGCATCGCGACGGGGATCGCGGCCACCGTCAGCACGAGCGCGAACTGCAGCGTCGTGAGCATCGGGTCGCCGCGGAACAGGGCGACGAGGATGATGACCGTCACAAGGGCCGCCGCGAGGATGATCAGGTAGTCGCCGATCTTCAGCACCGCGCGCTGGAAATGGCTGACGGTCTGGGCTTCCTGCACCAGTTGCGCGGTCTTGCCGAAGTAGGTGCTCGAACCCGTCGCGTACACCATCGCGTCGGTCTCGCCCTGGCGGACGATCGAACCCGAGAAGACGGCCTCGCCCGGTTTGCGCTTGACAGGCAACGACTCTCCCGTCAGCGCGGACTGGTCTACCTCGATCGGATCGCCTGTCAGGAGGCGTGCATCCGCCGGCACGATGTCGCCCAGGCGCACCCGGATGACGTCGCCCGGCACGAGCTCACGGGCCGTCGGGGTGGTCCACTTCCCGTCCCGCTTTACCTTCGCCTCGATCGCCAGCCTGGCCTTCAGGGCGGCGATGGCGTTGCCCGCCTGGTGCTCCTCCCAGAACCCGACCCCGGCGTTGGACAGGAGCAGGACGAGGATGATCGCGAAGTCCGGCCAATGCTGGGCCAGCGCCGACAGGACGACGGCCGCTTCGATCATCCACGGGATGGGTCCCCAGAAGTAGGTGAGGAACTTCAGGAACGGGTTGCTCTTCTTCTCCTCGATCTCGTTGGGCCCGTACTGGGTCAGCCGCTTCTGCGCCTCGGCCCCGCTGAGGCCGTCGGGGGACGATCCCAGCTTCGCCTGAAGCTCCGGCATGGGCAGGGATTCCAGGTCGTCGGTTGGAGTGGACGGAGACCCGGGCTCCACCTCGGACTCGGCGGGCTTGTCTTCACTCGGATTCATGACAACCGTCCAGCCTCTTTCGGGCGCACCGGTTCGCCCTTCCCTCAAATGGCTGCTGCGAATCTCTTATGCGGGCAGCCATCCGTCATGACGGTTCGTCATGGCGATGGACGCAGAGCGCGACCGGCGGGTCGGGCACGGTCCTCCCAGGACCCTCCGATCCCGTCGGGTGACGGACTGTCATGACGTCGTGGCGTCAGACGCCGCCCAGGATCTCCGGCGCCGCGTCAGGATCGCGCATCCCCGCGCCCGGCGGTTCGTCGAGCCGGTCCTCCTTCCCCCAGGCCGGTTCGCCGGTCTCCTGATGCCGCTCGCGACCCGCTTCGCGTCGCTCATGGCGCGGTGGCGGCTCCGGCGCCGACACATCCGGCGCGCCCGTCATCGTGTGCTTGATCCAGGACAGCAGCGACATCAGCGTCTCCTCAGCGACGATCCAATAGCACGACTCGATCCCGATCGTGTGTCACCGCATCAACTGTCCGCCCCTCGCCCGCGCGCCACATGACGAACCTTCATGACGCGGTGGCGTCGAGAGAACACCCTCTGACTGGAACCGCTGGGGCCGGAGGGTTCGCGATAGAGAGCCCGAGTTCTGCCTCGGAGTCAGCGTAAGGGAGCACACCATGGGCCGCGTGGAATACAAGCTCGAGCGGATCGCCTGGATCGACGAGCATGAAACCCGACTCGACCAGCTGGTGGACCATTGCAACGAGTGGGCCAAGGATGGCTGGCGGGTGGCCAGCGTGGATCTCACCTTGCTGGGGTCGTTCGGCCTCAAGAAGCTGCCGGTCCTGCTGGAGCGCGAGGTCCCGGAGTCCAAGTAGTCGCCCCTAGGAGCGAGCGCAGGCGTCCACCAGCGGCGCACACACTGCGATTCGCGCCGTCGTCGGTCCAGTCTGGTCGTGAACGCGGACGCGTCTGCTCGGCGCCCTCGCTGAGCTTCGCCTCTGTGGCCGTCCTCGGATCCTAATCTCCACGGATGACGGTCTGTCATGACAGCCCCGTGCTCGAACAGCACGCTGTCATGCGAATGGGACGGGATCCGCTTCTACATCCGCGCAGGTGGCGACAGATGCAGTCCTGGGATGCGGCCCAGCGTGGGAAGCGTTGCCCAGGTGGGCGTCGTGCGGCACGTCTTCGCGCGCGATCGGCGTCCCAAGTGAGGGCCCGGCGTGCCAGCAACCGAGAGCCGCAATAGCCTGCGAGTGCTCCTGCAAGATCACGCGCTCGAGTCTCCGACAGCGATGGGCCGCGCCGCGCGCGGCCTCGTCCGTGAGCTGCGCGCCCTGGACGTAGCTGTCGTCGAGTCGGACGACTCCGACGATGCCGCGGCGATCATCGCCACCGATCCCGGCCTGGATGCCGTCTTGCTCGACTGGGATGTGGATGACGACCACCACGCTCGGGCGAAGGAGCTCGTGGAGGCCTGCCGACTCCGAACCGCCTGCCCGATCTTCCTGCTCGCCGACCTGGGCGATCTTGCCTCGGTGCCGCTCGACGTGATCGAGCAGGTGGACGACTTCATCTGGCTCCTCGAGGACACCCCCGACTTCATCGCCGGTCGCGTCGCCGGAGCGGCGCGCCGCTACCGCGACGAGCTGTTGCCGCCGATGTTCGCTGCGCTCGCAGCCTTTGCCAGCACCTATGAGTACTCCTGGCACACGCCGGGTCACGCCGGCGGGACCGCGTTCCTGAAGTCCCCGGTCGGCCGGGCCTTCTTCGAGTTCTTCGGCGAGCCGATGTTCCGCTCCGATCTCTCGATCTCCGTCGCCGAGCTCGGATCGCTCCTCGACCACTCGGGACCGATCGGCGCGAGCGAGCGCCATGCCGCCAAGGTGTTCGGGGCCGATCGGACGTACAGCGTCACGAACGGCACCTCCACCTCGAACCGGATCGTCCTGGGGGCGACGGTCACCGCAGGCGACGTGGTCCTCTGCGATCGCAACTGCCACAAGTCGATCGAGCACGGCCTGACGCTGACGGGTGGCATCCCGGCCTACCTGATGCCGACCCGCAACCGCTACGGGATCATCGGGCCCATTCCGACGGCACACCTGACCGCGGAGGCCGTGGCCCGGACGCTGGCGGCCAATGCGTTGACCCCGGGACCGGGTATTTCACCTGTTCTGGCCGTGATCACCAACTCGACCTACGACGGACTGTGCTACCGCGTCCCGCGCATCGAGGAGCTCCTCGGCTCAACGGTCGACCGGATCCTGTTCGACGAGGCCTGGTACGCCTACGCGCGCTTCAACCCGCTGTATCGCGAGCGGTTCGCGATGCATGACGAGCCCGCCCCGGCCGGCCCGACTGTGTTCGCCACCCAGTCCACGCACAAGCTGCTCGCGGCCCTGTCCCAGGCGTCGTTCATCCACGTCCGGGATGGACGCCGGCCGGTCGAGCACGAGCGCTTCAACGAGTCGTTCATGATGCACAGCTCGACCTCGCCCCAGTACGTGATGATCGCCTCCAACGACGTTTCGGCGGCGATGATGGCGGGCACCGGCGGGCGCCAGCGGACCGACGAGACGATCCGCGAAGCCCTGGCGTTCCGGACCACGATGGCGCGCCTGGACCGCCAGCTCGCCGAGCAGCACCAGTGGTTCTTCCACGTCTGGCAGCCCGACACCGTCCTCGATCCAAGCGACGGGACGCGCCAGCGGTTCGAGGACGCGGGAGCCATCCTCTCTGCGGACCCCGCCGCCTGGGTGCTCCATCCTGGTGAGACCTGGCACGGCTTCGACGTCCCCGGGGATGCCGCCCTTGAAGACGGCTATTGCATGCTCGACCCGATCAAGGTGACGGTCCTGACGCCCGGGATCGCGCAGGATGGGTCGCTCGAGCCGACCGGCATCCCGGCGCCGATCGTGACCGCATATCTCGACCGGCAGCGGATCGTGGTCGAGAAGACCGGCGACTTCACCCTGCTGTTCCTCTTCTCGATGGGGGTCACGAAGGGCAAGTGGGGCACGCTCGTCACGGCGCTGCTCGACTTCAGGAAGCAGTACGACGCGAACGCCCCGCTCGAGGAGGCCCTGCCGCCACTCGTCGAGGCCCATCCGGATGCCTACCGGGGCAAAGGCCTGCGTGACCTCGCGACCGACATGTTCGAGTTCGGGCGCCGGGCCGGCACCATGCGCCTGCTCGACGCCGCCTACGCGACCCTGCCGGCGCCCGTCCTCTCCCCCGCCGACGCCTATCGGCGCCTCGTGCGCGGCGAGGTCGAGCGCGTCACCGCTGGCCGCAGCCGCCGGGCGAGTCGCGGCGACGGGGATCGTTCCCTACCCGCCGGGCATCCCCTTGCTGATGCCGGGCGAGCGGTTCGGGCAGACGGACGAGCCGCAGCTCGCGCTACCTGCTCGCGCTCCAGGCTTTCGACCGGCGGTTCCCGGGGTTCGGCCACGAGACCCACGGGGTCGAGATCGCGAATGGCGAATACCGGCTCCTCTGCATCACGGAGGAACACCCTGCTCGCGGTTCGGCGTGGAGGCATGAAGGCATGAAGAACAAGAAGGTCCTCGGCGTCTTCGCGCTCGCGATGATCAACGTCGCGGCGGTGCTGACGCTGCGCAACTTCCCGGCGATGGCCGAGTACGGCTGGGCCTCGATCACGTGGTACGTCCTCGGGACCGCTGCTCTTCCTGCTGCCCATCGCGCTCGTCGGCGCCGAGCTCGCGACGGCCTGGCCCAAGGCGGGCGGCGTCTACGCCTGGGTTCACGAGGCGTTCGGGGAGCGCTGGGGCTTCCTTGCGATCTGGTGCGAGTGGTCCGAGAACGTCGTGTGGTTCCCGACCGTGCTCTCCTTCATCGCGGTGACGCTCGCCTACGTGGTCGACCCCGGCCTGGCCAACAACAAGGCTCTTCATGTTCACGGTGATGATGGTCGCCTTCTGGGGTCTGACGGCACTGAACCTCTTCGGCACGCGGCGCCTCGGCCTACTTCTCCACGGTCGGCGTCATCGCCGGGACGCTCGTCCCGGGCTTCCTGATCATCCTCCTGGCGGCGGCCTGGCTGGCCGGCGGCAGTGCGCCGCAGATCCCGTTCTCGGTGTCGGCGCTCGCACCGAGCCTGGACATCGGCACGCTGCCGTTCATGGGGACGCGTCATCCTGCTGTTCGCGGGCATGGAGATGGCCGGCTACCACGCGCTCGAGACGCGGGAGCCGCAACGCGACTATCCGTCCGCGATGTTCATCTCGGCGGCGATCATCGTGGTCCTGACCACGATCGGGACCCTCGCCGTGGCGATCGTGGTGCCGGCCAAGGACATCCAGCTCTCGGGCGGCCTGATGCAGGCATTCCAGGACTTCCTGGACGCGCTCCATCTCGGCGGTTTCGTGCCCCTAGTGGCCTTGCTCGTCGGCGTCGGAGCCCTTGCGCTCGTGAGCACCTGGCTGTTCGGGCCGGCCAAGGGTCTGGCCGAAGCGGCCAATCGCGGCAGCCTGCCGGCCCTCTTCGGCAGCACGAACCGCTTTGAGTCTCCGACCACGGTCCTGGTCTCCCAGGCCCTTCTGGGCACCGCGCTCAGCGTTCTCTTCCTGTTCATGCCGACGGTCAACGCGGCCTACTGGGTCCTCTCGGCCCTGACGGTGCAGGTTCTGTGCCTCATGTACATGCTCGTGTTCGCGTCCGTCGTGGCGCTCCGCTACAGCCAGCCCGAGACGGCTCGGGCCTACCGCATCCCGGGCGGGATGGCGGGAGTGTGGATCGTGGGCGGCGCCGGGTTCGTGGCCTGCCTGTTCACCTTCATGGTGGGGTTCTTCCCGCCGAGCAACGTCGAGTCAGGCAGCACTCTCGTATACGTGGTGGGAATGATCGTCGGAACCATCATCCTCTCGTGTCCGCCATTCCTGTTCCTCGCCACCAAGGGACGGCTGTGGGCACGAACGTCCCAAAGGCCGACTGCCCGCGGCATTGGACCCCGTCCGGTCCAGCCGCCCGTCGCGTGACCGCGCTCGCGCCGACGCGCCCGCACCAAGCGGACCGCCGATCCGACCGAAGTCGCGTGTCGGAGATTGGCTCGAGACGCTGGCGGTGCCCTCCGGACTCGTAATCGCGGTCAGCGTGCGCGTACGGTATCCGGTCATCGCGGGCCACGATGCCGGTTGGATGACGGACTGTCATGACGCCGAGGCGCGCGGCGAGCACAGTCGCGACTGTACTGCGCCGTTGTCCCGTCGTTCGTGCGCTATCCCCCTCGGGGGCGCCGGACAGACCAACCAGGAGATAGCCCACATGACCCAGCTCACCCCAACGCGACCCTCGGGGAGAGCGCGCGCAGAGCGCTCGCTCTCCCCGGAGCCTCATCTCGGCCAACACGCCAGGGAGGTCCAAGCGTACGGAACGCTGCGCCTCGCGCCTATCGCCCTCGCGGCGGAGGCCCGGGCCGAGAGCTGTCAACTGCTCAACGGCATCCTCGCCGACACGATGATCCTCTATGCGCTCTACAAGAAGCACCACTGGCTCGTCGCCGGACCGACCTTCTACCAGCTCCACCTGCTCTTCGACAAGCATGCCGGTGAGCAGCTGGAATTCGTGGACCTGCTCGCGGAACGGGTGCAGAGCCTGGGGGGCATCGCCGTCGGAGATCCCCGCCACGCCGCCGAGCTGACCCGTATCGTGCGACCCCCCAACGGAGCCGAGGAGGTGCCGGTCATGCTCGGTCGCCTGCTCGAAGCACACGAGACGGTCATCATCGCCGTGCGCGAGGCGATCGAGGCAACCGCCAAGAACGGTGACTGGGGCTCCAACGACCTGCTCATGAGCGATCTCCTGCGTCGCCACGAGCTCCAGGTGTGGTTCCTTTCACAGCACCTCGTCGCCGCGCCCCTGGTCGACGTGTAGGGCGCGGCAGCCTCACCGAGCGCCCGGCGTGGGGCTCGGCGACCCACCTCCGCCTGCCCCCGGCGCGAATAAGGGGCATGCCATCGTCGCTGTCGCTGTGGGCTCTGAGTCGCTCAGCGATGACTCTTGCCGAGTCCGGCGTCGTGCCGGTTCCTCATGACGAACGGTGACGAGTCAACCCGCCGGAGCGTGCTCGTCTCCCTTGCCGTCAATGGCGCCGAGACGGTCGCGCTCGGAGGAGCGGCGTGGGTGACTGGTTCCGTCGGGCTCCGGGCCCAGACGGCAGCCAACGCGGCCGACCTTGCCGTCGTCGCCTTCCTGTTGATCGGTGTGCTCAGCAGCGCACGTCCGGCCGACCAAGACCATCCACTGGGCTACGGGCGGGAGCGGTTCTTCTGGTCGCTGTTCGCAGCTTTGGGCTTCTTCGTCGGGGGCGCCGGACTTTCGCTCGAAGGAGCGGTCGATTCGGGGCTCCACCCCTCGCCCGTAGACCACTACGCGATCGCGTACTTCGTCCTGGCGACGACCGTGGCGCTCGACGCGTTCGCCCTGCTCGTCGCACTGAAACCGGTCCGCCAGGAGGCGGCCAGTCGGGGCATCTCGCTGCGCGCACACGTGCGTCGGAGCACGGACCCGGCTGCGATGACCGTCGTCGTCGGCGGAGCGTGCGCCGTGGTGGGGGCGATCGCCGCCGCCGCGGGATTGGTCGCGAGCCAGCTGACGGGAAGCGTTGCGCCCGACACCGCGGCGAGCGCCTTCATCGGAGTGGTCCTCCTTGTCGCGTCGATCATCCTGCTCCGGGCGAACCGCGCGCTTCTCGTGGGTCGCGGCGTCCCGATCTCCGTCCTGCGCGAGATGCAGCGCGTCGTTGCCGCGCAGCCTGGGATCATCGCGGTTCCGGATCTGTTCGCCGTCGTGGTCGGAGCGTCGAGCCTGATCGTCGACGGCGACGTTACCTTCGCCGACGAGTTGACCGTGCCGGACGTGGAACGGGCGATCATGCACGCTGCCGAGGCGCTGCGAGCCCGCTGGCCGTCCGTGGACTACGTCTACCTGACGCCGGTGCCGAAGGCAAGGGCGCGCCGTGCCGCGCGAGCAGCGAGGGCACGTGTCCATGGTTCGAGGCCCGCCGCGCCCGTGCAGCCGGTGGGAGTGCCGAGCATGACGGACAGTCATGACGACCCGACGCCCGGTGGCCAGACTGCCGGAACGGACGGGCCTGTCGCCCGTCCGCGCAGCACCTGAGAGCAGAGGCGGCACGTTCCCCCACCAGGAGTCGATCGTGAACGAAGCACACGCACGTGACAACGTCGCTCGCGAGCGGGCCCGCATCGAGGCGATGCTTACCGGATTGGACGGCGACATACGCGCGGCCGGAACGCTTCGAGGTCAGCAGACCGGCGAGCTCGAAGAGGGCGCCAGCGGGCAGGAGGCGGAGTCCGTCAACGTCGCCCTGGCTGCCAACCTCCGCGCTGAGCTGGCCGCCGCGGAGCGAGCCGAGGAGCGTATCGCGGATGGCAGCTACGGCCGATCGGTCCCGAGCGGTCTCCCGATTCCGGACGAGCGACTCGAGGTGGAACCCCTTGCGGAGCGAACCGTCGAGGAGCAGCGACTCCACGAGGCAGCCGGCCTTCGGTAGCCGAATGGCCGGCTCAATCCGCCGGCGCGGACCCGGCGTGGCAGATATCCGAGCGCTTCGGTCATCGTCGTGAATGCCGCCTGGTCGCGCCTGCGGGACCTCGTCGCCGCCCCATCGAGCCCGCACGAGACGCGCGGCTCGAGCATCCTGCGCCCGACCGTGTTCGGAGCGACCGACGGCCTGGTTGCCAACGTCAGCCTGATCATGGGCATCGCCGGCGCTTCGTCTCGAGACCCGCATGCAATCGTCCTGGCCGGCATCGCGGGTCTTCTCGCGGGCAGCTTCAGCATGGCCGTCGGGGAGTACGTCTCGGTTCGTTCCCAGCACGAGCTGCTCGACTACCAGGTCGAGCTCCAGCGCGACCAGCTTCGTGAGACGCCCGAGAAGGAACGGACCATCCTGGCCGAGATCTACGCGTCGAAAGGGCTCTCGCGAGCCGAAGCCCATCTCATCGTCGACCGGATCCTGGCCAACCCCGAACGTGCGCTCGACACCTTCGTGCTCGAGGAGATCGGCCTCTCCGCCGAGACGATGGGCTCGCCCATCACCGCCGCCGTCGGCTCACTGCTGGCCTTCGCCGCCGGTGCCTCGGTGCCCCTCGCGCCTTACCTGCTGTTCACCGGCGCGATCGCCTTCACGCTGAGCATCGGTGCCACGCTGACGACGCTGTTCCTCGTCGGGCTCGGCGTCAGCCGGCTCACCCACCGCCAACCGGTCCGCTCGGGTCTCCGGCAGGCCACGCTGGGCCTCCTTGCCGCCAGCGTGACCTATGGGGTCGGGATGTTGCTGGGGACGGCCGTGCACTGATCGCAGGAGGTGCCGCAAGCGACGGCGTCTGCGGGCTGCAGACGGGTCGATGACGGCCCGTAATGACGAGCGGTCGGGCGTCACCCACAGTCGCGGGCTTGGGGGCAGGTTCCCCGCCGTTCAACCTTCACACGCTGCATCAGGTGGTCGTGACGCGTCCTGAGCTCCCCTCCAACTCCGGGGACGTGGCTGCGCCACGCCATCCCGCCTTGCGCACCCTGCTGAATGCGGGACCGTATCGCTTGCCCGCGGCGTTTTTCGGCCTCGGCGCCCTCGTCTTCGGGTTGGCCCTGGCCTACGTGGCGATCATCGTGATCGAGGCGTTCAGCACGATCTGCCTCATCCTGTTTCTTGCCTGGCTTCTGGCATTCATCGTCTCCCCGGTCGTTGACGCCGTCGCCGGCCGACTCCGGATCGGCGGACGGGCCGCTGCGATCGCACTTGTCTACCTCGTCATCACCGCCGGGATCGTGGCACTCGTGATCGGGATCGCCTCGATCGGCATGGCGGAGGTGAACGACTTCCTCGGGCACACGGCCCAGACGACCGCGCGTGTCAACACTGCGCTCGCGAGCATCCAGTCGGCCCTGCGGATTGATCCGGCCGTGGTCGATCTGCAGGAGGTGTTCAGCCGGGCCGCCTCGACGTTCATCCCCCAGGTCACGGCCTCGTTCACCAGCCAGGTCCAAGGAATCGCCGGGGCGATGATCGCAGTGCTCGGGGATCTGTTCATCGTCGTCATCCTTTCGCTCTACATGGTTGCCGGCAGCCGGGGCATCCTCGACAAGGTCAGCCGGATCGTGCCGAACCGGTATGCCGACGAGCTCGAGCTCATCGAACGCACGGTCTCACGCGCATTTGGCGGCTTCCTGCGCACGCAGGTCACACTTGTCCTGGCCCAGTTCGCCCTGACGATCTCCGTGGGTGTCGTCTTCGGGTTGCCGTACTTGTTCCTGACCGGGATCGTGACGGCGCTCGCGATGTTCATTCCGTTCTTCGGACCGCCGATTGCCCTGTTCCCACCGATCCTTGTCACCGCCCTGTTCCGTCCCGAGGTGCTCATCCCGGTGGCGGTCATCCTCATCGGGGTCCAGACGATCCTCGTGAACGTCGGCCAGCCGCGGCTCATGCGCCACAGCGTCGGCCTGCACCCGATCCTCGTCCTCCTCTCGCTTCTCGTCGGAGCCAACGTCGCGGGCCTCTGGGGCGCGATCTTCGGGATCCCGATCGTCGCCGTCGTCGCGATCCTCGTGGGCTATTTCATCGACCTCCGGGCAGTCGCCGAGGTCGAAGGAGTGGAGGTCGAGACAGTCGCCGCCGAGCTTCTTGCCAAGGACCCGGAGATCAGTCGCGAGGAGGTCGTTGCGATCGCCGCGGACCGGGCGGAGGCGACTCAAGCCGCGAGAGACGAGGGGGCCACGTGATCGGCTGGTCCCACGGGTCGAACTGACCCCATGAGCGAGAGCAAACCCGACGAGGTCGGCCCACGCCAACCGGCTGGCTCGCCGCCCGGCGAGTCGGCGACACATGCGGGGGTTGCGGCGAACCTCGGGCGCACGCCCGCGTGGGCACCATTGGTCGAGCCCGTTCCGGGCGTGGTTGGCGTGCTGCAAAACCGCCGCTTCCTGTCCCTGTGGCTCGCCCAGCTTGCCACCCAGGTTGGCGGGAACATGGTGCTGTACGGGCTCACCGTGCTCGTCTTCACGGAAACCCGCCTCACCTCGGCCACGAGCCTGCTGATCCTGACGTTCCTGGTTCCGGGTGTCGTCTTCGGGGCGGTGGCGGGGGTCATGGTCGACCGTTTCGATCGCCGCGCAATCCTTGTCCTCACGAATGCCCTGCGAGGGCTCGGATTCCTCGCGATGGTGCTGGTGGGCTCGAACGTCCTCCTGGTCTACGTGCTGAACATCGGCGTCTCCACGGTCACGTCATTCTTCGCGCCTGCCGAGGCGGCGATGATCCCCGAGCTCGTGCGACGGGATCAGCTCCTCCAGGCAAACACGCTGTTCATGATCACTCTCAACGGCTCGATCGCCGTCGGGTTCGCCCTTCTTGGCCCCATCCTGGTGAGCCTCGCGGGCGCCACGGCCCTCATCGCCACCGTCGGCGTGCTGTACCTGGTGGCCGCGGGGCTGACGGCGACGCTGCCCGCGTCACCGGCCCGACCGAAGGCTGCGGTTGCCGTGGGGACCGACGGCGCCGGGGCCAGCATGTCCCAGGCGTTCTCACAGCTCCGCGAAGGCCTCACCTACATCCGCCTGAACCCGGATGTCCGCTGGTCGCTCGCATACCTCACGGTCGCCTCGTCGCTCATCGGGGTCCTGGGCGCGCTCGGCCCCTCGTTCGCCACATCGGTCCTTGGGCTCAAGGCGACCGACTTCGTCGTGGTCGTGCTGCCCCTCGGGGTCGGCGTCGTGATCGGGATCCTGGCCCTCACCGTCTACGGCAAGTACCTGCCGAGGCGACGCGTCATCGAGGACGGCCTGCTGACCCTGGCCGTCTCGCTGGCTGTCATCGCCATCGCGGCGCCCCTGTCGCGTTTCCTGCAGAACGCCACGATCGTGACGGCGCCGCAGCTCGGCTCGATGATCTCGATCCTCTCGATCGTGGTCTTCGTCGCGGTGGTCGCCGGCGCGGCGTACGCGTTCGTCGCGATCCCGTCACAGACGCAGCTCCAAGAGGTTATCCCGCCCGACATCCGGGGCCGGGTGTTCGGGGTGCTCAACACCCTCGTCAGCATCGCCAGCTTCCTGCCCATCATCCTCGTCGGACCGCTTGCGGACCTCATCGGCACGGCAGCGGTGATGCTCCTCGCGGCGGGCATGATCGGCATCGCGGGCGTTGTTTCGCTGGTCAGCGCCCAGCCAGCCTCCCGCATCTCGGCAGCCCCACGGCGCCTGATCGCGCCGATCGCGCCGATGGCTGCTCACACGCTGCCGATCGTCCTGGAAGTGGAGACCGAGAGGATCGAGCCCGCGACGCACGACTCCTAGGCCTGGCCCGCCGCAGATCAGGCGACCCGCAGGCCCGGTGCTCCTACCCCACGGGAGCGCACTCCGCTGGCGACATGACGCGCCGTCATGACACGGCAATCCGTGGGCCACACAGTGGTGCCACGCCCGCGAAGTCAGTGCGGGTGCCAAGACCGGCAACTCAAGTTGGGAGGGTGCGCAGGCCCACGATGAAGCCGCCGTGAATGGCGAGTGGATCGGCGCACAAGGAGAACAGCATGGCCATCGATCAGGTCGACCAGACGGTCGTCACCCGGCAACCCACGGTGGTCGCCACGCAGGAGTCGGGACCTGCGGCGACGAGCCAGGAGACGGTGCGGACGGAAAGCCGCCAACTCACGCGGTCGGGACCCGGCGGCTCCGAGATGGCCCGCCGGATCATCGTCCTGCTGTTCGGGCTCATCCAGATCGTCATCGGGCTGCGGATCATCCTGCTCCTGCTCGACGCGCGCACCGGCAATGCGCTGGTGTCCGGCATCCTCGACCTCAGCAAGATCTTCGTCGCACCGTTCGACGGGATCCTCAACACGAATGCCCTTTCGTCGGGTGGTTCGACCCTCGACGTGGCGGCCGTGGTCGCCTTCGTCGGCTGGTCGGTCCTCGAGCTGATCGTGATCTGGGCCATCGGCATCTTCCGGCGCGAGCCGGCCTGACTCCCGAGCACAGGGAAGGAGCGAGCGCAATGGGCCTCATCGCCTGGATCGTCGTCGGCGCGATCGCCGGCTTCCTGGCCAGCCATCTCATGCGTGCCCGCGAGAGCCTTCTGATGATGATCGTCCTTGGCATCGTCGGCGGACTCGTGGGCGGGTTCGTTGCCGCGACCGTCCTCAAGATGGGCACGGTCGACGGGATCAACATCGAGAGCATCCTCATCGCCACAGTCGGCGCGATCGCGGTCATCTTCCTCGTCCACCTCGCGACCGGCTCGCGCGGTCTTCTGAGTCGCAGGTGAGGACACGCGGCAGGACGGACATTGTGATGGCTGATCAGCACGTCAAAGGCACGCTGAGCCAGGCCCGGGGCAGGGTTGAGGAAGGGCTCGGCAAGGTGACCGGGGACAAGCGGGAGCAACTGCGCGGCAAGGCCAGGCAGGTCCAGGGCGACGCCCAGAAGGGACTGGGTGATCTCCAGGACGCCGTCCGAAAGCCGAAGAGCAGGCCCTGACCTCGGAACGAGGCCTGACCGGAACTGCGGTCGGCGACCGGCTGACGTTCCTCGGTCACTCGACAGTCCTCGTCGACCTTGACGGCGTCCGCGTGCTCACGGACCCACTGCTCGGGCACCTCGCCGGGGGCGGCATCCGGCGTCACGTGCCAGCGGCTCTCCCCGGCCTGCTCGAGGACCTCGCGGCGGTCTTCATCAGCCATGGGCACTTGGACCACCTAGATCTCGCGTCGCTGCGGGCGCTTCCCGGCCGGCCGTTGCTCGTCGTCCCGGCCGGTCTCGGCTCCGTCGTCGCGCGCGTGGCGCGCGGTGGTGTTCGCGAGATGCGCGTCGGTGACCGCCTGGACGTCGGCGCGCTGACGCTCGAGGCGGTCCCGGCGGCACACGGCCGCCGCCGCTCGGTGTTCACGACCGCGGAGGGCGCGCTTGGCGCCCTGATTGTTGGGTCCTCCAACGTGTACTTCGCCGGCGATACGAGCCTGTTCGCCGCCATGCGAAACCTCGCCGGTCGCGTTGACGTGGCGCTCCTGCCGGTCGGAGGCTGGGGACCCAGCCTCGGGCGTGGCCACCTCGACCCGCGGCGGGCGGCCGAGGCCGTCGCCCGGATCCAGCCGGCCATTGCCGTGCCCATCCACTGGGCCACCCTCTACCCGTTCGGCCTGCGGCGCCTGGCGCGGCGCCGGTTCGAGGAGCCGGGCGGGGCCTTCCGCGCGGCCGTCGCGAGACGAGCCCCCGACGTCGAGGTCCGGGTCCTTCAGCCGGGGCAATCGATGCCTCTCCCCAGGCGTGCTCGAGCATGACACCCGAGGTCGAGGCCGGGCCCGGGTCCTTGGTCGGACGCTGGCTCGCCTTCTACCGGCTTCAGGCCCGCCTCATGTGGGAGTGGCGTCCCACCCGGCTGGCGATCCTGCGCCGCACGCTCCTGTCCTACCTAGGCGCCTGCCTGGCACTCGCGATCACCGCTGGGGTCGCCCCCGGGCTCGCCGTCGACGGTTTCGGCCCGCTAATGCTGGCCGCCCTGCTCCTGCTGGCCCTCGACAGCACCCTGGCCGTCGCCCTGCACGGGCTGCTGGTCGGTTGGCCGATCTTCGTTGCCCAGGTCCTGGGAATCGCCGTCCAGTTCGCGGCGATCGTGTTCCTCGGACGGGCCATGCCAGGGATCCACGTGGGTAACACCGCGGCAGCGGTCTGGGGAGCCCTGCTCCTGACGCTTCTCAACAGCCTGTTTGCCGAGCTCGTGGCGGTGAGCGACGACGACTCGTACTACAGCGTTCTCGTCCGGCGCCTCGTGGCGCGCGAGTTCCGGCATCCGACGAACCCGGTCCCGGGCCTGCTCGTTGTCCAGGTCGATGGGCTGAGCCTCCCGGTGCTGCGCGAGGCGATCCGAGCCGGACGGGCGCCGGTGCTCGGCCGGCTGGTCCGCAGTGGTGAGTCGACCCTCCACCCTTGGACCGCCATGCTGCCCCCGACGACGCCGGCCAGCCAGGCAGGCATCCTGCACGGCAACAACGACGGCATCGCCGGCTTCCGCTGGTACGAGAAGGCAACCGGCAGGCTGCTCGTGGCCAACCACCCGGAGGATGCAGCCGAGATTGTCCGACGCGTCAGCGATGGTCGAGGCCTGCTGTCCGAGGACGGCGCCAGCGTCGGCAACCTCGTCACCGGCGACGCTCCCCGCAGCTACCTCACCATGGCGACGATCACCGAGTCCGCACCGGCGGACGAGGGGCGGCGGATGCGCGGCTTCTTCGTCACGACCGTCAACTACGCCCGCCTGCTCGTCCTGATGGTTGGCGAGGTGGCCAAGGAGCTCTACCAGGCGGAGCGCCAGCGCGGCTGGGCGGTGGAGCCGCGCATGCATCGGGACCTGCATTTCGCGATCGAGCGAGCGGCCACCAACATCGCCCTGCGAACGGTCTCCACCGCGCTCGTCATCGAGGAGATGTACGGCGGCGCGCCGACCATCTACGTGGACTACACCGGCTACGACGCCATCGCCCACCACTGCGGGCCCGAGCGCGCGGAGGCGATCGACGCGCTCGAAGGCATCGATCGCGCCATCGGATCCCTCCTGAAGGCCGCCCGCTACACTGCGCGGCCATACCGGCTCGTCGTGCTCTCCGACCACGGCCAATGCCTGGGCGCCACGTTCAAGCAGCGCCACGGCCAGACACTCGAGGCCGTGATCGCCGGGCATCTGCCGCCTGAGCATGTCGTCGTCGGCACCACCGACTCCGTCGAGTCGGCCGGCATCGGGAGGCGCATTGCGGCCGAGTTCGGTCGGGGCAGGGGCTTGGGACCCTTGGTGGCGCGGCGCCTTCCAACCGGCCTCCGCCGTCCAGAGGTCGGAGCGCGTGACCTCCCGGCGGCGGCCGTTTCCGACGTCATCGTGGCCTCCTCGGGCAGCCTCGCTCATGTGTACTTCACGAGCGAGCCGGGCCGGATGACCGGAGAGGCGATCGAGACACGCTGGCCGGGCCTTATCCAGGCTCTGGCACACCACCCGGGGATCGGAGCTCTCGTCGTGAGGTCCGCAGATGGTCACGCGCTCGTCCTCGGGGCCCGTGGGCAGCTCGACCTGGCCACAGGCCGGCCGGAAGGTCCCGACCCTCTCGTCGAGTACGGAACCACTGCGGCCGAGGATCTGCGGCGTCTCGAAGGCTTCTCGAACGCCGGCGACCTGATCCTGCTCGGTTCGGTCGACACGGTCAGCGGGGAAGTCACGGGCTTCGAGGAGCTCGTCGGCTCGCATGGCGGCCTAGGCGGCTGGCAAACCGAGCCGTTCATCCTCTGCCCGAGCTCCCTGCGGCTGACCGATCATCCGCCGATGGGGGCGCCTGCCCTCTATCACCAGCTCGTCGCGTGGCGGGACCAGCTGCAGGGCGAACAGAGGGGCTGACCCGGTGACCGACACGCAGCCGCCAACCGCCGCTGACGCGCCGACGGGGCCCGAGGGGCCGCGCGTGGACCCCGGCCGCCCGGTGGACCCCAAGGCCGCGGAGCTGCGCGCCGAGAAGAACTCGCTGAAGCGCCTCGGCAAGGCGCTTGGGCCCGGTCTCATCACCGGGGCATCGGACGACGATCCCTCGGGAATCGGGACCTACGCCCAAGCCGGCGCCCAGTACGGCTTCGCGACCCTCTGGACCACCGTCGCGATGCTGCCGATGATGACGGCTGTCCAGTACATGTGCGCCAAGATCGGCCTGGTGACCGGACGTGGCCTGGCGGGCGTCCTGCGCGAGCACTACCCCCGTGCCCTGTACCCGGCCGTGCTCGCTCTCGTCATCGCCAACACGTTGAACGCGGGGGCGGACATCGGCGCGATCGCGGCGGCGATCAACCTGCTGGTGCCGATACCCGCGATCGTCTTCATCGTGCCGGTCAGCCTAGGGATCATCGGGCTGCAGGTCTTCGGTGGCTACCGCCTCATCGAGCGGGTCTTCAAGTGGCTGGCCCTTGCCCTCCTTGCCTACATCGCGGCTGCCCTGTTCGCCCGGCCCGACATCGTCAAGGTCCTGGCCGGAACGCTGGTCCCGACGATCCGGCTCGACCCGGCATACATCGGCATCCTCGTGGCCCTCCTCGGCACCACGATCTCGCCGTACATGTTCTTCTGGCAGGCCAGCCAGGAAGTGGAGGAGCAAATCAGCATCGGTCGGCGCCACCTCCGCCAGCGCCAGGGCGCCTCGCGCTTCGAGCTCAAGTACGCGCTATGGGACACGATCGCGGGGATGGTCTTCTCCGAGGTGGTGGCCTACTTCATCATCCTGACCACCGGCGCCACCCTGTTCGTGGCGGGCAAGACGGACATCGCGTCAGCCACCGACGCAGCGCAGGCACTCCGCCCGCTGGCAGGGGACGCGGCCGCGCTCCTGCTCGCCGTCGGGCTCATCGGCTCGGGCGTGCTGGCGGTGCCGGTCCTGACCGGCTCGGCGGCGTACGGCGTGACCGAGGCCTTCGGCTGGCGATCGGGGCTCGATCGAAAGCTCACCCGGGCGCCCCAGTTCTACTTGGTCATCGTCGCTGCCACCCTTGTCGGGATGGCGCTCAACTTCCTGGGAATCAACCCGATCACCGCCCTCGTCCTAAGCGCGGTGCTCAACGGACTGGTCGCCGCACCGCTCCTCGTCGTCGTCATGCTCGTGTCGAACAGCCGCGCGGCAATGGGCGAGCGGACCAATGGCAGGTTACTGAACGTGGTCGGGTGGGTCACCACGATCGTCATGGGCGTCGCCGCCGTCGGCCTGATCGTCACGACGATCCTCGGGTAGGGCTCCAGAAGTCGCGAGGCGCGGCCTGGGGCACCGCGGTCCGGGGCAGATGACCGACCGTCATGACGGGGCACGTTCGAGGCCAGACACTGGCGATCGGTGATCTCAGGCGAGATCAAGGGCGAGGTCCACAATTCATGGTCCAGGCGTTTGTGGCGGTCTCGGCCGCGCTGTTGCTGCTGGTCGTGCTTGTCCCCGTTGTCACCGTCCTCGGCGCGGTGCTCGGATTCATGATGGTGGCCCACCTCACGTGACCACTCGCGACGGCGATGGGGCGCTGCCGTCGTCGCTCCCGCCGATCATGACGGGCCGTCATGACTCCTTCCCGTGTTGACAACACACTCAGGTTCGCAAGCGGCACTGTTCCGCTCGCACCCAGGCTAGGAGATCACGCCATGACTGAGCACACGACCATCGAGCGCGAGACCGTCACCGAGACCAACGCGGCGCCGCCCGAAACGGTCGAGAAGGATTACGAGAAGGGCGTCGCGCACGGTGACGAGGAGGTCGGCGGCGCCTTCCTCGGCGGTGCAGCTGGTGCAGTCGCCGGAGCGATCGTTGGCGGGCCCGTCGGAGCCGTCATCGGTGGCGCGATCGGCGCAGCGGCCGGCGCAACGGGAGGTGCAATCGACCAGAAGGCCAAGGACGACAAGGTGGTCGTGACGCGCGAGGTGACGCGCGAGGTGAAGCGCTGATACCACGCGTCAGCCCGTTCGGTTCTCGCTCCACTCCCGCCACGACTCACTGCGCCGCGTTGCATGGCGGGTCGTGAGGCATCGTGCGGGGCGCCCCGGGCGAGCGTCGAGCGAGTGCAGCTCGGTGGGCGCGATACCCAGCCGAGACCTGGCCAGCGAAGAGCAGGGAATTGGGCATGAGGTCTGGGTTTTCGTCTCTCGCGAGCCTCGTCTATCTCATTGTCGGCCTGGTCGTTGCGTCGAACCACTCGTTCTTCGCGAGTCTCAACGCCTTGATGCCGATCCTCTCGGCGGTCCTTGCGGTTGTGCTGTGGCCGCTGGTCCTCCTGGGCGTCGACCTGCACCTCCACTGAAACAGACAGCGGTTCGAACCGAGTTAGGCGCCGGCGGGGAGCGTCCCCGGACGCCGTCATCGAAGGGAAGAAGGTTGATCGATGGATGACATCAGCCTTCGTGATCAGACTTAGGAGATCGACATGAACAGAGGCGGCGGTGTCGGGATCGTTGGCGTGATCGTGATCGTGTTGGTGATCCTCTGGTTGGTCCACGTGATCTAGTCGGCCTCTCGCCGGGTCGCCGCCGCGTTCCCGGCGACAGGCGCCTCCCCCGGCGATCCGAACCAGTGTGCGGGGAGATCCCGGCACGGGGCGCGGGAACCGGGTGGCTCCCTCCGACCGCGCGCCCCTGCCGGCGTCCCAGGGAGGCTCCGACACCTCTATCTCGCCGACATGCAGGCCAGGCAAGGTGGTTCATTCGAGTGGCATGCGGCCGCCCGCGTCCATCAGGAGAATAAGATGCCTGTTCGGAAGACCAAACAAACGGCCGCGGCCGAGGCCGGAGGCGATGCTCGTGCCGACGAGCTCGCCGCGGCCGTTGATGCAGAAGCCGCCGCCGTGGTCGAGGCAGTCGAGGCTGCCGCCGACGTGACCCGCGCCGACGACGAGGCCTCCACCGCGGCCACCTACTCGGCCCTCGGCGAGGCTGCCGCGCTGCGGGGCACGTGCGATGCCGCCCAGGGGGCGGCGACCTTCTCGATGGCCGAAGAGGTGGCCGCCGGCGGGGAGGTCGCGGCAGCCCTCAGCGGCGACGAGTTCCGGCGAGGCATGGAGCTCGCCGGCATCGCCGGCCAGGTGCAGGTTGTCGCGGAGCTCCTCCAGACCACCGGGCAGCCGACGCTCGCGGCATTCCTGGGCCGGGCGAGCCACCAGCTGCGCGCCCTCGCCGTCGGCGCGATCGGCCGGGCGACCGAGGGCGCGGTCGTCGCCCAGGGAGCAGAGCAGCTTGCCGGTCGTCTCGCGGCCCTAGGGCTCACCGAGATGGGCGAGGGGCGCGAAGAATACGCGTCGTCAGCGGCGCTTGGCGCGGCGAGCGCCGTGTTGACCGCCCAAGCCGAACGGTCGGCAGCGGCCGGGGCCGCGGAGCTCGGCGCCGCGACGGCGATGGGCGGCCCGGCCGAGGCGCTCGTGACCGACGGCGCCGACCATCCGGCCGAGGCTGGCGGTGCTGGTGAGGGCGCTCCCGGCACGGCAGCGGCGGCGGCCCGAGCTTCATCCAAGCAGACGCCCCGCAAGCCGGCCAAGCCGAAGAAGTAGAGCCGCGGGTTCGACGCCCTACACCCTCGCCAAAAGGCAAGGCCGGGCCCGCTCGATCGCCGCCGACGTATCGGAGGGCCGTCCTAACATGGGTGCGCCAGTCGGATACCGACGAGGCAGCCCCGCCTGACACGGCATAAGGCCTGGGGCACGAGTCGATGGCCTCCCAGGGCTCCTGCGATGTGTTGGGGCGGGGCCGAGACCATCAGGTCATGACGGGCAACCTGCGCGGCCGAGAGATTCGGGCTTCACCACGTCGCCCAGCGACAGCCCCGCGACCGAGATGCCGGGAGCCAGTGAGCCGCCGCTTAGAGGTTCGGAGTGCCTTCCGGGGGCGCCACCGTGACCAGCCCGGCCAGCCGCTCCGCGTCGAGGATGTTGATGCCGCCGCCGCGCTGGCGTTCGACGAGTCCGTCAGCCTCCAGCCCGCGCAGGGCCCGGTACATCATCACGCGGCCCGTTCCGATCATGGCGGCGAGATCGGCTCGCCGGGCAACCGGGTGGGGCGTGTCGAAGATCACCTTCCCGTACCGGGTGAGGATGGCGGCCATGCGCTGGCGCGCATTCTGGAAGGACCGCTCGTCGAGCCGCGCGTTCAGGACCATCGCGAAGTCCGCCGACAGGTCAAGGAGGCCGACGGCCAGCCCGGCGTCCTTGAGTGCGAGCCCTCGCACGAACCCTGGATCCCAGATCGCCCACGTCCCATCGCCGAGGGCGACCACCTCGTAGAACGCGTCACCGTCGGGGTCGCTGATCGAGCGGAGCCCGCCGAGATAGCCGGGCCCTGCGATCAGGGCGGCACGGACCTGTCCCGTCTCCGCGACGCGGCGGGTGATGACGTGGCCAGCGAGGACGACGAACGGAGGCAGCTGGCCTCCCCTCGGTCGCAGGACGTCGCGGCGGCGGAAGGTCCTCTCCTGGGCCGCATGTCCGAGGCGCCGCAGCGTCTCTGCATCGGCGCCCGGGAACAGTCGCGCGAGATGGGTGCCAACTGGCTCGATCGCGTCCATTCGACTCCTCGTGGCGTCCCGCCGATGGTACCGCGGGATCGCGCGCGCACTGTGTACTTTGACATTGCGCCCCCAGTGCACCTGGGTAGGCTCAGGAAGCCCGGACAGTGGGCCAGAGCAATGATCGGCGTGGGTCGCGTCGGCCTGGCGGCCGTCTTCCCGGGCCGCGCGGACCGTCGCACCGCCCAGACGAGATGGGTCCGAGACAGCAGCCGTCACCGACATCCCGGCCGCTGAACAGAGAGCCCGTCACAGTCAACAGGTTCACGCTGGAGAGAACAGTGCTCTACGCACCGCAAAGAGCGAGTCGATGGACGCCACCCTGAGATCCCACGTGGTCGAGGCTCGGCGCGCGCTCGTGCTCCACGACCGTCCCCTGGTGGTCGATCTCATCACCCTCACCCTCAACCACGGCGTCTTCGCCGTCCGGGCCGCGAGCACCCTCGCCGAGGCGGAGGCGATCCTCGCCGAGTGGTCCCCGCACATCGGCGTGGTGGACATGGACCACGACGACAGCACCGCGGTGCTCAAGATCCTGGCCGCCTCGCCCGCGACGCGGCGACGCGGGACGCCGGTCCTGGGGCTGACCCGGATGGGCGATCTCAAGACGAAGCTGCGGGCCTTCGAGCTCGGGGTGGACGACATCCTGACGACGCCCTTCTCGCCCGAGGAGCTGCTGGCGCGCTCGATCGTGATCACCCGGCGGGCGTCGGGAACCGACACCCCGCTCATCCCCACCATCTCGCTCGGCGAGATGGAGATCGACATCCTCAACCGGCAGGTCCGCGCCGGGGACTCGGTCATCCACCTCTCGGGCATCGAGCAGAGCCTGCTCTACCTGCTCGCGAGCCGGAGCGGGCGGGTCGTGACCCGGGAGGAGATCCTCGACGCGATCTGGGGCACCGACTTCGTGGCCGAGAGCAACATCGTGGACCGCCACATCCGGAGCCTGCGCGTCAAGCTCCAGAACGACTACCGCCACCCGCGCTTCATCGCCACGGTCCCCGGCGTCGGCTACCGCTTCATCCCCACGTTCTCCAACACCGGCTGGGGCGGGCAGGGCGCAGGCGAGCAGCCGCGCTCGTGAGGACCGGCGGGCTGGTCGGCCGACTCCGACAGGGCACGGACGCGCCGCCGAGCGATGGCGTCCCGGGGAGATGACCGAGCGTCGCGACGCAGGGGCATCGGGTCGCCGACGGCTGCGAATGATCTTCCGGGCGGGGCCACGAGGGGCGGATGCCGAAGCTCAGACGGTTGAGGCGCCACCCGTCCCCACGGTGGAGCTGACCGTCTACGCGGGTGACTCCGTGGCACGTGGTCATCTGGCGCTCACCGCGGAGCGGGTGACCGATCTCATGAACGGCAGGACCGAGTTCGCGTTCGTCGACGCGTACCTCGAGAGCCTCGACGACGGCCACGGGTTGCTGATCGAGGAGGTCGTCATCGCGCGCGACGAGATCTTCGCCGTGGGCGTTGCCGGTCCGCGGGGCGACCCGCGGCGCCGGACCCGGACCCGACCGGTCGCCGTCGAGCTGCGGGTTGGACGCTACGACGTCAGCGGGAACATGCACGCGCTCCCGGGCACCGACCCGATCCTCGGCCTGCGTCGCCGGGGGGTCATGGTTCCGCTCACCGAGGCGACGATCGAGTTCGTCGCGGCGGAGGGACGGAGGATCTCCCGGTTCGGGACCCTCCTCGTGAACCGGGAGCTCACCGACTGGATCGGGCCTGCGACGCACTCGGACGTCCGGCCGCCCGAGCTGATCCCGGATGCCCAGGATGGTCTTCCCGTGAAGGACTTCACGAACAGCTGACGCCCAGGCGGGTGCCTCCAGCGTACCCAGCTCCCGAGGCGCCGGCGTAACGACTCACACGGCGAGATACGACCTCGACACGTCCGCACCAGCCCGTCGAGCGCCGTCTGCGCACCAAGCTGACCGCACAATGCCTCGGGCCGACGGCCGCCCGACCGCTCCCCTCACCGAATTCGGGCCTGCACCCCGATCCCTTGTTGTTCACGCGCCCGGAGGGATTGAAAGCACGCGGACAACAGGCGTCGCGACCTGACCAGCCGGTAGGGGGCTTACGTGGAGGACCGACACTGCGGTCGGCGATCTGCCGGGGACGTGCGACCGACCCGACGGGGATCCGGTCGTGGCCTTCAGCCGGGTTTGTTCGGCGCGCCAGTGCAGCCGGTTCTGGCTGACACACGTGCCATCGCCTTCGAAGATCCCTCGTGTGGGCCGGAGCGCGATCTCGCGGCGGTTAGGGATTCTTTACAGGCCTGCGGATCGAGTCTGCACCGAGCCGCACTAGGCTTCGCATGGTCGCAGCGTCCCGACCAAGAGTGCGACCCTCCATCGACGCAGCGGGAGGCGACACATGCGACGGCTGTCCCTGATTGGGGCCATCGGGCTCCTCCTCCTTTCCGTGACCACGGCGTTCGCCGGCAGCGGGCCGGACGTCTGGCAGGCGAAGGTGCATGTGGGCACCGTCTCGGGCGGCGTGACCGTCGCCGAGCGCGCCAACGGGAAGGCCGCGAGCCTCGCCGTCAAGCTCTACCACGTGAAGCCGGCCACGAAGGTGGCCGTCAGCCTGAACGCCGGGGCATGCTCCTCCACCCCGACGGCCGTCGCGACGCGGCTCACCTTCAAGGCTCGCGCCGTCGGGCCTTCGTTCCGTCGCTTCTGGCTCACGAAGGCAGAGCTGGCGACGTTCAAGGCGGACGTCGCGAAGAGCGACGCGTTCTCGGTCACGATCACCGCGAACGGGTCCACCCCGATCTGCACCGACCTGGCGAAGCGGTAGCTCGGTCTGCCGCAGTTGACGACGCGGCCCGGGACGTGCCCCACGTCCGCTGAAGTGGCGCCGCGGCAAGGAGTTCGGTCATGGGCGCACTGTCGCCGGTCCACCTGATCCTGATCCTGCTGATCGCCCTCCTCGTCATCGGGCCGGGGAAGCTCCCGGAGACGGGTGCCGCGCTCGGTCACGCGATCCGCGACTTCCGCCAGGCGATGGACGGCACGCGAGAGGCGGCCTCGCCGCCCACAACCGATCTGACCCCGCCGGCGGCGGTGCAGGCAGCCCCGACCCCGCACAGCGAGGCGCCGAGCAACTCTGGGAGCAGCGGATTGACCTGAGGGTCGCGGCGAGGCGCCGGCCGGCCTGATCAGCCCGTCCGGACCCGCTGTCCCGCGGCCGCGCGACGGGAGCCGGGTCCGCGGCGGCCTGCCGATCCGCTCGCCCACCCACGCTTGGAAACGATCAGAATCGAGATATGGACACGCTGAGTGGGCAGTCGGACCTTGCCGTCCGGGCGCTCCGGATCCTCGCCAGGAACGCCGGGGGCACGTCCCTGGAGCGCCTGGCCTCGGCGCTCGGGACGACGTCCGACCGGCTGCTCGCGGTCTTTGCACCCCTGACCCATGCCGGCTGGGTCGAGCGCGGGTCGGGCGGGCCGGACATGTTTCGGTACACGCGCCCGATCCCGGCGCCGACCCTGCACGACGTGATCGAAGCGGTGGAGGGCTCCACGCCGATCGACGACTGCGTCCTCCGGCCGGGCGTCTCGTGCGCGGCGTTCCAGAGCGCGCCCGTCTGCGTCGCCCACGCCGAATGGCTGCGCGAGCTCAACGCGAGCGCGATCGTCGCGCTGCCACTCGCGGCGCTGCTCCGCCCGACCGGGTCGACTGGCGGGCACATGCCCCGCGCCGACCTCGACGCGAGGCTGTCGGCCTGGTCGCGCCCGGGGCCGGAGGTCGGTGAGGGACGAACGGGTGAACCTGAGCTTCCCGCTCCCGCCGAGGGCGGCCCCGAACCACTGCCCGCCGGGCCGGAGAGCGACCGAAGCCCGGCGACGGAGGTGCGGCCATGCTGAGCCGCCGGCAGTTCCTCGCCCGCGGCGGGGCGCTCGTCGCCGCATCCGCGGCCCTCGCTGCCTGCGGGTCGAGCCTGCCCCTGCCAGGAACCCCGCGCCCGGCCCTCCCCGGGACCTTGATCACGCCCTCCCTGCCGGCCGCGCCCCCCGCGCCGCCCAACGCGGGCCCCGTGCCCGTCGCCCGGCCGGTCCGGCGATCCGACTACCCGGTCGCGCGCGAGAACCGTCTCCCGGGAACGGCTGCCTGGGACCAGGGCCGGTGGGGAATCGCAGCCGCCGAGGGATACGTCTCGAAGGCGTCGGTGGGGCCGGGCGAGCCCTTCACTCTCCACCTCGGTTCGATCGCGGGGCCGGTGGACGCGGACTGGTATCGGCTCGGCTGGTACGGCGGCGCGGGCGGGCGCCTCGTGCGCCAGGACCGAGGCCTGCGCGCCGTGCTCCCGGTGCGCCCCCGCCCCGAACCGGATCTCGGGCTGGTGGAGGCCGGCTGGGCGCCGGCCCTCGAGCTGACCGCGGGTCCCGACTGGACGAGCGGTTCGTACCTGGCGGTCCTCAAGCCCACGCGGGGAGACGCCGGCTACGTGCCATTCGTCGTCCGCCCGCCGGCGCCGAAGGCACAACCTGGCGGGCCCGCCCCGATCCTGTTCGTGAGCGCCGCGACGACCTGGCAGGCCTACAACGCCTGGGGCGGCAAGAGCCTCTACAACGCCACCTCTTCGGGCATCGACATGCCCGCCGAGACGACCCGGGCGGTCGAGGTGAGCTTCGACCGGCCGCACCTCGTCGACCAGGGAGCCGGGATCGCCTTCGGCTGGGAGATCCAGTTCGTGCGCTGGCAGGAGCGCCACCGCCGCGACGTCGAGTACGTCGCGGACGTCGATCTCGTGCTCCATCCCGAGCTCCTGGCCGGCCGGCGCCTCCTCGTCTTCGCGGGCCACCATGAGTACTGGTCGCGCGGGATGCGCGACGCGCTCGAGGCCCAGATCGCGGCCGGCACGAACGTCGTCTTCCTGTCCGCGAACGAGATCTACCAGCAGGTCCGCCTCTCCGACTCGCCGCTCGGTCCGGCCCGGCGCGTCACCTGCTACAAGGTGGCGAACGACGACCCGCTGCACGCCACCGCGCCGAGCCTGACGAGCATTCCCTGGCGCTCCTCGCCAATCGATGAGCCCGAGGCGGCGGTCGTGGGCCAGATGTATGCCCACGTGGTGGAGCGCCCCGCCGACTGGCGGGTGATCAACGCGGATCACTGGCTCTACGCGGGCACGGGCCTGCGCGAAGGGGACCTGCTGCGAAACCTCGTCGGCCAGGAGTACGACACGTTCTACCCGGACTTGGCGCCGCCCGGGACGATGCTCCTCGCCTCGAGCCCGGTGATGCCGAACTGCATCGATCCGACGACCCCCCGCATCCACACCGCGACGCTCTACACGGCGCCGTCCGGGGCGACGGTGTTCGCGGCCGGCACGATGCAGTGGTCGTGGGCTCTCGACAGCTTCGGGGTCCGCTCCTACGCCGGCATCCGCACGCCGCTCGACAAGCGCGTCGGGATCATGACCGCGAACCTGTTCAACCGGCTGGGCGACGGGCCGGCCCGGCAGGCGGGCTGACGCCCGACTTGGCCGGACAGGCTGGCGGCGGATCTGGCGGCGGATAACGACACCGAGCCTTCGCGTCTCCGAACCCCCCAAGAGCCCGCGCTCACGCCCCGATGACCAAGCTCACCACGAGCGAGACGGAGAGCACGGCGAGGGCAGCCGTCACGAGCCAGCCGATCGTGGTCAGGAACCGCCCGCTGCGCAGCGGGCCCATGAGCCGGCCGTCGCGGGCAATGAGCATCACGAACACCAGGATGATCGGCAGCAGCAGCCCGTCGAACACCTGGCTCAGGAACATGACTGCCACCAGGGGCAGCCCGGGGATGAGGATGAAGAGGGCGGCGAACCCGACGAAGAAGGCGAGCAGCGCGTAGAAGGCCCGCGCCTCGTGCGGCCGGTAGTCGAGCCCGGCCTCCCAGCCGAACGCCTCGCAGGCGGCATAGGCTGAGGTGAGCGGGACGGTCCCGAGCCCCAGGAGCGAGGCAGCGAGCAGCCCGATCGCGAACAGGGCCTCGGCAGCCGGACCGGCGAGCGGCCCGAGCGCACGCGCCGCGTCCGAGGCGTCCGCGATGTTCGTGAGGCCGTGGGTCCACAGGGTCGCCGCGCAGGCGATGACGATGAAGCCCGCCACGAGGTTCGTGAGGGTCGCCCCGAGCGCGATGTCGAGCCGGGAGCCGCCGAGCTGGGCCGGCTTGAGGCCCTTGTCGACGACGTAGCTCTGGATGAAAGCCTGGCCCCAGGGGGTGATCGTCGTGCCCACCGTTCCCACGATCGCGAGCAGGTAGGCCGGCGCGAAGAGGTTCCCGTGAGGGATGACGAGCGAGACGGCGGCCCGACCCCAGTCCGGCCGGGCAAGGACGGCGCTGATCGCGTAGGCGACCGACACGCCGACCCCGACCGCGACGAACAGCCACTGGACGCGCCCGAACCCGGTCCGGGCGAGGAGCAGCACCATCGCCACCGCGGCGAGCGCCGCGCTCAGCTGCACCGGCACGCCGAACAGGCCCAGGGCCGCGCCGATGCCGGCGAACTCGGCGACCGTGTCGCCCAGGTTGGCCGCCAGCATGGTGAGGACGGCGAAGGCCGCCCAGCGCACGCCGAACCGCTCGCGGATCAGCCCGGATAGGCCGTGCCCGGTCGCCAGGCCGATGCGGGCTCCGACCTCCTGGGTGAAGAAGAGCGCGATCTGGCTGGCGAGGAGGACCCACAGCAGGTCGTAGCCGAACTGGGCCCCGACGATCGAGTAGGTCGTGATCCCGCCCGCGTCGTTGTCGGCAAAGCCGGACACGAGGCCCGGGCCGACGACCGCGAGCAGGGCGATGAGGCCGGCGGCGCGCGCGGGCCGGCGGAAGGTGGGGCGGCGGAAGCTGAGGCTGAACACATCCGGGACCTCCGGCTCCCGACGGGCGGGAGCGAGCGCGGGCTAGGCGCGCCCTGACAGGGAGGGTCCGGCGTCGCTCAGCCGATAGGCTCGGAGCGGCGGAGGGCCGTGGTCGGGCGCGCGGCGGTCAGCCGGCAGCGCGGAAGCATGCCGGCGCGTCTTGGGCGACTTGGCATGACCGACCTCCTTCCTCCTGGAAACCCGGGCGGAGTCTGGACCTCGGGGCGGAGGCCGTCAAGGGACGAGGACGAGTCTGCGGACAAGGCGGACCGTCTCGGACGGGCAACCTCGCGCGCAGGCGGCGGTCCATCCAGACCTCCTCTGGCGACGTCACGACCACCACGTTGACAGTCGATGCGTCGCAGGGATGGGCAGCGACCGTGCAAGCTGGCTGACGCCGGCCCCGCGAAGCGGCCTCGCGCGGTCGGGGGGGGGTTGCTCAGAGCGACGAGAGCGACTGGATCGTCAGGGCGAGTCCGACGATCACCACGACCAGCCCGGAGACCATCGGGAGGATGTCCATGGCGCGCCGCAGCATGCCCCCGCTCTCGGTGATTCGCCCACCCCGTCGGCGGACCAGGACGGCGACGACCCCGATCGTGGCCAGCGTCGCGGCGATGCCGAGGCCGAAGGTTGCCACGAGCAGCACACCCAAGGCGACCTGCCGGAAGGCGATCGCCATCACGAGGACGATCAGGGCGGTCCCATTCGGCACGAGCCCGCCGACGACGCCGATCGACAGCGTGTAGCCCCGGGTCAGCTGTGGCACGCCGTGGGCGTGCGGATGCTCGTGGCCGTCGGCCGCCTCGTCCAGGTGCCGCCGTGCCCGCACGGCCCGTCGCGTCAGGTCCAGGCCGAAGACGACGACGAGGAGCGCGGCCCCGAGGGCGATGTATGGCGTGATCTCCTGGGGCAGCAGCGGGTTGCCCGCCGAGACGACGAGCGCGAGGAGGAGGACCCCCGCGGTGTGGGTCACGGCGACGGTGACCGCGAGGATCAGGACCTGGTTCAGGCTGCCCTGCGAGCCGAGCAGAGAGGCGACGACGAGGGTCTTCCCGTGTCCCGGGGAAACAGCATGGACGATGCCCAGGACGAAGGTCAGCAGGAGGGCCGGGCCGATCGAGCCCCGGAGGACCGACAGGAGCTGGTCGTACATGCTCGGGAGGGGGAGGCTCATCGAGGCACAGGGTAGCCGCACTTCGGCGGACCTCCGTTCGCCGGGGCGGCCCCGTACCATGACGGTCGACGAATCGGATCTCGCAGAGGGGGAAATCTGCCATGGGGTTCTCGGCCGAGGAGCGGGCCGCGATGAAGGAGTATGCCCAGGAGCGGAAGGCTGCGACGCGAAGCGGCCCGCGCGCCGACAAGGCGGACGGCGAGGCCGACGTGCTCGCCAAGATCGCCGAGATGGCGGAACCGGATCGCGCCATGGCCGAGCGCGTGCACGCGATCATCAGGGCCGTCGCGCCGGGCCTCGCGCCCAGACTCTGGTACGGGATGCCCGCGTATGCCAGGGACGGGAACGTCGTCTGCTTCTTCCAGGACGCCCGGAAGTTCAAGACGAGATACGCGACGCTCGGCTTCAGCGACAAGGCGAACCTGGACGACGGCACGATGTGGCCGACCACCTACGCCCTGCTGGAGCTCACCCCCGCCGACGAGGCACGGATTGCCGAGCTGGTGAAGGATGCCACGAGTTGAGGGCTGAGCTCGCCAACAGGTAGTCGGCTCAACGATCGCTCAAGAAGGAGCCACGAGCCGCTGACGTTCGTGGCCGACGGGACTAGTATCGAGGCGATGAAGCCGTTCGCCGGCTGGCGCTCCTGGCGCGGCCGCCTGGCCGGTCGGCGCTCGGCGTCCACGGTCGCGGCCGTGACGGTCCTGGCGCTGGCCGGCGCGACTCTTGCCGTGGCCGCAATCCGGGCCGTCGTCCCGGGCGCCGCGCCCGTCTACCTGCTCGCCGTGCTGACCGTCGGTATGCTCTACGGGACCGCACCCGCGGTGACCACGTCGGTCGCGGCGTTCCTGCTCTATGACTTCCTGTTCGTCCCTCCGGTCTACACGTTCACGATCGCGAGCCCCGACGAGTGGCTCAACCTACTCCTCCTGCTGGCAGTTGCGGTCGTCATCGGCCGTCTCGCAGCGCTGCAGACGCAGCGAGCACAGGAAGCAGCGGACCGCGCCCTCGAGGCCGAGGCCCTGTTCGGCATCACCAGCGTCCTTGCCTCGACGCGGACCGTGGCCGAGGCCGCACCCCTGGTCCTCACCCGGCTTGCCGAGACCACCGCAATGGACCGCGTCTGGTTCGGCCTCGGGGCAGAGCCGGCCGAGGAACGGATCGTCGCCGACACGGCCAGCGGCGAGCCGCTGCCCGCACCGGGCTGGCAGGTGGTGCTGCAGCGCCCGCCCGTCGGCCCGGCCCGCTGGGTGCGCACGCACCTCGCCGGTGCCGGTCCGCGGCGCTCTGCGAAGACGGTCGTCTATCGGGTTCGCGTTGAGGGGGCCGGCGAGCCGCTGGGCTCCCTGTGGGCGCTGCGAGCACGGGCCGAGCGGGAACCCGATCGCGCGGAGACCCGGATCCTCGCCGCCGCCGCGGACCAGCTTGGCCAGGTCGTGGTTCGGGATCGCCTCGCCGAGGAGGCGACCAGCACCGAGATCCTCCGTCAGAGTAAATCCCTGAAGTCGGCGCTCCTCGACTCCGTGTCGCACGACCTGCGATCCCCGCTCGCGACGATCCGCGCTGCAGCCGGCAGCATGCTTGATCGGACGATCGCGTGGACCGAGGACGAGCATCGCGAGGCATTCCACACGATCGACGTCGAGGCAGAGCGCATGGGACGCCTGGTGCGGAACCTGCTCGACCTGAGCCGTATCGAGGGTGGCGCGCTCAAGCCAGAGCTTGCCGCCCAGGACCTCGGGGAGTTCGCCCGGCAGGCGGCGGGACGAGTGCATCCGGCGGGCAAGGCGGTCCAGCTGGAGATCCCTCCGAACCTTCCGGCGGTTCTCGTCGACGACGTGTACCTCGGCCAGATCCTTGCCAACCTGCTCGAGAACGCCGTGCGCTATGGAGGCACCTCGATCGTGCTCGAGTGCCGGGACATGCCCGACGAGGACGCCGTGGAGCTGCGGGTCTCCGACGACGGCGAGGGCGTCCCGGACCGCGCGCTCTCACATCTCTTTGACAAGTTCTACCAGGTGCCGCGGACCGACAAGCTCTCCCGGCGCGGGATGGGCATCGGCCTCACGGTGGTGGCCGGGCTCGCGCACGCGATGGGCGGAACTGTCCGCGCCGAGCGCAGCGCTGCGGGCGGCCTGGCCGTCGTGGTCACGCTGCGCGCCGCCGACCGTCTTCCCGCGGACCTGGATGACTGCGTGCCGGCCGCCACGCAGTTGTCCTCGTGACCGCAACCGGCGCCTGGCTGCTGGTCGTCGAGGACGAGGAGGCGACCCGGCGCTCGCTGCGGACGTACCTGGTTCGGCGGGGCTACCGCGTGGACGAGGCCGCCTCCGCCGGCGAGGCGCTGCGGGCCTGGGACGCCCGGCGGCCGGACCTTGTCCTGCTCGACCTCGGCCTTCCCGACCTCGACGGGGTCGACCTCATCCGCCGGATGCGCCGCTCCGCGACGACGCCGATCATCGTCCTGTCGGCCCGCGGGGACGAGCGCGACAAGATCGCCGGGCTCGAGGCGGGCGCCGACGACTACCTGTCCAAGCCGTTCTCAGTCGGAGAGCTCGAGGCCCGGATCCATGCCGTCATGCGCCGTCTCGGTGGTTCCGATGCCGCGCCGGACGGCCGTCTCTCCCTCGGGCCGATCGCGCTCGACCCGGTTCTGCGCACCGTCACCGTCGACGGGACGCCGGTCCATCTCTCGCCGCGCGAGTACGAGCTGCTCAAGGTGCTGCTCACGAACCGGGGCCGGCTGGTCACGAGGGAGCGGCTGTTGCGGGCCGTCTGGGGCCCGCAGTACGCGGGCGCCCGGGAGTACCTCCACGTGTACGTCGGCCGGCTCCGCCACAAGCTGTCCGAGGCGGGCGTCGGCCCGACGATCGACGAGATGATCGCAACGGAGACCGGGATCGGGTACCGCGTGGCGGAACCGAAGGCGACGACGGCGGCGGACCAGCCGACGGAGGGTTGACTCGCAGCCGGCCGACCTGGCGGCGACGCCTCCCAAACGTTTAGCGCGTATTTAGACAGCCGGGCCCTTGGACTCGAGCCCGCCTCTTGGCCCCCGGGCGGATGCTCGAGGCATGTCACGGGCCACCGGCGCCGACGCGTCCGAAAGACAGACGACTGCCCAGCGCCTCTCGAGCGAGATCCGCGAGGTGCGGGCCGCCATCGCCCTCGTGCGGTCGGGCGCCGCGACGACGGTCAGCCTGGCCGGTCTGCGCTTCGCCGAGCCCGTTGTTCGCGAGCTCACTGCAGAGGCAGAGCGCGACGGGATCGCCCTGGAGCCGATCTACTGGCCCGAGGACGCCGGATGTGACGTGACCGTGAGGCGACTCGATGTCGACGCCTGACCACTCTTCCCGGGTCCTGATGGTCGAGGACGACCTCGCCCTCTCGGCGATCGTTGTGCGCCACCTGCGGGCTCGCGGCCACGATGCCCGGGCAGCTGCATCGGTCGAGGACGCCAGGGAGCTCCTCCGCGCCGGGTTCCGGCCGACGGTGGTGCTGCTCGACATCAACCTCCCGGGGGATTCGGGCTGGAGCCTGCTCCGCGGTCGCGAGCTCGCGAACGCGGGCGCCCCGCCCGTGTACGTGGTGAGCGCCACGTCGATCCCCTCGGCGCGCCTGCGCGAGTTCGGGGTGGCGGGCTTCCTGCCCAAGCCGTTTGCAATGCCGACGCTGGTCGACGTCGTCGAGCGAGCGGCGGCCCCAGAGGAAGACGCGGCCGAAGTGACCCCGGGAGGCGGTCTCGATGCTCTTTGATCTCGCGATGATCGCCCTGACCATCGTCTGGGCGCTCGCCTTCTTCGCCTTCCTTTGGCTCGCCAAGAGGCTGGCACGATGAACATCAGCGACCTGATCGGGGGTGTGATCGCCCTCCTCCTGGGCCTGTATCTCTTCTGGACCCTCCTCCGGCCTGAGGACTTTTGAGTCATGCCAAACGTCTCTGGCCTGATCCAGATCGTCGTGCTTCTGGCCGCGATCGTCCTTGTCACCCGCCCCTTGGGCGGCTATATGCGACGGGTCTTCGACGGCGAGCGCACGTTCCTCTCCCCGGTCATGCGTCCCGCCGAGCGCGCGATCTACCGCGTCATGGGTGTGGACGAGACGGTCGAGCAGCACTGGACCGGCTACGCGGTATCTCTCCTCGTGTTCGCGTTCGTCGGCATCCTCGTCCTGTACATCCAGCAGCGGATCCAGAGCTCCCTGCCGCTCAACCCGAACGGCTTTGGGCCCGTTCCGCAGGACCTCTCGTTCAACACAGCGGTCAGCTTCGAGACCAACACGAACTGGCAGAACTACAGCGGCGAGAACACGCTGAGCTACCTGACCCAGATGGCGGGGCTCACGGTTCGCAACTTCACCTCTGCCGCCATGGGTCTGGTCGTGGCCATCGCCCTCGCTCGCGGGCTGGTTCGCCGCTCGGCGACGACGATCGGCAACTTCTGGGTCGACGTGATCCGAAGCACCCTCTACATCCTGCTCCCGATCGCCTTCGTCGCGGCGCTCGTGCTCGTCTCCCAGGGCGTCGTCCAAACGTTCAACGCCTCGACGACCGTGCACACCCTCCAGGGCGCCAGCCAGACGATCACCGTCGGGCCGTTCGCATCGCAGGAGGCGATCAAGGAGCTGGGCAACAACGGCGGCGGCCCGTTCAACGCCAACTCGGCGCATCCGTTCGAGAACCCCAACGGCATTACGAACTGGCTCGAGATGTTCCTCATCCTGCTCGTCCCGTTTGCCTTGACAAACACGTTCGGGCGGATGACCGGCAACGAGAGGCAGGGCTGGGCCCTCTTCGCGGCGATGATGGTGATCTTGGTCGTCGCGATCGGGGTGGTGACCTGGAGCGAACAGCAGGGCAACCCGCTCTACCCGCAGGCGGTGAACACCGTCCTCGGCAACATGGAAGGCAAGGAGGTCCGCTTCGGCGCGGACACGAGTGCCCTCTTCGCCGCGGTGACCACCGGCACGAGCACCGGGGCCGTGAATTCCATGCACGACAGCTTCCTACCCATTGGCGGCATGGTGCCCATGGTCCTGATCCAGCTCGGCGAGATCACCCCCGGCGGGATCGGGGCGGGCTTCTACGGCCACGTCGTGTTCGGGGCCATCCTGGCTGTCTTCATCGCCGGCCTGATGGTGGGGCGAACCCCCGAATACCTGGGCAAGAAGATCGAGTCGTACGAGATCAAGATGGCGATGCTCGCCGTGCTCGCGATGGGCGCAAGCATCCTCATCTTCTCCGCCATCGCGTCGGTCGCTCCGCCTGGTCTCGCCGGCCCGCTGAACGCAGGGCCGCACGGCTTCAGCGAGATCCTGTACGCGTTCTCGAGCATGACTGGCAACAACGGGTCGGCCTTCGCGGGCCTGAGCGGCAACACGCTCTTCTACAACCTCACGGGATCGTTCGCGATGCTCATCGGCCGGTTCGCCGAGATCATCCCGGCCCTCGCGATCGCCGGCTCGATGGCCTCCAAGCGCCGTGTCGCACCGTCGCTGGGAACCTTCCCGACCACCGGTCCGATCTGGGTCGCCCTGCTGATCGGCGTGATCGTGATCGTGGGCGCCCTGACCTTCTTCCCGGCGCTCTCGCTGGGCCCCATCGTGGAGCAGCTCAAGATGACCGCAGGCCAGGTGTTCTGAGATGATCAATCCAGCTCGCACCCCGGCCCTCGGGACACGCCTCCTCCGCGCGGTCATCGACACGCGCCGGGGTACGCGCCGTATCCAACGCGTCGAGCGCGAGGCAGGTGTCGGAACGCCGGGCGCGCCCCGGGCCCCGCGCGGCATCTTCGACCCCGTGCTCCTGCGGGCTGCGCTTCGGCCCGCTCTCCGCAAGTTCGACCCGCGCGAGCTCTACCGCAACCCCGTCATGTTCGTGGTCGAGGTCACGGCGGTCCTCGTCACCCTCGTCTTCCTGGCCGACCTGACCGGTGTCACGACCGCGACGGCCGGGGAGGTCGGGCGCTCGCCGGGCTTCGAGCTCCAAATCGCGCTCTGGCTCTGGTTCACCGTCTACTTCGCCACGTATGCCGAGGCCCTCGCCGAGGCGCGCGGCAAGGCCCAGGCAGCGTCGCTGCGCAAGACGCGCTCCGAGACCGTGGCCCATCGGCGGCGCGACGACGGGACGCTCGAGGATGTCGGCTCCTCGCTCCTCCGCTCCGGAGACATCATCGTGGTCCGCGACGGCGAGACGATCCCCGGCGACGGGGACGTGATCGAGGGCGTCGCGTACGTCAACGAGGCGGTGATCACCGGCGAGTCCGCCCCGGTCCTCAAGGAGCCGGGCACGGACATCCGGAGCTCGGTCACTGGCGGCACGACGATCACGAGCGACACGCTCACGGTTCGCATCACCGCGAACCCGGGCGAGACCTTTCTCGACCGGATGATCGCGCTCGTCGAGGGGGCGAAGCGGCAGCGGACACCCAACGAGATCGCCCTGTTCATCCTCCTCTCCGGTCTCACGATCGTGTTCCTGCTCGCGACGGCGACCATCCGGCCCTTCGGCCTCTATGCAAACGCCCAGCTGGGCCTCGTCGTCCTCGTGGCGCTGCTCGTCTGCCTGATCCCGACGACGATCGGCGGCCTCCTCTCCGCGATCGGCATCGCCGGCATGGACCGCGTCGCGCGCTTCAATGTCCTCGCGATGAGCGGACGTGCCGTGGAGGCGTCCGGCGACGTGGACGTAATCCTGCTCGACAAGACGGGCACGATCACCTTCGGCAACCGGCTCGCGTCGCGGATCGTCGCCCTGCCGGGCATCGACGAGCGGGATGCCGTCGAAGCGGCGCTGCTCACCTCGCTCGAGGACGAGACGCCGGAGGGGCGCTCCATCGTGGAGCTGGCGCGGGCCCGGCTCGCCGAGCTTGGCGGCGGCGACGCCGGGACGGGAACCGGCGGCGAGGCCGTGGCGCAGGTCGTCCCGTTCTCGGCCCAATCCCGGACGAGCGGTGTCATCCTCGCCGACGGGACCGTCGTCCTCAAGGGCGCCGTCGACGCCATCGAGGCCGCCCTTGATGCGGCACCACCCGCGGAGCTGAAGGTGCTCAGCGACGAGATCGCCGGCCTGGGCGCCACGCCGCTGGCCATCCGCCGGAATGGGACGGTGCTTGGCGTGATCGAGCTCAAGGACACGGTCAAGCCGGGTCTCCGGGCCCGTTTCGACGAGCTCCGGCGGATGGGCATCCGCACGATCATGGTGACGGGCGACAATCCGCTGACGGCCAAGACCATCGCCGAGGAGGCCGGCGTCGACGACTTCATGGCCCAGGCCAAGCCCGAGGACAAGATCGCCCGCATCCGGGCCGAGCAGGCCGAGGGTCACCTCGTGGCGATGACCGGCGACGGTACCAATGACGCTCCGGCCGTTGCCCAGGCGGACGTCGGGCTGGCGATGAACAGCGGCACGTCGGCCTGCAAGGAAGCCGCCAACATGGTCGACCTCGATTCCGACCCCACCAAGCTCATCGAGGTCATCGCGATCGGCAAGCAGCTCCTGATCACCCGCGGGGCGATCACGACCTTCTCGATTGCGAACGATGTGGCCAAGTACTTCGCGATCCTGCCGGCGATGTTCGCGGTGGCCTACCCCGAGCTTCGCTCCCTGAACATCATGGGACTCAGCACGCCAGAGAGCGCCATCCTGTCGGCGGTGATCTTCAACGCCCTGGTCATCATCGCCCTGGTCCCGCTCTCGCTCCGCGGCGTCGCCTACCGGGCCGCGTCGGCGGCCGAGCTGCTGCGCCGCAACCTGCTGATCTACGGAGTGGGCGGCGTCCTTGCCCCGTTCCTCGGGATCAAGTTGATCGACGTCGTCGTCACGGCCGTCCACCTGGCCTAGGAGCTTCCGATGCGCGCCTTCCTCCGTCACCAGCTCTGGCCCGCGGTCGCGAGCCTGGCCCTGCTCACGATCATCACCGGCTTCATCTACCCTGCCGCCGTCACGGCGGTTGCCCAGACCTTCTTCCCGAACCAGGCCAACGGCTCGTTCATCGTGGTCAACGGCTCGACCGTCGGCTCGAGCCTGATCGGCCAGGCATTCAGTGACCCGAAGTACTTCTGGGGTCGGCCGTCGGCCGCCGGCGTGACCGCCTCGAACCCGGGGGGGTACGACGCCACGTCCTCCGGTGGGTCTAACCTGGGCCCGACCTCGAAGGCGCTGATCGACGCCGTGACGCAGCGCGTGGACGCCTTGCGCGCGGCCAACGGGAACGCCCCGATCCCGGCCGACCTCGTGACGGCCTCGGCCTCCGGCCTTGACCCGGACATCAGCCCCGCGGCCGCCGAATACCAGGTCGCCCGCGTCGCACAGGCGCGTGGCATGACCGTCGACCAGGTCCGGGCGCTCGTCGCGAAGCACACGAGCCAGCCACTCCTGGGCTTCCTCGGCGCGGCCACGGTGAACGTGCTCGAGCTCAACCTCGACCTCGACGGGCTTCTGCGGTGAGCAGTGCGCCAGGCGACCCACAACGCCCGACCGGCGACCAGATGCTGGCCCGCCTCCAGGCGGACGAACGGCCGGCGCGGGGCCGCCTCAGGATCTATCTCGGGATGGCGCCCGGCGTCGGGAAGACCTACAAGATGCTCGAGGAGGCGCATCGGCGGCACGATCGCGGGACGAACGTCGTGGTTGGCTTCGTCGAGACCTACGGCCGCCGGCACACCGCGGCGCTGCTCGATGGGCTCGAGGCGGTGCCCAGGAGACGTGTCGAGTACCGGGGCGTCGTGGTCGAGGAGATGGATGCCCAGGCAGTGATCGCCCGCCATCCGGCCGTCGCCCTCGTCGACGAGCTCGCCCACACGAACGTGCCGGGTTCCGAGCAGGAGAAACGCTGGCAGGACGTGGAGCTGATCCGCGACGCCTCGATCGACGTGATCAGCACCTGCAACGTGCAGCACGTCGAGTCCGTCGCCGCGGCCGTGGAGACGATCCTGAGCGTGCCGGTCCACGAGCGGGTGCCGGACGAGATCGTGCGCTCGGCCGACGAGATCGAGCTCGTGGACATGAGCCCGCACGCCCTCCGGCAGCGGATGCGCCACGGCAACGTGTATCCGCCCGATCGGGCCGCGATCGCCCTCGAGCGCTTCTTCACCGAGCCGAACCTGACCGCGCTCCGCGACATCAGCCTCCGCTTCGTGGCCGGACAGGTCGATCGCGAGCTCGAGGGCACTGTGGCCGAATGGGGCGTCGCCGTTCCGCCGGTCACCGAGCGGGTCGCGGTCCTGGTCGACGAATTGCCCGCCTGTCGGCGTGCCGTCCGCCGGGGGGCGTCGCTGGCATCCGCGCTCCACGCGACGTTCATCGCCGTCGCCGTCGAGTCGGCCGGCGTCCAGCTGTCGCGTGATCGCAGCCAGGACCTCAAGTCGAACGTGGATTATGCGGTCGACCTCGGGGCCGACGTGATCCGGGGCGAAGCCTCGGACCTCGTGAAGGGCCTCGCGGAGGTGTTGCGCGACCAGCGCGTCACGCACCTCGTGCTCGCGCACCACCATCGCCGCGGCGTGGAGCTTCTCGGCAGGCCGTCCATGGCCGAGCGCATCCTCGCTGCCGTGCCGGGGATCGAGGTCCACCTCGTCGGCGAGCCGCCGGGACGGTAGCGGGTCGGACAGGGGAGGGACCCGTCGCCCATGGCGGCTGACCGCACCCTCACGAGGGCCATATGTCCGCCCCAAACATCGCGGAGCGGCATCAAGGTGCCCCGTCAGCGTCTCCCGGACCAGCGCGGACCCGGATGCTGAGCACGAACCTCGACAATTTCGACATTTCTGCAGGTTCTTCAGCCTCCCCTTAATGCGAGGGGGATCGGGGAGGACGGTCATAGGAATCTAGAACATCTGTTCCATAAACCACTCCCGGGCGGACGGGCAAAGCTGGATCGGACGATCGGGAATGGCCATGCGCAATCGACTTGCGCCCGCCGGCAGGGCCTTCTAGGATAGTTCCTGGCGGGGCCTCGGGGTCAGTCCTCGGCCCCCTGGATCATCGCGGGCCACACGCCCGAAGTGCAGAAGGGATACTTCCTGGCTAATTCTTCTTCCCGCGGCCAGTTCACCATCCCCCATGAGAACCGTTCCGGGTTGCCGGACGGTTCCTTTTTGATTCCCGCGCCGGAGCCGATCGGTCCGGCCGAGGATCCGTCAACCATGGCTCATCCTGTCGAGACGTCACCGTTCGCCGGATCTGCTGCGATCCGGCCCGCCCGCCGCCACCGGCGCAACTGGAAGCCCACGTTCATCGCCGCGCTCCGGGAGTGCGGGGTTGTTCGCCAGGCGTCCGAAGCCGCCCACATCAATCGCACAACCGCCTACAAGGCCGCCGACTCCGACAAGGAGTTCAACACAGCCTGGCGGGCCGCCGAGCAGGACTTCGTCGACCTCGTCGAGACCGAGGTGGTCAGGCGGGCCTTCGCCGGCTCCGATCGCCTTCTTGAGCTCCTCCTGAAGAGCCGCCGGCCACACACATACCGGAGCAACTACGACGTGCGGGCGGAGATCCGGGCCGAGATCGCACGGGTCGCGGACGAGCTCGGCCTCCCTGTCGAGGATGTGGTCGAGACCGCCACGAAGTTGGCTGAGGAGCTGCAGCGATGAGCAGCTTCGATGGTCTTCCTCCGGGATCGCGCCACACCCTGCTCGGCCTCTCGGGGGCGAAGCTCAAGGCGAAGCGCAGCCCGGAGTCCGAGGCGGCCCAGGTCCAGCGCCTCCTCGCCGATCGATCGGCCCGCCCGGATCGAGCCTGGTGGGACGCGGTCGTCGCGCCGCTCGCCGTGACCCTCGACGCCCAGGCGGAGTGGGTCGTCGACAGCCTGCTCAGCTTCGCGCGCGAGCTCGGATCGCCGTTCTGGCTGACGACCCCGCTTGACGTGGCGAAGGCCATCCTGGCCCACCTCGGCGACTGGGCGCGTCTCGATGACGCCGGGCGGCAGGCTGCGATCGAGGCCCAGACGTTCGAGGCTCTGGCGCGGGACTCGGAGGCGGTCGCGGCTGCCGTCAACGCGCATGGCCTGCCCGCTGCTGCTCCCGACCTCCAGCTGCCGCTCGGCTGGGGTGACGCCCGCACGGATTCCGTCCTCGCCGCCTTCGTCGCGGCCGGTCAGCTCGATCGAGACGGGCGAGCGGCGGAGCTCCTGGCCCGTGTACGACCTGCCAGACCATGGGCTGACGCTTGCCCCGTTGACCTCGGCTGCGGTGGCAGCCGCGACGGCGATCCTTCCGAGCACTCCAGCCACGCAGCGGTTCGCCACGCGGTTCCGCAACTTCCCGCTCGCCACGCCCTGGTTCCACAAGGACTGGTACGAGGCGATGGACGACCCGGCGAACCGGCGCGTGTTCATCATGGGACCGCGCGATTCAGCAAAGACCTCGGCCCTCCTGACGTACGCGCTCCGACGCCTCTGCGAGGATCACCACCTCCGGATCGGGATCATCTCCCAGACCGACGAACTCGCGAAGCACTTCCTCGCCGAGGTCAAGCACGAGCTCCAGAACAACGACGACCTGATCGACCTCTATGCGCCGATGCGGCGCCGCTTCGAGGGTGATACCTGGAGGGTCGATCAGATCGTTCTATCCGACGCCGACAAGGGCCCACACGCCATCTCAGGCAAGGACGTGTCGGTGTTTTCGGTCGGCCGGGGCAGCCAGATCACCGGCTACCACTGCGACCTGCTCATCGTCGACGACCTCGAGACGAAGGAGGGCACCGACAGCGCGACCGTGCGGCAGGGGACGCGCGAATGGTGGTCCCGCGAGGTTGAGCCCGTCGTGACGGCAGGCGGCAAGATGATCGCCACCGGGACGCGCAAGCACTGGGACGACATCTACTCGTACTGGCTGGCCCCGAACAGCGAATGGAAGGTCGTCGACGTCGTCAAGAGCGTGTTCCTGTCCGACGGCAGCTCGATCTGGCCCGACAGATGGTCGCTCAAGGACCTGCTGGCCCGCAAGGCGAGCATGGACCAGCAGGACCTGCTCGCCTGGCCCCAGGAGTACCTCAACGAGCCGCGGCCCTCCGCGACCCAGATGTTCCACCCCGACAAGTGGCCGCAGTACGACGGCAATCCCTGCCGGCTCGTGGCCCAGCAGGGCCTGACCGTCCTGCAGTTCTGGGACCTCGCGATCTCCGAGAAGACGACGGCCGACTTCACTGTCGGCTGGACGCATCGGCGTGTCCGACGACAACGACATCTTCATTCTCGAGCGCCGACGCGGGCACTGGGACTTCAACACGACCCTGAACCAGATCGCCGACATGGGCAAGGCCTGGCCCGGCGTCGCGCAGATCGGGATCGAGCAGGTCGCCTACCAGGCGGCGGCCGTCCAGGAGGCGCTCCGGCGTTCCATGCTGCCCATCGTGCCTGTGACTCCCGACAAGGACAAGGTCACCCGGGCCCGGCTGCTGGAGGCTCGGGCTGCCGCTGGGAAGGTCTGGCGGCCTACGACAGCGACCTGGTGGCCCGAGTTCGCCCAGGAGGCGCTCTTCTTCCCGGCCGGCGCTCACGACGATCAGGTTGACGCCCTCGCTGGCGCGGTCCGGCTGGCAGGCTTCGAGGCGCAGAGCATCGCCTGGCTGTACGGGATCTGGACGTGCAAGAACCCGGCCTGCGGCTGGAAGTTCGTCTTCGACCCGCACCGGCCCTGCCCGAAGTGCGGCACCCAGTGCCCCGAGGACTACCCGAACCCAGAACTCCTCGCCTACCTGCCGAAGCCGGAAGGCGAGGCGCCGCGGTTCCTCAAGGTCATCGAGCCGGAGGACGACTCGGACGTGCCGGACGAGTGGAAGTAGGCGAGTCTCAACGGCCGCATGAGCTGACGCCTGATGGCACGAACCCCGGCCTCGCGTTGGCGGGGTCGGAGTAGCGGCAGAAGCCCTCGCCACTCTTGGAGCCTTGGCCCGCCCACCTGCGCTCGGGTCCAGGGCGCAGGGTAGTGCAACGGACATGTCCCGAGGGCAGGGGACCGTCGCGGTCGGCCGGGGCCACGTCGTCTTCGCGGTGGACGACGCCCGGGCCTGCGGACCGTCCTGCTCAGCGGATGCTGAGAGCGGAGTAGATCGAGCCGAGGAAGCGGCTCGGGACTGACGCGAGATGGCGCGTCTCGCGGAAACCGGCCTCCGCCGCCAGCGTCGCCCAGGACCGATACGAGAGTGGGAAGGGAACCCACGGGTTCCCGCGATCCGTGTCGTACTCGACGAGGATGAGGCGGCCGGCGGGGCGCAGGTACCCCAGAACGATCCGGAGCACCGCGAGCTTGTCGCGCTCGAAGTGGAGCGAGTTCGCCATGACGATCCCGTCGAGGGAGGGCACCTCAAGCGGTTGCGTGAAGTCGGCGACGAGCGGCGTGACGCTGACATTCGGGAAGGCGTCGCGAAGCGCCCGCAGCTGGACCCGCAGGGCGCGGCTGTCCCGGTCGACCGTGCAGATCGAGCCGGTCGGCCCGAGGAGATCCGCTAGGGCGAGGGTGAACGCTCCCTCTCCCGACCCGAGGTCGGCCCAGGTCTTCCCTCCCCCGAGGACCCCCTCCCGGAGCAGCCCAACGTGGTCGCGGTGGTCCATCAGAAGCTCATCATGGCGGACAGACAGAAGGGTGTGCGCGTCCCCTGCCCACCCCGCTCGCGCTCGGCGAGGGACGCCCCGAGCGCCAGCCGCGGCCGCTCGCTCGAGCAGCACGTCGAGCCCGGGGTCGGTGAAGACCGAGGTCCACTCGCCCGGGCCCGCGGTGGCCAGCGCGCCCGTCAGTCGGCTTCGGGCGCAGCCTCTGCCCCGTCTCCCCGGCGCGCGCCGGGGCCTCCCCGTGATCTCCCACGGCTCGCCGCTCGCCGAGCGCCTCGCGGATGCCCCGCGCCACGCCCCGCGCCACGGCCTCCTCGATGATGGCGAGGAAATCGTCCCCGGGACCGAACTCGGGGCCACTCACCTCGGCGAACACGATGTCAGCCTCGATCCCGAAGCGCGCGCCGAGCTCATCAGGAGAGACTCCGAGCACACACGCCAGGCGGGGCGGGATCGCCAGGAACATGGGGACGACGACGCCGGTGCCACACCGGCGTGAGCCTGGCCGGGTACGCGGTCTTCCGGCTGACCTCTCCCGGGACAGGCAGCCCGGCCCACGCGCATACTCCCGGCCTCGCATACAGCGGATCACCCTGGCCATAGCCGTTCAGGAGCCCCTCCCCGCGAGGGAGGCGCATGATGAAGGAGGTGCACCAGGCGTGGATCTCGGCGGTCGGCGTGCTGGCCGGGGCGCTGCTTCTGGCGGGGTGTGGGGCGGCGAAAGCGCCCTCCGGAGGTTCAGGTGCGCCCGCTGCCGGCGGGAGCACGTCATCAAGCGGGGCGCTGACGTCACCCAGATCCTGACCATGCCCTTTGATGGGAGTCCCTTGATGCAGGCGGCAATGGTCGCGCTAGGGATGGCGGTCTACCCGAGGTTCGGGGCGAATCGGGCATGGCGCGGGTACCTCCAGAGCAGCCGTGCCTGAGGGGGCTACCATCGAGGGCTCGCCGGAGTCACGGCCTCGCGTCCCTCGGTCCGTCACGGGGATCCAGACGGGGCCGCAGGGTCGACGGAGGAGAACGGCCATGGGATCGATCCGCCGGTGGTGGCTCGGCCTTGTCGCAATCTCGGTCGCTGCCTGCTCCGCGACGAGCACCCCGCCAGCCCTGCTGAGCTCATCGCCGGTCCCGCTCGTCGCCTCCCAGCCCTCGTCGGCCGCGCTACTGCAGGCCGCGTCGCCGACGCCCGCGCCGAGCGTCTTCCCCAGCCTGCCCGCGACGCCGGACGGCCCGCTGCCGGCGGACCTGCAGCCCTCGCTCGGCGCCGCACCCGAGGACTACCCGGTCACGTTCCGCGACGGGTGCAACGTGCCGGAGGGTGGCACGGCGTCCCGCGGCAGCTGCCTGTACGGAGACCTCGGCTCGGCGACGACGATCGCCCTGTTCGGCGACAGCCACGCCGCCTTCTGGTTCCCGGCGCTCGAGGGCCTCGCCGAGCGCCAGGGCTGGCGCCTCCTGAACCTCACGATGTCGTCCTGCACGCCCGCCGACCTCTCCGTCTACAACTCGATCTTCAAGCGCATCTACACCGAGTGCCCGGCCTGGCGCAACGCGGCGATCGCCCGGCTCGTCTCGACGCGACCCGCGGTGATCGTGGTCGCCGGCACGCACGGGATCAGCCCCGTGGATGCGTCCGGCAACCTGCTCACCGGCAACACACTCGTCGCGGCCTGGGAAGCCGGCATGGCGCGGACGCTGGAGCGCCTGATCCCCGCCGCCGGCCGGGTCATCCTGCTGGCGGACACGCCGACCTCGCAGGTCGACCCGCCGGTCTGTCTCTCGCAACACCCGACGAGCGTGCTCGCCTGCGCCACCCCGCTGGACAAGGCGATCGACCTGCCCTGGCTGGCGGCCGAGCGCGCTGTGGTTGCCCAGACGGGCGCCGGCTTCATCGACCCGACCTACTGGGTCTGTCCGACGAGCCCCTGCCCCGCGGTCATCGGCGGCCTCCTGATCTACCAGAACGCAGGGCACCTCACGGCCACCTACGCGGCGGCCCTGACCGATCGGATGGGGGCGGCGGTCCTGGCCCAGATGGGCCCGCAGGCGCCGTGAGCCGTGCGCAGCTGCCGGACGACTCCAGGCGCGTCAGCACGTCCGCGGACCTGCGAGCGGCGTGGCCCGGTCAGTCGGTCGATCCGGGGTTGTCTGGGCGGCGGCGTTGGCTCGCCTGAGCGGCGACCCGCCGCTGGAGATGCAGGGCCGCCCGGTCGCGGGGCGTCAGGTCCCACCGGCATCGGCAGAGGCCCTTCAGGCAGCCACGGTGCGGGAGCCCTGGCGCGCTGAGTTCCTCGCTGATGCGGCAGGTCCGCCCGGCGTCGACCAGGCAGGCACTGCAGCACGCCGCGCTCACCAACTCCGCGTTCTTCACGATCTCCGCGATGCCCCGCAGCTCGGCGACCACTCCGTCGCGCTGCAACTCGACGATCTCGTCCGGTGGCGGGACGGGCGATCCCGCGAGACGGAACAGCGCGATCGCCTGCTCGCGCCTGATTCGAGATGCATCCTCCCAGCGGTGGTCGGCCTTCGCCGACCGATACGACCGCTCGACCGTCGTCATGTAGAGCGCTCGCGCCGCTTCCACGACATCCTCGGAGGGCAGCGCAGCCGCAAGTCGCTCTGCACGTCGAACGGACGCCCCGGCCGCCGTGGCGAGCTTGAGCCATCGCTCTCGCTCGCGCATCCACCGCCCGGAGCTCGCGGCGCGCCGGCGTTCGGCCTCGAAGATCGGGACGGCGTCCACCGCCAGGTAGACCGCTCGCCCGTCAGCGTGCTTGACCACGACCCGTTGGAGGCACCGTGGGCAGCGCCGACTCGACGTGGGCGGCGGCTGAAGGAGCACTGCGCAATACGGGCACGAGGCAGCGACGACCGGCACGCCACGTGCGGGCTTCTCCAGCCTTGTCCGGGTGTCTGCCGGGCGGCGCGGGCGAGCGCTGCGGCGCTGGGCCATCGTCCGCGGTCGAGCCGCGGCGGAGCCGAGGTCCGAAGTCGCAAGGTCGGAGGGCTCGGGGTTGGAGACGACGTCAAGCGCCGGGGGCGGCTCGGGGCTGGATACGACGTCCGGCGCCGCGGACGGTTCGGCGTCGTCGGCATCCAGCACGCTGAAACCGACGGGTCCCGTGGAAACCGTCGGCTGGGCCGTCTCGGCTCTAGCCATTTCGCTTCGAGCCGGCTCTTCCGGCGCACGACCCGGGCGTACTGCGCGGCCACTGCCGAACGCCACGGCCAGGATGTACGCATCAGCCCTAGTCCGCCAGTCGTCCGAACGGCCCGCCTCGTTGGCCGGCGAGTGCTCCTCCATGACGCCGACGACACGGGCGGCGCGAGGCTCCGGCGCGGCAGGGGGCTCCGGCGCGGCAGGGGGCTCCGGCGCGGCAGGGGGCTCCGGCGCGGCTGCGGCGCGCACACGCGGCTCGGCCATGACACCGACGAGTGGCGTGGCAGGGGGCTCCGGCGCGGCTGCGGCGCGCACACCCGGCTCGGCCATGACACCGACGAGCTCAGCCTCACGTTCGATCACGCTGGCCGGGCCCGACGAAGCCTTCCCCTCCGCGCTGGCTAGGGGCGCCGCGCCGCGCCGAGGCCGGACCTCGAGCGGCTGCGTTCCAGCCGTCGGCACCTGCGAGCCTTCCGGGTCATCGGCAGCAGCCGCGTCGCGGCCGAAGATCTCCGCGAGGCGCGCTGCGGTCCGGCGTCGTATCTGCTCGTCTTCGACATCGTCGCTCTTCGGTCGGGCTCGCAGGAAGCCCGGCAACCGTGCCGCCACGCTCGTACCTCGAGGATTTCAGGCGATGCGGTCCATCGTCGGCCACTGCATGGCGATGCGGGGCCGGCATCGTGCCGCCGCCAAGAGCGTACTCCGGCTGCGGATCGTCCTACCAAGCCCAGCCGAAAGTGCCGGTGCAGCTGGGCACCTCGCCTCGTGGCGCCGGCAGCGGACGCTCGACCTGTTGCGCGACTCACGCCCGCGGAGGTGCGACCGCCCGGAAGACCGCCATCGCGCGAGCCCCGAGCGCGTCGCCCGCCTCCGCGTTTCTGCTCGACCCGGCCGCGGGACGGATGACCTTCGATGGAGCACGATTGCCGCCGCCGCCATGTTGAGGTGGCAGGCGCGTCCCGGGTGGTGGCCGAGCCGCGGCCACGTGGCTCTCGACGAGCCCGGGGTATGGAGAGAACCAGATGACCGACACCGACATCCTGCGCGAGCAGGTGCTCGCGCTCATCGACGGCCGCGGCGCGCACATGCCGTTCGATGCCGCCGTGGCGGACTTCCCGGACGACGCGATCAACCGGCGCCCGCCGAACGTCGCGTACACGCCGTGGCACCTGCTCGAGCACATCCGGATCGCGCAGCGGGACATCCTCGACTACATGCGGGACCGAGCGTATCTCGCACCCGCCTGGCCGGAGGAGTACTGGCCGGCCCGGGACGCGACGGCGACGCCCGATCAGTTCGCGGCCACGATCGAGGCCTTCCGGGCCGATCGAGCGGCGCTCCACGCCCTCGTCGCCGACCCCGCCACCGACCTCCTGGCCGCGATCCCGAACACGCCGGGGCACACCATCCTGCGCGAGGTCCGCCTCGTGGGCGACCACAACGCATACCACCTAGGCGAGTTCGCGATCCTCCGCCAGGTCATGGGGACCTGGCCGCCTGATCGGCGGGAGTAGTAGAGCGCGACGCGGAGGGCGAGCGGGCTGACCGTTTGCGCGCCGCTCGGTCGGTGGCACTGGTTCCGGGCCATTTGGGCGGAAACGTCGGGCACAATGCCGCTCACCCGCCACCGCCAACCGCGCCACACTGCCCGTCGCCGGGGGGCGTGCGACGGCCCTGCTCGGACCGCAGCGCCGCCCCGCACGGGGTCGCAGCGCGACCGACCCCTCGCGCCAGGAACCGCGGGACCAGGAGGATGATTGACGCGTGGTCGTGTCCAGAAGCCCACAGCTGGCGCCGTTGAACCAACCTTCGATTGAGGCGGTCGCGGTCCAGGTGCCCCACGGGAGCGCCATCGTGTGCGGCCGATGCGGTTGCCGCCTCGCGCCATTCGGTGTCGAGCCGGGTCGGGACGGTGCCTGGTATCACGTGCCCGGGCGGCCCGGCTGCGACGCGCGAGGGTGCACGGTCGAATGTCTCGACCTGCCGCACAGGCGAGCCGACCGCGCGTAGCCGTTCGCGCCGCGCTGCCGCCACAGGATCTCCACGCCACGCGCACACCCGCCACACATCTCGCTCCGACCATGGTCGTCAGCGCGGGCGAACGTCCCGCGATGGCCACCAGGCAGAACGCGTCGGAGAGCGACATGAACGACATGAACGAGAAGCACGAGGGCGGGAGCCCGAACTGGAAGCTGCTGCTGATCCCCGCGGCGGTGATCCTCGCCAAGGGTGCGGTGCACCGCCGGGCGATGTGGGAGGCCGCAGGGCCGACGGACGAGGCGGGCCGCGGGCACGGCCGGCATCGCCGCTTCGGCGGCTGGGACCCGGAAGCCGCGGATCCGGCCGCGGTCCACCTGCCGCCACGGATGGAGCGCATGCTCGACAGCTGGCACACCCGCGCGCACGAGGCGACTGGGGCACACGGGGGGCTCGTACGGGCGCGGCTGCGGCGACAACCGAGCCACCGACAGCCTGAGCATACCGGGGGTGCCGACGGCGAGGTGACCGACCCGAGCTGGCGGGCCTACAGACCCAATCCGGGCGGCGAGGTACAGCGATTACCGACCGTGAAACTCCCGGACGATCTGCTCGACCTGCTGCGCGGGCCGAGCACCTGCTACCTCGCCACCCTCATGTCCGACGGGTCACCCCAGGTGACCCAGACCTGGGTCGACACCGACGGCGAGCACGTGGTCATCAACAGCGTCCAGACCACCTGAAGGTCCGGAACATCGCACGCGACCCACGGGTCGCCGTGGCGATCTCCGACCCCCACGACCCCTCGAGCTACCGCCAGGTTCGCGGCCGGGTGATCGACGTGACCACGGAGGGCGGACGCGAGCACATCGAGGCGCTCTCGCAAAAGTACCTCGGGAAGCCCTACCAGTGGTGGGGAGGCCGCGACCAGGTGCGCGTGGTCATCACGATCGAGGTCGAGCACGTCATGGGCGTGGGGTAGGCGCTCCGCGCCACTGCCTCGAACGGCCGACCCGAATGGCGGTTGCCACTGGTCCCATTGGGGGAGTGGCCCCTGGGCCCGCTGACTGCTTACCTTTCGGTATCTGAAGACGTGCACGCTGTGGCATACGCAGGCTAGTTGGATCGTGGTCACCAAGAGCGTCGAGGCGTCGAGGGGCTGAGTCAGCCCCCGATTTCGAGCTCCCGGCAATTTCCTTCTGTGGCGGCTGCGCCTGATTGGGGCCGGCAGTCCGCGGAGGCCGGGTTCGCCGGGCGGGAAAGCGTGGCGTCATGTCGCTGCTGCAGCGAATCGAGCGGATCCACGAGGAGGGCGACGGCCACGGCTCGAGCGCGGTCACCCGACTGCCGGTTCCGGTCGACCCGAAGCCGACGCCTGCGTCCGACTCGCGACCGTCTCCGCCCGACCTGAGGCCCACGCTGTCGCACCTGCGGGCGCCGCAGCTCGCGAGCCGCGGGGACCGGCTCCACGAGATCCGGCTCCGCATCCGGGACCACGTCATCGGCGCGTCCAGCACGCTGTTCGACGCCGAAAGCGCGGCCGAGATGCGGGGCAAGGTCGTCGTGATCGTCGACCAGACGATCGCCAACGGCGGGTTCCTCGTCACGCGCGAGGAGCGGCTCCACCTCGTCGACGAGGTCATCGCCGACGTCGAGGGCTTCGGGCCGCTCGAGCCGTTGCTGCACGACGAGACGATCACCGAGGTGATGGTCAACGGCCCGGACCACATCTACATCGAGCGGGCCGGGAAGATCGTGCGCGTCGAGAACGGCTTCCTCAACGAGGAGCACGTCCTGCGGATCATCGACCGGATCATCACGCCGATCGGGCGGCGCATCGACCAGACCAGCCCGCGGGTGGACGCCCGCCTCCCCGACGGCTCGCGCGTCAACGCGGTCATCGAGCCGCTGTCGCTCGTGGGCCCGGTGATCACGGTCCGCAAGTTCTCCGCGCGGCCCTACACCGTCGAGGACCTGGTGCGCTTCGGGACGGCCACGGCCGAGATGTTCGAGTTCCTCAAGGCCTGCGTCGAGGCGAAGCTCAACATCTTCGTGTCGGGCGGGACGGGCTCGGGCAAGACGACGACCCTCAACGTGCTCTCCTCGTTCATCCCCGAGGACGAGCGGATCATCACGATCGAGGACGCCGCGGAGCTCCAGCTGCGCCAGGTCCATGTCGTCACGCTGGAGTCGCGCCCGCCGAACCTCGAAGGCCGAGGCGAGATCACGATCCGCGACCTGCTGCGCAACGCGCTCCACATGCGCCCCGACCGGATCATCGTCGGCGAGTGCCGCGGCGGCGAGGCGCTCGACATGCTCCAGGCCATGACGGTCGGGCCACGAGGGCTCGCCTGTCCACCGGCCACGCCAACAGCCCGGCGGACATGCTGCGCCGCCTCGAGACGATGGTCCTGATGTGCGGCTACGAGCTCCCGCTGCGCTCGATCCGCGAGCAGATCGCGTCGGCGGTCGACCTGATCGTCCACACCGCCCGGCTCAAGGACGGCTCGCGCAAGGTGGTCAACATCACCGAGGTCTATGGGATCGACGACGACGAGATCCTCACCCAGGACATCTTCGCGTTCGAGCAGACCGGCGTCCGGGACGGGAAGGTCGAGGGCGTCCTCAAGCCCACCGGTATTCGCCCGACCTTCATGGGCAAGTTCAAGGAGAGCGGCATCGCGTTGCCGCCGGGCGAGTTCGGGATCCCGGCCGCCGATCCGTCGCGGCCCCACCAGGCCCGCCACGGGAAGGGAAGGATCGTCCTCGAGGAGGGGCTCCAGGCGCCGGAGGCCTCCGGACCCGCCGTCGGCCGCGGCCGGGCGGTCAGGGCCGGCGGGATCCTCTTCCTCTCGTCGGTGGGGCCAGTCGATCCCGAGACCGGTCGCGTCGTCGGCGACTCGATTACGACGCAGGCGAGCCAGTGCCTGCGCAACCTCAAGGCGACGCTGGAGGCGGAGGGCAGCTCGCTCGAGAAGGTCGCCTGGGCGAACTGGTCCCTGCGCGATCCCGCCGAGTTCGACGAGTTCAACAAGGAGTGGGTGCGCTGGTTCCCGGCGACTCGCCGATCGGCCAGGGAACGCTGATGCCGCCGCTCCAGCGCCGGGCCGGGTTCCGGGTCTCGATCGGCGTGATCGCCGCCGCGTAGGGCGCCCGCGCGGGGAGGCGCGCCTGGCCTGGCAGCGGGAGGAGCCGGAAGCACGGCGTCCTCTCGTCCACGCCGGCGCCTGCCGCCCAGGGACCTCTCGGCTACGCTGCGCGGCATGGACAACCGCGATGCGCTGCTTCGCCGGACTGCCGAGCTGGCGGCCGGCTTCCTCGATCGCCTCCCCGACCGGCCGGTCGCGCGGGCTGTCAACCTGGACGAGCTGCGGGCGGCGCTCGGCGGACCGCTCCCGGCGGCGGGCGAGGACCCGGGCGAGGTCATCGAGTTACTCGCGCGCCGCGCAGATCCGGGCCTCGTCGGGTCGGCAGGTCCCCGCTACTTTGGGTTCGTCGTGGGCGGCGGCGTGCCGGCGGCCCTGGCGGCCGACTGGCTGGCGAGCGCCTGGGACCAGAACGCGGCGATGTTCGTGATGTCGCCGGCGGCGGCCGTCGTCGAGGAGGTCGCGGCGGCCTGGCTGCTCGACGTGTTCGGGCTGCCGGCCGGCTCGAGCGTCGGCTTCGTGACCGGGGCCACGATGGCCAACTTCACGGCGCTCGCCGCCGGGCGCCACGCGGTCCTCGGGCGGGCCGGCTGGAACGTCGAGGACGACGGCCTCGCCGGGGCGCCGCCGATCGCCGTCGTGGTGGGCGAGGAGGCGCACGTCACGATCCTCGCCGCGCTGCAGATGCTCGGCCTTGGGCGGGCTCGGGTCCACCGGGTCGCCACGGACGCGCAGGGGCGGATGCGGGTCGACGCGCTGCGCGAGGCGCTCGCCGGGATCGACGGGCCGACGCTCGTGTGCGCGCAGGCCGGCAACGTGAACACGGGCGCCTTCGACCCGCTCGCCGAGATCGTCGCCGCCGTCCGCGAGCTGCCCAACGCCTGGCTCCACGTTGACGGCGCGTTCGGCCTCTGGGCGGCCGCCGTCCCGGAGCTGCGCGACCGCGTCGCGGGCCTCGCGGCGGCGGATTCCTGGACCACCGATGCCCACAAGTGGCTCAACGTTCCCTACGACTCGGGCATCGTGATCGTCCGGGATGCCGCGGCTCACCACGCAGCCATGACGCTCGGGGCGGCCTACTACGTCGAGGCCGCGGGCGGCGAGCGGGACGGCTACAACTGGGTCCCCGAGTCGTCGCGGCGAGCGCGTGGCTTCGCCGTCTACGCCGCCCTCCGGTCGGTGGGTCGTTCGGGCCTGGCCGGCCTGATCGAGCGCAACTGCGCCCTCGCCCGGCGGATGGCCGACGCGCTGCGCCGCGCCGACGGCGTGTCGGTCCTCAACGACGTTGTTCTCAACCAGGTCCTCGTCCGGTTCGAGACACTGAGCGGCAGCGACGCCGACGCCGACGCGTTCACCCGGGCGGTCATCGCGGCGGTGCAGGCCGACGGCACCTGCTGGCTCGGCGGCACCACCTGGCACGGGTTGGCCGCGATGCGGATCTCGGTCTCGAACTGGAGCACCACCGCGCAGGACGCCGACCGCTCGGTGCAGGCGATCCTCCGCTGTGCCCGCGCGGTTGCCGCAAGCGGGTGAGCAACAACCCGTCTATACCACGCCGAGCTCCGGGCCGGGGACCCGGCGTCCGGGCGGTGGGCCGATGACGGGACCTTTCGGCTATTCCGTGTCTCACGCGATGAGCGTACGGTCGGGCCCATGTCGATCCGATCCCGGATGCCAGGGCCGATGCGGCTGCTCTTTCAGGCACCACCACCCGCGGTGGTCGCGCCGGATCAGCCGGACGAAGCACCGAGCGTTCCGTCGGTCGAGCTGACCGTCTATGCCGACGACTCGGTTGCGTTCGGCCGCCTGGCGCTGACCTCCGACCGGGTCACCGACCTGATGAACGACCACACCGACTTCGAGTTCGTCGACACGCTGGTGCAGAGTCTCGAGGATGCCCACGGGCTGGTCCTGCGGACGGTCGTCATCGCGCGGGATGAGATCTTCGCCGTTGCGGTCACGGGCCCACGAGGCGACCCGACGCGCCGGACCCGGACGCGACCGATCCCGGTCGAGCTCCGGGTTGGGCGCTATGACGTGAGCGGGAACATCCACATCGTGCCCGGGACCGACCCGATCATCGGCTTCCGCCGGCGGCGGATGATGGTCCCCCTCACGGAGGCGACGATCGAGTTCGACACACCGGGCGGACGGTCCACCTCCCGGTACCGGACCCTTCTGGTCAACCGGGATCTCACGGACTGGATCGCGCCTGCCACGCGGTCGGATGTTCGACCGCCCGATCTCGTCCCCGAGCTCCAGGGCCTCGGACTCGCGAAGGATTTCACGCCCGTGCCGCTGCTTCGCGAGGGGTAACGCCCTCGGGGGGGACAGTCGGATCGGACAACCGGATCCCGCGGACAGTCGCGAGCTGCGATGAGGTGCGCCCGGACCACGTCACGTCAGGTGGTGGTCCGCGCGCCGGCCTCTGCGTCATGCCCCGGCGCCTTCCTGAGGTAGGCAAGCGCGGCAGCAATGTTTGCCTCGAGTCCATCGAGCGCGTCCAGCGCCAGGTGCGGCTCCGGCCACTCGGTCCATTCGGCACGCCGACGCGCGACGTCGTCCGCGGTCGGCTCGCCCAGTGCGAAGTCGCGTTGTCGATGTGCCAATCGGGCGGCATGGACGGCGGGATCGGAAACGAGGCACTCGATGATCCGGAGAGGAGCGAGGTGCTTCCGGGCGAGCGCCCGCCACACCTCGCGGGCCTGCTCGACGGAGTTGACCGCGTCGGCGATCGGGTCGGGGCCAACCGCGAGGCAGCCGTCGGCCAGCGCCTCGGCCACCAGATAAGCCGCAAGCCCGGTCTCGAAACTGCGCGTGATGCCCGCCCGGATGATCGTGGACTCGATCGGGTCGACGGACAGGACCGGCAGCCGGAGTGCGCGGGCGATCCCGTCGGCGACGGCACTCTTGCCCGTCCCGGGCAGGCCAGACAGCACGATCAGCACGTCGCGCCTCTCATGGATCGTGTGCGCGCCAAGCATGGGCCTCAGCCCTTCGACGCGGGCGGGCGTCCACGGACCTGGCAGCCGTCGGTGAGCGAGCTCGTCCCGGAGCGCCTGCTCGGGGTCATCGGGATGGGCGCGGCATCGCTTGCGGGGACGGCGCCGGATCGCATCGGCACCTAGACTCAGCCGGCAGCCGAATGGACCGGGAGCACCGATGTTCGTCGAAGCATTCGCCCTCGTGGAGCACTTCACGCGCCCCCTGGTGATCTCGACGCGCCGTCTGAGCGGAGCGGTCGAGAGCGCCGTCGCGACCTGGATCCTGCTCAACGCGGACGGCTGGTTCCTGACGGCGGGCCATGTCTTCGACCTCTGGCGCGGGTTCGAGGCGCACCTCCCCGAGGTTCGGGCCCACCGCGCGGCCGAAGCGGCGACCGCGGCCGATGCGTCGCTCGACGCGGAGGGCCGGCACGCCGCCCTCAAGCGCCTGGCGGGCACGGCGGACCCGGCTTGGATCGAGAACTGCTCGGTCTGGTGGGGCACCGACGGGCTGACCTTCCGCGACGTCTCCGTCGTCGGCGAGCTCGACCTTGCGATCGGTCGTCTTGAGCCGGTGAACCTGCTCGCCGGGCCGTATCGGGTCTTCAAGAACCCCGAGGTGGGGTTCCGCCCGGGCCGCAGCCTGTGCCGCTTCGGCTTCGCGTTCGAGCAGCTCTCCGTGAGCTTCGACCCGGCCCGCTCGGTCTTCGCGCTCGACAAGCCCGGGCTGACCCTGTTCCCGATCGAGGGGATCCTCACCCGCCTCATCAGTCCTGCGCCGGGCTCCCCGCCGGTGTTCATCGAGACCTCGTCGCCGGGCCTGCGGGGGCAGAGTGGTGGCCCGGTCTGCGATGCGCGCGGGCGGATCTGGGGCATCCAGAGCCGCACCGCCCACCTGGCCCTCGGCTTCAACCCAACGGTCACGGTGGACGGGCGGACGGTCGAGGAGCACCAGTTCATCAACCTTGGCTGGGCCGTCCACGTGCGGCCGATCCTCGAGGTCCTCCGGGCCCGGGGCATCGCGGTGAACGTGTCGGCCGACTAGCGACAGGCCCCGCCGGATGCCGTCCCCCGGCCGCCGACTGAGCAGGGATTTCGACACTTTCGACACCTACAGGGGCTGTTGGATGTTCCCAGGCCCGGCCACCCTTCGCCGGGTCAGCCAACCATCCATGGCGCGCGTCCGCCGACAGGGTCCGGACCACACGCGTGCCGTGCGCGCAGGGGTCGCGGCGACGGTCGGCGCGTCCGGGTCACCTGACGCCGGCCGAGCCGAAGGCCCTGCCCGCCTCGAGGAATGCGGCAACGTTCGGCCACGGGACGTCGGGCTCGTCGATGTCGTACGCGGGGCACAGGACGAGGCCGGCGCGGCCGAGCGTCTCGATCCGCAGGCGAACCTCCTCCCGGATCTGGTGGGGACTCCCGAAGGCGAATGTCGTCTGGCGTCCTACCGTGCCCCACAGCGCGAGCCTCGGGCCGAACCGCCGCCGGATGCGAAGCGCGTCCATGTGCTCGGGCTGCAACGGGTTGATGCCGGCCACCCCGATCTCAACGAGGTCGTCGAGGATCGGCTCGATGTGGCCGTCGCTGTGGTAGATGACGCGGACGTCGGGCTTGGCGGCCCGGGCAGCCTCGATGATCCGGGCCAGCCGGGGTCGGAAGAACTCGCGCCAGGCCGCCGGGCTGATCATCATCGTGCCCGGCATCCCCACGTCGTCGTCGAGAGCGAGGACGTCCACGCCCGCCCGCGCGAGGGTCGTCGCGTTGCGCCGAGCTAGCTCCTCGAGCCGGTCGAGCAGGAAGTGCGCCATCTCCTTGCGAGTCACGAGGTCGATCAGGAAGTTCTCCAGGCCCCGCAGGCGCCAGGCGGCCTCGAAGAGCTCGCCGCCGAGATGCGGCGTGTTCCCGCCGGCCGCGAGGCCGAGATCGTGAAGGTCGCGCACCTGGCGGGCCAATCCCCCGACCGCTTGTGCCTCGCTCACCTCTGGGAACGGGAAGCGCTCGAGATCCGCGAGGGTCACGGCCGCCTCCAGGGGGTTGGCGTCGTGCGGCGCCTCGGGGTGGTAGCCCCAGCGGGCATAGTGGGCAACCTGAGATGAGCTGCCGAGGCGAGTGTCGCCTGCGTACGGCATCGCGCTCCGCCCGAGCTCCTCCTCCTCAGCGGAGAGGGGGAACGCGACGAACCCAACGTCCACGAGGTCGGGGTGCCACGCCCCCGGCGGGGCGAGCGCCGCGCCATCGACGGCGAAGAAGCTGAGGGCAAGCGGGACCCGGTCGGGCTCCTGGCCGTCGAGCGCCGCGAGGACACGCTCGCGTCCATTCATCGACGGCCTCCGTTGTCGTGCTTCGCTATCCCACCGGCCAAATCTCTCGCGAACCTGAGGCCAGACCATGTTGGGTCGATCGAGGCGATCTTGAAGTCAACGAAGCCCCGCGACAGCCCGAAGGCCCGCACGAAGCCCTCGGACAGATCGGTGGCAACCCCTCTCCCAGAAGTTCCTCGGGACCAGCCGAATGCTTCCATTACCTTTCGGGCTGGCGTACACCTTGCGACCCCGGCGTCGAAAGCGTTCACGGTATTCGAGCTCGCGTCGACCACGCGCTCTGCGCTGAGGCCGATCGGTGGAATCAGCCGGGCTCGCGGTCCCCTGGCGCGTCCATCTCGCTGACTCACGTATACGCCAATTGTCAAGAAATGGCGTCTCGCATACCGCCGAGTGGAACCCGTCGATGGCGGCCGCGAACTCCCGGACCGAGACCTCGGGAGGACGGCTCCCGTCGCCCGGTTGGGGTCAGGCGCGCGAGGTCGCGGCGTGCTTCGCGGGCGCTGGTGGCGCGGGCCGTGGCGCCGGTGGTGGCGTCGGTGACGGCCGGGTCGCCGGCGGCTTGGCGGCGGTGAGTCGTTCGCGCGCCTGCCTGAACCAGATCCCGATGTAGTCCTGTTCGAGCGTCCCGCCGGCCTTGAGCTCGGCGACGCCCTGGTCGGTGAGGCCCACGGCGAGCAGGTTGTTGCGCACCTGGGCTTCGACCTCGCTCCAGGCCACGCAGTCGAGCGCCTGCTCCGGGGTCAGGGCGGGGACCGGCCGGGCCATGCTCTCGGAGGTCGGGACGAAGACGTATGCGTCCAAGGACAGGAGCACGTTGAAGAGCGCCTGGGCGACGTCCGCGGTCCGCTGGAAGCCGAGCGTGTAGAGCTCGACGACAGCGTCCTCGATCTCGGTCGTCGTGCGGACCTCCGGCAGCGGCTGGCATGGGCGGCCCGCGAGCTCCTGGCGCCGCAGGACGTTCGTCTGGACCTCCCGCGCGTGCCGGGCGCTCCGGGCGACGATCAGGCTCCGGAGGTAGCGCTGCCGTTCGACCAGCGCCTCGCGCCGCGCCTCCGTGCGGGCCGACTCGGCCTCGGCGCGAGCATCGGCTGCCGCGGTCGCGGCGATCGCGGCTGCGTCACGTGAAGCCTTCGCCACCGCCGCGCTGGCAACAGAGACAGCGACGAGGGCGAGGAGCGCGGTCACGATTGCGCCGACCGCCAGCACGACCAGGTCGCGCGTGCCCGTGTCGATCGAGAAGCGGCTCGGGTCGATCGCGGCAGAGCCGAGCGCACCCAGGGCGAGCCCGGCCGCGAATAGGACGACGGCCCCGACGGCGCGCAGCTTCATGTCCCGCATAGGCTATCAGCGCTGGAAAGAGGATCCTTCCGCAACAAGGGAGTCGGAGATCTCTGCGGCCTCGTCTCGCGAAGTGATCGCCCCAACCGGCGAGTCACTGTGCTCGGGAGGGCGATTCGCCGACGACTTCTTCGTGCACGACGTCCCCATCTGCGCCGCGTGCGGCGACCCTTACATCTGGCACCCGAACGGACGCTGCTGGCACTGTCGGCATCTGCACCGGAGGATAACCCGCATGCTGACCGACTCGGGTCGGCGCCGGGCACCTGGAGCCGGTAGGCGTCGCGGAAGCTCAGGGTGCCGGCGCGGGTCAGCCGATCGAAGGCCGCCGCTCGCTGAATCGGGACGTAGCCGCGGTAGTCGGCGTACCACGCGCCGACTACCGCCGCATCACTGCGATCCCCACCGCCCGCCCCCACCTCGATATCCGGCGCGCGGTCCAGGCCACGCTGGCGGCGACGAGGAGCGCTGTCCCGCCCTGAGGAGGCATCGTCGCCGGATCAATCCGCGACGACGGTGCGTCGCAGTGGGCTTACGGGTTCGCGGTCAGACGCCGTCGCCACAGGATGGACGCCGCGGTCCCGAGCACGCCGAGCACGACCACACCGAGGGCGAGGGGCAACCGCGGGGCCCCCGGCGCCGCCGGTCCGGCGTTCGGCACGGGAGGTCCGACGCTCGGTAGGGGCGACCTCTCCGCGAGGAGCACGATGTCGGCCGAGGCGGGGCTGACGTTTCCGGACGCGTCGACCGCACGGATCACGTAGTGCGCCGCGGCCGCGGGCGCCGCCTGGTCCGTGAAGCTCGCCCCGGACGTGGTGCCGGCGAGGACGTAGCCGCCACCGGCCACGGGGGAGCGCCAGACGGTGTAGGCCGTGGCCCCGGCAGGCGCTTCCCAGGTCAGCTCGGCGCCGCCGGCCGAACGAACCGCGGCGAGACCCGTCGGCGCGACCGGTCCCATCAGTGACTGCCCGGGCTCGGGGACGAGGAGCGCACCGCCGAGCGGCGGCAGGGTGATCCGGAGGGACCCACCGGCAATCGTGACGTCCGGGCCGCCGAGGAGATCGCGGAGACGGATGCCGTCGCGGATCGGGGTGCCGCCGTCGAGCGGCGCTGCGAGCGGCACGTCGAGCGTGACGCCCGCGTCGCCCGGGTTGACGGCCGTGATCGCCAAGGCCCCGAGGGCCGTCCGAGCGAAGACGAGGGAGCGCGACGACGTGTCGGTCAGGAGGAAGCGCAGGTCACCGTCGCGGAGCACCGGCTGCGCATTGCGCGTCCTAGCGAGCTGCCGGTACCAGGCGGTGAGCTGATGATCGCCGCCGTCGGTCGGGTAGGTGCCACGGTTCTCGGGGTCGGTCGCCCCGGTCATGCCGACCTCGTCGCCGTAGTAGATGACCGGGGCACCCGGAAGGGTGAACTGCATGAGCGCGGCCAGCCGGAGCCGCGCCTTGCCAACGGCGAGGTTTGCCGGGATCGCCTTGTCGGCCGAGGAGGTGCCGGGGGTGAGCGACCAGAGCACGCGCTCGGTGTCGTGGCTGTCGAGCAGCCGGAAGGCGGTCGCGGCGACCGCGGGCGGCTCGTCCTCGACCACCCCTGCGAGCTCGGAGGCGAGAACGGCGGGCGACAGTCCCGATGCGCCGTCGTCGGCGAACCCTCGCGCGTCGGCCGTCCCGAGATACGCGAGGATCGGGGTGCGGGAGCGGTAGTCGGTGATCGTGTCGGCCGTGTCGCCGCGGATGAGCGGCAGGACCTGGTCCTGCTGCCAGGCCTCCCCGATGATCGGCGCGTCGGGCTTGGTGGCCCTGACCGCGGCCCGGAACCCCTGCCAGAAGCCCGCCGGAAACGACGGGTCCGACATCGTGTCGATGCGCCAGCCGCTCGCTCCGAGCGTGAGCCAGTGGCGGGCCACCGAATCGGGCGCCGCGTAGACGAGCGCCTGCACGGCGGGCTCCCGCTTGTTGAGAACGGGCAGCGTGGCGACCGAGTTCCAGCCCGTGTAGTCCATCGTGTGCGGGCCGGCCGGGCCGACGCACGGTCCGCTCGGGGACGCCACGAAGGTGAACCAAGCCCGGTACGGCGAGCTGACGCTCTGGCAGGCGCCGGCCGTCCCCGTCTGGCGCGCATAGCGGTCGAAGTACGGGCTGTCCGCGCTGACGTGATCAAAGACCCCGTCGAGGATGACGTGCATGCCGAGCGCGGCCGCGTCTCGCACGAGTCCCTCGAAATCGGCCTGCGTGCCGAAGCGCGGGTCGATCTGGTAATAGTCGCGCGTGTCGTATCCGTGGTTGGAGGCCGCCGAGAAGATCGGGTTCAGGTACAGGACCGTCACCCCGAGGTTGTGGAGGTAGGGCAGCTTCGAGCGGACGCCCGCGAGATCACCGCCGTAGTACTCGCCGCCGGTCGACGGATCCGGGGGCGGCGTGCCCCAGGGCTCGCGCACGATCTGGTCCGTCGTGTCGGGCGGGTAGGCGTAGCGCGGCTGGCGGGGGTTCGCGTCGTTCGCCGGGTTGCCGTTCACGAAGCGGTCCGGGAAGATCTGGTAGACGACCGCCCCCTCCAGCCAGGGCACGGCCGAGAACCCGGGCGCATAGACGGTCAGCTCCCAGTCGACGTTCGAGAGCGACGTGGCGGCGACGCCCGGCCCGCCGTCCCCCCGGGCGTCGTCGCTCACCTGGGCGGTCGCCGTTCCGGAACGCACGATGAAGTGATAGCCGAGCGTGGCCGGCTTCGAGGTCGTGACCGTCGCGGCCCACAGGTCGCACTGGACGGCGCCGCCGCCCGCCGGCAGCGGGGCGCCGCAGGCGATGCCGGGCGCGACGTCGGCCATCGGCAGGGACTGGTATGGCCCGCCTGAGGTGAGCAGGAGGAGCACGGACGTCGCCCCGTTGTGACGGGCGCGCAGGCGGAGGGTCACGCTGGTACCCGCCGGCACGGCCCCGCCGGGGGTGCGATACAGCCCGTCCCGGCTGTCGTGGTACAGAGCGGTCAGGTCGATGGGGGCGGTTGCAGCCGACCCGGATGCGGGTGAGGGCGAGGCGACACCGGGCCCGGTGAGGAGTGCGACGAGGAGCACCGCGCCCGCGACGGCGATGCATGCAGGTGCCATGGCCCGCCACCGGTCACCGCGCCGCATGCCGGCAAGCGTACGTCGGATGGTCGCCGGTCGTCGTGGAGCGATCGGCCCCGGCGACACATGCTGACTCGAAACCAACGTGACCTCGTTCATCTGGTCGAGGCCGCTCGGACGTCCGTCCTCGTCTCCGCGACCGCAATTCGTGGTCGCGGCCACTGGCGCTCAGACAAGGCACTCCAGCTGAAACGACTCCCGACGCAGGACCTCCCAGGCCCCGTAGGAGACGTCCAGCGTCGCCAGCGTCCATTCGAGATCGCGCAGCTCAGCCATCGAGCAGCGCCAGCCCAGTCAAGCGTCTTGGTGAGGGCCTTACCACTGAAGCGCCCGAAGATTGCGACCAGCGAAGGGAGAGCGACCATCCTCTGAACAGTACGCTGCCGATCCTCCGCGTCGATCGCGGAGCCGGTGAGGCAGGCGCGCATGGCCCTTGTCGGCGACGAGGCGAGAGCCCATCCTCGACCGGCCGGAGGAGTGCACAGCGCAGCATGGATGTCGGGACGCTCGCGAAGAACAGATACCTCTCGTTGACGACCTTCCGGCGCGACGGCACGCCGGTCGCCACCCCGGTCTGGGTCGCCCAGCAGGGCGACGAGCTGGTGGTCTACACGGCGAAGTCGTCGGGCAAGGTGAAGCGCCTGCGCCACAGCAGCCGCGTCCTGCTCGCCCCGTGCGACATGCGCGGCCGCGTCACCGGAGACGTTGTCGAGGGGACTGCCCGCTTGCAGGACGAGGCGGAGACGGCGGTCACGATCTCCCGAATCCGACTGCGCTATGGCCTCCAGGCTCGATTTCTTCTCTGGTGGGATGGTCGGCGCGCCGGAGGACGCCCAGACGAGGCAGAGGTTGGGATCGCCATCCGCCTCGGGGGATCGAGCGCCGGCTGACCGCTGAGGAGCCGGATCGGGTGCTGCGGCGGTGCCCCGGCGATTTCAGAGATTGCCGCGCCGAGCAACACCGGCTGACAGGTATTGACGCCTCGTGCTGGCCGAACACGCTGCGGGCGGGATCCTTGAACCACGCGCCACGTGCGGGACCGATCCGGGCGACGAGGTTGACGCCTTCGGAGGCTCGTGTTCCTTGCATCGGGCCTCGACCGGCGATGAGCACGAGCCGGCCCGTGTTACGGATCGAGACACCCGGCTCGCGGAAGCTGGCGGCATCCGGGATGATTGCCGCGCAGCCAAGTCGCTGGAGCGAGGCGATGAGATTTCGAAGGAGCGGGAGCGTTCAGTCGGCGAGCGTCAGGCACGCGTCCGTGAGCTCCACGGCCAAGATGTGCGCCTGCGCGCGTGCGGGGCATCTGTTCATGCACGGTTCGAGCGCGGTGCTGCAGGACTGGTTGGCGTGGCCGCTGCTCGGCGATGAAGCGGAGCGACTGGGAGCGAGGCTACAGGCGAGGTTCGGCTACCGCTCCGACCGGCTCGCGACCTGGGTTGCCGCCCGGTCGCGCATCGCCGAGGACTGGCTGGCTGCGTCGGGGGCCAAGCAGTTGGTGAACCTCGGTGCGGGCCTCGACACGTTCGCCTGGCGCCAGACCGGGGGCGTCACGGTGTTCGAGATCGACGATCCCGCAACGCTGGCGTTCAAGCGCGAGCGCCTGCGGGCCCTCGGCGTGCAGGACCCCGAAGGGCTAGTCTGGGTGCCGGCGAACCTCGAGGTCGAGACTGTCGGGGACGTCCTCAGGCGAGCCGGCCTGACGTCAGCGCCAACGTTCGTGAACTGGCTCGGAGTGACGAGCTATCTCTCCAAACGGGCGACCGAGGCGACGTTGCGCGGCCTGCCGCCAGCGTTGGTCGCGGTCACGCACATCATGCCCTACGGCCAGGACGGGCCGAGCGACGCGGGTCTCTCATGGCAGTTCAAGCAGCTGGCGAGCGGTGCGGGTGAAGACGTCAGGGCGGCCTTCACGCCGGCGGAGTTCGCGGATCTGCTCGCAGCCTGCGGGATGCGGGTCGTAGAGTCCGCTGGATGCGAGCACGTCGCCTCCCGCTACGGGCTGCCCGCGATGAGCTGCGCGAACGAGCAGGTTGTCCTGGCCGAGCCTCTCGGCGGCGCGTGAGCTCGTGCCGCGCCCGACGGTCGGGGGTGTCCCTCAATGCGATCGACGAGCCGCTCGCCCCGACCGAGGCACCAGCGGCCCCGGAGATCGGGCCGAAGCCTCCCTGTCGCGCCGTACCGGGCCGACCGCCGCCGCCCTCGGCCGTGCGCCGGAGATGGGGACCGGCCCAAGCTCCGCTTCGGGGGACTCACGGTCGACCGGCATCCTTCCCTGGTGTCATGTCGCCCGATACGGGGCGCGCGCCTCGAGATCGCCGACGAACTCCGGCCGATGGGGGTGGCCCAGGAGCTGGCGGATGGCGAGGATCTCGCCGATGTGGAACCAGTAGTGGTAGGTGATCCGTTGGATCGCGTCCCCCACGGTCCGCTTCGGGCCAGGCGGCGGCAGCATCTCGGATAGGGCGCCTGCTGGCAGCGATCCGAGCCAGACGTCGGCGGCGCTCCTGACTTGCCTCCAGGCTGCCCGCATGTCCCGCAGCGATGGGGCCGTGGGCGGCCCTCCGCTGGATGCGACATCGTCGAGCAGCGGCACCGGGGTCACTCGCTGGGCCCGCGTCAGGAAGTAACGCTGCTCCTGCCAGGCCAGGTGCCCGACGATCCAGCCGATGCTGTTCATCGGCTCGATGCGGCGGAGCGCGTCGGCCTCGCCAACGCCCCGGAGCGCACGCAGCCACTCCGAGCGCGTGAAGTGGAGCTGTTCCACGAGCGGTGGGATCATCTCCGGTTCCTCAGGCTACCTCGAGAAGGCCGGGCTTGGCGACGACGGCGAGACGTATCGGGGTGGGCTCCAGTCGGAGAGTCCGCCCCATCCACGTCGGTTGATGCGCCTGGTTCGCGCTCTACCTTCTGCTTCTCAGGCTCGTTGCTCTGCGAGCGACCCGCTTCGTGGGCCGGCCAAGGCGTCGAAACCGCCGATGGCCGGGCGCGGATCTCCGGGTCGCGGCCCGTCGCCAGGAGGAGGCCGGCGAACAGCGCCGTTCGCGGCACGATGCTCGCGACCTCGAGGTACTCCTCCGGCGAGTGGTCCAGGCCGCCGATCGGCCCCAGGCCGTCCAGCGTCGGCACCCCCATCCCGGCGGTCGTGTTCGCGTCCGACGCTCCCCCGGTGGCGGCGTCGGTCAGCCCGAAGCCGAGCTGTGCGGCGATCGCGCGCGCATGATCGACCAGCCGCTCTGACCGAGCGAGCTTCTCCATCGGCGGGTGGCCGGCTCGCTCCGTGAGCTCGACGGTCACGTCCGGCACGCTCGGGGCGGCCGTGAGCGCCCGGATGGCGGCCATGGCCGCCTCCATGCCCGCCCGGTCGACGGCTCGCAGGTCGACCTCCAGGCTGGCGCGCTCCGCGACGACGTTGGGGCGGGTCCCCCCTTCGATGGCCCCCACGTTGCAGGTGACCCCCGGCCAGCGGCCGTTCAGGGCGTGGAGGCCCAGGACCTGGTGGGCTGCCTCGACGATCGCGCTGCGCCCCTTCTCCGGCTCCACGCCGGCGTGGGCGGCGCGCCCGCGGATCGTCACGCCGAAATGGATCATCCCCTTGCGCGCCGACACGACGTCCCCGTTGGCCCGCGCGCACTCGAGGACGAAGGCGAGGTCGCTCTCGGCGGCCACCCGCCGGATGTGCGGGGTGGACGCGGGGGACCCGATCTCCTCGTCCGGGTTGGCGATGACCGTCAGGCGCTCGAACGGGAGCGGCCCGGCGGCGATCGCGGCGCGGAGGCCGAAGAGGAGGGTCAGGAGCCCACCCTTCATGTCGGTGACGCCCGGACCGCGGGCGATCCCGTCCTCGATCCGGAACGGCCGGGCGGCCGCGGTCCCCTCGGGAAAGACGGTGTCCAGGTGGCCGATGAGGAGGGCGCGCGGGCCCCCGGCCGCGCCGCGGAAGGTCGCCTCGACCGTGTCGCCCAGGCGGCCGTCGGGGTCAGGGTGGCGGACGACGCGCGCCCCCAGCTCCAGGAGGTGCTCCGCGACCCACGCCGCGACCTCGTTGACGCCGGCCGGCGTGTAGCTCCCGCAATCGATGCTCACGAGGCGGGCGAGATCGTCCAGGAAGGCGGGCTCGGCCGCGGCGATCCCCGCGCGGATGGCGGCGATCTCGTCGGGGCTGACGGTCACCGGAAGGTCAGGATCGATCACCGCGGCAGTCTACGCGGGCGGGCGGACGTCGCGGCTCCACCACCACGGACGCAGCGGCAGGCGAGCCGGGCCGTCATCGCCGGGTTTCGCGAGCAGGAGCTGACAGACGTCCAGGTCCCCGCGCTCGAACCCGAGCCGGGAGGCCGACATGTACAGCCGCCATGTTCGCGCGACTTCCTCGCCGGCCGCCGCCACGGCCTCATCCCAGCTCGCCTCGAGACGGGCGACCCAAGCGGCGAGCGTCAGGGCGTAGTGGGGCCGAAGTGACTGGACATCGACGAGCTCGAACCCGGCCGCCCGGGCCGCACCGATGGCCGCCTCGACGGGCACCAGCTCTCCGTCCGGGAATACGTACCGATCGACGAAGTGACTCGCTCCAGGGCGGAATCCCGGTCCCAGCCGGCCCTGGGGGCTCGCCTGAGCGATCCCATGGTTGAGGAAGAGCCCACCCGGGCGAACCGCCTCGAAAGCAGCGCGGAAGTAGCTCGGGAGGTTCGCCCGGCCCACGTGCTCGAACATGCCGACCGAGGCCACCGCGTTGAACTGGCCGAGCGTGCCGAGGTCCCGGTAGTCGCGGACCTCGGCACGGGCCGGGCCCCCGAGACCGGCGACGACGAGCCGACGGTTCGCCTCGTCGGCCTGGCGCTCGGAAAGCGTCACGCCGACGGCCTCAACGCCCGCGCTTCCGGCCGTGAACTCGACTAGCGAACCCCAGCCGCAGCCGATGTCAAGCAGGCGCGCTCCCGGCTTCAGGCGGAGCTTGCGGGCGATCAGGTCGAGCTTCGCTTCCTGGGCCTCGTCGAGCAACCCGGCGGCGGCGTCCGGGGTCGTGGAGGGCGGGAAGTAGGCGCAGGAGTAGGTCAGCCGGCGGTCCAGCCACAGACGGAAGAAGGCTTCCCCGACATCGTAGTGGAAGCGGATCGCCGCAAGATCGCGCGCCCGCGAGTGCCGTGCCCCTGCCATCCGGGCGACTCGCCGGAGGGGCGGCGGCCGGCTCGCGCCCCGCCGGAGTGTCATGCCCCAGCGCACGAGCCGCCGGACGTCGGCAGTGCTCAAGCGGCGCAAGTCGAGCGCCTCGCCGGCATCGACCGCCGCCATGACCTCGCCCTCGATCTCGAGATCGCCGCGCAGGAACCCCTCCGCGAAGACGTCGGGTGTCGGGGGGAACAGCAGCCTGCCGAGAGCGTCCGGGCTGTTGACCTCGACCCTGGCCCGGGCGCGACGCTCGGAGGTGGCTGACGGTTCGCTCGTCACGCCGTCCACGCCGGACGCGGCCGATCTGCCATCGGCGAGAGCGATCTCGAGCACGGATGGATCGACGACCCCGTTGAGGATTTGCACGACCCCGCGGGCGATGGCGTGACGATGCTCGTCCGAGCGCTGCGCGAGAGCTCCATCGCCGCTCACGGGCCACCTCATCGTCGCAGGCGCGACTGTCGGCGCCCATCCTACGACCGCGAGGCATGTGCCCCGGAGTCTGATCGACGGTCTGTGCAGCCCAGCAACAGGGCGGCTCCCTGCCCGGCAGCGAGGATGAAGCCGGCGATCGGCGGCCCCAGCCCGCCTGTCTGAATCCTCCCGCTCAGCGCGGGACGGGGCTCACCAGGCGCGCAGCTCCCTGCTCGTGAACTTGTCCATGAGCTGGGCATGTGTCGCGTTGAGGCGCCGCTCGACCGCAATGAGCACTCGCGGATAGATGGCCTGGGCAAGCCCGGCATCCTCGCGGAGAGCGGCTCGAAGGGCGGGTCCCGGGAAAGTGATCGCCTCGAGCGCCTCGATCACCACGCCCGTCGACGTGGCGCGGTACGGCGGGACGATAGCCGACCAGAGATAGATGTCCCCGGGCTCGACGGTGAGGATCGTGAGGTCCCCACGCTCCCCGACGTACGTTCGGAGAGCGATGCGCCCCCCGATCACGATGCCGAGACCCCCGGACTCGTCTCCTTCCCGGAACAGCTCCTCGCCGGCTTCCGCCGTGATCATCCGGCTGAGCGCGGCGAGACGCGCCTGGACGTCCGGCGCGAGGCCGGCCGCAAACCGTGTGGAGTTGAGGACAGCAATAAGCGACGCCTGATCCTGCATGCGGACAGTCTTGCGGGGGAGGATCCGCCGCGTCAGTGCCGGCAGGCACCGGGGAGAGGGCCGCCTGTCCGGTCGATCGGGCGTGGGCCAGGTCGATCTCGTCCCGCCGGGTCGGCCGCGACGCCACGTGCGAGCGGCCGCGACTCCCCGTTTCTCCGGTCTACGCGCACGGTTCGTGCGAGGCGACAAACCTGCTCCTGATGGGGCGGCATCGGGTCGTCCAGCGGTCGTGCCGGGCGCTTCCTGAGCACGGGCCCGACGCAGGCGAACAGCGCGGGTCGATCCTCCGCCGCCGGGTCGTGACGTAACACGAACTCCATGCGTATCTCAGAAGAACCACCCGAGCGGGCGCCGGCAGGCGAAGCGCTCGGGCGGCCGAGGCGGCGACCTAGGGCCGCGACCGCTAGACGAGCGCGTCGGCGATGACGCCCCGAGCCGGCGCCCGGAGACCGTCGGTCCGATCACTGAGGTAACGCTCCGTGATATCTCGAGCGAAGAGCTGGCTGACCGAGCTGAACCCAGCGGCACGGAGTCGAGCGCCCACGTCGTCCGGCTCGAGGCGGGTGCGCCACGGCTCGCCGGCGGCGGCGACCCGGGCGGCAGCCGATCGGGCGGTTGGTGGACCGGAGGTCGAGGCGTCCGGGCGGGAGAACGTGAACACGAGCTCGCTCCCCGATGCGAGTCCGCCGACCGTCGCGAAGATCGCGTTCACGGTCACTTCGCTCAGGTAGATCAGCACCCCGAGGCAAGCCACGAAGACCGGCTGGGCCGTGTCGAGCCCGGCCCCCTCGAGGACCGGGCCGAGGGCATCGGACTCGAGGTCGGCCGCGGCATAGCGCAGATTGGGAGGTTGCACGATGCCGGCCCGCTGCAGGCGTTCCCGCTTGTCGCGCCCGCTCGCCGCATGATCGACCTCGATGATGCGCAGATCCCGTGCCCATGGCGGCTGCCGATAGGCGAAGGTGTCCAGCCCGGCCCCGAGGATCAGGTACTGGCGAATGCTTCCTCGAACCTCCTCTGCAAGGCGGTCCTCGGCATATCTGCCGCGGACCAGCACGTCGGACCGGATGGCCCGGGAGGCTGGCGTCCGGAACCGATCCGACTGATCAAGGATTGTCCGGTCAGCTCCCGGCTCGAGGAGGCGCAGCGCGAGCGGATCGCGGAAGATTGGCGGGGGATCGTCGAGGAGGAGATGCGCCGCCCGCAGGCGCGCCGCTCCCAGCGCGGTCGCGCTTGCGATGCGCCGAGAGGTACGGTCGCCGTGTGGGCGGGTCGACTCAGGCATCAGAAGGACGATACCGATGTGCTCGACCCCGTGCCCGCGGCACTGGCGGAGCACGACGGGAGACCCGGCGCATGCTTGGCCTCGAGGACGCGCAGCGCGGCGTCGTCCACCGGGGCCGCAAGAGTCGCGTCGGCGGCCGGACGCGCGATCCCTAGCGGGCGGACCGATTTGGGCCTTCGACCTCGAGTCCGGGCCACGGGAGCTTCGGACCGGCGGAAGCGTTGGGTGCAGCCGGGGCGGATTTGGTCCAGCCCAGCAGCTCGGGCACGGTCACGAAGCGGAAGCCCAGGTCACGGTAGAGCGAGATCACGGTGGGGAGGATCAGCGGGGTGAGCATCGGGCCCCCGTGGGTCAGGAGCACCGAGCCGTTCGTGCCGCGCATGGCCGCCTGGACCAGCTGGGCCGGCGTTGCGCGGCCGGAGGTGTCGGCGTCGCTCGTGTCCCACATGAGCACGGTCGGGAAACCAGTGTCGCGTGCCACGTCGAGGAGCCCTGCATCGTAGGCGCCGTAGGGCGGGCGGAAGACGGGCAGCATCGGCGTCCCCGTCATTCCCTCCAGGATCGTCCGGGCCTCGGTGATCTCGGCCGTCTGCGCCGAGCGGCCGAGCCGCGTCATCCAGGGGTGCGTGCGGGTGTGGTTGGCGTACGGGTAGCCGGCCGCGGTGATGGCCCGCCAGAGCCCGGGGTCCGAGCGGGTCGCGTCGGCGTAGGGGAAGAACGTGGCGGCCACCGACGCCCGCTGCAGCGTGTCGAAGATGGCCCCCACCCGCGACGCCGACCAGTCGTCGTCGATCGTGAGCGCGATGAGCGCCTCGTCGCGCGGGCCGTGGAAGATGGGCGCGGTGCTGGCGGCACGCACAAGGGGCGCGGCGGCGCTTAGGAGGACCGCCTGCCCAGCCAGCGCCAGGAACGTCCGACGCGAGATGCCGACCATCGGTCGATGCCGTTCTCCGTGCAGGATGGCCAGCCGAGAGTGCCATCGTAGGGGGACGGGGAAGCCCGGACCATTCCCATTCGGCCCTATCGGCGCCGTCACACCATCGCCGCGGGGTACGAGGTACCTTCGGATCCTTCCCGGCGGTCGTGTCGTCGCGGACGATCTGGCACGTGGGTCGTCGATCCCTTGATCACGACCGGTCGCTGGCGGCGCGGGGTCGTCGAGCCGGCGGCAGACTCGAGCTGCGCGAGAACCTCGTCGAAGCGGGAGGCCAAGCCGGGGATCACGTGGTCAGCGTCGGCAGAACGGCGGTGACCCGCAACGAGAGCCGCAGGGGTGCCGCCGACCAGGGTCGCGTCCGGGAGGATGTGGTGGAGTCCCGCCGCCGCCCGGAGCAGCAGCTCCCACTCCGGCAACTCTTCATGTCCCGCCATCGATGTGGCCCCCGCCGACTTCCGCCGCGTGCCTCATCTTGGGGTAGGGCAGACGGTGCCTCGGCAGGCCGGGCTCCGATCGAGGTGACGCCCTCGGAAGCTACCCGCTGACGAGCCGCCCGATGACCACGCCGGCTAACGCCGCGGCGCCCGCGATCGCCATCGTCTGGACCGCGGTCCACCAGATGTTCACGTGGCCGATGAGGCCGCGCGCGATCCCCAGCAGAGCCATCAGGGCGCCGGTGATGATGAGCGAGACGATGCGCGCGGTCCCGATGTCGAAGAGGGCGAACGGCGTGACGGGAACACCGGCGGCGAGGATGTCGGCCACGAACATCCACAGCGCGTGGGTCCAGGGCGACGGCTTGGCCCCGGGAACGACGCCAACCTCGAAGGCCACGACGTGGTCGAGGAGCGCATCGGGGTTCCGCGCGAAGGCCCGTTCGACCACCGCGACCTCCTCGGGGCTGAACCCGTCCGCGAGCAGGCGTCGCGCTGCGCTCCGGGTGGCCGCCGCGGGATCGGCCGCGATCCGGGCCCGGGCAACCTCGACGAGGGCGTTGGCCCGATGGCGCTCCGACTGCACGTCGAGGTAGGTGCCGGCCATCATCGAGACGGCGCCGGCAACCGCGCCGGCCGCCCCAGCGAGCAGGACGATCGCGCGGTCGTTCGTGCTCGCCGCCACGCCGAAGACGAGCCCGGAGATCGAGACGGCGCCGTCCTCCATCCCGAAGGCGACGTCGCCGATCGCCGTGTACATGGAGTCGCGGAACCGCCGGACGAACGCGCGGGCGAATCCCATCCGAGGCGTACCTCTCAGCACCTGCGAAGGCACAAGCCTACCGCCTGCCCGGACAAGAGGGCTGGTTCGTGTGATCGCGCTCCGGCGGGCGCCCGCGGTGGCGGTGGCCCGGGCGAGCAGGCATCCGTGCCACCATGGCGGCGACGCCGATCGCCGGCGCGAAGCGGCGGCGAGCTGCCCAATCCTTCGGAGGAGCCCCCGGATGAAACGTCCCCGCTTGGCCGTCGCGCTCGTGCTCCTGCTCGTCGGGCTGGTCTGGATCGGCCAGGGGATCGGCCTGCTGGGCGGCAGCGCCATGAGCAGCCAGACGATCTGGGCCCTCATCGGCGGCGTCCTGGTCCTCGTCGCGGCCGGCGTGGCCTGGACCGCGCGGCCCGGATCGCGGAGCTGACCCATGACCGGCGTCGGAGCCGACGTCGCGGTGGTGGGCGGCGGGATCGTCGGCCTAGCGGTGGCCCGAGCCCTCCTCGCCCAGCGACCGGGACTCCGCCTCGTGGTCCTCGAGCAGGAGCCCAGCCTGGCGACACACCAGTCGGGGCACAACAGCGGGGTCGTCCACGCCGGCCTCTACTACGCGCCCGGCTCGCTCAAGGCGCGCTTGTGCCGCGAGGGCAAGCACGAGCTGGAGGCCTACTGCCGGGACCACGACATTCCGCTCGATCACGTCGGCAAGCTCGTCGTCGCGCTCACCCCCGAGGAGCTCCCGGGGCTTGCGGCGCTCAGGGAGCGGGGTGCCGCCAACCGGGTCGAGGGGCTCGAGGAGGTCGGCCCGGAGCGCATGCGCGAGATCGAGCCGCACGCAGCCGGGGTCCGGGCCCTATGGAGCCCCCGAACGGCGATCGTGGACTTCCACCGCGTCGCGCTCGCCTACGCCGCGGACGTGGAGACAAGCGGCGGAACCATCCGCACGAGCACCCGCGTCCTCGCGATCCGGGAGGTGGGCGGCGACCGGGTCCTCACTACGACGGCCGGCCCGATCGTGGCCCGGAACGTGATCGCCTGCGCCGGGCTGTGGGCGGACCGGGTCGCCGCGATGACCGGCGATTCCGGTCCGGAGCGGATCATCCCCTTCCGCGGCGACTACTACACGCTCCGACCGTCGGCGCGGAACCTCGTGCGGGGACTGCTCTACCCGGTTCCCGACCCCCGCTTCCCGTTTCTCGGCATCCACTTTACGCGGCGCATCGACGGCGCGGTGTGGGCCGGTCCGAACGCGGTGCTCGCGTTCGCTCGGGCCGGCTACCGGCGGCGCGACGTCAACCCGGGCGAGCTCCTGTCGGTCCTCGCCTACCGCGGCTTCCAGCGCCTCGCGGCACGCTACTGGCGGACCGGGACGGCCGAGTTCCTGCGCGACCTGAGCAAGCGGCTCTTCTTCGACGAGCTTCGCCGGCGGGTCCCTGAGCTCGGGCTGCGGGACATCGAGTTCGGTCCCAGCGGCGTCCGTGCCCAAGCGCTGGACCCCGACGGCAGCCTCGTCGACGACTTCCGGCTCGGCGACGGGCCCCAGGTCCTCCACGTGCGGAACGCCCCGTCGCCGGCCGCGACCGCCTCGCTCGCGATCGGCCGCGAGGTGGCGTCGCGCGCGATCGAGCGGTTCGCGCTGGGCTAGATCCGCCCCGTCGAGGCGGTGAGGCGCCGTCGGCCGCCCCCCGCCGGCCGGCTCACGGGCCCTCGCGCCGCCCAAGCTCCGCGAGCGAGACCACGCGCGTGGCGTCCGACCACGACTCCGCCACGGGCAGTCGAGCGGCGGCCAGCAGACGCAGCCCGCCCGAGGAGACGAACAGGGCAGCGAACACCGGGTACCCGACCGGCGCCACCGCCAGCAGCAGAGCCTCGGCCACCTGGCCGGCTGCCGTCGCCGTTGCCGTGATGCCCACGAACCGGCCCTGCTGCGTGAAGACCATGGGGCCCGACACGAGGCGGAAGAGCCGCTCGTTGGTCGCGATCTGGACGAGGGCGCCGCCGGCGCTGACGAGGAGCGCCACCAGCACGAAGCAGAGGAGCGCGGCCGGGTTCGCGGGGAAGCTGGCCAGGGCGAGCAGCCAGCCGGTGCCCAACCCGAGGTACGCGAGTCGAAGCAGTCGCGACGACGAGACCCGGTTCAGCATCCCTGCCCCGAGGGTCGAGGCGACGACCGCTGCCGCCGAGGTGAGCGCCGAGAGCGCCACCGCGACCGAAGCCGTGGCATGCAGCACGCTGATGATGAAGACGGCGTAGTACGGAGAGAGCCCCGCTCCGATGCTGGCCAGGCTGGCAACCGCCACGAAGGCGGACCATCCGGGAGGCGCCGGCGTCGCGGCTGCGGGTTGCGCCACCCGGACGCGGCCAGGGCGCGGGAGCCGCGCGAGCGCGAACAGCTCGACCACGCCCGCCAGGCCGCCCACGAAGAACGGGACTGCGTAGACGGCCAGGCCGTAGGCGCGCAGGGCCGGATCGAGGACCAGGGCGATCACGGCCAGCAGCACCGCGCTGATGGCAAGCCCGACGCCGACCACCCGCGGCGCCGCGAAGCGTCGCGCGTCCTCCGGCAGCGTCACGGCGAACCAGGTCTGCAAGTTCGCGGCGGCCACCCCGGAGAAGACCCCCATGGCCGCCGTCGCGGCGACCAGCCCGAGCACCAGCACCGCGTGGTTCGCCCGGCTCGCCGCCCCGACGAGGGTGAGCCCCGCGAGCCAGAGCCCGCGCGTCTCGCCCAGCGCCGTCGCCCCCAGCGTGACCCGGCGCAGGTTGCCGCCGGTGCGCCGGAGCAGCCGGGGGATGCCCAGCTGGGCGGCCGGCCCGATCAGCGCCAGCGATGCGACGAGCGTGGTGAGCCCGGGCCCCAGGCCGAGCGTCAGGAGGAGCGGAATGCTCAGGGCGGTGCCCGAGAGCGAGATCACGCTGCCCTGGGTCAGCCCCAGCACGAGGTACGTGCGGTAGCGGGGTTCGCCGAACGCCTTCCAGTCGGCACCCAGGCGCCGCAGCCCGGCGCCGCGAAGCTTCGGGCTCGATGGGCTCTGGACACCGGGTGGCACGGACGGACCTCAGCGCGGACATGGGGCGGCGGGGCGCAGGATGCCGCCAGATCCCGGGTGCGCACCGCCACCGGCGCAGACGCGACGAACGGGCCCAGCCTACACGCTTCTTCGGCCCGGCAAGGACCTGACCGCTCTGGGCCGCCCGCTTCCAGCGAGCTTCCCTATGACGGCTCCTCGGCGGTGCGGCGCCAGAGCACGACGGCCGTGAATGGCACGCGCACCTCGCGGAACACCTCGATGGATACCAAGAACCCCGCGAAGATCAGGAGGACGCCGAGGAACTCGCCGACAAAGAACCCGCTCGTGTTACCGAACCGGCTCATGCCACTCGTGATCGCCGGGATAAGGCCGCCTAGCGCGATCAGCAGCGTGGCCGGAACGCGGCTGTTCAGGCGGCCCCGGAACAGCGCGGCCACCGTGCCCGGGACCGACGCGACGAGATTGACGGCGATCGCGACCGGGGCCACGGCCAGGTTGGCGAGGTAGCGCGCCGCCGGCTGGTCCCGACGCAGCGAGTAGCGGATGAGCCTGCTCTTCGGCATAAAGATGTAGGTGCTGTACAGCCCGCCGAGAACCAGGGCGAATGCGCCGGTGATGTTGAAGAAAGGCGTAAGCAGCCGGATGTAGCCGGGGAACAGGTCGCCGGTCGGGATGTGGGTGACGGGGCCGAGCACCCAGCCCGGCGCGGGAAGCGTCACGGTCGCGACCATGATCGCCGAGACGATGGTGCCTCCGACGATGGCGACCGCGGCGAGCACCGGCCAGCGGGAGCTCCCCCGCAGCGACAGGATGACCACGCCCGCGGCCAGGAGCATGGCCGCGAGGAAGTACACGGCGGGCGCGATTCCGCTCTCCGGATACGCGTACTCCGCCTGGGTCAAGAACGTGAACAGGCCCGCCAGGAAGAGGCTGAACGCAAACGCGTAGCCGAAGCGGGTTCGACCCAGGAGATAGACGGTCCCGAAGCCGAGCCACCCCGCGACCCAGATCGCCCCGATCAGGTACCAGAGCTTGTAGAGCGGCTCGGACCAGCCGAAGGCACCGCCGATCCACTCGGTCCCCGCGCTCAGGGCATACCACAGCATGCCGGCAGCCCAGATCGCCTGGTACGGCTTCCGCCGATCCCGCCACTGGTCGACGAGGAACAGGAAGAACACGAAGGACAGCGTCGACGAGCAGAACGGAAGCACGACATTGAGGTTCACCTTGACTCCTCTGACGTTCCGCGGTAGCCATCGATGAAGTCGAGGAGGAGGCGGTCGAGCAGGGTCGACGCCTCCTCGTACAGGCGTGCCAGCCGCTCGGGATCGAGCGTCCGGCGGCGGGCGAGGGCACCTACCTCGGCCAGGAACGGCTGGCGCGCGGCCACGAACAGGGCCACCGCGTCCGTGAGGCTCGTGGCAGACGTCGCGAGGCGCCGACCGAGCGCGATCACGAGCCCCGACGCGGCTTCCATTGCCGCCGCCCCAGCCGGCCCGTCGACGGCGTCAAGTCGCAGGAGGAGCGCCTCGACGAGCCGCCGCCCCTCCACGCGGAAGACCTCGCGCTCCGCGGGCCGGACGAACTCGCGCGGATCGGGCGACCCCGCGCGGTGCCTCACATAGCGCCGCCGGTACGCGGCAGCGAGGCGATCCGGCGTGATCCCGAGCCCGCCGAGCGTCGCACGGTCATGGCCCCCCGAGCGAACTAGGCGTTCGAGCGACCGACGCCGAAATCGTCGATGCCCGCCCGGCGTGTGGAACACCTCGACCCGCCCCTCGTCGGCCCACCGCCGCAGCGTGTCCGGATCGACCCCGACGAGCTGGCTGGCAGCTCCGAGAGCAAGCCACGACCTGCCGGAAGCTGCGCCAGGCGCTGGGGACATCTGGCTCGTCTGCTCCTACATGCAACCGCGAGAATTCGGCGATTCTGGGTACGCCTGGCTGAATGAAGCGGACGGTATGTTACCAGAGGACGCGGCCCAGGCGGCAGGTGCTGGACGCCGGCGTGAACCCGCTCAGGAGGGCGGTTGGATCGCCGTCGGCACGAGGCGCTGCGCGGTCAGCTCGGCACGCAGCCGGCGCTCGACGTTCGGCAATGTCGCACCGCCCGCCAGGCGGTCGAGCCCCAGGAGCGCCGCCCCCACCACGGGCGGCGCGACCAGGCGGGAGACCCGCGCAGCCGGCGCGACCGCCGTGATCCCCGACTCGATCCGCTCGAAGAAGACGCGGTCCTCCGCCTGGAAGACGCCCCCGGCGAGGACGACGTCCGGATCGCGCCGCTGGAGCCGGAGCCGCCGGATGGCCGCCGCGGCCCAGGCGACGATCTCGTCCGCGAGCCGGTCCACGATGGCACGGGCAACCGCGTCCCCGCTCGCCGCGGCCTCGAAGACGAGCGGAGCGATCTCGTGGTGGCGGTCCCGTGCGACCCGCCCCGGTACATGGCGGCAGTCAGGGAGCGGGGTCGGGCCAGGCCGAAATGCGCCGGCACGGTCCGCGCCAGGACGCGTCGCCGGACCGCGACCGTCCTCCGCGCGCACGGCGGCGGCGAGCCCTGCGAGGCCGACCGCCCCGCCGCCGCCCCAGTCGCCGGAGATGTCACCGAGCGCGTCGAAGCGGGCCGTCCGGCCGTCCGGCCCGACGCCGAGGCAGTTCATCCCGCTGCCGCAGATGACACAGATCCCCCACGGCCGGGCGGTACCCGCCCGAAGCCCGCCGTAGCAGTTGTTCACGACGAGGCCGTCGGAAGCGAGACCCGTCAGGCGGAGGGCCCGCGCCGAGGAGCCGGATGTCGCTCGGGTAGTCGGCCCCGGCTGCGGCTACCACGGCAAGCTCCGCAAGCGGTCGGGCGGCAGGCTCCAGGCCCGCGACGTGCGCCGCCCGTTCGGCGAGGCCGACGAGCGTCGCGAACGCACCGCCCGCCCCGACCTGCTGATGCGACGACGTCGGGCCGCGCACCGCCGCCAGGACGGTCCCCTCGTGGCTGACGAGGGCGACGTCCGTCTTGGAGTTGCCGACGTCGACGGCCATCACGGCCGCCGGGGCGTGGTTCGCGGCGCCGGCGTGCTTGGTCATGTCCTCCCGATGATGCGCGTCGCCGAGGTCATCAGCGTGGTCCGTTCGCCGACCGCCGCGGAGCGACCGGCTCGACGCTCCTGCCCCGCGCGCTCCCGGACTCGACGAAGTAGCGCGCCCGCTCGGGTGAGACGACGGTCCGGCTGTGCTCGATCGCGACGTCGCCCGCGGTGAACGCGATCCCTTCGAATGCGACGGATGGCCGGCGCGCCCGGAGGCCGAGAAGCCGCGCCTCCCGCGCGCTCGGGATGATCGCCGTGAGCACCTCCTGGCGTCGCTCGACCGGCAGGTGATAGTCCATCCTGAGCACGTCCCAGAGCGACTCCTCCCGCCCGAAGTCGTGCTCGAGGAGTCCCGGGAGGCGGGCGGCGGGCAGGCGGACCTGCTCCAGAAGGAGCGGCAACCCGTCGGCGCCGCGGACTCGCTCGAGGTAGTGCACCGCCGCCCCGGGCTCGATCCCGAGTGCCGCGGCCGCGGCGAGGCTCGCGGCCTCCATTCGCGCGGTCACGACGACCGAGTACGGCTCGTAGCCCAGGGCGCGGATCTCGTCGGCGAAGCCCGCCGGTCCGCTGATGTCCCGGACGATCGGCGGGTCGGTCACGAAGGTGCCGCGGCCCCGCGTGCGCTCGAGGCGGCCCTCCCTGGCGAGCTCGTCGAGAGCCCGCCGCACGGTGATCAGGCTGCAGCCGTACCGGGCGGCGAGGTCGCGCTCGGTGGGGAGCCGGTCCCCCCGTGTCCACTCCCCGGCCGCAAGGGCCGAGCGGAGGTCGAGGTACACCTGGTGGTGCAGGGGCACCGGGCCCCGCTCGAGGCGGAAGCGGGCCATCGTCGGAATCATCCCTGTCAGCGGTCGGGCCCCGGAATTGGGGATTGCGGACTGCAAGTAATAATGTTATAAACAATCGACCGAGGGGTCAAGGGGTGCGATCTCGTACCCGCCCCGGCCGTCGATGGAGGACCTCGGAGATCGGTCTCAAGGTCGCGGTCGTCGGTGCCGGCAGCACGTATACGCCCGAGCTCGTCGAGGGATTCGCGCGGCGGATCGACCGTCTTCCGGTCGATGAGCTCGCGCTCCTCGACCCGGATCTCGGCCGGCTCGAGATCGTTGCGGCGCTGACGCGCCGGATGCTCGGGCGGGTCGGCTGGCCGGCACGCGTCAGCGCGACCGACGATCGCGACGCCGCACTCGACGGGGCCGACTTCGTCGTGATCCAGCTCCGGGTCGGCGGCCAGGAGGCCCGGCACGTCGACGAGACGCTGCCCCACCGGTTCGGCATCCTCGGCCAGGAGACGACCGGCCCGGGCGGCTTCGCCAAGGCGCTCAGGACGGTCCCCGTCGTCCTGCAGATCGCCGAGGAGACGGCCCGGCGCGCGGCGCCGGGAGCCTGGATCGTCGACTTCACCAACCCGGTCGGCATCGTGACGCAGGCGCTCCTCGACTCGGACGCGCGGGCGCATCGGCCTGTGCAACGTGGCGATCGGCCTGCAGCGCCGGCTGGCCGCGCACTTCGCGGTCGAGCCCGAGCGCGTCGCGCTCGAGCACGTCGGGCTCAACCACCTGTCCTGGGAGCGGGCCGTGACGGTGGACGGCGTCGACCGCCTCCCGGAGCTCATCGACGGCGAGGCCGGCTGGGCCGCCGACGAGGTGGGCCTGCCCGTCGAGCTGATCCGCGAGCTGCGGGCCATCCCCTCGTACTACCTCCGCTACTACTACTGCCGCGACGAGGTCCTCAAGGAGCAGCTGAGCGGCCGATCCCGGGCCGAGGACGTCATGGAGATCGAGCGCAGGCTGCTGGAGATGTACCGGGACCCGAAGCTCGACGAGAAGCCGAAGCTGCTCGAGGAGCGCGGCGGGGCCTTCTACAGCGAGGCGGCGGCGCAGCTCATCGCCTCGCTCCACTCCGGACACGGGCGACGTGCAGGTCGTGAACGTCCGCAACGGCGGGGCGCTGCCCGATCTCCCCGCCGACGCGGTCGTCGAGATCCCGGCGCGGATCGACCGGACCGGGGCACATCCGCTGCCCCTGGCGCCACTCGCACCCGAGCTGCGGGGCCTGGTCCAGGCGGTGAAGGCGTACGAAGACCTCGCCGTCAGGGCGGCGATCCACGGCGACCGGGCGACGGCCGAGAAGGCGCTCCTTGCCCACCCGCTCGTCGGCCGCTTCTCGGTCGCTCGGCCCCTCCTCGCCGCCCTCCTGGAGGCGAACCGAGCTTATCTGCCGCGCTTCTTCGGGCCGGTCCCGGATGGGGTTGCCCATGGCGTGTGACATGGCTCGAGCGCCGGGCGCCCCCGGACACGGGGTCCGATCGGCCCGACCAGACAAGATCCGCACGTTGAAGAGGGAGTTCAGATGAGACGGTACAGGCCACTGGCCCTGGGGATCGCCGCCGTTCTGGCTGTCGCAGCCTGCGGCAGCTCCACCACTCCCGCACCGAATGCGACGACCACCGCTCCTGGAGCCCGCTGCCCAGCGCGGCGGCCAGCGCCGCGGCCGCCTCTCCGAGCGCCAGCCCGGGCGCCAACACCGGGCTCGTCGGCGGCAAGCTCGTCATCGACAACGAGAGCGGGCAGACCTGGAGCTGCCAGTTCAACCCGTTCAACCCGTCGTTGAGCGGCGATCAGTCGGCTTCGTGTACGAGCCGCTCGAGTTCGTCGACGCGCTCAAGACGAATCCCGACGGCACGAACGTCGTGACCCCGTGGCTGGCGACCGGGTCGACCTGGAACGCCGACTACACGACGCTGACCTTCACCATCCGCAGCGGCGTCACGTGGAGCGACGGCCAGCCGTTCAGCGCGGCGGACGTCCTCTACACCTTCGATGCCCTCAAGGCCGACGCGGCGCTCGACACGAACGCCCTCTGGCAGGCGAACGGCGGCCCGCTGACGAACGTGGCCCTGCAGGGGTCCGACCAGGTCGTCTTCACGTTCTCGGGGCCCGCCCAGACCTACTTCTACTACGTCGCGGACCAGATCCCGATCGTGCTCGCAGCACCTCTGGTCCGCCCAGGACCAGGGGAAGCTCGACGCGTTCGCCGACGCGACACCCGTGGGGACGGGACCCGTACCTGGTGTCGAGCTGCTCGGAGAACAACATCAAGTACCTGCGCAACCCGAACTACTGGCAGAGCACGCCGGGTCATCCGGTGCCGCAGATCGCCGAGCTCGACTACCCGGCCTTCCTGAGCAACGACCCGGCCAACCTCCAGCTGGCCCAGGGGCAGGCCCAGTGGGGCGCCCAGTACATCCCGAACATCGACTCGTTCTACGTCGCCAAGGACCCTGCCCATCGCCACTACTGGTTCCCGCCGACGGTGAACGTGGGGGTCTTCCCGAACCTGGAGGACCCGCTGCTCGAGCAACCTCGCCGGTGCGCCAGGCGATCGCGCTCGCCATCAACCGGCCGGAGGTCTCGCAGCGCGGCGAGTCCGGCTACGAGCCGCCCGCCAACCAGACCGGCATCGTCCTGCCCACCTACCAGGCCTGGTACGACCAGACGCTCGACACGACGGCCTTCGACGTCGCGAAGGCGACCCAGACCCTCGAGGCCGCCGGGTTCACCAAGGGCTCCGACGGCATCTACAAGGATGCCAAGGGCAACCGGCTCTCGTTCACGATCAAGACGATCAGCGGCTACACCGACTGGGACTCCTCGGTCAAGGTCATCCAGCAGCAGCTGAAGGCGGCCGGGATCGAGATCTCCAAGATCCTCGACGAGGACAACGGGACCTACACGACCGACCTCCAGGGCGGCAAGTTCCAGCTCGCCTACGGCGAGGAGACCGGCGGCCCGCTGCCCTACTACGAGCTGCGCCAGATGCTCCTGGGCGCGAACATCGGGTCGACCAACTACTCGCGCTACAAGTCCGCGTCCACCGACGCGCTCTTCGCCAAGTACCCGGCATCCAGCCCGGCCGACCAGCTCAGCATCATCAAGCAGATCGAGACCGTGATGGCCACCGACATCCCCATGATCCCGGTCACGGAGGGCGTCGACTGGTACCAGTACGACACGACGAGCATCGGCGGCTGGCCGACGCCGGACGACCCGTACGCGCTGCCGGCGGTCTGGGCGCTGCCGGACAATGGCGTGGTGCTGACCCACCTCTATCCGACCAAGTGACGCTCGGGCAACGGCGGTAGGGGGCGTCGGGCAGCGTCGCCATGAGGTTCGTCGCCCGCAGGCTGGGCCTGTTCCTCGCTGACGCTGTGGGCGGCCCTGACGATCAACTTCCTCATTCCCCGGCTGATGCCGGGGAATGAGGCCACCGCGGTCCTCTCCCACTTCCGGGGCGTCAACCCGGCGGCGCTCCACGCGCTCGAGGTGGAGTTCGGCGTCAACGCGAACGAGAACGTCCTGCTCAGCTACGTGCAGTACCTGGGCAACTGCCTGACCGGCCAGTTCGGGCTCGACGCCGCGCGGGTGCCGGTGATGAACGTGATCCTCCAGGGGTTGCCCTGGACGCTCGCCCTGGTCGGCGTGACCACCGTGATCGCGTTCGTGGCCGGCACCCTCCTCGGGGTGGTCGGCGCCTGGCGGCGGGGAGGAGTCGCTCGACAGCATCCTCTCCCCGCTCCTCTTCATCCTCACCACGTTCCCCGTCTTCTTCATCGCCCTGCTGCTGCTGTACGTCTTCGGCGTGATCCTGGGCTGGTTCCCGCTCTCGTCCAACTACTCCCTGGGGGCGACGCCGTCGCTCTCCCTGGACTTCGCCTGGGACGTGCTCTCGCACGCCGTCCTGCCCGGGGTCACGCTCGTCGTCGCGACGGCGGGCGGCTGGATCTACACGATGCGCAACAACATGGTCACGACCCTCGAAGAGGACTACGTGAAGATGGCCCGGGCGAAGGGGCTCTCGTCGTGGCGGATCATGTTCGACTACTCCGCGCGGAACGCGATCCTGCCGAACCTCACCGGCTTCGCGATGCAGCTCGGCTTCGTCCTGGGCGGCTCGATCCTCGTCGAGTACACCTTCTCCTACCCGGGCCTCGGCTACCTGTTCTTCACGGGCACGACCAACCACGACCTCCCGCTGCAGGAGGCGCTCTTCCTCTTCTACACGCTCGCGGTGCTGGTCTGCGTCCTGGTCGCCGACTTCGCGACCGCGTGGCTGGACCCGCGGACGCGCGACGCGTGAGCCGGGATCGATGACCGTGCCCGCGAGCCACCCGATCGCCTCGCCGTCCGCGGTCCCGGCCCGCGGCTACCGGGACGCCGGCGCACGCGTCGCCCGGGCGATCCTCCGCAACCGGAAGGCCACGCTCGGCCTGGGCCTGCTGATCGTCATCACGTTCGTGGCGCTCTTCCCCGGCCTCGTCGCGCCCGACGATCCGCAGGCGGCGATCTACGGGCAGCAGCTCGGTCCGTCCGCCGACCACCTGCTCGGGACGACGCAGGTCGGCGAGGACGTGTTCTCGCAGCTGATCTGGGGGACGCGCCTGACCCTGATCATCACGGTCGCCGTCGGGGCGCTGACGACGCTGATCTCGGTCCTGGTCGGCGTGACCGCGGCCTACGTGGGCGGGGTCGCCGATCGAGCCCTGTCGCTGCTCACCGACATCTTCCTGATCATCCCGACGCTGCCGCTCCTGATCGTCCTGTCCTCCTACCTCGAGGGCAGCGGCACGATCTCGATCATCGCGGTCCTCGTCGTGACCGGCTGGGCGTTCGGGGCACGCCAGCTGCGGGCCCAGGGGCTGACGCTCCGCACGCGGGCCTACCTCGAGGCCGCCCGGGTCCGGGGCGAGACGAGCCCCTACATCATCCTCGTCGAGATCCTTCCCAACATGATCTCGCTGGTCGTCGCCAGCTTCCTCGGCTCGGCCGTCTACACGGTGGCCACCGCCGCCGGGCTGCAGTTCCTGGGGCTCGGGAACGGCAGCGAGATCACCTGGGGCACCATGCTCCACTTCGCCCAGCAGAACGGGGCGCTCGAGAGCGGCAACGCCCTCTGGGCGCTGGCGCCGGGCGCGGCCGTGGCCCTGCTCGGGACATCGTTCGCCCTGCTGAACTACGCGTTCGACGAGATCGGGAACCCGGCCCTCCGCCGGACGAGGAGACGGCGTGCCGGCGCTGCTTGAGGTCCGCGGCCTCTCGGTCGACTACCTCACCGACGCGGGGGACGTGCGCGCGGTCGACCGGGTCGATCTCCAGGTCGCAGCCGGGGAGTTCCTCGCGATCGTCGGCGAGTCCGGCTGCGGGAAGTCGACGCTCCTCTTCGCGATCGCGCAGCTCCTGTCGCCGCCGGCCGAGCTCGCCGCCGGAAGCGTGACCTTCGCCGGGCGCGACATGGTCACGCTCGGCGAGCGCGAGCTGCGCCACGTGCGCTGGCGCGACTACTCGGTCGTCATGCAGAGCGCGATGAACGCCCTGAACCCGATGAAGAGTATCGAGGCCCAGTTCGCCGACGCGATGCGGGCGCATGCGCGGCTGACGACCGAGGCGATCCACGAGCGTTCGGCCGAGGTGCTCCGGCTGGTCGGCATCGACCCGATCCACCTCGCGAGCTATCCGCATCAGCTCAGCGGGGGGATGCGGCAGCGGGCGATGATCGCCATGGCGCTCCTGTTCACGCCCCAGCTCGTGATCATGGACGAGCCCACCTCTGCGCTCGACGTCGTGGCCCAGCGCTCGCTGATGAGCCAGATCAAGGAGCTTCAGCAGCGGCTGGGCTTCGCGGTCATCTTCGTGACCCACGACATGTCGCTCGTGAGCCACTACTCCGATCGCCTCGTGGTCATGTACGCGGGCCAGATCGCCGAGGCCGCCCCGACCGCGCAGCCTGTTCGAGCGGCCGTTGCACCCCTACAGCCGCGGCCTCCTCGACGCGTTCCCGTCGATCCGGGGGCCGCGCCGCCTGCTGACCGGGATCCCGGGCAGCCCGCCCGACCTGGCCCACCCGCCGTCCGGCTGCCGCTTCCAGCCGCGCTGCCCCGTGGCCATGCCCGAGTGCTCGGTCCGGCAGCCGGAGCTCCGCGCGGTGGACGGCGCGCGACGTGCGCTGCCTGCTCTACCCCGTCCCGGCCGAGCCGAGCGCGCCGAGCACCCGGCATGACCGCCATGGCCGAGCCGACCCCTGCTGCACCGAGCGGCAGCGAGCCGCTCCTGCGGACCACCGATCTCACGCGGCACTTCCGCCTCGGCGGCATCTTCTCGCAGCCAGGTGCTCCACGCCGTCGACGACATCAGCATGGAGATCGGCGAGCGCGAGATCGTGGCCGTCGTGGGCGAGAGCGGCAGCGGCAAGAGCACCGCTCGCCCGGCTCCTGGCGATGCTCTACCGCCCGACCCGCGGGCGGATCTACTTCCGCGGGCGTCCCCTCGAGAGCTCCGCTCGCGGACGCGACGTGCTCTGGTACCGGCGCCAGGTCCCGATGGTCTTCCAGGACCCGTACAGCTCGATCAACCCCGTCTTCCGGGTCTCCCACGGCGTCATGCGCAACCTGAAGCTCCACCGGCCCGAGCTGCGAGGCGCCGCCCGCCAGGGCGGAGGCAGTGCGGGTCTTCGAAGCGGTGGGGCTGACGCCGGCCCGGAGATGCTCGCGAAGTTCCCCTACGAGATGAGCGGCGGCCAGCGTCAGCGGGTGGGCTTCGCCCAGGCCCTGGCGCTGCAGCCGAGGCTGATCCTCGCCGACGAGCCCGTCTCGATGCTCGACGTGTCCATCCGCGCTGGCATCCTCAACCTGATGGCGGAGCTGCGCGAGCGGGAGGGCGTGTCGATCCTGTACATCACCCACGACATCGCCAGCGCCCGCTATGTGGCGGACCGCATCCTGGTGATGTACGGCGGGCACGTCGTCGAGACGGGCCCGGCCGACGACGTCCTCGCCGACCCGAAGCATCCGTACACCCAGCTGCTCCTGGCGGCGGCGCCCGACCCCCGCGAGCCGGCGCCCGTCGACTCGTCCGCCGTCGCCGGCGAGCCACCCAAGGTGGTCAACCCGACGGAGGGCTGCCGCTTCCGGGCGCGCTGCCCGATCGCGGTCGACGAGTGCGGCCGGGTCACCCCCCGCCTGCATGCGGTGGGCGTCGGGCACGCCGCGGCGTGCCACCTTGCCGTCACCGACCCCGACGCGCCGAACGGCACGCACGCCGGCTGATGAGCCGCGACCCCGGCCGCGTCGTCGTCATCTCGCCGCACCTCGACGACGCCGTCCTGTCCGCCTTCCGTCTGCTGACAGAGGCGACCCTCGGCGACCGTCATCACCGTCTTCGCGGGCATACCCGGCGATTCCGTGCCGCCCGGCGAGTACGACCGGCTCACGCGATCTGGCTCACCCCGGGAGCGGATGCTCGCCAGGCGCGAGGAGGACGTCCGGGTCCTCGGGGGGCTCGGTGTCGGTCATATCCACCTCGACTTCCTCGACCACCCCTATCGAACGGCGGACCCGCAGCCGGCCGACGTCGCTCGCGCGATCGCCGCTGTCCTGCCCGACCATGACACGCTCGTCATCCCGGCCGCGATCGGGGCGCATCCGGATCACGTCCTGGCCCGCGAGGCGGCGCTGCTTCTCCCGGTCGTCGGCGTGCGCCTCGCGATGGCCGACCTCCCGTACGCGGCCGTCTTCGGCTGGCCGGAGGCGGTCACGGGCCGTCCGGATCCGCCGTTCCTGGATCCCTCGGCCGCGTGGGCGCCGGCGCTGAAGCGACTTGCCGAGTCGTCGGGGCACGCGCCGGAGCTGATCGTCGACCATCTCTCGCCGTCGGTACAGCGCCGCAAGCTGGCCGCCGTCCACGGGTACCGAACGCAGTCCGACGCCCTCGAGGCCGGGCCGTCGCGGGAGCTCACCCATCCCCGGCGGCGCGCCTATGAGGTGGCCTGGCGCCTCTGAGCGACGGTTTGGGAGACGGCCGCGGGCGCCGGCGGCGTGCCCGGTCAGCTCGCGGGCGCCGGTGCCCTCCGGGTACGCGCGGTGTCCCCGGCGATGAACGTCATCGCGCTCGCGCCGAGGACGATGAGCGCGGACACGACGAACGCGTGCGTCATGCCGACGGTGAACGCGCTCATGACGGGCGCCCCCGAGCTGCACGGACGTGCCCAGGAAGATCGCGCCACCACGAGCGGCCCGGGGATGGCCGCCGCCGCGACCGCGAGCGCCAGGGCGAAGCTCGTCACCATGCCCGTCTGCCGGAAGGTCGCCAGGGTCGCGCTCGCGACGCCCAGGCGCTCGACGGGCGCCGCGCCCATCACGGCGCTCGTGTTGGGCGACCAGAACAGCCCGCCGCCCACGCCGAGCACGAGCAGCCCGGCCGAGCAGCACCGTGTACGGCGAGGCCGGCGTCAGCTGCGCGAGCAGGACGCAGGCGACCGCCTGGAGGACCAGGCCGAGCGTCGCCGGGATGCGCGCGCCGATCCGGTCGGAGACCAGGCCCCGCCGAGCGGGCCGATGACGGACTGGACGACCGAGAGGGGCAGGATCATCAGCGCGGCCTCGAGCGGGGCACGCCCTTCACCGCCTGCAGGTAGAAGACGACGAGGAAGTTGACCGCGAACATGCTCAGGCTCTGCAAGCGCGGCGGCCGCAGTGCCGAAGGCGAAGATCCGCGACCGGAAGAGCGACGGCTCGATGAAGTGCAGCCCGGGGCGGCGCTCGAAGAACGCGAACAGCGCCTCGAGCACCACGAACGCGGCCGCAGGAGGGCGAGGGTCGCGGGCGAGAGTCCAGCCCCACGAATACTCTGCGTAGAGGGCGAACAGCAGGCACGAGAGGCCGCCCGAGAACAGGAGCCATGCCGCGCAAGTCCAAGCGCTCGCCGCGCCGCGGCTGGCTGATCTCGTGGAGCGCCAGGTAACCCCACGCGGTGCCGACGATGCCCGATCGGCACGTTGACGAGGAAGATCCAGCGCCACGAGAGGAAGGCCAGGATGAGCGCCCGCCGACGATCGGCCCCACGACGCCGCCCGACGGCCCACGTGATCGGAGTTGATGCCCATCGCGCGGCCGCGTTCGCCCGCGCGGGAACGCCTCGGTGATGATCGCCATGCCGTTGGCCATGAGCATCGCGCCCCCCATGCCCTGCACGAGCCGGAACAGGACGAGCTGCGCCGCCGCTGCCGGCCAGGGCGCACAGGAAGGACCCGACCGTGAAGACCGCGAAGCCGGGTTGTACAGGCGGACCCGCCCGAACATGTCGGCCAGGCGCCCGAAGAGCACCAGGAAGACCGTGCTCATGAGGATGTAGCCCATGAGCACCCAGATCATCGTGACGAGGTCCGAGCGGAGGTCGGTCATGATCGTGGGAAGCGCAAGGATGACGATCGAGGAGTCGATCGCCGACATCGCGGCCCCGAGCGTGGTCACCGAGAGGGCGACCCACTTGTATGCGATCCGGGGGTGGGGCTCGCCGTCGCGATCCGGCGACGCCTCGCCGGCGGGTCCCTCGGTGCCTGGGTCGCCGATGTCCATCGGGAAACCGCCCGCCGCGGTCGAGCTGCGCATCGTCACCCTGCCTCGGGACCGGCCGCCATGCGCGGAGACGAACGTCTCGACGGCGGGCTGGGACGCCAATCGGCCGGCGTTGGCCACGAGCGTACTCGAAGCACGCGCCGGCGTGGTCGCCGGGGGAGGCATCGACTGGACCAGCCGTGCGGGTCCGCGACCGGGTGCCATACTGCGGTGGCCCTCCACGAGCGCAGGGAGCCGGCCGGGATGCTTCGTCGCGTGATGCTCATCGTCCTCGTCCCGCTCCTGCTCGCCGCCTGCGGCTCGAGCGCCTTGACTCCGACGGGCGGCCGGGCATCCTCACCGTCCCCGGCCCCCCCGGGAGGCGCCACTCCCTCGGGCGCCGGCGACCCGGCCGCGATCGGCGCCGCGTTCATCGGGGCACTGTCGCGCGGTGACGACGCGGCGGCCGAGGGGATGGAGGACGCCACCATGCGAGCCGCCGCCCCCGGGCCGGCGCTCGGGCAGATCTGGGCCCAATTCGTGGCCCAGTACGGGGCGTTCCAGGCAATCGGGACGGTCACGACGACGACGCAGGCGCCGTACACGATCGCGGCCGTGGCGACCCAGTTCGCGAACAGCGCGGTGACGCTGACGGTCGCGATCTCCAGCGCCGGCCAGGTCAGCGGGCTTCACGTCGCGAAGGTGGCGCCAGCCTCGTCGTCGCCGGGCTCCCCGTCGTCGCCGTCCTCGTCACCCGCCGCCTACGTGAACCGGGCCGCGTTTACGGAGACGGCGGTCACGGTCGGGTCTTCGCCCTGGGCCCTGCCCGGGACGCTCTCGCTGCCGAACGGGAGCGGCCCTTCCCGGCGGTCGTGCTCGTCCAGGGATCCGGGCCGAGCGACCGGGACGAGACGTTCGGGCCGAACAAGCCCTTCCGCGACCTCGCCTGGGGCCTCGCCTCGGCCGGCGTCGCCGTGCTCCGATACGACAAGCGTACCCTCGTCTACGGAGCCCAGATGGCGACCGACACGAGCATCACGGTGCGCGAGGAGACCATTGACGACGCGGTCGCCGCGGTCGGCCTGCTTCGCCGAACGCCCGACATAGACACGGGGCGTGTGTTCCTGGTCGGGCACAGCCTGGGTGCATACCTGGCGCCGCGGATCGCGGCCCAGGTGCGGGGGCAACTGGCGGGCATCGCGATGCTCGAGGCACCGAGCACGCCGCTCGTGCAGCTCGATCCTCATCCAGGCGGAGTACCTCGCGGGGCTGGAGGGAAGCCCGAGCCCGAGCAGCGAGACGCAGCTCGCCGCCCTCCGGGCGCAGGTGGCGCTGGCCGAGTCACCGGGCCTCTCAGCCTCGACGCCGGCCTCCGAGCTGCCCCTCGGCACCCCGGCCTCCTACTGGCTCGACCTGCGCACCTACGACCCCCTTCGGACGCCGCTGCTCTGCCGATCCCGATGTTCTTCTCGCAGGGCGGGCGCGACTACCAGGTTCCGCCGTCCGACCTGCAGCCTTGGGAGTCCGCGCTGGCGGGGCACGCCAACGCGACCTTCAGGACCTACCCCGCCATGGACCACCTGCTCCTCGACGGGAGCGGACCCGCGGCCCCTGCCGAGTACAGCCTGCCCGGTCACGTCGACGCGCAGCTCCTGGCCGACCTCGCGGCGTGGATCCTGGCGCACTGACCGGCCGACCGACGCGTCGGCGTCGGGCCCGGAGGCACGCACGGGGTCCGCTCGCGCGACACATCGGGCCATAGAATGGGCGCGGCGCAATCTCCCGCCCTCGGCCCACAGGGGTCTTGACGCACGACCGTCGTGGGCTCTGGAGGTGACCGGCCATCTCGTCCCGTCCCAGTTCACACCCACCGGCCGGCATCATCCGGCCGGAACCCCGAAGGGAGCTCCGACCGATGTCCCGCCATGCGCTTACCACGATCCAGGACTGCGAGGACTTCGTCAGTGGCTGCCTCTTCATGGGAACCGGCGGCGGCGGCGGCGTGGATTGGGGGCTCGGCATGCTCCGGGCGGCGCTCGAGGACAGACTGCCGCTCGAGTGGACGGATCTCGCCGACATTCCCGACGACGCCTGGACGTGCACGGCTTTCGGGATGGGCTCGATCGCGCCGCAGGACGATTCGACAGCCCGGGCGATCGAGGCGCTGGGGCTCGTGGATCGTCTCGGCTTCAACGCCATGGCGCAGGCGGTGCGCGAGCTCGCCGCACACACCGGGAAGCCGATTTCCGTAATCGTCCCGTCTGAGCTTGGCGCCGGCAACACGCCGGCTCCCCTCGTTAGCGCGGCTCGGCTCGGGATCATGTGCGTCGATGGTGACTACGCGGGCCGAGCGATCCCCGACGAAATGCAGGGCACCCCGTACCTCTACGGCAAGAGGAGCGACCCCCTGGCGAGCGTCGACCACTGGGGCGACGTGGTCATCCTCAAGGAGGCCACGAACCCGTTCATGCTCGAGCGGATCGGCAAGTACCTGAGCGTTGCGGCCTACGGCAGCACATACCAGGCTGCGACGCTCCTGCCGGCCACGGAGATGAAGGAGATCGTTGTTCCCGGAACGCTCACCAGGAGCCTGGAGCTTGGTCGCGCGATGCGCCGTGCCCGCGAGGTGGGCGCGGACCCGATCGCGGCCGCCATCGAGAAGACCGGGGGTTATCTCCTGTTCGAGGGACGCGTGACCGGGAAGGACCTGGGAGGACCGCGACGGCTACATGTTCGGGACCACGAACATCGAGGGCAGCGGGCGGTTCGCCGGCCACACCCTCGCGGTCTGGTTCAAGAACGAGAACCACGTGAGCTGGCTGGACGGCTCGCCGTGGGTGTGCAGCCCCGACCTTGTCGTCGTGGCCGACCGCAGCACCGGGCAGGGCCACACGAACACGCTCGTCGAGGCAGGCGACGAGGTTGCCGTCGTCGGGATCCGGGGCCTCGAGGGCTTCCGGAGCGAGCGCGGGCTCGGGTGCGCCGGACCTCGCTACTTCGGCTTCGACATCGACTATCGGCCGATCGAGCAGCTGGTCGGCCGGGGCTGAGCCACCCATGACCCTCACGATTGGCACCGAGCCTCGCGACGACTATCTGGCCTTCGAGCTCGTCTCCGCGGCCCACAAGCTGGTCACGGAGGTCCGGCCGATCGGCCACGGCCAGCAGGTGTTGATCAGCGTGGACAGCGCCGGCGACATGCGCGCGGCGCGGGCGACGGCCGGCGCCGTGCAGGCGGTCGGCGGCATCCCCACCCTGATCTCCTACCCGACCCTTCCCGAACCGATGGGCGAACCGCCCCGGCCGCTGGCCCAAGCCGCCCTGGGCGCGGACGTCTGGTTCGACTTCGCGGTCGCCTACCAGCTCTACAGCCCGGCCTACCACGCGGCCGTGGCGAAGGGCTGCATCTACGTCTGCCTGACCGGGATGGACGTGGACATGCTGGTCCGGACGGTCGGCCGGGTTCGATACGCGCCTATGGAGGAGATGGGCCGCGTCCTCTATCGAATGTCGCAGGCCGCCGATACGATTCGGGTCACGAGCTCCGCCGGCACGGACCTCCGGATGCGGGTGGACAAGGCGGGCGACCCGTTCTGGGATGAGGAGAAGTACGGCGGCTACGCCCAGATGCTGGGCGGGCAGTCCGGGCCGATGGCCCACCGCGAGAGCTTCGAGGGCGTCCTGGTCTACGACGGCGCGATCTGGCCGCCGGCCGAGATCGGCATTCTGCGCTCACCGGTGCGCCTGACGATCGAGCGGGGGTACGCCACGCGGATCGAGGGTGGCGCTGAGGCCGCGATCTACGACCGCTGGTTGCGCGGCTTCGCGAGTCCCGCGGCCATGCTCATGGACCACGCCTGCTACGGCTTCAACCCCGGCGTACGCCGCCCGAGCGGGCGGATCCTGGAGGACGAGCGGATCTTCGGCTGCATGCAGTTCGGGATCGGGGCGACCGAGCTCGGCTCGCCGATCCATAGCGACGGCGTGACCCTGGATCCGTCCGTCTGGTTCGACGGCGTGCGAGGTGGAGGATGTCCGGGCGGTACGTCCATCCGGGCCTCGCCCGGCTGTGCCGCGAGATGGGCGTCCCGGGGTACTGAGATGACCGAGAACCCGGCCGGGCCGGGATCCGCCCGGGCCCGTCGCCGAGCCGACCGACCCGCTGGTGATCGGCGAGTCCGAGGCGCTGGCGCTCCTCGCCCACTTGGTCACGAGCGCCGAGCTGTGCCTGAGCGAGCCGTACGACTACGGGATCTTCCGCCTGATCGACGCCGCCAGCCGGCTAGCGACCGCGATGTTGCCGCGCTGCCGGCGACGCGAGCCGGGACTTCCTGGAGCCTTCCTTGCCGACGTCGACGAGAAGAAGATGTGGGACACCCGCGACCGCCAGCGGTATGGGGCGTTCCTCCGGGACATGAGTCGACGGACGGCCGAGCACCTCGTCGCGAGGGCGGATGGAGCACCTCTCCCGGGCCGAACCGGATGGCGGGCAGGCCGCGATGGCGGCTGACCGCGAGGCGGAGTCGGCCGAGGCGATCCTCGAGACGATCCGCAGCCGGCGGGTGACGCGCGCCTTCGACGAGCGGCCGGTGGTCGACGAGACGCCTGCTCCGCGTCCTCGAGGCCGGGCGCTGGGCGACCAGTGGCGGGGGCCGGAGGATCCATCCGTGCCTCGTCGTGCGAGACCCACGGACGATCGCACGCCTGCGCACCGTCACGCCCGGGATGTTCAGCTCGCCGCCCGTCGTGATCGTGATCTGCACGGATGCCGAGCGAGCGGCCGCGGAGCTCGTCCAGCTCGAGCACGACCGGACAACCTGGATCGACATCGGGACGGCCGCCATGAACATGATGGTGGCCGCCCATGCCCTGGGCCTTGGATCATGCCCGGTCACCTCCTTCAGCCACGGGGCCGCCCGCGTCGTCCTGGGCCTTCCGGCGACCGTCGAACCCGAGCTGTTCCTGCTGCTCGGGCATCGACGCACACCCGCCCGGCCAACGCGCACGAGCGGGACCGCCCGGAAAGAACCTCCATTCGTTCCCGTCCGGCCTCGTGTGGTGGGAATATCCGGGACGCACGGGCCCAGGGCCGGAGCGCATCACGGGCGGGTCGAGCGGCGACTTCGGCTGGCGAGGTGCCCTCGCGGAACCGGGGCGACTCCACGCCGTGACCGCGCCTGTATCATCGCGGGGCCAGATCGCTGCGGCCGTGCGCAACGGGCAGAGGAGGAGATCATGGTGACCCATTCCCAGCAGCCCGGCGCGATCCGGACCCGGCTGGCCACGCTCGTCTGCGTGGCCGCGCTGGCGGTCGCCGCCTGCGGCGGCTCCAGCTCGACCGCGGCGCCGGCTGCATCGGCGCAGACCACACAGGGCGCCTCGCAGGCGGCCAACCAGTCACCGAGCCCCGCGGCGAGCGCGGCCGCGACGAACCAGACATTCACCTACGCGTCGCACACGCAGGTCGTCACCGACCTCGACCCGGCCACCTCGTACTCAAACGAGGTGATCGCGATGCACGACATCTACGAGTCGCTGACCTACTACGACGCCGTGACCAAGAAGGTCATGCCTGGCCTGGCGACATCATGGACCTCCTCTCCGGACGGCAAGACGTGGACATTCACGCTGCGCACCGGCGTGACGTTCCACACCGGCCGGGTGATGGACGCCGCAGCGGCCAAGGCCGCCATCGACCGCACCAGGACGATCAACCAGGGCGCCGGCTACATCTGGGGCGCGGTCAACAACATCGTGGCCAAGGATCCCCAGACGCTTGGTCTTCATGCTCAGCTATGCCGCGCCGCTCGACCTGATCGCCTCGGCGAACTACGCCGCGTACATCTACGACACGCAGGCTGCCGGCGCACCGGCGACCGGCACCGGAGCGAGCGACGCGGCGCTGGTCGCCTGGTTCAAGACCGGCAAGGACGCCGGCACGGGCCCCTACACGATCGCCAGCTGGAAGCCAGGCGACGAGTTCGAGTTGACCCTCAACAAGTACGACGCCTACTGGGGCGGCTGGCAGGCCCCCCACTACACGCAGGTCGTCTTCCGGGTCGTACCCGAAGTGACGACGGCTGCCCAGCTCGCCCAGTCCGGCGACGTGTCGTACGTCGACCGCCTGACGCCGCAGCTCATCGCGAGCCTGAAGGGCAACCCCAACCTGCAGATCGTCGAGACGCCGTTGTTCCAGAACCTGGTGGCGCTGTTGAACACCGCGTCCGGCCCGCTGAAGGACCCCAACGTCCGGAAGGCCGTGGCGAAGGCCTTTGACGTGAACGGCATCGTGACGGCACTGGGCGGGTCGGTGGTCGCCGCGAAGGGCGTCATCCCGCCCGGCCTGATCGGGTACAGCGACTCGCTGACCGGAACCGGCCTCGACCTCGCGGGGGCAGCGTCGCTCCTCGCGGCCAGCGGCTATGGTCCGAACGGCAAGCCGCTCACGCTCACCGCGACGATCGTCTCCGGAGACACGGACCTGCAGCTCGTCACGACCAGCCTCAAGTCGAACCTGGCCAAGCTCAACGTCACCCTCAACGTCCAGGCCCTCCAGTGGCAGGCGCAGTGGGATGAAGCAAAGTCGTCGGACGTAGCAAAGCGCCAGGACATCTTCCTGATGTACTGGTGGCCGGACTATGCGGACCCGTTCAGCTGGTTCATCTCGCTCTTCCACACCGAGTCGACGCCGAACTTCAACCTGGCCTACTACTACAACCCGAAGTTCGACGCAGAAATCGACGGGATCCAGTCGCTGGAAGCGACCAACCGAGATGCGGCGGCGGCAGAGTACGTGACGATGCAGCAGCAGCTCATCGACGACGCCGTCGTGGTGGTGCCGTACGTCCAGAACTACCAGCGGGTGCTCCAGGCATCCGTGGGAGGGTTCGTCGACAACCCCGCCTATGCCAATGTCGTCTTCGCCTACAACCTAACGCCGGGCCCGTAAGGTCAGGGCGGAACGGGGCGGCCGGGAACCTGCCGGCCCTGCCGCCTCGCTGGCTCGTCGAGGTCACCCAGGGCCATGCGCCGGATCCTCGTCCGCCGCGGTCTGCAGTCGATCGTCGTCGCGCTCGGCGTCGGGCTGCTCGCGTTCGTCATCACCCGCCTCCTCCCCGGCGACGCGGCAGCGACCTGGGCCGGGCCCCGGGCAAGCGCGACTGAGCTCGCGCAGGTGCGCGTCCAGCTCGGACTCGACCGGCCGCTGTGGGACCAGGCCGTTCGCTATGTGGCCGACCTCGTCACTGGGAACTGGGGAACCTCGATCCACACGCGCCAGCCGGTCCTGAGCGACGTATCTGGCCGCTTCATGACCTCGTTCGAGCTCGTCGCCGTCGCGCTGGTCATCGCTGCGCTGGTCGGCATCCCCCTCGGGGTGCTCGCGGCGCGCTGGAAGGGACGCCCGCCCGACTGGTTCGCCGGCCTCTCCTCGTCGCTGCTCGCTTCGGTCCCGATCTTCTGGCTGGGGTTGCTGCTGCAGCTGGTGTTTGCGACGCAACTCCACTGGCTGCCGGTCGCCGGGGAATGGGATCGGACCCTGAACGACGCAGCCGTGGCGGCGACGCGGACGCACATGGTGCTGGTGGACGCGCTCCTCGCCGGCAACACCGCCCTATTCGTGTCGGGGTTCTCTCACCTGCTCCTGCCGGCGATCGTGATCGCGGCGTACCCGATCGGCCTGTTCGCGCGCCTGACCCGGGCCGGGCTCCTCGAGACGCTCGGCGAGGAGCACGTGCGCATGGCGCGGGCGACCGGGTACACCGAGCGGACGATCATCTGGCGCTTCGCCCTTCGTCCATCGATGGGACCGGTGCTCTCGGCGCTGGCCCTCGTCTTCGGCTTCGCGCTTGGCAACACATTCCTCGTGGAGAACCTGTTCAACATCCAGGGCCTGGGCAGCTACGCCGTCGACTCGATCGCCGCGCTCGACGCTCCTGCGATCGCCGGGACCACGATCCTGGTCGCCCTTGCCTACCTGGTCGCGAATCTCTTGGTCGATCTCGTGCGGCCGGTCATGGATCCGCGCCTCCGCGAGGTCGGACGATGAGCGGATCCGAAGGCGCAATAGACCGTGGAGGACTCGGCGGGGGTGTGCCGGCCGCGCCCGGCGGTGTGCCCGCGCAGGAGGCGGCGTCGGGGCTTGGCCGAGCCATCGCGTATGTTGCCCACCGGCCCGGGCTCGCCTTCGGCCTCGGCATCGTGATCGTCCTCGCCGTGAGTGCCATGTTGGCCCCCGTCGTGGCGCCCTTCCCGGGGGACGCTGGCAACGACACCAACCTCCTCGCCACGCTGCTGCCGCCAGGCGGGGCGCACCTGATGGGCACCGACCTTGCCGGCCGCGACGTCTGGTCCCGCATCCTGTTCGGCATCCGCATCTCGGTCGGCGTCTCGGTCGTGGTCATCGTCGCGTCGCTCCTCGTCGGCATCCCGATCGGGCTCTTCGCGGGCGCGGTCGGCGGCATGCTCGATGACCTCTTGATGCGGATCGTGGACGTCTTCCTGGCCTTTCCCTCGCTGCTCCTTGCGCTGGCGATCTCCGCGACTCTCGGACCATCGATGGAGCACGCGGCGATCGCGATCATCATCTCGTGGTGGCCCTGGTACGCGCGGCTCATGCGGGGCGAGGCCGCCGCCATCCGCGGTCGCGCCTACGTCGAGGCGGCGCTCCTGCTCGGGATCCCGCGCTGGCGGGTAGCCCTGCGCCACATCCTGCCGAATGCGATCGGCCCGATCATCGTGCAGGCCTCGCTCGACCTGGGCGGCGTGATCCTGACGTTCGCGGCGCTTTCGTTCCTGGGTCTCGGCGCCCAGGACCCGACGCCCGAATGGGGCCTGATGGTCGAGCAGGGCCGGACCCTGACGTCGACCCAGCCGTGGGTGGCACTGTTCCCCGGCGCCGCGATCATGATCGCCGCCCTCGCCTTCACCCTCCTCGGTGAGGGCCTCCGGGAGCGGCTCGACCCGAAGGGGCTGGCGCGGTCATGACCGACAACACGCCGCTCCTCGCCATCCGCGACCTGGTGATCGAGATCCACGGGCGCCGCCTCGTCGACGTCGCCGACCTGTCCGTGGGGCGCGGCCAGATCGTGGGACTGGTCGGTGAGAGCGGGGCGGGCAAGAGCCTGCTCCTCTCATCGATCCTCGGCCTGCTGCCCGCCGACGCGACCGTCCGCGGGAGCATCGTCTTCGACGGCGTCGAGCTCCGGGGCGCGCCGGACCGCGTGCTGCGGAGTGTTCGCGGGCGCCGGATCGCGGTTGTCCTCCAGGCCGCACGGGCAGCGCTCACGCCCACCCTGCGGACCGGGACCTGGATCGAACGGGCGCTCGTGCTGCACCACGTCCCGGCGCCGGAGCGGCGGGCCCGGATTGCGCACGCCCTCGACGCGGTGCGCCTGGACCCGGCACTTCTCCGGCGCTACCCGCACGAGCTCTCCGGCGGGGAGGCCCAGCGCGTGGCGATTGCGCTCGCGGTGGCGCTTCACGCCGAGCTGATCCTCGCTGACGAGGCGACGAGCGCACTCGACGTGACCGTCCAGGCAGAGGTCGCAGAGCTGCTCCGGGAGCTCCGGGAGACCGAGGGGACCGCGGTGCTTCTTGTCAGCCACGACCTGGCCCTGGTGGGCGGGCTTGCCGATCGGATCGACATCATCGCCGATGGGTCGATCGTGGAGCGCGGCGGGCCCAGCGTCCTCACGGATCCCCAGGAGCGCGTGACCCGCGAGCTCGTGGCGGCGAACCCAACCCTCGGACGAGCTCCGGAGACCCTTCCGTGAGCACGCTCCCCGGCGCCCCGGAGCAGCGGACCGGCGACGGCCTCCCCTCGTCTCCGGCGCGCCTCGCCGGGCCGCCTGACGAGGGCGTCCGGCTCTTCGCCCGCGACCTCGTGGTCCGCTACCCGGGCACGGCCCCTTCGGCCCACCCGGCCCTCGCCCTCGACGAGCTGGAGCTGACGCCGGGGAAGTGCATCGCGCTCGTGGGCGAAAGCGGATCGGGCAAGACGACGGCGCTCCGCGCGCTCCTCGGCGTGGTCCGACCGAGCGCGGGCCGGGTGGAGTACGGCGGGGTGCCACTGGAGCGCCTGCGCGGCGCCGCCGCCCGCGACTTTCGGCGGGCCGTCCAACCGATCCAGCAGGACGTGGACGGTGCGCTCGATCCGCGACAGTCGATCGGGGCGGCCATCGCCGAAGGGCAGGGCGCCGGCGGCGGCGCCGCACGGGACGCCACGGCGGTCGTGGCACGCCTGCTCGACGAGGTGGGGCTGCCGGCCTCGCTCGCCCGGCGCCATCCGCACGAGGTCTCGGGTGGTCAGCGTCAGCGCGCCGTGATCGCCCGCGCGCTCGCCGTGGAGCCCCGCCTGCTCCTCCTCGACGAGCCGACGAGCGGCCTCGACGCCACGGTCCAGGTCCGCATCCTCGAGCTCATCGAGCGGTTGCGAGTCCAGCGCGGGCTCGGGCTCCTGCTCGTGAGCCACAACCTGGGCGCCGTCGCGCGACTGTGCGAGGAGACCGTCGTCCTGTACCGGGGCGAGGTCGTGGAGCGGGGTCTAACCCGGGCACTCCTCGACGCGCCCCGCCACCCTTACACTGCGGCGTTGCGGCGCAGCGTTCCCGAGATCGGCGTTCCCTTCCGTGCGCCCCTTCTCCCCTCACCGGGCGCCGCCGACGTGGACGCACGGAATGGGTGTCGGTTTGCGGCGCGTTGTGCGCACGCGCGGTCGCCGGAGTGCGATTCGCCGCAGGCGCTGCTGCCGGTCGAGGGCGACTTCGCGCGGACTGTGCGGTGCATCCGAGCTTCCGAGCTGGGCGAGCTGGACCCTCTAGCCTGAGCGCACCCGCGGTCGAGTTCGCTCCGAGTCACCCGCTCCTTAGGCGAGCGTCCAGTCGACGCGCGGCTCGTGGCTGACCTGGCGGCGGCGGCAGGAGCGGTTGACCCACGCGACTGCGCTGGCCGAGAGTGCCGGTCTGGATGGGAGAAGGGGTCCGCTCGCGCCACGCACAGCCCGATGGCACGCGACCTAGCCACGGCCTGAAGGACCCTGGCCCGCCAGGCGAATGCGGACCGGGGTCCTTCGGTCAATCGGCTGGCGCAGGCGCGTCCGCAACGCCGGCCAGCCTCGAGTCAGGCACCGTCGGCACGGACGCCCTTCTCTGGGAACAGCCGCTCGAGGATCAGGTACAGGACTCCCCCCGTGATGCCGGCGCTTGTGAAGCTCAGGTCCACGCCGCCGACGGCCTGCGACCAGGGGCCGGTGTAGATCGAGTTGGCCGAGAACAGCAGCCCCACGACCGCCCCCACCACGAGCGCGGTAACAGCTCGGTAGTTGATGCCGCCGGTGAACCAGTACGGTCCCCGCGCGCCCGGGGTCGCAAACGCGTGAAGGTCGTCCGCGTAGACGTGGCCGCGCCGCATCCACATGCCGAGCATGGTGATCACGGCCCAGGGCGTGACGACCACGATCATGATGATCACGAGCGCGTTGAGGGTCTCGACGGCGTTCAGGACGATCACGCCAACGTATGCCACCACGAGCACGATCACGCCGATGATGAGCACCAGCACTCGTCGAGGCAGCCGGTAGAAGAACGCCTGCAGGTCGAGTGCGGAGTTGTAGACACCCGGCCCGCCGTTGACCGCGTTACCCAGGAAGCCGTAGAGCATCAGCGGGACGATGAACCAGGTCGGGATCGCCGCAAACGCACCGTCAACGAACGGGGCGTTGACATCCTTGAAGGTGAGGGTCACGAAGGCGCCGAGCATCAGCGCGACCCAGCATCCGACGAACATGCCGAGCCAGGCCCAGCTGCCGAGCTCAAGCCTGCTGGTCGTGCGCGGCATTCGGCGACCGTAGTCGTTCGGCCAGGTGATGTAGCTCAGGGGAATGGAGATCGCCACGGTCAGGACGAGGAACCACGTGGGCCAGAAGGTCCCGAGGAGATACGTGCCGTCCGAGGCGAGGTGAAAGTTCGGTGCGAGGACGGCGACGAGGAGGATCTGCAGGATGATGCCGCCCACGAGCCAGGCCTTGTAGCTCGCGACGAGCGTCGCATGGCCAAGGTAGCCAATCGCGACCACAAGCACGCACGCGATGACCATCCCGACCGCGAGCGGCCCGTTGCCGGTCTCCGTGCCGAAGAGCAGGTGCGCGCCGTCGACAAGTGTCTGGCCGGTCGTCCAGGCGATGATCGCCAGGAATCCGATGTCGATGAAGAGCGCGATGGCCGAGCCGATCAGCCGCCCTTTGACGCCGAAGTAGGCGCCGCTCGACACGGACTGATTCGTGCCCGTGAGAGGCCCGCTGAGCGCCATGACCGCGATCACGAGACTGCCGATCGCGACGCCAACCGTGACGGCAGTCAGGGTCGACCACCAGCCGAGGCCCCAGATGATCGGCAATCCACCAAACACGATGATGACGAACGAGAACTGCACTGACGCGAACGCAGCGGCCATGTTCCTCGGATTCGAGTTCCGCTCGACGTCAGGAATCTGGTCGATGCCGCGCGTCTCGACTCGCCCGATCGCGTCAATGCCTTCACCGGGCGCGACCGTGTACTCCCCGGTCGTCTTGTTCGGTTGCACAGGTCACCTCTCTAGGTGTGCTGGCGGCTAGAGGAACTCAGTACGCCGTCTTCTTCAAATGGCCCTCCCGTTAGGCGATCAGAGCTCGCGCAGGGCCTAGCCCCCCAAGAAGCGCTGGCGTGTGGGTTCGAATTCCGGCCTGGTCAGCGGTCCTGAGACTGGAGGTCATGCTCCAACTCGGCGAGCGTCCAGACATCACCGAGACCGATCTGGAAGTCGCGCAGAGCTGCGATGTACTGACCGCTGCCGCGGACCTCCGCCTGGATCGGGTCGTTCGTGGCCGTGGTGCAGTCGGCGATGACCAGGACGTGGAAGTCGCGCGAGAAGGCGTCCTCCACCGTGTAGCGAACACAGAAGTTCGTCGTCACCCCGATCATGACCAGAGTGTCGACGTCGGGGAGGTGCTGGAGGAACGAATTCAGCGGTGTCCCCCAGAACGAGGAGTAGCGGCTCTTGTCGAATACTGGCTCGCCCGGTGCCGGCTTCAGGGGCGGGGCGATCTCGATCGCCGGATTCTCCCAGCTGGGCCCTTCCGGCGTGCCGCAATGCCAAGTTGGCCACTTGGGAGCCCAGCGCCCGACGTCCCAGCCGTCCCCGCGAATGCCCCAGCGCGACCAGATGACGGGGATTCCGTAGTCCCGGCAGAGCTCGACGCATCGGACGGCGTTCTCGAGGACCGTCTCACTAGACGGCGCTCCGTTCCCTCCAGGAAGGTAGGCTGGCTGGTCCGGGTCGAGGAAGTACCCCTGCATGTCCACGACGATCAACGCGGTCTTCTTCGGGTCGACGTGGACGAGCCCCGGGTACTTGCGATTAAGGATCAGATCAAGGTCGATCGTGAAGGGCTCGGGCATGTCGCCAACCTTTCGATACCACAGGAGTCAGCGAAGCGCATCGCGGGACGCTGAATGACCGGTCGACTCGGCGCTGCCCCGAAGATGCGCCCTCTAGGGCCGACTACCCGGGGAGCGGATCGGTCGCGAAACGTTCTGCTGCTGCCCGGCTCGTCGGGCTCAGCGGCGCGACGGAGAGTCTCCTCGCCAGCCACCTCCTGTTGCGTCGTAAAGAGCCGGTCCGATCCGGTCCCAGACTGTCCTGGCAGACAGTTGCTCGATTATCGATGATCTGTCAACTGGGCTGGACGTCCGCTGGCCAACCGTCCGCGATGGCCACGCTCTCGGCACCCCCGGGGTCGGCCCCCACGAGGCGAAGAACCGAGGGGCCGTCCAGCGGCCCACCGACACGCCGGCGTCAGGTCGACGCGTCCTCCCGGTCCTGGCGCTCGGCCGCCTCGAGAGACGCCTCGGTCGGCTGTCCCACCGTGCTCGGATCAACGGGCGCCTGGCAAGCGGTGCGGCGAGGTCTGCGAGCCTGGCCACCCCACCCAGGTCGATCCCTCCGCCGAACGGGTCGAGGTTCGCGGGCGTCGCCAGCGGGACGCGGAGGGGCCGTTCGGCGTCGGCCCCCAGAGCGGGCTCCACGACCGTGACGCCCGGGATGGCGAGGCCGTCGATCGACTCGCGCTGGGCCAGGGAGTCGCCGCAGGCCGGGCACCGCGTCGCGCCGGGCGGCACCGGGGCCGAGCACCACGGGCACACCCGGGCCGGACCTGTCTCGTTCGCGTCGGCCATGGGAGAACCTTCCTGCGGCCGCCGGTCACCCAGATCGTAGCAACCGGGGCTCCGTCTCCTCGGGCATCGCGATCGGCTCCGCTTCGAGTATTGACAACCGAGTGCGCGCCTTTGAGTCGTTGCCCTCGTTGAACGGTCACTGGTGTGCGCCCGTTTTCCGACACGCTCCAGGCGCCAGCCGCGTAGCTGATTTCGGCAGACGCGTGAACCGCGGCGGCCGCCCCGGCGCCGGGTCTTCGCGTACAGTCGCGAGGTGCGATCGCGTGCGGACAGGAAGTCGTCGGGCAGAAGGCTTGCCGCTCTAGCGCTCGTCGCCGCCCTTGGTGCTGGTGCCTGCGGCTCGACGGCGCCGCTTCCAACGCGGCCCGCGGCTTCCGGGTCGCCGGCCGCTGCCGCGCTCAGCACGCTCGCCGCCCTGCCAACGGTCACCCCGGTCCCGAGCCTCGGGCCCCCTCCCCCCGTGTCGTGGAGCGACTGTGGCGGCGGCTTCGAGTGCGGAAGCGTCGACGCGCCCCTGGACTACGCCGACCCGCTCGGACCGGCCGTCCGGCTCGCGCTGATCCGTCTTCGGGCGAGCAATCCGAGCCGGCGGATCGGCTCGCTGGTGGTCAATCCCGGCGGGCCGGGGGAGAGCGGCGTGGACTTCGTGCGGCAGGACGCGACCGCGCTCTTCCCGCCCGACCTGCTCGCAAGGTTCGACATCGTCGGCTTCGACCCGCGTGGCGTCGGGGCGAGCACGCCCGTCCACTGCCTCGACACCCTCGACCACTTCACACCGGAGGACGAGACGGCGGCCACGCCCGCCGGCTTGGCCAACCTGCTGTCCGGGTCGAAATTGTTCGCCCAGCAGTGCGGGCAGCGCAATCCCGACCTGCTGGCGCACCTGTCGACACTGAACGTGGCCCGCGACCTCGACCGGATCCGGGCGGCGGTGGGCGACGAGCAGCTGACCTACCTCGGGTTCTCGTACGGGACGCTCATCGGCGAGGACTACGCGTCGCTCTTTCCGACTCACATCCGCGCGCTGGCGCTCGATGGCGTGGTTGACCCGAGCCTTTCCGAAGCCACCTTCCGCCAGGACCAGGCGGTCGCGCTGGAAGGGTCGCTCGACCGGTTCCTCGCCGACTGCGCGGCACATTCGGCGTGTGCCTACTACTCCGGGGGCCGGCCCGGACCAGCGTTCGACGCGCTCATCGCGCAAATCGAACGACATCCCATCGCCACGCCACGCCTGACGAACCGCGAGCCGGTGGGGCCCACGCAAGCCTGGGAGGCCGTCACGGAGGCCCTCTACTCGAGGGCCGCCTGGCCCCTACTCGCGGAAGCACTCGCCGAGGCACGGGCGGGCGACGGGAGCCTCCTGCTCGCCATGGGCGACCCGCTTCGGGGACGCAATCCCGACGGCTCGTACTCCAACATCATCGACGCCTACGACGCGGTGACCTGTCTCGACTGGCCGTCGCCCCGTGACCCGGCCGCATACGCCGTGATGGCCACGCGCTTCACCGCCCTCGCGCCGCGGGTCGGGCGATTGGTGGCCTACAACGACGTCGCGTGCGCCTACTGGCCCGTGCCGCCCGCCCGGGTCCCCGCCCCAGTCGCGGCGCCCGGGGCGCCACCGATCCTCCTCGTCGGCTCGACCGGCGACCCGGCCACGCCCTACGCCTGGGCTCAGGCCGTCGCGCGGCAACTGACATCATCCGTCCTCGTAACTCGCGTCGGTGAGGGCCACGCGGGGTACCCGTCGAGCGTGTGCGTCCGTACCGCCGTTGACGCGTACCTCATCGACAGCACCCTTCCGGCGGCCGGGCTGCGCTGTACGCGCTGACGTTCGGCGGAAGCGGTCGCACCTGTCATCGTGTCGTCACCATCGGCGCCTAGAGTTCGGGACAATTCGCTTTGAGGACCCGTCTCGGACATGCCGCTCGTCTTGGCGTTCGCGTTCATCGGTGGGCTGCTGACGATCGTCGCTCCCTGCACCCTGCCGATCGTGCCGCTCGTGGTCGGCGCTGGGGCGACCGGGGGCAACCGCCGCGCGCTCGCGATCATGCTCGGGTTCGGGGCGACGTTCGTCGCGTTGTCCGTCCTGCTCTCGTCCGCACTCCTCGCCGCGGGGATCTCGACGAGCCAGCTTCGGGTCGGGAGCGCGCTCGCCCTCGGGGTCTTCGGCGCGTTCCTTGTGGTTCCCGCGCTCGGCGACCACCTCGCGAGCCGTCTCCCGCGGTTCGCCGGCTTCGGATCGAGCGGGGCCATAGGGTCGGGCGGGCTCGTCGGTGGAGTGGTCACGGGCGCCGCGCTCGGGCTCATCTGGGCACCCTGTGTCGGCCCGATCATGGCGTCGGTGATCGCCGTCGCGGCGACCAGCGGCCCGACGCTCGAGGGGCTCGCCGTCGCGCTCGCCTACGTCGCGGGTGCGGCCCTTCCGCTGTTCGCGATCGCGATGGTCGGCCGGCGAGCAGTCCGAGCGGCGGGGAGCCCGGCCCGACGCGCCCGCATCATGCAGGCATTTGGCGCCCTCATGATCGCGGCGAGCCTCATCGTCGCGACCCAGTTCGACATCCCGCTCGAGAACAGCGTGGCGAGCGTCCTGCCCGCTGACTGGACCGCATCGCTGAATTCGCTCGCCCAGGGACCTGCAACGGAAGGGGGGACCGGTTTGGTGCAATCGTCATCCACCGCGCAGACCGCGGCAGTCCAGGGCGCCGTGGTCGTCGACCCGGCTGAGCTCCCGGCGCCGATCGCGTCGAGCCTGCCCGCCAACGTGCCGCTCGACGATCTCGGGCCTGCGCCGGAGCTCGTGGGCATCACGGCTTGGATCAACAGCGCGCCGTTGACGATGGCCTCGCTGCGGGGCAAGGTCGTGCTGGTCCACTTCTGGACGTTCGACTGCATCAACTGCCGTGACGTCCAGCCCTACGTCAAGGCCTGGTACGCGCGCTACGCCGCGGCCGGCTTTGTGGTCGTCGGCGTGCACACGCCGGAGCTCTCATTCGAGCGCGACCTGGGCAACGTCCGGAACGCGGTCGCGCAGGACGGCGTCACGTTCCCGGTCGCGTTCGACCCTGGCTTTGCCACCTGGAACGCCTACGCGAACAAGTACTGGCCGGCCTTCTACTTCGTGGACCGCAACGGCGAGATCCGCCACCTCCACTACGGGGAAGGCGACTACGCGAACTCTGAGCAGGTGATCCGCGAGCTGCTGAGCGAGAACTGACGGCTACCGGCTGCGCTCGACGCGCTCTTTGATGCCGAGCAGCTGCCGGCGGACCATGACGAAGACGCCGAAGCCCATGAAGGGCAGTGTGAACTTCGTCCAGGGCTGACCGTCTCCGTCGAACCGGACCCGGAACCGCTCAACCAGGCGCGTCCGGTCGTCGCCGAGCGGCTCGAGGACGAAGGCCCAGCTGGCGGCGAACTCGGTCGGCTGCGCCGCGCCCATCAGGGCTCCGGTGGCGGCGACGTTGGCTGGGCTCGCCTCGACACCGCTCGCCCGCGCCGCCTCGGCCTGGGTGCGTACGAGGGCCGTGTCGACATAGAGGACCAGGGCATGCTCGGGCTCGACGGCCTTGACCTCGAACCCGCCGCCAGGGTGTGTCGGGACGATGTCGCCGACGACGAGCGGAGGCATGTCGGGGAGGATGCCGTGCGAGCTCGCGCCCTTCATGTCGATCGCGTCGTAGCTGTACCAGCCGCCGCGCCCGTACCCCATCTGCATGAGCCATGGCCAGACTGCGGACGGGGGCGCCTCGATCGTGATCGCCCTCGTGTCGCTGACGGGGGCATCAGGCACGACGTCGTCGCCGGGGAACGGCCTGGTTGCCTCCGCGGGGTCAGTCCCCCATTCCTGCGCCCAGGGCCGCACGACGAGCCAGTAGGTGGTCCCCGCGAGCGCAACAGCGCCCGCGCCGAGGGCTACGAGATTGCGGAGCTTGCGCATCGGTTGCGTTCCTCTCGCGGTCCCGGGCGACCCGAGGCTCGATCCTCGTCTCTGCGCCCCGTCGGCCGATCGATCGAGCCTACCGCACGTCCGGCACCACGGCTCGGCGAACCTGCGAGCGTCAGGCGAGCGCGAAGACGCTGCGGACGGCCGAGCCGCCCAGGGCAGAGACGATCTCGCGCGACTGCTCGGCCAGGCCCGCGGCGGCCATCTGCGAGCGCAGCTCGCCCGCCGGGAGTCGATGGTGCGCCGGCACGATCCGGCTTCCCGACCCGGACGACGTGTCGGGCTCGACCACGACGAACCGGCCCTCCGGCCGGAGCGAGCGGCCGAGGGCGACGAGCACCCACGGGAGTGCATCCCGAGCCACGTCGTGGAGAACGAAGTTGGCAAGGATCACGTCGAAGGTCGCCTCGGGCAGCGCGGCCGTCGGGGCCTCGCCGAGGAGGAACTCCACGTTCGTGAACCGGCGCAGCCGGCGCCGCGCCTCCGGCGAGCCATGTCGGCGAGACGTCGAGGCAGGTGAGCCGCCCGCCGCGCCCCAGGGCGTGGGCGAGGTAGACAGCCTCCGAGCCAGCCCCTGAGCCGAAGTCGAGGACCCGCTCCCTGCCCGTCAGCTCGAGCGACGCCACCAGTCGGCGCAGGTAGCCCGCCCGGAGGGGATCGTAGATGAGCCGATAGGCGGCCCGGATAAGGCGCGAGGGTTCCGTGTAGTGGTGCATTGTTGCCATGCTGGTTATCTCCATTCTGTCGTCACGCCGACCCGCCTCGCGCCCCGTCCATGGTGCCCGGGCCCGCCGTTGATATCGTGGGCCGAGGATGTGCGCGACGTGTGCACGCGGTATCGAGTCTGTGTGAACGGTTGCCCGACCTCAAGCCGCGACCGGAGCCCGCTCGCCGCCCCCGAGGACCTCACCCCTGCGGGGCATCGCGGCACCGGCGCTGAGCGGCCCCCGGCTGCCACGTCTACCATCGGGTCGCGTGCGGAGGGCGCCAATGACTGTCCAGCCGAAACGCCTCGCGGCCGACCGCTACCTCCCGCCCGATCCGGCGACGCGCCGAATCGCCCGCGGGCTTGTACGACCTCGTCGCGGGCCTGCCGATCGTCAGCCCGCACGGGCACGTCGATCCGCGTCTCCTTGCCGACCCGGACGCGACGTTCGGGACCCCGACCGAGCTCCTGATCATCCCGGACCACTACGTGTTCCGGATGCTCTACTCCCAGGGGATCTCCCTCGAGGCGCTCGGGATCCGGCCGCGAGCGGACGCCCCCGGCGGCCCGCCGACCGAGACCGACCATCGCCGGGTCTGGCAGCTCTTCGCCGACCACGTGCATCTCTTCCGGGCGACACCGTCGGGCGCCTGGCTCGCCGACGAGCTCAGCGGGGTCTTCGGGATCGACGAGCCGCTCGGGAGCGCGAATGCCGGAGCCGTCTACGACGCGATCGAGGCCCAGCTCGCCCGGCCCGAGTTCCGGCCCCGGGCGCTCTTCGAGCGCTTCCGGATCGAGACGCTCTGCACGACCGACGATGCCGCCGACCCGCTCGACGGCCACCGGGCGATCCAGGCCTCGGACTGGGCCGGGGACGTCCGGCCGACCTTCCGCCCGGACGGGGTGGTCAACCTCCTCGCGCCCGGCTGGCGGGCACGGCTCGACGCCCTCTCGGACGCCGTCGGCCGCGAGATCTCGAGCACGGCGGACCTGCTGGCCGCGCTCGAGGCCCGCCGGACGTACTTCCGCGAGATGGGCGCCGTGGCGGCCGACCACGGGGTCGAGACCGCCTACACGTCCCCGCTCGAGCCGGCGGAGGCCGACGCGATCTTCGCCCGCGCCCTCCGCGGTGAGCCGACGGACGACGACGCCCGACGGTTCGCCGGCCACCTGCTCATCGAGCTCGCCAGGATGAGCGTCGAGGACGGGCTCGTCATGCAGCTCCACGTCGGCTCGCTCCGCGACCATGACCCGGCGCTCCTGGAGCGGTTCGGGACGGACATGGGCGCCGACATCCCGGTCGGCGCCGAGTTCACCCGGAACCTCCGCCCGCTCCTGCAATCGGTTCGGCAGCGACCCTCGCCTCCGGCTCATCCTCTTCACCCTCGACGAGACGGCCTACTCCCGCGAGCTCGCACCGCTCGCGGGCCACTACCCGGCGCTCCGGCTCGGGCCGCCCTGGTGGTTCCACGACAGCCTCAACGGCATCGTCCGTTACCTCGACCACGTCGTCGAGACGGCGGGGATCTGCGAACCTGGCCGGGTTCAACGACGACACCCGCGCGTTCTGCTCGATCCCAGCCCGCCACGACGCCTGGCGCCGGGCGACGTCGCGGCTGGCTTGCCGGCCTCGTCGTCCGCGACGTGGTCGACGAGGCTGCCGCGGCCGAGATGGCGGGCGAGCTCGCCTGCGGCCTGGCACGGCGCGCCTACCGCCTGGACGACGCGGGATGATCGGACTCGACCTCGGGACGACGAGCTGCAAGGCGGTGGTCTTCGACCCCGCCGGTCGTGCCGTTGCCGCCGCGAGCGAGGAGTACCCGCTTCGGATCCCGCATCCGGGCTGGGCGGAGCAGGACGCGTCCGCCATTCACGCTGCCGTCGTGCGTGCGGTCCGTGCCGCGACGGCAGCCTCCTCCGTCCCGCCGAGCGGGATCTGCTTCAGCGGCGCCATGCACAGCTGCTTCCCGGTCGCGGCGGACGGGACACCCATCGCGCCGGCGATGACCTGGGCGGACAACCGTGCAGCGCCGCTCGAGCGGGTCGTTCGCGACGAGGTGGACGTACCGGGACTGTACGCCCGCACGGGCTGTCCGGTGCGCTCGACCTACAACCCCGTCCGGCTGCGCTGGTGGGCAGAGGAGACGTCCGGGCTCGCGGGTCGCGCCGCGCTGTTCGTCGGCCTCAAGGACTGGGTCCTCCACGAGCTCACCGGCGCCTGGGCGACCGACGTCGGGATCGCCTCGACGACCGGGCTCCTGAACATCGCGAGCCGGACGTGGGATCCCGAGGCGCTCCGGGCAGCGCGGGTCACTCCCGAACGCCTCCCGCCGCTCGTCGCCTCGACCGCCGTCATCGGCGGCCTGACCCGGGAGGCGGCCGCCGCGACCGGGCTCCCGCAGGGCCTGCCCGTCGTCGCGGGTGGAAGCGACGGTGCGATGGCGAACCTCGGGACGGGAATCGGGACGCCGGGCCAGGCGGTCATCACCGTCGGCACGAGCGGCGCCGTTCGCCAGCTCGCCGACCGGCCCTGGCTCGACCCCTGCCGAGCGGACCTGGTGCTACGTGATCGACGAGCGACACTGGCTGATCGGCGGGGCCGTCAACAACGGCGGGCTTGCCCTCGAGTGGACACGCGCCGCTCTCTACCCGGACCTCGAACCGGCGGCCGGCTTCCGCCAGCTCCTGGCGGACGCCGGCGCGATCGCCGCCGGGGCGGACGGCGTCTTCTTCCTCCCCTACCTTGCGGGCGAGCGAAGCCCATCGTGGACGCCGAACGACCGGGCGATGGTCTACGGCCTCCGCCTGGGGCACGGCCGTGCGCATCTCGTCCGGGCGGGGATGGAGGGGGTCGCGCACTGTCTCGCCGACGTCTGGCACGTGCTGCCGGCACCGGCGGCAACCGGCGAGCCGACCCGCCTGACGGGCGGGATCACCAAGTCGCCGCTGTGGGCGCAGATCCTGGCCGACGTGATCGGCGAGCCGCTGATGGCAGTCGAGGCAGCCGACGCGTCGGCGACCGGCGCCGCGCTCCTCGGCCTGCGCGCGCTGGGCAGCGTCCCGGCGGGGACGCTGCCGGCCGTCCCCGCGGGCCCGGTCTACTCGCCCGGGCCCGATCGCCCGTTCTACGCGCGCCACCACCGCGCATTCGACGCGCTGCGAGCGCAGATGCACGAGCAGGAGGCCGCGCTCGACACGCTCGGGCACAGGACCGCGACCGGCGAGGAAGCGATTACGAGCGGCGGCGCCGCCATGTCCCCGATCGCCTGACCGGATACCACCGATGTCACCCGGAGGATCGCGCATGGACCTCTTCGACCTGAGCGGCTGCGTGGCAGCCGTCATCGGCGGGACCGGCGTCCTCGGCGGCGCCCTCTGCCACGGGCTGGGCCGGGCCGGCGCGGCGGTCGCCGTGATGGGGCGCTCGGCAGAGCGCGGCGCGGCCCGCGTCGCCGCGCTCGAGGCCGAGGGCATCCGGGCGACCTTCGTCGCGGCCGACGGGACCGACCCGGCATCGCTCGAGGCCGCGCGGCAGGCGGCCGAGGATCGCCTGGGCCCGGTGACCGTCCTCGTCAACGCGCCCGGCCTGAACAGCTCGACGCCGTTCTTCGAGATCGGGCTCGACGAGTGGCACCGGATCCTCGACGCGAACCTGACCTCGGTCTTCCTCGCCTGCCAGGTCTTCGGCCGGGCGATGATCGCGAACGGACGCGGCGGCTCGATCATCAACCTCTCGTCGGCCTCGTCCGGGCCCGCCCCTCTCGAAGGTCGCGGCCTACTCGGTCGCGAAGGCCGGCCTCAACAACCTCACCCAGTACCTTGCCCGCGAGCTCGCGCCGCACGGCATCCGGGTCAACGCGATCGCGCCGGGCTTCTTCCCGGCCGAACAGAACCGGAAGCTCCTCTCGGAAGAGCGGGTCCGCGCGATCCTCGGCCACACCCCGTCGGCTCGACTCGGCGAGCCCGACGAGCTCGTCGGCGCGGCCGTCTGGCTGGCCTCCGCGAGAGCGTCGGGATTTGTCACCGGCTCGATCGTCCGGGTCGATGGCGGCTTCAGCGCGATGACGATCTGATGGAAGGCGGCTCCAGGATGAGCGGCAGCGGGAACGGTGCGCGCGGCGGTCGCCCCGGGGCATGGGACGGCGAGGGTCGCCTGAGCGACCCGCCGGTCGTGGGGCCGAGCGGCCGGACTCCCGGGGCCGGGGCTGCCGGAGATCGGCCCGCCTTCCCGGAGTTCGCCGCCGGGACGTTGCCCGAGTGGGCGCTCGTTCGCCAGCGGTTCGACCCGACCGAGATCGGCGACGTTCGCGCCGCGGTCCGGGCGGCGCTCGAGCCGGAGATCGCGACGATCCGGCCGGGAGCGCGCGTGTGCATCGCGGCCGGCAGCCGCGGGATCGACCGGATCGACGAGGTGGTCCGGGCGACCGTCGAGCGCGTCCGCGAGGCGGGCGCCTCCGTCTTCATCATCCCGGCGATGGGCAGCCACGGGGGCGCGACCGCCGAGGGCCAGCTCGGCGTCCTCGCCGAGTACGGGATCACCCCGGAGGCCATGGGCTGCGAGATCCGCTCGAGCATGGAAACGGTCGAGCTCGGCGTCCTCCGTCCGGGCGTTCCCGTCTTCGTCGACCGAAACGCCCTGGAAGGCGCCGACCTCATCATCCCCGTCAACCGCATCAAGGTCCACACGGACTTCTCCGGCCCGGTCGAGAGCGGCCTCCTCAAGATGATCGCGATCGGCCTCGGGAAGCAGAAGGGCGCCGACACGTTCCACCGCCAGGGCTTCGCCGTCTTCGACGAGCTCATCCCGGCAGTCGGTGCATACACGCTCGCCCATGCCCCGATCCCGTTCGGCCTCGCCCTCGTCGAGAACGGCTTCGCCCGACTCCGCCACGTCGAGGCCGTGCCGGCCGGCCGGATCCTCGACCAGGGAGCCCGAGCTTCTCGTCATGGCAACCCGGCTCCTCGCGCGACTCCCGCTCGGTGCGCTCGACGTCCTCGTCCTCGACGAGATCGGCAAGGACGTCAGCGGGCTGGGGATGGACTCCAACGTGGTGGGCCGCTACTACGGCGGGCCGACCGGCGCCGGGCCGGCGATCCAGCGGATCGTCGCCCGCGGGCTGACCGCCGGGACCGAGGGGAATGCGGTCGGCGTCGGGTTGGCCGACGTCGTGCTCCGCCGGCTCGTCGAGGAGATCGACTACGCGAAGACGTACATGAACGCCATCACCGCGAAGACGCCGGAGGGGGCGCGGGTGTCGCTTACCGTCGAGACGGACCGCGAGGCGATGGCGGTCGCCATCGCGTGCTGCATCAGGGTCACGCCGGAGACCGCCCGGATCGTCCGGGCCCGGGACACGAAGCACCTCGAGCTGCTCTACGTGAGCGGGCCGGCGCTCCCCGACGTCCTCGCCAGCGGCCGCTGCGAGGTCGTCGAGGCGCTCCACGCGATCGCGTTCGACGACCGGGGGATGTTCGCCGAAGGGTATGGCTGACGGGCAGCGCCGGATCCCGCCGGCTGTCGAAGCCGTGCTGGGCGGGCGGGCCGATGTCGTCGCCGACCTCACGCCCCCCTGGGCCGTCGCGACCCGGACGCTGCTCGTCACGCCCGCCGGCGCTGGTCCGGACGGCAGGCTCGTCGTCCAGTGGAGCGCCGACCGCGCGGCGATCGCGCGCCGTCTGCGTGTCGGGCGGCGGCTCGCCGTCGCCGCACCGGACCTCCCTCTTGCCAGGATCGTGGCGGGGGATGCAGCGGGCCCGGTCCCGTACCTCGTCACGCGCTTCGTCGCCGGGACGACGGGCCGCGAGCTGCTCGCTGACGATGCGGCAGCACGCGGACTCGGCGCGGCGGTCGGGGCGCTCGCCCGCGGGCTGCGGAACGTGCCGACGACGGGTCTGCGACTCTCGCACCGCTGGGGTGACCCGCGCCTGCTCCGGGCGGCCGCACGACGCTGGGTCGAGCGGGCGCGTGACGATCTCGGACCGGACCAGGTTTCCCGGCTCGCGGGGCTCATCGACGAGCTGCCGGCCGAGCTCGGCGGCGACGCGCCCGCCTTCGCACACGGCGATCTTGCCCCGGTCAACGTCGTCGTCGCGCGCGGCAGCGTGGTCGGGCTCCTCGACCTAGAGCGCGTCCGCCTCGCCCATCCGCTCTTCGACGCCGCGTGGTGGACGTGGATCATCGCTCGCCATCACCCGGAGCGGACCGCGAGCGCGGGCGGCGCGTTCCTCGCCGCAGTCGGGATCGGAGACGACCCGGGGACGCTCCGGCAGCTGGCGATCCTCGGCGCCCTCCAATGCCTGGAGGTGCTCGCCGGCCTCCCGGCGAGAGCGAGTGGGCCAAGAGCGGAGTGGGCCAGCCGCGTCGGGGCCACGCTCGGCGCCTCTGAGGGGCTCCCCGGCTGGCCGGCCGCAGGGCTCCGCGTTCAACGGGCCCCAGACATCCTTCCACGGGCCTGGTGGCAGCGGTGGGCGCCGCGGCCACCTGGGCGTGGGCGAGCTTCGGTGCGGGCTACTCGCCCATGACCGTGAAGTGCACGCTCCGGTCGCGCTCCCGGACCCCGTCGAAGTCGGCGAAGTAGATCCGCCCGAACTCGCCGAGCTCCAGCTGCCCGTCGATGATCGGGATCGTCTCCGACCGGCCGACGAGGCTTGACCGGAGGTGCGCATCCGTGTTCAGGCTCCAGACCGCCTCTTCGCCGAGGTCGTCCACCGCATGCTGGATGTGCGCCTTGCCCGGGTGCAGGTACTGACCTTCGTGCGTGCAGGTCGGGATCAGCGTCTGCAGGCGATCCACCAGGTCCTGGAGGAGGTACTCGGTGCCGTCGTACAGCCGGTCGTGCGATGCCTCCTGGATGATCACGCTGCAGGTGGTGTGCTTCGAGTAGACGGTCAGCGTGCCCATCCGGATGCCCGAGCGGGCGACCGCCTCCGCGGCCGCCGCGGTGACGTCGTGGAACATCGGCTTGTGGAGGTTGCTGCGGACCTCGACGGTCTCGTGGTGGACGGTCATCCGTTGGTTCCTCGATTGCTCTGGCATCGCGGGTCGGGCGAGCATGGAGCTCGTCCCAGCTCCGTTTCATGGCCGTGAGCATCGCGCGACATCAGCGCGACGGGATCGGCGGCCTTCAGGACGCCGCTCGACGATCCGGTCCCCCCGACCCCCAGCCGGATCATCTTGCTCCACGTCGTCCGGCGTCTGGACCCCGGCGCCGCACATCACGATGATGCCCGGGTCGATCCGCCCGACCATCTCGACCGAGCGTTCGACGAACCCGCGCATCTCGGTCGCCGCGGAGCGGCTCGTCGCGATCAGCTCGGGCGGCTCGGCCAGGACGATGTCCGGGCCGAGCTGGGCGATCGCGGCCGCCTCCTCGGGGGAGTCGGCACAGACGAGCGTGGCGAGGCCGAGCTCGCGTGCGCGCCGGATCGTCCGGTTGATGTCGCCGAGCGTCATCCGCCGCTCCGAGTGGTTGAGAAGCGTGCCGACGGCACCCGCCTCCCTGAGCGCCTCCGGCAGCACGGCCCCGACGCCGCGGCCGACGGCGACGGGGTCCATGTGCTGGGCGAAGACGAGGAGGCGCTCCGTCGCCCGGGCGACGGCCGGGATGTCGACCGCCTGCGGGTCGAAGATGACGCTGACGTCGAGCTCGCTGGCTCAGCCGATCCGCCGCCTCGGCCAGGCGCACGGCCTCGGCGCCGTAGACGTACCCCTTGAGCCCGATCTCGAAGATCGGCGCGCGGAGCTCCCTCCCGCCGTCCATCCTCAAACGACGACCGCCTCGATGCCGAGCATCCGGGCCAGGTGGAGGAGCTGGCGGCGTCCAGCGCCCCCGGGCGGCGCCCATGTGGTGGGTCGCGCCGGCCCGCAGCCAGGCGTCACACCAGTCGGCGATGGGAAGCGTGTCGTGCCTGAACAGCGTCTGGGGAGCCGAGATGGGTCGCGGCGGGAACGGCAGCAGCTGACCCTCGGAGATCACGAACCGCCATCGCCCGTCGCCCACGAGCACGAGCGCCAGGTTCGTGATCGGTCCGGGCTCGTAGGCGAACTCGAAGCCGGCCCCGAAGCCGTGGACGCCCGTGTAGTAGATCGAGTGCTTGACCTTGACCGCGCCGGGCGTGCCCAGGGCGGGGTTCCCGTGGCCGTCGTGGGAGAACATCACGGCGTCGTTCTCGAAGTCGATGACGTAGTTCTCCAGCGTCGTGGCCTGGCCGGCAAGCTCCTGCAGGATCAGCTGGGCCACCGCGGTCGTGACGTCGCCCTCGGGCGAGGCCGGGATGCCGATCTCGCAGAGGCGTCCGGTCCCGTACGAGGGGATGATCCCGACCCGGGGATCGCTCAGCCAGACCTGGTCGAACGCGGTGAAGGCGTCGAAGCGGTGCTCCTTCGCGACCGACTCGAGCGCCAGCGCGAGACGGACCGAACGCTCGAAGAGGGCGGGCTCCATCTCCACGCTGTAGCGGGCCCGCTCGGCGGCGATCGTCGCGTCCACGTCGGCCTGCGCGATCTCGCCGAAGCGGACGGCGACCTTCTCCGGCTCGAGGGGCCACACGACGGGGCCGATCTGCTGGCGGAGCGAGAGGCCGTCGAACATGAGGTCGGTCATGCCCTCGAACGGGTGACCCACGAGGGCGATCCGCGCCTCCCGCAGGCGGCGCCGGATCGCCGCGGCGGCGATGACCTCGCCGACGCGCCGGCGCCCGTCCGGATCGTCGAAGCGGGACGTCACGAGCGCGAACTCGCGCTTCGTCCGGACGAGCACGGCCGTGAGCTCGGGCATCCCGGCCATGCCGCTGTTGAGCATGACCACGTCGAAGCCGTCGGCCTCGCCGAGCCGCGGGATCTTCTGCGTGTTCCACACGAGCACGGGCGCCGTCGTGTCGAGCAGGCAGCGCGCCGGGACGAGGCCCTTCGTGTAGGCGAGCTCGAGCGCGACGATGATGTCGACGTCCTCCGCGTTGAAGAGTCGGGCGGCGGCCGCCGCCTGCTCCTCCTCCTCGACGAGGCCCGCGTGGACAACCTCGCCGAACGTCGAGAGCGCGTCGGCGATCTCCTGCGCAGCGGCGGTGGCGGCAGGGCGCATGTGGGCCGTCTTGTTGTAGTCGTCCTCGAGGAGCGCCATCACGAGGACGCCGATCTTCGCCTTCACCGCCACGGTCTTCCTCCTGCGAGATACATCCCTTGTCCTGCTGGGTCAGTCGCCGACCGGCCGCCGGCTGGTCGCGAAGAGCGGCCGGAGCGTGTCGAACAGCTCCACGTATCGGCCGTACGCGGCTTCGTAGGCTGTCCGCGTTGCCGGGTTCGGTTCGTAGAGATCCTTGAGCTCGACCATCGCCGCGGACGCGGCCGCCAGGCTCGGGAACACGCCCGTCGCAACGCCCGCGATCATCGCATCACCGCGGACCGCCGCGTCCTCGCCGTCGAGCGTCATCACCGGCAGCCCGCACGCGTCGGCCTTGATCTGGTTCCACAGCGTGCTGCGCGCTCCACCCCCGTGCGAGCGGATCTCGGCGGCGGGTGCCCCTGCCCCGCTCAACAGCTCCAGGTTCCGTCGCAGCATGAACGCGACCGCTTCCAGCACGGCCCGCACGAAGTGCGGCTTGCCGTGGTGGAGGGTGAAGCCGAAGAAGACGCCGCTCGCCTCCGGCTCGTACTCCGGGCTGAAGGCCCCCATCAGGTGGGGCAACATGGTCAGGCCCTCGGCGCCCGCCGGGACCCCGGCGGCGAGCGACGTCAGTAGCTCGTACGCGCTCACGCCCTGCTGGGCTGCCCGGGCGACCTCGTCGGCCCCGAACTGGTCGCGGAACCAGGTCAGGGCCATCCCACCCGTCGGGCAGACAGGGCAGTACAGGTAGCGACCCGGTGCGGAGTGGACGTAGACGGGCGTCTGGCGCGTCGGGTCGCCGCCCGCGTGGCCGACCGACGCCTGGAGCGTCAGGGCGCCGCCCGTGCTCTCGGACACCACGCCGCTCCCGATGTTCCCGACACCGACCGCCCCGGCGCCCTGGTCCATGCCGCCCGCGACGACCCGCACGCTCAGCGGCAGCCCAAGCTGGCCCGCGGCCTCGATCGAGAGGGTGCCCACCACCGCCCCCGGCCCGACGATCTCGGGCAGCCGCTCGGGCCCGATCCCCACCGCCTCCAGCATGGAACCCCACCAGGCGTCGGTGCGGATGTCGTAGAGCAGGGACGTGGACTGCACGCCGCCCTCCGTGACGAAGCGGCCCGAGAGCCGGTGGAGGAGAAAGTCCTCGACGAGCAGGAAGCGCGAGGCCGCGGCAAACAGCCCGGGCTCGTGCCGCCGCCACCAGAGCAGCTTGCAGGCGGTCCAGGTCGGGGTGATCGACGGGACCCCGGTGTGCTCGTAGACCTCCGCGTCGCCGAACCGCCCGGCGAGCTCGCGTGCCTCGGCGAGGGCCCGGTTGTCCAGCCAGATGATTGCGGGGCCCAGCGCCCTGCCCTCGGCGTCGACGGCCACCACGGTCTCACCCTGGCTGGACACGGCGATCGCCTCGACGCCGCCCGGGTCGCCGCCGGCGCTGCCGAGCGCGCTCCGGACCGCGGCGACGGTCGCGACCCAGTATCTCTCGGCGTCGATCTCCGCCCGGTCAGGTGCGGGATGGTCAATCCGGTACTCCTGCCCGGCGCCCGCGAGCTGTCGCCCGGAAGCATCGAAGACACCCGCCTTGACGGACGTTGTCCCGATGTCGAGGCCAATCAGGAGGGACATCGCGGGGCCCGGGCCGGAGGCTCAGTCGAGCCGGTGCTTCGCGGCCGCGACGGCGGGTTCGGCGCCGTTCTTGACGACCTCCTGGAGCGCCTCCAGGAAGCGCTCCGGGCTCCGTGCCCCGATGACGTTCCGCCCGAAGACCACGCCACGGGCGCCGTCACGGATGGCGGTCGCGGCCAGCTCGAGTGCATCGACCTCCCGCGGAGCCTTTTTCGACCCGAGCGCGAGGATGGGCACCGGCGTCGAGCGGACGATCTCCGCGAAGCGCGCGCCCGTGTGGAAGGTCTTGACCAGGTCCGCCCCAAGCTCGGCGGCGATCCGGCAGCCGATCGAGATCTGCTCGTGGCGCTCCTCAGGGGCGATGTCCTCGTGGCCGGCCGGGTAGACCTCGCCCACGATCGGGACGCCGACCTCGCGCTTCTCCGCCACGCACCGCGCGACCTGGGCCACGTTCTCGGCGTCGACGAGCTCCGAGCCCGTCTTGATCGACATCCCGACGAGCACGATGTCCGCGCCGAGGGCCACCGCCTGGGCGGCCGAGATCATGGGCACGCTCCGGCTCTCGCGGTAGCCCCACTGGGTCGCGTACTGGGTGCCCCAGTTGAGACGCACCATGAGCGCGGGGGCGCCGCGGTGCTCGAACACCGAACGGAGATACGGAACCATGCCGGGGCTCATCAGGATCGCGTCCGCGCCGCGCAGCCGGTCGACGATCGGGGCGAGATTCTCGAAGCCCGGCCGCGGCCCGTTGTAGAGGCCGTGATCGATCGCCACGACGACGACGTTCTGCCCGCCGTCGAACAGCCGCTGGAGCCTGATCGACTCGCCCGTCGACACGCTTGAACCTCCCTCGAAGGAACGGCGCGGGGGCCGCACGGGCAACGCGCCGACGGCCCGCAGCGCGGACCAACCGTCGGGAATCTACCATGCCGGCGCCGTTCGTCAATCGAACAGGTGCAAATTGACGTACGAATGATGTAGAGTCAATGTTCGCTTGCCGCACAGGAGATCACGGCGCTCTCAGGAGGTCCAGCGGTCAATGTTCGGATTGACGTTCGTTTCGCGCGGGGCTATAAACGCCCTCAGCGCGCCGGCGCCCCAACGGACCGTCGGATCAGCCGCGATGCGGGCGGTGGGGCACGAGGGCCAGCTTCGATCGAGTTGATCGGGCGACCGGGCCGACTGAGGAGGAGACATATGGTTCAACGGAAGCTCGCGGCGGCGTTCTTCGCCGCGGCGATCCTGGCCGTGAGCGCCTGCAGCAGCAGTGCCACGACGGCTCCGGTCGCGAGCACGGCGGCTTCGGCCGCCGCCTCGGCAGCGGCCTCGGTGGCCCCGTCAACGGCCGCCTCGCCGTCGCCGGCGGCGCCCGTCACGCTCACGCTCTGGCACAACTACGGCACCGAGGCGAACGCAGTCGTGACCAACGCGCTGGTCAAGGCGTACATGGCCGCGAACCCGAACGTGACGATCAACGTCGTCAGCCAGCCGGCGGACAACTACTTCGCCCTGCTCAAGACCGCGGCCATCGCGGGGTCCGGGCCGGACATCATGACGATGTGGACGGGCCTGTTCGCCCTCCAGAACCAGTCCTACCTCGAACCGCTCAACTCCTACATCCCGATGGACACGCTCCAGAAATTCAACGGCATCGACTGGTGCTCGAAGGGCCTGTCGCTCGCCCAGGGCGCGATCTGCGTCACGCTCGACATGCAGCACTACAACGGGTTCTACAACAAGGCCCTCTTCGCCAAGGCCGGGATCACGACATTCCCGACCAACTGGACCGAGTTCCTTGCCGCGTGCGCCAAGCTGAAGGCAGCGGGCATCCTGCCGCTCGACTATGGCACGGGCGGGCAGGCGCTCAACGCCGCCTTCTACCCGTTCTACGACCTCAGCTACATGCTGATGTACCTGCCGGTGAGCGACTGGCAGAAGCTCTACAGCGGCGCGATCCCATGGACCGACCCGGCGATCGTCGCCCAGCTCACCAAGTGGGCCTCGCTCAAGACCCTGGGCTACACGAACCCGGACGTCCTGACGAACACCGACTCGATCGCGCAGTTCGAGGCCGGCAAGACCGCGATGACGCTCGAGGGCTCGTGGGAATTCCAGGAGTTCAGCGACAAGATGGGCGCCAACGTGGGCGTGTTCACCCCGCCGTTCACCGACACGCAGGCCAAGGGCGTGGTCGAGTTCCCCGGTGACGGCTTCGGTATCACCAGCTACTCCCAGCACAAGGCCGAGGCCGCGGCGTTCCTCGCCTGGATGGCGACGCCCGCGGCCCAGAACATCATCGCCCAGGGCGGCCTGATCCCGGTCGTCGCCGGGACCCCTGCAACCAACCCCCTGGCCAACCAGATGCTCGACTTCGCGGCGACCCAGGGCTACACCCGCTACCCGATGATCGACAACGTCATCCAGCCCGAGGTCGTGGACGTGGCGAACAAGGTCCTCGACGCGGTCCTCGCGGGCACCATGAGCCCGCAGGACGCGACGAAGGCGATGTCGGACGCCCTGAACCAGCTGCCGCCCGATCGACGCGGCAGCACGTACACCGCACCCGCCGCCGGCGGCTGATCGATCTCGGACGGCGGCGGGCCTCGCCCGCCGCCGTCCGCTCCTCCCCCCGATGACCACCCTCTCAACGGCGACGGACGGCGCGGCCCCCGGGCGCGGACGGCGGTGGCGCGCATCCGGCAGCCGCCTGCGTACGTCGCAGCGGCGCGCCGGCCTCGTGTTCGCAGTGCCGGTCATCATGCTCGAGCTGCTCCTGCTCGCGGTGCCGATCGCCCAGGCGATCTACTTCAGCTTCACCGGCTGGGATGGGATCTCGTCCACGTGGATCGGGACCGCGAACTACGAGCGGCTGTTCAGCGACCCGACGTTCTGGCGGGTGATCGAGAACAACCTGCTGCTGCTGGCGTCGATCCCGTTCGCCATCCTCATCCCGCTGCTCGTGGCGTACCTCCTCAACGAGCACGTCCCCGGCTGGCGCTTCTTCCGATCCGCCTACTTCCTGCCGACCGCGATCTCCTGGGTCGTCATCGGCATGGTCTCGCTCCGGGTGTTCGCCGGCGAGGGGATCCTCAACCATGTCCTGAGCGCCGTCGGGCTCGGCTCCATCCACACCGACATGTTGTCGGGCGAGCTATCCGCGATGGTCGCCGTCGCGATCACCTTCATCTGGTCGGTGTTCGGCACCAACACGATCATCTTCATCACCGGGATGGCCACCCTCGACCGCGACGTCTACGAGGCGGCCCGCGTCGACGGCGCGGGCGGGTTCACGACCTTCGTCGAGATCACGATCCCGATGCTGATGCGGTTCATCCAGTTCGCCTTCATCCTCACCCTGATCACCGCGTTCACGGCGCTGTTCAGCCTGATCTTCGTGATGACCGGCGGCGGCCCCGGCTACGGCACGACCACGCTCGAGTTCTACGTCTACCAGCAGGGCTTCCAGGTGGGCGTGTTCGGCTACGCCGCGGCCATCGGGATCGTGCTGTTCGCGATCGTGTTCGCGGTCAGTCTTGCCCAGCTGCGGATCTTCCGCAGCCGACTGGACTAGACGGCCATGAGGATCACCCGGCGCCGGGTCACGCGCAGCGTGATGTTCCTGATCCTGTGCGTGGTCGTCGTGGTCATGCTGTTCCCGTTCGTGTTCATGATCCTGACCGCGTTCAAATCCGAGGACCAGTACATCTCGGGGAACGGCTTCTCGCTCGACAGCTGGGCCGAGCTGTTCAACGTCCTGCCGGTCGTGCAGGAGCTGATCAACTCGACCGTCGTGACCGCCGGGGCCGTCGTGCTGATCATCGTGGTCAGCACGACGGGGGGCTTCGCCTTCGCGAAGCTCGGGTTCCGCGGCTCGGGGATGGTCTTCCTGGCCATCCTGGCCGGGATGATGATCCCGATGCAGTCGATCATCATCCCCGAGTTCGTCAACATCGCCCGAGTCGCCCACCTGAACAACCAGTACCTCGGCGCGGTCCTGGTGTACGCGGCGCTCGGCGCGCCGTTCGCGACGTACCTTATGACGACGTACTACCGGGGCATCCCCTCGGAGCTCGTCGAGGCCTCGCTGATGGACGGGGCGTCGTACTGGCAGATCTTCCGCAAGCTGATGCTTCCGCTCAGCATTCCGGCGATCACCACCGTCGCCGTGCTTCAGTTCATCCAGATCTGGGACGACCTCCTAATCGGCCTGTTGTTCCTCAACAATCCGGAGGTCCGCACAATCACGGTGGGCCTGGCCGTCATCCAGACCGGCCGCGTGGTCAACGTCCCGGCCCTCATGGCCGGCTCGCTGCTTTCCGCCCTGCCCGCCGTCGTGGTCTACCTCATCTTCCAAAGGAACCTGATCCAGGGCCTGACGATGGGGGTCAACAAGTGAGCGGGCGGGCCGGAACGCCGATCGCGGCAGCCGTCGCAAGAGGCGCCCCCATCGCCACGTCGCGGGCGCCGGGAGCGGACGCGTTGTTCCGCGGCCCGGCGGCGCCCGGGATGTCAAGCGCGCGCGACCGGCGCGACCAGATCGCGCGCCTCGTCGCAGAGCACGAGCGCGTCTCCGTGGCGGAGCTCGCCGGGCGCTTCCTCGTGACCGACGCGTCCATCCGCCGCGACCTCGTGATCCTCGAGGAGGAGGGCCGCCTGCGCCGGGTGCACGGCGGGGCCGTGGGGGGCGCCGCCTCCCGCCACCTCGGCATCTACGCGGGCAAGGCGCGCGAGCGTCGCGAGGAGAAGGTGCGCATCGGCGCGGCTGCCGCGTCGATGATCTCGGCCGGCGACGTGGTCTTCCTCGACTCCGGGACGACGGTTGCCGCCCTCGCCGCCCGCATGCCCGGTCCGCTGCGCCGGTCCGGCGCGATCACGGTCGTGACCCCCTCCCTGCCAATCGTCGAGGAGATCGGCAGCTGGGAAGCGCCCCACCTGATCTGCCTTGGCGGCCTCTACCTTCCCGACTACCGCGCCGTCGTCGGGCCGCAGACGGTGGCCGGCATCCGCGAGCTCTCCGCCGACATCGTGTTCCTCGGCTGCGAGGGGCTCACGACGGAGGAAGGGCTCACGACGCCCCACGTGCTCGTCGCGGAGGTCGGGGCCATGATGGCCGCCCGCGCCCGGCGAGTCGTCGTGGTGGCCGACGCCTCGAAGCTGGGCCAGTCCGGCTTCACCCCGATCATCCCGATCGCCGCGGTGAACACGCTCGTCACCGACTCTGGCGCCGATCCGGCCCACGTCGAGCGGATCCGCGCGGCCGGCGTCGAGGTGATCCTCGCGTGAGCGCGCGCGTCCTGGAGGGCTGGAGCCTCGACGACATCCCGGCCCTGGTCCTCGAGAATGCGGCACTCCGCGTCACGATTCTTCCGGAGCTGGGCGGACACGTCGTCGAGCTCGTCGACAAGGACCTTGACCGCAACCTCCTCTGGTCCAACCCGCGGACGCTGCCTCGTCGCGCACCCTACGGGGCGAACTTCGACGACTGGTGGTCCGGGGGATGGGACGAGATCTTCCCGACGGGCGATCGAGCCGACCTCCACGGCGAGCCGCTGCCGTACATGGGCGAGCTCTGGTCCGTGCCATGGACGGCCGACGTCGGCATCGCAGGCGAACGGGCTTGGGTCGCCGCGAGGGGGCTCGGAACGATGGCACCCGCCCGCCTCGAGCGGACGCTGGAGCTCCGCGGTGACGAGCCTGTCCTGCGCGCCCATTACCGCCTCACGAACCTGGACGTGCGCCCGCTGCCCTTCCTGTGGGGGATCCATCCCGCGTTCGCGGTCACGCCGGCGCACCGGATCGACCATCCGGGGCGCGAGATGCTGGTCGGCGTGTCGTCCGGCCCGACCATGGGAGAGGTCGGGACCACGTATGCGTGGCCGAACCAGCCGGATCCAACCGCCCCCACCGGATCACGTGACGTCCGGCACGTGCGCCCCGCGTCCGACGCGCTCTTCGCTGGCCACTGGGCGACGGACCTGGCCGAGGGTTGGCTTGCCCTCACCGACACCTCGGCACACCGCGGGGTCGCGATCCGATTCGACCGCGCGGTATTTCCGCACGCATGGCTCTGGCAGGTCTACGGTGGCTGGCGCGGCCACCACCACCTCTGCCTGGAGCCGTGGACGGGTCACCCGATGCAGCTCGAGGCAGCCCAGACGGCCGGTCGAGCGTGTGTCCTCGGGCCGGGCGAGTCGCTCGAGACCGACGTCGCCTTCATCCTCTACTCGGGGCTGGACGCTGTCGGCACCGTCGTGGAGCGCGAGGACGGATTCGCGGTTCGCTGAGCGACCGGGCCGGCACCGATGCTGCATCGGGGAAGACGCTGCCACCCAGGGCCCGGCCTTCCGACTCGCCGCTGGTCGCCGGCGACCGGTGCGGAGCGACCCGGCGATTCACTAGCATGGAACTCCCGTGAACCCCGTTCCGCTCGACCGCTCGTACCGTGCCCTACTCCGCGTTCCCTCGCTGGGCCGCGTGCTGCTGGGGATGCAGCTGGCTCGGATCGCCCAGACGATGGTGAGCGTAGCGCTCGTCCTGTTCACGCTCGTCCATTACGACTCGCCGGCGCTTACCGGGCTGGTGATCTTCGTCAGTCTCGTCCCCGGGCTCCTGATCAGCCCGGTCGCGGGCGCGCTGCTCGACCGCCACGGCCGCACCAGGCTCATCATCGTCGACTTCGTCGTCGCCCTCGCGTCGCTCACCCTCATCGGCGTGCTCGCCCTCGCTGGCGAGCTGCCGGCGTGGCTCCTCGTGCTCATCGTTGGCGTTGCCTCGCTGACGAATCCGCTGAGCAGCACCGGCCTGCGGAGCCTGTTCCCGATCCTCGTGCCGGCGCACCTTTGGGAACGCGTCAACGCGGTCGACTCCAACGGATACGTCGTCGCCTCGATCATCGGCCCGCCGCTCGCCGCCGGGCTCGTCGCCCTCGTGGGTGCCCCCGTCACCCTGATCGGCGTCGGGGTCCTCTTCGGCGTCTCCGCGCTGGTCCTCGTCGGGGCCCCCGACCCGCGCACGCTCACGACCTCGAGCGGGAGCCTGCTCCGGGATGCCTTGGAGGGCATGCGCTACACCTGGCGCAACCCGACGCTGCGCGGCCTCGGCTTCTCGATCTCCCTCCTGAACCTGAGCGGAGGCATGACGACGATCGTGGTGCCCCTGCTCGTGCTCAATCACCTCCACCTCGGCGAGGCCGCCGTCGGTTGGGTGTTCGCCACCAGCGGGGCCACCGGGATCTTCACGGCATTCCTGACAGGCCGGCTCGACACCCGCGACCGCGAGTGGCCGATGATCGTGTGGCCGATGGCCGGCATGGCCGTGGCGGTCGCCCTGCTGCTCGCAAGCGACAGCCTGCTCTTCGTGGCGCTGTCGATGGCGCTCATGGGGATCCTGAACGGGCCGCTCGACATCGGGATGTTCACGATGCGCCAGCGGCGCACCGATCCCGCGCTCCTCGGCCGCGCCTACGCGGTCTCAATGTCGTTCAACTTCGCGGGCTTCCCGGTCGGCTCCGCGATCGCGGGGGTGCTCGCGCCGGTCTCGATCGACAGCGCGATCATCTTCGGGGTCGCCGCCTGCTTGGTCGCAGCGGTCATCGCCGCGATGCTGATCCCGCGCACCGCGCCTTGCGTGGCGGCGCAAAGCGCGAACCCGACCCCATAGCGGCGCGACATGCCGGCCAGCGGGCGATCCCGTGACCGGCCTTCTTCGGCACCCACTCACGCGTCCCCGGCTAGGGTACGCTGCCGTCACCGGCACACCGGATGCGGGTGCCCGGGATGGCGGAGGGCGGATGGGCACGGTGTTGCGGCCCGCGGAGGTCGCGCGCGAACTCAGGATCTCGCGGGTCACGGTCTACGAGCTGATCCGTCGGGGTGAGCTGCCCGCTACGCGCGTCGGCCACCAGTTCCGGATCGAGGCGAGTGCGCTCGCGACCTACCGGGCCGAACACCACGAGGGCGGGCGACCAGCGCAATCGACGCGGCAGGGGACGCTCGTGATCCGGGCCGAGGACCACCTTGTGACGCTCTCGGTCCCCGACGACCTGGAGTCGCTCCCGGCGGTCGAGCTGGCGGCGGCGTTCTCGCGACGCGCGGGCGTGCAGCGGACCCGCTATCGCGGCGTGCCTGCTCCAGGCCCTCCTGACGGCGCATGGGTTCCTGCCAGCGAGCCTCGGCCTGGCGCTGACGCCACCGCCGAGTCCCGAGCACGCAGCGGTCCTCCGGTCGGTCGTCGCGGCGCGCGGTCGCGATGACCATGTCGTCGCGTTCTCGGTCGCCGAGCTGCTACCCGAGCACGGTTCGACCCTGGCGCTGATCGCGTGGGAGCGCGACGGCGAGGCGCTCCGGACAACCGGCCCCGTCCAGCTGGTCGTTCCGTCCGACCGGCTCCCGACGCGGGGCGTGCGCCAGCTGGAGGCGATCGAGCTGCTCCGGCTCGCGTAGGATCCCCGCTCGCGCGCCGAGCCTGCGGCCAGCCACGCGTCTAACCGGACGTCGGGCCCGGACCCTCCACGGCGACCGCGTCGAGCTCGGCGAAGAGCGCCGCCTTCGCGTCGGCGGGCAGGAACGACGCCTCGATCGAGTTGCGCGCGAGCAGGGCAAGGTCGCCGTCGCCGAGGCCGAGCCCGTCGGCCAGGGCGAGGTAGTTGTCGAGGACGTAGCCCCCGAAGTACGCGGGGTCGTCCGAGTTCACGGTGACCAGCACGCCGAGGTTGAGGAGCCGCTTGAGGTTATGGCCGTCGATCCGGTCGAACACCTTGAGCTTGACGTTCGAGAGCGGGCACATCGTTAGCGGGATCCGCTCGCGCGCGAGGCGCGCCACGACCGCCGGGTCGTCCGCCGACCGAACCCCGTGATCGATCCGTTCGGCCCCGAGGGCATCGAGCGCGCCCGTGACGTATGCCGCCGGCCCCTCCTCGCCCGCGTGGGCGACGACGTGGAGGCCGGCCTCCCGCGCCGCCCCGAACACGTCGACGAACCGCTCCGGGGGATTCCCGACCTCCGAGGAATCGAGGCCCACGCCGAGCAGGCGGTCCCGGAACAGCGCCGATGCCTCCCACGTGGCGAGCGCCTCGCGCGCGGGCAGGTGGCGGAGGAAGCACAGGATCAGCCCCACCGTCATGCCCCAGCGAGCCTCGGCTTCCGCGATCGCTCGCGAGAAACCGGCCATGAACACGGGAAAGCCGATCCCGCGAGCCGTGTGCGTCTGGGGATCGAAGAAGACCTCCGCTCGGCGCACGCCGTCCGCGTGGGCCCGCTCGAGGTAGGCGGCCATGAGGTCGTGGAAGTCGTCCTCGGTGACGAGGACCGCGGCGCCCTGGTAGTAGATGTCGAGGAAGGCCTGCAGGTCGCGGAACTCGTAGGCCGCCCTGACCGCGTCCACTGACGGGTACGGGAGCCGGATGCCGTTGCGCAGCGCCAGCTCGAACATCATCTCGGGCTCGAGCGTTCCCTCGATGTGGATGTGCAGCTCTGCCTTCGGGAGCCGCCGGACATAGTTGGCGCGATCCATCCCCGCCATTCAAGCAGATGTCACGGCCGTCGGCGCGCCCGGGCCGCCACGACAGCGCATCCTGGCCTCTTGTCGTATAGTTGCGTTTGCAACCAACATGCGAGGCCCATCCGTGATCCAGCAACCCATCCAGCCGACCGCCATCACCGCGTTCACTGCCCCTGCTCCGGAGGAACGCATCGCCGGCGTCGCGGCGGCGCTCGTGCGCCACAACATCGAGGCGATCGTGGTCGACACCGGAGCCGAGGCGCGGGCCCGGGTCCTCGCGATGATCCCCGAGAGCAGCGAGGTCCACTGGGGCAAGTCGAAGACGCTCGTGGAGATCGAGCTCACGCCCGAGCTGCTCACCTCGGGACGGTACGACCCGCTCCGGCCGCGCTACATGGCGATGGACCGGGCCACCCAGGGCCGCGAGATCCGCAAGCTCCAGGCGTCGCCCGACGTGATGCTCGGCAGCGTGCAGGCGATCACCGACGACGGGGCCCTGATCGCCGTCTCGTACGGGGGCAGCCAGATCGGGCCATACGCCTCCGGGGCCGGTCGCCTGATCCTCGTCGTCGGCAGCCAGAAGATCGTGCGCGATCTCGACGAGGGCGCTGCGCCGCGCCCGGGAACACGTCCAGCCCTGGGAGGACGCCGACCTCCGCGCCGCCCTCGGGGTCCCCACGAAACTCGCCAAGATGCTCGTGATTTTCGAAGAGTCACGTCCGGGCCGGACCACGGTCGTCCTCGTGCGGGAGCCGGTCGGGATCTGACAGCCGGTCGGGTTCGGCCACTTCTTCGGGCCGCCGTCTGGGCCCGGCTGGGCCTCCGTGCGCGCCCGTTGACTGTTCGTTTCGGTCGACGCACCTAGCGAGGGCTCAGGGCACCTCGGGCTCGACGACCGGCATGGATTCCCCGGCGATCTCGTCGGCGCCGAAGAGGCGAAGCCGTCGTGCGCACCAGAGCCCGATGGCGACCGGGATCCACACGTTGAGAATGCGGTAGGCCACGGTCACCAGGATCGCCGCCGTGGGCGGCATTCCGAGCTGGGCAAAGACGAGTGCCATCGCACCCTCGACCGCTCCGATCCCGTCCGGCACGATCGCGATGATGAAGAACACGATGCTCATCCCGAACCCGGCGGCCAGGGGCGCGGCGTCGAGGCGCTGGCCGAAGGCCAGGAAGATCGCGCCCAGGCCGGCGATGTTCGCGAGGTGGAGCAGCAGCCCGTAGCCGGAGGCGAACGCGATGTCGCGCGGGTGGCCAGGGACCTCCGTCACCGCACCGGCGAGCTGCTCGGTCGTCCGCTGCGCCCACCCGTCCGGGAGCAGGTCGGGGCGCCCAGCGACGTGCATCGACCGGTTGATCACCGCGCGACAGCCTGCCAGCAGCGCCTCGAGCCATCCCGGCCTGCGGGCCGCGAGGACCAGGCAGCCCAGCGTCCCCGCGATGAACGCGACGAACAGGCCCGTCCCGACGAGTGCGAACTCGACGAGCCGATCCCGCAGCACGAGGGCAACAGTGCCCGCGACGACGAACGGCAGCGCCGTGAGCAGGTCGACCACGAGCACTACGACCACCCCGACCGCGGTCCGCGGGCCGGACTCGCCGCGTGCCGCGGCATCGTCGATGAAGACCGCGGCAGCGGGTGCCGCGGTGAACGGGACGGCGGTCTTCGCGAAGATCGAGGCGAACAGGACCGGGACCAGCACCAGGGGCCGGCTCGACACGCCGACTGCCCTGAATCCCGACGAGTAGAGCCCGCCATACAGGAGGAAGAAGGCGACCTGAAGGACGAGCGCGACTCCCACCCAGCGCCAGTCCGCCGTCGAGAGGTCCGCGCCGAGCGCCTGCTCCGACGTGAACTGGCTGGCCACCACGACGACAAGGGCGACCACGAGCAGGACGAAGAGCCCCCGTCGCCACGTGAACCGGGGTCGAATCACCGAGCCACGCCTCGCGCCGCCGACGACGGCCGGTCTCCGGAGAGTCGCGGGCACCGGCCGGACGGCCCGGGGTGGCAGTTCCGGCGGTCGGGTCGAGTGGTGCCGCGTGATCGTGACATGCCTCGCGGATCATCCCCCAAAATGGCCGGCGGCTCGCGGAGGGCGGGGACCGATTTCCCTGGCCGCCGGTCTGCGGGGACGTGCGACACTTGGCGCGCGATGGATGCCGTTCCGCCGCTAGATGCCGTTCCGCCGCTCGAGGCCCGTCCCGAGGCCGTGGCAGCCGAGCCGCGGGAGAGCGCGGGCTGGCTCGCGTCGCTGGTGGCCTACTGGTTCGGGCTCAACTTCCTGTGGGCCGGCTTCACGACGGTGATCCTGCCGCGGATGATCGAGCTCGCGGTCAGCCCCGCCATCAAAGGAACCGCGCTTGCGGTCGTGACCGGCCTACAGGCAGTCATCGGCATCGTGGTGCAGCCCGTCTCGGGCGCGGCGAGCGACCGCATCGTCTCGCCCTGGGGCCGGCGACGACCCCTCATGGTCGCCGGTGTGGCCATCCAGGTCGCGCTGCTCGGGGTGCTCGTGTTCGCACACAGCTACCTCGCCGTCCTCGTCGTCGTGCTGCTCATCGAGACGGCGTCGAACACCGCCCAGGGGCCCTACCAAGGCCTGCTGCCGGACCTCATCCCGGCCGGGAGGCGCGGCCTCGCGTCCGGGCTCATGGGCGCCTCGCAGCTCGGGGGCTCCGTGATCGGCGTTGCGCTTGCCGGCGTGGCCGTGGCGCTCGGCGACCTGCCGCTTGCCATCGTGATCGTCGCCCTTGCTGTTGGTCTCGGAATGATCGCGACGGTCGTCGGCGTCAGCGAGTCGCAGGGCGTCGCCGCGACGCGCGAATCCCCCCGCCCCGGCTTGCGCGAGATGATGCGCTGGCTCGGACGCGTCCCCGACTGGGCTCGGGCGTTGCGGGCGGTCGTCCTCGAGGTCTGGGGCCGGGAAGTCCTCGAGCACCGCGACTACGTCTGGCTGCTGGTCTCGCGGCTGGCGATCCTCATGGCGACGGGGACGCTCCAGCCCTTCGTCCTGTACCTGCTCGAGGACTCGCTGGGCATGAGCCCGACCCAGGCTGCGATCGCCGTGGCCCCGCTCGCGGGCCTCGTCGCCTTCGTGGCCCTGGCCGCGGCCATACCCGGCGGGGCGATGACCGCCCGCTGGGGCCGCGTCAACACGATCGCCCTGAGCGCCGCCTTCGGGGGCGTCGGCTCGATCCTGTTCGCGGTCGCCCCGAGCTACCTGTCCCTTTTCCCGATCGCGATCCCGTTCGGGATGGCCCTCGGGATCTTCCTCTCGGCCGACTGGGCACTCATGGCGGACATCATCCCGCCCGAGCACGCGGGCCGCTACATGGGCCTCTCGAACACCGTCACGGCAGGCTCCGCGCTGCTGGCCGTCGCGCTCGGCGGACCGCTCGCCGACCTGATCAACAGCTGGCGGTTCGGGCTCGGATATCGAGCGATCTTCGTGCTCGCCGCTGTCGAGTTCATGATCGGCGCTGCGTGCATCCGTCGCGTGCACGAGCCGGGCCGGGAAGCCGCGTGAGTCGCGCGGCGCCGGACACCGGAACATCCCCGGTCTCGCCCCGCAGATCGCGGGAGGCGGGGCGCTCGGTCGCACCGCCATGGCTCGACCCGATCCTCTCGCTGGCAGAGACCTTGGACCGCCGGCGGCGCCACATCCGGCCGATCCGCCGCGATGGCGTCCTCGGCCTGGAGATCGGGCGGCACGGCCGATCGCTGGTCCATCTCGCCGACGGGGAGATCGTGCGTCCCGGCGCCCGCGTCGGCTACCTCCACCTGCGCAACGACCGGGTGGGGACGCTTGCGGGGCGCGGCTGGCAGCGCGCGGGCTACCGGGTGGCGCGCGCTGATCTCGCCGCCCTGGGGCGCTGGTGGGAGCACCAGCCCACGCTGGAGCGGCCGGTCGCGTTCACGGCGACGACGATCCTCGCGCCGTTCGCCCGCCGCGACGGCTGGGAGCTCCGCCCGAGAACGCTCACCCCGAGAGCGCGGCTCGACGACTGGTGGATGAGCTGGCTGCTCGTCCACTTCAATCTCTCCGGCCGCGGGCGGCTGGCCCGGGCGCACCACCGGCTGCGATCGTCAGAGGTCTGGCTCAGTGGCCCGGGGCTCGCCGCCCGGTACGACGGCGGACCGCCCTCGTCGACGTAGAGGCGATCCAGCCCGCATCGGACTCGGGCGCCTCCGCGTCGGCCCTTCGTCCCGGGGAGACCCCGTGGACGGCCCAGCCAGGACAGTCCGCTCGGCCGTGGTCGGGTGTCGGTGCGGGCGACACACTTCGGCCAGGAGGAGTTGGTCGATGGATTTCGATGACGCGGTTGTCGGCCGGCGCTCGACGCGCGAGTACACGAGCGAGCCCGTGGACGAGCAGACCATCCGTCGCCTGATCGATGCGGCGGTCCATGCCCCGAGCGCGACGAACGGGCAGCCATGGACGTTCACGGTGGTTCGTGACCCGGAGCTGCTCGACCGAGTCTCGACAGCGGCGAAGGCGCACATGCTCGCCTCGCTCGACGCGAGCCCCCAGTCGGACCGGCACCGAGCGTCGCTCAGCGACCCGGACTTCCACATCTTCTACCACGCCCCGGCCCTGATCCTGATCTCGGGGGTCCGGCAGCGGCCGTGGGTCGTCGAGGACTGCGCCCTGGCCGCCGAGAACCTGATGCTCGCGGCGCACGCGGCAGGACTCGGCAGCTGCTGGATCGGCTACGCGCAGGGCTACCTGAACACCCCGGAGGGCAAGGACGCCCTCGGGCTCCCCACGACATGCGTGCCGGTCGCGCCGCTCATCGTCGGCCACCCATCGGCCGTGCCCGCGCCCGTCGCCCGCCGGGAGCCCGAGGTTCGCTGGATCGGCTGAGCGCCCCCGCGCCGCGGCGCCAGCTCAGCACGGGCGCGTGGCTACGCGCCGACTTCGACCGCGACCTCGGCGCATCGCTCGACGCGCGGCCCGGCGGAGGGCGCCGAGCATGACGCGCAGCGCCAGCCTCGCCGCTCCGGAACCCAGACCAGGAACGCGGCTGCTCGCCTGCACTTGGGACACCGGACGTCGGGCGCCGTAGGGATCCCGATCGGGGATTCCGCTCGCCTGCGCGTAGTTGTCGTGCTCATCGGTGAAACACCGTCCATAACGTTGGACCGTTCGCCGGCCGGAGTTGCAGGCTCGGGCGAGCGAATGCCACGGTCTCTCGATTTTCCCGCCGGACGGAGGGCCCGGGGAGGGCCGAGTGGCCCCGCCGACTGGACCGGCCCGTCGGGAACCGGGCCGGTCGCGAGGCTCCCGACCGTGCGTTCGAGCACGCGGTCCTCGGGCTGCACGGGCCGTTCGGCCCCGTCGGGCCGTGACTCCGCTCGACGCGGGTTGGGGACTCTTGGCCCCCGCTCGGCGCAGATGGCAGCCGGCCGAGTGGCTCACTCTGGGCCACATCCATCGGTGCGCTCGGGCAGCGCCGAGGACGCGGCGACGTTTCTCGAGGCGGATCCGTACCCGGCCGTGATCCCACGCGAAGAGCTGGACGTGCTCGGCTGGATGGAGCGGCGGCGAGCCGGCCTCCCGCCGATCCGCTTCGACTGCGGGACCGGGGACGACCTGGTCACTGCGAACCGCTGGCTCCACGGTGTGCTCGATGCCGCAGGCATCGAGCACACCTACGCGGAGTTCGAGGGCGGGCACACCTGGGCGTACTGGGCGGCCCATCTCGAGGATTCGCTCCTCTTCCTCGAATCGGTGCTCCGAGGCGGGCGTCCGACGCGCAGCTGAGACGCACGGGCGCTGCGGCCATCGGGAACGTCGATTGGCCTTGAAGTCAAGCTGTTCGACGGGCATCCCGGCGGCTGCCTGCACGCCGGCGTAGCATCGCCACGGACCGCGCAGGCCGTCCGGCCGAACCGGCGGTCCGCGCACCGGGAGGCACGCGATGGGCGACCTGGCGGAGATCGGCGTCTTCGGCGGCTCCGGCTTCTACTCGCTCCTGGAGGACGTCCGCGAGATCAAGGTCGACACGCCGTACGGCGCGCCCTCGGACAGCTTCTTTCTCGCCGACGTGGGCGGGCGCTCGGTGGCGTTCCTGCCCCGCCACGGCCGGCGGCACACGATCCCGCCGCACGGCGTCCCCTATCGGGCGAACGTGTGGGCGATGCGCTCGCTCGGGGTCAAGGCGGTCATCAGCCCCTGCGCGGCCGGATCGCTGCAGCGCGCCGTTGCGCCCGGCGACTTCGTCGTCTGCGACCAGTTCGTGGATCGCACGCGCGGGCGCGCCGACACCTTCTTCGACGGGCCGATCGTCAGCCACGTCAGCTCGGCCGAGATCTACGACCCGACCCTGCGGTCGATCGCGATCGACGTGATCCGCGAGCACGGCATCCCGGTCCACGAGCACGGCACGGTCGTCGTCATCCAGGGCCCGCGCTTCTCGACCAGGGCGGAGTCGAAGTGGTTCAGCGACGCTGGCTGGGAGGTCATCAACATGACCCAGTATCCCGAGGCGTACCTGTGCCGCGAGCTCGGCATGGCCGTCGTCAACATCAGCCTGATCACGGATTACGACGCGGGGGTCATCGAGGGCACGGAGGCCGTCAACGCGCTCGGCGTGCTCGAGGTCTTCGAGAAGAACTCGAGCCGCATCCAGAAGGTCGTCCTCGAGATGATCCGGCGCTTCCCGGCCGATCTCGATGCGCTCGGTGCCCGCGACGCGCTGGCCGCGACCCGCGGCGACGGGCACGTGATCTCGCCGCAGGACATCCGGCTCTTCGAGACGGGGCTCTAGGGCGAGAGCCGCGCCCGCGGGGACGCTGGGAACAGCCCGGTCAGGCGCCCAGCCGGAGCGTGACCGCCGGGGAGACCGCCGCCATGAGCTCGGGCCGGTGGGTGATGAAGATCGCGCTGCGGCCATCTGCCGCAGCGAGGAGGTCGGCGGTCAGGGCAGCAGCGGTGGGCTCGTCGAGGTGCTCGGTCGGCTCGTCGAAGATGATCACCGACCAGTCGGCGAGCAGTGCGCGCGCCAGGCCCAGCCGCTGCCGCTGGCCGCCGGACAGGCGGGCGCCGTGCTCACCCACCGGCGTGTCGAGGCCGTCGGGCAGCGACTCCACCCAGCCGTCGAGACGGGCCGCCCGGAGCGCATCGCGGAGTCGGTCGTCAGGCGCGCCGGGGCGCGCCAGCCGGAGGTTCTCGGCGATCGTCGTGTCGAACACGTGGACGTCCTGGGCGCACAGCCCGATGATGCGCCGGGCATCGTCGCCGGCGAGGCTGGCCAGGTCCACCGACCCGTCGACCCCGACGAGCTCGACGGTCCCGCCTGCGGGGTCGAGGAAGCGGAGCAGGACGGCCGCCAGCGTGGACTTGCCCGACCCGCTCGGCCCGGTGACGAGCGCGCGCCCGCCGGCCAGCAGGTCCAGGTCCACGCTGTCGAGGACATCGGGGCCCTCCGGGCGGTAGCGGGCCCGCAGGCCCCGGACCCGCAGGCCGTAGGGCCCCGCCGGGAGCGACGCCGGCTGCGCCGGCTCGCGGACCGGGTCCGGGCGGTCCAGCACCTCGGCGACCCGGGCGGCGGCGACCCGCAGCCGGGAGATCTGCTGGGCGGCCGGGGCCAGCCCGGCCGCGAGCTCGTGGACCGCGATCGGCGTCAGGGCGACGACCGCGAGCGCGACCCCGTCGAGATGGCCGGCGTCCACCGCCGCGATCCCCGTGACCAGCCCGAGCCACACGGCGGTGCCGCCCGCCAGGCCCGCCACGAGCGCACCGATCCCGGCTCCACTGGCCGCGCCCGACTCGGCGCCGCGCAGGCGGCGGTCCAGGAGGCCGAGCTCGGCGAGGCGCCGCTCCTCCGCGCCGTTCATGACGATCTCCGGCGCGCCGTGGAGCAGCTCGAGCGCGGCGGCCGCCAGCTCGCCGCGGGCCGGGACGATCCGGCGCTCGGCGCGCCGTGCCACGCCGCCGGCGGCAAGCGGCGCACCAATCGCGGTGACCAGGAGCGTGATCGCGAGCGCGGCGCCGGCGGCCGGCACGAGGGCCGCGATCAGCAGGACCGCGCCGGCACCGACGACCCCGACCACCGCGTACGGGAGCAGGACCCGGAGCCAGACGTCGGCCAGCCCGTCGATGTCGGCTACGAGTCGGGCGACGAGATCGCCCGAGCGGTACTCGGCAAGCCCGGCCGGAGCAAGGCGCTCGAGCCGTCCGTATGCGTCCGAGCGCAGCGCGGCGAGGACCCGGAACGCTGCGTCGTGCGAGACGAGCCGCTCCGCGTAGCGCAGCGCAGCGCGCCCGATCCCGAACGCGCGCACGGCGACGATCGCGACCATGAGGTAAAGAACCGGGGGTTGCTGGGCGGCGCGGGAGATCAGCCAGGCCGACGTCGCGGTCAGGCCGACCGCTGCTCCGGCTGCCCCGACCCCGGCCAGCACGGCCAGCGCGAGCCTGGCCCGGAACGGGCGGGCCAGCCCGACGACGCGACGAAGGGGCGCGATGCGCGGCGGCTCGCTGGTCGGCGTGGTCATGCGACGGCATCCACCGGCGGGCGGCCGACAGCGGGTTTCGATGCGGCGGCCGGCGGCGACGGGCCTACGTCGGGGTCCCCGGGCACGCCTGCGTCGGCGCGCCAGTCGAGCCGGACCGCCCGATCGGCGATGGCAAGGGCGGCCGGGCGGTGGGCGACGAGGATGACGGCGCGGCGCTCCGTCCGGGCAAGGTGACGCACGGCCGCGAGGACGAGCCGCTCGCTCTCCTCGTCGAGCCCCGCCGTCGGCTCGTCGAGCAGGACCAGCGGTGCATCACGCACGAACGCGCGGGCGATCGCGACCCGGCGCCGCTGGCCGGTCGAGAGGCCCGACCCGCGCTCGCCGAGGGCGGTCGCGGGATCGATGTCGACCAGGCCGACCACCGCGAGCGCGTCGCGGACGGCCGCGTCGGACGCGTCGGGCGCGCCCAGGCGGACGTTGTCGGCAAGCGTGCCGGCGAACAGGTACGGGTCCTGGGCCACCCAGGCAACGGCCGTCCGCCAGGCGACCGGCTCGATCTCGTCGAGCGCGACGCGGTCGTCGCCGCCCCCCAGCCAGACCCGTCCCTCGTCGGGCGGCAGGAGCCCCGCGATCACGGCGAGGAGCGTCGTCTTCCCCGCCCCACTCGGCCCCGCGAGCGCGACCACCTCGCCCGCCGCCACCGAGAGCGACGCGCGGTAGGGTGCCAGCAGGCCGCGTTCCGGCTGGCGAACCGTCACGGCCTCGACGCACAGGCCGCCGGCGCGGATGTCCGGCACCCCGGCCCGGCCCACGCTCGGCGGACTCGGTGCCTCGATGATCGCGAAGGCCTGCTCGGCGGCTCCCATCCCCTCCTCGGCGGCATGGAACTGCGCCCCGAGCTGGCGGAGCGGGAGATAGGCCTCCGGCGCCAGGACGAGGACGAACAGGCCCGTCCGCAGATCCATCTCGCCCGCCACCAGGCGGAGGCCGATGCCCACCGCGATGAGCGCGACCGAGAGCGTGGCGAATAGCTCCAGCACGAACGCAGAGAGGAAGGCCACCCGCAGCGTTGCGAGCGTCTCGCGGCGGTAGTCATCGGTCGTCGACTCGAGCAGGCCGACCTGGGCCCGGGACCGCCCGAAGACCTTGAGCGTCGGCAGCCCGGCCACGACATCGAGGAAGTGGTGGGCGAAGCGCGCGAGCGCGTTCCAGCGGCGCCGGCGGCGGCGCTCCGAGGCCATGCCGACGAGGACCATGAACAGGACCACGAGTGGCACGGTGGCGAGGATCGTGAATGCGGAGATGGCGTCGGAGGCGAGGATCGTGAGGACGATGACGACCGGCAGCACGGTCGCGAGCACGAGCTGCGGCAGGTACCGCGCGAAATAGCCGTCGAGCGCGTCGATACCCCGCGTGGCGAGCGCGACGACCTCGCCGCTCCGCGCCGCGGCCGACCAGCGCGGACCCATCCCGACCGCCCTCCGGAGGAGCGCGAGACGGAGGCGCGACTTCACCTCGGCCGAGGCACGGTGCGCGGCCGATTCCTGGGCCCATGCGACGGCCGCCCGGCCGGCGAGTACGAGCCCGAGCAGGCCGAACGTCTCGCCGAGCGTCGCAGGCGCGACATGATCCAGGAACGCGGCTCCGATCGCATCGGAGAGCAGGCGCGCCTCGGCGATCGCGAGGCCGGCGGTGGCCAGGCCGAGCGCGACGCTGGCGGCGAGGTGGAGGCGGGTCGCCCGGGCGAGCCGGAGGAGACGGGGATCGACGGGCCTCAGGCCTCGGCTCCGGTCTCGTCGGGCGGGATTTGGTTCACGCCGATCCGGCGGCGAAACACCCAGTAGGTCCAGCCCTGGTACAGCAGGACGAGCGGGGTGAAGATCACCGCAACGACGGTCATGATCGAGAGCGTGTACGAGGTCGACGAGGCGTTCGTCGTCGTGAGGCTGTAGGCCGGGTTAATCGTCGAGGGCATGACGTCCGGGTAGAGCGCGACGAACAGGGCGGCGACCGCGAGCGCGATCGTCACCGCGGTGCCGACGAACGCCCAGCCCTCGTGCCCACGCCAGTTGGCGACGAGGCCACCGACGAGCGCAACTGCGGCGAGCACCGACAGGGTTGCCGACGCGGGGTCGCCCGTCTTCTGCTGCGTCCAGGCCAGGAAGGCGACCGCGAGCACGGCCGCGACGAGCCCGACCCGGCCGGCCAGGCGGCCCGCCCGGACGCGGACGTCGCCGGTGGTCTTGAGGGCCAGGAAAGCCGCGCCGTGGGTGACGAACAGGGCGAGGGTGGTCAGGCCGCCGAGGAGGCCGTAGGGGTTGAGCAGCGTCAGCAGGCTGCCGGTGAACTCGTGGTTCGCGTCGATCGGGACGCCGCCCACGATGTTCGCCAGCGCGGTGCCCCACAGGATCGCCGGGAGCAGGGAGCCGAAGAAGATCGCGAGGTCCCATCCCCGGCGCCATCCGGGTTCGGGGCGCTTGCTCCGGAACTCGAACGCGACGCCGCGCAGGATGAGCGCGACGAGGATGAGGAAGAGCGCCAGGTAGAACCCGGAGAACAGGGTGGCGTACCACTCCGGGAAGGCGGCGAACGTCGCCCCTCCCGCGACGAGGACCCAGACCTCGTTGCCGTCCCAGACGGGCCCGATCGTGTTGATCACGACGCGCCGCTCGCGCTCGGTCCGCCCGAGCACGGGCAGCAGGATGCCGACCCCGAAGTCGAAGCCCTCCAGCACGAGGTAGCCGACCCACAGGATGGTGATGAGACCGAACCAGACGGTGGTGAGTTCCATGGCTGCTCGACCTCAGTACGCGAACGCGACCGGCCGGTCGGCGTCGTCCGCGGCTCGGCCATCGGGTGTCTCGATCGCGGGCAGGCCGGCCCGGATCCGGCGCAGGAGCAGGCCGACCTCGATGACCGCGAGCCCGCCGTAGAGGACGGTGAACCCGACCAGGGTGATGAGCACTTCCAGCGCCGACGTGCCGGGCGACACGCCGGCCGAGGTGGGCATCAGGCCGAACACGATCCACGGCTGGCGCCCCATCTCGGTGAAGATCCAGCCCAGCGAGTTCGCCGCCAGCGGCAGGAAGGGCAGCAGGAGCGCGGTCCACACGACGAACCGGCTCGGGCGAATGGTGCGCCGGCGGAGGGCCCACAGCATCCACAGCGCCGCCAGCGCAGCGAGGCCGCCCGCGCCGATCATCAGGCGGAACGTCCAGTAGGTGAGCGGGACGATCGGCCGGTAGTCGCCCGGACCGTAGAGCTGCTGGTAGGACGCCTCGATATTGTCGATCCCCTGCACGCTCCCGCCGAGCGTCCCGGTGGCCAGGAACGACAGCACGTCCGGGATCCGGATGGAATAGAGCTCCTTGCTGCCGTCGAGCGAACCGATCGTGAAGATCGAGAACGAGGCGGGCTGCTCCGTCTGGTAGAGCGCTTCGGCGGCGGCCATCTTCATCGGCTGGATGCTCGTCATCACCTTGGCCTGCTGGTCACCGGTGACGAAGACGAGGAGGCCCGCGATCAGCACGGTGGCGGCCCCGAGCCGGCCCGCGGTGCGGAACACATCCGCGTCCTGGGCCGAGCCGCGCAGCAGCTTCCAGAGCGCGACGCCTGCCATGAACGCGCCCGCGGTCAGGAACGCCGCGACGATCGTGTGCAGGAAGGTGATCGTGGCGAGCGAGTTCGTGAGGACGGCCACGAAGTCCGTCAGCTCCGCCCGGTGGGCGGTCTGGTTGAGAGTGTAGCCGACGGGGTGCTGCATCCAGGCGTTTGCGGCGAGGATGAAGTAGGCGGAGAGGGCCGTGCCGATCGCCGCGATCCAGATCGTGGCGAGGTGGAGCCGTTTCGGGAGGCGGTCCCAGCCGAAGATCCAGAGGCCCAGGAACGTCGACTCAAGGAAAAACGCGAGCAGGCCCTCGATCGCCAGCGGGGGCCCGAAGATGTCCCCGACGAAGCGACTGTAGTCGCTCCAGTTCATCCCGAACTGGAACTCCTGGACGATACCGGTGACGACGCCCAGGGCGAAGTTGATCAGGAAGAGCTCGCCGTAGAACTTCGTGAGGCGCAGGTAGCCCGGCTTCCCGGTCCACACCCAGGCCGTCTGCAGGCCCGCCACGAGGAAAGCGAGCCCGATCGTGAGCGGCACGAACAGGAAGTGGTAGACGGTGGTGATCCCGAACTGCCAGCGTGCGAGGTCCAGGGTGTCCAACGAGCCCTCCCGCTTCGCCCCCCAAACCTCGGCCGGCCGCGACGCATGCCGCGTCCGGCCCACCAACCTCGACAAGTCTATCCGCGCCCGCGTGGCTGGCGCCAGCGCTAGTGCACCGCCGCTCCCACGAGGCTCCCGAGGCCGAACGTGATCGCCGCTGCCACCACGCCGAGCACGACCTGGCGGGCTCCGGAGCGAATCGCACTGGCGCCGGTCACGACCGTGATGGCTGCACCGACGGCCAGCAGCGCCAGCACGCTCACCACGACCGAGGCGACGATCGCCGGCCCGCCGCTCGCGAACACGAACGGCAGGACGGGGACGGCGGCACCGAGCGCGAAGAGGCAGAAGGACGTGCCGGCCGCCACCCACGCCGAGCCGCCCAGCGCGTCTGGGTCGATACCCAGCTCCTCTCGCGCGAGCGTGTCGAGGGCGCGTCCGGCGTCGCCGGCGACGATCGAGTGGGCAGTCGTCCGCGCCTGCTCGGGGGAGAGGCCCTTGGCCTCGTAGATGAGGGCGAGCTCCTCCTCTTCCTCCTCCGGGGCCGAGATCAGCTCGTCACGCTCCACCGCGATCTGGTGGCTGTACAGCTCGCGTGCGCTCTGGACCGACAGCCACTCGCCGATCGCCATCGAGAGCGCGCCGGCGAGGAGGCCCGCGAAGCCCGCAACGAGGACCGCGGCGCCGCCGCCCGAGGCGCCGGCCACGCCCATCGAGAGGCTCAGGTTCGAGACGAGGCCGTCGTTGGCGCCCAGGACCGCCGCGCGCAGGGCGTTGCCTCCACCCATCCGGTGGCGCCCCTCGATGCGGGCTACGGTCCCGCCGGCCATCCCGCGCCCCCCCGACAGCTCGCGGAGGAGCCGCGCATGCGAGCGCTCGTCGGCCGGCATGTTCGACGTCGCCTCGGGCTGCGCGTCGTACATCCGCCGGTCGGCCGATTCCTTCTGGGCCATCGTCGCGACGACCGCGCCGGCCCCGAACCGGCGGGCAATCCAGATCAGCACCCGGGTCCGCCAGGACGGCCTGCGTGGCACGTCGGCGATGCCCGCGGCGTCGAGCTGCGCGCGCCAGACCGAGCCGTGGCGCACCTCCGTCGCGGCGAGCCGGCGGTACAGCTCCTGCAGTGCCGGGTCCTTCTCGGCCGCGGCCATCACCTCGTAGAGCGCCGCCCCGTCGATCTCGCCCTGCAGGTTTGCCCGGTAGCGCTCGACGTCGGACGGGGTGGGCGCCTCGGCCGCTAGATCTTCGCGCATGCCTCCAGCCTACACGCCGGCGGGAGACGGCTTCTGGCCCGGCCCATGCCTCGGCCCGGCGACCCAGAGCGCCACCGACCAGAGCGCTAGGGCAGCGACGACGAGCGGGATGAGCGCCAGGTACGAGCCCGTGGTGTCGAAGGCGATCGCGCCAACGTAGACGGCCAGCGTTCCACCGACCGGGTAGGCGACGCCGAGGAGCCCGAAGATCGAGCCGAAGCTCGGCCCGCCGAAGACGTCGCCGAAGGCCGCCGACCGGACCGCGATGGTCGCCCCGGTCCCGATGCCGTGAAGCACCAGGCCGGCGATCGCGACGCCGGGCGCCGACGCAACGAGGCCGAGCGCCGCGACGACGCCCCCCGCGACCGCCACCGCGGCCACGACGCCGACGATCCGGCGGCCGATCCGGTCGGAGAGCCCGCCGCCGACGACCTGGCCGCCGACGTAGGCGAGCGACTGGAGCCCGAGCGCGGTCGCCGCCCACTCGGCCCCCAGCCCGTTCTTCACGGCGCTCGGGATGAACGCCTGGAGGACGCCCTCGTCGAACACCCCGATCGCCGCGGCGCCGGCGAACAGGAGCCAGAAGCGCCGCGTGCGCACGACGCGGCGGACGCTGTGCTGGTGCTCGACGCTGCCCACCGGGAGCAGCTCCTGCGCCGCGGAGACGGCGCCCGGCGCGGACGTCTCGTGGAGCCCCGAGGCGCGGGCGGCGAGGCCCGCCTCGGTGGCGCGCGTGCCGGACTGGCCGGCGCTCAGTGGCTCGCCCACCGCCAACCACCGGTGCTCGGCGCTCGGCGCTTCCGTCCCGGGCTCCGGAGCCGGGGCCGCGCCCCGCACGTCCGAGGGGGCCGAGGTCCGCCGCCGGTCGGGCCGGTGGGCGGGCACGACGATCGCGGGCCCGCTCGTCATGAGCCAGACGAACGCAACGCCGATCAGGCACGTCGCGAGGAAGACGAGCGACGCCGAGCGCCAGCCAGCCGTCTGGATCAGCCCGCCCGCGATCGGCAGCGCGACGGCGACGCCGATCCCGGGGCCCGCGTAGGCGATGCCGAGGGCGAGCCCGGACATGCCCGCGTATCGCCGGGCGATCGCCGTGGACGTGCCGATCGAACGAGAGCTGCAGGCCGAGCGCCATGAAGACCGCGTAGGCGAGGATCACGAGGGAGATGTCGCGGGCCAGGTAGACGGTCAGCCAGCCCGCGGCGAGCAGGACCATGGAGGCGGTCAGGAGGTCGCGGTCGGCCCACTCGTCGTACGCCCGGCCCAGGAGCGGACTGGCCACCGCCGTGACGACCAGGAACATCGTCCAGGGAGTGACGGCGAGCGTGCGGCTTATCCCGAACTCCGAGGCGAAGGCGACGGACAGAGCGGGGAACGTATAGAGGCCGCCGTAGGCGATCGCACCGACTGCGAACGCACCGGCGAGCGGCAGCGAGAGGCGGGTCGCACGTCGCGCGATCGGCATGGCCATGGTCATGCGCCATGCTACGGGACGCGGGAGCCCCGCGACCCCGAGGCGGGACCCTCCCCGCTATGCTGCGGCCGTGGCCGAGTCCGACGCAGCGTACCAACCGACGCCCGAGGATCTCGCGCTCGTGGAATCCCTCCGGGGCCGCGACGAGCGCGCCTTCGCGCGGATCGTCGAGGAGCTCAACGGTCCCCTCCTCCGGCTCGCCGGCCTCTACGTGCAGGGGAACGCGGCGGCCGAGGAGGTCGTCCAGGACACCTGGCTCGGCGTCCTCCGCGGACTCGACCGGTTCGAGGCCCGGTCCAGCTTCCGGACATGGGTCTTCCGGATCGCGACCAACCGGGCCCGGACGCATGGAGGGCGCGAGCGCCGCGACGTCCCGCTGTCCGCGCTCCTGGATCCCGCGAACGACCCCGGCGGGCCCGCTATCGATCCCGAGCGATTCCTCGCGCCGGGCGAGGAGTGGGCGGGCGGCTGGGCGGTGCCACCCCGGCGTTGGGCACCCGATGCGGAGGAACACCTGGCGGCGTCCGAGACACGGGAGCTGATCCGGAGGTCGCTCGACACCCTGGCACCGGCGCAGCAGATCGTCATGACGCTCCGAGACATCGATGGCTGGAGCTCGGAGGAGGTCTGTGCCGCCCTCGAGATCACGCCCGGGAACCAGCGGGTCCTGCTCCACCGCGCCCGCTCCCGCATGCGGGCGATCCTGGAGCGACATCTGGCCGCGGATGTGCCGGTGTAACGGCCGGTCGCGCGAGGAGACCTGAACGAGATGACCAGCGACGAGCCACCGCTCGCGGCCCCGGCCGGCAGCGCGGACCTCCCAGATCCCGACACCTGCTCAGGCATCGTCGAGCTCGTCACCGACTACCTCGAGGGCGCCCTCGCCGACGACTCCCGGGCCCGCTTCGAGGCGCACCTCGCCGACTGCGAGGGATGCGAGATCTACCTCGAGCAGGTGCGGACCACGATCGCTACTGCCCGCCTCGTCGAGCTGGAGCGCGTCGCGCCGGCCACGCTCGACCGGCTCGTCGCCGCCTACCGCGCCACGCGCGGCGGGTGACCCGGGCGCCGACGGAGCGGCAGGCGCCGTTGAACGGCGCGGTGTCCAGCCCAGCCTCCGGCCACGGGATGTAACGCCGCCGCGAGCCCCCGAGACCATCGGGCATCGGTAGGCGGAGGATCCGCCGGCGACCAGAGAGGATCACGATGAGCAACGACGAGATGACCCACGGCCACTTCAGCGACGGCCAGGCGACCCTCCCGCACGACACCACCAAGGAAGAGGGCGGAGACTTCAGCGAGGGCCAGGAGACGATGCACCCGGACAAGTCGCATCCGGGGAGCTTCGCCCACGGCCAGCAGGGCGAGCACGCGGCCGAGAAGCCGGGCAGCTTCGCCAAGGGCCAGACCAAGCGCTGATCCAGGCATCGACCCCCGCGGGGCCGCGGCCCGCGCTCGCGGGAGCGCGGGCCGCGTGATTCCGGGCCGAGGTAGCCTTCCCGTGGAGGCAGCCGATGGTCGCATTCTTCGACAACGCCTATCGCGACGGCGGGACGCCCACCTGGGACATCGGGCACCCTCAGGGGGCGCTCGTTCGGCTTGCAGGGCGCGGGTTGATCGAGGGCACCGTGCTCGACGCGGGCTGCGGGACCGGCGAGAATGCCCTCTATCTCGCGGGTCTCGGCCACGCGGTCGTCGGGGTGGACTTCGCGGCCGCCGCGATCAGGCGAGCTGTCGGGAAGGCGGCCGGGCGCGGCCTCCCGGTGGAGTTCCTCGTCGCGGACGCGCTGGACCTCGCGTCACTTGGCCGGACCTTCGACACCGCGGTCGACGTCGGTCTGTTCCACACGCTCGGCGACGATGAGCGCCTCTCCTACGCGGCGAGCCTCGGCGCCGCGGTCCGGCCGGGCGGCCTGGTCTTCGTGCTCTGCTGGAGCGACCGGAACCCATTCGGGCGCGGCCCGCGGCGCGTGTCGCCCGGGGAGATCCGCGCCGCGTTTCGGGCGGGCTGGCGGGTGGAGACGATCGACCCTGAGTGGCTCGACACGCGCCTCCCCGAGGGACGGATCCACGCCTGGCTCGCCCGGATCGCGCGGGTCGAGTCCGGGACGTGAGGTATGTGGACCCCCGCCCAGACGCCCGCGGCGGTACGCTCGCGGCAGGCCGGGTATGATCGGGGCGTGAACGGCCGCGTGTCGCAGATCGGACTCCGCTGCTCCTGTCGCCGGCGAGTGCCGGCGCGGGGTGCGTGGGCGGTCGGCTGCTGACCGCCGGACACCTTCCCGGGACTCGCGACTTCCTTCGCCTCACGCTCGGCGCCCGTCCTCGGGCACGGGCACGCCCTTCCCGGAGATCGCCAGCCATGCCCAGGATCCTCTTCCCATGAGCCAGACCCACGATCGCGCCCATGCGTTCGCCGCGCTTCTCGCCGAGGAGCGCCTGGGAGGCGACCGGGGGTTCCCGCTCAAGCGCGACGTCGCCGTCTTCGTCGACGAGCTCCTGGGAATCCTCTTCGGTCAGCTCTCCGAGGGCGCCGCCGGGACCGCCGAAGAGCTCCAGGCCCGCCTGACGCTCGCCATGCGCGACCTGCGCCACCTCGTCGCGCCGCTCGCGGCGCCGGGCGACGCAGGACCGGATCGTCGACGCGTTCGACGCCGCCCTCCCCGACATCCACGACCGGCTGGAGCAGGACGCGAAGGCGATCGCCGAGGGTGACCCGGCCGCCGAGGGTCTCGACGAGGTGATCTCGGCCTACCCGGGCTTCCTCGCGATCGCAATCCACCGCATCTCCCACGAGCTGTGCGGCCTGGGTGTTCCGATCCTGCCGCGCCTCCTCGCCGAGGTGGCCCACACCCGGACCGGGATCGACATCCACCCGGGAGCAACCATCGGCCGCTCGTTCTGCATCGACCACGGCACCGGGGTCGTGATCGGCGAGACGGCCGTGATCGGCAACGACGTCAAGCTCTACCAGGGCGTGACGCTCGGCGCGCTCTCCGTCGCCAAGACGGCCGCCGGGACCAAGCGCCACCCCACGATCGAGGACCGCGTCGTCATCTACGCGAACGCCACGGTCCTCGGCGGCGACACCATCGTGGGCCACGACAGCGTCGTCGGGGGCAATGTCTTCCTGACCGCCAGCCTGCCACCAGATTCCGTCGTCTACCAGACCAGCCAGGTCCGGGTCCGTCGCGTCCGCGACGGGTTCGAGGACTCCGACTTCGTCATCTAGGGGGAATGAAATGAACGCTGACTCCATCCTTGCCACGATCGGGCGGACCCCGAACGTCCGAATCAACCGCCTTTTCGACCCCCGCGTGGAGGTCTGGGCCAAGCTCGAGCGGGCCAACCCGGGCGGGAGCATAAAGGACCGCATCGCGCTCTCGATGGTCGAGGACGCCGAGGCGCGCGGCATCCTCAAGGCCGGCTCGGTCGTCGTGGAGCCCACGTCGGGCAACACGGGGATCGGCCTGGCCCTCGTCTGCGCCGTGAAGGGCTACCGGCTCATCCTGTGCATGCCCGAGTCGTTCTCGATCGAACGTCGCAAGCTCATGACCGGCTACGGCGCGGAGCTGGAGCTGACGCCGCGCGAGCTCGGCATGAAGGGCGCCATCGCACGCGCCCGGGAGCTTGTGGCCGAGATCCCCGGCGCGTGGATGCCGATGCAGTTCGACAACCAGGCCAACGTCGATGCCCACCGACGCACGACCGCGCAGGAGATCCTGGCGGACTTCCCGGGCGGCCTGGACTACCTCGTGACGGGCGTGGGGACCGGCGGCCACATCACCGGGTGCGCCGAGGTGCTCAAGCCGCTCTGGCCGAACCTCCGCGTCTTCGCGGTGGAGCCGACGCTCTCGCCGGTGCTCTCGGGCGGCACGCACAGCCCGCACCCCATCCAGGGGATCGGCGCCGGCTTCATCCCCGGCGTGATGCGGACCGACCTGCTCGACGGGATCCTGCAGGTCGCCCCGGAGGACGCGATGGCATATGCGCGCCGGGCAGCGCGCGAAGAAGGTCTGCTGATCGGCGTCTCGTCGGGTGCATCGCTGGCGGCCGTGGCGCAGCTCCTGCCGCAGGTCGCCGACGGGGCGAAGATCCTGACCTTCACGTACGACACCGGCGAGCGGTATCTCTCGGTCGAGGCGCTCTGGGGCTGAGCCCATCGACCCGGGCCATCGGCCCCGATCTGCGAGAATCGGGGCCGATGGCCGATCGGGTGAGCGCCGGGATCCTCCTCCACCGGGAGCGTGACGAGCTGGTCGAGGTGCTCCTCGCCCATCCTGGCGGCCCGTTCCACGCGAAGAAGGATCTCGGCGCGTGGTCCATCCCCAAGGGTGAGATCGAGCCGGGCGAGGACCTGTTCGACGTGGCCCGGCGCGAGTTCCTCGAGGAGACGGGTCACCCCGCACCGCGCGGCGTGGCCCTCCCGCTCGGGACGATCCGCCAGAAGGGCGGCAAGCTCGTTCACGCCTGGGCGCTGGCCGGGGACCTGGATCCGGCGACAGCCCGCAGCAACACGTTCACGCTCGAGTGGCCGCCCGGCTCGGGCCGGAGCGTGCCGTTCCCCGAGATCGACCGGGTGGCCTGGTTCGATCTCGCCGAGGCGCGGCGCCGTCTCAAGGAGACCCAGGTCCCGTTCATCGACCGGCTCGCGGTGGCACTGCGTCGCTGAGCGCGGCGCAGGCTCCTCCGGGACCCCGCGGCGTCGGCGCGGCGTACACTGCGTGGGAACCTCTCGGATCGATCCCTCCTCGTCTGAACGCCGCCGGAGGCAGCCGCATGTCCCGCTTCGCTGAATTGCTCGGCGCCCAGATCGCCAACGAGTTCGCGGCTTCCCAGCAGTACGTCGCCATCGCGGTCTGGTACGACGGCGAGACGCTTCCCCAGCTGGCTGGCTTCTTCTACCGCCAGGCCGTCGAGGAGCGCAACCACGCGATGATGCTCGTGCAGTACCTGCTCGACGCCGGGGAGCAGGTCACCATTCCGGGCGTGGCCGCCCCCCGGCCGACGTTCTCCGACGCAGCCGAACCGGTCGCCCTGGCGCTGGCGCAGGAGCGCCGGGTCACCGACCAGATCAGCGCGCTCGCGCGTCTCGCCCGGGAGGACGGCGATCTGGTCGGGGAGCAGTTCATGCAGTGGTTCCTCAAGGAGCAGCTCGAGGAGATGTCGAGCATGGCCGCCCTGCTGCGCACGGTCGAGCGGGCCTCGGTCTCGAACATCCTGCTCGTCGAGGCCTACCTCGCCCGGACGGCCGCGACCGAAGGTGAGGCGGAGACCGGCATGCCGCGCGCCGCCGGCGGAGCGCTCTGAACCCACTCGGCCCGTCGGCCGCGAGCGTCGCCACGAGCACCCGGCGGACCGTGCGCCGCGACCGGACGGGGCCACGGCTCGCGATCGTCGCGGTGATCCTCGGGCTCGCCGCCTCGGCGTGTGCCTCGTCCGCCCGCACCCCGGTCGCGTCCACGGCCCCGACCGCCCTCGCATTCCCGGCGGGATCGGCTGCTGCGCCGCTGGCTTCACCGGGGGCATCCCCGTCGGCGTCGGCGTCCGCGATGCCGTCGGCCTCCCCGTCCGCCTCGACCCCGCCGTCCGCGATCGCGACGCCGGGTGGTTCCACCGCGGCGCCGCAGGCCTCCCCGGGTCCCGCAGCCTCCGCGTTCGCGTCGGCGGCCCCGTCCGCATCCGTCGCGCCCTCGCCATCGCCGAACGTCGGGTTCATCGGCGGAACCGCGACGGCGACGGTCAGACTGCCCGGCGGAACGATCTCGTACGCGGGCGGCTCCTGCGAGCGCGGTTCGACCGACGCCTGGCTCGCCGTGAACATCGGGCAGCCCAACGGGCCTGAGTACTTCGGTCTCGTGGCCGGCCGGAGCCCATACGTCCCTACCGACGTCGCGGTCGCCGCCGGGGGCGGCACCCTGAAGGGCGACGCGGTCCTGGTCACGTACCTGCACGCGGGGACGCCGTTCGTGCTCGATCACGACACGGCCACGGTCGTCCTCGTGGCGGACCTGACGGGCGGAACGTTCTCCGGCCACCTGGCCGACGGGACCCAGGTAAGCGGCACGTTCTCCTGCTGAGCCGCCGGGAGCGCCTTCCGACTCGCTCCGGCGCCGCATCCGGCGTGTCCGCTGACGCGTCGGGAAGGCGGCGTCAGCCGGCCGCTCGGACCTCGGCCAGCCTCCGAGCCAGGAAGGCGCGCTCCGTCTTGTTCGTCGCTAGGGCCAGGGCTCGCCCGTAGGCCCCCTCAGCCTCGTCGCGCCGTCCCAGCCTACGGAGGAGATCGGCTCGCGTCGCGTGGAAGAGATGATACCCATCGAGCGATCGCGCCGCGCCGAGGGCCTCGACCAGGACGAGCCCGGCCGCTGGCCCATCCACCATCGCGACGGCGACGGCACGATTGAGCTCGACGACCGGGGTGGGTACCTCCGCGACGAGCGCGGCGTAGAGGCCGGCGATGGCGCGCCAGTCGGTCTCGTCGGCCCGCCGCGCCCGGGCATGGCCTGCCGCGATCGCCGCCTGCAGCAGGTACGGTCCCGCACGAACCCCGCGCGCGACGGCTGCCGTGAGGGCTTCGTCGACGAGCGCGAGCCCCTCGGCGATCTCTGCGCGATCCCAGCGTCCCCGGTCCTGCTCCTCGAGCAGCACCAGCAACCCGTCCGGGCCGACGCGGGCATCGCGCCGGGAATCCTGGAGCAGGAGGAGCGCCAGGAGGCCCGCGCACTCGGGCTGGTCCGGCATCAGGTCGGCGACGAGACGCGCCAGGCGGATCGCCTCAACACACAGCTCGCGGCGCACGAGTGAATTGCCCGCCGTGGCGCTGTAGCCCTCGTTGAATACGAGGTAGAGCACCGCGAGGACACCGTCCAGCCGCTCCGGCAACAGGTCGTCCGGGGGCACGCGATACGGGATCCCCGCATCACGGATCTTCTTCTTTGCCCGCACGAGGCGCTGGGCCAGGGTCGCCTCGGGGACGAGGAAGGCCCGCGCGATCTCCGGTGTCGTGAGGCCGCCGAGGGTCCGCAGGGTGAGCGCGACCCGGGCATCCATCGCGAGCGCCGGGTGACAGCACGTGAAGACGAGCCGGAGCCGGTCGTCGACGAGCCGGCTGTCGCTCCCGAGGCGCACGGCGTCGCTCCCTTCCCGACCTTCGGCGAGCGCGCGTTCGAGCTCGACGAGCTTGAGCGCCTGGCGGCGTGCCCGGCGCACACGATCGAGGGCCCGGTTCCGGGCCGTGGTCGTGATCCAGGCTCCCCGATTCCGCGGCACACCGTCGCGCGGCCACGTCTCCAGGGCGGCCACGAAAGCGTCGGCGACGGCCTCCTCGGCAAGGTCGAAATCGCCGAGGATCCGGATCAAGGTGGCCAGTACCCGCCAGGACTCCTCGCGGAACGCCCGCTCGACGTGCTCGTGGACTGCGTCCGTGATCAGTTCGCAGGCCCGGCGCCGGCCTGGCCGGGCATGTCCATGTCGACGAGCGGACGCACCTCGATGGAGCCGTAGGCCGCCCCCGGGCAGCGGGCGGCCGCCTCGAGCGCGCCGTCAAGGTCGAGGCAATCCACGATGTAGTAGCCGCCGAGCACCTCCTTGGTCTCGGCGAACGGCCCGTCGGTGGTGAGGTGTCGGCCGTCGCGAACGCGTACGGTCGTGGCGGCCGACGACGGGGCGAGCGGATCGCCGGCCTTGTAGATGCCGGCGTCGATCATCCACTGCGTGTACGCGTTCCACGGCTCCATGTCCGGCATCGGGGCCGCCTCCGACTGCGGCATCTCCGGGCCGTAGATGAGAAGCATGTAGCGCATCGGGTTCCCCCTTCCGAAAGGTGACAGCCGCAACGGCCCGCGGTCGCGGAGCTCCCGCGGCGACCACGGGGTCCTCCATGCTGACGACGAACGGGCGTGGGCCGGATCGACCGCGGTCGCCATCTTGCGCGAATTGACAATCCCCGGGCAAGGGCAGGTTGCGGGGGCCGGGGCGGGACAGAGCCGCCCCAGGTTCTCCGGCATATGTGCCTGGTTCCTGTGACGGACGAAAGCGAGTCAGGGCGGCGGCTCGCGGATCCCCTGTCGGCGTCGGCCGGTGCCACTTCGAGCACGACGGGTCCGGGAGATCCGTACGCCACATCCTGAAGGGCGTCGATTTGCCCGTAGTGCGAACCATGCGCATATCCCGGAACAGAGCCGGCGTCGGCGGTCCAGCGGCAGTGCTCCGGCGCCGGCCGCCGCGGCCGAGGAAACATGCGCCCGGCCGGCCGCAAACGGCCGGCACCGCCCCGAACGGCAGGCTCGCTCCGGCACCCTCCTCGACAACACCCCGTATCCTCGCGGCCATGACTCCCCGCACGGAGATCCTCCACGTCGCTGGGCGCGACGTGGCAGTAACCAACCCGGACAAGGTCTTCTTCCCTGCCACGGCCGGCGACGTGGCTCCTGGCGCGGATGGGGACACGCCACGCGGCGCCGCGCACCCGAGCACGTCGACGCCGCCGGTGACCAAGCTCGACCTGGTGCGCTACTACCTGTTCGTCGCGGACGGGGCGCTGCGCGGAGCGGGGGGCCGCCCGATGGCACTCAAGCGCTACCCGAACGGAGCCACCGGCCCGTTCTTCTTCCAGAAGCGCGCCCCGGAGTCGCGGCCCCCGTGGATCCCCACCGTCACGCTCGGCTTCCCCAGCGGCAGGACGGCCGCCGAGGTCGTCATCGAGGATGCCGCGCAGCTCGCCTGGGTGATCAACCTCGGCTGCCTGGACCTCAATCCGCATCCCGTGCGCGCCGACGACCTCGATCATCCCGACGAGCTGCGGGTCGACCTCGACCCCGTCCCGGGCGTTGCCTGGGACGACATCCGGCGCGTGGCCCTCGTCGTCCGGGAGTCCCTCGCCGACGCCGGCCTCGTGGGGTGGCCGAAGACCTCGGGCAGCCGTGGCATCCATGTCAACGTCCGGATCGAGCGCCGCTGGACCTTCCCCGAGGTGCGTCGCGCCGCCCTGGCGCTCGCCCGCGACGTCGAGCAGCGCGTGCCGGACCTGGCGACCAGCCGCTGGTGGAAGGAGGAGCGTCACGGCGTCTTCATCGACTACAACCAGAACGCGAAGGACCGGACGGTCGCGAGCGCCTACTCCGTTCGGCCGCGACCCGACGCCCGCGTGTCGACCCCGCTGACCTGGGACGAGGTGCCGGAGGTCGACGCGGCTGCGTTCACCGTATGGACCGTCCCCGAACGGTTCGCCCGCGTCGGCGACCCCCACGCCGCCATCGACGAGCACGCTGGAAGCCTCGACGCCCTCCTCGAGCTGTCCGCGCGCCACGAGGCGCAGGGCCTCGGCGACGCACCCTGGCCGCCGAACTACGCGAAGACGCTCGACGAGCCGCCCCGCGTCGCGCCATCGAAGCGGCGAACGCCGTCCAGGCCGCTCATCGAGATCGGGCGTGCCGCAACCCAGGCAGAGGCGATGGCCGGGCTCGCCCGATGGAAGGAGCGCCACCCCGGGGCCTGGCCACACCTCGCCCCGGCCGACGTGCTCGTCGACGCGATGCGCGGCCGGTCCACGACCTGGACGCGGATCCGCCTCAACCTGGAGCACGTCCCGGCCGACCTGCGGCCGCCGCAGGAGCCGCTGGATCCCGATTACGACCCGTGGGCCGGCGTCGACTGGCCGGGGAAGCCGTCCGGCTGAGCCGCCAGGCGCGCGGGCAAAGGGGTCAGGGCAGGGAGGACGGCGTCGCGGATGCGGCGGGCGAGGCGCCCGGCTTCGTCGGCGGGTAGAGCGCCGCGATCACGTAGCGAACCACGTCGTCGCCGGTGAAGAAGTCACGGTTGAAGACCACCGCCACACTCACGTGCAGCTTGGGAATCCAGCGGATCGCGGCCCGGGTCCCGTCCAGCGCCCCGGTGTGCCCATAGGCGACGAACCGCCCGTCGATCTTGACGCGCGAGACGCCCAGGCCGTACGCCAGCGCGGCGTAGCGGATGATGTCCGGATCGAAGGTGAGCATCGCGGCTTTCGAGGCCGGGTCAAGGACGTCCCCGCCGTAGAGCGCCTTCGCCCAGCGGGCCAGGTCGCCCGAGGTGGACGCGATCGACCCCGCCGAGAAGGCCGCCGTGGTCACCGACGTGAACGGCACGATCTGGGTCCCGTCGCCGACGTCCCTGGGCAGGATCTTCCCGCCGTAGCCGATGAACATCGTGTTCGCGTGGGCCGGCGGCACGGCCGGGGTCCCGACGCCCTGGACGTACGTGGAGGCGAGCCCGAGGGGCGCCAGGAAGTCCTGGCGGACCTGGTCCGCCCACGGCGCGCCGCCTGCCCGCTCCGCCACGAGGCCGAGGAGCACGTAGTTGGTGTTGGAGTATCCCCAGCCCGTGCCCGGGGCAAAGGCCGGCTTCGCGACGTAGGGCAGGACCGCCTCGGGCGTCCAGACACGGCGCTTCGACGAGTTCAGGAGCACGTCGAACTTCGGGTTCTGGAAGAAGTCGGCGAGCCCGCTCGTGTGCTGGAGCAGCATCCGGAGCGTGATCCGCCCCGCGTTCGGGTAGTCCGGCAGCCAGCGCGAAAGAGGATCGCTGATCGCGAGCCGGCCCTCCTCGGCAAGGCGGAGGATGAGCGCCGCGGTGAACGTCTTCGTGACGCTCGCGATCGCGAACGGCGTCTGCGGCGTCACCTTCGTGTTCGTCGCCACGACCGCGTCGCCGGACACGCCGGTCCACGTGCGGCCGTCGGGCAGGATGACGGTTGCCTCGACGCCGGGAATGACCATCGCCTTCCGCGCCGCGTTGAGCGCCCGCTGGAGCGTCGCGGCCGTGGCGGCGTCCACCGGGGGAGCGGGAGGCGGCGCCACGATGGCGGGGACCGCGGATGCGACCGACCCAGGCGACGCGCCGGCCGCCGCGGGATCACCCGCCGGGGATGCGGCCGGGTCCTGGCTCGACTGCGCGGCGGCGAGCGGACCGGGGACACCGGAACGGCCCGGAGCCGCCGACGCCGAGCTCGCTCCGCTCGCGAGCCCCGGAGCCCGCCCGGCAGCATCGCGCCGCCGGCGGCGACACCGGCGACGAGAACGACGAGGGCGATCACCCATCCCGGGACATACCCCCGACGAGCGGGCCTGCGTGCCTGCACCGGGCGTGCCTGCATCGGTCGAGCCCGCGTCATCGGCCGCCCGTCTCCCGCCCGAAGATCTGGGCCAGCTCGTACGGCGCGCGCCGCCTCCAGCTGGTCGTATCGGCAGCTCTCCGGGTCCCGGTCTGGGCGCCAGCGCTAGCAGGCGCGTCGCGTGGCGGAAGCGTGCGCCCTGGAGGTGATCGTAGGCGACCTCGGCGACGCGCTCGACGCGGAGCGGCTGCCAGGAGAGGTCCCTGCCGCGGTTCCAGCGGGACGTGGCGCCCGGGCATCCGGCGCCCGAAGGCGGCCTCCGCCAGCTCGGGGGTCGCCCAGTCGTGCCACGGGATGTCCTCGAGGGCTCCCTCGCGGAGCGGCGCCAGCTCCGCGACCAGGGCGCGCCGGAAATCAGCCGTGAATCCGCTCGCCACGCCGACATGGTGCAGCACGCCGGCGTCGTCGTGGAGGCCGAGGATCAGCGAGCCGACGCCGACGTCCGCCTCGTCCTTGTGCCAGCGGAACCCGGCCACGACCACGTCGGCGGTCCGGGCATGCTTCAGCTTCACCCAGCCGCGCTTCCCGGGCTGGTACGCCCCGTCGAGTCGCTTCGCGATCACGCCGTCGAGGCCCGCGCCCTCGAAGCGATCGAACCAGTCGCGGGCGACCGACGGGTCGCGGGTCAGGGGCGTCACGTGCACGGCGGGCACGCCGGGCGCGATGCCGCGCACCAGCGCGTCCCGGCGCTCGGAGAAGGCTCGGGGCCGGAGGTCCTCGTCGCCGAGCGCGAGCAGGTCCCAGGCCACGAAGCTCGCCGGGGTCGTGGCGGCCAGCAGGCGAACGCGCGATTCGGCCGGGTGGATCCGGAGCAGGAGCGCGTCGAAGTCGAGCCCGCTCGCCCCGGCGATCACGACCTCGCCGTCCACGCACCGCTCGCGCCGGCAGCGCCGCCCGGAGCGGGGCGAGCAGCTCGGGGAAGTAGCGCTCGAGCGGTCGCAGGTCGCGGCTCTGGAGCACGAGCCGGTCGCCGTCGCGGAAGACGATGCAGCGGAAGCCGTCCCACTTCGGCTCGTAGGCCCACCCGTCTCCCTCCGGGAGCGCCGCCGAGCGGGGCGGCCAGCATCGGCTCGAGGGGCGGGTTGAACGGCAGGTGCATCGCCGGATTATGGGGCTCGCGGCCGGGACGGAGCATCCGGCGCGGGCGAGGTGGATCGCAACCCGGCGGCCCCGAACGCTCGCCGCCTCGCGCGGGGTTCGCGCCCGCCCGATGACCCGAAGGCTCAGGCGGGCTCGTAGGCCGGGTACTCCGGCCACCACATCGCCCGCTCCACGGTCTTGCCGCCTCTGCACGGCCATGCTCGCACGCGGAGAGGGGCAGCCCGCCGAGTGTCCCGAAGCGAGCACGTGACTGCCACCGCGATCTCGCGCGAGACCGCCCGCAGGTCGCCGATGGGCGGGTAGAGGGCCCCCTCGGCAAGGCGCTCGTCCGAGACGAGCCCGGCCAGCGTGCGCGCCGCGACCAGGAACTGCGGTCGTCGACCTCGCGCGCCTCGGCGACGATGGCGCCGAGCCCGACGCCCGGGGAAGATGAACACGTTGTTCGCCTGGCCGATCGTGCGCGCGGCCGTCCGTCCACGACGACGGGGTCGAACGGGCTGCCCGTGGCGACGAGCGCGCGGCCCTCCGTCCACGCGAGCACCTCGGCCGGGGTCGCCTCGCAGCTTCGACGTCGGGTTCGAGAGCGGCATGATGATCGGGCGCGGGCGCCTGGCGGCCATCGTCCGGATGGCCGGCTCGGTGAACGTGCCCGGCGTGGCGCGTCGTCCCGATGAGGATCGGTCGGGCGCACGTGCCGTATCACGTCTCGAGGTCGTACGGCGCCTCGCGTCGAAGCCCATGCTCGCGCATCTCCTCGGCGCGAGCGCGAACTCGCGCTTGTCGTGCGTCGAGCGGCGGGCGCCCCGAGTAGACCAGGCCCTTGGAGTCGAGCAGCGACGATCGCGCCGCGGACCTCGGCGCCGTCGGCGCCCGTCTCGACGCATGGCCGCCCGCACGAGGCGCGCGATGCCGATGCCGGCCGCGCCCGCGCCGAGGAACACGAAGCGCTGGCCGCGGAGCGGCTCGCCGAGGTGGCGCAGGCGCGGCCAGGATGCCGGCGAGCACCACGGCGGCCGTGCCCTGGATGTCGTCGTTGAAGCTACGGCAGCTCGGTCGCGGTAGCGGTCCAGGAGCCGGATGGCGTTGTGCTGCTTGAAGTCCTCCCACTGGAGGATCGCACGCGGGAAGACCTCGCTTGACGGCCTCGACGAAGGCCTCGATGAAGGCGTCGTACGCCGGCCCGCGGAGGCGCGGGTGGCGGTAGCCGAGGTAGAGCGGGTCGGCCAGGAGCGCCTGCGTTGTCGGTCCCCACGTCGAGCGAGATCGGCAGCGTCAGCGCGGGGTGGATCCCGGCGCCGGCGGTGTAGAGGGCGAGCTTGCCGACCGGGATGCCCATGCCGCCGGCGCCCTGGTCGCCGAGGCCGAGGATCCGCTCGTTGTCGGTGACGACGATGAGCCGGACCTCCTGCGGCGCGCGCGTTGCGCAGCAGCTCCGGGATCGCGGCCGCACGTCGTCGGGTGTGATCCACACGCCGCGCGGGCGGCGGAGGATGTGGCTGTACTCCTGGCACGCGCGCCCGACCGTGGGCGTGTAGACGATCGGCAGGAACTCCTCGAGGTTCTCGGCGAGCAGCCGGTAGAAGAGCGTCTCGTTGCGGTCCTGCAGGGCGGCCAGCCCGATGTACCGCTCGAGGGCGTCGCTCTTGCGGCGGACGTGCTCGAGCTCGAGCCCCAGCTGCTCCTCGAGGGTCAGGACGTTGCCCGGGCAGCAGCCCGTGCAGACCGAACCAGTGCGCGCTCCTCCTCGGTGAACGCGGCATCCTTGTTGTACATCGCGCGGCCGAGGAGCGATCGACCATGGAACGCCAGGCGGAGCGGGCGCCGCGCGTCCGGGGCACCGCGGGATCGGGGATGGGTGGCAGGGATCATTGATCGAGCGTAGGCGACCCGCCTGCTCGCCGAGAGTGCCGTCTGCACCAAAGCCACGCTGCGGGTGGCAGGGTCCGGGTCGATGATCCGGGCCGCCCTCAGCGCGCGACGACCACCGTCGCTGCAGCGTGGGCGACCACGTGCCCGGCGACTCCGCCGTCGCGCTCCGCCCCTTGCGCGGCCCCGCCCCCGGAACCGAGGACGATCGTGTCGAACCCGCCTTCCTCGGCGACCTGCTCGATGCGCATGGCCGGGTCGCCCGAGGGCTCGAGCAGCTCCACCTCGAGCCCCATCTCGGCGAGTGCCCGCTTCGCCTCCTGCAGCTCCCGGGCGTGGAGGCATGCCTCGCTCGAGGGGTCGCGAACGGGGCGGGCCACCCCCTCCGGCACCACACTCACGACGCTCAGGGATGCGTGGAACGCGCGGGCAAGCTCAGCCGCGGTCTCGAGGGCGCGCCGGGCAGGCTCTCCGCCATCGTAGGCAAGGAGAATCTTCTTCATCGGCCGTCTCCCTTGTCGAGCCAGCCTGGGGGCCGGTCGGCTCGAGTGCGGCCCATCGTCGCCCCGGCGTGGCGCGGGAAGTAGACCGATTCGGCGCGATCGCGGGGGCCGCTCGGATCGGGACGGGGGCCAAGGGGCAGGGTCGAGCACGTAACCGAGGCGACGTCGCGCCGGTCAGGCGACGTCGCGCCGGATGGTGAGGGCTGCGATGGTGGCGAAGAAGACGGCGACCGCCGCGAGCACGACCAGGTCGACCTGGAGGGCGGCAACACCGAGGTCCGCGCCACGGATGAAGACCTGCCGCAGGCCGTCCACCGCGTAGTTGAGGGGCATGATCGCGACGAGCGGCTGGAGGATCGACGGCAGGGTGCTGACCGGGAAGAGGACACCCGAGAGGAGGAACTGCGGGGCGAGCACGATCGGGATGAACTGGATGACCTGGAGCTCCGTCCGGGCGAACGTCGAGAGGAAGATCCCAAGGCTCACGGCGCCCACGGCGAGGAGGACCACGACGAGGAACGCCAGGAGCGGGCTTCCGTTCACGGCGACGCCGAGGCCGACGGAGAACGCCGGCAGCGGGCCGAGGGCAGGAACGTGGAGCGTGCCCAGGGCCCACAGCATCAGGACGGCCACCTGGATCGTGGCGAACAGGCCGAACCCGAGCGTGTACCCCAGGACGACCTCCCCGCGGGTCACCGGCGTCGCCATGAGCCGTTCAAGGGTGCCGCCGGTCCGTTCGCGGAGGAAGCTGACGCCGGTCAGGATGTAGACGAAGAAGTAGGCGAAGAACCCGACGATTGCAGGGGCGAACGTTGTGATCGGGTCGTCGGACGGCACGCCGTAGACCGTCGCGTGCCGGACCACGGGGAGCGATGCGCCGGAGCCGCCGGCGGCCGCGGCGAGCACGGCCCGTTGGACGGCGGAGACCTGGCTCGCCTCGCCCGAAGGGTCCAGGCCGTTGGTGATCACGGTGACGGACAGCGAGCTGCCCGACGCGGCATCGATCCCGAGCACGATCCCCACCGACGCGGTCCCGTCCGCGATCGCCGCCCGGGCCGCGGCCTCGCCGCTGACGTCGCTCGCCGTTGCGCCGCTCGCCCGCAGCGCCGTCTCGAGCGCGCTGCTCACCACCCCGCCGCGCACGCCGGCCGCATTGACGACCGCGGCGTTGACCTGGGGCACCTGGCTGTCGCGCAGGATGAACGTGACCAGGCCCGTGATCACGATCGGCGCGATGAACAGCAGGGCGAGCGACGGGCGGTCGCGTCGGATCTCCGAGACGACCCGGCGGAACAGGGCGACGACGCGGCGGCGGCTCACCGGGTCGCCTCGACGGACCCGCCGAGGCGGAGGAACGCCTGCTCGAGGTCGGGCGTGCCGGCGCGGGCACGGATCTCGGCGCCGGACCCCCGGGCCGTGATCCGGCCGGAGCGCACGAACAGGAGCTCGTCGCAGCGGTCGGCCTCGTCCATGACATGGCTCGAGACGACGATGGTCGTCCCGGCGTCCGCCAGGGCCCGGAAGTGGGACCAGAACTGCACCCGGAGGAGCGGGTCCACCCCGACCGTCGGCTCGTCGAGGAAGAGGACCGGCGGCCGGTGGATGAGGGCGCAGGCCAGCGACAGCCGTCGCCGCTGGCCGCCCGAGAGCGTCCCGACGATGGATCCCTGCCGGTCCGCGAGCTCCACGACGGCCAGGGCGTCGGCGGCCGGTCCGTCTCCGTCCACGCCATACACCGCGCCGAAGAAGCGAAGGTTCTCGGAGACGGTGAGGGCCGTGTACACCCCGTCGGCCTGGGTCATGTACCCGATCCGGCTCAGCGTGGACCGTGAAGGCATCCGGGTTCCCAGCACCTCGGCCCAGCCGGCCGCGGGAGTGGTCAGACCCGCCAGCAGCCGGATCAGGGTGGTCTTCCCGGAGCCGTTCGGCCCAAGGAGGCCGTAGATCCGGCCGGGTGCGAGATCGAAGGTCACGCCGTCCACGGCCCGCAGCGCTCCGAACGCCTTCGCCAGCCCGGAGGCGCGGATCGCGGGCCCCGCGTCGGTCCTGGCGAGCTCGGGCTGCATCGTCATCGACGCGTCACCTTCCCATGAGCGGCGGCCGGCCGGGGGGCTCCCCGAGTGACGGATTCTACCCCGCGGCCCGGGCGCCCTTGGCCGCGCATGTCGCCCTTCGCCGCGAACGGCCGGCACGGCTCGTCCCGCGCACTGTCATCCTGCGCGCATGACCGAGATGGGCGCCCGGTACGACCTGCGGGCGCGATCCTACGAGCGCTGCTGGGCGCCCGTCCTCGCACCCGCCGCGATCGCGCTCCTCGACGTCGTCGAGCCCCTTGTAGGGCAGGCCCGGGCACCCCGGATCCTGGACGCGGGAACGGGATCCGGGACGCTGGCGCTGGCGGCGGCCCGGCGCTGGCCACGCGCAGAGGTCGTCGCGCTCGACGTCTCGCCCGGGATGCTCGCGATCGCCCGGGCGGCTGCGGACGCGGGCCTGGCCCCGCCCGAGCGGGCGCACCTGGCGCTCTTGCACGGCGACGTGGCCGACCCGCAGGCAGCCGGGCTGGCTCCTGGCTCGATCGACGCGGCCGTATCGTCCTTCGTGCTCCACCTGGTCCCGGACCGCGCGGCGGCGCTCGACGGGATTCGACGCGTCCTCCGGCCGGGCGGCATGCTCGCCTTCGTGGTCTGGGCGGCGGAGGGCAAGCCCTGGGCCGTGGAGCACGCCTTCGACACGGCCCTCGAGGAGACCCTGGGGCGCGCCGGACTCGCCGTGCCGCCGCCGGCCGGAGGCCCGCGATCCGGCCCGATCAGATCGGCCGCCGCAGCCCGCGCCGAGCTCCGTGCGGCCAGCTTCGCGGAGGTGGACGCCTGGGAACCCGCTTTCCACCACCGGTTCGGGCGGACGGCGGCGCGTGCCCTTTTCGTCGAGTACGACCGCGCGGCCGAGCTCGACGGCCTCCCGGGCGCGGTGCGGTCCGTGGTGATCTCCGCGTTCGAGGCCGCGCTGGAAGACCTGCCCGAGGCCGCGTTCGAATGGCGCGCGCCGCTCGTCGCGGCCCGCGGGTTTCGGGGACCGGACGGCTGACCCGGGCGCTACTCCGCCGCGGCTTCGCCCTCGGCGGGTGCAGCAGGCGCGGCAGCCTCGGCCTCGGCGCCCGGCTCAGGCTCGGCGACGCGCGGGGCGAGGACGCGGAAGATCACCTCGTCAGGGTCGTTGAGGATTGTCGCCCCGTCGGGGACGGGCAGGTCCCGGACGGCGATCACCGAGTCGAAGCCGGTGAGCTGGGTCAGGTCAGCCGTGATCGACTTGGGAAGATGATCCGGCCGGGCGCGGACGCGGACGTGGTCCACCGCGTGGAGGAGCGTCCCGCCGTCCCTGGTGATCACCTCTGACTCGCCGACGCCGTGGACGACCACGTCGACGGTCATGTCCTCGGTCAAGTTGACCCGGAAGAGGTCCACGTGGAGCGGCGTCCGGTTGACGCGGTGCAGCTGCACGCCGTGGATGACGACGGGCGTCGGCCGCCCGCCCTCGAGCTCGAGGTCGATCAGCGCGTTCGCCCCGGCGCGCCGGCGGAGCACCTCGAACTCGTGCGCGTCCACCGAGACGGACGTGGATTTGCCGTGTCCGAACACGACGGCCGGGATGCGGCCGGCCTTGCGCAGGCGGGCGATCGACGTGCCCACCTCGGTGCGGGGCAGGGCGGCAAGGGCGGGGCGGTCGGTGCTCACGATGGGCCTCTCGGTTCGGTTCGGACGTCACGTTCGGACGGGCGGCGGCGCGGCCGGATTGGGCCGGGCACCCGGTCGAAGCGCCAGGGTACCACGGGCGAGGCCGCCCGCCCGCGGCGGTGTACGATCGGGACCGTATGGCGAGTACGATCCTGATCGTCGAAGACGAGCACGCGGTGGCCCGCGGCATCCAGTACGCGCTCCAGCAGGAGGGCTACGAGGTCACGATCGCCCGGTCGGGCGAGGAGGGCCTCGACTTCGCCACCCACCAGGCGCCGGACCTCGTCGTGCTGGACGTCCGCCTGCCGGGCATGGACGGCTTCGAGGTCCTGCGCCGGATCCGGGGATCGGACGGCAAGATGCCCATCCTCGTCCTGACCGCCCGCGACGACGAGGTGGACAAGGTCATCGGCCTGGAGCTCGGCGCGGACGATTACCTCACCAAGCCGTTCGGCCTGCGCGAGCTGATGAGCCGGATCAAGGCGCTCCTGCGGCGGGCCTACGGGGACTTCGCCGACGCCGGCGGTGGGCGGGTCCTGCGCCACGATGACCTCGTGATCGACCTCGAGCGCCGGAGGGTCCAGCGCGGTGGTCGCAAGATCAACCTGACGCCGACGGAGTTCGAGATCCTCCGCCACCTCGCCACGCGGCCCGGCCGCGTCTACACGCGGAGCGAGCTCCTGGAGCTCCTCCGCGACTACGAGGCGCTCGACCAGGACGAGAAGACCATCAACGTCCACATCAGCCACCTGCGCGAGAAGATCGAGGACGACCCGTCCGCGCCGATCTTCGTGCTGACCGTGCGGGGAGTCGGCTACGCCTTCGTGGAGCGCTGAGGCGCCCGACCGCGCCGGCGCCGGCACCGCACGGCGGCCCGGGCTGCGGGCGGGCATCCACCGGCTGATCCCCCGGTCCTTCCGGGCGCAGATGACCCTGAGCGTCGTCGCTCTCGTGGCGTGCGTCCTTCTGGCGGTCTCGGGGATCGTGATCAACCGGCTCGACTCGTACTTCGAGGAGCAGGAGGAGGAGGCGCTCTCGGCGCGGGCGCTGGAGGTGGGCAGCATCGTCGCGGTGGTCGCGGTGCCGGCTTCGGCCGGCGATCCGGTCATCGAGGCGGGAAACACGCTCAACCCGACGGTCGCCGCCCGGATCAATGCCGATTCGTTCCTGAGCTTCCTCGCGAACGCGGTCGCGAAGGCGGACGTGACGATCACGATCGGCGGCGCAAGCCAGAACGCGTCGGGCGACGTGATCGTGACGGCGGCACCCGGCGGGATCACCCGGGCGGCCCTGACCACGCCCCCGGAAGCCCACGAGAGCCGCGAGGCCCTCCACGCCACCGCGACGTTCGGACCCGTGCAGACCTCGACCCTCTCCGCACCGTGGGGCGTCCGCGTGACCCTCTCGAACCCCTACACGACCCGCGCGTCCACCCTCGCCACGGTGACCGGGCTCCTGGCGGTCACCGCGCTCGGCGCGCTCCTCGCCGTCGTGATCCTAGGGGCCCTGATCGCCGGCCGGTTCACGCGCCCCCTGCGGCGCCTGAGCGAAGCGACCCGCCAGTTCGGCGGGGGCGACCTGGCGAACCGCGTCCCGGCCGCGGAGATAAGCGCCGCCTACACGGAGGTGACCGACCTGGCCAGACAGTTCAACCTGATGGCAGGCCGGCTCGAGGAGTCGGTGAGCCTCGTGCGGCGCGACCGGGACCGGAGCCGCGAGTTCCTCGCCGACGTGAGCCACGAGCTGCGCACGCCGATCGCGGCCCTGCGCATGAACACGGAGCTCCTCCAGGGCCAGGCCGGCGAGGACGGGGCCGCGCGCAACGAGTTCCTGGAGTCGAGCCGCGTCCAGCTCGAGCGCCTGGACTGGCTGGCCCAAAACCTGCTGGAACTCTCGAAACTCGAGTCGGGCTTGCTGGCGCTGGATCTCCGCCCGGACGACCTGCGCACGACCGTGCAGTCGGCCGTGGAGCAGGCGGAGACGTCGGCACACCGGCGCGGCGTGGAGCTGACGCTCGAGCTCCCCGAGTCGCCGCTCCGGATCCGCCACGATCCGCAGCGGATCGGGCAGGTGGTGGGGAACCTAGTCGGCAACGCCCTCAAGTTCACGCCCAGGGGCGGCAGCGTCCGGGTCTCGCTCCGGCCCCACCGCACCGGCGCGCAGCTCGACGTTGTCGACACCGGCGTCGGCATCGACGCGGCCGAGCTGCCCCACATCTTCGAGCGCTTCTACCGCGGCTCGAGCGCGAGCGAGGCGCGGGGAAGCGGCAGCGGGCTCGGCCTGGCGATCGTGAAGTCCATCGTCGACATGCACGCGGGCCGGATCAGCGTCGAGAGCCGCGTTGGCCACGGATCGACCTTCAGCGTGGTCCTGATGCGCGACCCTCGGCGCGCGGCCGCCCCCGCTGCTTCCGGGTCCGCGGCCCCGGAAGCGCCTCCGACGCTGCCCGGGCCCGACGAGGTGGCGAATTCTTCATAGACGCCGCGCCCGCGCCTGAACCCGGGGCTGGCAGCATGGTCGGCGCGTCCCGGGGTGCCCTGTTCGGGACGCACTGCTGGAGTCAACCCCACCCATGACCGACCCGTTCGACACGACCCGCGGCGACGACCTGACCGCGCCGATGCCTGTTCCGACCGGCGCCCCGGACGCCTCGCCGGCGTCGCCGCCGGTCAGTTATGCCCCCGCCGCCGACCGTCGACCGGCCTGGGCCGCCATCGAGGACGATGCAGAGCAGATCGCCCGGCCGACCCCGGAGCGCTGGTTCGAGCCCTCGGGCACCGAGGCGTCCGGCGAGGCCGCGCGTTCCGGCTGGAGCGTGCCGGTCCAGCCGGCCACGCCGTCCGCCGGACCGCGTGCCGGCAGCAGGCTCGCCGGCCTCGTGGTGGCCACGTCGCTGATCTCCGCCGTGCTCGCCTCGGCCGGAACGTACGGCGTGCTCCGCGCCACCGGGTCGCTCGACCAGGCGGCCGCGACGCAGGCCCCCGTCCAGGCGCAGACGACGACCGCGCCGCAGCCCGCGGTCGCCGACGATCAGTCCCCGATCACGACCGTCGCCGCCGACGTCTCGCCGGCGATCGTGACGATCACCGAATTGGGGAGCACGGCGAACCCCAACGATCCGTTCGGCCAGGTGCCGACGACGGGGATCGGGTCGGGCGTGATCTTCGACTCGAACGGCTGGATCATCACTAACAAGCACGTCGTGGCCGGAAGCACGCAGCTCCAGGTCGCGCTCCAGGATGGCCGGGAGTTCAGCGGGACGATCTACGGGATCGACACGCTGACCGACCTCGCAATCGTGAAGGTCGACGCGACGGGCCTCCCGACCGCGCCGATCGGCGACTCGTCCGCCGCGAAGGTCGGCCAGCTTGCGATCGCGATCGGCAGCCCGCTGGGCACCTACACCAACTCGGTGACCTCGGGGATCATCTCCGCGTTCGGCCGCACGATCCAGGTGCAGGACGGGACCACGATCAACAATCTGATCCAGACGGACGCCGCGATCAACCCCGGCAACTCCGGCGGCGCTCTCCTCGACGCTCGCGGCACCGTCGTGGGCATCAACACGGCCGTGGCCCAGACCGCCGAGGGGATCGGCTTCGCGATCCCGATCGACATCGCCAAGCCGATCATGGAGCAGGCGCTCGCCGGTCAGAAGCTGGCCCGCCCCTGGATCGGGATCCGCTACCAGGCCCTGACGCTGCAGATCGCCGACCAGGCGAAGCTTCCCGTGAGCGCGGGCGCCTGGCTCCAGCCCGCATCCGCGAGCGGCTCGACCAGCCCGGCCGTCGTACCCGGCAGCCCGGCCGAGAAGGCGGGCCTGAAGGAGGGCGACATCATCACGGCCGTGAACGGGGTCAAAATCACCGCCACGTCGCCGCTCGACGACATCCTCACCCAGTACACGCCCGGCACGACCGTCGCGCTCGACGTCCTCCGCGACGGCGCCTCGATCACGCTGAGCCTGACCCTCGGGACGCGGCCCGCGAACCTCTGATCCGGCGGCCCGGGCGGGCGGCGCGGCGACGTCTCCGCGCCGCCCCGGGACCGCGCTCGGGCCGGCCGGAGCTCAGAGCGGGCGGCGCTCGCGCCGGATCGCGACCCCGGCCCAGGCGAAGTCCCCGGGGAGTGGTGCCCGTGGCTTGCGAACGCGCACCGTGACCGCCGCGACGGACGGATGCGCCGCCAGCACGTCGGTCGCGATTTGCTCGGCGAGCGTCTCGATCAGCGCGACGTGGGGTCCCGCCTCGACGACGGCCCGCGCCCGGCCAAAGACGTCGCCGTAGTCCACCGTTCTCGTGAGGTCGTCTGCCACGCCCGCGGCCGCGAGCTCCAGCTCGAGGACGACGTCCACGTCGAACGGCTGGGCCTCCGCTGCCTCCTCGGGCAGCACGCCATGGCGGCCCTGGAAGTGCATGTTGCGGAGCTCGATCCGATCGGTCATGCGGCGCTCTCCGGGTCCCAGCCACGGACCACCGCGTCGGCCATTCGGGCGACGCGCACGTTCGGGCCCACGTCGTGGACCCGTACCATGTCGACCCCGGAGGCGATCGCGAGCGCGGTTGTCGCGAGCGTCACCTCCACGCGCTCGTCCGGCGGGAGGTCGAGGACCTTGCCCAGGGTGGACTTGCGCGAGGTCCCGAGGAGGATCGGCCGGCCCATGAGGCGGAGCGAGCCGAGCTCGCGGAGCAGCGCGAGATTGTGGCGCGGCGCCTTGCCGAAGCCGAACCCGGGGTCGACGATCAGCCGGTCCCAGGCGACTCCGGCGGCGAGCGCCCGCTCCAGCGCGGCCTGCAGGTCGGCGATGATCTCGGCGAGCAGGCTCACGTAGCGCGCCTCGCCCCGGTTGTGCATCACGATCAGCGGAACGCCGTGGGTCGCCGCGACGCGCGCGAGCCCGGCATCCGGGGCGATCCCCCAGACGTTGTTGAGGAGGTGGGCCCCGGCGGCGAGCGCCGCCTCGGCGACGGCAGGCTTCGTGGTGTCGATCGAGAGCGGGGTGTCGGGCAGCGCCTCGCGCAAGGCGCGCACGACCGGCACGACCCGGGCGATCTCGTCCGCCTCGCCGACGACGAGATGTCCCGGCCGCGACGACTCGCCACCGACGTCGAGGAGATCGGCGCCCGCCACGACCATCGAGCGGGCGAGGTCCACCGCCGCGCGGACGGGATCACCACCGGCCGCGAGCAGGCCGTCGCCGGAGAAGGAATCGGGCGTGACGTTGAGGATCCCCATCACGAACGTCCGGGTCCCCCAGTCGAACGTGCGCGGCCCGATGGCGAGCGGACCGGGACGGCCCGGCAGACCCGACGGGGCGCCGGGCGGAACGGCGAACGACGGCGTGGCCGCACCGCCGCCGCGGCCCGGGTCCGGCGCGACCACGCCCGCGTGGCCGGGCAGGTCGCGAGCACGGCCGCCGTCCATTGGCTCGGGTCGTGGAACGACGGGATCGGGCGAGTCCTGCATCGTGGCCGATCCTACGCCGGGATCGCGCCGTCCGGATCGCGAAGCTCCGGGTCGCTTCACGAGTCGCGCCCGCGCCGCGCCGACGAGGTACAGCGACCCTGCGACGACGACCGGCCCTTCGGCGCTCGCGACGGCGAGGTCGATCGCCGACGCCGGGTCGCTCGTAGCACGGACGTCCGCCTCTGGGACGGCCGCGCGCCAGCGCGCCGCGAGCGCCCCGGGGGCCAGAGCCCTGGCGCCGGGAACCGCGGTCGCGATGACGCGGGCGCCTTCCAGGGCACGCGACGTGACGAGCGCCGCAATCAGCCCGTCGACGTCCTTGTCGGCCATCACGCCCACCACGAGCGTCAGCGGCGGCGGCGCACCGCCCTCTGCAGCTCCTCCCCGCAGCTCCGGCCGCAGCTCGTCGAGGGCGGCGGCAAGCGCGCGGGCGCCGGCCGGGTTGTGGGCGCCGTCGAGGAGAACCTCCGCGTCCGTCGCGTGCGGCCCGGCTCCGGGCAGGTCGAGGAGTTCCAGGCGGCCGGGCCAGCGCGCCGCCGCGTACCCGGCGCGCCGGGCGTCCCGACCGACATGCGCGATGCCGGCAGCGCCGAGCGCGTCGAGCACCGCATCCGCGACCGCCACGTTCGCCGCTTGGTGCCGCCCGAGCAGGCCCACCCGGGTCGCCCCGAGGCCGGGCAGCTCGACGAGCAGGCCGTGCCGATCCGCGGCGAGGACGGGGGCCGGGGTAACCTCGAGCAGGCTCACCCGCGCGCGCCGGGCCCGACGCCGGATCGGCCCGAGCGCCGGGCCGCCGGCTCCCGTGATCGCGATATCGCCGGGCATGATGATCGCCGCCTTCTCGCGGGCGATCGCCTCGACGGTCGGCCCGAGGTGCTCGGTATGGTCGAGGTCGACGTTCGTGATCGCGACCACTCCCCCGTCCCAGGCATGGGTCGCGTCGAGGCGGCCCCCGAGTCCGACCTCGACGATCGCGAGGTCCACGCCCTGGTCGGCGAAGTGACGGAAGGCGAGCGCCGTGAGCAGCTCGAACTCGGTCGGCGGCCCGTGACGCCGGGCGACCCGGTCGGCAACGGGGAGCCCGGCAGCCACGAGCGACGCGAACGCGGCAGCCGGGATCGGGTGCCCAGCGATGCGGATCCGTTCGCGGTACGTGACCAGGTGCGGCTTGGGTGTCGCGCCCGCGCGATATCCCGCTGCGTGCAAGGCAGGAACCCACGAGCGCCACCACGCTTCCCTTGCCGTTGGTGCCACCCACCAGGGCGCCGCGGATCTCCCGCTCGGGGCTCCCGAGGGCCGCCAGGAGGGCCCGGGTCCGGCCCAGCCCCAGGCGGATCCCGAACCGCCCGCGGGCCTGGAGCGCGGCAACCGAACCGGCGAAGGAGGCCCGGAGGTCAGCGTCCTCCGCCCCGCTCACGAGCCGAGGTCGTCCTCGTAGAAGACGCACTGGTTGAAGCGGGACCCCAGGCAGACGTCGTAGACGTACCCCTGCTCCATGTGGACGCCGCCGCGGAGCTGGCAGCGGGATACGGTCTGCTCCTGGCGGACAAGCGCCTTGAGGAGGTGCGCGGCCTGGATCGGGACGGAGCCGCGCACGCCCGTCATGTAGAAGTGGGGGCAGACGTTGCGGCGCAGGCTCGGCAGCCCGAACCCCGTCCGCGGCACCTGGTATCCGGGGCGCGCGACCGTTCGCGCGAAGGGCTCGCCGGGCGCGGTCGCCGGACGAGGCCTGTCTGCTGATCGGCGCCGGTCCGACCGGGACCTGCGGCTGGGCGCGCGGGAAGGACGGCGACGCAGGCATCGGCGGCAGCACGGCTCGGCGCAAGACCCGTGCGCACGACACTCGGGCGGGTCACAGGACCCAGGCCCGCCGACGGACGAGCCGCCGCCGCACCCGGGCCGCGCAGCGCCTCTCCCTCGCCCATCACCTCACCCACCTGACCGAACGCTCCCTCACGTGCGTCATCCGGGCCAGAGTACACCGGACCGCCGGCCCTCGGAGCTTCGCGTGCTCGCTCTGGCCCGGATCCCGGCCGGTCGTCGGGAAGCTCGCAGGCGGAGTGGGACCGCGCAGGCGTGCGACAATGCGCGACGATGATGTCCCGCCGCGGACGGCCGAGCCAGGTCCGGCCCCGACCACCTTCTACCGGCAGACCACGAGCGGCCGCACCGGCGCCGCGAGGCCCGCTCGTCCCGCGGATCCCACCGCGGCGGACCCCCGAGCAGCCGACTGGCCTGCCCGCCGCCGCAAGGGCGCTCCTGGCACTCTCCGTCGTGGCGCTCGATGCGGTCGTCCTGTTCACCGTGATCGGCACGCTGCCGCGGATCGTCTCGGCGGTCGGCGGGGCTTTCTCGGGGATCACGGGGGCCGTGATTCCATCGTCGCCGTCGCCGAGCCCGTCGCTCGCCGTCGCACCGGACGCTCCCGTCCTTGACGTCCCGGCGCAGCCAGCCACCAACCAGGCCACCGTCACGATCACCGGCAGTGTCCCGGCGAGCATCGGTGGCCAGCGCACCGGCTACACGATCCGCCTCTACGTCACGCTTCCCGAAGAAGCAGCCGACGCTGGTCCGCGAGATCCCGCTGGGCGAGACGCTCACCTTCTCGATCCCCGACGTGCCGCTTACACCAGGCCGCAACGACTTCACGGCGACCATCTTCGGCCCGGGGGGCGAGAGCGCGCCGTCGCCGATCATCACCTACGGCCTCGACACGACAACACCCAAGATCACATTCACCGCGCCGACGGACAAGTCCACTGTCAACGCGGACTCGGTCACCATCACGGGAAAGACCGAGGGCCGGTCGGCGATCAAGGCGCTTGACCAGGCGGATGGGCGCACGGTGCTCGGCACCGCGGACCCGACGGGAGCCTTCCAGATCGTCATGCCGCTGACCGGTGGGACGAACGCGATCTCCGTGACGGCAACGGACCCTGCCGGCAACGCCGGCACGAGCCTCTTGACGGTCCTGCGAGGCACGGGGGCACTCAAGGTCGTGCTGACCGCCTCGACCTACCGGATCAGCGCGGCGAAACTCCCCCAGACACTCGTCATGAGCGCCGTCGCCACGGACCCGGCCGGGAACGGCCTGCCCGGGCGCGATATCACGTTCACGCTCTCGATCCCAGGTGTGCCCGTGCTTACCGGACAGGGAACCACGGATACGACCGGTCTCGCGACCTTCCAAGCGACGGTCCCCGCCGGTGCCACGCCCGGCAGCGGACCCGGCACGGCCTTCCTGACCACACCCGAGTACGGCGACGCGTCCGGGGGCGTGGTCATCACGATCACGCCGTAGCGCACGGACGCCCGGCGGGACGTCCCCGTCGCAGCTACCATCCGCGCATGGCGAACTGGCGCTGCCCGCACTGCCGCACGCCGCAGCCCGAGGCCGCGCGGTGCTGGGTCTGTCGGCGTTCCAGCACCAGCTGCAGCACCTGCACCCACTTCCGCCGCGCGATCGCGGGCCCGTTCGGCGGCACGTGCGGCCTCGACCGGCAGCGCTCCGTGCTTCGCGGCGACGAGTTGCGCGGCTGCTGGCGCCCCATCCTGGTCGCGGCCGGACGGACCGAGCGCGGCGTGCCGCTTCCGATCATCGACCCGGCCGGACCGCCGTTTCCCGCTCCCGGCACGCTCTGGAGCGAGCCGGAAGCCTGAACGCCCGTTCTCCTGCTCGATCGGCGCGAACGCGAGCGGACCAGGCGAACCCCCGCCGCCAGCGGGCCGCTACAACGACGGGCCCGGCGCGGGCGGGGCGGCGCTGAGCACGATGATCGATCCACGCGCCACGATCGCGTCCGGCGGCGGATTCTGGGCGACGACGATATCCGTCGGCCCCGGGGCGCTTCCACCCTGCCATTGGATCACCAGACCCTGGAATTCGGCCTGCGCCGCGGCGTTCGGGGCGTCCAGACCGACGTAGGGCAGAACCGTCACCGTCACTGGCGTAGGTGAAGGGACGCCGGGCGGCGCGACGCTGGCCTCGGGCGACGGCGAGGGGCTGGGGAGCGGCGAGGGACTGGGTGACGTCGATGGGCTCGGAGACGGCTCCGGACCCTCGGACACGACGTAGTCGACCGGGGTGTCGGTGGGCACCGAGAGGCCTGCCGGCAGCCCCTGGCTGATGATCGAGCCGGCCGGGATGGTGGGGTCGAAGTCGAGCGTTCGCGCGCCCAGCTGGAGGTTCGCATTGACGAGCGCCCGGATCGCGTCGGCTTCGGCAAGCCCGACGATCGTGGGCACCGTCACCAGGTCCTTGCCGCTCACCACGTTCACACTGACGGTCGACCCCTGCACGACGCTCGTGCCGGCGGGCGGGTTCTGCCCCACGACCGTGCCATCGGCCGCGTCGTTCTGCTTCACGTAGGTAGGCATCAGAACGATCCCGAGCTGGTCGGCTTTGGTATACGCGTCGGTGTAGGCCGAGCCGATGAAGGACGGCAGGACGACGCTTCCCGGCCCGGGCGTCGCGGCCGGTTGCGATCCCGCGGCAGCAAGACGGTAGAGCGCGAACCCGGCGATCACGAGAATCACGAGCCCGAGAGCTCCGGCGACCCAGGCCCATGGGCTGGTCCCGCCGGGGGGACCGGAGGGCGGCGGCGATTGCGGCGAGAGGGCCGCGGCGGGAACAGCACCCACGGCCGGAACGGCACCGGGGGGCGGGATGGCGCCCACGGCGCGTGCCGGGCCTCCCGCCCGGACGGGCGGCGTGGCATCCACCACGGCCCCCACCGGGGGCTGCGCTGTCGCGAGGCGGCCCTCCTCGAGGAACGCCTCCAGGGCCTCGGCCATTGCGCCGGCACTCGCGAAGCGATCCGCGGCGTTCCGGGCGAGCGCCTTCCGGTCGATCGCTTCCAGGGCCGGAGGGACGGTGGGCCGGACATCAGAGACGCGGGGCGGCGGAGCCGAGATGCGCGCCATGGCGACCGAGGCCGCAGAATCGCCCTCCCAGGGGCGCCGGCCGGTCAACAGCTCGTAGAGAACGATCCCCAGGCTGTAGACGTCCGATGCGGCGGTCGTCGGCTCGCCGAGCGCCTGCTCTGGGCTGAAGTAGTGGACCGAGCCGAGCGTGGTGCCGGGCAGCGTCAGGCCGGCGTCGGCCCACGCCCGCGCGATCCCGAAGTCCGTCACCTTCACCCGCCCGGTGGCGGTCAGCATGATGTTCCCGGGCTTGACGTCGCGATGGACGATCCCGCGGTCGTGGGCTGCGTCGAGCGCGCGCGCGACCTCGGCCACCAGCCGGGCCGCCTGGCGCGGAGGAAGCGGCCCGTTGCGCCGGAGGAGCGCGGCGAGATCCTCGCCGTCCACGAGCTCCATGACCAGATACGGCCCGGCGTCGTCCGTGCCGAAGTCGTAGACGCTGACGATGCCGGGGTGGCTGAGCGAGGCTGCGGCGTGGGCCTCCTGGCGGAAGCGGGCCACGAAGTCCGGGTCGCGGCCGTACTCCGGGTGGAGCACCTTGACGGCGACGTCGCGACCGAGCTGGCTGTCGGTGGCCCGATAGATGGTGGCCATGCCGCCCTGGCCCAGCAGCTCGACGAGGCGATAGCGCCCGCCGAGCACGTCGCCGAGACCAGCCACGATCCGTCTCCTTCGTCAGCTGCGGAGCGCTGCCGCGCGGGGCCGAGGCCTAGAAGTCAAGGCCGCGAAGGTACGCGCGCGAACTCATCGCCCACGTCCGGCCGGGCGAGGGCGAGCTCGACCGAGGCCTTCAGCCAGCCCATGGGCGTGCCGGCATCGTAGCGGGTCCCCTCGAACTCGTAGCCGTAGACCGCCTGCTCCTCCATCAGGGACGAGATGGCGTCGGTGAGCTGGATCTCGCCGCCGGCGCCGTGCGTGGTCCGCTCGAGCTTGTCGAAGATCTTCGGGGTCAGGACGTAGCGGCCGATGATCGCCAGGTTGGACGGCGCCTCCCGCGGCCCCGGCTTCTCCACCACCCGGTCGACCTTCCAGAGCCGGCCGTCCTCGCCGGCGACGCGCTGCCCGCCGATCACGCCATAGCGGGACGTCTCCTCGGGTGGGACCTCCATGACCGCCACGACGGACGCGTGCGTCTCGTTGTAGGCATGGATTAGCTGACCGATGCAGGGCCGCTCTCCGACCACGACGTCGTCCGAGAGGATCACCGCGAACGGCTCGTGGCCCACCATCTCCTTCGCCATCAGGACCGCGTGGCCCAGGCCGAGCTGCTCCTTCTGCCGCACGTAGGCGATCTGGGCGAGATCGCTGATGTGCCGAACCTGGCGCAGCCGCTCGATCTCGCCGCGCTCCTCGAGCAGGCGTTCGAGCTCGTAGCTGATGTCGAAGTGGTCCTCGATCGCCCGCTTCTGGCTGGAGGTGATGATGATCACCTGCTCGATGCCCGCCGCCACTGCCTCCTCGACCGCGTACTGGATCACGGGCTTGTCGACGAGCGGGAGCATCTCCTTGGGCTGGGCCTTGGTGGCAGGCAGGAAGCGGGTGCCCCAACCTGCGGCAGGGAAGACGGCCTTGCGGACGCGCATCGGACCTCGCACAACTCGCGCTCGGGCGGTGGCTGCCCGTGCGAGGGCGCCCCGACGAACCGGGCATCCCCCAGTATACGAGGGCGGGCGCGACGCCCGGCCGGCCCGACGCTCGGCCGGCCCGCCTCGACGACCCGCGCGCGCTCAGACGGCTCCGGCCGTCTCGCTCGGTTCGGCCGCCCTGCCCGGCGCGACCGCCGTACCCGGCTCCGCTGCGTCGCCACCACGCTGGATCAGGGCGGCGCCTGCCAGCACGAGGATCCCGCCGACGAGCTGGAGCGGACCGAGCAGCTCGGCGAGGAGAAGCGCCGCCAGCGTCGCGCCCGCGACGGGCTCGATGAGCGAGATGATCGCCGCCCGCGTGGGCCCGATGGCGCGGATCCCCACCAGGAAGAGGAGCGCCGGGATCGCCGCGCCACCGATGCCGGACCAGACGAGGATGGGCAGCGCGCCGGGCGAGCGGAACGGCAGCAGCGCCACGTCGAGCGAGCCGGTCGCCAGCGTGAGCACGAAATAGCCGAGGGCCGTGCCGCCGAGGACGACGAGCGTCGCCTCCGCCGTCGGCACGGCAGGGAAGCCGCGCCGGCCGAGGACCATGTAGACCGCCTGCATCGCGGCCGCCAGCAGGGCCAGGCCGAAGCCCGCCAGCTCGAACCCGGGACCGCCGCCCGCGCCGCCCAGCACGACCACGGCCATCCCGCCGAGCGCGAGGACGAGGGCGACCAGGCGCCCCGCGTCGAGCCGCTCCTCCCCGATCGCGACCGACCCGATCGCGACGAGCGCAGGGTACATGTACAGGCCGAGCAGGGCGAGGGCGACCGAGATGCGCCCGAACGCCGTGAAGATCGCCAGGTTGAGCACGAGGCTGGCGACCACCGCCGCACCGAGAGCGGCGAGGGTCCTTCGGTCGAGGGCCGTCCAGCGCAGGCGGACGCGCCCGCGGGCCCAGAAGAACGCCAGGATCGCCAGCATGCCCAGCATCCCCAGCGACGCGCGCCACAGCACGAACGTGAGCGGCGTCAGGCCGGCGTCGTAGGCGAACCGGGACGCGGGGCCCAGCGTGCCGAACAGGCTGGCGGCGATGGCGACGGCCAGCGAGCCGCCGAGCCTGCCACGGGGAATGGTCACCCCGGAAGCGTAGCGTCCGGGCTCCGTGTCATGCGCCCGGGCGCGACTCCCCGGCCGGAGATGGCTCCGGGGCGCGCCGGAGCAGAATGACCCGGGTGAACGGGATGCGCACCTCGCTGAACGCCTCGACGCTCACCAGGAAGCCCAGGAACAGGAAGATGACCGACAGGAGCTTCCCGAAGGCGAAGAACTCCGTGTTGCCGAACCGCGCGAGCGTGTCGCCCGAAGACGCCAGGAACGCCCCGACGGCGATCAGGATCGTGGCGGGAACGCGGCTGTGGAGGTGCCCCGCGACGAGCGCCCGGGCCGCGCCGGGCAGCGACGCCACCAGGTTCACCGTGATTGCGACGGGCGAGATCGCCAGGTTGAACAGGAACTGGTCACCGGGCTGGGTCGGGTCCAGGCTGTAGTCGAGGATGCGCCGCTTCGGCATGAAGACGTAGGCCGAGAAGACGGCGCCGAACGCGAGCGCGAAGGCCGCCCGTGACGTTGAGGAACGGGGTGAGCAGGCGCAGCGTGCCGGGGAAGAGGTCGGCGACCGGCGCCTTCGTCAGCCGGATCGACCTGCCAGCCGGGCGCGGCGAGCGTCGTGGTGAGCATCAGGACGACCGAGAGCAGGCTCGCGCCCACCACCGCGAGGGCCGCGATCCGCGGCCAGCGATCGTCGGAGAAGTAGGTCGCGAAGGCGACGGCGAGGGCCAGGATCGCCGGCCGCGATGAAGTAGAGGATCGGTGCGTCGCCGGAGCCCGGGTAGTCGTAGCGCTGCTGGGTCAGGAACGTGAACAGCCCGGCCAGGAAGAGACAGAACGCGAACGTGTAGCCGAAGCGCGTCCGTCCGAGCAGGAAGGCGGTCCCCAGGCCCAGCCAGCCTGCGGTCCAGACCGCGCCCGTCAGGTACCAGGTCCGGTAGAGCGGCTCGTTCCAGCCGCTCGCGGCGGCAATGGTCTCGCAGCCGCTGGCGATCCCGAAGAAGAGCATCCCGATCGCCCAGCTGAGCTGGAACGCGTGGCGCCGGACGCGCCACTGGTCGACCAGCGCGACCGCGAACACGAGGGCGATCAGGGACGTGATGCCGGGAACACGACGACGCTCATCGGGGAGGGGCCTCCCAGGCGGTCAGGCTGTGCCGGTCAGGCAGGGACGAGCTCGTGGTCGTCGTCGTGGAGCCCGTCGCAGAGGCCCCAGCGCGGCGTTGGGCCGGGGACCGCGATGGGCCGCATGAGCTCGCGGACCGCCGACTTGCGACAGAACAGGTTGCCGCGTTCGCGCATCCAGCGGCGCACGCAGGCCGGGTCGGCGTGGAACTGGAACGGGCCCGGGTTGATCGAGGTCCGGCCCGACCAGGCGGGCGGAATCTCCACGGCCGTGATGTCCATGACGTTGACCCGGAACGGCGTGCCGTCGATCACGCCGCCGCAGCCGCGGCAGCGGGCCGCGGCGTTCTCCCGCTGGATCGTGGGGATCCGGATGCCGTTGATCACGAATGGCACGGCGTGATCCTAGCAGAGGCGTTCAGGACTGCTCGACGGTCTCGACGACCCCAACGGCGTCCGGCAGGCGCCGGCGTTCGCCCGATCCCGGCGGTGCAGGCCGGGCCACCTGGTCGTCGTGGATGTACCGCGGCCCCCGCAGCCACGACGCAGCCGCGGCGCCGAGCGACAGCGTGATGCAGACCGAGAACGCGACGTGCAGGCCATCGAGGAACGGACCGGCCAGCAGCTGGGGGAAGAACGAGGTCCCGAGCACCGCCGAGCGCGCGGCGGCAGGCAGCCCGGTGAGCACCGACGCGGGAATGAGGGTCGCCATCGGGTTGTAACCAAGGAAGGCAGCGAAGAGTGCGCCGATCGGCGGGATGCCGGCGATGCCGCTTGCGACACGTGCCGGGACGCCTTCAGCGGTGAGATGGCCGAAGAGCGCGCCAGGCAGCGTCGTCGAAAGCCCCGCGACGACCAGCGTGAAGATGAGCGTCATGCTGAGGCTGGAGGCCACGTTCTGGAACGTCGCGCGCATGCCCGAGGACGCGCCGCGATGCTCGGGCGGGACCGCGTTCATGATCGACGCGGTGTTAGGCGCGGCGAAGGCACCCATCCCGACGCCCAGCGCGAGCAGCAGGATCGCGAAGGCCGGGTAGGCGAAGTCGGCAGGCAAGAGGAGGAGGCCGCCGAAGGCCGCCGCGGTGATGAGCATCCCGCCCGTCGAGAACGAGCGCGCGCCGTGGCGGTCGGAGAGCCGGCCGCTCAGCGGCCCGGCCAGGAGGAACCCGGCAGTCATCGGCAGCATGCAGACCGCCGCCCAGAGGGGCGCATCCTCGAACGCGTAGCCGTGGAGCGGCAGCCAGATCCCCTGCAGCCAGACGATGAGGATCAGCTGGAGGCCACCGCGGGCCAGCGACGAGAGGAAGCCCGCGATGTTGCCGGCGGCGAACATCCGGATCCGGAAGAGCTCGAGGCGGAACAGCGGGTCCACGACGCGCCGTTCGACCGCGACGAAGACCGCGAGGAGGAGGATTCCCGCGGCCAGCGCCCCGATCACCCACGGGTTGCCCCACCCCATGTTCGAGCCCCCGTACGGCTGGATCGCGTAGGTGAAGCCGATGAGCACCAGGGTGAGACCGGCCGCGAACAGGATGTTGCCGGGACGTCGAGGCGCTGGTGGGCGCGGATCGTGGCCGTCTCGTGAAGCATGAGGTACGCCCAGACGGTCCCGAAGAGCCCGAAGGGGACGCTCACCAGGAACACCGCCCGCCAGTCGATCACCGCGAGCACGCCGCCCACGAGCAGCCCGACGAACGTGCCGGCCAGCATCCCGATCTGGTTGATGCCCATGGCCAGGCCCCGCTGGTCGGGGGGAAGGCGTCGGTGAGGATGGCCGCCGAGTTCGCCATCAGAAAGGCGCCGCCAACGCCCTGGACGAGGCGGAAGACGATGAGCTCGAGCGCCGCCGTGTTGCCCTGGCCCTGGACGAAGAAGCACAGGATCGAGCCCAGCGTGAAGACTGCGAAGCCCGCGTTGTACAGGCGGACCCGGCCGTACATGTCGGACAGGCGCCCGGCGCTGACGAGGAGCGTGGCGGTCACGAGCGTGTAGCCCACCAGCATCCAGAGCAGGTAGTCGGATTCGCCCGGGGCCAGCGGGTCGACACGGATCCCGCGGAAGATGGCGGGCAGCGCGATGAGCACGACGCTTCCGTTGAGACCGGCCATGAGGATGCCGAGCGTGGTGTTCGAGAGTGCGATCCAGCGGTAGTCGACGTGGGCCAGTCGTCGGGACCGCTCGGTCCCCGTCGGCCGTGGCGGCGGGACCGGCCTCACGGCACGTCGTAGCGCTGGGCGGGCGACCAGGTGCTGTTGGCGTTCGTTGTCGTCGGGAGCGCGATCGAGCGCAGCATCCAGCTCCCGCGCGTCCCGAACGTCACGCTGAGGGGCGCCAGGCCGGTCGCGTCGGGCGTCACGCTCCAGCTGCGCTTGAGCACCCAGGTGCCCGCCACCAGCTGGTACAGGCGGTACTCGACGGGGCCGGGGGTCACGGCCGCCTGGACCGGACGGACGAGCGTCGTGAACGCGATCACGGTCCCGCGCGCCACGCGGCGGACGGTGCCGCTGCGGTCCGGTCGCAGGAGCGCCACGCGCCGGACCAGCACGCGGACGGCCGGGCTGGTAGTCGCAGCCAGGTCCGCGCTCCCGTCGAACACGAGGCGGTACCACGTGTTCGTCGCCGGCCGGTTCGCCACGCTCGCGGCGCCGTGCGCATCCGTTGACCAGGTCACCGACCGGGCTCCACGTGACCCCGTCGAGCGAGCGCTGCAGGTGGACCGTGCGTCCGGCCGGGTCCTCGGGGCCGGGCGGGACGAGCGTCGGCCGTGAGCTGCACTCCCTGGCCCCAGGTGATCGCCCCGCCGGGTGCTGCGAGCGTCAGCGTCGGCGGTGCGAGCCCGACCGCGAAGGGCGGAGTGCTGGCCGGCGCCAGGCCCGGGGCGCTCGCGACGAGGAAGGCGCCGGGCGCCGCGCCGCTGAGCAGGCAGCCGGCGAACGTGGCAACCCCGGCAACCGCCACGCTGCTCAGGCCGCCCGTGCACGACAGCGAGACGCCCGGCAGCGGGGTCCCGAGCGCCAGGGTCACGGCCGGCTGGCTGGCAGCGTCGCCGACGAACGTCCCCCCCGTCGCGTCGACGACCGCGACGACCGGCTGAACGGGGAACGCGACGTCCGCGGTCCCGCTCGAAGGCTGCGCCAGGAAGCGCAGACCGACCGGGTACGGGGCCGGCGCAGTCCCGCCCTCGATCTCGACGCCGGGACCGTAGTAGGTCTGGAGGATCTGGTCGGCGGTCATGCCGTCCTGCGCGCAATGCGCGGCGCTCACCTGGTACAGGTGCCCGCCGTCGGCGTTCGCCCCGCAGGCGACGTTCGAGCCGGCCTGGTAGTGGGTCACGAACAGGCCGGTGTTCCGGCGGACCGTCATCCCCCAGCTGGCGTCGACGGCGGCCACGATCGACGCCGCCGGGACACGCGTCTCGGGTGAGTAGACCTGGTCGACGCTCGAGTCGGACACGTCGTAGCAGCTGCCGTCCGGCGCGGACCTGCCGCGCCAGAACATGGCGTAGTACCAGGCGTATTCCTTTGCGGCCACGGCGCCGGCCTTGAGGGCTTCGGGCGGGTTGCCCGGACCCCACTCCGCCGCCATCACCACGGTCACGTAGTCGTGGAACGGGACCACCTGGACGGTGCCCGTCGCGGGTCCGGCGGTCCGCAGCACCCGGATGCGTCGTCGGCGGGACGGCGTCGTCCGGCCAGCCGGTGCACGTTCCCGCTGCGAGCGCGGTTGCCGGTGATGGGATCGCCGGCGCGCCGTCCACGGGCACGACGACCAGCGCGGCGACGAGCACCGGGACGGCCGCGATGCGGGCCGCGGTGTGGAGGAGGTGCCGCCGCTTCCGGGCCGCCGCGACCGTTTCGCGTCACGCGTCTAGCTCCGCGGGAGCCGTCACCCGGCCCGGGGGCGCCTGCCGGGGTCGCTCCGCCGGCCCGGGTGCCGGGACGATGGCGGCGGGAGCAGCCGGAGCAGCCGCAGGGGCGGCGACGGAAGCCGCGGGGGCGGCGAGCGGCGCGGCCGGGGGACCGGCGGCCTCCGAAACGGAGTCCTTGCGCTCGCCGGTGGTGGCCTTCCGGAACTCGCGGATCGTCTCGCCGAGGCTCTTGCCGACCTCGGGAAGCCGCTTCGGTCCGAAGATCAGGAGCACGACCACGAGCACGACGATGAGGTGCCACGGCTCGATTGCGCCCATGCTCGACTTCCTTTCGGCGTAGCCGGCGACACGCGCCCGGCCGCAGCGTAGCACGCTCGCGCGGGCCGCCTGGCGGCGGGACGGGTGCCCGGAGGCCCGAAGCGGGCGTTTCGACGCGTGAGAACGCCCAGGCCGCTCGAGCGGCGCGACGCCGCCCGGGCACCTGTTCCCGCTGGGACGGCGGGAGTACCCCCAGCCGGATTCGAACCGGCGATCTCCACCTTGAAAGGGTGGCGTCCTAGGCCTCTAGACGATGGGGGCGCCGGACGGCGCCGAGTCTAGCAGGGCTCGAGCAGACGGCCGGAGGCGGATGACGCGCGCCGGAGCGGTCAGCTCGCCGGCCGGAGTGCCGGGCTAGCTCCTCTGCCACGGGCGGCGTCGATCGGTTCCATCGCTCCGGCCTGAAATAGCCCGGCATCCTCCCACTCGATGGCATCTGTTCTAACGCACCGTCCCCAAGACCGATGAGGCTTGCCCGGGTCCGGAGATGCCACCGACCGCGTCCGCCCTTTATCTCCTTGTTGAGCCGCTCCTGCTCGTTCTTACTCCTTATCCGCGTTCCTTGCGCCTCCCCCAACTTGAAGTGCACCAGCAGATCCCGCTCCGCTTCCGTCAGCAACTCCGCAACTCCCTTAGCCCCAGGCCGTCCGGGATGACCCGCCGCAGCGGCTCCTAGGCCGCCTGCTCGCGGGCTGCTCGTTGCTCCGGATCGCGGAGGCGACCATTCGGGGCGCCCCAGAGCTCCTGCCCCTCTCTTCTATCGTCTGTATTGTTCGCTGTATTGTTTGAAACGCGTCCCGAACCGCATCGCGCGGACGTCCGCATCGAGTCCTCGGTGGGCGTCGCGAGGACGCGCCGACGCTGCGGGCCCGCGCTCGTCCAGCCCGTGCGGTGCGGCGCCCAGGCGTTGCCCTCGTTGTTGCCAGCGGCGAGCTCACGCCCGAGCCTCCGGCGCTCTCCGGTGCTCGCCACCCCGAACGCGTCAAGTGCGGTCATCGACCCGACCCGCTCGCCGTCGCTGTCTTTTACTTACGTGCGTCACTTGATCAAGTTCGGATAGCGCTCATCGGCCAGCGCGCTGCAGCGGAAGGCGTCCACCTTCGCATCGTGCGCGGTGCAGATCCGTCTCACCTCGCTCCGGGCGAGGTTCGCGACCCCGAGCGCTGCGTCGAGGTTCTCCACGCTGCAAGTGCTGTCGTCTCACGTACGCCTCCTCGACGATCGAGCCGAGTACCCGTTCGGCTCGCCATCGTACACGTGCAGGCTCGGTAAGTAGGAGCCGCGCGGAGCTTTTTGATCTAGAGCCCAATCGCGCCGACGCGCGTGTCCCATCTCCGCTCGCGATACCCGTTCCGGTGCGTCAGCCGGCGGTCCTGGCACTCTCTCCCTTCTCCTCACCCTTGAGCCCTCAGACCTCTACCTCCATTATCTCCTCTACCATCACCCTTACCCCTTCTCTCATCACTTCTACTTCCCCCTCTTCATTCACCTTTTTTATCACTTCCAACACTACCATCCTTTCCTCTACCATCTTTATCTCCCTTCTTTTCTTCTTTTCTTCATTCCAACTACACTAGTATCACACTATAACCTACTCATTCTTCAGCCGGTTCGGCTTCGGCGCCTTGCCAACGCTCGCCGGACCCCGCCCGCGATCGTCAGGGCGCCCGGGAGAGGATCGCGAAGATCGCCGCCGCCGCGAAGCACGCGAGCGCGACGATCCCGGCAAGACCACCGGCCAGCGCCATCACGAAGGCCCGCGCCGCTCGCCCGGAGCGGGCCGCCCGGTAGGTCTCGATCCCGCCCGCCGTGGCGAGCATCGCGAAGACCAGCCCGAGGACCAGCGCCCCGGAGGCGAGGGCCGGGATCTGCGATGCGTCACGAACGCTGATCGCGTACCCGAGATAGAGGAGCGACCCGAGGAACGCGACGGCGAGGAAGGCCCGCGTCGGTGTCACCCGCACGGGACCCACGAAGGTGCCCGTGCGGCGGCGGGACCCGTCGGGTGCGCGGGGGGAGACATGACCTCGCGGGTTCGTGGCCTGGCGGGCTCTCATGCGAGCGCACCCGGGGCCGCGCCCGGGCGCGGCGTGGCGGCGGCGCGGGGTGCCCGCCGGAGATCGGCCGCGTGGGACGACGCCGCTTCACGCGTCCAGTGGTAGACGGCCACGTTGTGGGCGAGCCGCGGGCGGCGGAGCCGCCCGATCGCAGGCTCGGCGGCCGGCCCGAAGGCCGCCCGGAGGAGCTCGCCCCCCTCTTCGATCGTCTCGAACCGCCAGAACGTGTGGATCACCCGGATCCGAAAGCCGCGGCTGAGGAACCAGCCGTCGCGACGGCTCCACGCGACGAGATCCGCCGTCCGATCGGGCCCCCGAACCACGTCGAGGTCGTCGCGCCCGTAGTCGAGCACCACCAGGAGCCGGCCGTCGGGCCGGAGGATCCGCTGGGCCCGGGCAAGCAGCTCGGCGCGGTCCGGGCCGTCGAACGCCTCCCAGAACGCGACCACGACGTCGGCGCTCGCACCCGGGAGCTGGTCGGGCTCCGACAGGGGGTCGGCGACGACGGTCAGGCGCGCGCCCGCTGCCTCGAGCCAGCGTGCCCGTTCGCTCGACACGCCGAAGAGGACCACGTCCCGACCGTCGAACGGCCCGTGGGCTTCCAGTCCGCGCGGGATCTTGCCCTCGGCGTCGACGGCCCGGAGAAGTCGCTGCGTGCTCCCGGCGTCCGCCGGCTCGAACGGGAGGTCTGCCACGAGAGCCCGAGTATAGGCTCAACCCACCGCTGGCGAAGACGAACCCGCTCCGAGCAGGCACGGTGAGGCCGGCACTGCCGTCGCCCGAGACCTCGACCGGCGATCCGCCCGTCATCCCGGCCACCGGCAGGGCCACGAGGCGCCGGCCCGCGAGCCCGGGGAGGGCGAGCTGGGTGGACTCCGGCTCGGCCCCGGCGTTCACGACCACGAGCAGCGTCTCGCCCGCGGCGGACGGGTCGTCCGCGCCGCCCCGCAGCAGCGCCACGCAGGCGCCTTCGGTCCCGACCAGGCGCAGGCCATCGGACCGAAGCGCCGGGTGCGCCCGGCGCAGCGCGATGAGATCGCGGAACGTGGCCCGGAGGGCCTCGTCGCGGCCCGCCTCGCCGGCCGGGAAGGCCCGCCGGCAGTCGGGATTGTTGCCGCCCTCCAGCCCGATCTCGTCGCCGTAGTAGACACAGGGCGCACCGGGAAGCGTCATCTGGAGCAGGACGGCGAGCCGGACCGCGGCGAGATCGCCCGACACCAGCGTCCGGAGGCGCGGCATGTCGTGCGAGCCGAGCAGGTTCAGCTGGGCGGCGACGGTGGCGGGCGCGTAGGAAGCGGCCTGCGCCATGAGCTCCGAGGCGAACACGGCCGCCGCCGAGGCTCGCACGTGCAGCGAGAGCTGATGGTGGGAGGCGACCAGCGCCGTATCGAGGGACGGCCCGCCCACGAACCCGAGGATCGCCTCCAGCAGGGGGTAGTTCATCAGGGCGTCGAAGCGGTCCCCGCGGACCCAATCCGGCGCCACGTCCCAGATCTCCCCCACGAGGTAGGCGTCCGGGTTCACGGCCCGGCAGCGACGGCGGAACTCCTGCCAGAACGCCTCGTCGTCGATCTCGGTCGGGCACGTCCAGACGCCAGCCGTCGATGCCGAACCGAAGCCAGTGCTCGGCCACGGACCACAGGTGCTCGCGCACCGCGGGGTGGTCGGTGTTGAGCTTCGGGAGGGCCGGGACGTCCCACCAGGCGCTGGTAGCCGAGCCGCTGGAGCGACGGTCCCCCCGGCGACGGCTCGCCACCGGACCCACCGTCGGGGCACGGCCTGGCCCGGTCCGGGTATGCATCGAGGCCACGGCCGGCCGCGAGGCGTTCCCGGTCGAGGTGGAACCAGTCCGCGTACGGCGACGCCAGCCCGTTCTCGAGAACGTGGTGGAACGGCCAGAAGCCGCGCCCGACGTGGTTGAAGACGCCGTCGAGCACGATCCGCATCCCGCGGGCGTGGAGCGCGTCCACGAGCTCTCGGAGGGCAGGCGTCCCGCCGAGCAGCGGATCCACCGCGAGGTAGTCGTACGTGTGGTAGCGGTGGTTCGCTGCCGAACTGAAGACCGGGGTCAGGTAGAGCGCCGTGACGCCCAGGTCGGCCAGCTCGTCCAGGCGCTCGGCGATCCCGAGGAGGTCGCCACCCTTGAAGCCGTGGCCGGTGGGCGGGGCGTCCCAGGCTTCCAGCGGCCCGGCCGCGACGACGCGCGACGAGCGCGCGAAGCGGTCTGGGAAGACCTGGTAGAAGACCGCGTCGCGGACCCAGGCCGGCGGGGAGGGCGTCATCGTGGGCCACGGTGGGTGCCGGCCCCGTCGAGCCGCGGACGATGAGCCGCGTCTCGAGGCGCCGGTGATCGGGCCGCGAGGAGCCGTCCCGTTCGATCGCGGAGAGGAGGAGGCGGCAGGCCTCCTCGCCCTTGCGCCTGACCGGCTGGTGGACGGTCGTCAGTGGGGGCTCGATGTGGCGGGAGAGCTCGATGTCGTCGAATCCGACGACGCTGATGTCGGCGGGGACGCGGAGCCCGAGGCGTCGGGCGGCGTTGATCGCGCCGATCGCCATCGCATCCGCCATGGCGAGGATCGCGGTGGGCCGCCGGCCATCCTCCCAGGCACCGACGAGGCAGGCGCTACCACCCTCGACGCTGGCGGGGCCGACGACGACGTGATCGTCGGGCAGGTCGACGCCGGCCGCGGCGAGCGCGTCGCGGTATCCCTTCGAGGCGCCGCCCGACCACGCCCCCGGAGTCGGCCGCGGCGCCGGGCGTCGGCGGTTCGACGCCGATCACAAGGAAGTCGCGGTGGCCGAGCGCGAGGAGGTGCTCCGCTGCGAGTCGTGCCCCGCCCTCGTCGTCGACGTCCACGGCCGCGTGCTCGGGGAACGCGGCGGCCGAGTCGACCATCACGATCGGCAGGCCGGCCCGCCGGATCTGCTCCACCTCGGGGTGGTCGCTGGCCAGACCGATCGCCACGAAGCCATCCACGGTTGCCCGGTTCACGGCGCGGGCCAGCGAACCGTAGACCGGCGACACGAACAAGAGGCTGTAGCCGGCCTCCTCGGCGACCGCGGCGACACCCTCGCTGAACGTGGCGAAGTACGGGTTCGCGAAGACGACGGAGAGCGCCTGCGGAGTCAGGACGCCGAGCGTCCGGGTTCGCCCCTGGGTCAGCATCCGCGCCACCGGGTGCGGCCGGTATCCGAGCGCCGTGGCGACGTCGCGGATCCGGGCCGCCGTATCCGGGCTCAGCCGCTCCGGGTTGTTGAACGCGAACGAAACCGCCGTCTTCGACACGCCCGCCTCGCGGGCGACGTCGGCGATCCGGGGTCGATCGCGGGTTTCCTGCCCCACCAGCCCTCCACGGCTCCTCCGGAGTCTCTCCCCACGACTCCGCCGCACGGTGCAAACCGGTTTAGCAAACCGGTTTAGTGGAAGGTAGCGGGGAGGTTGCGCCGTGTCAAGCCCCAAGTGCGACGGTCGCACACGTCGGCGCCACGGCCGCCCCGCGCGAGCGTGGCAGAATCGGGCCATGCCCTCCGGTTCACCCCGCATCCCGCCGCCGGGCGTGATTCTTTTCCTCGCCTACGGCCTCCTGATCCTGGCCGGGATCGGCGTCTCGCTGCCCTGGGTCGTTAACCAGGCGATCGACAACCCGGTCAGCCTGACCGGCCTCGTCGCGATGGTCCTCCTCGCCTACACGATCTTCACGATCACGCTGACCTTGCAACGCAAGGAGGCAGCCCGCGGCCTTGCCATCGGCCTGAGCACGCTCACCGTTCCGCTGGCGGTCTTCCTTCTATTCAGCCCGGCACCGGTGCTCGCGGCGGGCCCGGGGCTTCTGGGTCTGCTGCTCTGGGTAGGGCTCCGACGGCCCGCGTCGCGCGCCTACCTGAGCGAGCTGTGACCGGATCGACTCGTACCGCGCCGGCGCCGGCGGTCAAATCGGCCCCGGCCGCCAGGTCGACGCTGGTTTCGCGGCCTCCCGTCCGCCCGGCCGAGCCGCTCGCTGGGCCGCGCTGGGCTACCCTTGGCAAGGGTCGATCGAGCCCGCGCGCCCGAGCGCGGACGGCCCCGTAGCTGGGCCGGGAGAGCCGCATGCGCATCGTCGCCTACCTGGACGAGCTGGATCTGCCGGTTGCCGGCATGCTCGCCGACGGGCGGGTCGTCACGCTCGACCGCGCTCGTCGACCATGCCGGACTGCGCGAGGAGCTGGCGCTGCTCGACGTGCGCGGCCTCCTCGCCGAGGACGAGGACCTCGCGGAAACTCGGGCAGCCTTCGCGCATGCCATGCGCGAAGGCCTGCGGGGCGTGCCTGCGAGCGAGCTTCGCCTCGTGGCCCCGCTCGAGCCCGGCAAGATCGTCTGCGTCGGCTCGAACTACCGGAGCCACGTCGAGGAGCAGGGCCAGCCGATGCCCGACCACCCGCTCCTGTTCGCCAAGTTCTCGAACGCGGTGGTCGGCGACGGGGAGCCGGTGATCCGCCCCGCCACGACGCAGGCGCTCGATCTCGAGACCGAGCTGGGGGTCGTGATCGGCAGGCAGGCCCGCCGCGTGACTGCCCAGGATGCGCTCGACCACGTGGCCGGCTACGTGACCGCCAACGACATCAGCGCCCGGGACCTCCAGGGCTCGAAGCCAGCCCTGACGCCGGGAGCCCGCGGCGACGGGCAGTGGCTGCGGGCGAAGGGGTCGGACACGTTCCTGCCGCTCGGGCCGTGCATCGTGACGGCCGATGAGCTCGGCGACCCCGCGACGCTCCGGCTGCAGGGCTGGCACACCCCGGCAGCGGGTCCCGACGCCGGCCGCGAGCTGCAGGTCCAGGACGGCGCGACCGCCGACATGATCTTCCCGGTCGCCGATCTCATCGCCTTCATCTCCGCGAGCATCACGCTCGAGCCCGGGGACCTCGTGATCACCGGCACGCCGTCGGGCGTCGGCGTCTTCCGCACCCCGCCGGTCTTCCTCGTCCCCGGCGACGTCGTCCGGGTCGAGGTCGACCGGATCGGCAGCATCACCAACCCCATCGTGGACGCGGGCGGCGCGGCGCCCGATGGATCCCCGGCGGCGCGACTGCTCGCCCGACGTGCGGCCACGATCGCCGCTGGCCGAGATGCCGGCCGACACTCCGGCTGAGCCGCCGGCCGACACGCCCGGCCGGAAGCGCCGAGTCAACCGAACGAAGGAGGCAGCCATGCTCGCCCTGGTCAAGACCGCCGAGGGACCGGGCCTGGAGCTCCAGGAATGGCCCGAGCCGGAGGTCGGGATCAACGACGTCCTCGTCCGGGTCCACAAGACCGGCATCTGCGGCACGGACCTCCACATTGAGTCCTGGGACGCGTGGGCGGCGAAGAACATCGCGCCGCCGCTGGTGATCGGCCACGAGTTCGTGGGCGAGGTCGAGGAGGTCGGCTCCAACGTGACCGGCTTCGCGCCCGGCGACCTGGTGAGCGGCGAGGGCCACGTCGTCTGCGGGCGCTGCCGGCACTGCCTGGCCGGCCGGCGCCACCTGTGCGCCCACACGATCGGCCTGGGTGTCGGCCGCGACGGCGCCTTCGCGGAGCTCGTGGTCCTGCCGATGACCAACATCTGGCACCACTGGCGGGGGATCAACGAGGAAGTCGCCGCGATCTTCGACCCGTTCGGGAACGCGGTCCACACGGCGCTCGCCTTCCCCGTGCTGGGCGAGGACGTACTGGTCTCCGGGGCCGGGCCGATCGGGCTGATGGCCACCGCCGTCGTCCGCCATGCCGGCGCGCGCCATGTGGTGGTCTCCGAGCCGAACCCCGTCCGGCGCGCGATCGCCGAGCGGATGGGCGCCACGATCGCGGTCGACCCGCGGGAACGCGACCTACGCGAGGTCGGCGCGAACCTCGGGATGACCGAGGGCTACGACGTCGCGCTCGAGATGTCGGGCAACGCGACCGCGCTCCGGGCCGCGATCTCGAGCATGGCCCACGGCGGCCGCATCGCGATCCTGGGGATCCCCACCGCCGAGATCGCGCTCGACGTGAACGAGATCGTCTTCAAGATGCTCACCCTGCGCGGCATCTACGGCCGGGAGATGTACGAGACCTGGTACAAGATGACGGTGATGCTCCAGTCGGGGCTCGACATCACGCCCGCCATCACCCACCGGTTCCCGTTCCGCGAGCACGCCGCGGCGTTCGAGGCCGCCCGCTCCGGCGCTGCCGGCAAGGTGATCCTGGACTGGACGGCATGACGTGGCCAAGCGAGGCGAAGTTGCGGGCGGATGGCGGGCCGGCGCGACCCCCGGACGCGAGGAGGACCCCACGATGAGCAAGACCACCCCCGCGCACGACCCGCTGGGGCACCTCGCGGACGACTTGGATCAGGTTCGGGCCCAAGGCCTGTACCGGCCGCTCCGCGTCATGACGAGCGCAAACCGGACCCGCGTCACGGTCGACGGCCGGGAGGCGATCACGCTCGCCTCGAACAACTACCTCGGCCTCAACACCCACCCGCGGCTGATCGAGGCGGCGCTCGACGCCGTCCGGCGCTTCGGGGCCGGATCGGGCGCGGTCCGCACGATCTCCGGCACGATGGCGCTCCACGAGGAGCTCGAGGCGGAGCTCGCCCGCTTCAAGCACGTCGAGGCGACCCTCACCTTCCAGTCGGGCTTCACCTGCAACACGGGCGTTATCCCGGTCGTGGCGTCCGAGCCCGACCTGATCGTCTCCGACGCCCTGAACCACGCCTCAATCATCGACGGGATGCGGCTCTCGAAGGCGCCCCGCGTGGTCTACCGCCACAAGGACGTGGCGCACCTCCGCGAGCTGCTGGCCACCGCCCGCCGCGAGGGCCGCGCCGACGGGCAGCCCTATCGCGCGATCCTCGTGGTGACGGACGGCGTCTTCAGCATGGACGGCGACATCGCGCCGCTCCCCGGGATCGTCGCCGCGGCCGAGGAGCATGGCGCTGCCGTCTTCGTCGACGACGCGCATGCCTCCGGCGTGCTCGGCCGGAACGGGCGCGGGAGCGTCGACCACTTCGACCTCCACGGACGCGTCGCGATCCAGGTGGGGACGCTGAGCAAGGCGATGGGCGTCCTGGGTGGGTACGTGGCGGGCTCCACGACCCTCCGCGAGATGCTCGTCCAGCGCGCTCGGCCGTTCCTCTTCTCGACCTCGCATCCGCCCGCGGTCGCGGCCGCCTGCCTCGCCGCGATCCACGTGCTGGAAGACGAGCCGGAGCTGATCGAGCGGCTCTGGTCGAACACACGTCGCTTCAAGGCCGAGCTCGCCCGGATGGGCTTCGACACGGGCGTCTCGGAGACGCCGATCACGCCGGTCATGGTCGGCGACTCGGCGGTCGCGATCCGCTTCGCGAACCGGCTCCTCGAGGAAGGCGTCTGGGCGACGTCCGTGGTCTATCCCACGGTCGCCCTCGACGGCGCGCGCCTGCGGACGATCGTCACGGCGGCCCACTCGGACGAGGAGCTGGACATCTGCCTCGAGGCGTTCGGCCGGGTCGGCCGCGAGCTGGGCCTAATCGCCGGGTGAGCGTCACGAAGGGGCGGGCCGCGCCCTCCGCCGACCTGCCGGCCCCTCCCGCGCTTTCCGCCCCCGGGCCGGAGGTGGACCGCGACCTGCCGCTCGACGCCCACCTCCACACGAACCTGTCGCCCGACAGCGACGTCCCGATCGACGTCTACTGCGCCGAGGCGGTCGCCCGGGGAATCCAGGAGATCGCGATCACCGACCACGTGGACTTCGACCCCCGCGACCAGGCCTACGCGTTCTCCACGTTCGCCGAGCGCGAGCGCCAGGTCCGGGAGGCGGCCGCGCGCTGGGCCGATCGCGGGCTGCGCGTCCGGTTCGGCGTGGAGGTCACCTACGAGTCGCGCTTCGAGGCCGAGATCCGGGAGCACCTCGCGCGCCACCCGTACGACTACGCCATCGGCTCCGTCCACGTCGGGTCGGCGTCCCCGTACATGGCGAGCCGCGTCGCCGGCTGGGTCGCCGGCAAGTCCTTCGACGAGATCGTCGCCCCCTACTTCGCCGAGGTGGCGGCCGCGATCCGGAGCGAGCTCTTCGACACCCTCGGCCACCTTGACTACGTGAAGAAGTACGTCGCCGGCCACGTCCCGCCGTCGGCGTTCGCGGCCCGCCCGGACGTCTACGAGCCGCTCCTCCGGGCGCTCGTCGAGTCCGGGACCGCGCTGGAGGTGAACGCCTCAGGCCTCCGCCAGGCGCCCGCCGAGACCTATCCGGCTGCGTCGATCGTGGAACGCTTCCGGGCCCTCGGGGGCGTCCGGGTGACGGCCGGCTCCGACGCACATCGCGCCGACTCGTTCGCCTACGGGCTGGGACGCGCGTACGCGATGCTGGCCGCCGCGGGCCTGGAGGCACCCAGGCTGGTGTCCCGGCGCCCGGCCCGCTAACCTCCGCGGGATGGAACTGCTCGTCGTCGGATCAGGCGCCGCGTACCCCGGCAAGCCGGGGACGGCCTCGTCGTGCTACGTCGTGCTCCACGAGGGGGCCGCACTCTGCCTGGACATGGGCCAGGGCTCGTTCGCGGGCCTCGCGGGCCGGATGGATCCCGCCGACCTGGCAGCGATCGTGATCAGCCACCTCCACCCCGACCACTTCGTCGACCTCGTCGCGCTCCGTCACTACCTGCGCTTCGAGCTCGAGCCGTCCCGCCGCCTGCGCGTCGTCGCGCCGGCCGGGCTGCGGGAACGGCTGGACGGCGTCTCGGGCGAGCCGGGCTTCGCCGCCGAGACCTTCGAGATCGAGGAGCGGCGCGAGGGCCGAATCCCGGTCGGGCCGTTCATCGTCGAGAGCCGGCGGGTCACCCACACGGCCGACAGCTACGCGACCCGCGTCACGCTCGTCGGCGCGATCCCGACGGCCCGGTGCTCGTATACTCCGGCGACTGCGGTCGGGCCGCGGACCTCGCGCCGCTCATCCGCCCCGGCGACGTGCTGCTCGAGCGAAGTGGCGTTCGGCCCCGGCCCGGTGCCGGTACCGGCCTGCACCTCGACGGGGCGGCGGTCGGGCGCCTGGCGGCCGAGACCGGCGTCTCGCGGCTGCTCCTCACCCACCTCCAGATGCGCCGCGACCCGGCGGCGACGCTGGCGGCCGTGCGTGCCGAGTACAGCGGCCCGGTCTCGATGGTCAGCGACGGGGAGCGCTTGGCCATCGGGGAATAGCCGGCAGGCCGTCGGCGCTCAGGTTCAGTCAGCCGGCGGGCGTCGCTCCCGGCTTCACGCACCCGCAGATTCGCGCAGACCAGGAATCGAAACGCCGGGACCCGGTTGTCCGGGCCCCGGCGCTCGAGCGTCTCGGGGACAGCCTAGGTGAGAGCGAGGGCTACCGCCGGCGGCGGCGAACCCGTGCTGGGACCGGCGTCAGGAAGACGACGCTAGCCAGGAGGCCCGCAAGGGCCAAGAGGACGAGCCACGTTCCGCTGGCCGGCTGGCCGTTCGTCGTGCTACCGAGGGTGGCCGTCGGCGGCGGGGTCACGTGCGGTTTGCTCGTCGCGGCCAGGACGGTCGACGTCGGGCTTGGGGTCGCCGATGGCTCGACGCTGGCGCTAGGTGTTGTTGTCGGGGTCGGCATTGGGCTGGGCGGTGGAGTCCAGAAGGTGCAGTTGTTCGCGGGCGTGCACGGCGGAGACGTCGGGGTTGGCGGCACCGTCGGCGGAGTCGTCGGGCAGGTCCCTGACTGTTCGCAACTCGGCGAACTGGCGGTCACGCTCGCGGAGGCATTCTCGGAGTCGAGGCCTGAGGCGCCGGCGGTAGCCGTGTTGGTGGTGAGGCCCAGCGCGGCCGACGAGGAGTAGTCGCAGGTGATGCTGTTCCCGACCGCCAACGTGGTCGGGATCGTGCAGACGTCGCTCAGCGTGGTGTGATCGTCAACAAGCGTCACGTCGGTCAGTGCGACATTGCCGGTGTTGGTGACGACGATCTCGTAGTAGACCGTGGTTCCGACCGTCGTGCTGAGGCCGGCTGTGAAGGGGCCGCTGGCGCTCAGCGCGACGCCCTTGGTGATGGAGAGGCCCGACGGACCCGGGATCGTGACTGTCGTGCTCGTGGAGCACGCAGCGGCGGTCGTGTCCGTCGTGCAGTTACTGCCGGTGCCGGTCACGAGGACGGTGTTGCCCAGGGTCGTCTGCCCCACCGGGAAGCCGGTCTCGTTGAGCAGCACCTGGAAGTGCAGGGTGAGCCCGCTGGTCGGGACCGTCAGGTCGGACCAGCTCACGGTCGGGTTGGTGAAGCTGCCGTCGTTGTCGGCGCTGCCGCTCACGTAGGAGCCATAGGTGAGCAGACCGCTGATGTTGTCGGAAACGCTCACGCCGGTCAGCGAGCTATTGCCGCTGTTGCTGAGCGCGATGCTGTAGCTGAGCGTGTCACCGGGCTGGGCGGTCGCCCCGCTCTGGTCGCTGGTCGAACTGACCGACTTGACGGCCGTGACATTGGCGGTGCCCGGGATCGTGACTGTCGTGCTCGTGGAGCACGCAGCGGCGGTCGTGTCCGTCGTGCAGTTACTGCCGGTGCCGGTCACGAGGACGGTGTTGCCCAGGGTCGTCTGCCCCACCGGGAAGCCGGTCTCGTTGAGCAGCACCTGGAAGTGCAGGGTGAGCCCGCTGGTCGGGACCGTCAGGTCGGACCAGCTCACGGTCGGGTTGGTGAAGCTGCCGTCGTTGTCGGCGCTGCCGCTCACGTAGGAGCCATAGGTGAGCAGACCGCTGATGTTGTCGGAAACGCTCACGCCGGTCAGCGAGCTATTGCCGCTGTTGCTGAGCGCGATGCTGTAGCTGAGCGTGTCACCGGGCTGGGCGGTCGCCCCGCTCTGGTCGCTGGTCGAACTGACCGACTTGACGGCCGTGACATTGGCGGTGCACGCGATTTCGGTGAAGATCTTGCTAAACAGCGTGGGAAGCAGGCTCGAGTCGACAACGTTGGCGTACGAGCCAGGCGCCTTGGCGAGGAGCTGCATCAGGCCGAGGTCGACCAGGTTGGAACCGCTGCCGCCGCCCTGCCCGATCGCGATGGAGTACACCGCGTCGGCAGGCTTCTTGAAGGCGTCACCCTCAGCGGCCGTCGGACGCTGGCCGCTCGTGCTGGTCGCCCAGGTTCCGTTCGGCCCCTGATCCGGATTGGGCCGTCCGTCAGACAGGAACACGATGACGTGGGTCACCGGCAGTCCAGACTCGGAGTCGATCGACCGCTCGTTGTTCGTGAGATCAGCGGCCCCGGCTGCCATTCCTGCCTTGAACGGCGTGTTGCCGCTGCCTGTGGCGGTGACGAGGGCCTCCGTGGAGGTCGCGTTGTTCGTACCAAGGGAGGAGACGACGGTGGCACCGGTATAGCCAGACGGCTGCCCGACGGTTCCATTGAATGTGGTCACGCCGACGCGGTGCCGGCCCCCCGCCGGGTTGGCCGTGGTGCCAACGCCGCCGTTGTTCTGAAGGTCGGTGATAAGAGTATCTGCGGCCTGCTGCGCCCAGTACTCGCGGGTGTAGCCGTTGTTACTGTTGCTGGTCATCGATCCCGAGTGGTCGATGATGATCTCGACGTCGAGCGGTACCGTGCCGCAGGCCGGGGCAGTTCCGGGGGCGACCGCGGTCGCCGCGGTTCCGGCCGCACTCGGCCCGGCGAACAACAGGGCGATCATGCTCGCGACGCCGAGCCAGCCGACCCGGCGGAGCGCGGCAACGTGCCTTCGGCGCGGAATGGTTGTGTCCATGGTCTCCTGTCCCCGATATGTGCGGCCGAGCTGCCGCGGATAACGCCAATTCGATCGGGCCACGTGGCATGAATCGCCATGATCTGTGGACCCTGATCGCGCAATCGAGTGTGCTCTGACGTTCGGCCGCGGTCCAGTACTCAGGGCGTACCCTTGGACCTCTGAACCGCACTTGACCGCACCAGCGGCCGTAATCTCGGTGCACCACAGCACCGAATAAGTACTGGGGGGCCGTGGGGAGTCCGTACCCCGGGCCCGGGGTACTCTTGGCCGGTCGGCCGGGATCCAAGCCCCGACGCGCCCGCGTGGACCTACGATTCGGGCCCGGCCGCGCCAGGGAGGTGCGACACGATTTCGGCACCCAGCACTACCCGGGAGGCGGCATGATCCAGCCCGTCGAGACCCCAGCGTTCGTGCCGCTTCGCTCGCGCGCGCGCGCGTCGCTCGAGGTCGCCTGGGAGCGCGCGACGGCCGCCGGCGCGATTCCGCCCGTTGCCCCCATCGAACGGCCGGTGATCGCGATCGAGCGGCCGGCGAACCCGGAGCACGGCGACCTCGCGGCGAACCTTGCGATGAAGCTGGCCCGGCCGTGTCGGATGGCGCCGCTGCGGATCGCGGAAGCACTGGCCGCCGAGCTCGTCGCGGACGCCGGCAGCTCGGGCTCGGTCGTCGGCGCGGTCACGGTTGCCGCGCCGGGCTTCCTCAACCTGCGCGTCTCGGACGCGGCGCTCGCGGACGTCGCGTCGGCGGTCCTGGCAAACCCCGCCTTGTGGGGCCGCGTACCGGCCGCCCAGCCGAAGCGGGTGAACGTGGAGTTCGTGTCGGCCAACCCAACCGGCCCGCTCCACATCGGCAACGCGCGCGGCGCGTTCGTGGGCGATCTGCTCTGTCGCGTACTGGAGGCGGCCGGCCACGCCGTCACGCGCGAGTATTACTTCAACGACTTCGGGGCCCAGGTGCGCAACCTCGGCGCCTCGGTCGTAGCAATCCGGCGGGGCGAGCCGCTGCCGGAGGAAGCCTACCGGGGCGCGTACGTGGGCGAGCTCGGCTCCGGGATCCCGGACGACGTGTGGAGCACCGCGCAGGCCGCGGACGCCGACCCGGCCGTGGTCGTCGGGCAGTGGGCCTCCGAGCGGGTCCGGGCGGGGATCGAGGCGTCGCTCGCGCATCTCGGCGTCCGGTTCGACGTTTGGAAGAGCGAGAGCTCGCTCTACCGTGACGGCTGGGTGGCGCGGGCGGTCGAACAGCTCGAGGGAGCGGGCGCCCTGTACGAGGACCACGGCGCGCTCTGGTTCCGCTCGACCGCGTTCGGCGACGACAAGGACCGGGTCGTCCGCAAGTCGAACGGGGACTGGACGTACTTCGGCTCGGACCTCGGCTACGTCGTGGAGAAGCTGAGCCGGGGCTTCGACCGGCTGATCTACATCTGGGGCGCGGACCACCACGGGACGGTCGCCCGGCTGCGCAACGCGGCCGCCGCCATGGGCTTCGACCGCGAGGCGGTCCAGGTGATCCTCATTGCGTGGGTCCGGTTCGTGCGCGACGGGGCCGAGATCTCCATGTCGAAGCGCTCGGGCGAGTTCATCACGCTCGACGAGCTGCTCGGCGAGATCGGCGTCGACGCCGCGCGCTGGTTCTTCGCCGCGCGGGGGCACACGTCCGGCATCGATTTCGACATCGAGCTGGCGAAGAAGCAGTCGGCCGAGAACCCCGTCTACTACGTCCAGTACGCCCACGCCCGGATCGCCTCGATCCTGCGCAAGGCGGCCGAGGCTGGGCTGGCGCCGGGCGGGGCCGTCTCCGCCGCGGCCCTCGCCGGCGCGCCCGAAGCCGCGCTGGTCCGGGCGATGGCCCGTTTCCCCGAGGTCGTGGAGGACGCGGCTGCGGCCGAGGAGACCCACGGGATCACGACCTACGCGACCGACCTCGCGACCCAGTTCCACGCGTTCTACCGCGACGCGCGGGTGGTCGACCCGGCCGAACCGGAGCGCTCGGCCGCGCGCCTGGCGCTCGTGCGATCGACCCAGATCACCCTTGCAGCCGCGCTCGGGCTGCTGGGAATCTCGGCGCCGGAGTCGATGTAGGGGAGCACGAGCTCGCGGGGGCGCTCGCGGTCGGCCGGGCCCTCGGCCGCGCCTCAGGGAGTCGCGGCGGCAGCCAGCCTGTCGAGGATCCCGGCATCGCTGGCGAACAGCACGCTGACATCGCGGCTCGCGGCGCTCGATGAGCTCGCCCCGCCGGGCGCCGGCCGAACCACGCGGGCGACGCCCGGAACGCCGGCGACCGCCTCCGCCGCCGCGGTTGCGAACTCGGCCGCGTCGGCAGGCGTGTCCCAGGTCGTGCGGATGACCAGCGCGTACGCCCCGTTCGGGCCGTCGATCAGCGCATAGCGGTCGCCGGACCAGCCGGCCGCGGCTGTGTCGCCGCTGACCCCGCCGCCTGCGCCGGTCAGGCCGCGTGCCCGCAGCCACGACCCGACCTGGAACTCGCCGAGCGTGTCGGCCGGAGTCGCCGTCCACCCGGCGCCGAGGCGCGCAGCGATCGCGCGAGCGTCGAGCGGGACGCTGACCGGCTGCTCGTCCGACGCGTACTTGTCGGGATGGAGGATCTGCTGGGTGGACGCGGGCAGCCGCGAGAAGATGCGGTCGACCGCCGCCCAGCCGCCCTGTGACCAGATCGAGCTGACGAACGCGACGCCCTGCAGGTAGGGGAACAGGAGCTGGTCCTTCAGAAACGGCGGTGTCGCGTCGAGCTGGGCCTGGGCGGCCGGATCGCCCGCCATGATCTGCGCGAGCCCGGCCCCGTCGAGGTGCCCCATCAGCCACTGGGTCATCAGGAGCGACGCGTCGCCCTCGATCAGCGCGAGGTGCGCCATCGATCGGTCGCCCTGCCCGACGGTGTCGGTCGTGATCCCCTTCAGGCCGAAGTTCTGGTCCTGAAGCGCGTGGGTGAACTCGTGGGCGAAGGTGACCTTCTCGATCGCCCCGATCTGTCCCGTCCGGGCCACCACGAAGATCTGCTTCGTCGCCGGGTCGTAGTAGCCGGCGACCTGCGACCCCAGCAGGTTCACGTACAGGTCGGCGAGCGACGTGCCGAGCGGCAGGAGGCCCATCGCGACGAGCGTCGCCTGGGATGCCGCGATCTCGGCGGGCGGGTTCTCTACGCGGAACTGGGCCTCGAGCCGGACGCGAAGCTGGGCCTCGTCGAGGATCGTGGGCTCGAGGTACTGCTTCGCCGGCAGCCTGCGCAGGGCGACCACCTGGCCCTCGATCTGGCGGTAGAGGGCGGCCTCGTTAAGGGGCGTGGTCAGGCTGGAGTTCGGGCTGGCCGCCGCGGCCGAGGTCGCCGCCGCCGAGGCGCCCGCACTCGGGCTCGCCGCCGAGGCGTTCGAGTTCGCCGACTGCCCCGGGATCGGCGACGACCCCGTGACTGCCGACGGGCCGGGGGGCCCGCAGGCCGCCGAGAGCAGGCCGGCGATCGCGAGCGCGACGAGGAGTCGCCGCGAGCTCATCGTGCGCCCGGCGAGCGTGGGGCGGGGCATGACCGGGATTGTCGCACGGGCCCCAGAGATAGCGGTTTCTTCATCGTCTGCCGTCTTGGGGATTCACCGTGGCGCCCTAGTCTTGAGAGCAAGGAACTGCGGAACAAAACCCTCCGAACGGCAGGTCCTTCCTCCCTCCCTCCGACCGGGGGCGCCGATTGGGCAGGCGCTCCCGGTCCTCCTTTTCCGGGAGGTTCGAGGCGCGGGCGTCCGATCGTCGGGCGCGCCGCCGGCAATCACTCCGGACGAATTCCCAGGTAAGCGCCGCGTGGCAGAATCGCGTCATGGAATTGCAGTGGTTCGGGCGCACGTGCGTTCGCTTCAAGGGCAGGGACGCGGTTGTCGTCGCGGATGCGTACCAATCGGTCGTTGGGCCGACCGGGCGCGGCATCACCGGCGACATCGTGACGTTCAGCCACCCGGACGACGACCCGCTCCCGCGCGCGAAGGGCGTCGCGACACGGGACGGCGGGATCTTCCTCCCGACGAGCCTGGAGGGGGCATTCGTGCTCGAGGGCCCCGGCGAGTACGAGGTGAAGCACGTCCTCCTCATCGGCGTCCGGACGTTCCGCGACGACAAGCGCGGAGCAGACCGCGGACGGAACGTGTCCTTTTCGGTGGAGCTAGACGGTGTCCGGTTCGCGCACCTCGGCGACATCGCCCACCTGCTGACCGAGGAGAAGATCGGCGAGATCGGCCCGGTGGACGTCGCCTGCGTGCCGATCGGCGGGCAGCTGAGCGCGACCCGCGCGGCGGAGGTCGTGGCCCAGCTGGACCCCAGGATCGTGGTCCCGATGGCGGTCTGCGACGACGAGCGCGAATGCGACGAGGCGCTCGCGAAATTCCTCCACGAGATGGGCGCCAAGGACACCACGCCGCAGACGAAGCTGACGGTCACGCCGGGCAGCATCCCGGAGGAGACCACGACCGTGCCGATTGGAAGCTCGCGGCCGGGTCTAGAAACCGGGGCTCTCCGAGCCATCCACCACCCGGACCCCGGCCGCAACGACGACCCGGGCGAGCTCCGCGCCCGCCCAGTAGGGCAGTTGCGCGTGGGTCGGCACGTTCCACACGACGAGGTCGGCGCGACGCCCGGGCTCCAGGCTGCCCCGGTCGGCGAGCCCGAGGGCCGCGGCCGCGTTGACGGTCGTCGCCACGAGCGTCTCGGTTGGGGTCAGGCCCAGCCGGAGCATCGCAACGGACATCGCGAGGGGCAGGTTCGCGACGGGTGAGGTCCCAGGGTTGAAGTCCGTGCCGATCGCGACCGGGATGCCCGCCGCGACCAGCTCGCGCGCCGGCTCGCGGGTGTCCTGGCCGAGGAACCACGGAACGGTGGGCAGCAGCACGGCGACGACCGGGTGCGCCCGCTCGGCGACGGCCGCGAGGGCGGCGATCCCCGCCGGCGACGGGCAGCCGAGGTGATCGGCGGACAGCGCACCGAGCTCGGCCGCGAGCTCGGCCCCGCCGGATGGCAGGAGTTCGTCGGCATGGAGACGGATTGCCAGACCGAGCGCGCGGGCGGCGAGCAGGATCCTGCGGGCCTGGTCGGGCGAGAAGACGCCCGTCTCGCAGAAGACGTCCACCGACCGCGCGACACCCTGTGCGACCACCGCGGGCAGCTGCTCCTCGACGACGCGCACGTACGCCTCCGTCGCGGCCGCCGCATCCGGGTGCGCCGCTCGGACCTCGGCCGGCACCGCGTGCGCACCGAGGAACGTGGGGATGACGCTGACGGGGCCCTCCTCGCCGAGCCGCCCGGCGATGGCCAGGAGCCGCAGCTCGGTGGCCGCATCCAGGCCATAGCCGGACTTCGCCTCGACCGTCGTCGTGCCGTGGTGGAGCATCTCGCCCAGCCAGCGGCGCCCGTGCGCCAGCAGTTGCGCGTCGGAGGCCGCCCGCGTCGCGGCGACCGTGGAGAGGATCCCTCCGCCTGCGGCGAGGATTTCGAGGTAGCCGGCCCCCCGCTGCCGGAGCACGACCTCGCCCTCCCGGCTTCCCCCGAAGAGCAGGTGCGTGTGCGGATCGACCAGCCCGGGTGTGACGGTGCCGCCAGACGCGTCGACGACGTCGAAGGCGCCGGGCGCCGCGCCGATCCCCACGAGGGCCGCCGCCAGGGCATCGCGGGCCTCCGCCTCCGGCCCGACCGCGACGATCGTCCCGCCGAGACAGGCCGCCGCGGTCCCGGACGGTGCGATTGCCGGCTCGTCCTGGCCCGGACCACGCCGCAGACCGCCGGCGAGCGTCACGACCTCGGCCGCGCCGGTGACCAGCAGGCCGCGGGTTGGGCTCACGTTCCGGCGGCCCCGTCGGCGCTGTCGGCCGGCCCGCTATCGCTCTCGACCGCCCGAAGCCGAAGCTCGAGCGCCTGCAGCGGCGACGCATCCCGCAGGCGAAGGAACGAGCCGGCGGCGAGCACGCGCTCCTCGTCGCTTGCGGCCGCCGGGGCACCCGCGTGGTCCGCGACATCGAGGAACGCGGCGAGCGGTGCCAGGCCGATCAGCTCCGATTCGCGGCACCCCACGCCGTCGTGGGTCGCTTCCTCGGCGACGGCCTCCCAGGCGCGCCAGATCGGCGTGGTCGTGAAGTCGAGGAGGTTCATCGAGACCTGCGCGCAGCCGAGCTCCTTGATCCAGAAGCCCTTCGCCTGGACCGCAGGAAGGCCGCCCGACGACTCCCGGACACGGTGCGCGATCCGCTTCGCGAGCTCGAGGTCCGTCGAGTCGAGGTTCACGTTCCAGGCGATCAGGAACGGCCGCGCTCCGACCGCCGTGGCACCGCCGCGCGGGTGCATCCTCGCCGGGCCGAAGTCCGGCTCCCGGCCTCGCGTTTTGATCTCGCCGACCAGCCCCTCGTACTGACCCCGCCGCACGTCGGCCAGCCGGACGCGGTCCGGTCGCGAAGCGGCGGCGGCGTACAGGTACACCGGCAGGTCGAAGCGCTCGGCGATCCGGCGCCCGAAGTCCCGCGCGAACGCGACGCACTCCTGCAGGCTCGTCCCGGCGAGGGGGACGAACGGCACCACGTCCACGGCACCGATCCGGGGATGCTCGCCGGTCTGCGTGCGCATGTCGATCTCGTCGAGGGCGCCCGCCACGAGCCGCTCCAGGGCCTCGCTCACGGCGCCGACCTCGCCGGCGAGCGTGAAGACGCTCCGATTGTGCGAGGCGTCACTGGTTCGATCGAGAAGATGGGCGCCGGGGACGCTCGCCGCCGCCGACGCGAGGCGGTCCACGACGTCGAGGCGGCGGCCCTCCGACACGTTCGGGACGGATTCAACGAGCAGCGTCATGGACTCAATCGTGACACGCCCGCTCCGGGCGCGAGCGGTTCCGCACGCACCGCGTGGGCACCCGGAGGACCCGGTGCGGTCGCTACAGTGACGCGATGGTGCCCGAGCCCCGCCGCGAGCCTCGCCCTGCGCCCGTCGGGCTCGTGCAGCATCCGGACTTCCTCAAGCTGTGGTCGGCCGAGACCGTCAGCCAGCTCGGGAGCCAGGTCAGCCAGCTCGCGATCCCCTTCGTCGCGCTCGGCGTCCTGAATGCGTCGACGTTCGAGATCGCGCTGCTGAACGTCGTTGAGATGCTCCCGTTCCTGCTCATCGGCCTCGTGGCGGGCGTGTGGGTGGATCGCCTGCGGCGGCGCCCGATCCTGATCGCCGGCGACCTGGGACGGGCCGTCCTGCTCGCCACGATCCCGATCGCCTACCTGCTGAACGTCCTGACGATCCTCCAGCTGTATGTCGTCGGCGCGGCCGTCGGCGTCCTCACCGTCTTCTTCGATGTCGCCTACCAGAGCTACCTCCCCTCGCTCGTCGAGCGGGAGCAGCTCCAGGAGGGCAACGCGAAGCTCGAGATCAGCCGGGCCGGCGCCCAGGTGGTCGGGCCGGGGCTGGCCGGCGCCCTGATCGCGATCGTCCAGGCCCCGTTCGCGGTCGCGCTCGACGCGCTCTCGCTTCCTCGGGTCGGGGATCTTCATCTGGCGGATCCGGCGCGCGGAGCTCCCTCCCGACCACGCGGCCCGCGACGGCTCGCCGCGACCTGGGTTCCGGGCCGAGATGGCCGAGGGCCTGCATTGGGTCCTCGGCAACCGGTACCTGCGCAGCATCGCCGCCTGCACCGGCAGCTCCAACCTGTTCAGCTCGATCGCGTTCTCGGTCACGCTCGTCTTCGCGGTCCGGGTGATGGGCATGAACGCCGAGGAGATCGGGCTCGCCTTCTCGATCGGGTCGCTCGGGGCGCTCCTCGGCGCGGTCAGCGCGAACCGGATCTCGTCGCGGCTGGGCGTCGGCCCGACGATCGTGCTCTTCTCGGCCATCGGCGGGCCGCCGGAGATCCTGTTCGCCCTCGCTCCGGTCGGGACGTCGCAGGCTGTCCTCGTCGGGCTGGTCGCGCTGGCCGGGTTCTTCGGGGGTCTGGCGTCGGTCGTCTACAACGTCGCCCAGGTGAGCTTCCGCCAGGCGATCACGCCGGCGCGCCTGCAGGGCCGGATGAACGCGACGATGCGCTGGATCGTGTGGGGCACGATGCCCATCGGCGGCGTCCTCGGCGGACTCCTCGGAACGTTCATCGGCGTCCGCGAGACGATCCTCCTCGGCGGGATCGGCGGCTCGCTCGTGTTCCTGCCGGTCCTGTTCAGCCCGGTCCGCACAATCCGCGCGATGCCGGACCCGGTGGCAATGGCCGGCGACCCCTCGACGGACGTGTAGCGGATCGCCGGCGTCAGCGCGACTTTCCAATCAGATGCTTCCCTGGCGTGCCGTATGACACGTCGGCAGCCGACCGGCCCGTCCGGGGTAGCGCTCCACAGGTCGATCGGGCTCTCCCACGCGCTCCCACCCGATTAGGCGCTGCTCGGGCAGCACCGATGAGAGGAACCGAGGGCCGTTCGAGCGCCGATCCCAGTCCTGGCTCGCCACCCGTCCTGCGCACGGTGTCTAACCCGAGCAATCGATAGGAAACCGCAGCGGAGACGGCGCCTCCGAGATGCCGCCGGTCGCCAGGCCAGGAGATGCCGCGCTCGGCTACCCCTCTCCGTCGCGCATCGGGATCCGCACGCCGCGCTCGTGGGCGACGTCGATCGCGCGCTGGTAGCCGGCGTCGGCGTGCCGGATCACGCCCATCCCGGGATCGGTCGTGAGCACCCGCTCGAGCTTCTGCGCGGCCAGGTCCGTCCCGTCCGCCACGACCACCATCCCGGCGTGCTGGCTGTAGCCGATCCCGACGCCGCCGCCGTGGTGGATGCTCACCCAGGTCGCGCCCGCGGACGTGTTCACGAGCGCGTTGAGGAGCGGCCAGTCGGCGACCGCGTCCGTCCCGTCCCGCATCCCCTCCGTCTCGCGGTTGGGCGAGGCGACCGAGCCCGAGTCGAGGTGGTCGCGGCCGATGACGATCGGCGCGCTGACGGCTGCCCGACCGGACCAGCTCGTTGAAGGCCAGCCCGGCCTTCGCCCGCTCGCCGTAGCCCAGCCAGCAGATGCGGGCGGGCAGCCCCTGGAACGGGACCTTCTCCTGCGCCATCTCGATCCAGCGCCGCAGGCCCGCGTCCTCCGGGAAGAGGCGCAGGATCTCGGCGTCGGTGCGCAGGATGTCGGCCGGGTCGCCGGACAGCGCGACCCAGCGGAACGGGCCGCGGCCCTCGCAGAACTGGGGCCGGATGAAGAGCGGCACGAACCCTTCGAAGTCGAACGCGTTCGCCACGCCCGCCGTCTGTGCCTGTGCCCGGATGTTGTTGCCGTAGTCGAAGACGATCGAGCCCGCGGCCTGCATCGCGAGCATCGCCCGGACGTGGGCGGCCATCCCCGCCATCGCGCGTCGCTCGTACACGTCCGGCTGGGTCTGCCGCAAGCCGCGCCGCGTCCGCCGAGGGTCATCTCGGGCGGCACGTAGCCGCCCAGCGCATCGTGCGCGGATGTCTGGTCGGTAACCGCGTCGAAACGTTCGCCGCGGCGCACGAATTCCGGATGGATCTCGGCCGCATTGCCGACGAGCGCGATGCTCGAGCGGTTCCCCGGCCGCGGCGGCTGCGCGGGCCCACGCGAGCGCCTCGTCGGGATCGTGAGTGAGCCGGTCCACGTAGCCGATCTCGTGCCGCCGGCGCGCCCGCGCCTCGTCGACCTCGACGCAGATCACGACGCCGTCGTTCATCGTCACGGCGAGCGGCTGCGCGCCGCCCATGCCGCCGAGCCCGGCGGTCAGGACCACGCGCCCGCGCAGCGTGCCGCCGAAGTGCTGCCGGGCGAGCTCGGCGAACGTCTCGTACGTGCCCTGGAGGATCCCCTGGGTCCCGATGTAGATCCAGGAGCCGGCGGTCATCTGGCCGTACATCATCAGGCCGGCCCGCTCGAGCTCGCGGAAGTGCTCCCAGGTGGCCCACTTCCCCACGAGGTTCGAGTTCGCGATGAGCACCCGGGGCGCCCACGGGTGCGTGCGGAAGACGCCGACCGGCTTTCCGGACTGGACGAGGAGCGTCTCGTCGTCCGCCAGGGCGCGCAGCTCGCGGACGATCGCGTCGAACGCCTCCCAGGATCGAGCCGCCCGGCCCGTGCCTCCGTACACGACGAGCGCGTCCGGGTTCTCCGCCACCTCCGGATCGAGGTTGTTCATGAGCATCCGCAGCGCGGCCTCCTGCTGCCAGCCGCGGCAGGAGAGCGCGGCGCCGCGCGGTGCACGGACGGGTCGGGCGCCGGGGAGTGGCGGGGCGCCGGTGCCGCCGGGAGTCGTCGTCATGGCCACAGTGTCGCGCGACCGACAAGGCCGCGCGCGACGGTCGCGGCGTCGAGGGGCCGCGCCGGCGATGGAGCCGGCAACGGGGGCCGGCTGCTCCGACGCCCCCAACCCGGTTGGGAGCGCCATCATCGGCTACCCTCCCGGCCATGGGCATCCTCGCCGTTCGCCGCTGGGCCGCGCTCGACGCCGCCGAGCAGGCACGTCTCCTCGCCCGCTCGACAGCCGCGATCTTCGAGCCGGGACTCGTCGCCTCCATCGAACGGCTTTTCGATGACGTCCGGGGGCGCGGCGACGCGGCCGTGGTGGATGCCACGGAACGGTTCGACGGCGTCACGATCGCCCCTGCCGACCTGCGCGTTCGTCCCGACGAGCTGGCCGCGGCGCACGCCGCGACGCCACGCGCGCTGCTTGCCGGGATCCGGGAAGCGATCGCGAACAGCCGGCGCTTCAACGAGGCCCAGGTCCGGGCGACGGCCACCGGCTGGCGCGAGGAGGTGCGCCCTGGCTTCCTCGTCGGCGAGCAGGTCGCCCCGATCCCGTCGGCCGGCCTCTACGTCCCCGCCGGGAAGGGGAGCTTCCCGTCGGTCCTGTGCCAGGTCGGCACGCCCGCGGTCGTCGCGGGCGTCCCGGAGATCGCCGTGCTCGTCCCGCCGATGCCCGGTACGTGGGCCGTGGACCCAGCGACGCTCGCCGTGGCCCACGAGCTGGGCCTGGCAAACGTGTTCCGCGCGAACGGCCCGGCCGGGATCGCGGCGCTCACGTTCGGGACGGCGACCTTCCCCCGGGTTCGCAAGATCGTCGGGCCGGGCAGCCCGGCCGTGACCGCCGCCCAGGTGCTCGCGCAGCGCTTCGGCACCGCGACGAACATGCTCTGCGGCCCCTCGGAGAGCCTCCTGATCGCGGACTCGACCGCGGATCCGCATCGGCTGGCGCTCGACCTCGTCAACGAGGCCGAGCACGGCACGGACTCGGCGGCGCTCGTCGTGACGGACTCCCCGGCGCTCGTGGCGGCGCTCGAGCCGGAGGTGGCGGCCGCCGTCGCCTCGCTCCCGGAGCCGCGCCGTTCGTACGCGACGGCCGTGCTCGGCGACCTCGGCGGCGTGCTCCTCTTCGACACGCTCGCCGACGCCGTGGCGTTCGCCAACGAGTACGCCGCGGAGCACTGCCAGGTCGCGACGTCCGACCCCGAAGCGACGCTGCGCTCCCTGCGCTACGCCGGCGAGGCGCTGCTCGGGCAGGACACCCCGATCGGTGCGAGCAGCTACACGATCGGGATCCCGGCGACGCTGCCGACCGGGGGCTTTGCGCGGGTGAGCGGCGGCGTCACGGCGCGCACCTTCCAGACGACGATGTCGATCGCGCGGCTCTCCCCGGAGGCGCTCGCCGGCCTCGCGGGCCCGACGACCGCGCTCGCCGACCACGAGGGCTTCCCCGCCCACGCGAACGCGTTCCGCGGTCGAGGCCTGGGCTGAGCGCGGCTCGACGTCCGCTGGCTGCCTGCCCGTCCCTCAGAGCTCGCGACGGACCACCGGGAAGCGCTCGTCGTCCACCGCAACCCTGAAGCCCGCCCGAACCCAGAACGCCGTGGTTGCCGCGCTCGTCGCGTTCGGTCGGACGTTCGCCTCCGGGTAGGCCTCGACGGCGAAGAAGCCGCGCCCGGCCAGGTCCTCGCACACCGCCTCGACGAGCCGCAGCGCGAGGACCGCGCTTTCGGGCGTCCGCGGTCGTCGCGATGCAGGTGATCACGGCCGGCAGCGGCGCGTCGGGGCAGCTGCGTGTAGAGCTCGCGAAGGCGGAGCGCCCGCGGGTAGGCCGAGAGCGGGCCCGAACTGCGCGTAGCCTGCCGGCCGGTCCCCCTCGTCACCCTCGAGCAGGAGCACCTTCGCGTAGCTGCCGAACACGGCCAGGCCGCGTCCCAGCAGGCCGAGCTTGCGCGGACCGCCCGCCGGCACGCTCGGGCGCGCGGGACGCGACGGCGCGAACGGGTTGGGATCGGCATCCGCCTCGTCGTCGTCGAGCACGAACGGGTTGGAGCCGGACCGGCGGGCTTCGCGTCGGGGCGAATGGGTTGGCCGGCCGTTTGTTCGTGGCCGGCGCAAACGGGTTCGCGGGCGCCTGGCGTGCCCCGGGCGCTCCCGGACCGGCGGCCGCGGCCTGCCCGGGAGCTGGTTCCAGCCAGCCGGCCCGGTGCGCCTTCGAGCCGCGCTCGCGATCCTCCCAGTAGTCACAGGTCCGGTGGTCGAACGCGGGATCGGCGCAGGGCGGCAGCATGCCGAAGGTCGCCGCGTCGACGACGTCCACGATCCGGATCCGCTCCATCCCTGCAGCGTACCGCGGCCGGCACCCCCCGATCAGGTCCTCGGGCGGGTCGTCAGGAAGAGGCTGAGCGCGCCGACGGCGCAGACAGCGAGGAAGAGGACGAGCCCCGTGGCGGCCGGCGCCGCGCCCGCACCCACGAGCAGCCACGCGAGGACGAGGGCCGTGATCGGACCCAGAAAGAGCTCGGGCCGGTCACCGACGAGGAAGTCGTACCAGAAGGCGCCGAACGCCCGCGCGTATCGCATCACCTACTCCCGCGCCGCGGCGGCCACAGGGATACGGCGACCTCGAAGCATGGCGCGGACGGCCCACACGCCGACGAGGCTGACCGCGAGGTACGCGGCGAGAAGGACCAGCAGGACGGCGTCGCCCGCCGGCCAGTCGATGCCGATGCCCTCGCCGGCCCAGAACGTCCCGAACGTGACGAGCATCAGGCCGACGGCGAACTTCAGCCCGTTCTCCGGCACGCGAGCGAGCGGCCTGTGGACCGCGACGCCCACGGAGATGACGAGGACGCCGGCGACGACCGCGCCGAGCGCGGCCGGACCCGAGCTGACCGGCCGATGCACCGAAGGTGACCACGATGAAGGCGACCTCCAGGCCTTCGAGCAGGACGCCCTTGAAGGCCACCGTGAAGCTGATCCAGTCCATGCCAACCGCGGGCACCGGCGGTTCCTGGCGCAGGAAGTCCAGCTCGCGCTCGTAGATCGCCGCCTCGTCGTGCTTCGCCCGTGCCCCGGCCGCCCGCAGGACCGCCTTGCAGATCCACTGCAGGCCGAACACGAGCAGGAACCCGCCCACCACGAGGCGCAGGATCTCGATCGGCACGAACAGGACGATCGCCGTCCCGAACACTCCGACGATGACCGCCAGGGCCAGGACCGCAGCGCCGAGCCGATCAGGGTCGAGCGCCACTGACGGGTCATGCCGACGGCCAGCACGATCGTCAGCGCCTCCACGAACTCCACGACGGAGGCGAGGAACGCCGGCACCGCGGCGACGAGTGTGTGCATCGGTTCTCCGTGGCAGCCAGCTCCTGCTGCATCGAGAGTAGCGCCCGGGAGCTGCCCGCGGCGGACGGGCGTTCGGAGGGGGCGGATATGAGGACGCCGGCGGCGGGCGCCCCGGATCCCGGGGTCGCCGCTAGGGCGCCTCGGACCGGGCCGCGCCGGGCACAGCCACGAGGTCGGCCAGCTCGCCGCCGCGGACCAGCGCCAGCGCTGCGGCGATGTCCGCGCCCATCTCCCGGTCCACGAGCAGCGGCGGGATCGCGGACCGGATCCGCCGGTGCGCCTCCGCCACGCCGCGCCCAGGCGCGGGCGTGGGCGCCGGCGACACTTCTGCCGTCAAAGCTCCTGCTGGCGACGCCCCGGGCACGGGCAGTGCCCCGGACGTGCCGTTCGCTGCGCCGCCGACCGTCGCCAGGCGAAGATCCAGCGCCTGCGCGCCCACGAGCAGCTCGATCGCGAGGATCCGCTCGACGTTCGCCAGGACATCCCGGGCGTGCCGACCCGCGATCGGGCCCATCGAGACGTGGTCCTCCTGGTTCGCCGACGTCGGGATGGAATCCGCGGAGGCCGGATGGACGAGCACCTTGTTCTCGGAGGCGAGCGCAGCGGCCGTGTACTGGAGGAGCATCATCCCCGAGTTGAGGCCGCTCGCCGGAGCGAGGAACGGGGGCAGGCCGCCGTTCAGCCGGGCGTCCAGGAGCAGCGCGACCCGTCGCTCGGAGATGGCGCCGAGCTCCGCGATCGCCAGCTTGGCGAAGTCGAGGGCGAGCGCGATCGGCTCGCCGTGGAAGTTGCCGCCGCTGATCACCAGGCCGCCGCCGGTCGCCGCCACGTCCGCGCCCGCGGCGCCCCCCTCGGGGAAGATCAGCGGGTTGTCGGTTGCCGAGTTCAGCTCCACGTCGAGGACCCGGGCGAGATAGTCCAGGGCATCGCGGACGGCGCCGTGGACCTGCGGCACGCAGCGCAGCGAGTAGGGGTCCTGGACCTTGTGCGTCGAGCCGTGGTGGCCCGCCATCAAGCCGGAATCTCGGAGAAGGTGGCGCATCTCGGAGGCAACGGCAATCTGCCCGGGGTGCGGGCGAGCCAACTGGTACACCGCGGCGAAGGGGACGTCCGTGCCGAGCAGGGCTTCCACGCTCTGCGCCGCGGCGACGGATGCCGTCCTCGCCAGGCGATCCGCGTCGGCGAGGAGGAGCGCCCCCAGGGCGCTCATGAGCTGCGTCCCGTTCAGGAGCGCGAGGCCCTCTTTCGCCTCGAGCGTCAGCGGCTCGAGGCCGGTCTCGCGGAGCGCGATCAGGCCGGGCATCACCGATCCGTCCAGCTCCACCTCGCCCCGCCCGATCAACGGCAGCGCGAGATGGGCAAGCGGCGCGAGATCTCCCGACGCGCCGACGCTTCCCTGGGCCGGGACGACGGGATGGATGCCCGCCTCGAGGAAGGCGAGGAGGCGGTCCACGATCAGCGGCCGGCAGCCCGAATGGCCAAGGGCGAGCGTGTTGGCCCTCAGGAGCAGCATCGCTCGCACGACGTCCCGGGGCAGCGGTTGACCGACGCCCACGGCGTGGCTGACGAGGAGGTTCTCCTGGAGCTGCCGGGCGTCGGCGGGCGGGATGTGGGTGCCGGCGAGGTCGCCGAAGCCCGTCGTGATCCCGTAGACCACCTCGCCCGCTGCCACGAGGCGCTCCACGAGGGCCCGCGCCTCCTCCATGCGAGCCCGCGCGTCGACGTCGAGTCGCGCCGGAGCGCCACCGCGGGCCACCGCCTCGACGTCCCCGATCGTGAGATCCGCGCCCGTGAGGATCACCGCGCCGTCGCCGTCGGCATCGAACGCGCGGTGCGGACCGGGCAGGTGGTCGTGCCCTCGCGGCGTCGTTCCGGGACGAACGGGCGGCTGGGTCATGGCGACGAGCATAGCCGGTGACCGGGGCGCAACTCGGCCGGTCGCGTATCCTCCGCGGGATGCTCACCGTCATCGACCAGGTCGTCATCCCGTTCCTGGCCTCGCTCTTCGGCGCCGTCGGCTACCTCGGCGTCGTGCTGGCGATGGCGATCGAGTCGGCGATGATCCCGCTCCCCTCCGAGCTCATCCTTCCCTTCGCGGGCTTCCTGGTCTCCGACCCGTCGAAGATCGAGCCGCTGACGAACGGTCCGTGGAGCTTCTGGATCGTGATCGCCGTCGCCACGCTCGGCAACACGATCGGGTCACTCATCGCCTACGCGATCGGCGCGTGGGGCGGGCGCCCGTTCGTGGAGCGCTACGGGCGATACCTCCTGATCCGCCCGCACGACATCGAGATCGCCGAGCGTTTCTTCACGCGCTGGGGCGCCCAGACGGCGTTCTTCAGCCGGCTCCTGCCCGTGGTCCGGACCTTCATCAGCTTCCCTGCCGGGGTGGCCCGGATGCCGATCCGAACGTTCGTCGCCTACTCGATCGTGGGCGCCTTCCTCTGGTCGACCGTCCTGACGTGGGCCGGGGTCCAGCTCGGCGCAAACTGGCAGGAGATCCGCCACGCGCTCCAGCCGTTCGACCTCGTGATCGCCATCCTCGCCGTCGCCGGGCTGGCCGTCCTGCTCTGGCTGCGCCTGGGCCGTCCAGTTCCCTGGCGCCGCAACCGCGCCTAAGCGGCGTTCAGGCCAGACGAGCCGCTCAGGCGCCGGGTGCCAGCTCCCAGGGCGATTGACCCCGTGCCGCGAGATGCGACGTGTCGTTCGCGACCAGCAAGCGGCCGTCGGCGACACGCGCACCCGACGGCCAGCGGATCACGGTGAGGTTTCCCTGGCCCTGCGCGAAGCGCCGGCGGTAGTCGCGCACCGGGACGCCGATCGCCACGCACAGCAGGATCCGGTTGAACGAGCTGTGGGCGACCGCCAGCACGATCAGCTGCGCCTCGGTCGTCGGCGCGGCCCAGGCCAGCAGATCCTCGAGGAACCCGCGGGCGCGGCGGGCGACGTCCTCGCCGGACTCGCCCTCCGGGCAGCGGAGGCCGGACGGATCCGCCTCCCAGCGCGCCCGGTAGGGCGCGTCGATCGCGTCGATCTGCGCGTACGTGAGGCCTTCCCAGCGCCCGTAGTCCATCTCGGCGAGGCGCGCGTCGAACTCGATCGTTCGATCGCCGGCCACGGCCCGGGCCGTCTCGCGCGCGCGAAGCAGCGGGCTCGCGATGATCCGGTCGAAGTGCTCGGCGCCGATCCGCGCGGCAAGTGCTTCCGCTTGCGTGCGCCCGGCGGCCGAGAGACCGATGTCGATCCCCTGCCCCAGGTGCTGCTCCGGGTCGGAGCGATCGGTCAAGCCGTGCCGCGTCAGCACGAAGGTCAGCATGGTCGCCGAACGATACGATGCCGGGTGCGACAATGGAAGTGATCGGCGAGCGGCGCCGGCCTCCACGAGGATGGGAATGAGCGAGACCACCTCCGCCCACGACGAGGTCCATCGTCCCCTGCCGGGGAATGCGCCCGGGACCGAAGCGCACGGTGAGGCCGCGCACGAAGACGCCCCGCATGACGAGCATGGCCACGGCACGCCGCTCGGGCCGATCGACTGGGCTGCGTGGGGCGCCGGACTCCTGGGGATCGCGGCGGGCCTCGCCGTCGCCGTCTGCCTCTTCATCTCGACCCGGACATAAGACCGGGACCCGCCACCGATGACCCGCGGCGAGTTCGGCCCGCAGGACGCCGCGGCCGAGCGCTTCCTCGCCGCGCTCGACCGGCTCGACACCCCGGAGATCGTGACGCTCGGCGCTGCGGGGGGCGGCGTGATGGGCACCGATTCGCGTGATCCGCAGATCCTGGCCCGTACCGAACTGCGCACCGGACTACGCGAGATCGCCCGCCAGGCAGGCCGCCTGGACGCGATCCGCGCGATCGGACGGGAGGTGGAACGCTGGGCCGGTAGCGCCCGGCACTGGTTCCCGGCCGGGGTCGCCGGCACGCTGCAGAGCACGACCTCGATGGGCCCACGCATGGCGGCGCTGCCGGTCGTGCTCGACGCAGCCTACGGCGTCGTTCTCGCCGACCAACTCCGGGAGGCCGAGCTCACGATCCTGCTGGGCCCCTGGCGCGACATCGCGGGCGACCCGTTCGAGACCGGATCGGCGTTCGGCGAGCGCGACTCCGGCGATTACGACCCAGGAGGGCGCGATCCCGGCGACCGCGATCCCGGCGAGCCGGGATGGCGGGCCGGAGAGGACGAGCCCTCCTAGAAGAGCCCCACCACGTTGCCGTCGGCGTCGATGTCGATCTTCTCGCCGGCGGGGTGGCTGGGCAGGCCCGGCATCGTCCGCATGTCCCCGGCGAGCGGGTAGATGAAGCCCGCGCCCGCGGCCAGCCGCACGTCGCGGACCGGAAGGCGGAACCCGGTCGGGCGGCCCTTCAGGTTCGGGTCGTGGGAGAGCGAGAGGTGGGTCTTGGCGACGCAGACCGGCAGGTGCCCGTAGCCCGAGCCCCTCGAACTGCGCCAGCGCCTTCGCGGCGGCGGGGGCGAAGTCGACGCCGGCCGCGCCGTAGATCCGCGTCGCGATCGTCTCGATCTTCTCGCGCAGCGGCATCTCGTCCGGGTAGAGGAGGCGGAACTCGCCGGCGGCAGAGGCGGCGGCGTCCCAGACGGCAGCGGCGAGCGCCTCGGCACCCCGGCCGCCCTCGGCCCAGTTCGTCGCCACGACCGCGTCCCGGGCACCCGCCGCGAGAGCGATCTCGCGGATCGCCGCGTCTTCGGCCGGCGTGTCGGTGGGGAATGAGTTGATCGCGACGACGACCGGAACGCCATACGAGCGGACGATCTCGACCTGGGCGGCCAGGTTCGCCCCGCCCTTGCGGACGGCCTCGACGTTCTCGGTCGTGAGGGCCGGGTCGAGCGGCTTGCCGGCCACGATCCTCCCGACCCCGCCGTGCATCTTGAGGGCCCGCACGGTCGCGACCACGACCGCGGCATCCGGCCGCAGCCCCGACGCCCGGCACTTGATGTCGAAGAACTTCTCGGCGCCCATGTCGGCGCCGAAGCCGGCCTCGGTGACGACGATGTCGGAGGTGGAGAGGGCGACCCGGTCGGCGATGATCGAGCTGTTGCCGTGGGCGATGTTCGCGAATGGCCCGCAGTGGACGTAGGCGGGACCGCCCTCGAGCGTCTGGAGCAGGTTCGGCTTGATCGCGTCGCGCAGGAGGACCGTCATCGCGCCGGCCACGCCCAGGTCCTCGGTCGTGACGGCCGTGCCCGCGCCGTTCGTAGCGACGACGATCCGGCCCAGCCGGGCGCGCAGGTCGAACAGGTCCTTCGAGAGGGCCAGGATCGCCATCACCTCGGAGGCGACGGTGATCACGTACTCGCTCTCGCGCGGGATCCCGTTCTCCCGGCCCCCGAGCCCGATGATCACCCGCCGGATCGCGCGATCGCTGATGTCCACGACCCGCGGCCAGCTGATCGAGAAGGGGTCGATCCCGAGCGCGTTCCCATGGTGGAGGTGGTTGTCGAGGAAGGCGGAGGCGAGGTTGTGGGCGGCGCCGATGGCGTGGATGTCGCCGGTCAGGTGGAGGTTGAAGTCCTCCATCGGGATGATCTGGCTGTAGCCGCCGCCGGCCGCCCCGCCCTTGATCCCGAAGACCGGGCCGAGCGAGGGCTGGCGGATCGCGACCGACGCCTTCCGCCCGATCCGGTTGAGGCCCTGGGCGAGCCCGACCGTCGTCGTCGTCTTGCCCTCGCCGAGCGGCGTCGGGGTGATCGCCGTGACCACCACGTACTTCCCCCGCGGCCGCTCCCGCTCGACGCGCTCGACGCCGGCCAGGGTCACCTTGGCTTTGGTCGGCCCGTACAGCTCCAGCTCGTCGGGCCGAAGCCCAAGGTCGGCGGCGACGTCGCCGATGGGGCGGGGCGTGACGGCGCGGGCGATCTCGAGGTCGGACGGGAAGCTCACCGGGCGGACTCCACGGGCGGGGTCGGGGCCATCGAGCGGGACCCGAGGGCGACCCGGCCCTCCGCCTGGTTCCGCGCGGCGCGCATGAGGTGGGTCAGCAGGATCGCGTTCGTGAGCGGCCCCACGCCGCCCGGGACCGGCGCGATCGCCGAGACGACCGAGGCAGCGGACACGGCATCCACGTCACCGACGATGCGGCCGTCCCGCACGTTGATGCCGACGTCGACCACGACCGCCCCCGGCCGGAGCATCTCGCCGGTGATGAGTCCCGGCCGGCCGACCGCGACGATCACGATCTCGGCGTCGCGGACCTGGCGCGCCAGGTCGACCGTGCGCGAGTGGCAGACCGTCACCGTGGCGTGCTCCCGGAGGAGCAGGAGCGCGGCCGGCTTGCCCACGATGTTGGAGCGGCCGATCACGACCGCGCGCCGTCCCTCGAGCTCGATCCCGGATCGCTTGAGGATCTCCACCGCCGCGTGCGCAGTCGCGGGAAGGAAGCCCTCGTAGCCGAGTGCCAGCAGGCCGGCGTTGAGGGGATGAATCCCGTCGATGTCCTTGGCGGGGTCCAGCACGTCGATCACGGTCCGGAGCGGGATCGCGGGAGGCAGCGGCATCTGGACGATGATCCCGGCGACGGTCGGGTCGTCGTTGAGCCCGGTGATCGCGGCCGCCACCCGGGCCGGGCCGGAGTCCTCCGGGAGCTCCACGAGCCGGTCCACGATCCCCACGCTCCGGCATCCGTCGAGGATCTTGTGGAGGTAGACGGTCGATGGCGCGTCGCGGCCGACGATCACGACCGCCAGGGCCGGCGTGAACCCGTGCACCTCGCGAAAGGCGACGACATCGGCGGCGACGGCCTCGCGCACGTCGGCCGCGATCGGGCCGCCACGCAGGAGCCGTGGACCGGCGGGCGCCCCGCTCACGACCTCCTGCACCGTCACGCCGCTTCGCTGCGCCGTCACGCGGGAAGCGGCTCGGGCTCCGGCTCTCGAAGCTCCCCGAGCTCCACGAACGCGCGCGTCGATTCCGCTTGGTCCGCGACCTCCGCGAGGAGCGTCGCGACGCGCCCGCCCAGCTCGTCCGCCCGCGACTCGTCGCCGACCGCAGGCAGATTCACCATGACGTTCTGCGCAGCGCCGTGGGCGGCTGCCTCGGCCAGCCGGGAGGCGACCACGAGGTCGCTCGCGGCGTTCCGGTTGCTCCGCCCCGCGAGCGCCTCCGCGGCCAACACCACGTCGCGGCACGCCTCGAGCGTCCGCAGCGGCACCTCGGCCGCGGTCACGGCCGCGGCGCGGATCGCGGCCGATCGCGTCGCCTGCTCCGCGTCTGTGCCGCGGGGAAGCTTCATCGCTGCCGCGAACGCGCCGTAGGCCGCCGCGTCCTCGTCCGCGAGCCCGAGCAGCCGACCGGCGAGCTCGCGTCCCGCGGCGCCGGCGTGCGCATGCGTGGAAGCGAACGACGCGTACGCAGGGCGGTCCACGGACAGCCCCGCCACCATCGCGACCAGGCCTGCGGCAAGGCCCGCGGCGACGGCCGCGGCACTCCCGCCGCCCGGAATCGGCGCCGACGACGCCAGCTGTTCGAGGAACGCGTCGAGCGTCAGCGATCCGAAGTGCGGCGCCGCGTGATCCGACATGAGCCGATTGTATGGGCCGGTACTGCCCGCCACACGGTCTACGGAACGGCGGCGGGATGGCCGGGCCCGGGGCGGAAGTCGTACCGGTGACAGCCGCCCCAGGCCCGAAGGACGCGCCGCCGCGGAGGGACGGCGGCGCGCGAGGAATCCAGATCACTGCCCGGGCCACGATCGTCCGGGCACGGCTTCGGCCGGCCGCGCCGGCCGTGCATGACGCGCGCCGGCCGGCTTTCGCCGCCCGTGCGTTACGCCGCCCGGCGCTGCGACGTGTCGACGCCGTCCACCGTCCAGGTTCGGCCGCGGTGGCGGAACGTCAGCGCGAGGCGGGCTCCCGCCGTGTCGACCTCGAAGGTCGTGGAGGGGCCGGTCTCGAACGGGTAGGCCGCGGTCTCGCGGCGCACCGCCGCGATGTTCGTGACCGGGTAGATCTGCTCACCCCAGCGGATCTCGCGGGGGCGGCCATGCAGCCAGTCCGTGCGGACCTGGACGCGAACGGGTTCGACGCGAGTGATCGCCATCTCGACGGCTCCTTCTCGGCGGGGTCGTCGTCCCCCAGGGCACTGGGGAGACAGAACGGGTGTTCGAATACGGGCCGAACCATAAGCCGAACGCATGTTCGATGTCAAGCCCGAACCTGCGTCGCCCGGAATCTCCCGGAGGCGCGTGCCAGCTCATCTGTCACGGAAGCGGCGGGTCCTCGTCGACGTCGCTGTCCGGCATCCGGCCGGCGAGATCGCCCTCGGGCGCTGGGTCCGGCTGCGCGGCACCGTCCGAGGGCGCAGCACCGTGCGACCGGCCATCCGGCGCCGGCCGTGGGCGCCCGACCCGCCGCGGGGCTAGGGGTTGCATCGGATCGCGGCCCCCGGCCGAGAAGTCGCTCCCCAGCAGGCGGGCACGGGTGACGGCGCGCTCACCGAAACGGCGCCGCACGGCATCGGTCGCCTCGACCGCTCGGCGCCGGCGATCGTCATCGGGCGCGAAGAGCCCGAGCTGGGCCGGCTCGCCGAGGCCGTGTGCGCCGACGCCGACCAGGCGGATGCGGCGGCCCCGGATCTCGGGTCGCGCGAGGTCCAGGGCGACGTGCCAGATCGGCTCGGCCAGGTCGGTCGGCTCCGCGAGCGTCCGCTGGCGGGTCACCGTGCGGAAGGCGCTGTCGCGGACCTTCACGGCAATCGTCGAGGCTCGAACCCCGCCGGCGCGCAGGCGCGCAGCGACCCCCTCGGATAGCGCGAGGAGCGTCCGCTCGATCTCGTCGGCGTCGCTCGTGTCGACATCGAACGTGTGCTCGTGGCTGACCGACTTCGCCTCGGCCTCGCCCGTCACCGGCGATGGATCCACGCCCCTGGCACGCTCCACCAGCGTCGCGCCGTGCTGGCCGAGCCGGCGGACGAGAAGCGCGGGGTCGATCGAGGCAAGGTCGCCGATCGTCCGCAGGCCGTATTCGGCGAGCGCGGCCCGCGTCTGCGCGCCGACGCCCCACAGCCGCGCGATCGGCAGCGGCGCCAGGAACGCAGCCTCCTCGCCGGCCGGGACGACGACCAGCGCGTCCGGCTTGCGCAGGTCCGACGCGATCTTTGCCACGAGCTTCGTCGTCGCCACCCCGACCGAGGCGGTTAGCCCGACCTCGGTGCGGATCGCGGCGCGGATCGCGGCGGCAATCGCGGGTGGCGGACCGAACAGGGCCTCGGATCCCGCGACGTCGAGGAACGCCTCGTCGATCGAGACCTGCTCGACGCGCGGCGTGTAGCGGCCCAGGATCTCCATGACCGCCCGGCTCGCCGCCCGGTACTTCGCCCCGTTCACGGGCAGGAAGACGCCCTCGGGACAGAGCGCGGCCGCGGTTCGGAGCGGCATCGCCGAGTGGACCCCGAAGCGACGGGCCTCGTAGCTCGCCGCGCTCACCACGCCGCGGGCCCCCGGGTCGCCGCCGACGATCACGGGCCTGCCCCGGAGCTCCGGTCGGTCGCGCTGCTCGACCGACGCGAAGAACGCGTCGAGGTCCACGTGGAGGATCGTCGCGGCGTCCATGCCCCCTATGATGCCGCTCGTGGCCGTGCAGCCCGCGCTCTACTCGCTCCTCTTCCTCGCGGCACTCGCCTCGGCGGGGATCGCCGCGCTCGACCGGTTCGCACGCTGGCTGGCCCCCCTCGAGCGCTTCGCCTACGGCGCCGTGCTCGGCATCGTCGCCGGGACGCTCGCCCTGGTGCCGGCTGCGACGCTGCTCGGCTTCAACCCGCCGGTCGTGGTCGGCACGGCGGTCGGGAGCGTCGTGGTGGCTGCGCTTCTCGTGCTCGGACCCGGACGCCACCGACGGCGCCCCGGGCGGCCTTCCGCGGTCGGCGCGCGCGTCCGCGATTTCGTCGGACGGCTGGACCCGTGGGCGACCGCGCTCGTCGCGCTGCTGACGGTCCGCTGGGCCCTGCTCTGGTCGGGCGCGCTGACGGTTCGAGCCGACGGCCTGTGGGCCGGCCACGAGTACATCTGGAGCGACTGGCCGACGCACCTGGGGATCGTCACGCGGTTCGCCTACGGTGGGAACTTCCCGCCGGAGAACACGCTCTTCGCCGGGCTCCCGCTGAGCTACCACTACCTGAGCGACCTGACCCCGGCAGCCTTCGTGGTCCTCGGCATGGACCCGCTCTCGGTCCTGCCGCTCCACAGCTTCGTCCTCTCGATCCTCGTGGCCCTCGGCCTGTACGCCTTCGCGCGCCGGCTGGGCGGGGTGCGCTCGATCGCGACGCTGGCGGTAATCCTCTTCCTGTTCGGGGCCGGCCTCGGCTGGGTCGCAACGGTCGCCCGGATCAACTCGAGCCACGACCTGCTGGGGACGCTGATCAACGCGCCGTGGGACGGCCCGGCGCAGACCGATCTGCACATCCGCTTCTACAACCCGTACCTGGCGTTCCTGATGTCGCAGCGGGCCTACCTGTACGGCCTGCCGATCGCGATGCTCGTGGTCACACTCCTGGTCCGGGCCGCACGTCGTCGCTCGACGCGCACGTTCGTTCTTGCCGGGGTCGTGGCCGGCCTCCTTCCGCTCGCGCACCTTCCGACGCTCCTCGCGCTCGCGATGGTGACGCCGTTCCTCGTGTTCTTCCTTGCTGCCCGGCCGTGGCGGCTGCGGACGATCCCGTGGCGGGGATGGATCGCCTTCCACGTCGTGTGGGTCGCGGTGGCCGTGCCGCAGCTGCTCACCCAGCTCGGCGGCGGGGCGGGCGCGCTGGCCGCCTTCCGGGTCGAGATCGGATGGGTCGCGACTCCCGACCCGTGGTGGTGGTTCTGGCTCAAGAACCTCGGGCTCTTCATCCCGCTCGGGCTGCTCGCGCTCGGCGCGCGCCGGATCATGCCGCCGCGCGCGCACCGCGCGCTCCTCGCCTTCATGCCGATCTTCGTGATCGCCAACCTGTTCGTGTTCCAGCCCTGGGACTGGGACAACCACAAGATCCTGATCTACTGGTTCCTGGCGCTCACGATCCTCGTCGCCGCGCTGCTGGTGCGGGCCTGGCGGTCCACGCGATCTGCGACCCTCCACCTGCTGCTGATCGGCGTCGTGCTGACGATGACGATCGGGCCGCTGCTGGAGAACCTCGGCCAGGCAGAGGGGCACGACCAGTACCTCATGCTCACGCACCGAGCAGCTCCAGATCGCGGCCGAGATCCGCGAGGTGACCGCTCCGAAGGCGTTGATCGTGGGCGGCATGCAGCCCCAGGACCCGGTCATGGAGCTGACCGGCCGGCGCCTCCTGATGGGCTACTGGGGCCAGCTCTGGGTGAGCGGCATCGCCTATCAGCAGCGCCAGGCGGACGTGGAAACGATCTACGCGTGGGGCCCCGGGGCCGAGGCCCTGCTGCGCAGCTACAAGGTCGACTACGTGGTCATCGGCCCTGACGAGCGCTCGACGCTCCACGCCAACGAAGCCGCCTACGCGGCGCGCTTCCCGGTCGTCGCATCGACCCAGAACTACCGGGTCTACGACGTGCGGTCGCTCCGGCCGGGCGGGTGAGGGAGCCGCCTCGCGGGGCGGCCGGGCTCGGCGGTTGGCCCCCGGGCCGGCGGTCAGCCCTTCGGCTCGACGATCACCGTGACTTCGGGCGTCATCCCGGACACGACCTTGACGGCGACCTTGTAGGTGCCGAGCGACTTGAGCGGCGCGGCCAGGTCGACCTTGTGCTTGTCCACCATGATGCCGCGGCGGCCCAGCGCGTCGGCGATGTCCTGGGCCGTGATCGAGCCGTAGAGCTTGCCGCCCTCGCCCACCTTCACGCCCATCGTGAGCGTGGTCGAGCCGATCCGGTTCGCCGCGATCTCCGCCTCTTCGCGCTCTCGCTTCCGCTTCTCCTCGCGGCTCGCGATGTCGTGCTGCCAGGCGCGGTACGCGCCGCCGGCCGCCGGGACGGCAAGGTTCGACTTGATCAGGTAGTTGCGGGCGTAGCCCTCGGCGACGTCCTTGAGCTCGCCGCTCTTCCCGAGCTTGGCGACATCGGTGGTCAGGATGACCTTCACGCGGGGGAACCCTCCTTGGTGAGCCGGCCGCGCACGTACCTGCCGAGCTCCAGCTCGCGGGCAAGGCGACTGGCCGTTTCGAACGTGGCGGGGAGACGCTTGACGATGCGACGGACGGGTCGCGGAATGGTGCGCCGGACGCGCGCCCGATCCTCCTCGAAGGCCGCGCGCGGGATCCCGAGCCGCTCGAGCTTCTCGTCGATCAGCTCCGCCCGGGATGCCGGACAGGAACAGCTCGACGCCCAGGACCGACACGACGACGTCGTCGAGCGCACCCAGCACCGGGAACCGGTCCGGGATGAGGTCCAGCGGCGAGATCGCGTAGCCGAGGACGCCGGCCAGGAGCGCCTTGCGGGCAACGGGGACGCGCGGATCGGCCAGAAGGTCCAGCGTCAGGCGCAGGTACGACGGCAGCCTGCTGGCAAGCGGCAGGAGTGCCAGCGCGGTCAGCGCGCGTCGAACGATCGCGGCCCGACGACCGCGCGGTGCGATGCCGCCTCTCGCCGCCCACCCGGCCGCATGCCGGTTCACCGGTGCCATCCTCGCTCCGCAGTGCTCCGCCGGCCCGGCCTCGTCCCTGCGCGACGTGCGCAAGCGGCCGGAACGGGCAGTCTACCAGCCTTGCGGCGGCGGACGGAGCACGCGTCCCCCGGCAGCCGCGGCGCGAATGCCCCCAGCGCGAAGGCGCTCGCCGGCCGCCGCGACATCCCGCGACCCGGTGGCGCCGTGGACCGGAGCGGGATCAGGCAGGCCCCTCCGGGCGGGGCCTTCGTGAGCGCGATTGCCGCCTCGATCGCCGTTGCCAGCCGATCCCCGGTCGGGTGGCCGACGAGCGGCGTCACGCGATGCTCCCCGGCCGTTGCCACCCACTCCGGCTCGAAGCTGTTCGTGACGAGCACGATCGGGACATCCGGGTGCAGCTCCCGCATCCTCTCGACGAGCCGGCGCGCGCCCTCGGGCTCGCCCGTCATGAAGGCGTCGTAGACGAGGACGTCCGCGCCGGCGGCGAGCTCGCAGGTGTGGCCGGAAAGAACCGGACAGTTGATGCCGATCGGGCCCATACACTGGCGGGCGTCGTAGCCGCGGCGCCGGAGGGCATCCACTTCCTGATCGGACAGGTCGACGTCATGGTGAACCACGAGGACGCGCGTCATGGCAATCTCCTGGACCGGCCGTGAGAGCAGGATCGTAGCCGTGGCGAGCGTCGATTGCCAGTGCCGATTCGCCGGAAGCAGCAGCTGGAAACGGCCTTCCGGGCCCGCGGCCGGCCGCCCGCCGGCGCCCCATACCGCACGAGCCCCGACGCCGACGCTTGACAATCGAACGGACGTTCGGTAGCATGGACCCGGACGGCCGGAAAGGAGCTCGCGTGACGAAGCACGACGCGGAACGGAAGCGGAAGATCCTCGACTACATCGCGGCGATGCTCCGGGCGAACGGCGTCCCCCCATCCGTCCGGGAGATCGCCCTCGCGGTCGGCCTTGCCTCCACCTCGGCCGTCCATCACCACCTCAAGGCCCTCGAAGAGGACGGCCTGCTCGAGCGTGGCGCTGCCCAGAGCCGGATGCTGCGCTTCACGCCGAAGGCGGCCATCGCGCTCGGGCTGTCGGGCGAGCTCACCCCGCAGTCCGCGGCGCGCGAGGCCCACATGCTGCCCGTGATCGGCGAGATCGCCGCCGGCGGGCCGATCGAGGCGTACCAGGTGCGTCGGCGACTACCAGGCCGTGCCCGAGATGCTCGCCCCGTCCGGCGACGCCTACCTGCTCCGTGTCCGCGGCGACTCGATGATCGAGGCGCTGATCGCGGATGGCGACTACGTCGTGATCCGCCCCCAGCAGACCGCCCGGAACGGGGACATCGTGGTCGCCCAGGTCGAGGAGAACGCCGTCACGCTCAAGCGGTTCTTCAAGGAGGACGGCCGCGTCCGGCTCCAGCCCGCGAACCCGGCCTATCCGCCACAGTTCTACGACGCCGTCCGGATCCAGGGCAAGCTCATCGGGGTGATCCGCCGCCTCGACTGACCGACCCCGCCGCGCCGCCGGGGCGGCGAGCCGACGCACCGAGCCCCGGCGGAAGCGTCCACAGGCTATCCACGCAACCGGCGACCGGCGTGGGCCGCAGCTGGGGATATCGCCGCGATGTCGTGGACATCCCCGTGGCGGCCTCGGCCGCCCGGCGCCACCATGCAGGAGTCCCGCTCCCGCCACTTCGGAGTCCGCGTGTCCATCGACCGCCTTCCGCCGCAGAGCATCGAGGCCGAGCAATCGGTCCTCGGGGCGCTCCTCATCGACCGCGACGCGATCATCGAGGTCGCCGACGTGGTCCGGGCGGACGACTTCTACCGGCAGGCACACGGCCGCATCTATGCCGCGATGCTCGAGTTATGGGAGCGCCGCGAGCCGATCGACATCGTCACGGTCGCCGAGGCGCTGGAGCGGGCCGGCGATCTCGAGCAGGTCGGCGGCCGGGCCTACCTCTCGTCGCTCATCGGACCAGACGCCGACGGCCGTCTTCGCGGCCCAGTACGCCCGGATCGTCGAACGCAAGGCCGTGCTCCGCAACCTCATCGCCGCGGCCGGCAAGATCGCCGGGATCGGCTACGAGGACGGGCCGGAGATCCAGGAGGCGATCGACCGGGCGGAATCGGAGCTCTTCGCGGTCTCCGAGCGACGCGTGGCGGCCGGCTTCAGCCCGCTCCGCGCGCTCCTGCACGAGGCGTTCGACCGGCTCGACTACCTGCACACGCACCGCGGCGAGGTGAGCGGCATCCGCACCGGCTTCCCGGACCTCGACACGCTGACGACCGGCCTGCAGCCGTCGGATCTCGTCGTCATCGCCGCCCGGCCCTCGGTCGGCAAGACGAGCCTCGCCCTCAACATCGCCGAGTTTGCCGCCATCAGCAACACGCCCCGCAAGAGCGTCGGGATCTTCAGCCTGGAGATGAGCAAGGAGCAGCTCGTCCTGCGCCTGCTCAGCTCGGTCGGGAACATCGACAGCCAGCGCCTGCGCACGGGCTTCCTCGACGAGATGGACTTCGTGGGCGTCTCGAAGGCGATGACCGGCCTCTCCGAGGCGCCGATCTACATCGACGACACGCCGAACATCAGCACGATGGAGCTCCGGACCAAGGCCCGCCGGCTCCAGGCCGAGGTGGGACTCGACCTCGTGATCGTGGACTACCTCCAGCTCATGCAGGCCTCCTCGACCGTCGCGCGACGCGAACCGCGTCCAGGAGGTCTCCGAGATCAGCCGCGGCCTCAAGGCGCTCGCCCGCGAGCTGCGCGTCCCGGTCATCGCGATCTCGCAGCTCTCCCGGCAGCCCGAGATGCGCGAGTCGAAGGAGCCCCGCCTGTCCGACCTCCGCGAGTCCGGGGCGATCGAGCAGGACGCCGATCTCGTCGTGTTCCTGTGGCGGGAGAAGGAGCGCGGTGAGGACCAGGACGCGGACGGCGAGGTCGTCAAGCTGCGCCTCGCCAAGCACCGCAACGGCCCGACCGGCGAGGTGAACCTCTGGTTCAAGAAGAGCCAGACGCGTTTCGTGAGCTACGCCGGCGAGCGCTACGCGGCCGCGGCACCGTAGCGAGGCCTGCGCGCCGCGGGTTGAGCGTCCCGTCCTCGACTCTCGCCTAGACTTCCGTCGCCGGTCACGAAGCTTCGCCGACCGTCGGGCACGACAGGAGGAGGGAACCGATGGGCGTGATCATCATCCGGGAGATGGTCGGGACGAGTCCGAAGTCGTGGAGCGACGCCGCACGGCAGGCGGTCGCGACCGCATCCCGGACCGTTCGAAACATCCGGACGATCGAGGTCGTCAAGTCGACGGCCGCGGTCGAGGACGGGGAGATCGTCGAGTACCGCGTCGACCTCAAGATCGGTTTCGAGTACGAGGGCGCCTGACGAGAATATCCATGCAATAGGCAAGCCGGACCCTCGGATGTGAGAGGTCGGACCTACGGCCGGCGGTCCTGCTGAGCACGGATTTCGACACATTCGACATTTCCGTCAGGTTTTCGGCGTGCCCTCGTGGGGCATCGATCCGGCAGGACCTCACAGCGCTCGTACATCTGTTCTATTCCAGGCCGCGAGCTGGACGGAGGAATCCGGCGCGCCCGTACGCGGCAGGGCGGCGGATCGATTGTCGGGGCCTGCGGGCGATCGACGAGGGCGAGGCTCCTCCCCAGCCGAAGTCCTCTCCGTGGAGGTGGAGCTCGGCACCGGAACTGCCCAGCGGGAGCGCGCCCTATCCCTCCTCCACGACCTTCGGCTCGCGCTCGGCGAGGATGTGCCGCGCGGCCGTCTCGGCGGCTCGCTCGAGCAGCACGTCGAGCCCGGGGTCGGTGAAGACCCAGGTGCGCCCGTGTCCGCAGTGGGCAGCACGCCCGTCAGTCGGCTTCGGGCGCAGCCTCTGTCGCGCCGCCTTCGTCGCCCGCCGGGGCCTCCCCGTGATCTCCCACGGCTCGCCGCTCGCCGAGCGCCTCGCGGATGCCGCGTGCCACGCCCCGCGCCACGGCCTCCTCGATGAGGGCCAGAAGGCCATCCCCGGGGCCCGTGAACTCGGGGCCGCTCACCTCGGCGAACACGATGTTAGTCTCGATCCCGAAGCGCGCGGCGAGCTCATCGGGAGAGACCCCGAGCAGATGGGCGAGGCGGGGCAGGATCGCCCGGGAGGGTCGTCCGCCGACCGTCTCGGACTCCCAGTTGCCGACCGCCGCCCGGACGATACCCAGGGCCCGGGCAAGCTGCGCCTGGCTGCGGTAGCCGGCCCGCAGGCGGGTCCGCCGGAACCAGGCGGCGGCGCTCTCGCTCATCCTCCCATCCTAGCGCGGTCGTCAGCGCCTGACGTATCCGGGTTGACAGCGCGCTCAGGATGTGTCATCCTCTGACTATCGCAGGACACATCGAGGACGGGGCATGACGATCATGGTCGAGCACAAGACTGGCCATCCGGATGGCATGATCGGCCGGTCGGATGTCAGGGGTGATGTCAGCCCAGATCCTGCCCCTCGCCCTCGGCCTCGTCCGGGATGCCCGCCACCGGTACAGCTGGAACGGGGGTCCCTGGTATCCGAGTGTGACGACGATCCTGGGCATCAAGGACAAGCCGGCCCTGGTGGGCTGGGCGAAGCGGGAGACGGCGGCCTGCGCGGTGCGCAACCTCGAGGTCCTCGAGCGCGATGGTGCAGAGCGGCGGACCCGGGAGCCGCGGTGGACTGGCTGAAGCGGATCCCCGACTACGCCCGCGATACGGCGGCCGACCTCGGGACGCAGGTGCACGCCATGGCCGAGGCCCTCGGGCGGGGCGAGCCGGTCACGGTCGACGAGTCCCTCCGGCCGTACCTGGCGGCCTACCGGCGCGACTTCCTCGATGTCTTCGCGCCCCGCTTCCTCGCCGTCGAGGCGATGGTCTGCTCGGAGCGCTACGCGTACGGGGGCACGGCGGACGCCTTCGTCGAGATCGCCGGAGAGACCTGGCTCCTCGACTACAAGACCGGCTCCGCCGTCTACCCCGACAGCGCCCTCCAGCTCGCCGGCCTCGCCCGAGCCCAGTTCATCGGCTACCCCGGTGATCCGGTCCAGTACCCGGTCCCCTTCGCCACCCGCTTCGGGATCCTCCATGTCCGGCCCGAGGGAGCGACGCCTGTATCCGGTGACGGTGGACCGGGAGACCGTGGCGGCCTTCCTCGATGCCCGCCGCCTGTATGGCTGGGACCAGGGCCCGGCGAGGAGCGTCATCGGGGAGCCGCTCACACGGGCCTCCCGGTCCGCGGCCGCCTGACCATCTCCAGTACCCCTTCCGCCCTCCTCCGTCTGGTCCTCCCGTGCTCCGCCGCTATCCGTCTCCCCGGGCGCGGGGCACTCCCCGGTCGGACCCGGTCTCCCCGTCCGTGCGGGCCCACGTCCGGGCGCGGGACCAGGGCTGCGTCTTCACCACCCTCGGGATCCCCCATCCCTGTCTCGGGTGCCCTCGAGCTCGACCACGTGCGGGCCTCGGGAGGCCTCGGGCTGCGCAGCCGAAGCACGCCCGACAACCTGGTGCTCCTGTGTCCGGCGGCCCACCGGATCAAGACCCTCGCCGGACGCCGCTGGCGGCCCGTCCTGCTCGCCTGGATCGAGCGGGCCGAGCGGGACGGAGGGTGAGCGGCTGTCGTGGGCTGTCTCGGCCGGCTCCTGCTCCTCGTCGTCCTCGCCTGGGGCATCGGGGCGCTTGCCCACGCCCTCGGCTGGTCGGACGCCATGACGGGCAGCATCTTCCTCGTCGTCCTAGCAGCTCCTGGCGATCCGGGGCCCGGGGCGGGGGCGGGCCTCCGGAGCGGCCCGGGTCACCCGCAGGCAGGTGGTCCTGGGACCGGTACGGCGACAAAGCACGACCACCGGCTCGGCTCACCGACCGGACGGCTCGCTCGGTCCGCGCTCCTCACGTCCGGGACACACCCTGGCACGCGGAGGCGCCCGGCGGGCCCGCGATCCGCTCCCCGCCCAGCTCCGCTTCCGGATCCTCGCGCGCGACGGCTTCCGCTGCCGCTACTGCGGCCGTCCGGGCAGCACGCCTGGCGTCGTGCTCCACGTCGACCACGTCGTGCCGCTCGCAGCAGGCGGGACATCGCGCGAGGACAACCTCCGCACGGCGTGCGAGGAGTGCAACCTGGGCAAGGGCATCCAGGGCGTGGTGGCGTCGAAAGGACTCTAGCCTCTGGCAGTTCCCGCCAAACTAGCCCAAGGCCGCGGCCGCTTGCTCCTGCAGGCCTGCCTCGACTCAGCGCTCAGGAGCGTCGGCTCACATGGACGACGCAGTACCTCGATCGCTGAGCGAGGCGAGCGCGGCGCGCCCGACAAGCGCCTAGTCGGGCGCCCGAACCCCTCCGGGCGCGCCAGAACAACAAACGTGGTCGAGCGACTCCCTCGCCGGGCGCCCGCAAGCGACCAGGGGACTCAGGGCGCGCACCAGTCGAGGGCTAGCCGCCCCGCCTCGTGGCCACTGTCGCGACGGGTTGCCCCATGCCCCGGCGACAAACCGCCGGCGTAAGGCGAATTGGGCGCGGAGACGAACTCGCTGAGGGGCACGATCTGATCGACTTTCCCTGACACTGCTGTCAGTTCGGGCGCGAGCATCACGGTGAGGCATGGCACTGGCGAGTTCCGCCATACGGTCCCTCTTTGAGCAAGCCCTGCTCGGGGTCGGCGCCGGTCTCGCAAAGGGGCCATCGAAGCGACCGGGCGCCACCGACTACTCGTTCGTGGGTGGACCCGCGCCGAGCCCCCTTCGCGCCTACTTCTTCAATGTAAGGAGGGCGGACGTCACAGTACGGGCGAGTACCGGCTTCAACTGCGCGCGCCCATCGAGGCGATCGCCGGCGGGCTCACATGGGTGGTCGGATACGAGCCGACCAGCCAGGTCTACTGGTCGGCCGCCAATAGGAGCCTGTCACCGGGTACGTCGACCCGATCCCCTTTCGGCCTGAGCAGTCAAGCGGGAACGGCGACCTTCGCGGCTTCAACGACCTCGACGGCTTCGAGGTCGAGGTCGATCCTGATCTCGTCGCCGACCACCCAGCCACCTGTCTCGATGGCCTTGTTCCAGTTCAGGCCCCAGTCGGTGCGTTTGATCTTGGTGTGCGCCTCGAACGCAGCAAGGCGGCCGCCCTGCATGCCGGGCACGATCCCGTCGAGGGTCGTCTCGAGCACGATCGGGCGGGTCACGTCGCGAATGGTGAGGTCGCCGTGGATCTTGAAGGCAGCGCCGTCGGGAACGACCCCCGTGCTCTTGAAGACCATGAACGGGAACTCCTCCGCTGCGAAGAAGTCGCGGGAGCGAAGGTGCTGGTCGCGCGCGTCCATGCCGGTGGTGATGCTGGCAATCGGAATGCGCACCTCGACCGACGAATGCTCGGGGGCGGCCTCATCGAAGTCGATCGCTCCCTCGAGACCGGCGAAGTTGCCGCGGACGGTCGCGACCATCATGTGCTTGAGCGAGAAACTCGCCCCCGAGTGTGCCGTGTCGATGGTCCAGGTGTGCGTGCTCATTGCGTCTGCCTTCCGGGCTCAGCCGACAAGGCTCGTCAATCTCGGCGAATCGTTTGTCTTGAACCATGTGTAGCGTATGGTATAACATGGAGTATGTCAAACAACGCTAGATCGAGTGAAGCGCTTAACGCCGCCGACGTTCCCCCGGCCCCCGGGTTCCGTTTGCGGGCGCTCGGGTGGCGGACGAGGGTGGAGGGCGCACGGGGCGACCTGGGCCGAGTTGCGTGGCGTCGGAGCCCCAGCGGGCGCCATTCGCCGGTCGAGTAGACTTCCGCAGTTGCTTGCCGCCCGTCTGCGTAGGCGTGGATGCGATGGGTACGTGCTGGGGGGGTCTAGGGTGTGCGTGACGGTCTTTCGTCCGCCGATCTGAGGTCGACGCTCGCGATCACCTTCGAGGTGGCTCGCGACAGCGGCGAGAAGCGGCGGCACGACCGGCAGCGCGGCCTGCTCGCGGCGCGGGTCGATCGCTCGTCGGTGCCAGCGAGGTTGGCGGCTGCGATCCTGCGTGTCGTGCGCCATGGGCGCCACTCGCTAACGACCCGCCCGTGCTGCGTCCCCGACGGGACGATCAGCCGGACGGCCGGCGTCCTGCGCGAAGGCGAGTGGGCGCTCGTCTGTCAGGTCGCATGAACGTCGATCTTGTCGCCGACACGTGGGCGACGATCCGGGACCGTCCCGATGCAGCGGGATCGTGTCCTGCCCAGGTGATGAAGAACCTGGCGGCCTTCCAGGCGGATCCCTGCGCCTCGGGCTGGTATGGCTTCGTCGTGCGGCTGGGCGTTCTCGTTCACCCATGGGAGGTTCACGGGCTGCTCGGGGATCGGGACCCATTTCCGGCAGTCACCGCGCTCGCTCTGGCCGATGCGAAGCTGGCGCGGGACGCCGCCGCGAGCCACGAGGCCTGAGCGGACGTTGGCCCGCGGCCATTTCGTGCGCTGACGCGGGTGGCGACACACTCCCGCGTTCAGCGAGCCTTGGTGGCCTGAACTCGCAGGCCGCCTATGCTTCGCCTCGGACGTTTCGCTCGGCCGAGTTCGGCGTGAGGCGGGCACCGTCGTCCTGGGCACGTGATCTGTCTACGGCGGCTCCCTCGAAGCGCGAGACGGCGGCAACGCCCTCCCAGAACTCGACAGCAGCCCGCTCGTAGAGGAGGCCCATCGGCAGGGTCACCCCGCGCCAATGCTCGACGGTGCGCGCCGGCGAGTCCGAGCCGACACGCGGGCGCTCGCCGCGCCGGTCGTCCTCGTAGTGGGCGAGGGCAGCGCGATGGATCGCGACCTGCGCGACCGCAAGCTCCCGCCGGGCGTCGGCTGACCCCAAGTCCGCAAAGAAGAGTTGGAGCAGACCGGCATCGCGGAGTTCAGTCGGTTCGCGTGCGGGCGTCGCCAGCCATGCCCGCATCGCGGTGCGCCCGCGGTCGGTGATCGCGAACAACCGCCGCCGCCGGCCCGCCGTCTCGCGTTCTTCTGTCAACAGCCCCAGCTCGACCAGGCGCGCGGGCTCCTTGTAGAGCAGGGCATGGGGGAATGACCAGAAGTTGCCGATCGTCGCCGCCACATGGCGTTTGAGGTCGTAGGGCGTGGATGGTCCTTCCCGCTCGATCAGACCAAGCACGAGATATGAGGTCGAGGTCAGGTGGGCGGGGGGTGCGGCAGGTTTGTCGATTGACATATCATCCATACAATACCATACTGATGCAACGGTTCCGCACGGATGATGTCCGGCTTGAGCATTCTCTGCCTCGGCGGACCTGCCCCACCTGGCCCATTCCGGGCCGGCTGAAGACCTTCAGGAGGAACCATCCGTGGCCACCACGACCAAGACCAAATCCGCGCGCGTCTCGACGTCGACCGCGCCCGCCATCACCACGCCACGCACCAAGAAGCTCCGCCCGTTGGGCGACCGCGTGGTCATTCAGCCTGCTCCCCACGAAGAGATGACGAAGAGCGGCATCGTGATCCCGGATACCGCGAAGGAGAAGCCTCAGGAAGGGAAGGTCCAAGCCGTTGGCCCTGGCCGAATGCTCGACGACGGCAAGCGCGAGCAGATGGACCTCAAGCGCGGCGACACGGTCCTCTACGCGAAGTACGCCGGAACCGAGTTCAAGCTCGAGGGCGAGGACCTGCTGATCATCAGCGCCAAGGACGTTCTCGCGGTGGTTGAGCGCTGACCTTGGGTCAGGCTCCGACTCCGGCACACTCCGGCCACCGCCAGGGCGCCGAGTGCATCTCGTGAAAGGACAGACACACCATGGCCAAGCAGCTTCTCTTTGACGAACAGGCCCGCCGGGGCCTCAAGCGCGGGGTCGACCATCTCGCCGGCGCCGTCCGTGTCACGCTCGGGCCCAAGGGTCGCAACGTCGTCCTCGACAAGAAGTACGGCTCGCCCACGATCACCAACGACGGGGTGACGATCGCCAAGGAGATCGAGCTCGAAGACCCCTTCGAGAACATGGGCGCGCAGCTCCTCAAGGAGGTCGCCACCAAGACCGACGACGTCGCCGGCGACGGCACCACGACCGCCATCGTCCTGGGCCAGGCGATCGTCGCCGAGGGCCTCCAGAACGTGAGCGCCGGTGCCAACCCGATCGCGCTCAGGCGCGGCATCGAGAAAGGCGTCGAGGCGATCGTCGCCGACCTCAAGCGTCAGTCTCGCCCAGTCGACAACCGCGAGCAGATCGCGGCCGTAGCCTCGATCAGCGCGGCCGATCCGGAGGTCGGCACGATCATCGCCGAGGTGATGGACAAGGTCGGCAAGGACGGCGTCATCACCGTCGAGGAGGGCCAGTCGCTCGGCCTCGAGACCGACTACACCGAGGGCATGCAGTTCGACCGCGGCTACCTCTCGCTGTATTTCGTCACCAACGCCGAGCGGATGGAGGCCGTCCTCGAGAACCCGCTCATCCTCATCACGGACCGCAAGATCTCGAGCGTCAAGGACATGCTGCCGGCGCTCGAGCTGGCCGTCGGACAGAGCAAGTCGCTGGTCATCATCGCCGAGGACATCGACGGCGAGGCGCTCGCGACCCTGGTTGTCAACAAGCTCCGCGGCACGGTGTCGGTCCTCGCGGCGAAGGCCCCGGGCTTCGGCGATCGCCGCAAGGAGATGCTCCGGGACATCGCGATCCTTACCGGCGGAACCGTCGTCAGCGAGGAGATCGGGCGCAAGCTCGATTCCGTCGCGGTCGCCGACCTCGGCCAGGCACGCCGGGTCGTGGCGACCAAGGACGACACGACGGTCATCGACGGCGCGGGATCGCCCGAGCAGATCAAGGCCCGGATGAGCCAGATCAAGGCCCAGATCGAAGACACGACAAGCGACTACGACAAGGAGAAGCTCCAGGAGCGCCTGGCCAAGCTGGCCGGCGGCGTCGCGATCATCAAGGTCGGTGCGGCGACCGAGGTGGAGCTCAAGGAGAAGAAGCACCGCATCGAGGACGCGCTCTCGACGACCCGGGCCGCGGTCGAGGAGGGCCTGGTCGCCGGAGGTGGCGTGGCCCTGCTCCAGGCGATCCCGGCGCTTAACCTCGTCGAGCTCGTCGGCGACGAGGCCGTGGGCCTCGGCATCCTGCGCCGAGCGCTCGAGGCGCCCATCCGCCAGATCGCCGACAACGCTGGCGCGCACGGCGAAGTCATCGTCGAGCGCGTCAAGACGCTGCCCGCCGGTCACGGCTTCGACGCCCTCAAGGGCGACTACGGCGACATGTTCGAGAAGGGCATCGTCGATGCCGCCAAGGTCACACGATCCGCGCTCCAGAATGCCGCATCGATCGCCGCGATGGTCCTCACGACCGAGACGCTCATCACGGACATCCCGGAGAAGAAGCAGGCCGTGCCCGCCGGCGGCGGCGGGTACGGCGAGGACATGGACTACTAGAGAAAGTCATCGCGTGTGCCGGCGTTCCGCTCGAGATGCCCACGGAGTTGCGCGCGACCTGACGTCCCCTGGCGCCCGCGATTTCGTCGCTCGCCTTACAGCGGAGGCACTCGCCCGCCGCTCTGCTCTCCGTCGCGTCCAAGGGACGTGACGCCGTGCGAAAGCCGCTCCGAACCGCCCGACGTACCCATGGGCACGGGTCGGCTCCCGTCCGCCGCGGCGTCCGCGGCCGCCCGAGGGACCATGCCGACACATCATCAATCGGGTGGTGCGCGCGGGTGTATCCGAAATCCACATGAGCAGCATCGAGCAGAGCCTGCTCTACCTGCTCGCGAGCCGGAGCGGGCGGGTCGTGACGCGCGAGGAGATCCTCGACGCGATCTGGGGCACCGACTTCGTGGCCGAGAGCAACATCGTCGACCGCCACATCCGGAGCCTGCGCGTCAAGCTCCAGAACGACTACCGCCACCCGCGCTTCATCGCCACGGTCCCCGGCGTCGGCTACCGCTTCATCCCGACCTTCTCCAACCTGGGCTGGGACGGCGGAGCCACGGCGAGCAGAGCCGCGCGACTGATGGCCCGTGACCGTGACCTGCACGAGCGGCGGCACGAGCGCGACTGAGTCGCTCGTGGTTCAGGAGGCCCGCTACCCTCCCGGCGTGTGACCCGCACCGGGCGTCCGGTGGTGGTCCGCCCTGTGACCGGGTGCTTGTGCGCGCATGATTGGTGGCCCTGCAGGAGTGACCAGAGCCATGAGCGACGAGCGCGCATCACCCCCGGAGCCGACGCCATCCGCGGCCGAGAGGCGGTGGCGCCGCGCCGAGCGGACGGCCGTTGATGAGCTGAAGGGCCGGGAAGATGAGATGACCGACGCCGAGATCATCGAGGCCTTCCGCGAGATCGCGATCCTCCCTCCCGACGAAGGCGAGGAGGAGGACGAGGAGGAGATGACCGACGAGGCGATCATCCACATCGTCCGGGGGTAACCTGACTCCCATCTCTTGGTCGTCCCGCGCCCTCGCCGCATCTGCTCAACGCAATCACCGTAGCCCAACCCGCAGACGACCACCGGCCGGTTCCGGCGACGATCGTCGGCACCGATGCCGTGGGCCAGCCGTTCCCCCGTCGGACGGATCACATCCCCGGTCAAGGTTCTGTTGGGGCCACGCTGGCGCGCGATCGGCCGAGCGTGACACATGGGGGGCCTCGGCCTAGACTCCACCTCGCCCCCGGCTCTGCCCGGCCTCCCCGCCCCGCCGGCTAGGCGGGGACGCGGGACTGCGGCGCAGGCGGCCGGGGGCCTGCCGTTCGCCCAAGGCGGCCCAGGCGGTCACCAAGCGCCCGAGCCCTTGACGATCAGTCGCCCCGAAGCGCATCGTCCGGACCGTGGACCGACGGGCGTACGACGACCTGAAGCAGGCCATTGAGGACCTGGGGTCCTCGTCGTTGTTCATGCGGGCTCCCGTGCGCCAGGCGAAGGATGAGGCCCGGCGCGCGCTCGCCGCCTTCCAGCGGGAGTCCCTCTCGCCAGCTCTCCACGAGGCGTCGATCGTCCTTGGCGCGCGTCTCGAGGAGGTCGAGATCCACCAGCCGGCCCTCAACTGGGAGCCACTCCTGCAGGCGTGGAAGGCCGTCGAGCGAGAGGCCGGGAGCGAGGCCTCGGACTAGCTCGCCTCAGCTTGGCCGACGGGGGCCCAGCGTGAGGGATGCGCCCGGCCGTGCCTTCCGCGGCGCTCAGGCCGGCGACCGATGCGCTCATCCCAGCCGATTGGTCTCCGGCACTCTGACCAAAGTTGATTTGGCGGGGCTCTTGGCTCCGAACCGGGCGCTCCGCTTCGTTCGCTGTATGGGATCAGCACAGAGCGTCCGGGGCCCCATTCCCCATGGTGCGAGAATTTGACTCACGCGGAGGGCTCCGACGCGCGGCCCGCGCCCGCGGCAGCCTAAGACCGCGCCGAGCCTACGGGCGAGACCGACCCGCCTCGATCGCGTCCTGAGGGAGGTTCGACAGATGGCCATCGAGATGCCCGAGCCGACGCGGGCGAGCGCGTTCTTCCGAAGCCTTGATGCCAAGGATGAGAGGGCCCTCCGGGCGGCCTTCGCCGACGACGCTCAAGGCGTCGACGAACTCACCCGGGGCTGGATGCGCGGACGGGCGGCTCTGGAGGCGTACTTCAGCGACGCCCTGCCTCGGCTGAGTGAGATCCACTCGACCCTTGAGCAGGCCGAGGAGCGCCGCTGGGGCGACGTCGAAGTCGAGACCTTCGTGCTGCACCAGAGTTACGTCTTCGACGGCACGCCCAGCCAGATCGAGGCCCCTACCACCGTCATCTGGCGGCGTGAGGAGGACGCCTGGAAGATCGCTCTGTTCCACTCGATCCCCCTGCCCCCCGCGTCATAGCTGAGGCGAGTCAAAGGGCGCGACCGACGTGAGAGGTGCCGGGACGCCGGCTCTCGACGCGGCTTTGAAAACCTGACCGCGATGTATGCAACGTTCTGCCCTCAGTGCGGTACGCGGCGAGTGGGTGCCTTCCGATTCTGTCGGAGCTGTGGATTCGACTTCGATGTTGTCCCGGCGACTCACGCCCCCGTCCCGCCGATTGTCGGCCAACCCGCGCCGGAACCAGAAGCGACGCCGACCCCGGAGCGCAAGGACCTGACGAAATCCGCGGCAAGGTCGAGCTCCCGGTGGCTGGTGGACGCCGTGTTGGTCATCGGCGGGGCGATTGGCGGCGCCGTCGGCGTGTCAATGCTCGTCGGATGGAGCGGCGACCCGATTGAGACGTTCACCGGGGTGTACCTCGTCGCTCCGGTCGCCGGCGGCTACCTCGGACATCTGCTCTTTCTGGCCCTCTGGGCTCGTGGATGATGGCGGCACTCACGCCTCGCGGCATGGGACGCGAACCCCGGCGGCCGGCACCCCCCCGGGTGTAGACTCACCTAGTCGACGCGATCGCCGAGCAACTGCATACACCTCCAACGCGGCCGTTCCGGGTGTCACTACACCACCCGAGCGGCCGTCTTGATTTGGAGGGCCAGGGAGATGGCCACGCCACGCGACCGGAGCACCGCCATCGCCGCGCAACCCGTGGGGGGTGACCCAGTGATGATTGACCCCGACCTGATCCCCGAGCCCAGAGAAGACGACCAGCCTGCAGCGATCGCCGAGCGGGCGTGGCTGGAGCGGGATTCCATGGCTGCCCCGGTCGACTACCGTTCTGACTGGGCGTTCTTCGACTGAGGCAGATCCGACTGCCCGCGGGGCGCCGTCCGCTTCGCTCGCGGATGTGACCCGCGCCGGGCGTCCGGGTGGGCCTTCGTGTCTGGCAGCAATCGTGGGAGTCTGTACCGGCGTCCGCCCGCCCCGCCCTCCCGGCGGGGCGGGCGCTATGTCTGGTGGCCCACCCCGAGGGCGATCAGGGCGATGCCCAAGACGTTCCCGAGGATCACGAGGGCGGCGACGGCCAGGGCGAACTGACGGAGCGTGCGTACCGCGATCCGGATCCCTATCCGCGCCGTCTACCGGCTACGGGGCGGGGCGCGACCCGGTTCCAGCATGGCGCGGTGGCGCTCGATGGCACGACCCAGGGCGACGTCGGCTCTGGCCCGACGTGCGGCGTTCTCGGGTGAGAGGTCGGCGTACCTCGGATCGGTGGTGAACGCGAAATGATACACCCCGCGCTCATCAGGGAAGGCTGCCCAGTAACCAACGAGGCCGCACGCCTGCTGGGCGACCAATCCAGCGAGGAGCAACTCGACCTTGGCCGCCGCGTGCCCCGTCGGAGTCTTCTGGCGTGCCCGGCAGATGTAGGAGTTGAACGCCCACGGGAGTGCCCCCTTTCGAACAGAGCGGCTTGAGGCTCTGCGCTAGCCGACGATGACGCCCACGAACGTTCGCTTCAAGAGCCGGCGGAAGTACCGGGTGCATCCGCGCACCGTTGTTAGCGCCCGGGCTCCGCACGGTGCGCTCCGCTCCGCTCGCGTGAGTGGGAAGCGCACGAGGCGTCCGGGAGCGGCATCAGTGCCTGAGGAATACACCCCGTCGCTGGTCCCCAGGATCCGACACACGCATGTTGTCCGAACGCGTCCGAACCGCTCTGGGCTCGCCAGAACAACGAAGGTCCGAGCCGCCCGAACAGATGCCCGTGAGGGAGCGGATGCCGGGACACTTCCCTGTTGGTGCCAGGGCCACCGTGGGCAGGTCTCCGGCCCGCCACGGCGTCCGCGGTGGGGTCCGATAATCACAAAATGGCCAGACCGCCGGAGCGACACAAGACGGTAGGCTCGACCACACGTCCGCGTGGGACCCGTTGGGCGCCCGGTGTTGCAGACTGGCGGGCGGCGTCCCCGAAACGCCAGCCCGGTCTGGCCCACGTCGCGCGCAACCCCATAGGCTGCTTAGAGCCGATGCCGCCAGCCTGTCGAGGCGCCCTGACCCGGGGCGGGCTGAGGAGCCTGTGAGCGACATGCCCGTCACACTCGCAGGTGAGGGCCGGCTGGTTGAGCCGGGAGGCAGCCCCGTCCACGCCGATCCGGGAACTGCCCGTTCCGGGGCGGACGGCAGCGGGGGAGCAGCGCCCACTTCGGCACCGCCGTCAGCGCTGCGGATTGTCCTCGATGCCGACTTGTTCGCGTTCGACCTCGGTGGCCAGTACCACCACGCGGCGTACCGTGATCTTGCCACCGTCGCGGTGCAGGCCGGCACCGTGCTCCTCGTGCTAGGACGCGCCCCGTGGGCGCCGCGCCTCCTGTGCGAGAGCTTCGGCGAGCAGCTGGGTCTCCTCGTCACCGAGCTGCGCGACAGGCGACTGCGCCAACGGCTGGCGGACCGGTTCATCGAGCTGCCGGCCGACAAGGCGATCGAGCTCGTCGAGTACGAGGCGACAACGGGCAAACAGGGCGTTGCCCACCTTGCCTACCACGATCATGGGTTCGTGCTCGCACCACTCGACGAGCGTCAGAGATGGCAGAGCGTACCACGTGGGCGGATCGGGCGGGTCGACCTGCTCCCGGACGTTGGAGGCCTGCAGGTCGACATCCTGGACGGCCTCCCGGTCCGCCTGCTCCGGCTCGGGTCGAGCGCAGTGCGCCATGGCCAGGCCATGACCGCGCTGCGGGACGCCGCCCTCGCCGATGCTGCCGCGCTGGTGGAGGCCCTCATCGCCGACGCGCCGTTCGAGACACGCGACCGCGCGGCGGCCCTGCTGGTGGACGGCCGGCCGGCCGACGTCGACACCCTTGGTCCGGCCTGGGCGCCGCTCGAGGCCGCCGTGCTGGCCGAACCGACCTTCGCCGAGAGCTACCGGGCCCTCGTTGCCAAGGCGGGCGGCGCGGCCTGCGCCGGTGGCTCTCGATGGCGCCCGAGCAACCCGGCTCGCCGTAGCTGAAGGCCTGGTTCCCGATCGCGCTCCCCGGCAACCTGCTGGCCATGGAGCTCGTGAGCGAGGGCGCCCACGCGACCTACTGCTTCCGGGTGCTGCCCCGAGCGAGCTACGCCGGCCAGGCCCCGGCCGCCATGCGGCCGGCGCTCGACGGCGCGGTCGCGTCTATCAGCCAGACCCTGCTCGACATCCGGTTCCTGCGCGAGCCGATCGGGCTGCCGGACGCCGCGCTGGCATCACCCGACTACCTCCGCTACCGGCTGGCGATCGCTGAGCTGCCATCGCTCGCCGAGCGCGCCGGGATTTGGTGGCCCGGATCGTACATGACACGGGCTGGGCTGCGGCGCTCGACGACCTGATGACCTGGCACGGCGCATGCCGCGATGACGCCGCGGTCTGGCCGGGGCGGGCGGCCCAGGAGACGACGATCATGGGTTTGGCTGCCGGAATGGCTGAAGCGCCCACCTCCGGGCGGGCCGTCGGGTCCGGCTGACGGATCCAGGACCGCTGGGTCGAGAAGGGAGGCAAGCACGTGCCGCAGTACAAGCACCCCTGTCCGCACTGCGGGAACTTCATCTTGCGCGACGTCGCGGTTGTCCGTACTGTGCGAGCGCGGACCCGTTCGCTCCGGGTCGCTGCCCGAACTGTCGGGCGCTGATCGAGGATCCGAAATGGCTGGCGTGCCCGAAGTGCGGACAGGACCTCGTGACCGCCGGCCGGCCTCCGCCACGGATCCGGCTCCGGCCCACGGCGGATCCCCTGCGGGCCGTGTCCGTGCCAGCTGCCTCCGCCGAAGCCGGCCTGCCGCCGTCCCCACCCGATAGCGGTCTGTCTGCGGGCGTCTGTTCGGGCTGCGGTTCAGCCCTCGCCCCGGGTGCGCGCTTCTGCGCCGGGTGCGGAACCCTCGCGAGCTGAGGGCGACCAAGTCCGGCCGCCCCGCCCGCTCACGGCCTCAGCTGGCAGTCTTCGCGCCGCAGTTCCCGCAGAACCGCGCCCCGGTCGCCAGCTCCGCCCCGCACTGCGTGCAGTGTGGGGTGCCCAAGGCGTCCCGCAGTTCGCGCAGAACTTCTCCGAGCCGACCGGTCGTCCGCAGCTCGGGCAGACCGTCTGGCGAGCGCTGGTGTCGCCCGAGAAGATGGTCTTCGTCGCATCGCGTCGCGCATCTGGTTGATCTCGACCGCCTGGCGCTCGGCCTCCATCTCGGTGGCGAGCTTCGGGGCGCAGCCGACGCACAGGTTGCGCTGGTCGTTCCAGCAGGTCTCGTCCACCCACTTGCTGCACCGAGGGCAGCGCTGGAACAACTGCATGATCTCGTTGGAGGCCTTCTTGAGGGCCTCGTCCCGTGCTCCCCGGTCGACCACGTCGCGCGCTGTGCTCGCCACGCGGCTGGCGCCCCACAGCCCGCCGATGAGGCCCGACGCCCCCTGCAGGATCGTGCCCGCCGTGCCGACCTGCGAGCGGATGAATTCGCTGCGGTAGCCGCTGCCGCACACGTCGCAGCGGAACTCGAACTGGTACCCGTTCTTGTCGGAAAGGTCCGAGTAGTTCGACGTGAAGGGCGTAAACCCAGGCATGCCGTCCTCCCTGCTCGACCGCGCGGCCCGCCGCGCTGGCGCCGTGCGGGGCTCATCATGGTGCGCCGACCGTCCGCTTCTCAACTGTTCGCGGCCGATCCTGACTGTGGAGGGTACGTGACCTCGCTGGCCGATGACGCCTTGACCGGGAGCGATCTTCGATGTCGGCCCGATGTCCTCGTATGTCGCTCAACGGAGGCCAGCCACTCTTCGACGGCCAGGGAGGGTGTGT
>CAVYIV010000016.1:0-353424 GCA_963768675.1 uncultured Chloroflexia bacterium | reverse complement strand
GGCGAAGAAGAAGTTCGAGCGGACGAAGCCGCACGTCAACATCGGCACGATCGGCCATATCGATCACGGCAAGACGACGCTGACCGCGGCATCACGAAATACCTCGCCCTCAAGGGCGGGGCGGTGTATCGCGCGTTCGACACGATCGACAACGCTCCCGAGGAGCGCGAGCGCGGCATCACGATCGCGATCGCCCACGTCGAGTACGAGACCGAGGCCCGCCATTACGCCCACGTCGACTGCCCCGGGCATGCCGACTACATCAAGAACATGATCACCGGCGCGGCCCAGATGGACGGCGCGGTCCTCGTCGTGGCCGCGACCGACGGCCCGATGCCCCAGACCCGGGAGCACATCCTCCTCGCCCGCCAGGTCGAGGTCCCCTACATGGTCGTCTTCCTCAACAAGTGCGACGCGGTCGACGACGCCGAGCTGCTCGACCTCGTCGAGCTCGAGGTCCGCGAGCTCCTGACCAAGAACCACTTCCCGGGCGACGACATCCCTGTCATCCGCGGCTCCGCGCTCAAGGCCCTCGAGGCCACCGGCGGCGTCGACGACCCGGCCTACGCCTGCATCCAGGAGCTCATGGATGCGGTCGACTCGTACATCCCGACCCCCGAGCGCCCGGTCGACAAGCCCTACCTCATGCCGGTCGAGGACGTCTTCGGGATCAAGGGCCGCGGCACCGTGGCGACCGGGCGCATCGAGCGCGGCGTCGTCAAGGTCGGCGACGAGGTCGAGATCGTCGGCATCCGGCCCACCCGCAAGGTCGTCGTCACCGGCGTCGAGATGTTCAAGAAGCTGCTCGACCAGGGCCAGGCCGGCGACAACGTGGGCTGCCTCCTGCGCGGTATCGAGCGCGAGGACATCGAGCGCGGCCAGGTGCTCGCCAAGGCGGGCTCCGTCAAGCCCCACACGAAGTTCAGCGCCCAGGTCTACGTCCTGACCAAGGAGGAGGGCGGCCGGCACACCCCGTTCTACAACGGCTACCGGCCCCAGTTCTACCTCCGCACGACCGACGTGACCGGCGCGATCGGCCTCCCCGAGGGCGCCGAGATGGTCATGCCCGGCGACAACGTCGAGATGGAGGTCGAGCTCATCACCCCGATCGCGCTCGAGATCGGGCAGCGCTTCGCGATCCGCGAGGGTGGCCGAACCGTCGGCGCCGGCGCGATCGTGAGCATCGTCGAGTAGCCCGATGCCCAAGCAGCGGATCCGGATCCGGCTCAAGGCCTACGACCATCGCCTGCTGGACCAGTCGGCGGCCCAGATCGTCGAGACGGCCCAGCGGACCGGTGCCGACGTCGTCGGGCCCGTGCCGCTCCCGACGCGGATCGAGAAGTTCACGGTGCTCCGTTCGCCGTTCATCGATAAGGACAGCCGGGAGCAGTTCGAGATCCGGACCCACAAGCGCCTCGTCGACATCCTCGACCCGTCGGCCAAGACGGTCGACGCCCTGATGCGCCTCTCGCTCGCGGCGGGAGTCGACATCGAGATCAAGATGTGATGAAGCCTCACACACGCGCGAGGAGGGCCCTCGCATGAGCATCGGACTGATCGGCAGAAAAGTCGGCATGACCCAGGTCTTCCAGCCCGACGGCACCATGATCCCGGTGAGCGTCGTGTCGGTCGCGCCGAACACCGTGACACGCCTCCGGACCTCGGAGCGGGACGGCTATACGGCCGTGCAGCTCGGGACCGAGCCGTCCAAGAAGCTCACCAAGCCCGAGGCGGGCCAGCTCAAGGAGCTGCCCAAGGTCGCCGTGATCCGCGAGTTCCGCCTCGAGGATGCCTCGGACTACGCCGTCGGCCAGACGCTCGACGTCAACCTATTCGCTGCCGGCGACATCGTCCACGTCACCGGCACCTCGAAGGGGAAGGGCTTCGCCGGCAACATCAAGCGGAACAACTTCCACCGCGGCCCAAAGACGCACGGCTCCGACCACCATCGCGCCCCCGGCTCCATCGGGCCGGGCACCACGCCCGGACGGGTCTACCGCGGCATGCGCATGGCGGGCCACATGGGCGACGAGCGTGTCACCGTCAAGAAGCTCAGCGTCGTGCGGGTCGATCCCGAGCGCAACCTGCTCCTCGTCAAGGGGTCCGTGCCGGGAGCGCCCCACGCGCTCGTCCTCGTGAGGAAGGCCTGACGATGCCGCAGACCACGCTCTATGCCCGGACGGGCGAGGCGATCGGGACCGTGGAGCTCTCGGAGGAGCTCTTCGCCGCGCCGATCAATGCTGCCGTCCTCCACCAGGTCGTGGCGGCGCAGCTCGCGGGCCGCCGGCTCGGGACCAGTGACACCAAGACGCGCGGCGAGGTTGCCGGCGGCGGCAAGAAGCCGTATCGCCAGAAGGGGACCGGCCGGGCTCGCCAGGGCTCGCGACGGGCACCCCACTTCACGGGCGGCGGCGTCGTCTTCGGGCCACATCCGCGATCGTACGCCCAGCGCCTGCCCCGGAAGATGAAGCGCCTCGCGCTGCGCGGCGCGCTCACCGCGAAGCTCGGCGGCGATGCGATCCGGGTCCTCGATGCCTTTGGGCTCGAAGCGATCCGGACCAGGGAGCTCCTCGGCGTCCTGGAGAACCTCAAGGTGGCCGGCCGCGTGCTCATCGTCGCGCCGGCGCGGGACGAGCGGCTCGACCTGTCGGCCCGCAACCTTCCCCGGGTCGCGGTCCTGCTCGCGGACTCGCTGAACGTCGTGGACCTGCTCAACGCGGACACGATCGTGATCGAACAGCCGGCCCTCGCCCGCCTCGAGGAGGTCTACGCATGACCCTGACCGCCCACGAGGTCATCGTCCGTCCGATCATCAGCGAGAAGTCGATGGACGTCTCCGGCCATGGCAAGTACACGTTCGAGGTTCACGGCGACGCGTCGAAGATCCAGGTCAAGTCCGCCGTCGAGGAGCTCTTCAAGGTCCAGGTCACGGCGGTCAACGTCCTGACGACGAAGGCCAAGGAGAAGCGCCGCGGGACCAAGCGCGGCCGGATCACGGGTTGGACCACGCCCTGGCGCAAGGCGATCGTGACGCTCGCCCCCGGCCAGAAGATCGAATTCTTCGAGGGGGTGTAGCCATGCCGCTGCGAAGCTACAAGCCCACCTCGGCCGGCCGGCGGTTCATGACCCGCTCGACCTTCGAGGAGATCACCACCAAGGAGCCCTACAAGCCCCTGCTGGAGCCCAAGAAGCGCGGCTCGGGCCGCAACAACCAGGGCCGGCTCACCGTCCGCCACCGCGGCGGCGGCGAGAAGCAGCACTACCGGATCATCGACTTCAAGCGCGACAAGATCGGCGTCCCCGCCAAGGTCGCGACCGTCGAGTACGACCCGAACCGCTCGGCCCGCATCGGCCTCCTTCACTACCGGGACGGAGAGAAGCGCTACATGCTCCTGCCCCACGGCCTCAAGGTGGGCGACGTGGTGGTTGCCGGCCCCGACGCGGAGGCCCGGGTGGGGAACGCCCTGCCGCTGGCCACGATCCCCCTCGGCACGACGATCCACAACATCGAGCTCATCCCGGGCAAGGGCGGTCAGATCGTCCGCTCGGCGGGCGGCGCGGCGCAGCTCCTCGCCAAGGAAGGCGACTATGCCACCGTCCGGCTGCCGTCCGGCGAGATGCGCCGGGTGCCGCTGCGCTGCGTGGCGACGATCGGGCAGGTGTCCAACCTCGATCACGAGAACCAGAGCCTCGGGAAGGCGGGCCGGGCCCGCCACATGGGCCTGCGCCCGGAGACCCGGGGCGTCGCGATGACCCCGCGCGACCACCCGCACGGCGGCGGCGAGGGCAAGTCCCCCACGGGGATGCCCCCCAAGACGCCGTGGGGCAAGCCGGCGATGGGGTACCGGACCCGGCGCGGGACGAAGGCGGATCGCCTGATCGTCCGGTCGCGGCACCGCCAGGCATAGGAGGAGCAGAAGCATGTCGCGTTCGGTCAAGAAAGGGCCGTTCGTCGAGGCGCGGCTCCTCGGCCGCGTCCAGGAGATGAACAAGAAGAACGAGCGGAAGATCGTGCGCACGTGGTCGCGCGCGTCGGTCGTCTTCCCGGATTTCATCGGGCACACGATCGCCGTCTACAACGGCCGGAAGCACGTGCCCGTCTACGTCACCGAGAACATGGTCGGTCACCGCCTGGGCGAGTTCGCCCCGACCCGCACCTTCCGCGGGCACGACAAGAAGACCGACCGTTCCACGGCCGTGCGGTAGGGGACCAGATCGTGCGCGTTTCCGCCACTGCCAAGTACCTCCGCGGGTCAACCCGCAAGGCGAACCTCGTCACGTCGGCCATCCGTGGACGCCGGGTCGAGGACGCGAGCGCGATCCTGCGCTTCATGCCGCAGGGGGCCGCGCGCGACGTCGCGCGCGTGCTCGCGAGCGCGACCGCGAACGCCGAGAACAACCACAACCTCGCGGCCGAGGACCTCGTGATCGTGGAGGCCCACGCCAACGAGGGCCCCACCCTGAAGCGCTGGAAGCCACGCGCCCAGGGACGGGCCTTCGCCATCCACAAGCCGATGACCCACATCACCATCGTCCTCGAAGAGCGGGAGGCCTGAGATGGGACACAAGGTCCACCCGTACGGCTTCCGCCTCGGGATCAGCCGCACCTGGTCCGCGAAGTGGTATGCGGACAAGGAATACGCGACCCTGCTCCAGGAAGACCTGGCCGTGCGCAAGCTCATCGAGCGGCGCCTCGCCAACGCCAGCGTCGGCGGAGTCGAGATCGAACGCGGCATCAACTACGTGACGGTGACGATCCACACCGCGAAGCCGGGCATCGTGATCGGCAAGGGCGGCACCAACGTCGAGATCCTGCGCAAGCAGATCGGCGACCTCACGAAGCCGCGCAAGGTGAAGCTCGAGATCAAGGAGATCCGCCAGCCGGAGCTCGATGCGTACCTCGTGGCCGCCAATGTCGCCCAGCAGCTGAGCCGCCGGATCGCTTTCCGGAAGGCGATGAAGCAGGCGATCCAGCGGACGATGAAGGTGGGCGCGAAGGGCGTCAAGATCGCCGTCGCCGGCCGCCTGGGCGGCTCGGAGATGGCCCGTCGCGAGTGGGACCGCGAGGGTCGGATCCCGCTGGGCACGCTTCGCGCGGACATCAGCTACGGCTACGTCCTGTCCCGGACGACCTACGGCACCATCGGCGTGAAGGTCTGGATCTACCGCGGCGACATCCCCGACCAGCGCGTCGCGCGGCCGGCCGCCGCCCAGGCAGCCGCACCCGTCGCGGCCACGGGAGCGTGACGCCATGCTGATGCCGCGCCGCGTCAAGCACCGCAAGGTCATGCGAGGCCGGATGGCCGGCATGGCCAAGGGCGGGACGGCCGTCTCGTTCGGAGACTTCGGCCTCATCACCCTGGAGCCCGCCTGGATCACGAGCCGCCAGATCGAGGCAGCCCGGCGCGCGATGACCCGCTCGGTCAAGCGCGGCGGCAAGATCTGGATCCGGATCTTCCCGGACAAGCCGGCGACCAAGAAGCCGGCGGAGACCCGGATGGGCTCCGGCAAGGGCGCCCCGGACCACTGGGTCGCCGTCGTGCGGCCCGGCCGGATCCTCTTCGAGATGGCGGGCGTCGACCGCGAGCAGGCCGTCGAGGCGATGCGCCTCGCCAGCCACAAGCTGCCGGTCGCGACGCGCTTCATCGTCAAGGAGGAGGAGAGCGCGTGATCGACATCGACAAGCTCCGCGCCCTGACCGACGCGGAGCTGGACCAGGCGCTCAAGGACGCGAAGCGCGACCTCTGGCAGGCGCGTTTCGAGCTCGCGACGCGCCAGCTGAAGGACTACACCGCGATCTCCGGCTCGCGCCGGACGATCGCCCGGATCCTCACCGTCCGCCACGAGCGCAAGCTCCTGGACAAGAGCGCGTAGGGGGCCCGGCATGGCAGGAGCAACACACGTGCAGGGCAATCGCAAGACCAAGGTCGGCCGCGTCGTCAGCGACAGGATGGACAAGACGATCGTCGTCTCCGTCGAGCGCCTGACGCGCCACCCGCTCTACAAGCGGGTGGTCCGGGCGTCCAGCAAGTTCGCGGCGCACGACGAGCTCAACGCCGCCCGCGTCGGCGACACGGTCCTCATCGAGGAGTCGCGACCGCTCTCGCGCACGAAGCGCTGGCGGCTCGTCGAGGTCGTCTCGCGCGCAGGCGAGGATCGGCCCGCGGAGCTCGTCGCCGAGGAGTCGGCGACGACCGAGGCGATCCACGCTGCGGCGCACCCGGGCAAGGCGCATGCCGGGGCCGGGGAGGAGACCGAGGCGTGATCCAGCAGCAGACCCGCCTCCGCGTGGCGGACAACACGGGCGCGCGCATGATCCAGTGCATCCGGATCATGGGCCGCTCGCGGGCGACCACCGCGGAAGTCGGCGACGTGATCGTCGCCAGCGTCAAGCAGGCGATCCCGAATGCGGCCGTCAAGAAGGGCGATGTCGTGCGTGCGGTCGTGGTTCGCACGGCCAAGGAGTACGGCCGGCCGGACGGCAGCTACATCCGGTTCGACGAGAATGCCGCCGTCCTCATCAACAACCAGGGCAACCCGCGTGGAACGCGGATCTTCGGCCCCGTCGCCCGCGAGCTCCGCGATCGGAACTACATGAAGATCGTCTCGCTCGCACCGGAGGTGCTCTGAGATGGCCCGCGCCGTCGCACCCCGGGTGACCAAGGTCCCCGAGATCCGCAAGGGTGACACGATCCTCCTGCTCGGCGGCAAGGACGCCGGCAAGCGCGGAACGGTCGAGCGCGTCGACCGGCCCCTGACGCCCGGCACGCCCTACCGCGTGGTGGTCGAGGGGCTGAACATCGCGAAGCGGCACACCAAGCCGCGCCCGCGGATGAACCAGAACGATCGCGTGCCGCAGATGCAGCAGGGCGGCATCGTCGAGAAGCCGCTCCCGATCGCCGTGGGCAAGGTCATGCTCGTCTGCCCCCGCTGCGACCGGCCGACGCGGATCCGCCATCTCCTCCTGGAGAGCGGCGCGAGCGTGCGTGCCTGCGGCCGCTGCGGCCAGCCGGTGGAGGTGAAGGGCGCGTGAGCAGCAACCTGAAGGGGCGCTACGCGACCGAGGTCGTGCCCGCGCTCACCAAGCAGTTCGCCTACCGGAACCCGATGCAGGTCCCGCGTCTCGAGAAGATCGTGGTCAACATCGGGCTCGGCGAGGCGCTCACGAACGCCAAGGCGGTCGACGCCGCGGTCGGCGACCTGGCCGCCATCACGGGCCAGAAGCCGATCGTCACGAAGGCCAAGCGCTCCATCGCCCAGTTCCGTCTCCGGACCGGCAACACGATCGGGGCGAAGGTGACCCTCCGCGGCGAGCGGATGTGGGACTTCCTGGAGCGTCTGACCGTCTTGGCGCTCCCGCGCATCCGCGACTTCCGGGGTATCCCCGCCAAGTCGTTCGACGGGCGCGGCAACTACAGCCTCGGGCTGCGCGAGCAGCTCGCGTTCCCCGAGATCGATTACGACAAGGTCGACCGTCTCCGCGGGCTGGAGATCAGCATCGTGACGACGGCGAAGACCGACGAGGAGTCCCGGAAGCTTCTGGAACTCCTCGGCATGCCCTTCGCCGGCTAGCGCGGGGAGGAGGACCATGGCCAAGAAATCGTTGATCGCAAAGGCGAAGCGAACGCCCCGGCACAAGGTGCAGGCGTACCACCGGTGCACACTGTGCGGCCGGCCCCGCGCCTACATGCGCCGGTTTGCGCTTTGCCGCATCTGCTTCCGGGAGCGCGCCCTCGCGGGCGAGATCCCGGGCGTGACGAAGTCGAGCTGGTGAGCCGACGATGAACGTCTCCGATCCGATCGCGGACATGCTCACGCGCATCCGCAACGCGTCGCGGGCCCACCACCTGGAGGTGGTTGTGCCGGCGTCACGGGTCAAGCGCGAGATCGCGCGCATCCTCGTCGACGAGGGCTTCATCGCCTCCTTCAGCGAGGGCCGTGACGGCGTGCACCCCGTGATCACGCTCCACCTCAAGTACGTCGACGGCAAGGCGTCGGTCGTGTCCGGGCTCAAGCGCATCAGCAAGCCCGGGCTCCGCGTCTACGCCCGCAAGACGGACATCCCCCGCGTCCTCGGCGGCCTGGGCATCGTCATCGTCAGCACCAGCCAGGGGATCATGACCGGCGCGCAGGCCCGCAAGGCCCAGCTCGGCGGCGAAGTCCTCGCCTACGTCTGGTAGGGGAGAAGGCGATGTCGCGTATCGGCCGCCAGCCGATCCCCGTGCCCGCGGGGGTCGAGGTCCATCTCGACGGCCCGGTCATCACCGTCACGGGCCCGAAGGGCACGCTGACCCGCTCGCTCCCGGCCGCGATGACCGTGGAGCGCGAGGAGGGCAGCCTGCTCGTCACGCGCCCGTCCGACGACAAGCAGCACAAGCAGCTCCACGGGCTGACCCGGACGCTCGTCGCCAACATGGTCGAGGGCGTCACGACCGGCTACCGCAAGCCCCTCGAGATCACGGGCGTCGGCTACCGCGCCCAGAAGGTCGGCGACAAGCTGCAGCTCAACCTCGGGTACAGCCATCCCATCGAGATCGACCCGCCGGACGGCATCAGCTTCGAGGTCGAAAGCCCGATCAAGCTCGCCGTCCTGGGGATCGACAAGGAGCTCGTCGGCCAGGTTGCCGCCCGCGTCCGCGCCACCCGCAAGCCGGAGCCCTACAAGGGCAAGGGCGTCCGCTACGCCGGGCGAGGTGATCCGCCGCAAGGCCGGCAAGGCCGGCAAGATCGGCGGAAAGAAGTAACGGAAGGACGACCACGATGACGAAGGCCGCCACGCGCGGCGCCGCCCGGCAGAAACGGCACGAGCGGATCCGCCTCCGACTGGGGGGACGGCCGCGCGGCCGCGCCTGGCGGTCTTCCGCAGCCTCAACCACATCTACGCACAGGTCATCGACGACGCAGCCGGCCGCACCCTCGCTGCCGCGTCCTCCCTCGAGCCGGAGCTCAAGGGCGGGAAGCAGACGAAGACCGACGAGGCGAAGGTGGTCGGACGCCTGGTCGCCGAGCGGGCCAGGACCGCCGGCGTCGAGCAGGTCGTCTTCGACCGGGCCGGGTATCGCTACCACGGCCGGGTCAAGACGCTCGCCGACGCCGCGCGCGAAGCCGGCCTCGACTTCTAGGAGGAGCAGACCGCCAGTGGCCAGGATCGACCCCGCCAAGCTCACGCTCGAGGAGCGCGTCGTCCAGATCAACCGCGTCGCCAAGGTCGTCAAGGGCGGCCGGCGCTTCAGCTTCAGCGCGGTCGTCGTCGTGGGCGACGGCCAGGGCCACGTCGGCGCGGGGCTCGGCAAGGCCGGCGAGGTTCCCGAGGCGATCCGCAAGGGCGTCGAGGATGCCAAGAAGCACCTGATCCGGATCCCGATCGTGGGGACCACGATCCCGCACGAGGTGCGCGGCGGAGTACGCGGCCGCCAAGGTACTGCTCAAGCCCGCCTCCCAGGGGACCGGCGTCATCGCCGGTGGCTCGGTGCGCGCCGTGGTGGAGGCTGCCGGCATCCGCGACATCCTGTCCAAGGTCCACGGGTCCACGAACCCGGTCAACGTCGTCCAGCGCCACGCTCGAGGCGCTCCGCAGCCTCGCGTCAGCGGAGGAGGTCTCGGCACGGCGCGGCGTGCCGGTCCGGGCTGTTCGTGGCCGGCCAGCCGGCCGGGGAGGCGAGCGATGGCCGGTAGTCTGCGGGTGACCCAGGTCAAGAGCACGATCAGCCACATCGCCCGGAATCGCGGCACGATCCAGGCGCTGGGGCTTCACCGGATCGGCGGACACGGTCGTGGTGCCGGACAACGAAGCGACCCGTGGGATGGTCCGGGCGGTCCGCTTCCTCGTCGAGGTCGAGGAGCTCCCCCGAGGCGGCGGCGGAGGAGAACCCGATGAAGCTGCACGACCTGCGGCCCGCTGACGGCGCGCACACCGCGAAGACCCGCGTAGGCCGCGGGATCGCCGCCGGCAAGGGCAAGACCGCCGGCCGCGGCACCAAGGGTCAGAAGTCCCGCGCGGGCAGCTCCATCCCGACCTGGTTCGAGGGCGGCCAGACCCCGCTCCACATCCGGATCCCGAAGCTGCGTGGATTCCGGCAACATCAACCGGATCGACTACGAGGTCGTCAACGTGGGCCGCATCAGCGCCGCGACGAGCTCGGCCGGTTGCCGTCAGGCGACCTGCCGGGGGCGCCGATGGGAGCCACGCCCGCGCCCGTCACGGTGAACCAGGAGCTGCTCCGCATGGCCGGTCTCGTGCGAACGCTCGACAAGCCCCTCAAGATCCTTGGCGGCGGCGACGCCGGGCACCCGATGTTCGTGGTCGCGGACGCGTTCACCAAGAGCGCGCGCGAGAAGATCGAGGCCGCCGGCGGGACGGTCCAGGTGATCGAGATCCCGACGAGCCGCTGCTCGCGCGCCATCGGCGTCGAGCCCCTGGCCGACGCGGACTGACGTCGGCCCGGCCGTGTTCGACTCCCTCCTCAACGCGTTCCGGGCGCCGGACATCCGGCGACGGATCCTGTTCGTCCTGGGATCCTGATCGTCTTCCGGGCGCTTGCCGCACGTCCCCGTGCCCGGCGCCGACCCGACCAAGCCCGACCGCGTTCTTCAACGGCAACGCGCTGTTCGGCCTGCTGGACCTGTTCTCCGGCGGCGGCCTGTCGCGGTTCTCGGTGGTGGGCCTGGGTGTCAACCCCTACATCAACGCGTCGATCATCATGCAGCTGATGACCGGGCGTCGTGCCCGCCCTCACCGCGCTCCAGCGCGAGGGCGAGTACGGCCGCAACAAGATCAACCAGTACACCCGCTACCTGTCGGTCCCGCTCGCGCTCCTCCAGAGCTACGGGTTCCTCGCGGTCCTCAACCAGGCGGGCGTGCTCAACACGACGTTCGACCTCGCCTCGTTCGCGACGCTCACCCAGATCGTCACGCTGACTGCCGGATCGATCCTCCTGATGTGGATCGGCGAGCTCATCACCGAGAAGGGGATCGGCAACGGGATCAGCTTCATCATCTTCGCCGGCATCGTGGGCCGTGTTCCACGGCGCTCGGGACCTTCCTCGACTCGCCCGACGTCCCGGCACTCGCGATCTTCGCCGTCTTCGCCGTCTTCGCCATCGCCGCGATCGTCTACATCACCGAGGGCCAGCGGAGGATCCCGATCCAGTACGCGAGCCGGGTGCGCGGCAGGCGCATGTACCAGGGCGGGACGACGTTCCTGCCCCTGCGGGTCAACCAGGCCGGCGTCATCCCGATCATCTTCGCGGTGAGCATCCTGCTCTTCCCCAGCCAGATCGCCGGCTACTTCGCCCAGAGCAAGGTGTCGATCGTCCAGCAGGTCGCGACCTTCTTCGTGAACACCTTCGGCCCGTCGAACCTGATCGTGTACGGCTCGCTCTACTTCCTCCTGACGGTCGGCTTCACCTACTTCTACACGGCCTTCACGTTCAAGCCGGACGAGACCGCGGAGCAGCTCCGCAAGAACGGCGGCTTCATCCCGGGCATCCGGCCGGGGCGGCCCACGCAGGACTACCTTGCCCGCGTCGTGAACCGGATCACGGTCGCCGGGGCGCTCTTCCTCGGCGTCGTCGCCGTCATGCCCTACGCGTTCCAGGCGTTCATCCCGGGCCTCGCCGGGACTCTCCCTCGGTGGCACGAGCATCCTGATCGTCGTGTCCGTGGTCGTCGAGACGATGAAGCAGCTGGAGGCTCAGCTGATGATGCGGAACTACGAGGGGTTCATCCGGTGAGTGCGGACGGATCTCTTCGATGAGATCCTGATCCTGCTCGGTGCCCCGGGCGCCGGGAAGGGGACCCAGGCCCACGTGCTCTCGCGGCACCTCGGGCTGCCCAGGCTGGCCACGGGCGACCTCTTTCGGGCGGCGGCCCGGGACGGCACCCCGCTCGGTCGCGAAGCCCAGCGCTACATGGAGCGCGGCGAGCTGGTTCCCGACGAGATCACCATCGGCATGCTGCTCGAGCGGCTGGCGGCCCCGGACGCCGCGCGGGGAGCCATCCTCGACGGGTTCCCCCGCAACCGCGCGCAGGCGGAGGCCCTCGACCGGGCGCTCGCCGGCCGCGGAGCCAAGGTTGACCGGGCCCTCCTCGTCGACGTCCCGCCCGAGGAGCTGCTCCGGCGCCTGACCGGGCGCTGGCTGTGCGCGGCGGCCGGCCACACGTACCACGAGACGGCCTACCCACCCCGGGTCCCGGGCATCTGCGACATCGACGGATCGGCGCTCGTCCAGCGCGAAGACGACCGCCCGGAGATCGTCCAGGCGCGCCTGGAGAAGCAGCTCGGCGCCCTGGCCGACGTCGTCGAGCACTACCGCGCTGCCGGCGTGCTCGATGCCGTGGACGGCCGGCGGCCGATCGCCGCCGTCACAGCCGACCTGCTCGATGCGATCGAGCCGCTCCCGTACTGGCGAGGCCACGCGTGATCACGCGCCGCTCTGCCGCGGAGATCGCGGTCATGCGTCGGGCCGGGCGCCTCGTCGCCGAGGTCCTCGGCCTCGTCGAGGAAGCGCTTCGGCCGGGCGTGTCGACTGCCCACCTGGACCGGATCGCCGAGGAGCACATCCGGAAAGCCGGCGGGACGCCGTCGTTCAAGGGCTATCACGGCTATCCGTCGTCGATCTGCATCTCGATCGACCGCGAGGTGGTGCACGGGATCCCCGGCGACCGGACCATCGGTGACGGCCAGGTCGTCTCGATCGACGCAGGGGCGATCATCGACGGCTACCACGGCGACGCGGCGCGGACCTTCACGGTCGGGCGACGTGCCGCAGCAGGTCCGTGACCTCGTCGCGACCACGCGGCTCGGCCTCGAGGCGGGCATCGCCGCCGCCACCACTGGCAACCGCATCTGGGACATCTCGGCGGCCGTCGAGGACGTCGCCCTGGCACGCGGCTACGGCGTTGTCCGGCCGTACGTCGGGCACGGCATCGGCACCGAGATGCACGAGGACCCGCAGGTGCCGAACTACCGGACCAAGTCGAAGGGGGTCGAGCTGACGCCGGGCATCTGCCTCGCGATCGAGCCGATGTTCACCCTGGGAAGCGCCGACGTCGAGACGCTCCGCCGACGGCTGGACGGTTGTCACCCGCGACGGTTCGGTCGCGGCCCACTTCGAGGACTCGATCGCCGTCACCGCGGACGGCCCCGAGATCCTCACCAGGCTGTAGCGGCCGGCTCCGGAGGTTGCTGGAATCGGCCAGAGTTGATACGCTACGCGTTCGTGTGTCGGCTCCGGCCGTCGCGCGGCTGCGAGCAGGAACGCCAGGGAGCACATTGGGCAAGAAGGACGCGATCGAAGTCGAGGGAACTGTCCTCGAGCCGTTGCCGAACACGATGTTCGCCGTTGAGCTCGAGAACGGCCACCGCGTTCTTGCCCATATCAGCGGCAAGCTCCGGATGAACTTCATCCGGATCCTGCCGGGCGACCGGGTCCGCGTCGAACTGTCTCCATACGACCTCACCCGGGGTCGGATCACGTACCGGCTGAAGTAGCCGGCACCCAGCGCGAAGGAAGTCCGTTGAAAGTCCGAGCCTCGGTGAAGGCCCGTTGCGACAACTGCAAGGTGATCCGCCGCCACGGGACCGTGATGGTCATCTGCGCCAACCCAAAGCACAAGCAGCGGCAGGGCTGATCGAATGGCACGGATCTCCGGTATCGACATCCCGCGCGAGAAGCGCGTGGAAGTCGCCCTGACCTACATCTACGGGATCGGGCTGCCGACCAGCCAGAAGATCCTCCAGCAGACGAACATCAACCCCGACACCCGGGTCCGGGATCTCACCGAGGACCAGGTGACCCGGCTTCGCGAGCTGATCGACCGGCGCTTCAAGGTCGAAGGCGACCTCCGGCGCGAAGTGGCGCTGAACATCAAGCGCCTCATCGAGATCGGCTCATACCGCGGGCTCCGTCATCGGCGGAACCTGCCGGTCCGGGGCCAGCGGACGAAGACCAACGCTCGCCAGCGCCGCGGACCGAAGAAGACGGTCGGCGCTCGGCGCAAGAAGTAAAGAGGGACGAGCCGAACGTATGGCCGATCGGAAGCGCGCAACCAAGCAGCGCAGGCGGGAGCGCAAGAACGTGCCCGTCGGGCACGTGCACATCCAGGCGACCTTCAACAACACCATCGTCACGATCACGGACCTCAGCGGGGCCGTGATCAGCTGGGGGTCGGCCGGGATCGTCGGGTTCAAGGGCTCCCGCAAGAGCACGCCGTATGCCGCCGCGCTGTCCGCGGACGCCGCTGCCAAGAAGGCGATGGAGCACGGCATGCGCTCGGTCGAGGTCTACGTGAAGGGACCCGGCGCCGGCCGCGAGCAGGCGATCCGCTCGCTCCAGACCGCCGGGCTCGAGGTGACCGCCATCACCGACGTCACGCCCATCCCCCACAACGGCTGCCGCCCGCCCAAGCGGCGCCGCGTGTAGCCGGGAGAGGCACCATGGCTCGTTACACCGGTCCCGTCTGCCGCCTCTGCCGCCGCGAGGGCGCCAAGCTCTTCCTGAAGGGCTCGCGCTGCTACACCAAGAAGTGCGCCTTCGAACGGCGCCCGACGCCACCCGGCCAGCACGGCGTCCGCCGCCGCAAGGTCGGCGACTACGGGCTGCAGCTGCGCGAGAAGCAGAAGGTCCGCCGCATCTATCGCGTTCTCGAGCGCCAGTTCCACAACTACTTCGAGGAAGCCGAGTCCCGTCCCGGCGTGACGGGGGAGAACCTGCTGCGGATCCTCGAGCTCCGGCTCGACAACGTCGTCTTCCGGCTTGGCATCGCGGCCTCGCGTGACCATGCGCGCCAGCTCGTCTCGCACGGCCACTTCGCCGTCAACGGGCGCCCGACCAACGTTCCTTCGTACCATTGCAAGCCGGGCGACCGGATCGAGGTCCGTGCCTCGAGGCGCGAGCGCGAGCCGTTCAAGGCGGTCAGCGAGGCGCTGCGCTCGGGCCAGGTCCCCGAGTGGCTGACGCTGGACCCGGCAACCTTCACGGGCACGATCGTCACTGCCCCGCGCCGCGACCAGATGCCGCTCGAGCTCAACGAGCAGCTCGTGGTCGAGTACTACTCGAGGTAGCCCCGCCCCCATGATCGAACTCGACGCCACGACCCAGATCGAGCCCGTCGCCGAACAGGGCTCGTACGCGAAATACGAGGCCGAGCCCGCTCCCCGCGGGCTACGGAGTGACCCTCGGGAACGCGCTTCGGCGCGTCCTGCTCTCCTCCCTCGAGGGGGCGGCCGTCACCTCGATCCAGATCCGCGACGTCTTCCACGAGTTCACGACGATCCCCGGCGTCAAGGAGGACGTGACCCAGATCGTCCTGAACGTCAAGCGGCTGCGCCTGCGCAGCTTCGCCGCCCACCCGATCCAGCTCAAGCTGGTGAAGTCGGGGGCGGGCCGGGTGACTGCCGCTGACATCGTCGAGTCCGCGGATGTCGAGATCATCAACCCGGACCTCGTCCTCATGACGCTCGACAGCGACGACGTGACCATCGAGATCGACCTTACCGTCGAGCGCGGGGTCGGCTATCTCGCGGCGGAACGGCCGGAAGGCCTGCCCATCGGTGTCATCCCGGTCGACGCGATCTTCACGCCCGTCCGCAAGGTGAACTTCACGGTCGAGAACACCCGCGTGGGCCAGATGACCAACTACGACAAGCTGACCCTGGAGATCGAGACCGACGGCACGATCAGCCCGGAGGACGCGCTGGCCAAGTCGGCCGACATCCTCGTCCGCCAGTTCTCCCTGTTCGCGAACGTCGGCACCGCGGCGGTCGCGGCAAGCCCCGCCGGGGGCGTCCCGCAGATCCCGGCGAACATGCTCGAGATGCCGATCGAGGAGCTCGACCTCCCGATGCGGGCCTACAACTCGCTCAAGCGCAACAACATCGTGAAGGTGGGTCAGCTGCTCCAGCTCACGGACGACGACCTCCTGCGGATGCGCAACTTCGGCAAGAAGTCGCTCGACGAGATGAAGGAGCGGCTCCGGATGCGTGGCTTCCTGGTCCCCGAGACCGATACCACCGACCTCGACGGGATCGACGAGAGCGGCGACGAGCCGTTCGGCGACGAGTCCGAGGAGGTCTGAGCGATGCGCCACCAGGTCAGCGGTCGGAAGCTCGGCCGCCTGCAGGGCCCCCGACTCGCGCTCTATGGGAACCTGATCGTGTCGGTCTTCCGCTACGAGAAGGTGATGACCACCGAGGCGAAGGCCAAGGAGATCCGTCCCCAGGTGGAGCGGATGATCACCCTCGCCAAGCGGGGTGACCTCAGCGCCCGGCGCACGGTCGTGGCAGAGCTTCCCGACGAGCCCCTCGTGATCAAGAAGCTCTTCGATGAGATCGCCCCGAAATACGCCGAGCGGACCTCCGGGTACACCCGGATTACCCATCTCGGGAACCGGAACGGTGACAGGGCTCCGATCGTCCAGATCGAGCTTCTCTGACCAACCTCCAGGCGCCCGAGAGGGCGCCCTCGTGCGGTTGCGCGCACGAGTCGAATATGACGGCACGGACTTCGCCGGGTTCCAGCTCCAGCTGGCGGCACGGACGGTCCAGGGAGAACTCGAAGCCGCGCTCGGCACCCTCTCCGGCGGTCGCCGGGTCCGGGTCGACGCGGCGGGACGCACCGACGCCGGGGTGCACGCAACGGGCCAGGTGATCGCCTTCAACTGGTCCGGGCGGCTCACGGTGGCGGAGCTCGGCAGGGCGCTGGACGCGCTGCTGCCGGCGGATGTCGCGGTTCGCGGCCTCCGCCGGGCCCCGCTCGGGTTTCGTCCTCGCTATGCGGCGCGGTACCGGGAGTATCGCTACACCGTCTGGAACGGGCCGCGAAGCCCGCTTCGCGAGCGGTTGGCGCTCGGGGTGCGGGTCCCGCTCGACACCGCCGCGATGGCGCGGGCCGGGTCGGTCCTCGTGGGCCGGCACGACTTCACGGCCTTCGGGGCGGCGAACCGCCAGCCGGTTCGGACCCTTCACGGGGTCCGGGTGCGGCGGGAGGGTGGCCTTGTGACGGTCGACGTTCGCGGGGACGCCTTCCTGCGGCAGATGGTGCGACGGATCGTCGCGGCGCTCCTGCTGGTGGGCCGCGGCGAGGTCGAGGAGACGGCGGTTGCCGAGGCGCTCGCGTCGCGGCGTCCGGCCTTCAACGGGGCGGTCGCCCCGGCGAAGGGGCTGTGCCTGCGGCGGGTCGTCATGGGACGGATCGCCAGGGAGATGAACGGAGACACATGACCGCGAAGACGTACACGCTCCGGGAGGCGGAGATCGAGCGACGCTGGTACGTCGTCGACGCGACGGACGAGACGCTCGGCCGCCTCGCGACGCGGATCGCCCGCGTCCTCGTGGGCAAGCACAAGCCGACCTACACGCCCAACCTGGACGGCGGTGACCACGTGATCGTGCTCAACGCTGCCAGGGTGGCCGTCAGCCGCGACAAGCTCGAATCGAAGATCTACCCTCGCCACAGCGGCTACCCGCAAGGGTACAAGGAGGAGACGCTCGGGCACCTGATGGAGCGCCGGCCCGAGGAGGCCGTCCGGAGGGCGGTGAAGGGGATGGTGCCCCACACTCGGCTGGGTGCCCAGCAGCTTCGCAAGCTCAAGATCTACGCCGGCCCGGACCACCCGCACCAGGCCCAGCGGCCGGAACCGCTGGCCTGACGAGGAGCACGCCCACATGACCACCCCTCTCTTCTTTCACGGGACTGGGCGCCGGAAGACGGCGATTGCCCGAGTTCGCCTCATTCCCGGCGAGGGCGAGATCATCGTGAACGGCCGCTCCCTGGACCAGCACTTCGGGAACGCAATCCCGGAGGGAGAGCTGCGGATGCCGTTCCGGGTGACGGGCACCGAGGGTCGTTTCAACACGCTGATCAAGGTCGAGGGCGGCGGCGTGACCGGCCAGGCCGGTGCCATCCGCCATGGCATCGCCCGCGCCCTCCTGATGGTCGATCCCGAAGGCAATCGCGTTCCGCTCCGCCAGGCCGGCTTCCTGACCCGCGACCCGCGCATGAAGGAGCGCAAGAAGTACGGGCTGAAGCGAGCCCGCAAGGCGCCGCAGTACACGAAGCGCTGAGCCTGCGGGTGCCCGTTCGGGCACCCGCAACCGCCTCGAGGAGCTCGGTGGGAGGATGACCGACCCACTCTTCGATCGCTACCGCGAGGCCCTCCGCGCCGGCCACGTTGCCGGCCTCCGCGGCCGGCTCGAGGATGCCGCCGCCGCGTACCAGGAGGCTGCCCGGCTCGCCCCGGACCGCGCGGTCCCCCGCGCCGCGCTCGGGGCGATCGAGCTCCGGCTGGGAGAGCCCGAGTTGGCGCTCGCGAGCTTCGACGAGGCGCTCGCCCGCTCCTCGGCTGATGATGCCGCGCTCCTCGGCCGCGCCCAGGCGCTCGTCGTGCTCGGGCGGCCGGACGACGCCGCCGCGACGTTCGATTCGCTCGCTGACGCTCGCCGCGCGGCGGGCAGGCACGCGGACGCCGGCGACGCGTTCCGGCGTGCAATGGAGATCCGGCCGACGGCGGCGCGCCGCGAGCGCTACCAGGAGCTGGTCGACGAGCTCCGGCAGCAGGTCGGCGACGCCGAGGTGGAGCGAGCGCTCGCCCGCGCGCTGCGTTTCCTCGAGAGGGTGCCCGCGACGGACGAGCCGTCGGTCGAGTCGGCGGTGCCGGGAGCGTTCGAGGCAGTCGATGCACCCTCGGCGCCGCCCTCTCCGGAAATCGAGGTGGACGGCGAGGTGCTCCTCGTCGCAGCCGATGAGGCGGAGGCACGCGGAGATGGGCCCGGCGTCGTGGCGGCCGCGATCGGTGCTGCGCGCGCATTCCGCGCGGCCGGCCACGCGGTGGCGGCGCTCGAGGCGTGCGATCGCGGCCTGGCTTCGCGGCCGGACGACGTGGGCCTCCACCTGCTGATCGCCGAGCTGCGCCTGGAGCGGGGAGCGCCCGGGCCGGCGGGCGACACGTATCGCAGGCTCCTCCGTCTGGTGGACATCGACGGCGACGCGGCATCCCGTGAGTGCGTCCTCGCCGCTGCCCGCCAGGCGTTCCCGAACGATCCAGGCTTCGCCCCTCTCGCCTGACGCCCGGGACGACCCACGGCGGTCCGCCGGGGGCGGGGATGGTGCATGAGGCGCTGCCCGCCCAGATGCGCCAGCCTACGGACCGGGCGGTCGGAGCACGGGGTCCCCGGTGCTACACTCAGCGGAAGATGTCGCAGCTCCTCGAGTCGCTGGTCGGACAGGTTCGACCGATCACGCTCGCCGACATCGGGATCACCGCGCTCGTCATCTACTGGCTGTTCAGCCTGATCCGGGGGACCCGCGCGGTCCGTCTCGTCATCGGCGTCAGCGTGATCCTGGTGATCTACGCCGCCGCCCAGGCCGTGGGATTGCGCCTCTTCACCCAGCTGCTGCAGGCGGGCGCAGTCGTCGGCTTGTTCGCGCTCGTGGTCGTCTTCCAGCCCGAGCTCCGCCGTGCCCTCGAGCGGATCGGGCGGGTCGGCTCGTTTGCCTGGCTCCTCTCGCCCGCGGACCAGCGGCAGGCCGAGCTCGCCGCCGCCGCCATCGCGCGCGCCTCGACCCACCTCGCGGCGGCACGTTTCGGTGCCCTGATCGTCGTTGAGCGCGAGACCGGCCTCGAGGAGATCGCCGAGACCGGCGTGATGGTCCATGGCGACCTGTCCGCCGACCTCCTCGAGGCCATCTTCACGCCACGCGGGGCGCTCCACGATGGCGCGGTGATCATCCGCGGCGAGACCATCGTCGCGGCGGGTGCGGTGCTCCCGCTCGCCGAGACGACGGTCCAGGTGGAGCGCTTCGGGACGCGCCATCGAGCGGCCCTCGGGATCACCGAGCAGACGGACGCGCTGGTCGTCGTGGTCTCGGAGGAGACCGGGCAGACGAGCCTCGTCGAGCGGGCCCGGATCCGGCGGAACCTCGACGAGCCCGATCTCGTGCGTGCCATCGTCGCGTCGCTGGTTCCGGAGCGGGCCGGGGGCGGCACGTTCCGCGGACGCCTGTCCTCGCGGCCCGACAGCGGTTCGGTCACGCCGGGGCCCGGCGCGCTGCGGCGTGCCGCGCTGTTCGCTCGCGGACGGGCGGTCCGCCGCGGCGACGCGCCGAGCCCGGTGACCGGCGAGGCCCGCGATGAGACGGACCAGGCGGCCGCGGGGGTGGGTCGCTGATCGCCGTGCGCCGGTTCGTTGGCTTCGTCTTCCGCAACTGGCCGCTCAAGCTGGCGGCCGTCGTGCTCGCGACGCTGCTCTACGCGGGCCTGATCGTCTCGGCCAGTGCCGAGACGTTCCCCGGCCGGATCCCGATCCAGGTGCTGAACCAGCCGGGCAACGCCTTCATCATCGGCAACCTCGACGACGTCACCTCGATCCGCTATCTCGCCATCGGGACCAACCGGCCCGTCGTGACGACGGCCAGCTTCACAGCCACGATCGACCTCGCGGGCGTGCCGGTGGCAGCCGGCTCGCCGCCGGTGAGCGTGCCGGTCATCGTCCGCGCGACGGACCCCAGCAACATCCAGGTCCTCGACTTCACCCCGTCGCGGATCCAGGTCCGGCTCGACCCTCTCATCAGCAAGTCGGTGCCGGTGCAGGTGGACCACGGGACGGTCCCGTCCGGCCTCGATGTGCGCGAGCCGGTCGTCTCGCAGGACAGCGTGACGGTCTCCGGTCCCGAATCGTCGGTGGTGCTGGTGGCTGCCGCCCAGGCGCGGGTGCTGATCCAACCGTCCGGGATCGACATCAACCAGGCGGTGGACCTCGTGGCAGTCGATGCGCGCGGCGACGTTGTCCCCACCGTCGAGCTGCAGCCCAGCTCGGTCCGGGTGACGATCCAGATCGGCAGCCAGCTTTCGACGCGGGCCCTGCCCGTCAACCCCGTCCTGACCGGCACGCCCGATCCTTCGGTGGCGATCACCGGCGTCGAGGCCGCACCGCTGCTCGTGACGGTCGAGGGTGAGTCGGCGCTGCTCTCGACACTCGTGAACCTCGACACGAAGCCGGTCTCGATCGCCGGCGCGACCTCGGACGTCGTCGCGGATGTCGCGCTCGACCTGCCCACCGGGGTCACCGCCCTCGACGTCACGACCGTTCGGGTCACGGCGTCGCTGCGCCCGCAGGTCGGCACGCGCACGTTCCAGGTCGGGGTCACCCTTCTCAACTCGGACCCGACGCTGAGCTACGACGTCGGCTCGGGGCAGATCCTGGTGACCCTCGGGGGGCCGCTCGGCGTCCTCAACGCGCTCGACGGGTCCACCCTCCTCGCGAGCGTCGACGTGAGCGGGCTCGGTCCGGGCACGCACGTGGTGTTCCCGGAGGTCGGCCTTCCGGGCGGCCTGTCGCTGAGCGCGCTCTCGCCATCGGAGCTCACCCTGGTCGTGTCGCCAGCCAGCCCCACCCCAGCCCCGGCCGTTCCTACGGTGGTGCCGTGACGATGGGGCGCCTGTTCGGAACCGACGGCATCCGCGGGATCGCCAACGTGGACCTCCGGCCTTCGACCGCATACGCGCTCGGGAGGGCCACCGCCCACGAGCTCGTCGGGCCGGGCGGGAGCCTGGTCGTTGGGCGGGACACGCGGCGATCGGGGCAGATGTTCGTGGCCGCCATCGCGGCCGGTGCGGCGAGCCTCGGCGCCGACGTGCACGACGCCGGCGTGCTCCCCACGCCGGCCCTCGCATATCTCGCAGGCACCGGATCGTTCTCCGCCGGGATCATGGTCTCGGCTTCCCACAACCCCGCCGACGACAACGGGCTCAAGGTGCTCGACGGCCGTGGCCTCAAGCTCGACGACGCCGAGGAGGACCGCCTGGAGCAGCTCATCTGGCGCGCCGAGGAGCTGGGGGGCCCCGAGAACGCCGGCATCGGCTGGCTCGTCGAGGCTGGCGGCCTCGTCGACCGCTACCGGGCAGACCGGCGCCGCCTTGCCGCGGCGACACCCTGCTCGCTCCACATCCTGCTCGACTGCGCGAACGGCTCGGGTGGCGTCACGGCCCCGGAGATCCTGGCCGCGACCGGAGCACGGGTGGAGGTCCTCCACGATGAGCCGGATGGCGAGAACATCAACGTCGGGTGTGGCGCCACGGCACCGGCCGACCTTGCCGAGCAGGTGGTCGCGCGCGGAGCCGACCTCGGCTTTGCACTCGACGGCGATGCCGACCGCCTTGTCGTCGTCGACCGTCTGGGTCAGGGTCGTCGACGGCGACCAGCTGCTCGGGCTCTCGCCCTCGACCGCCTGGGCCGCGGCCGGCTCGCCGGCGGGACGTCGTCGTCACGGTGCTCTCCAACGGCGGCCTGGAGGCCGCGCTCGGCGCGGCGGGCGGACAGGTCGTCCGGACCCCGGTCGGCGACAAGTACATCCTCGAGGCGATGCTGGTGACCGGCGCCGGCCTCGGCGGCGAGAAGAGCGGCCACGTCATCATCGCTCGACCACGCGACGTCGGGCGACGGGCATGGTGACCGCGCTGGAGGTCCTCGGGATCCTCGGCCGGAGCGGCCGGCCGATCGACGAGCTCGCGGCGCAGATCCCCCTGTTCCCGCAGCAGCAACGTGCCGTCCACGTCCGCCACAAGGATCAATGGGACGCGGATCCCGAGCTGCGGCGCGCGATCGCCCGCGCAGAGGCGCGCCTGGCGACCGGCGGGCGGGTCCTCGTCCGCCCGTCGGGCACGGAGCCGGCGCTCCGGGTCATGGTGGAGGGACCCGACGCGGCGCTCGTCGCGTCGCTCGCCGACGAGATCGCGCCCTCGCGCTCGACCGCCTAAACTAGGCCAGCGGCCGTCGAGGTCCGGTCGGCGCAACGGAGGCACTCGACGGCATGTGCGGCATCGTCGGCTACAGCGGGTCCCGGATCGGCGGGACCGATCCTGCTGGAGGGGCTCCGGCGCCTCGAGTATCGCGGCTACGATTCGGCCGGCATCGCGCTGGTCACCGAGTCGGGCGACTCTTCGTCGAGAAGCGGGCGGGCAAGCTCGTCAACCTCGCGGACGGCGCTCCTCGACGCGGACCCCCAACGCCGGGATCGGCCTTGCCCACACGCGCTGGGCCACCCACGGCCGCCCGAACGACCTCAACGCCCATCCGCACGTCGACTGCACCGGCGCATCGCCGTCATCCACAACGGGATCATCGAGAACTTCCGCGAGCTGCGGGACGGGCTCGAGTCGCGCGGCCACGTGCTCAACTCCGATACCGACACGGAGGCGCTGGCGCACCTGGTGGAGGAGGCCTACGCCGGCGATCTCGCGGATGCCGTCCGCACCGCGCTCGCCCGGGTCGAGGGCGCCTACGCGGTCGCCGTCATGCACCGCGGCGAGCCCGACAGGCTGTGGGCGCCCGGCAGAACGTGCCGCTCGATCGTGGGCATCGGCGACGGCGAGGCGTTCCTCGCCTCGGACGTGGCGGCGATCCTGGCCCACACGGACCGGGTGATCTTCCTGGCCGAGGGAGACGTCGTCGATCTCCGGCCGACACGGGTGACGATCACGGCCGTCGACGGGACGCCCCGCGAGCGCGCCGTGACGCGGGTGGACTGGACGCCGGAGGCCGCCGAGAAGGGCGGCTTCGCGCACTTCATGCTCAAGGAGATCCACGAGCAGCCCGAGGCGCTCCGCGCAGTGCCTGGCTGGCCGGCTCGGCCCGGCGGACACCGTCCGGACCGACGAGCTGGCGGACATGGCCGGCCTGCTGGCGAACGTCGACCGCGTCGAGTTCGTGGCCTGCGGGAGCGCCTCCTACGCGTCCCTGGTCGGCGCGGCAGCGTTGCAGGAGTGGACCGGCCTGCCGGCCCGCGTCACGGTGGGGTCGGAGTTCCGCTACAGCCCGCCGCCGCTCGGCCCGCGGACCCTCGTCGATCGCCGTCACCCAGTCGGGGGAGACCGCCGACACGATCGCCCCGACCCGGCTCGCGCGCGAGCGTGGCTGTCCGGTGATCGCGGTGACCAACACGGTGGGGTCGGCGATCACGCGGGAGGCCGACGCGGTCCTCTACCTCCAGGCGGGCCCCGAGGTCGCCGTCGCCGCCTCGAAGACCTTCATCGACCCAGGTCCTCACGCTGGTCCTCGTGGCAGCCCAGATCGCGCGTATCCGCGGGTCGCTCGAGCGGGGGGCCGAGCCGCAGTTGGTGCGGGATCTCCGGGCGCTTCCCGACGCCGCTCAGCGCGTGCTCGACACGGCGGGCGGCATCGGCGCGATCGCGCGCCGGTATGTCGGCTCGCGGGGCTTCATGTTCGTGGGCCGCGGCTACACGTACCCGACCGCGATGGAGGGCGCCCTGAAGCTCAAGGAGGTCAGCTATCTGCACGCTGAGGGCTACGCGGCCGGCGAGCTCAAGCACGGCCCGATCAGCCTCCTCGACGCCGAGTGTCCGCTGGTCGCAGTGGCGACCCGCTCGGCGGTCTACGAGAAGCTGGTCAGCAACATCATGGAGGGTCGGGCGCGCGACGCACGGGTGATCGCGGTCGCGACCGAGGGCGACGACCAGGTCGAGCGGTTCGCCGACGACGTCCTGTGGGTGCCGCCGACGCACGAGACGCTCGGGCCGATCCTGGCGATCATCCCGCTCCAGCTGTTCGCGTACCACGCGCGGTCGCCCGCGGCACCGACGTCGACCAGCCGCGCAACCTGGCCAAGTCCGTCACGGTCGAGTAGCCCGTGATCATGCCGGACGGGCAGGCGCCGGCGTCGCGGCCCCAACCGCGGAGCTCGGACTCGACATCATCCGTGTCGAGCGGATCCGGGATGCCCTGGCACGCTTCGGGGATCGGTTCGTGCGGCGCGTCCTGACGCCGGCCGAGTCCGCCTACGTGCGTGATCGCCCCGAGACGCTTGCCGGCCGGTGGGCCGCCAAGGAGGCGGTCAGCAAGGTTCTGGGGCTCGGGGTGCGGGGGATCGGCTGGCTCGACATCGAGATCGAACGGCTGCCCACGGGTCAGCCGGCAGTGCGGCTCCACGGGCGGGCCGCGGCTCGCGCGGACCAGCTCGGGCTGGCGCGGATCGCAGTCAGCATCACCCACGAACGAGAGTACGCGCTGGCGATCGCATTCGGGGTCCGCACCGCCGGGGGCCGCTACGTCTTCCCGCCTGACATCGAGGAGCGGCTCGGCGAGCGCGAGGCGGCGCTGCTCCGCCGGATGGAGCGCATCCGCGGGCTGGGCCGGGAGGCCGCAGCACTCGCCCGGACCGCCGGGGACGTGAGCCAGGATGCCTGATCAGCCCGCCGCGTCCCCGGCCGGCCTGCCGGCCGGGGAGCGCCTCGACGACCGGAGCGCCGGCCTCCTCCTGCCCGAGCGGCCAGGTCGCGGTCACAAGGGGACATTCGGCAAGCTGCTCGTGGTCGCCGGCTCGCTCGACTACGCGGGAGCAGCGCTCCTCGTGTGCCAGGCGGCGGGCCGGGTCGGCACCGGGCTCGTCACGCTGGCGGTACCCGAGTCGTTGCAGCCTCTCTTCGCGGCGAAGGTCGTCGAGGCCACCACGCTCGCGCTCGTCGAGGACGACGTCGAGGAGGTCGATCCGGAGCCCGCCCTGGCGCGGATCCTCGACCACGAGCACGACGCGCTCGTGGTCGGGCCGGGCCTCCGGCCCTCCCTCGCCACGGCCGAGCTGATCCGGGGCATCCTCGCGGCCGGCCCAGGTGACGATGCCAGCCCCGCGGTCGTCGACGCCGAGGCGCTCCGCTCGCTCGCGGCCGAGGATGGCTGGTGGGAAGGGGTCGTCCGCCCGTGCGTGCTCACGCCGCACGTCGGCGAGTTCAGGCGCCTGCGGGCGGCCGGCCGACTCGGCCCTGCCGACGAGGGGGACCTGGCCGCTGACGACGCGGCGCGCCTTGGGGCTGCCCGTGACGCGGCTCGCACCTGGGGCCACGTCGTGGTCCTCAAGGGCGCTCACACCGTGATCGCCGCACCGGACGGTGCCGCCGCCGTCGCGACGTTCGAGAACCCGGCGCTCGCCACGGGCGGCACCGGCGACGTTCTCGCCGGGACGATCGGCGGCCTGCTGGCCCAGGGGCTTGCCCCGTATGCCGCGGCGTGCCTCGGCGTCCATCTCCACGGGATGGCCGGGGAGGCCGTGCGACATCGCGTGGGAGATGCCGGGCTCCTCGCCGGCGACCTGCCGCTCGAGATCGCGCGCGCCCGGCATCGCCTGGCCGTCGACGCCGCGCGCCGCGTCGGCGTCGGAAGGCTCGGGTTTGGGCGGCCCGCCGGATGACGGATTGCCGCCCGCCGATCGAGTCGCGCCTTCGGGACGCCGGCCTCCCGCCGCTGCTGCGCACGGCGTGGCTCGAGATCGACCTGGAGCGGCTCGCGGGGAATGTGCGGGCCATCCTGGGCGCCCTCCCGGCGGGCACGCGTCTCGAGGCCGTCGTGAAGGCAAACGGCTACGGCCACGGGGCGGTCCCGGTCGCCGGGGTCGCCCTGGCCGCGGGGGCGCAGGGCCTGTGCGTCGCGACGCTCGACGAGGCGCTCGAGCTCCGGGCTGCCGGCCTCCTGGCGCCGGTGCTCGTGCTGTTCCCGGTCCCGCCAGACGGAGTCGCGGAGGCGGCCCGCGCCGGGATCGCGCTGGCGGCTGGGGACGCCGTGATCTGGGAGCGCTCCCTGGCCGTCTATGCCCGTGCCCGCCGACGGGCGCGTGGGCGGCTGGGCGACCTCGCCGTCCACCTCGGGATCGAGACGGGGCTGGGCCGCGACGGTCTCCGGCCGGACGAGGCGGTGGCTGCGGCCCGAGCGCTCGCGGGCGCGCCCGGGGTCCGGCTCGCCGGGGCGTGGTCGCACCTCCAGGCGCCCGAGAACGCTGCCCGCACGGCTCGCCAGGTGGACCGTTTCGAGGCCGCGCTGCGCGCCCTGGCGGATGCCGGCCACCCGGCCCCGCACCGTCACCTCCTGGCGTCGGGCGGCCTGCTCACGGCAGAGAGATACGTCGGGGGCGAGCACCCGGTCTTCGATGGCCTGCGGGTCGGGCTCGCGCTGTACGGGATCGTGCCGGACGGGCTCCGCAGCAGCGAGGCGGCGGGGCGGATCGAGCGCGCGCTGCAGCCCGTCCTCTCGCTCCTGGCGCGCCCGGTCAGGGTTGCGGATCTTCCTGACGGCGAGGGCGTCGGCTACGGGCCGAGCTTCGTGACGCGCCGGGCCAGCCGGATCGCGACGCTCCCCGTCGGGTATGCCGATGGCTGGGCCAGGTCTCTCGGGAACCGCGCGACGGCGCTCGTCCGCGGCCATCGTGTCCCGCTCGTGGGGACCGTCGCGATGGACGCCGTGATGGCCGACGTGACCGATGTGCCCGGGCCGCCGGTCACGCCGGACGACGAGTTCGTGCTCCTCGGCGAGCAGGGCGGCGACCGGATTACCGGGCAGGAGCTGGCGCAGGAGCGCACCACGATCAGCTGGGAAGTGGTCGCCGTGATGTCCGCGCGCCTGCCCCGGGTGTACACTGCGTCGGCCGAGCCGGTCGGCATCCGCACGCTCACCAAGAACCGGGGGCCATGGCAGACATCGCGCTCTGGAACGGCGACATCTGCGACCTCGAGGTGGACGCGATCGTGAGCCCCGCCAGCCCGAATCTCTGGATGGCGACGGGCGTCGCGGGCGCGATCAAGCGCCGGGGTGGCGATGCCATTGAGTTCGCAGCCGTCCGGCAGGGTCCGGCCGGCGTGGGCGACGCGATTGTGACGGGCGGCGGCTCACTCGCCGCGCGCTGGGTGATCCACGCGGTCTCGCTCGACCAATCGCGCCGGACGGACGCCGGTGCGATCGATCGCGCGGTCCGCAGTGCGTTCGCCAGGGCGCGTGAGCTCGGCGCCGAGACGCTCGCGATCCCGGCGCTCGGGACGGGCGTCGGCGGCTTCCCGCTTCCCGAGGCAGCCCGCGTGACGGTCAGGGCAATGCGCGACGAGATGGCTCGCTCGCCGGGGCTCAGGCGCGTGACGCTTGCCCTGCGGGGCCTCGCGACGTATGAGGCATTCCGCGCCGCGATCGCGGCCGCCGACGCGGCACCGGTCGGGTCTCGGGCATGACCTTTCCGTTCGCGCCCGGTGAGGAGCAGCGCACGGCCCTAGTCGAAGAGGTCGCGCGCGAGATCCAGCTGCGCGGCATGACCGGCCCTGCCGTTCTCTTCCTTCACGCAAGCATGCCCGACGGCGGCCTCGCCGGCAGCGCGATGACGTTCTTCGACCCGCTCCTGCGCCAGCTCTTCGGGGGCGACAACGCGCCTGCAAGCGCACTCCTGGCGGACGAGGCGGGGATCGAGCAGCTGATCGACCGGCTCGAGGAGCTTGACGAGGAGTCGGTCTGGGACGCGTGAGCCCAGCCGAGTTGATGCCTCCCACGCTTCTCGCCGATCCCGGCCCCGAACCGGCACGGGCTGCTCCGGCGGCGTCCTGGCGCGGCTCCGGGTTGCCGGACGGCGGCCGGCCGGAGGCCTTCGTGGCCCTCGATCGTGGGACCGCGACGCTCGCAGGGTCGATCGTCGGACGGGTCGACCATCGGTGGCGCCTCCTGGCGGCGACGGCGCTCCCAGCCGGCAGCGACCCGGACGCACTCCTCGGCCTGCTCGTCGATCGGTTCCGCTCGGCGGACGCGGTCCTTGCCGAGAACACGCTCGGACGCCCCACGGGTGGCCTCGAGTCGGTCGACGGCTGGCCGCAACTCATTGCGCAGAGCGCGCCCGCTGCGACGCTCGCCGTCATCGCCGCCACCGACCGGACGCGCGCACGGCTCGAGGAGGCCGCGCTCGGGGCCGGCTGGAACGTCGTCGGGGGGAGCGCAGAGCGGACGGACCCGCTGGCGCTCACCCGGCTCGCGACCCGGCCGGGTGTGGACGCCCTCCTCATCGGCGTGGCCGATCCCCCGGACGCGGACGAACGGGAGCTGGCCGCGGAGCTCGCGGTCGCGGGGGCCGGCATCGGGGTCCGGCGACCGGGCCTGCGCATCTTCCTCTCGGGCAGCGTCCCGGATGCACCGCTGCTCGGCGTCCTGCGCGACCCGGTGATCGTCCGGCTGGCGGCACCGCCGAGCATGCCCGGCGAGGCGGCCCCCGCCAGCCTGCGCCTCGCGCTGGCGGACGCTCGCCGTGGTCCCAATGCCGGCCGGGCCGCCCTAGCCGCGGCCGCCGGGTCGCTCGCCCGTGTGTTGGGGCTCCGGGTCGAGCTTCTCGACATCGGCGTCTCCGGAGCGGCGCGCATTCTGGCCTCGCCCGGCCCGGGGAACGACGGCCGGATCGTCGCTGACGTTCGGATGCTCGAGGTACCCGGCGCCGCGCTCTTCCGGCTCGATCAGGCCGGGACGATCGAACGCATCGACCACTGGTTCACCCAGGGCCTCGATCGCGCCCGCCTGCGCGACCGGCTCGCCGAGCTCGCCCTCGCCCCGTGGAGCGATCTCGACGGGGACGGGGCGCTCCTGCGGGCGGCTGCCCTCCGCGCGGCTCTGGAGCGCCTCCTCGAAGCCAGCGGGCCCGCGCTCGGGGACGATGGCGTGGACCTCGTCATCGGCACGGGCGGCGCCTGGTCCGCGGTGCCCGGCCCCGCGGCAGCTCACGTCGTCGCGGACGTGATCCGCCGGCCGGGAGCGATGCAGGTCGTGGTCGACCACGCGCGGCTCCTGGGCCCGATCGGGACGATCGTCGACGATGCCGAGCGAGACGCGCTGTGCGCCGACCTCGCCGAGGACGCGCTCCTGCGGCTCGGGACCATCGTGACGCCGCGGGGCCTGCGAGCGAACCGGGCGGCGGGACACCTCGAGATCGCCTCCGGTGGCGTTCGCTCCGAGGTCGACCTCGTGGCCGGCGGCCTCACGCTCGTGGATCTGCCGCCGGGGGCGCGCGGGACAGCCGAGCTGGCATTCCGCGGCGCCGCCGAGCTCGGCGTTCGCGGGCGCCGCTTCCAGGTCCAGGTGACCGGCGGTCTCGCGGGGCTGGTGCTCGACCTCCGTGATGTCCCGCTCCGGCTCCCGGAACGGCCCGATCGTCGCCGCGAGATCCTGACCACCTGGGAGCAGGCGCTCTGGCCGGAGCGCGAGGCGTGAGGGGCGGACTGGAGCTCGTGCCGGCCCGGGAGTTCCTCGACCCTCGTCCGCGTGTCCGACTCGAGCTGCAGCCGGGCGATCGCCTGCTTGCCGCGGCCGGGGAGGCCGTCAGCACCGGCGACGTGCTCGCCGAGCGGATCCGTGACTCTCGGCTCGTCGACGTGCCCATGCCGCGGCGCGCCGCCGACCAGGTCGTGCCGCTGCCCGGCACGTGGCTGGCCGGCCAGCCGGCGCGGGGCGGCCGTCGCGCGGAAACGCCGGCGGGCGAGCTCCTCTTCGAGCATGCCGGCCGCCGCCGACTTGTGACGGGCGCCCACCTGGACCTCCTGCATGCCCCCGCCGACGGCCGCGTGGTCGAGGTGGAGTCCGGGGCCGGCATCGTGCTCGACTTCGACGGTCCGGGCCTGTTCGCGACCGAGCTGCTCGGGGAGCCCAACTCGGGTCGCCTGGTCCTCCTCCCCGACGAGTCGGACCCGCGTCTCGCTATGGACATCGCGCTCGCCGGCGCGGTGGTGGTCGTCCCGGGTCGCGTCGACGCGGAGGCGCTCACCCGGGCGCGCGCCATGGGGATCCACGGGGCGGTCGTGGAGTCGCTCGCCGAGCGTGATCGTCGCGACCTCGCGGCGTCGGCGGTCCGACAGCAGGCGGGGCTGCACCGCATGGCGCCCTTCGGTGTGCTCGTGCTGGGCGGGTATCTCCGCCGCGCGCTCCCGGCGGCCATCCGCGCCGTGCTCGAGGCGATCGTGGGCGACGTGGTCGGCCTGGTCGGTGATCCGCCCCTGCTGCTCCTCCCGCCGCGGCGCATGTTGCCGATGCCTACGCCGGACCGCCTGCTGGTTCGGGGCGGCCCGGAGGCTGGTCGAGAGGGCCGCTGGCTCGGGCCGGGCGGGTTCCGCCGCCTCCGGGGTGGCATCGCATCGGAGACGGGACTCGTTGCCCTGGACGACGGTCGGACGGTGGCGATCCCGATCGGGGACCTGGAGCGGTTCGTCTTCGCCGCCCCTGACGGCTAGGCGCTCCAGATGACCGGCTCCCGGCCCCCGCTCAGCCTCACCGCTTCCGACGCTGCCGCGACGCGCGCCCTCGGCGAGCGCCTGGGGGCCGCAGCCACAGCCGGCGACGTCATTGCGCTGGTGGGGCCGCTCGGGGCTGGCAAGACGGAGCTCGCCCGGGGGATCGCCCGGGGGCTCGACGTCGTCGGTCCGGTCAGCTCGCCGACCTTCGTCCTCGTTGCCGAGCACGAGGGACGCCTGCCGCTCTTCCACGTGGACGGCTATCGTCTCGCCGGTCCCGAGGACGCGTTTGCCGCGGGGCTCCTCGACGAGCGGGGGGTCGAGGGGGTCACCGTGGTGGAGTGGGCGGAGCGCCTCGAGGTTGCCCTGCCGGCCGGCCGGCTCGAGATCCGGATCGACGGGTCGGGCGACGACCCCCGGACGCTTGCCTGCCGGGCGACCGATGCCCGCCACGCGCGCCTGCTGGAGGCGCTGCGGTGATGGCGGGCCGGGCGAACGGCCTGCTTCTCGCGATCGACACGGCCACGGCCCGAGTCGTGCTGGCCCTGGGGGCCGGCGACGGGACATTGCTCGTGGCGGACACGTGGATGGCCGGCCATCGCCACGTCGAGGAGCTCCTGCCGCGTCTCGAGGCACTGCTCGCGGACCAGGGGCTGGATCGCCGGGCGCTTGCCGGAATGGCGGGGATCATCGTCGGGACCGGTCCGGGCGCGTTCACCGGACTCCGCGTCGGGCTCGCGACGGCGAAGGCGCTCAGCGTGGCGTTCGGCATGCCGCTCGCCGCGGTCGGCACCGGGGTCGCGCTCCTCGCCGCGGCGGAAGCGGCCGATCCCATGATCCCCGCTGAGTGGCTCGTGCTCCTCCTGCCAGCCGGTCCCGGAGGTCGTTACCTGGTGACGCGCACCGGCACACGGCTCATCGCCGAGGCCGACCCGCTCGACCTGCCCGACGGCGCGGTCATCGTGGCGGCCGACCTCCCCGGGCGAGCGTCGGATCCCGCGCTGGCCCGCGGCGAGGCCGCCCTGGACCAGCTTCCGGGGATCCTCCTGCGGCTCGGAGCTGCGAAGCTCGGTGCCGGATCGGCCGACGATCCCGCGGACGTCGTGCCCGAATACGTCTCCCTGCCGCGTGGCGCGCAGGCAGCCCCGTCCGCAGGCGCAGTCACGCCGTGGTCGCCCGGCCGCCGGTAAGGCTCGTGATCGAGCCGATGACGTTCGACGACCTGCCGGTGGTGCAGGAGATCGAGCGCGCCAGCTTCACGACTCCCTGGCCCTCTCACGCGTACCAGGCCGAGTTGGAGACGAACAAGCTCGCCCGCTACCTCGTCGTGCGTGCGGGGCGCGAGGTGATCGCCTACGCGGGGATCTGGCTGCTGGTGGACGAGGCGCACATCACGACCTTCGCGGTCGCTCCGGCGTGGCGCAGGCAACGGGTCGGGGAGCGCCTCCTTCTGGCCGTCCTCGACTTGTCGGTGGCGCGTGGGGCGCGCGAAGCGACGCTCGAGGTCCGCCTCTCCAACCTGCCGGCGCGCCGGCTCTACGAGAAGTACGGCTTCCGGCCGGTCGGGATCCGGCCGCGCTACTACAGCGACGACCACGAGGACGCGCTGATCATGACCACCGAGCCGCTCCGGTCGCCCGCGATGCGGACGCTCCTGGCGGACCTCGGCGCCGAGCTGGCGGCACTTCCCGACCCGGAGCCGCCCGACGGCCCGCCGACGCAGCCCATGCCGTGAGCGGCCGCGAATCGCCGGTCCTCGCGATCGAGTCGTCCTGCGACGAGACCGGGGTCGCCCTCGTCGCCGGCGGGCGTCGGATCCTGGCCCAGGCCGTGGCCAGCCAGATCGCGCTCCATGCGCCTGCCGGCGGGATCGTGCCCGAGGTCGCCGCGCGCGCCCACCTGCGGTGGATCGTGCCTGCCCTCACTGACGTCCTCGACACGGCGAGCGTCGGGATCTCTGAGGTCGACGCGATCGCCGTGACCGCCGGCCCGGGCCTCGCCGGGTCGCTCCTCGTCGGCATCGCCTTCGCGAAGACGCTCGCCTGGGCCCACGGGCGTCCGTTCGTCGGCGTCAACCATCTCGAGGGACACCTGTACGCCGCGTGGCTCCTGGACCCGGACGAGCCGGAGCGGCCGGCGCCACCCTTCCCTCTCGTGGGGCTGGTCGCCTCGGGCGGACACACCTTTCTCGTGGAGATGCGTGACCATCTCGCCTACCGGCTCCTGGGGGAGACCGTCGATGACGCGGCGGGCGAGGCCTTCGACAAGGCTGGCCGCCTGCTCGGCCTGGGGTACCCGGGCGGGCCCGCGATCGCGGTGGCGGCAGCGGACGCACGCCGGCGCGACGCGTGGCTGCCCCGGGCCTGGCTCGGACCCTCGTACGACTTCAGTTTCTCCGGCCTGAAGACGGCGCTGCGTCGGGCCGTGGAATCCGAGCTCGCAGCGGCCGGCCGGCCCGCCAGTGATGCGGGCGGCCGTCTCGACGCGGACCGGGTCTCGGAGCTGGCCTGGGGCGTCCAGGAAGCGATCGTCGACGTGCTGGCCACCAAGACCCTGCGCGCGGCCGACGAGACCGCCGCCCGGGCGATCGTGCTCGGCGGCGGCGTCGCCTCGAACGTGGTCCTTCGCGAGCGCATCGCGGCCGGCTCCGCCGCTCGTGGCCTGCCGCTCTGCGTGCCGCGTCCCGGCCTCTGCACGGACAACGGGGCGATGATCGGGGCGGCGGGCTGGCAGCGGTTCGTGGCCGGTGAGCGCGCCGGCAGCGATCTCGGAGCCCGGCCGGCCTGGCCGCTGGTCCGCCCGGCCGGCGCCCCGGACACCCGCCGCCCGCCCCGCAGGGGGACCGCCGCACGCGCCTACGAGGCTGCTCTGGCGGCCGAGCGGGACGCTGCGGGCCGGTCGTCGACGGCAACGACGCGCGGGGGAACACGTTGAGCGCGGTGCGCCTTGATCCGGGCGAGATCCGCCGGACGCTCCGCGCGGCCGGTCTCCGTCCGCAGCAGCGCTTCAGCCAGAACTTCCTGGTCGATGTCGAGGTGCTCGAGGCGATCCTCGAGGAGGCGAAGCCGGCGGTTGGCAGGACGGTCCTCGAGATCGGGCCCGGTCTGGGGATCCTCACCGGCGCCCTGCTCGGGGCAGGGGCCGCCGTCACCGCCGTGGAGCTCGACCGCGGGATGGTCGAGCACCTCGCCACGACGTTCGCAGCCGCGATCGCCGCTGCTGGCGACGGGCCGCGCCCGCCGGCTGCGGCCCCTCCCGGATCGCTCCGCCTCGTTGCCGGGGACATCCTCGAGGCGGACCTGGCCGGGCTGGTCGAGGCGCCCTTCGACGTCGTCGCGAACCTGCCGTATCACGTCACGAGCCCGATCCTGCACCGGCTCCTGGGCGCCGAGCCACGACCCGAACGCTGCATCCTGATGCTCCAGCGGGAGGTCGCGGAGCGGGTTGCCGCGCGGCGGGGCGCGATGAGCTACCTGTCCGTCTTCGTCCAGTATCACGCGGCGGCATCAGTCGTCCGCCTTGTGCCAAGGGATGCCTTCGAGCCGGCCCCGGCAGTCGATTTGCGGTCGTCGCGCTGGATGTGCGACCCGCCGGCGGGCCGGACGCCTCCCCCCAGAGATGGAGGACCATCTCTGGCGCCTCGTCCAGGCTGGCTTCCGGGAGCGCCGGAAGATGCTGCGAAACGTCCTCGGCCGGCAGCTCCCGCTGGGCCAGGAGCGCGTGGACGCGGCCCTCGCCATGACGGGCATCGAGGGTGACCGACGTCCGCAGACCCTGTTGGTGCCCGACTGGATTAGCCTGCTCGGCGCGCTCGGGCCGCTGCCGCCCGACACCAGGGGTCGCCGCGCCGATGCCGGCCCCCGCCGCGGCATCGGCCGCCCCGCGTGACCGGCGCACGATGAGCGATGGACTGCGCCGCGCAACGCCAGCGGTGCGCCTCGCCCCGGCCAAGCTCAACCTGACGCTCGGGATCACGGGACGGCGCGAGGATGGCTTCCACGCGCTCCACTCGGTCATGGTGCCGCTCGAGCTGGCGGACAGGCTCGCGCTCGCGAACGCCTTCGCCCCCGGGGACCGCCTCCACGTCGCCGGTCCGGCGGTGTTCGAACTCGGTCCGCCCGAACGCAACCTCGTCGTGCGGGCGATCGGCGCGGCGCGGGCCGCCTGCCGCGCGCGGTCCGTCGACCTGCCGCTGCCCGCCCTTGCCGCCCGCCTCGAGAAGCGGATCCCGGTCGCGGCGGGCCTCGGGGGCGGCAGCAGCGATGCCGCGGCGGCGCTCGACGCGGCGCTCGAGGCGTGGGGTGCGGGGGATGCCCTGACGTTAGCGGACCGGGCCTCCGTCGCGGCCGGCCTGGGGTCGGACGTGCCGTTCTTCCTGGCGGGCGGCTGGGCCCTGGTCGAAGGCCGCGGCGAACGTGTCACGCGGCTTCCCGCGCCGCGCGGCCTGGCACCGGCCGTGCTGCTCGTCACGCCCGGGCTGACGGTCTCGACCGGCGCCGTGTTCGCCGCGTATGCCGGCGGCGTGCGGCCGGCGCAGGGGGCCACACTCGCCTCGTCGCGCCACCTCGCGGCAGAGCTGGGCGCCGGGATGACGGCCGCGACGTTCGCCCAGCGAGCGGGGATCCTCGCCGTCGCGAACGACCTCTCGCTTGCCACGGCCGCGATCGTTCCGCAGCTCGTCAGCTTGCGGCGTGCCCTCGAGCGTCTCCTCGGCCGGCCTGCCGGTCAGTCCGGGTCGGGGCCGACGCTCTGGGTCCTCTATCCTTCGATCGAGGACGCGGAGTCGGCCGCGAGGCTTGTCCGGGAAGCCCTGGCCGCGGGCGACCTCGCGGCACCGGGCGAACGGCCCACCTTCGTCGCCGCGACGAGGATCCTCGTCGACGTTCCGGCCGCCGCCTCGAGCGCGTCGCCAGTCTTGCACTGCAACCGGGGAGGAACCTGATGTCACGCATCGCCATCTCGACCGCGCACGCTCCGGCCGCCATCGGGCCGTACAGCCAGGCAATCCGCACCGACGATCTTCTGTTCTGCTCCGGCCAGCTCGGCCTGGATCCTGCGACCGGCGACCTCGTGGCCGGGGATGTGGCGGCCCAGGCCGGCCAGGCGCTGCGCAATCTCTCCGCCGTGCTCGCAATGGCCGGCCTGACGTTCGCAGACGTGGTGAAGACGACGATCTTCCTAGCCGACATCGCCGACTTCGCGACCGTCAACGGGGTGTACGGAAGCTTCGTCACGGACCCTCCGCCTGCGCGCTCGACCGTCGCCGTCGCCGCGCTGCCGAAGGGCGGCCTCGTGGAGATCGAGGCGATCGCACGACTCGCCGCCTGATGGACCTCGCAGCGAGGCGGGTCGGCCCTCGGCCGTGTTTGACACGTCCGTCGCACGGAACCTACGCTCTCGGGAACCCAGATGCCCACTGAACAACCCAGGTCACGCAGTGCCCGGAGCAACGGACCGGTTGCCGTGGTGCTGGCCGGCGGCCTGGGCACGCGGATGCGGTCCCCGCTGCCGAAGCTGCTCCACCCCCTGTGCGGTCGACCGATGCTGGCGTATGTCGTCCAGGCCGCGCGCGCCGCGACCGGACGCGATCCCGTCGTGGTGACCTCGCCCGCCACGGCCGCGGTGCGCGACGCGTTCCCGGACGGGATCATCTTCGCGCTCCAGGAGCGGCCCGACGGGTCGGGCGACGCCGTGCGTGCCGCCTTGCGGGCCGTTCCTGGCGACGCGCGCGAGGTGGTAGTGCTCAACGGCGACGTCCCGCTCGTCGAGCCCGGCGTCCTCGCCGAGCTGCTCGAGCGGCGGCGGGCTGCGGAGGCGGCGATCGCGCTCGTCTCGTTCGAGGCCTGGGAGCCCGGATCGCTGGGTCGCGTGATCAGGACGCCGGATGGCGACCGGGTGGCACGGCTCGTCGAGGCGAGCGACGCGACCGCCGACGAGCTCGCCGTCAGCGAGGTGAACGCCGGGCTGTACGCGTTCGATGCCGGCTGGCTCCGGGAGGCGATCGGGCGCCTGACACCGTCCGGGGCGACCGGCGAGTACTACGTCACGCAGCTCATCGACCTCGCGGTGGCGGACGGGCGCGACGTGGTCGCCCAGGAAGCGCCCGACGACGGCGCCCTCGCCGGGATCAACGATCGAGCCCAGCTCGCCGAGGCGACCGTGATGCTGCGCGAGCGCATCAACCTCGCCTGGCTCCGCGCCGGGGTCACGATGCACGACCCTGCGACCGCGTATATCGATGCTGACGTGGAGCTGGCGCCCGACGTCACGCTCGAGGCGAACGTGACCCTGCGCGGCCGGACCCGGGTGGGGGAGGGGAGCGTCATCGGCTCGGGGAGCCAGCTCGTCGACAGCACCGTCGGACCCCGGTGTCGGGTCTGGGCCAGCGTCGTCGAGCGGGCCAGCGTGGAGGAGGGGAGCACGATCGGGCCCTTCAGCCACCTTCGCCCGGGCAGCTCGATCGGGCCGAACGTCGAGCTCGGCAACTTCGCGGAGGTGAAGAACAGCCGGCTGGATCGCGGCGTGAAGCAGCACCATGTCAGCTACATGGGCGATGCGCATGTCGGCGCGGGCACGAACATCGGCGCCGGGACGATCACCGCCAACTACGACGGCGTCGCCAAGCACCACACGGAGATCGGCGCGCGGGTCTTCCTGGGCGTCGACACGATGCTCCGCGCGCCCGTCACGATCGGGGACGGGGCCAAGACGGGCGCCGGCGCGGTCGTCACGCACGACGTACCGGCGGGGACCCTGGCCGTCGGCGTGCCCGCCCGGATCCGCGAGATCCGTCCGCCGGGGGCTGGCACCGCGCAGGTCGATGCCGTCGCGCAGGCCGATGCCACTCCGCCGGACGAGGCTCCGGCCGGGAGCCCCGCGGGCGGACCTGAGCCGACGACCGGTCGCTGATGGATCTCGTCGTCCAGCTCGGCGTCATCATCGTCCTGACCCTCCTGGAGGGATTCTTCGTCGCGGCCGAGATCGCGCTCGTCTCCATCCGCCACAGCCGCGTCGACCAGCTCGTGGACGAGGGATCTGGAGCCGCTCGACGGGTCCGGCGCCTGCTCGACCAACCCGGGCGCTTCCTGGCCGTCTCCCAGCTCGGCCTCACGCTGCTCGGGTTCTTCGCCTCGGCGTTTGCGGCCGTCAGCCTGGTCGACGGTCTATCCGGGCTCCTCGCGCGCGTCGACGCGTTGCGGGACGCCGCCCAGGCGATCGCACTCGTCGTCGTGACGATCGTGCTCGCGCTCTTCACGATCGTCTTTGCCGAGCTGGTCCCGAAGACCCTCGCGCTCGCCCACACGGAGCGGTTCGCGCTCTCGCTGGCCGGGCCGATCGAGGTCATGGCCCGGGTGCTCAGTCCGGTGATCGGCCTCCTGACGGGCATGACCCATGCCGTGACGGGGGCGCTTGGGGCAGAGGTCTCGCGCGACGCGGAGATCTCCACGGAGGAGCTCAAGCTGATCGTGGAGCGCGGCGGGGAGCAGGGCGTGCTCGAGGCGGAGGAGGAGCAGATGATCCACGCGGTCATCGAGCTCGGCGAGCGCCGCGTCCACGAGGTCATGGTGCCGCGGACCGACATCGTCGGCCTCGACGTCCACGGGACGTTCGAGGAGGCCGTGGATCGCATCATCGCCGAGGGCCACAGCCGGCTGCCCGTCTGGGAGCGATCGGTCGACGAGGTCGTCGGCATCCTCTACGCGAAGGACCTCCTGCCGTTCCTCAAGGAGGCGTCGGCAGAGCCGCCCCCGATCCGCGCCCTCCTGCGGGCGCCCGTCTTTGTCCCGGAGTCGATCACGATCGACGATCTCCTCCACGAGCTGCAGCGCCGCAAGGTCCACCTCGCGGTCGTCCTCGACGAGTACGGCGGCACGGCCGGGCTCGTGACCATCGAGGACCTCCTCGAGGAGATCGTGGGCGAGATCCAGGACGAGTACGACGAGGAGGAGCCGATGGTCGTCCGGCTCGACGACGACCGGGCGCGGATCGACGGGCGCGCCTCCGTCGACGAGCTCGGCGAGCTGTGGGACGACCTGGAGGTGGACGCGATCCTTGAGGACCGGGAGGAATACGACACGCTCGGCGGGCTCCTGTTCCACCGGATCGGCGGTGTCCCGGCGCCGGGAGACCAGATCCGGGTCGGCGTGGTGACGCTGACGGTGGAGACGACCGACGGCCGGCGCGTCGGCAAGATCCTTGCCGTCCGCGAGCGCCCGACGCCCGCGACCGACGGCGATGAGGACGACGCCGGCCGCTGATCAGCGGCCGGGCCGCGCGTCCTCGCGCGCGCTGAACCGCCAGCGCGTCGCGTCGGCCGGGAAGCCGGACTAGCCGAACACGACGATCGGGGTGACCACCCAGATGCCGCCCTCCGGTCGCGACTAGTTGGCCGGATCGACCTCATACCCGCGCGGCGGCTTCGCGTACTTGGCGAACGCCTCCAGGAGCTCCGCGACGAGTCCGTCGGGCGGCCCGGGGAGACGCTCGGCCGCTCCCTCCACGATGATGGCTCCGTCGGCGGGCAGCTCGATCCCGACGCTGATCGCAGGAGTCCCGGCGAGGTTGCGCGCCCGCCGGGTCAGCCTGCCACTCTCGAACCAGAGGCGCTCCGCGCACCAGGCAGCCAAGATCGGCATCGCGTGCGGTCGCCCGTCGGGGCGCGTCGTGGTGACCCAGTAGGTCTCGGCCTCGGCCAGCCGCGCCGCCGCCCAGGGCCGAGGGCGGGTCCCCTCAAGCGTATCGGGGATCCCGTAGGTGGGGACGTTCGGCCGCTCGACGTCCGGCGACCCGATCGGCTGCATGGGCTCGCTCAGGCCGAGATCACCTTCCGCATGATCTGCGCGAGCTGTTCGCGCGCCTCGGGCTGGACGACGCCCGCCGCGTCGAGTGCCGCGATCGCCTCGTCGCGGCGACGCCGTGCCTCCCGTCGCGTGTACTCCTGGGCGCCGGTCCGGTCCACGATGGTAATCGCTTCCGCGATCTCGGCCGCGGTCGGTTCCGGATCGGCGTAGAGCGCCAGGAGGCGGGCCCGGTCGTCCGGGGTCGCCTGCTCGAGGGCGTAGATCACCGGCAGCGTCTTCTTGTGCTTGGCTAGGTCGGACGGCTCCTTGCCCGTCGCCTGCTCGCGGCCCCAGATCCCTAGGAGGTCATCGTTGAGCTGGAAGGCGAGTCCCAGCGCCCAGCCGAACTCGCGGTAGCGGGCGATCACGGACTCGTCGTCCGTGGCGAGTAGGGCGCCGGCCTCGATGCTCGCCGAGATGAGCGCGGCCGTCTTGCGCCCGATCATGTCGAAGTAGAGGTCCACGCTCATCGGCGTGTCGTGCTCGCTCGTCCAGATGTCGATGTACTGCCCCTCGCAGAGCGCCAGGCAGGTGTCGTCGTAGAGGCGCATCAGGCGGAGCACCTTCGAGTCGGAGAAGCCGAGCGAGGTGAGGCGGTGCAGCGCGATCCGCGACAGGACGAACACCGCATCACCGGTGTTGATCGCCTGCGGGATGCCGTGCACCGTCCAGAGTGTCGCCCGGTGGCGGCGCTCTCGGTCGCGGTCCTCGATGTCGTCGTGGATCAGGCTGAAGTTGTGGCCGAGCTCGACGGCCGCCGCCCCCGGGAGGGCGCGCTCCCAGGTCCCGGTGATCGACGCGTAGGCGAGCAGCCCGAGGAGCGGGCGCAGCCGCTTGCCCGATGAGCCGGAGCCGTCCAGCCCCATGTGGTAGCGCACCATCTCGTACATGCCATGGGTGGTCGGGTCGCGGTCGACCACGAGCTGGAGGATCTCGTTCTCGACGGCAGCGATAAGCTCCGGGATGTCGAGCGAGACGGGCGAGGTGGGCACGGGCAGGATGATAACAACCTCGATGCTGCTGGCCGGAGGCTGGGCGGGCTGACCGCGCCGGCGCGAGAAGGTCGACTGGGGTTCGTGCCGCCGGCGCGGACGGATGGTACCGTGCGGACGTGCCCGGCCGTCGCCTCTACGTCACCGATGCGATCGTCCTTTCGCGCTTCGATTTCGGCGAGGCCGACCGGATCTTGACGCTCCTGACGCCGGAGCTCGGGAAGGTCAAGGCGATCGCGAAGGGAATCCGGCGTCCGACGAGCCGGATCGGCGGGGCCCTCGAACCGCTCGCCGAGCTGCGGGTGCAGTTGGCGAAGGGCCGCACCTTCGACGTCGTCACCCAGGTCACGATGCAGCACACGTGGCTAGGGTTGCGCGACCGGCTCGAGGTGACCGCGACTGCCTGGTACTGCGCCGAGCTGGCCGAGCGCTCGCTCGAGGAGCGCACGGCCGCCCAGCCCGTCTACCTGCTCCTGCGGCGCACGTACGAGCTCCTCGACGCGGGGATGGCGCCGGCGCGGGTCGCACGCTGGTTCGAGATGCGGCTCTGCGAGGAGCTCGGCGTCCGGCCCGAGGTGGATCGCTGCGTCGAGTGCGACCGGCTGCTTGCCCCCGGGGACGCCGTGCGCTGGATCCCGTCGCTCGGGGGCGCCCTCTGCGCCGACCACCCGGGCCCGTCGTCGATGGCGGCCGGGATCTCCACCGAGGCGCTCAAGGTTCTCAAGGCCTACCAGCGCATGGACGTCGAGGCGCTCGCCGGGCTTCGCCTGCCAGCGGCAGTCGAGCGCGAGGTCGAGGAACAGCTCGGGGCATTCGTGCGCCACGTGATGGAACGGGACACGCGCTCGCGCCGGTTCCTCGAGGAGGTCCGGGCCGGGTATGGGAGTCGCGTGGTGTCGAGCCTGCCGGCGTCGCGGTAAGGGGGGAGGGCTTCCCGCCAGGCCGTGCGCGGGAGCCAGCCGGGGTCCGGACGTCTGCTACGATCCCCGGGACCATCCTCCCGCCCGCGCATGCCACGCGCGGGCCCCTCGTGGAGCAGATCCCGTGACCGATCCCCAGCCCGATCCCAACGCCGTCGCGCCGTCCGTCGCCGACCTCGAGACCATTGTGAGTCTCTCCAAGCGGCGCGGCTTCGTCTTCCCCTCGTCGGAGATCTACGGCGGCATCAATGCCGTCTGGGACTACGGGCCGCTCGGGGTTGAGCTCAAGAACAACGTCAAGCGCGCCTGGTGGCGGGCGATGGTCCAGGGGCGCGACGAGATCGTCGGCCTCGACTCGGGGATCCTGATGCATCCCCAGATCTGGGTGACCTCCGGCCACGTCGCCGAGTTCAACGATCCGATGATCGAGTGTGGCACCTGCAAGCGCAGGTTCCGGGTCGACGAGTTCGCGGGCACGGAGGACCTCGGGCCAAAGGACCTGCTCGATCCGGCGATCGTGGCCCGCCTCGGTCTGGTCTGCCCAAACGACGGCGGCCCGCTCGGCGCGCCGCGGCGCTTCAACCTCATGTTGAAGACCTTCCTCGGCCCAGTCGAGGACGAGGCGGCGGTCGTCTACCTGCGGCCGGAGACGGCCCAGGGCATCTACGTCAACTACCGGAACGTGCGCGACACCGCCCGCAAGAAGGTTCCGTTCGGGATCGCCCAGATCGGCAAGGCGTTCCGCAACGAGATCAGCCCCGGGAACTTCGTCTTCCGGATGCGCGAGTTCGAGCAGATGGAGATGCAGTACTTCGTCCGGCCCGAGACCGCGGCGGCGACCTTCGAAGCCTGGCTGCCGCAGCGCAAGGCCTGGTACGAAGCCTATGGCGTGGCGCCGGAGCGGCTCCGGTTCCGGGAGCACCGCCCCGATGAGTTGGCGCACTACGCGAAGAAGGCCATCGACGTCGAGTACCACTTCCCGTTCGGCTGGAAGGAGCTCGAGGGGATCCACAACCGGGGCGACTGGGACCTGGGCCGCCACTCCAAGGAGTCGGGCGAGAACCTGGAGTACTTCGACCAGGCGACCGGCGAGCATTTCATTCCCTGGATCGTCGAGACATCGGCGGGCGCCGACCGCGCCGCCTTCACCTTCCTGATCGACGCCTACCGCGAGGAGGAGGTCCGGGGCGAGAAACGGGTCGTGCTGGGGTTCCACCCGGATCTCGCGCCGTACAAGGTCGCCGTCCTGCCGCTCCTCAAGAAGCGTCCCGAGATCGTCGAGCTCTGCCACCGGATCAAGGACGATCTCAAGCGGTACACGATGGCGGTCTACGACGACACGGCCGCGATCGGCAAGCTCTACCGCCGCCAGGACGAGATCGGCACGCCGTGGTGCGTCACGGTGGACGTGGACTCGCTCGCGGACGGCAACGTCACGGTCCGTGATCGCGACGCCATGACGCAGGAGCGGATCTCGGCGGACCAGGTCACGCGGTACATCACCGACAAGCTGGACGCTGCGCTGCCCCGGCTGTAGCCGCCGGCGGGAGGCGCTGCCCGGTGCCGCCGGGAGGCATTGTGGGGTGCCGCCCGGAGGTGCCCGCTCCTTCGGGGTTTCCGTCGCAGCGGCGGGGGTGCTCTTGCGTCCCGACCGCTCCGGGTCGGCAACGGCGCCCGGCGCCGACCGCGACTCTCGAGCATGAATACGGGACCTCTTCCGTGCCGGCCAGGCGCAGGGCCGCCGCCATGTGCGCCTACCAGCATCCGGGGTGCTGGGCGTTCCGAATCGCGTCAAGCACGTCGCGACCAGCACCGGGGGTGCGACCGCGTGGCGCGCGTCGGTGGCTTCCCGGCCATGGATCGGCGCTTCCCGGCGCGGGCCCAGCCTTCCGGGCGGGGGTCACCCGCGAACGCTGCCACCTGCAGCGCGTCGAGGCCCGGGCCGCACCCCCTGGTAAGCGCGGGGTACGTGGCGATGGCGAGGATTCCACCTTGGATCCGGTCCGCATCGGTCGCTCGCTTCGCGCGATCCGGCGCTCGCGCGGGCAGCGCCAGCTGGACGTTGCTCGCGCCGCCGGCGTCTCGCAAACGCTGGTCTCCGCCATCGAACGCGGCCACGGCGGCCGCGTGCTGGTGGCGACCCTCGGGCTCGTCGTCCGCTACCGCGGGGGCACGCTCGATCGGCTGGTCGACGAGCGCCATGCCGCAACCGTCGCTGGCGTCCTTGGTACGCTCCATTCCCGAGGCTGGACGACCGCCGTCGAGGTCACCTTCAACCACCACGGGGACCGCAGATCGATCGACGTCCTGGCCGTCCACCCGATCACACGAGCGGCCCTCGTCGTCGAGGTCAAGTCGGCGATCGCCTCCGCCGAGGAGACGCTGCGTCGTCTCGACGTCAAGGTTCGCCTGGGCGCTGTACTTGCACGCCAGCGCTTCGGGTTGCCGGTGGAGCGCGTGGCTCCACTCCTCGCGATGCTCGACTCCACGGCGAACCGGCGCCGGGTCGCACGCCTCGCGCCGCTGTTCGATCCTGCGTTCCCCCCTCCGATCAACGGAGCTGGGCCGCTGGCTCGCCGACCCGGACACGCCCGCCGCCGCACTGCTCTTCGTCGCGGCTTCGCGCGATAGGCGCGGCGGTGCTGGTATGGCCGGACCGCAGCGGATTCGACGGCGAGGAACCGCCGCTGCCGGCGATCGCTGAGCGGGAATCCGGGCGGGCCCCGGCCGCACCGATCGCAAGCTGGCCGGGTTGCACACGTACCAGCACCCGGGATGCTGCCGAATAACGCCCCGCCGCCTGGGCTCGGTTATCAGCACGAGGGGTGCCGCCTCGTGTCGGGGCGCTGCTGCCGCGTATCGGGGCGGTACGGCCGGCGCGCGCGCTCACCGTCGGAACGGAAGCGCGGCGCTCCCGGCCCCGTCGTGCGCCCCGCGACCTGTCTATGCCTGGTGCGCGGCGGCCGGTCGTGCGGGCGGGGTCGAGGGCGCCTCGTCCGCCGGCGGGTACTCCCCGCGGAGCCAGGCGTCGATGGAGCCGGCAGCGCGCTTGCCGTCGCCCATCGCCAGGATCACGGTGGCGGCCCCGCGCACGATGTCGCCGCCCGCGAAGACCCCCGGGAGCGACGCCATGCCGTGCTCGTCGGTGACGATGTAGCCCTCCTTGTTCAGGGCAAGATCGGGCTCGGAGGCGGTGAGCAGCGGATTCGAGCGCGTCCCGATCGCGACGACGACCATCTCGCATTCGATGACGAACTCGGACCCCGCGATCGGGATCGGGCGACGCCGGCCTGACGCGTCGGGCTCGCCCAGCTCCATCCGGATGCACCGGATCCCGGTGACCCAGCGGTTCTCGTCGCCGATCACCTCGAGGGGCGCGACCTGCAGCTCAAAGCGGATCCCCTCCTGCTCGGCGTGGTGGACCTCCTCCACGCGGGCGGGCAGCTCGGCCATGCCGCGCCGGTAGACGATCGTCGCCTCGTCGGCGCCGAGTCGCTTCGCGGTCCGCACGGAGTCCATCGCGACGTTTCCGCCGCCCACGACCACGACCCGGTGGCCGCGCAGGACGGGCGTGTCCGACTCGGGGTTCCAGGCCCCCATCAGGTTGACCCGGGTCAGGTACTCGTTGGCCGAGTAGACGCCCTTGTAGTTCTCGCCGGGCACGTTCATGAACACCGGCAGCCCGGCCCCGACGGCGAGGAAGACCGCGTCGAACCGGTCGCGCAGCTCCCGCAGGGTGTACGTGCGCCCGATGATCGCGTTCGTCTCGATCTTCACGCCGGCCGACTTCAGGCGGTCGACCTCCTGCTGGACGATGTCCTTGGGGAGCCGGAACTCGGGGATCCCGTAGATGAGGACGCCGCCGGCCGCGTGGAAGGCCTCGAAGACCGTCACGTCGTGGCCCTTCTTGACCAGCTCGCCGGCGGCGGTGAGGCCCGCCGGGCCGGAGCCGACGATGGCCACCGAGCGCCCGGAGATGGTCGCCGGGTCGGGCTTGGATCGCTCCGGGTGGTGCCATCGCCCAGTCGGCCACGAACCGCTCGAGGGAGCCGATCGCCACCGAGGCGCCTTTCTTGGCCCGGACGCAGCGTCCCTCGCACTGGATCTCCTGGGGGCAGACCCGCCCTGTGACACAGGGGAGCGCGTTGTCGTCGAGCAGCGACGCCGCCGCGCCGTCCATGTCCCCGACGCGGAGCCGCTCGATGAAGAGCGGGATGTTGACCCGGACGGGGCAGCCGTCGATGCAGACGGGGTTCTTGCACTGGAGGCAGCGTTCCGCCTCGAGCATCGCGAGCTGCTGCGAATAGCCTAGGTTCACCTCGCGGAAGTTGGCCGCGCGCAGGAGCGCGTCCTGCTCGGGCATGTGGGTGCGGTCGATCGTCATCCGCTCCTTCGGGAGGAGAGGATGATCGAATGCAGGGGCGAAGGCCGGCTCGCCGTGGGACGCGCCCGGCTCCTCCATCGAGGGGCCCGGGTTCGGCTGGTCGGTCATGCGATGCGGTTTCCAGCGGCCGCGGCCGCCTCCTGTCTCTCGGCGGCGCTCGCGATTCCCGGGATCAGGCACGGCCCGGGGGCGGCCTCCTCGGCTGCGCTTGACTCCGCGGTCGCGGCGCGGCGGTGCGCGACCTCGAGGGCACGCGTCTCGAAGTCCCGGTAGGTTCCCAGCCGGTCGGCGAGCTCGCGGAAGTCGACCTGGTGGGCGTCGAACTCGGGCCCGTCCACGCAGGCGTAGACAGTCTTCCCGCCGACGGCCACTCGGCAGCCGCCGCACATCCCCGTTCCGTCCAGCATAATCGCGTTGAGCGAGGCGAACGTCGGGACGCCGTACGGACGGGTCAGCTCGGCGACCGCCCGCATCATGGGGACCGGTCCGACGGCGTACACGGCGTCCACGCCGCCGGCCTCGATCACGTCGCGGAGGGCATCCGTGACGAAACCGTGCCTCCCGTAGCTCCCGTCGTCGGTGCAGGTGATCACCTCGCCGGCGCGCTGGAGCTCGTCCTCGAAGATGACCCACTCCCTCGACCGGCCGCCGATCACGCTGATGACCTCGACGCCATTGGCGGCGAGCCCGAGCGCGATCGGGTGGACCACCGCCGTCCCGACGCCCCCGCCGACGCACACCGCGCGTCCGTGCTCGAGCAGCTCTGTTGCCCGGCCGAGCGGACCGGCGACGTCGGCGATCGCCTCGCCCGGCTGGAGGGCGACTAGGTCCTCGGTGCTCTTGCCGACGGCCTGGATCACGAGCGTGATCGTGCCGCGCTCGGGGTCGGCATCCGCGATCGTGAGGGGGATCCGCTCGGCGCCGGGCGCGCGATGGACGATCACGAACTGGCCGGGCTTGCGGATCTCGGCGATACGCCGTGCCTCGATCACGAGGCGGGTCACGTTGGGTGAGAGCTGGGTCCGCTCGATGACGGTGTGCATGGGAACTCCGGGTCTGGTGCGTTGTTCCCCACCATGATGCACGTCCTGCAGGATTCGATCCATGCGCAAGGGTGCATGGATCCGGGGCCGAATGTCACACGTCCCCCGGGACTCCGGCGCTCCAGCGGCGGCCGTGGTTCAGCCGGTCAGGCCGGCCCGGCTGCCGGGCGCGAATTCGCCCGCGCGGGGTCAGACGGCGATGGCCGCCACGGCTGCGGCCGGGATGATCGCCTCGGTCGGGCAGATCTCCACGCCGACGCAGCCACCCGTCGTGAGACAGTCGCCGCAGGTCTCGGGATCCACGACGTAGACGTCGCCTGCTTTCGAGATGGCCCCACAGGGGCACTCGGGCTCGCAGTTCCCGCACCCGATGCAGTCGTCCGTGATCGTGCTTGCCATGTCCTCGCTCCTGCTGACTGGCTGGGCCGGAGCCCGGACCCGCCTAGACGGCCGCGGCGGGCGTGCCGACGGGCGCGTCGCCCGGACCGGGGGGACCGCCGGCCACGGGCTGCTGCTGGTGCCACTCCTGGTGTCCGGGACGCGGGTTGCCAAGGGCCGCGCCGGTGTTGAGGTGGACATGGGGCGCGTCCACCGACATCCGGAGGCTGTCCTTGTTGCAGAGATCGATGCACACGCCGCAGGCGATGCAGCGGAGCTGCTCGATCGCGAAGTACCGATCCTCGCGGGAGCACGTCAGCGCGACCGTGGGGCAGCGCCGCGCGCACAGGCCGCAGAAGACGCAGGTATCGAGATCGAACTCGAGGGTCCCGCGGGTGCCCGCGAAATGCGGGCGCGTCTCCGTCGGGTAGCGACGCGTCGCCGGGCGCGAGACCAGGTTCCGGAGCGATCGAGCGACCATCGGCAGATTGAAGGGGTTCGCCATCTCAGCGCTCCGTGCAGCTGATGCAGGGGTCGATGGTCATGATGATGTTGGGGACGTCCGCCAGGTCGCAGCCCTTCACGAGCTTGATCATCGCCGGGATATTGGCGAAGGTCGGCGTGCGCGCACGGAAGCGCTCGAGGTACTTCGTGCCGTTCGCCCGGATGTAGTAGATGACCTCGCCGCGGGGCTGCTCGAGCCGCTGGAACGTCTCGCCGGTCGGCAGGCCGCGCACCTTGACGTCGATCGGGAGCCCATCGCCCTTCGGCATCCGGGCCACGGCCTGGCGGATGAGGTCGATCGACTGCGAAATCTCCCGCACGCGGACGACCACTCGGGCCAGGCAGTCGCCGGCCGTCTCGAGCACGGGTTCGAAGTCCAGCCGGTCGTATAGGTGCGTTCCGGAGAGGCGCGTGTCCATCGGGATCCCGGACGCGCGGGCCATCGGGCCGACCGCGTCGACGGCATGCGCGTCCTCCCGGCTCAGGATCCCCACGCCGGAGAGGCGGTGGCGGATCGACGGGTCGGTCTCGAAGATGCGGGCGGTCTCGGCGAAACCTGCCCCGAGCTCCTCCAGCCGGGCGACGATCGCCGCGAGCTCGCTGTCCGAGATGTCACGACGCACCCCGCCGATCCGGTTGACCGAGAAGATGATCCGTCCGCCGGTCGTCTTCTCGAAGATGTCCAGGACCGATTCCCTCGTTCGCCAGCAGTGCATGAAGAGGTTCTCGAACCCGAAGGCATCCGCGCCCAGGCCCAGCCACAGCAGGTGGCTGTGGATCCGCGACATCTCGGCCCAGATGAGGCGCAGCCAGCGTGCGCGCTCCGGGACCTCGACGGACATGATGTTCTCCATTGCGACGGCGTAGCCCATGCCGTGCATGAAGCTGCAGATGCCGCAGATGCGCTCCACGACATAGCCGAACTCCGTGAACTCGACCCGCTCGACGAGCGCCTCCAGGCCGCGGTGGATGTAGCCGATGGTGGGGATGGCGTCCACCACCTTCTCGTCCTCGAGGACGAGGTCGAGCACGATCGGCTCGGGCAGCACCGGGTGCTGCGGACCCATCGGGACGACGGTCCGCTTCATGCCTTGTGCCCTGCCGCTTCGTGCTTCGCGGGCGGGTCGGCCCTTCCAAGGGCGTCCAGGCGGGCCCGGATCGCGCTGGGCGCGAAGGGCACGATGCTCGAGGTCTTGTAGAGCTGGCCCTTCAAGTCGAGCGCGATCCCGGTCACGTTCACGCCGAAGAGCTCCCGCATCTCGTTCTCGTAGAGGAACGCCGCTCCGAAGTACGCCGAGATGCTCGGGACCTCCTCGCCGGGCACCACCCGCTCGCGGATGTGTTCGATCCCCTGGTCCCGAGCGAAGGACCAGCTGATGTCGAAGGCACCGCCCTCCATTCCTTCGACGGGCATGACCGAGGTGGTGTTGATGATTGCCAGTCGCCACCCGTCGGCGTGGTAGGTGCCCACCCGGGAGAGAAATGCTTCCCTGTCCATCAGGCGCTCCGCTTCCGCTTCTGCTCGAGCGCCGCGATGCCGGAGACCACGCCGTCGATGATGCTTTCTGGGCGGGCGGCGCAGCCGGGGACATAGACGTCCACCGGGACCACCTGGTCGATGCCGCCCTGGATGTTGTACGCGCGGGCAAAGATGCCGCCCGAGCAGGCGCAGGCCCCGACCGCGACCACGACCTTGGGATCGGGCATCTGCCGGTAGAGGTTCTGGATGATCTCGATGTTCCGCTCGTTCACGCTGCCGGTCACGAGCAGGATGTCCGCGTGCTTCGGGTTGCCGGTGTTCACGATCCCGAAGCGCTCGACGTCGTAGAGCGGCGTCAGGCAGGCCAGGACCTCGATGTCGCAGCCGTTGCAGCTGGATCCGTCGTAGTGGAGGATCCAGGGGGAACGCTTGAAGAGGGACACCGGCTTCACCTGCCCAGGAGGAAGAGCGCGAGGACGTTGCCGCCCGTAAACAGCAGCGTGACTGCCCACGTGGAGCGAAGCACGAGTTGCCACTTCGCCCGCGAGGTCGAGTTGTCGACCAGGACTTCGAGGCCGTAGGCGATCACGAAGGCGAGCAGCCCGAGGGGCACGCTCCAGTTGAAGAAGAGGACGACGAACGCGCACAGGAGCGCGGACTCGTACCAGTGGGCGATCTCGACGTAGGCGAGCAAACGCCCCGACATGTCCGACGTCAGCCCGCTGACCAGCTCCTGGTGGGGGTGGTGAGAGGTCGAGATGTCGAACGGCGATTTGCGCAGCTTGATGGTCGCGACGAACAGGAAGGCCAGGAGCACGCCGGGAAGCTCGAGCGCGACGAGCACAGGTGAGGCGAGGACGCCCCCGAACGTGCTCGCACCGGTCACCTTGCAGATGGCGGCGAGCATCAGGATGAAGAACGGCTCCGAGGCCAGCAGGACGATGAGCTCGCGCTCGGCGCCCGCGAAGCTGTAGGGCGAGTTGACCGAGCCGGCCGCGAGGACGAGGAGGAGCGCCGCAAGGGCGAACACGAAGGCGATGAAGATCAGGTCGGTGCCCCCCAGGGCGAGCGCGCCCGCCGCGGCCATGAACCCGACATGTCCGAGGAGCAGCGGCTCGACGACCGGGTTGATCCGCCGCGCCTCCTTCTCGAACAGCTTGCCCACGTCATAGAACGGCTGCAGCAACGGCGGGCCGACGCGGCCCTGCATCCGGGCGCTCGCGATCCGGTCGACCCCGGCGAGGAGCCCGCCGAAGAGCGGGCCGACGACGACGAAGAGCAGGCCGTAGGCGATCGGGCTCATGCGCGCACCACCATGCCGACCAGGACCATTGCGGTGAGGATGGCCCCGCAGAGGACGACCCCGGCGCGGAAGACCAGCGCGCCGTCGAGCACGCCCTCGAGGTAGTAGTTGCGCAGGGTCACGGTCCGTGTCCCGCCGAGGGCGGCGCCCATCAGGTGGCCCGCGTTCGCCGTGCGCCCGCTCGTGTAGAAGTCAGCCAGGTCGTAGTCCTCGCGTCGCGAGGCCCACAGCGCAAGCGCCGGCAGGAAGAGGACCGCGACGAGCATCACGACCACCATCGCCGGGCTCAGGGCAAGGAAGACCCGCGGCGTCGCAGCGAATGCCTCTAGGGCGTACGGCCCGACCACGTGGTCGGAGATCCACCCGAGGCCCGCGGCCACGCCGATCACGCCGACGGCAAGGACGATTTCGGAGAACCACTCGTAGCGCGTGACGCGATCCTCGACCGAGCGCTCGTACGGCTCGATGGCGCGCATCGAGAGGATCTTGATGAGGAGCTTGCCCCAGTAGAAGATCGTCAGCGAGCTGCCGAAGGCCATGATGACGAGGAAGGCGGCGCCCGAGAAGCCGGGGACCTCGAGGAACGCGCGGATCGCGGTCCACTTGGCGACCACGATCCCGAACGGCGCGATGAACATGCCGGCGATCCCCGTCAGGGCCAGGGCGCTCACCCGCGGCATGCGGCTGAGCAGGGTGTCGAAGTTCTCCATGTCCTTCGTGTAGAGCCGGTTCTCCAGGGTTCCCACGACAAGGAACAGGAGCGCCTTGGCCACCGCATGGAAGATCACGATCATCACGCCCACCCAGACCAGCTCCGGCGTGCCGACCCCGGCACAGCCGACGATCAGCCCGAGGCTCCCGATGGTCGAGTAGGCGAGGACCTTCTTCGTGTTCCGCTCGGTCACGGCCACCATCGAGGCGAACAGGAACGTGAGCAGGCCGACGAACGCCACGAGCGTGCCGACCGCCGATCCGGCCATCGCCGGCGAGAGGCGCAGGAGCAGGAAGACGCCGGCCTTGACCATCGTGCTCGAGTGGAGGAGGGCCGAGGTGGGCGACGGCGCGTACATGGCGCCGAGGAGCCACGAGGAGAAGGGCATCTGGGCGCTCTTCGTGATCCCCGCGAGGCAGAGCAGGGCGATCGCCGGCAGCAGCGCCGCGCCCGCAGGCCCGGCCGTCAGCCGTGCGAGGTCGAGCCCGCCCGGCTGGCCGGCCAGCATCAGCATGGCCGCCGAGAACCCAAGCCCGCCCAGCAGGTTCATGTTGAGCGCGTCGAAGGCGTACCCGACCGTTTCCTCCGTCCGCGTGTAGCCGATCAGGAGGAACGAGCAGACGGTCGTGATCTCCCAGAAGACGGACATCATCGGGAGGTCGTTCGAGATCACCAGCCCGAACATCGCCGCCAGGAACAGGAACAGCAGGAAGAAGAAGGAGGTGCGCCGGCCGCGGATCATCGGGTTCGAGCGCTGGTAGTCGTGCATGTAGCCGAGCGCGTGGATGCAGATCAGCGGCCCGACGATCCCGATGATGAGCACCATCACCATGGTCAGCCGGTCGAACCAGAAGAGGCGCGCCGGGTCCGGCACCGGCAGGTGACCGCCCAGGTCCAGGTAGAGCGCGATCCCGAGCTGGGCGAGAGCCATGATCGGCGCCAGGATCCGCCCGTTCTGCAGGCTGACCACGACGATGAAGATCGCGATGGCGGCCTCCATCACGAGGATGAAGTGGCCCGGTGTGATCCCGCCCGGCAGGCCGAAGAAGATCGCGCCCCCGTTCCCGAAGGTGAACGCGGTCACCAGCGAGAGGGCGGCCACGATGACGCAGGCAAACACGACGATGGCGTTTCGGAGCGCTCCCTTTGTGACGCCGAGGAGAACGCCGCTGACCACGAGGGGGAACGCGATCAGCAGGACGGTGAGCGTGCTCACGTCAGTCGCCCGACGCCGGTCGCGTCATCGATGCGCCCCTGGGATGAGGTGATCGACCTCATAGACGAGGACATCTGGCGAGACCGGCTTCTCCATGAACCGCGCGACGGGCATCCAGCCGCCGTCGCGGTCCTGCATCGCCAGCTCCGGGCCGGAAATCACCTCGTCCACCCGGCTGAGCATGATCAGGGGCAGCGTCGGAAAGTCGCGAGCAAGCGTCCGGGCGAGGTCGAAGCCGGCGGTCGTCCCGTCGAGCAGCGCCTCCAGCACCACGACGTCGGGCAGGTCGCGGCGTGCCGCCGCAAGGCCCTCGGCCGTCGTCGCCGCGGTTGCCACTGCGTGTCCGTCGGCCTCCAGGGCCGCCGCGTTGCGCGCGACGAGCGCCGTGTCGTCGTCCACGAGAAGGATGCGTGCCATTTCCCATCCAGGCCCGGGGATCGCCCGGTGCCGTTTGCTTCCGCGTCCAGGGTCCATTCGACCGCTTGGACTGTTGTCCTGTTCCAAGGGACAGGGTATCGAACCGCACGTCGACGGCCGTCCGCACATCGGCCCTTCGGCACGTGCCCAACGGCCCTGAGATGGACGTGCCGACACGTCCCCTCGGGGGGCGTCCCGGCTCCGCGCGATACGATGCGAGCGTGCACGAGTTCTCGATCGCCGAGGCCCTCGCGGGCCAGGTGCAGCGCCACGCGCCGCCGTCCGGGTACGTGCGCGAGGTGGAGATTCAGGTCGGCGCGCTGCGCGGGATCGAGCCGGACGCGCTCAGGATGTGCTGGGAGGCAGTGACCCACGCGACGCCGCTCGAGGGCACGGTCCTGCAGGTTGACCTCCGCCCGTGGTCCATCACGTGCGCGACCTGCGGTCGCACGTGGACCAGCCCGGTCCCGTTCGTCGCCTGCGCCTGCGGAGACCCGGCGCCGAAGCCGTCCGCTGGCGACGAGCTCGACCTCGTCGCGCTCACGATCGAGACCGAGGAGGACTGAATGCAAGAGGCCCGAAAGACCACCCGGGTCCCGCTTGTGGAGCGAGTGCTCGAGGCGAACGACGAGATCGCGCGCGCAAATCGTGCCCAGCTCGAGCGGCGGGGGATCTTCTCGGTTGACCTAATCGGGGCGCCCGGGAGCGGCAAGACTGCCCTTCTCGAGGCGACCCTGCGGGCCCTGCACGGGCGGCGCCGGCCGGCCGTCCTCGTCGGCGACCTGGCGACGCGGCGCGACGGCGACCGCCTCGCCCGCTGGTGCGACCAGGTGGTCCAGATCTCGACGGGCCAGGGCTGCCACCTCGAGGCGAACGAGGTCCGGGATGCGCTGCGCCAGATCGACCTCGAAACGGTCGATCTGCTCTTCATCGAGAACGTGGGGAACCTGATCTGCCCGGTGGGTTTCGACCTGGGCCAGTCGGTCAAGGTCGGGATGTTCAGCCTCACCGAGGGCGAGGACAAGGCCGCCAAGCACCCCTACCTGGTGGAGGCGGCTGACCTCCTCCTGCTCAACAAGATCGATCTGCTGCCGCACCTGAGCTTCGATCGCTCGTTCTTCGAGGCGGACGTGCGCCTGCTCAACCCCCGGGTCCCGATCCTGGGCGTCTCGGCGACGACGGGGGAGGGACTGGACGCCTGGATCTCCTGGCTGGAACGCGCACCGCACCCTCCGGGGGGGAGCACCGCGGGCGGCAGCACCACCGGCGCCTGATAGCCGACCGGACACGCAGCGGCGGGCCATTCGACCCGGCGAGACGGGCCGGACGCGGGTCCGGGCGCCCGGTGCCCGGCGGTACAATCCTTGCGGTCACCTCGATCGGTCTTCTCCGCGGCCCGCCACACCGCCCGCCGCGATCCGCTCGTCACCGGAGGGAATCGCTCAATGCCGGAGTCCGCCACGCGCGCGCATCGTGCCGCCAAGCGCTACATCTACGCCTGGGGCGAGGGCAAGGCCGAAGGCCACGGAAGGATGAAGGACCTGCTCGGCGGGAAGGGCGCCGGTCTCGCCGAGATGACGCTCGCCGGGCTGCCGACCCCGCCGGGATTCACGATCACCACCGAGGCCTGCAACGACTACTTCGCCGCGGGCAAGAAGCTGCCCGACGGCCTGTGGGATGACGTGCTCGAGGCCGTCCGCGAGGTCGAGAGGCAGACCGGCAAGGGGTTCGGGGACCCGAAGAACCCGCTCCTCGTCTCCGTCCGATCGGGAGCGAAGTTCTCGATGCCGGGCATGATGGACACCGTCCTCAACCTGGGCCTCAACGAGGATACGCTCCGGGGACTGATCGCCCTGACCGGCAATGAGCGCTTCGGCTGGGACGCCTACCGGCGCTTCATCGCGATGTTCGGCCGGATCGTGATGGACGTGGACGGCGCCCGCTTCGACGAGCCGCTCGAGGCCGCCAAGGCTGGCCACGGTGCGGGTGCCAAGGACACGGACCTGGGCGTCGCGGACCTGCAGGCCCTCGTCGCGGATTTCAAGCAGGTCGTCCGCGCGGACACCGGCCGCGACTTCCCGACCGACCCGTGGGAGCAGCTCGACCTGGCCATCAAGGCGGTCTTCGCCTCGTGGTTCGGCAAGCGCGCCAACGACTACCGCAACAGCCAGAAGATCGCCCACGATCTCGGCACGGCCGTGAACGTGGTCACCATGGTCTTCGGCAACATGGGCAACGACTCGGGCACCGGCGTCGCCTTCACCCGTGACCCGAACACGGGCCAGAAGGAGCTCTACGGGGAGTACCTCGTCAACGCCCAGGGCGAGGACGTCGTGGCCGGCATCCGGACGCCGGCCAAGATCAGCCACCTCGCCGAGGAGATGCCCGCCGCTTATGCGGAGTTCCAGCGGATCGCCGACCAGCTGGAGCAGCACTACCGGAACGTGCAGGACCTCGAGTTCACGATCGAGCGCGGCCGGCTCTACATGCTCCAGACCCGCGACGCGAAGCGGACCGCCGCCGCCGCCGTCAAGATCGCGACCGACATGGTCGACGAGGGCGTGATCTCCAAGCAGGAGGCCGTCGCCCGCATCGAGCCCGCCCAGGTCGACCAGCTCCTGCGCGACCAGTTCGACCCGGTGGCGCGCAAGCTGGGCAAGCGCATCGCCCACGGCCTCAACGCATCGCCCGGGGCCGCCGTCGGGCGCGCCGTCTTCAACGCGGATGTCGCGGTGGAGTGGGTCGCACGCGGCGAGAAGGTCGTCCTCGTGCGCGTCGAGACCTCGCCGGACGACTTCCACGGGATGGCCGTGGCCCAGGGGATCCTGACCGCGCGCGGCGGCGCCACTTCGCACGCCGCCGTGGTCGCCCGCCAGATCGGCAAGCCCTGCGTGGCCGGCTGTGCCGAACTCGTGGTCGAGTACGCCACGAAGACGGCCCACAGCACGGACAGCGGCCTGAGCTTCGGCGAGGGCGACTGGATTAGCGTCGATGGCTCCACCGGCGAGGTCTTCGTGGGTGCGCTGCCGACCGTCTCCGCCCGCTTCGAGGACCAGCCCGAGCTCAAGCGCATCCTCGGCTGGGCCGACGAGATCCGCCGGCTTCAGATCTGGACGAACGCCGACAAGCCCCAGGAGGCGGCCCAGGCGCGCTCATACGGCGCCCAGGGGATCGGCCTCTGCCGGACGGAGCACATGTTCCGCGAGGGCGAGCGCCTGGAGATCGTCCGCGGCGCGATCCTGGTCGCGAACGCGGCGACCCGGGCCAAGGCCAAGGCCGCAGCCGGCGAGGCGCTCGACGCGGCGGAGCAGGCCGTGGTGGCCGAGTTCGACACGGCGATGGGCAAGCTCGAGGTCCTGCAGCAGGGCGACTTCGAGGGAATCCTGGCCGCGATGAGCGGCCTCCCGGTCGTGATCCGGCTCATTGACCCGCCGCTCCACGAGTTCCTCCCGAACCTCGAGGACCAGCTCGTCAAGGTCACCCGGGCCGGCGATGCCGCGACCGCCGAGGACAGGGAGCTGCTCGCCACCATCAAGTCGATGCACGAGCAGAACCCGATGCTCGGCCTCCGCGGCTGCCGCCTCGGGCTGATGATCCCCGACTTCGTGAAGATCCAGACGCGGGCGATCCTCAACGCCGCCGTAGCGGTGAAGCGCGCCGGCAACGACCCGCGGCCGGAGATCATGATCCCGCTCGTGGGCCACGTGAACGAGCTGATCGCCACCCGGGCGCTCCTCGACGCGGAGGCGAACGCCGTGATCGCCGCCGCCGGCGAGAAGATCGATTTCAAGTTCGGGACGATGATCGAGATCCCGCGCGCCTGCTGGGTGGCCGACGAGATCGCCAAGCACGCCGAGTTCTTCAGCTTCGGCACCAACGACCTCACCCAGATGACGTTCGGCTACAGCCGGGACGACGCTGAGGGTGGCTTCCTCCTCAAGTACGTCGAGGACAAGATCCTGCCCGAGAACCCTTTCCAGACGCTGGACGACGTGATCGCGGCCGAGATGAAGATGACCGTCGAGAAGGGACGCTCCACCCGTCCCGACCTCAAGGTCGGCATCTGCGGCGAGCACGGCGGCGACCCCGCCTCGATCCACAAGTGCGAGAAGATCGGGCTCAACTACGTCTCCTGCTCGCCGTTCCGCGTCCCGGTGGCGCGTCTGGCGGCAGCGCAGGCGGTCCTGGTCAACGCGGCCGAGAACGACAGGTAGTCCACCCTCCCGGCCGGCGGGCTCGCCCGCGGGCCGGGAGGAGCGTATCAGCGAGGCCCGGCCGGAAGGCCGGGCCTCGTGCGTGCAGGGGTGGGATCATGGCCCGATGCTCGAGCCGACCCGGCCCCACCGCCATCGTGATCGGCTCCGGCGGCTCATCGTCGACGTCGGACCGCTCCGGCACGACCGCGACTTCCGGTTCCTGTGGATCGGCCAGACCATCAGCGGCCTGGGCCGCCAGGTCACCGCGCTCGTCCTGCCCTACCAGCTCTACGTGCTGACCGGCTCGCCGCTCTCGATCGGGGCGCTGGCGCTCGTCCAGGTCGTCCCGATCGTCGCCTTCTCTCTCGGCGGCGGCGTGGTCGCCGATGCCGTCGATCGGCGCCGGCTCCTCCTGCTGACACAGGTCGGGCTGGCGGCCTCGAGCGCCGTCCTGGCGGCTCTCGCGCTCCTGCCCGCGCCTCCCGTGCTCGGAATCTACGCGGTCGCGTTCGTCGCGGCGGGAGTCGGTGCCATCGACCAGCCTGCCCGATCGTCGGCGCTGCCGCGCCTGGTGCCACGCGAGCGGCTTCCGGCCGGCATCGCCCTGAACCAACTCAACTTCCAGGCCGCGGCGGTGGTGGGTCCTGCCCTCGGGGGGCTGGTCCTGGCCACGTTCGGGATCGCGGCCGGGTATGCGCTCGACGTGGCGACGTTCGCTGCAGCCATCGTGGCGCTGGTCGTGATCGCCCCCATCCCGCCGGCCCGCGGCGCAGTCCGCCCTGGACTTGCCGCGGTTGCGGAGGGCATCCGCTTCGCCCGGCGCCGCCGCGTGATCCTCTCGACCTTCGTGGTGGACCTGAACGCGATGATCTTCGGGATGCCCACCGCGCTCTTCCCGGTCATGGCGCTCAACGTGTTCCGGGTCGGCCCGGCCGGGCTGGGCCTGCTCGCCGCCGCGCCGGCCGTCGGGGCTCTAATCGGGGCGCTGCTGACGGGTTGGGTCGGGCGCGTCCGTCGAACGGGCCGGGCCGTCCTCTGGGCATCCGCGGGGTGGGGGCTGGCGATCACAGCGTTCGGGCTGTGCGCGTTCAGCTTCCCGCTCGCGCTCCTCTTCCTCGCCATCGCCGGGGCTGCCGACGTGGCCACGGCGGTCCTGCGCGCCGCGATCGTGCAGCTCGTCACGCCCGACGAGCTGCGCGGCCGGGTGACGTCGATCCATGGTCTCGTGGTGACGGGCGGCCCGCGGCTCGGGGACGTCGAGGCGAGCGCGGTGGCCGCCGCCCTCGGTGCCCAGGTCTCCGCCGTGAGTGGCGGGATGGCCTGCCTGGTCGGCCTGCTGGCGATCGTGCGCTCCTTCCCGGAGCTTGCCGCGTTCGATCAGCAGGAAGTTGCAGGGACGACGGGGCGCCCGCTCGCGCGAGGCCACGGTCCGACGGCGGCGTCCTGAGATGGCCCGCCCGGGCGCCGTGGTCGTGCCCCGAGACGGTTGGTGCCCCGCTCCGGGACGGTTCAGGCATGTTTCAGCCCTGCCGCGTAGATTTGACATCAGTACGCCGTCCGACACGCCCCGCCAGGAGCCCCTCCCGTGGATCGACCCGAGTTCGTGCTGCCCGAGCCCGATCCGGCCACGTCGCGAGCCGTGGACGCGCCGGCCCCCGATGAGCCGGTCCAGCTGGCCGAAGCCCGCCATGGAGCCGGGCAGGGCACGCCCGACGACCCCCGACGCGCCGGCGCGGCACGGCTGGTGGTCCTCGCGGCCGTCCTGTCCGCGGTGCTCTCGTCGGGGATGACCGCAGCGCTCGTGCGCCTCGGTGCCCCCGGAGCCGCTGCGGCCCCTGTCGCGAGCGCCTCCAGCGCGATCCTTCCGACCTCCCCGCCTCGCGGTTCTCTCGCCGCGGTCGGGAGCACGACGGACGCGACCCGGGTCGCGGCCGATGCCACAGGATCGGTCGTGACGATCGCGACGCAGGATGCGGGGGTCTATGACCCACTCACCGGGAGTGCTGGCACGACGGGGAGCGGCTCGGGGTTCGTGGTCGCCTCGGGCGGGCTGATCCTGACCAACAATCACGTCGTCAACGGCGCAACCACCATCCAGGTCAGCTTCGAGGACGGGCGCCAACTGGCGGGGACCGTCGTGGCGACCGATCCGCAGCACGACCTGGCCCTGGTGCGGGTCGCCATCACCGGCCTGACGCCGCTCGCGCTCAGCGATTCGAGCGCTCTCGTCGTCGGCCAGGTCGCGATCGCGATCGGGAGCCCGCTCGGCACGTTCTCGGACACGATCACGGAGGGGATCGTGTCGGGCCTCGGGCGGTCCATCGACGTCAGCATGGACGGGTCGCGCCGCACGATCCACCTCGCGGGCCTCATCCAGACCGACGCCGCGATCAACCCCGGCAACAGTGGGGGCCCGCTCCTGGACGCGGCCGGCAGGGTGATCGGCATCGTCACGGCGAGCGCGACGAACTCGCAGGGCGTCGGGTTCGCGGTGCCGATCGCGGCGGCGCTCCCCCTGGTGAGCGGGGCCGGGGGAAGCTGACGAACCCCGCGCGCGGCCGATCGCGCCTGGTCAGGCTCCCCGGCCGCCCTCCTGGCCGCTCTCGCGGAGGAACCGCTCGATCTCGGAGATGAGGTCGTCTCCCGACGGGCGCCTCGCCTCGTCCACGGTCGCCTCGAGCCGCTCCACGTAGGCCCGGGTGCCTTCGTCGGCGGCCGTCGCCGCCTCCAGTCGCGCGAGCACCTGGCGGGCCTCCTCACGGAGTGCCCCCGACGGCACGTCGTGGCCGAGATGCCGGCCCAAGACGCGCAGCAGCTCCACTGCCGCCGGGACGTATGGGCCGGTCACGTAATGCGGCACCTGCGCGAAGTAGCCCACCGCGGGGATCCCGGCTCGCGCCACCGCGTGGTCGAGCACGGAGATCGCGGCCGCCGGCACCCGGAGGATCCCGTCGGGGCCGGGCATCACGTCCGCGCGGAGGAGGCCCGGCGCCGACTCGATGCCCATGATCGGGACGTCGCGCGTGTGCGGGACGGCGGCCGGGATCGCCCCGAGGCTGATCCACTCGGCGACGCCTAGGCGCTTGGCGAGCTCCACGGCGGCGCTCGTCAGCTCCCGCCAGTGGAAGTCCGGCTCCGGCCCAGTGAGGACCAGGACATCGCGCCCGCCGACGGTGGTTCTGCGAACGATCAACTCCGGCCAGGCGAGCGACGACGGGCGCCCGTTGACGATGTCGAGGGTGGGCCGGCGAGCACGGTAGTCGTAGAGCCGATCGTCGTCGAACGTCGCGACGCGGGTGCCGTTGGTGGCCACGTGGCTGGCCGCCGCCGTGGCCGCGCCGCCCGCATCGACCCATCCGTCCAGGGCGGCGATGAGCACCGGCGCGACCAGGCCGTCCGCGTTCTCGATCTTGAGGAGCACCATCGGTCAAAGCATACGGTGCTCGTAGGCGCGTGCGCGAGAGCCGAGGGGGCGATCGCCCGGGCCGGCGTAAACGAGCCCGGCGGCTCAGGTCCTAGCCGGCGCGTCCGCTGGCTTCGGGACGATCCGCGAGCTTCCCGCGAAGGGGCGGATCGTGGTCTCGCGGCCGTCGTCCCAACGGACGCGGTAGCGGGTGCCATACGAAGCCGCGATGATCTCGAGGATCTCACCCTCGCGCTCGGGCAGCCCGACCTTCTCGGACTCGACGACGATCCGGTCACCGACCTGCGCGTCCACTCGTCACCTCCCGTCTCCCGGCGGGCCGCTCGACTGCGGTTTGGTCCGCCGGCCCGAAGGATGCGCCGGCCGCGATCCCCGCGATAGGGCCCGAGGTCATGAAGGGACGCCCGCCGGGCTCCGGTCGCCTCGCTGCCGTGCCGTTTGCCCGTTTGTTCTGCCCCGCCGATCTGCGTGCCATGCCGTTGCCCCGCCGGCGGGTCCTCTTCGGGACGTTCGGCCCTCCGCGGGGCGGGACCGCGGCCCGTACGGTGCAGAATGCAGACTGTCCGCGGGCACGGGCGAGGCCGTCCGGACGAAGATCCAGCGAGGTGCACGATCATGAAGGTGCTCGTCAGCGCGGCCTCCAGGCACGGAGCGACCGCCGAGATCGCTCGGACGATCGGCGAGACGCTCACGGAGGTGGACCTCCAGGCGGTGGTTCTCCCGCCCGATGCCGTAACCACGCTCGACGGATACGACGCCGCCGTGATCGGCAGCGGGATCTACGTTGGGCACTGGATGGACGCCGCGAAGCACCTCGTCGAACGCCACGCGGCCGAGCTCGCGTCCCGGCCGGTCTGGCTCTTCTCCAGCGGGCCCATCGGCGATCCTCCGGCGCCCGTCGAGGACCCGGCCGACCTGGCCGAGCTCGTCGATGCAACCCATGCGCGCGGGCATCGCCTCTTTGCCGGCAAGGTGGATACGACCGTGCTCGGACTCGGCGAGCGCGTGATCCTCAAGGCCGTGCGGGCTTCCGAAGGCGACTTCCGCCCATGGGAAGACGTCCGCGAGTGGGCGCGCGAGATCGCTGCGGCGCTCATGGGCGGACCGGCAGCGACCGGGAGCTGAGCCAGATCGCGAGACATCGAGGGCGACTTAACGGGTAGCCGCCCCGCCGGGTCGCTTCTGGTAGGAGCGATCCCCGGCCGATGTCCCCACCAGCTCGACGCGCGTGCGGTAGTCGCGCGCCTCCGGGGATGCGTCAAGCACGGCGACGACGGCCCGGAATGCCGCGACCGGGTCCGGTGCGACCGCCTCGATCTCGGCGCCTGGCGAAGCTCATGCGCGACGAGACGATCTCGCCGCCGACGGCCTTGAGGGCCGGGCCTAGGAGCGTTTCCCAGTGGCGGATCCACGAAGCCCCGCCCGCGCGCAGGGCGACGGGCGCCGCGATCACGGCCCGCACGCGCGGCTCCGCGATCCGCTCCCCGTCCGGGTTCGTGCAGAGCGAGGGTAAGGCGCCTGCCCGACGGTAGACCCCGGCGTCGCGGGTGACGAGGCCGTGTTCGACCATGGAGCGCCGAAGCGCCGCGACGTCCGGGTGGAAGATGGCCAGCCGCTGGTTGACCTCACTTTTCCGGATAGGGTCGGTCCTCTGTGAAACACCGGTCGAGGAGATAGCGGAGCACGACCAGCCGCTTCTTCTCCTGGGCCGGGATCGTGACGAGGCGGTCGCCGTCGAAGAATGCCCGGAGAACCCCGGCCTCGAAGGCGGGCACCGGTGTGCCGTCCGGGCCCGGAAGTTGCGCTGATGTCTCGCTCGACCGATCCAGCTCGCCGAGGCGTCGGCCGACGGCATGCAGGCGCGCCGCGTGGAGCGAGTACTCCACGTACGGGTGGCTCGCCCGCGAGGCAACCAGACCGGCAGCCTGGAGGCGCTTGAGGTGGTGGACGACGGTCCCGGGCGCCAGGTCGAGCGACGCACTCAGCTCGACCACGGAATATGGGCGTGCCGCCAGCAGGCCGACGATCCGCAGGCGCGAGGCATCGGAGAGGGCCTTGAGGATCGCCAGCAGCTCGCCGTCCATGCCGTGGACGGTACCTGGCGATTTGACATACGTCAAATTGTTCGAGTCGGATCGAGGCGCGGCGTGTGCCCGGATGCCCGCGGGCGAGGTTTCCCGCCGCCTGTCAGACTGACGGGCCCGCGACGCCCGGCGCGGCACCCGGAGACCACCCGACCATGAGCGACACCGTCTACCTCTCCTCGAGCGGGATCCTCAGCGTCCGCGCGGAGCTCGAGCAGCTCACCGGCGAGGAGCGGCCGGTCGTCGTTGCCCGGATCACCGCGGCTCGCGAGCTCGGCGATCTCCGCGAGAACGCCGAGTACGAGACCGCCCGCAAGGAGCAGTCGATCCTCGAGGGGCGAATCGCGCACCTGACGGTGCTCCTGCGCGATGCCGTCGAGATCGAGGGCGCCTCCACCAGCCACGTCAGCCTCGGTACCACCGTGACCGTGGAGGACGACCACGGTGAGGAGACTTACACGGTCGTCGGCAGCCACGAGGCCTCGCCGGCGGACGGGCGCATCAGCAGCATCTCGCCGATCGGGCGGGCGCTCATGGGCGGGCGCGCCGGCGACCGGGTCGTCGTGACCGCGCCGCGCGGGTCCTTCGCCCTGCGGATCGTGTCTCTCTCCTGAACGACGCGCCGGCGCCCATGGAGGGCTCCGGAACCGCCGCTCGCGGGACGCTACAGTTCCCCGGATGCCAGCCCGATCACGCCGCCGGGCGCTCCTGCTGATCTGCGCCGTGGCGGTCGCGTCTGCCACGAATTACACGATCCAGGGTCCCGTGCTTGGGCTCATCCGCGCCGAGTTCGGGCTCACGTCGGCAGATGCGGGCGCCATCGCCACCGCGTTCTTCGTGGGCGCCGCGGTCACGATGCTGGCCGGGGGAACGATCGCCGACCGGATCGGCGCTCGGCCAGCGGTGACCCTCGGGTTCCTCGTCCTCGTCCTGGGCAACCTCGGAGCGGGGACCCTAGCACCCACCTTCTCGGCGCTTCTCGGCTGGCGTGTCCTTGGGGGGCTCGGCTCGGGCTTCGGCTTCGCAGCTGGCGCGTCGTACACCCGATCGATCTACGATGAGCGTGGGCGCCATCTCGCCCAGGGCCTGTTCGGCGCCTCGTTCCTGCTCGGGTCGGGGATCACGCTCGTTTACGTGCCCTTCCTCGCCGGCCCGTTCGGAGACTGGCGGCAGGCGTTCACGCTCTCGGCGCTCGGCGTGGCCGGGGTGTGGGTTGCGTGGACCCTTCTCGCGCCCGGACAGCCCACGGCCCGGACGGCTTTGGGCCCCGGCGGCACGCTGGCGGGCGCACTGCGCGTGCGCAACACGTGGCTGCTCGCCCTCTGTCACATGTGCGGTTTCGGGATGGCGATCGTGATCGGCACCTGGGTCACCCTCTACCTCACCGACGCGTTCGGCCTGCCCACGGCAGCCGCGGGGCCGATCGGGTCGCTGACCCTGGTCACCGGCATCGCCGCTCGCACGCTCGGCGGCGTCGTCCTGGAAGGCGGCGTTCCACCGGTCAGGATCATCCGGGCCGGGCTCGCCTGTGCGGCGCTCGGCCTCACGACGATCGCCCTGGCCCCGGTGCTGTGGGTCGCCATCGCCGGGCTGATCGTCACGGGCTTCGGTGTCGGCCTCCCCTATGCGGCCGTTTTCAACGGCGCATCGGCCAGCGCGCGGGCGAGCCCTGCGTCGGCGCAGGCAGTGGTGGGCTGGGGAGGCACGCTCACCGCGATCTTCGGGCCGCCCCTCGTCGGTACGCTCCTCGACGCGACCGGGGAGTTCGCGGCCAGCTTCTTGGCCCTTGGCGCCATCGTTGTCGCGGTGCTGGCCCTGACCGCGCTGATCCACCCGATCGACCTGGCGGCGGGCGACCGGGCGATCGCGGACGCGAGCGGCCCGTCGCCGCTCTGAGTCCGCGGCGGACCCGGGACCGAACGGACACGCGGCCGTCGTCATACGACCTGCCCGCGCGGACAAGGAGGGAGCGGCGCGCCTTCAGGCGCCCGCCAGGAAGGGAGCCGAGTGTCGACCAACCCGTCGGCGCGTGCGTGGTCCGCAGGACGGGGCGAGAGTCTCGCGCGTCCCCGCGGAGGCGTGTCCGCGCGGTACGATGCGATCTCACCCTCCCTTGGAGCCCTGCATGATCGAGCCGCTCACCACGCGCCTGAGCCGGCGACGGTTCCTGGCCTTCCTTGGTCTCGCCGCAGCCGGTGGCGCGGCCGCCTCGCTCGCGGCGACGGAGCTCGTGCGCACTGCCGGAGTGGCGCAGCCGCATGCTTCGGGAGAGCAGGTCGCGGAGGCAGTCCCGTCGGCCTCGCCCGCCGCCTCGTCTTCTGCCGCGAGCCCGGCGCCATCCCCCGATTACTCCGCGTTCCGCAGTCATTACCGGTCTCGGCCGGATCTCACCCCGCCACAGGTCCTGGTCCAGGTCCCGGCCGGAGCGGTAAGCCCCGGGCTCCTGTTCTACACGCCCTCGGACGGGATGGGGAGCGACGGCCCGGCCATCTTCGCCAACAATGGTGAGCTCGTCTGGCTCCGGCCCGACAGCGGCCTACAGGTGGCGAACCTTCACGTCATCGAGCTCGCCGGGAAGCCTGCGCTCGCGTGGTGGGAAGGGACGATCAACGGAGGGATCGGCACCGGTGAAGTCGTCATCGCCGACGGCACATACCGCGAGATCTCCCGGGTCCAGGCCGGCAACGGGAGGCGCGCCGACCTCCACGAATTCCAACTGACGGGCCACGGCACTGCGCTCCTGCTGGCCGACGCCGGCGTCGCGGCGACCAGCGCGGCGGGCGGCGCGGGGCTGGCGGGCGAGGTGATGGACTGCGCGGTGCAGGAGATCGACCTGACATCCGGCGCGGTCCTCTTGGAGTGGCACGGGGCCGACCATGTCGCCATCGACGAATTGTTCGTGGACGCCCCGACGAACCCGACCGCCGTCATCTACGATTACTTCCACGCCAACTCGATCGAGGTCGACCACGACGGAACGCTGCTCGTCTCCGCCCGCAACACCTCGACCATCTACAAGATCGACCGGGCGACGGGCTCGATCGTATGGCGGCTGGGCGGCAAGCGAACCGACTTCACGATGGGCCCGGGCTCCACCTTCTCGTGGCAGCACGATGCGCGCCGGCAGGCGGACGGAACGCTCACGATCTTCGACGACGGCGCGAGCCCCGGCCACTCGCGGGCGATCGTGCTCCGGCTGGACGAACAGGCGATGACTGCGACGCTGGTGCGCGCCTTCGAGCATCCCGCACCGCTGCTGGCGCGCAGCCAGGGCAACACGCAGGTCCTGCCCGGTGGAAACGTCCTCGTGGGCTGGGGCGACGCGGGCTACGTGACCGAGTTCTCCTCGACCGGCGAGGTTGTCTTCGACGCGACCTATCCGGCTGCCGTGCAGTCCTACCGCAACTACCGCGCGACGTGGACCGGCAGCCCGCGCGAGCTGCCGGCGGCCGCGGCGGTGGTTGGCCCGGGCGGCGCCGTCACGGCGTTCGCCAGCTGGAACGGTGCGACCGAGGTCGCCACGTGGGATGTTCTTGCCGGCCCGACGGTCGGCGCGCTCAAGCTTGCCGGCTCCGTGCCGCGATCGGGCTTCGAGACCTCCATTCCGGTGAAGGGTCCCGCGCAGTGGGTGCAGGTCGTGGCTCGCAGCGCCCGTGGAGCCGTGCTGGGCGCATCGCCCATCGTCAACGCTTCCGCCTGATGCAACCCCCGCCGCGCCGCTGCATGGACGCGTCGCGCCTGACCCGGAGGCTACCCCCCGTGCGTCGGGAGTCGCGGGCCGCGGCCGACCACGCGGGCGCCCACTGCTCGGTCCGGATCCGGTCGACCTCATGCGGTGCGATCTCGGGAACCGGCCCGAACGTGAGCGCGCGCAGGTAGGCGTCCGCGACGCCTTCGACCACGGACGCGGCGTTGTAGGCGTGATCGACGGTCGGGCCGATGGCGAGCACCCCGTGGTTGCGCAGCAGGCAGGCGCTCCGGCCCTCGAGCGCGGACGCGGTGAGCTCCGCCACCTCGGCCGTCCCGCCCCGTGCGTAGGGCGCGGTGACGATGCCGCCGCCGCACGCCGAGACGAGGCCGTGCAGGATCGGCGGGATCGCGATCCCCATCGCTGCCGCCGCCATGGCCGCCGGGCTGTGCGTGTGGACGATGCCGCCCACGTCCGGTCGCCGGACGTACGTGAGCGTGTGGAGCGGCAGCTCCGAGGTCGGTTTCAGCGCCCCGTCGACGACCCGCCCGTCGAGCCGCACGATCACGATGTCCTCGGGCCGCATCGTGTCGTAGGGCGTGCTCGCCGGGGTCATCGCCACGAGATCGGGCTCGCCGGTGATCCGCATGCTGATGTTGCCCGCGGTGAAGAAGACGAGCCGCTCTGCGAGCAGGCGCCGGCGCGAACAGGAGGACCCGCTCCCGCGCCTCGTCCCAGCCGATCGACGTGCTCACTGCTGGCCGCTCCTGCGCGGATCGTCGCGCCGCTGATGTCTGCGCAGCAGCCCGGACTCGACGAACGGCGGCTGGAGCACGCCGGCGTCGCTGATCCAGGCGGTCACGAGGTCGTGCGGCGTGACGTCGAACGCTGGGTTCCAGACGGGAACGGCGGCGGGCGCGGCGAGCCGTCCCTGCCAGCTCCGCACCTCGTCCGCCGCGCGCTCCTCGATGGCGATGGCATCGCCGGTCGGCGTGGCGAGGTCGAACGTCGAGCGGGGTGCCGCGACGTAGAAAGGGACGCCTGCGTGGCGCGCCGCGAGCGCCAGCGCGAACGTGCCGACCTTGTTCGCGGTGTCGCCGTTGGCGGCGATCCGATCCGCGCCCACGATCACCGCGTCCACGCGACCGCTGTGGAGCAGCGGCGCGGCCGCGCTGTCGGCGATGAGGGTCACGTCGATCCCCGCGTCCATGAGCTCCCAGGCCGTCAGCCGCGCTCCCTGGAGCAGCGGCCGCGCCTCGCACGCGTAGACCTGCACGGGCTCGCCGGCCGCGGCCTTCGCGTACACGACGCCCAGCGCCGTGCCCCAGCCGAGGGTCGCCAGCCGGCCGGTGTTGCAGTGGGTCAGGATCCGGCTCGCGCCGGCCAGCTCGACCCGGCCGTGCTCGCCGATCCGGCGGCATGCCTCGCGGTCCTCGTCGAGGATCCGCTGCGCCTCGAGGAGCGCGCGCGCCCGGATTGCGGCCGGAGTCGGCGCGTCCGCCGCCGCGTCGCGCACGCGGCGCACGGCCCACGAGAGGTTGACCGCCGTCGGCCGGGCGGAGCCGACCCGGGCCACCAGCGCGTCCAGCGTCGCGAGCGCCGTCACCCGCGTCTCGGGCCGCGCTTCGTCCAGCCCGAGCACCATCGCCAGCGCGCCGCAGACGCCGATCGCCGGGGCACCGCGCACGGCAAGCCGGCGGATGGCATCGATCGTCGCGTCGACCGTCGCGAGGCGAAGGACCTCGCAGGCGCCCGGGAGCCTGGTCTGGTCGATGATCTCGATCGCGTCGCCCACCCAGGCGACCGTGCTGATCGGGGTGCCCGCCATGGACCACTTCCTCATGAAACCGCGCTTGTGACCAGGGCTTCCCGGGGAACGCGCCGGCGTTCCTCCAACGGCCCGGTCGATCGACACGCCCCCGAGCGGGGTGCCGTCCGGTACATCCTACCGGCCGGTCCGCGCGCCGGGGAGGCGCGAGTTGCCGGGTACCCCCCAGGGGTATTGACAGACCTCTTGACAAAGGTGGATCTTGGGCGCACACTCCACCGGCGTTCGTGGCGTGTCAAGGCTTGACACGCCCGTTTCCGTGTCCGGTGGACCACGCGCGCTGACGAGGCGAGCGGGCGTGGTCGGGTCGGAGCTGTCGGCAAGGGGGCAGGTTGGCCGTCGGGGTCGCCGCGGAAGTCAAGAGCAAGCTCACGGTCGTCGACGTCGTCGGGGAGACCGTGCAGCTCCGGAAAGCCGGCACCACGCTCAAGGGCCTCTGCCCGTTCCACGCGGAGAAGACGCCCAGCTTCATCGTCACGCCCGCGCGGGAGACGTGGCACTGCTTCGGCTGCGGCGAGGGCGGGGACATCTTCTCGTTCGTGATGCGCCGGGACGGGATCGCCTTCCCCGAGGCGCTCCGGCGCCTGGCGCAGCGTGCCGGGGTGGAGATCGACGAGCGGACATCGCGCGAGGATGCCCACCGCAAGCGTCTCCACGAGGTGCTCGACACGGCGTTCGCCTTCTACCACGCGGTCCTCGTGGGCAGCGAGACCGGCGCCGCCGCGCTGGCCTACCTCCACGGCCGCGGCTTCACCGACGAAACGATCGAGCGAGCCCAGCTCGGGTTCGCGCCACCCGACTGGGACGCCCTGGTCCGCACGCTGGAGCGCAAGCGCCAGATCGGCGCGCCCGAGCTCGTCGAGGTGGGCCTGGCCACGCCCCGCCGGAGCAGCCGCGGCGTCTACGATCGCTTCCGCGGCCGCGTCCTCTTCCCGATCCGGGACGCCACGGGCAACGCCACCGGCCTCGGGGGGCGGAGTCCTGCCCGCGTCACCGACAGCGGCACCGTCGCCGGCGCCGGCCGCGGAGCCCGAGGGCCCGAAGTACCTCAACTCGCCGGCCACGCCGCTCTTCGACAAGAGCCGCACGCTCTACCCGCTCGACCGCGCGAAGGCCGCGATCCGCAAGTCCGGGATCGCCGTCATCGTCGAGGGGTACACGGACGCGCTCATGGCCCACCAGGCCGGCTTCGACAACGTGGTCGCCAGCCTCGGCACCGCGCTCACGCCGGGCCAGGTGGCGCTCCTGACGCGCTACGCCGCGAAGAAGATCGTGCTGGCCTACGACGTCGACCCGGCGGGCGAACGAGCGGGAACGCTCGGTGTCACTGCCCTCGAGCAGCCTCACCCGCCAGCTCGCCGCTGCGGATGCGGGCGTGGAGCTCGACGAGGTGCGCGTCGCCCGGCTGCCGGACGGCACCGACCCCGACGAGCTGATCCGGGACGCCCCGGACGCCTGGCGCGAGGCGATCCGCACCGCCGCCCCGATCGTCGACTACCTGATCGACTTCCATGCCCGCTCGGCGGACATGCGCACGCACCGGCGGACGAGCGCGGTTCATCGACCTGATCCTGCCGACGCTTCGGACGGTCGCGCGAACCCCGTCCTGCGCGATGGCTACCTCCAGCGCCTCCGCCAGGTGTCCGGCGTCGAGGAGCGCGTGCTCCTCGAGTCGCTCCACCGGGCGCCGGAACCGGCCCGGGGCGGATCCGCTGGAGGCGGCGCCGGCGAGAGCCGAGATCACGGCGGCATCGGTGCTTGGCTCACCGGATGCATTCGACCCGAAAGCCGTGCTCCGCGCGATCGACCCGGTGGAGCGCGACCTCCTTCGCTTTCTCCTCTCGGTCCCCGAGACGCATGAGGAAACCGCCGCGCGGCTGGCGCCGTCCGACCTGCCCAGCCAGCCGGCCCGCGAGCTGTGGACCGCCATGCTCGCGCTCCGGGACGACCCGCCCTACACCACCGAGCGCGTCTTCGCCCGCCTTGCGGCGGACCCGGAGACGCAGGCGCTGCTCGTCGCGCTCCTCGAGCGGCGCGACGCCGGCATGGACGCCGGCACGACCGATCCCCGGGTCGCGTCTCAGGGGATCGAGCAGTGCCTGCTCCGCCTCGAGCTCGACCGGCTCGAGGAACGCACCCGCTGGACCCGGCTGGAGCTTGGTGAAGCAGAACGGGCGCAACGACCGCGCCGCCATCGAACGCCTGATGGCCCAGGAACGAACACCACAACGAGACCCGTAAGTCGCTGCAGCGGCGAATGGAGCAGGCCAGCCTGCTCAGCCGGCCGGCTGCAGCCCGCGCCGCAGGAGGACGATCGTGAGCCAGGATCCCATGGACCGCCAGCTCGTGGAGGCCGTGCTGGCCGCCACGCCCCGCCGCCGCCGTGCCGCGGCGGCCGAGGTGAAGGCCGTCAACGCCGCAAGCAAGGCGGCCGGCGCGATCGCCGTGATCGAGCCGGAGTCCGAGGAGGACGACCTCGACCTCGGCTCGGACCCGGACGTGCCGGAGCTCGTCGCGGCCGAGGAGGACGTCGTCGGCGTCAGCGTGGATGCGGGCGAGCTCTCGTCGGACATCGCGCTGCCGGACGTGCCGGCGAAGCTGGACGCCAAGGCGCTCGAGGAGCCAACCGCCGAAGAGCTCGAGGCGCTCTCGGCGGACATGATCGGGATCGACGACCCGGTCCGGATGTACCTCAAGGAGATCGGGAAGGTGGCCCTCCTGACCGCCGAGGAGGAGATCGTCCTGGCCAAGGCGATCGAGCTCGGCGAGTGGATGGTGGAGTTCCCGGCCAAGGCGATGGTCAGCCTCCACGAGTGGACCCTCCACGACACGGAGCACAAGACCCGCACCGCGAAGCCGCAGCACCGGCTGCCCCTGGGCGAGGAAGCCCACGCGATGGTTCGCGCGGCGATCGCCGACGAGGGTGCCGCCGACCTGCTCGTGACGCACCCCGATTTCCACCTCGTCAAGGCCGGCCGCGACGTTCAGTCGGAGGGCACCAAGGACCGTCTCAAGGAGGCCCGCCGCCACCTCGCCGACTACGCGGAGAGGCTGGACGCGGATTCCTTCGTCACGCTGCTCGACTGGGCCTACCTCGCTGTCCACAACGGCGACCTCGACTCGCGCGACAACGTCGGGTTGCGGGCGATCTACGACTGGACCCGCGAGGCGGTCGCCTTCCCGGCGCTGGAGCGCTGGATCATGAGCGGGCACGACGCCGACCTGCTCCGTCACATGGGCTACTACGACCCGGCGGTCGTGCCGCTCAGCACGAAGCTGCGGGACCGCAAAGGCGAGATCGTCCGCATCGGGCGCGACGCGCGCGAGCAGCTGACCAGCGCGAACCTGCGGCTTGTGGTCTCGATCGCCAAGAAGTACATCGGCCGCGGGATGAGCTTCCTGGACCTGATCCAGGAAGGGCAACATCGGCCTGATCCGGGCGGTCGAGAAGTTCGACTACGAGAAGGGCTTCAAGTTCTCCACCTACGCGACGTGGTGGATCCGCCAGGCGATCACCCGCGCGATCGCGGACCAGGCACGGACGATCCGGATCCCGGTCCACATGGTGGAGACGATCAACCGGCTGATCCGGGTCTCCCGTCAACTGCTCCAGGAGCTGGGCCGCGAGCCGACGGTCGAGGAGATCGCCGAGGCGATGTCCAAGGGCCAGGAGGTCGTGGTCACGCCCGAGAAGGTTCGCGAGATCATCAAGGTCTCCCAGGAGCCGGTCTCGCTCGAGACGCCGATCGGCGAGGAGGAGGACTCCCACCTCGGCGACTTCATCGAGGACCGCGGCGCGCTGGCCCCGGCTGAGGCTGCGTCGCACCAGCTCCTCAAGGAACAGGTCGAGGCCGTCCTCGACTCGCTGACCGGCCGCGAGCGACGGGTGCTCCAGCTCCGCTTCGGGCTCGAGGACGGCCGGGCCCGCACGCTCGAGGAGGTCGGCAAGGAGTTCAACGTCACCCGCGAGCGGATCCGCCAGATCGAGGCGAAGGCACTGCGAAAGCTCCGCCACCCGTCCCGCTCGCGCAAGCTCAAGGACTACCTGGAGTAGGGGAGCGGGTGCATGACCGAGCGCTCGGCCGTACCCGCGATCCAGCACCCCGCCGGGCTCCTGTACGGTCCGGGACACGTCGTGGTCCACGCGAATGCACCGTTCCGCGAGCTCTTCGGCTCCGAGCTGACGGGGCTGCCCGCCGCGGAGGTGCTCCTCGATCTGCCGCGCAGCGCGTTCGAGATGCTAGATCTCGTCTACCGTGAAGGCCGGCCTCTCGCCCGCTGGATCACCATGCGCGGCGCCGAGTGGCGCCTGACCGTCGCATCGCGCGGAGACCTTGGCACCGGCCAGGTCTACGGGATCGCCGTGCACCTCGTCCCGCGGGGGCACGGACGGCCAATGGGCTGAAGCCGCCTTGCCACGCGGGTCGTGGTCAGACGCTCGACCAAGGCACCTCGCCCGGCGCGTCGCCCGTGACGATCGACAGGCCCGCGCGCGTCCAGTCGCTGTACGACCCGGGGTAGAGAAGCGGGTCGGGGAGCCCGGCCGCGCGCATGCCGAGAGCCAGGTGACAGGCGTTCACCCCGCTTCCGCACGAGACGACGACCGGGCCGTGCGGGGAGGGCCCCGACCCCTGCACCTTCGAACCGGACTGCCAAGGCGGCCGGCTCGAGGAACCGACCATCACCCGCGAGGAGCGCCGTCGTCGGCAGGCTCCGGGCGGTCGGAATGTGGCCGGGGATCCGATCGATCGGCTCAAGATCGCCGCGGTAGCGCTCCCGGGCGCGGGCATCCAGGATGGTCACTCCGCCCAGCCGCGCGGCCAGCGCGACGCGCTCGATCGTGCGGGGCCAGGCCGATCCCGCTTCGGGCGCCGCCACGGGCTCGGCCGGCGCGAACGCCGGAATCTCCGGGGTCAGGGGCAGGCCCGCCGCCCGCCACGCCCCGATCCCGCCGTCGAGGACGGCCGCTCCGGCGTGGCCGAGCGCATCGAGCATCCACCAGAGCCGTGCCGCGACCGTCCCGCCCGAGCCGTCATACGCCACGACGCGGTGCCCACGCCCGATCCCGAGTGCAGCCAGCGCCGCGACGAACGCAGCCGGATCGGGGAGGGGGTGCCGGCCCGGTCCGGCCGGGGCCGTGAGCACGGACTCGAGGTCCACGAAGATCGCCCCCGGCAGGTGCGCCGTCGCGTAGGCGGAGCGCCCTCCGGTCGGCTCGGCCAGCGACCAGCGGACATCGGCGATCCGGAGGTCAGGATCGTCCAGGGCTCCCGCGAGCTGCGCCGTCGAGATCAGGCTCATGCGGCGAGTATCGCATCGGCCGCCGGCCGGCGAGTTGGCCAGGGGTCGCTCGGAGGGCGTCATGATCCGCGCTCCCACGCGGTCCTCCCACGTGGCCGGCGCCCCGGCTGGGCACCATGCTATCCTTCCGCGCGGCGCGGTCCCGATCGCGCGAAGCGCCCGACCCGAACGCGGCCGGCGCATCCGCTCCGGCGTAGCTCAGTGGTAGAGCGGGCGACTGTTAATCGCTTGGTCGTAGGTTCGAATCCTACCGCCGGAGCCATCGAACTCGAGGTCGAGCGGGTGATCACCGAGAGGGATCACCCGCCTTGCCTTCGTGGGCGGACGGCGTCTCGGTCCTGGCGTCCCATTGCTCAAGCGGTGCGTGATCCAGGGACCCGGGACGCCGAGCCCGTCTCAGCTGCGCCGAAGATCGACGCGCACCGTCCCCGCGGGGCCGATCGCAGGCCGCACGATGGCCCACCGGATGGGGCCGGTGAAGCAGTGCCGGAGCATTGTGCAGAGGCCCCCGGACAGGTCCCACAGGCGGCCCGCGACGTACGGACCGCGGTCGATCACGGGGGCGACGATGGTGCGGCCCGCGTAGCTGACGGCGACTAGCGTGCCGCACGGGAGGGTACGACTCGCGACGCCGACGACGGTCTGCGTGTAGAGAACGCCGCAGGCGGTCAGCCTCGGCCATGCCGCGCGCCCACCCTGGGGGTCGCAGCCGGCCACGGTGTCCGAGACGCAGTAGAACCCCGGACCGTAAAACGAGGCGGACGCGGCCCGCATTCCCCCGAGGCCGACGAAGGCGGGCAGGTCGTAAGGCTGATCGTCGGTCGCGACCGTGGCGATGGCGCCCGGCGGCGCGGTCGGGCTCGCCGTCGGCTTGGGGGAGGGCAGGGCCGACGGGTCGGGAGATGCGGATGCCGACGGACCTGACGCGGTCGCCGGGCCGGAGGAAGGCGCGGGGGACGCGCTCGGCGCAGGCGACGGGACGAGGTCGGCCGCCGCCGCGACGGTCAGCGGCGGGATGCCCGCGCCGGCGAAAACGGTCAGGCCGAGGAGCATGATCGCGATCCACGTCGTGCGGCTGGTGCGCTGGGAGATTCTGGGACGGCTGCGTGCAGGCACGGACAGCTCCTTTCGCGAGATGCGGGAGGCTGCCCGGGACTGCGGCGCGACAGCGCGGCGCGGGATCGAGATCGTGGCGGGCACCGGACGAGGCAGGGGCGCCGCGAGCCCGAGGTGGGCGGCGCCCGGTGTCCGGGCAGCGAGCGATTCGGTTTGGCTCCACGTGACCCCGCGGGGATGCGGGGATGTTTCCTGCGCGGGAGCGGCGGCCGACGATTCGACACGGCACTGACCCGGGCGGGCGTCCCCGTGGGGCGGGGACAATGGGACTCGCAGCCACGGATCCCGGACCGCCCTGTCGGCGACCAGTGGTCCCGCCCGTCATGGAGCGGCGTGCCGCGATACCTGGACGTACCTGCCGCTGCGGCTGGCATGTCCGGGGGCGGAGTCTACTCAACCTCCGCGGATTGCGCTGGTGGCGCGGCCCGACAGCCGGGTGGCGAGCACAAATCCTGGCCTCGCCCGGCCCATCGTTCCGCGCGGCCCTGACGGCGGAGGCCGATCCGACGGCAGAACAGGGACGCGCCCATGATCAGGTCCCGGGTCCACCCGGGCCCATGCAGCGGCAGCGGAACGACGCCTGCTGGCGAGCCGCCGATGACCTCCCTGTCGGCCAGATCTGCCTGCTCGCCGGGCGCCGCTGTCCGGACGTTCATCATCGCGGATTGCGAGGACACGAAGATCCGCACGAAGACCAGATCCGGGCGGTCCCGGGCGTCACGACCTCGCCGGAGAAGCAAACACGGCGTCGGCGAACTCGCGGACGGCAGCATTGAACGCCTCGGGCTGTTCGCTGTTCACCAGGTGCCCGGCACCGTCGATCACGCGCAACCGGCCATCGGCGCAGGCGGCCAAGAACTCGCGCTCGCCGTGACGGAAGATGGGGTCGTTGGCCCCGTTCACGAGCAGCACCGGGCCCGGATAGGCCGCCAGGCGGGGAGCGAACGAGGTCCGGAGCGCCGTCACCAGGGCACCGTAGCCACCCTTGAAGAGGATGCCGTTGGTCGCCCGCGGAGTCGGCCCGGAAGCGTGGCCGGTCGCGTGGACGGGGGCGCCTCGTCCCAGGTACCGCTCGCCGACACGTCCCGCGAGATAGGCGCCCACCGTGCGGGGCGCGCGCCGCGCCACAGTGCGAGGCTCGGTCGCAGCGTTGCACAGGACCAGCCCCGCGACGAGCCCGGGATCGGCCGCGGCGAGGTCCATCGCCACGTACCCGCCCAGCGACTGTCCGATCACGACGGCAGGCCCCCCGGTCCGCGCGATCACCGACTGGACGCTTGCGACCGCATGTGACATCCGGAACCGCACGTCGGCGAAGACGCCATGGCCCGGCAGGTCCATGGTCACGACGCGGTAGCAGTCGGCAAGGCCGGCGACCTGCGGGGCCCACATCGACCGCGTGACACGCGTGCCGTGGAGAAAGAGCAGGGTCGGCGCGCCGACCGGCCCGGCCGTGTCGAAGCCGTCCGACGGATTTAAGAGATCGAGCCGCGCGCCTTCCTCGACTCCGGAGCCTTTGAGCCCGTCTCGACCGTTGGCGGTCGTCTGAATCGCTCCCTCTCGTGCGCCGTCGACGCTCGCGGCCGGCGCCGCGTTCCCGCAAGTCTAGCGGGCAGCCTCGTCGCGGGTCCCGCCCGGTGTCGCGGGAGGGTGCAGCTCGACGGGCGGGGAGCCGTCGACGGCAGGACCCGCGTCGAAGAACGGTCGGGGCTTCCAGCCGAGCAGCCGGGCGAGCAACACCGCCGGGACCTGCGCGATCGTCGCGTTGTACCGGTAGACCTGGTCGTTGTAGAGCTCGCGCCGGTCAGCGATCTGCTGCTCGAGCCGCTCGATCTCGCCCTGGAGGCGCAGCACGTTCTCCTCCGACCGGAGCTGCGGGTAGTTCTCGACCACGGCGAGGAGCGAACGGACCGCCTGGCTCGTCGCGGCCGAAACGGTGCCCTGCTCGCCGATCGGGGCGGCAGGATGGTAGCGGGCGCGCTGGCGGGCGACCTCGCCGAGGACGGCCTGTTCGAAGGCCATCACGTCGCGGACCGCGGCAACGAGCTCGGCAAGCTGGTCGTACCGTTGCTTCAAGGCGACCTCGACGTTGCCCCAGGCCTTGTCGATCCGGGAGCGCAGCGCCACGACCGCGTTGTAGCTCGTCACGCCGAGGAAGAGCACGACCAGGCCGACGAGCACCACGGCAAAAGTGGCCGCGGCCACGAGTGGGCTCATCGGAGCGCCCCCTGGGCTGCGAGGGCCAGGACGAGCGCCGACATGATCGCGAGCGCGGCGCCGACCAGCCCCCGGATCAGGGCACCCTGGTCCCGCGCCACGGCCGCATCGGGGCTCCCGCTGCGGACGACGAGCCGGCTGCCCGGCGTGGACGCGATGACGAGCTCGCCGGGCGCGATGTCGAAGGTGGCCGCGGCGGCCGCGGCCTCGGCGCCGGTCGCAACGGGCATCGGTCGCGCCTCGGGGTCCAGGTCGGGAGCCCGCGTCGGGCGTCCAATCCCGAAACCGGGGATGGCGGCGTTGCCCCAGGCCTCCTCCGGCGATCCTTTCAGGAGCCCGGCCGCGCGGGCTTCCTCCACGTTCAGCGCCACCTCGGGGTCGTCGAGGGCGAGCGTCGGGTCGTCGCGGTCGGCTTCGGCGGGATCGCCGAGGTCCTGGAAGGGCAAGGCGTTGCCCACGATCGTCACGACGTCGCCCGGAGCCAGCCGGCGCTCCTCGTAATGGCGGCGCCCCGTCGCCACGCCGAGCGGCATTCCTCCGCCGCCGATGCCGCCCAGGTCGGGCTCGACGGGCAGGTGCACGGTCAGGAGGGAGGCGATGGCGGCCTCCGTGTCGGGCGCGGCCGAAGTCACGCCAGGCCCGCGGTTCAGGTTGAGGCCGGGCGGGTCGTCCCCCGACCATCCGCTCTCCTCCGCGAAACAGGCGGGCGCGTCCCAGCGGGCACCCCGCGGAAACACGCGCACTGCCCCGGTCGTGTCCCGGAGCCGGAAGCCGACCGCGCGCTCCTCGTGCAGCGTCGTCACGCGTTCACGGCCGCGTTCCTCCCGGATCGTGGAGCGGTAGTAGACGCACGGCACGCTCTGGAGTGGCGAAACGAGCGCCACGGGCCCCGGCTCGATCGTCCCGACCAACCGGACCTCGCCGGCGGCTAGCGACTCGATCCGGCTCGTGCCGGTCCCCCGGACGGCTTCGCCGGCCTGGTACGCGGTCAGCCCGCGGACCAGCAGGTAGAGCCCGGCGGCGACGCCGGCGACTGCCGCGGCGACGAGGAGTCCCGATGCATGTGTCACCCGGAGCGGGGCCGGATCGCGGCCACGAGGACGACCACCCCTAGCGCAAGCAGGGCGACCGGCCAGACCACCGACCAGTCGATATCGAAGGACCTTCCCAGAAGGAAGACCGCACCGAGGCCGACCAGGAAGAGGCCGAAGATGATCCCGGGGAGGGGATCGCCGCGGTGCTCCGCACGTCGGGCGGCCCGCTCGGCATGACGGGCAGCACGCTCTGCCCTGCGCTGGTCGCGCCAGCTCCAGCGATCCCAGGTTCCCGGATTCGTCGGCGGGATCCAGCCGGGCGGCGGGCCCGGAGATGCGGGGCCGCCGCCCGTGGGCGCCGGACCGGGGGCGGACGCTTCCCCGGCCGCCGCGCCAGCCTCGCCCCCCCGCACGGCTGCCGGCGGCGCGGAATTCCACGGGCGTGGCGGCCGGGGTCGCGCCACCACCCGGCCAGCCAGGGACCGGCCCCGGCGGGTCGACGGGACGCCTCCCGGCCCATGTCGGTTCTTCGGGGATCACGACGACCATGATGACGTAGAGGATCAGAAGCGGGAAGATTCCCGTCAGGAGTGCGAGGACGGCGTACCCGATCCGGGCCAGGGCAGGGTCCATGTCGAGGCGGTCAGCGATGCCCGCGCAGACGCCCGCGAGGACGCGGTCGTCGACGGAGCGGTAGAGGCGGTTGTTCACCGACATCCCTCCGAAGGATTGAGCGTGAAGCTGGCGGCCGCGCCCTCGAGGGCAAGGTCGACGACGTGCGCCGCGGAGCCGATACCGGGCGATTCCCAGGTCGTCCCGGCCTGGACGAGACCGGCGGAACCGAAGTTGTTGCCCGTGATGACGGAGGTGCTCCGGAGGCGGAGCCCGGTGCCCGGATCGGCGCACAGCGCGATTGATGCCGCGTTCGCCTGGATCTGGCCCGTGAGATCTGCGGCCGGCAGCGCGATCTTGAGGTCGCCCGCGTTGATCTGTACGTCGAGACTGCCCACGGTGGCGTCGTGCAGGAGCAGACGGGACGTGCCCACGGCGTTGCCGTGGGCGGTCAGCGTCTCAACCCGGAGGCCGGCCAGATCGAAGGTCGCTGCCCCGGCGTCGAGCTCCACGTCGAGCGCGTACGGAACGCCGGTTCCGAGCGTCACGTTCCAGTCGGAGGGCCGCCCGCCGAACGGAAAGACGACTGCCTGGTCGGACGACCGGACCTCAAGGCGATTCGCCGCCTGGTCGAGCGTCGGTCGGGCGTCGGCCGACCCCGTGACGGTCACGCCCCATGCGGCGCCCGCGGCAGGGGAGACCACGAGGTTGGCGCACGACGCGTGGAGGACGATCTGGGTCGTTCCGCCCCCGAAGCTGCCCTGGTCGTCGAGGATCGTTGGAGCCGTCGCCGCAGGCGTGCTCCCGCAATCGAACGAGGCGAAGTTGAGGCCGCCGGCGAGCAGCGCTCCCAGGATCGTTCCGAACGTGGCGGCGACGAGCATGCCGCCCGTAAAGTAGAGGGGCGTGCGGCGCAGGATCAGCCCGAGCCCGATCCCGACGAGGATGAGCGGCCAGAGCTCCCACGCCTGCGAGATCGATGCGCGAGACAGCCGCCCCTGGCCCACGGCCAGCGGGATCGCACCCAGGATGAGCAGGAAGACCGCGAGATTGACCAGGCGTCGATCGACGGACATGCGGACCCGACCCTCCGTAGGCAGGGGAGCGTACCGGGCCGTGCCGTCACCTGTGAACGGCCGAACGGCCCGTCCGGGCAGCCTTCTGGCCAAGACGCCGTGATAGCCTTCCCGTCCGTCGATCCCGTGTGATCGCGCGGCAGGAGGTGGCGCAGGATGCCGCTGAGTGATGGGAGCGCCCGCGAGCCACCCCGGAGGCCGCCAGCCATGCTGGCGGAGACCGGGGCGTGACGCGCGCGGCCGTGGGATCGGCTCCCGTCGAGGCGGTGCTCTTCGACCTCGACGGCGTCATCGTCGACTCGGAGCCGTGGTGGAACGCCGTGCGCGTGGAATGGGCGGCGGCACGGGGCCTCCGTTGGACCGAGGCGGACAATCGCGCCTGCATGGGACGCAACTCCCGGGCCTGGGCGGCGGTGATGCAGGAGCGGCTGCACCTCGAGCTGCCGCTCCCGGAGATCGTGAAGATCGTCGTCGACGCCCTGGTCGAGCGGTATGCCCGTGAGCCGGCGCCGCGCGTGCCTGGGGCCGTCGAGGCCGTCGCGCGGATTGCGGCGACCATCCCATCCGCAATCGCCTCCTCGGCCCACCCAGCCGTGATCGCGGCCGCTCTCGACGCCGTGGGGCTGGCCGGATGCTTCCGCACGGTGGTTTCGGGGGACGACGTGGCGGAGGGCAAGCCTGCCCCGGACGTCTATCTGGAAGCAGCCCGGCGTCTCGGGATCCGGCCCGATCGCTGCCTCGCCGTGGAGGATTCCCTGAACGGTGTGCTCGCCGGCCGAGCGGCCGGGATTATCGTGGTCCTCGTGCCGAACGCGAGCGTCCCGCCGGGGGAGGGGGCGGCAGAGGCCGCGAACTTCGTCATCGCGCGGCTCGCCGATCTCGATCCGCACCACCTGCCGGGCTGAACGCATGCCGCCCGCGATCCGGAGGCCAGGCCGGGTGCCCTACTGGCTCACGACGCTCGGGATCCGGCTCGTCGTGCACGCCTACCTTCGCGTGTGCGTCACGGGCGAGCCGCTGCCGCCGGGGCCGGCGATCGTGTGCTTCAACCACCAGTCCTGGGCCGATCCGTTCATTGTGGTCGCGGGCCTTCCGGCGAGGCCCGATCTCTGGTTTTTCGGACCCAAGGAAGCCGACATGTCCGTCGGCGTGCGCAACCGGCTGATCATCTGGTCGGGCCGCAGTGTCCCGTACAACCCCGAGCAGACTGATCTCCTCGAGGCGACGCGCCGCGTGGCGGCCGTGCTGGCGAGAGGCGCGCGCCTCGCGATCGCCCCCGAGGGCCGAATCCATGCCGGCGAGCGCGGCCTCCTGCCGATCAGCGAGGGCGTCGCGTTCTTCGCGCTCCGCGCTGGCGCCCCGATCATCCCGGTCGGCCTGACGGGGACCGGCTGGCTGCGATTCGGCAAGATGATCCAGGTCCGGGTGGGCACGCCGATCGCGGCGAACGGTCGCCCGACCCGCTCCGCGGTCGCGGCACTCACCTCTCAGGTTCAGGAGGCGCTGCTCGCGCTCGTCGCCGATGGCGAGGACGAGGTGCCCCCGGGGCCGCTCGGGCGCTGGGTGACCGAGCTGTTCAACGACTGGCCGGAGGGCCGCCGCCCATCCCCGCCGAGTCGCGGTTGAGACGGCTGATAAGAACATACGTTCTATTACGCGTCCGGGGACTTGGACAGGAGCACGACCTGCGATACTCACCGCGACGAACGAACGCCGACAGGAGGCACGCCTAACGTGGGAGCCACGGGGCTCGCGGCGAACCGGGCCGATTACCGCGCCCGACTGGGCGAGGTCGCGGATGCGCAAATCGACACGTGGGCCGCCGAGGCCATGCGGGATATCGCCATCCGGCGCGGCGTTCGTGCCGTCCTTGATGACTACCGGACGGCGTCCGGCGTGGACGACCAGGTGCTCGCGCGTGTGTTTGCTGCCGGTGGCGGTCCGCCCGCGGTGATCGGGCGGGACGAGCAGGGCCGGCTCCTCGTCCCGGCGATCACCCTGCATTGCCTCGTGGCCGGGACCAGGGCAGTGCTTTCGGACCCGCGGCAGAAGCTGATCGAGTATCTCGTCGAGAACTTCGAGGAGCTCGTCTACCTCTGATCCGGCGTGAGACGCAGCGGGCTCGGCTTGGCCCCGTTGGCGTCCAGGCGATCACAATCGGGATCGTCGCCATCGGCTGTGTCGCCGCGACCACGACTGTCGGCCTGGTCTGAGGAGGGCGCACGTGCGCACGTCGGACAGCCCGGCCCGTCAACGGCTACTCGGTCCGGTGGGGCGGGGGGCCGGGGTCCCTGCTCGTTCCGCCTCCGACGTCAATCGCGGACGCCGGGCCCGCGTACCACGGTGATCACGTTCTCGAGGGTGAGCTTCGAGATCGTGAGGTACTTGGCGAGGTTCTGCCGGTCGACGGGGGACGCGGAGGAGGTGAACTCATTGCTGCGGAGCACGGCGATGAGGCTCTCGAGGGCGTCGTGGAACTGGGCCTTCGCAACGAGAAGGGCATCGTCGCCGGTTGGAGCTGCGGCCGGCGCGGCGGGCTCCGGGAGGGCCACGACCTCGACGGGCGCACCCGGTGGCGCGGTGGGAGCCTCCTCCCGCGGGGGTCGTCCCTCGACCTTCTCGCGCAGCTTGACGAGCGACAGCTCCCCGCGCGCAACCTGGCCAGCAAGGCGTCGGCGCTTCCGCGGGTCGTCGATCTTCATCAGCTCGTAGGCATGCGACAGGGTGTCTTTGCGCACAGACACCAGGTCGCGGATCTCCTGCGGGGCATCCGCGAGGCGGAGTCGGTTCTCCAGGTACCCCTTATCCTTGCCCAGCTTCTGGGCCAGCTTGCGGACGCTGTATCCGTGGTCCTTAATCATCCGGTCGTACATCGAGGCCTCCTCCAGCGGCGAGAGATCCTCGCGCTGCAGGTTCTCGATGATCGCGATCTCGAGCGCGACGTCATCGTCGAGCTCCTCCACGAGCGCCGGAATGGTGGCGAGACCTGCCCGTCCCGCAGCGCGCCAGCGACGCTCGCCCGCCACCAGCTGGAACTGGTTGGGTCCGTGTGGGCGGACGAGGACGGGCTGCAGGACGCCGTGCTCGCGAATCGACGCCGCCAGCTCGTCGAGGGCCGCCTCGTCGAAGACGACGCGAGGGTTCTCCGGGTTCGCCTCGACCCGGTCGATCGGGATGTTCCTGACGCCGGAGGTGCGACCGCCCTCGGCCGACAGGAGACTGACGATCGACGGTGAGAGCTCGCGCTCCTCGGAGAGGCGACGTGCGGCGTAGGCACGGAAATCAGGCCTGGCCAACTTCGACGACCTCCTTCGCGAGCTCTCTGAATGCCCGGGCGGCCTCGGAGCTGCCGGCATAGGCGGTGATCGGGCGCCCGGTGAGCGGAGCCTCTCCGAGTTTGACCGTGTTGCGGATGATCGTGCGGAAGACGTGATACTCGCCGAGCTCGCGCAGCTCGTCGAGCATCTCGCGCCCGAGGATGGTGCGCCCGTCGTAGAACGTCGGGAGCAGGCCCAGGATCCGCAGATCGCGGTTGAGCTTGGTCCGGATCGTGTTGATCACCTTGACGAGCGCCGTAAGGCCCTTCAGCGCGTAGTACTGCGTCTGCACCGGGATGATCACGCTGTTCGCCGCAACGAGCCCGTTGATGGTCAGCAGGCCCAGCGTGGGCGGACAGTCGATCAGGATGTAGTCGTACTGCTCACGGATTCCGTGATCGAGGGCCTCCCGGAGCGCGTACTCGCGTCCGATCGCCGAGAAGAGCTCGACTTCCGTCGACGCGAGCTCGAGCGTCGACGGGACAACGTCGATTCGCTCCGTCTGGCTCGAAAGCACGATGCTCTGGAGGCTGGCAGTCCCGTCGTCAAGGATGTGCGCGATCGATCGCTCGACGTGGCCGAGGTTGATCCCGAGGCCGACAGTGAGGTTTGCCTGGGGATCCATGTCCACCGCGAGGACGCGGTAGCCCGACTCGGCTAGCGCGCCGGCCAGATTGATCGCCGTGGTCGTCTTGCCGACGCCGCCCTTCTGGTTCGCGATCGCGATGACCTGTGCCACCGGGGACTCACCTCTCCATTTCGGTCGGCCGCGTGCCTGGTCGCGTGGCACGGGTCATGAATGCTACCCCACCGCTGACCCTTCGCGAGCGGGCGTTGTCCACACTTCGGACGAGATGTTCACGATTCTGTGGATAAGAAGCACATCCCAGCCTGCCGATTCCGGCCGGCTGCGTATCATGACGGCCCATCGCGCCCGAGAGCCGAAGTCGAGGCGCCGCGAGGAGGTCGGACGTGCCCACGAGCGACGAACGGCTCGCACAACTCCAGCACATGCGAGACCAGGCCCTCCTGGGAGGTGGTCCGGTTCGCATCGAGCGCCAGCACACGTTCGGGAAGCTGACCGCACGGGAGCGCCTGGATCTGTTGCTGGATCCAGGATCTTTCGTCGAGCTCGACGCGTTCGTGACGCACCGGGCCACGGGGTTCGGTCTCGATGGACAGCATGTTCTCGGGGACGGCGTCGTCACCGGCCACGGGACGATCGACGGCCGCCTTGTTTTCGTCTTCAGCCAGGACTTCACGGTCTTCGGCGGCTCGCTCTCCGAAACCTACGCCGAGAAGATCTGCAAGATCATGGACCTCGCGATGAAGGTGGGTGCGCCGGTCGTCGGTCTCAACGATTCCGGCGGCGCACGAATCCAGGAAGGCGTCGCCTCCCTCGGCGGCTACGCGGAGATCTTCCTGCGCAACGTTCTCGCATCAGGCGTCGTGCCCCAGGTCAGCGTGATCATGGGGCCGTGCGCGGGCGGCGCAGTCTACTCGCCTGCAATGACCGACTTTACGATCATGGTCGAGGGCACCAGCTACATGTTCGTGACAGGACCCAACGTCGTGCGGACCGTGACGCACGAGGAGGTCGATTCCGAGTACCTGGGTGGTGCCGCGACCCACACCACGATCACCGGGGTGGCCCACCTGGCCGCCCCCGACGAGGCGACCGCGATGGACCATGTCCGGCGGCTGCTGGGACACCTACCCCAGAACAACCTAGCCGAAGCTCCCCGCACTGCATCGTCCGATCCAGTGGATCGGCGAGATCCGGAGCTGGACCACCGTGGTTCCCGACGACCCCCAGAGACCGTACGACATGCACGATGTCATCCGGCGCGTCGTGGACGGCGCCGACTTCTTCGAGATCCAGCCCGGCTGGGCTCCGAACATCCTGGTCGGGTTTGCACGGCTTGGTGGAAGGAGCGTCGGGATCGTCGCCCAGCAGCCGGCATTGCTGGCCGGGGCGCTGGACATCGACGCGTCGGTCAAGGCCGCTCGCTTCGTCCGGACCTGCGACTGCTTCAACGTTCCGCTCGTCACCTTCGTGGACGTCCCGGGGTTCCTGCCCGGGGTCGGCCAGGAGCACGGCGGGATCATCAAGCACGGGGCCAAGCTCCTGTACGCGTACTGCGAGGCGACCGTGCCGAAGCTCACGGTGATCACCCGGAAGGCGTACGGGGGTGCCTACGACGTCATGAGCAGCAAGCACATCCGCGGCGACATGAACTTCGCGTGGCCGAACGCCGAGATCGCGGTCATGGGTGCGGCGGGGGCAGTCGAGCATCATCTTCAAAGACCAGATCGCGCGCGCCGCCGACCCAGCGGCCGAGCAGCGGCGCCTCGTCGCGGAGTACGAGGCGGAGTTCAACAATCCCTACGTCGCGGCCGCACGCGGCTACATCGACGACGTCATCGCACCGTCGGAGACTCGGCCGCGCCTGATTCGCGCCCTCGAGATGCTCGCCGACAAGCAGGACGCGAATCCCGCAAGAAGCACGGCAACATCCCCCTGTGAGCGGTGGGGGAGGGGACCGCACCGTGGCTCGCCGGCGCGTCTTTGTGCAAAGACATCGCCAGGCGGCACGAGCCGTCGGGCGTCCGCGAGGCGGACGGTGACCCCGCCGTTCGAGCGGGTCCTGGTGGCGAACCGGGGCGAGATCGCTCTCCGGATCATCCGGGCGGCCCACGAGCTCGGGATGCAGGCGGTCGCGGTCTACTCCGATGCCGATATGATGGCGGCACACGTTCGGGCTGCCGACACCGCCGTGCGACTGGGGCCCGCGCCACCGGCCGAGAGCTACTTGCGGATCGACGCCGTCGTCGAGGCGGCCCTGGCTTCGGGGGCCCAGGCCGTGCATCCCGGATACGGGTTCCTGTCCGAGCGAGCGGCCTTCGCCCGCGCGGTCGAGGATGCCGGCCTCGCGTTCGTGGGACCGCCGTCCGCGACGATCGCAGCGCTCGGGGACAAGCTGGCCGCCCGACGGACGGCGCGTGCGGTCGAGTGCCGCACGTCCCGGGGACGCTCGAGCCGGCTCCAGTCGACCGCCCCGACGAGCTGGACGCCCTCCTCGAGGCCGCACGTGCCGTGGGCTTCCCGCTCCTCGTCAAGGCAGCGGCTGGCGGGGGTGGCCGCGGGATGCGGCGCGTCGTCTCGGCCGAAGAGCTGCCGGCGGCGCTCCTGGCGGGCTCGCGCGAGGCCGCGGCGGCCTTCGGAGACGGCGCCGTCTACGTGGAGCGCGAGATCATCCCCGCCCGCCACATCGAGGTCCAGCTCCTCGGTGATGCGATGGGGCAGGTCGTTGCCCTCGGCGAGCGTGACTGCTCGACCCAGCGCCGCCATCAGAAGCTGATCGAGGAAGCACCGGCGCCGGGCCTCACCGAGATGGAGCGGAGGAGCTGCACTGCGATGGCGATCCGGCTGGCCCGCGCGGGCGGGTTGCGAAATGCCGCGACGGTCGAGTTCCTCTACGACCGTGACGGCCGGTTCTGGTTCCTCGAGGTCAACGCCAGGCTCCAGGTCGAGCACCCCGTGACCGAGCTCGTGAGCGGCATCGACATCGTTCGCGAGCAGTTCCTGGTGGCGAGTGGTGAGCCGCTGTCGCCGGTCGTCCTCGCTGCCGCCGACCGGGCCGCCCGGCCGACGAGCCATGCGATCGAGGTGCGAATTTCCGCTGAGGATCCGGCGCGCGTCTTCGCGCCGTCGCCGGGCCGGATCACGCGATGGGTGATGCCGGCCGGGCCGCGGGTCCGGGTCGACACGGCAGTGGAGGTCGGCGACCGGGTTCCGTCCGAGTACGACCCGTTGATCTGCAAGGTCGTCGCCCAGGGAACCGATCGAGCCTCCGCTCTCGGAGGGCTGCGGCGCGCGCTCGAGGAGACGGAGATCGGCGGGATCCAGACCACACTGCCGTTTCATCGAGCGATGCTCGGCGAGCCTGCATTCCTCGATCCGGCCGGACTCTCGACGAGCTGGGTCGATGCCCACTGGGACGGTGCGGCGTCCCGAGCTGCCGCCGTGCGCGTTGCCGCGATCGCTGCCGGCCTCGACGATGTCGAGGAAGCCGGCCCGGCCGGGGGTCTAGGTCCGGGCACGTCCCCCTGTCACAAGCAGGTGGCCAGCCCCTTCGCGGCGGGAAGCGACGGCTCTGCATGGCGAGCTGCCGGGAGAGCCCGCGGCACGAACCGGTGGCCGTCGTGAGCCAGAGTCGGCTCCCGCCCCGCCGGACGTTGATCGCCGGATCGACGGGTGAGCCTGGCTGGCCTGGCGTCGCGATCGACGAGCGCGCCGTCCGCGTCCGGGTCGCAGGCGCCTCCAGGCTCGAGGGAGACGCGTCCTTCCGGATCTCCCCGGCGCCCGACCCGGCCGCACGCTTGCCGGGCGTCGGAGCCTCCACGCCCGGGCTCCCGCTCGTCGATGGCGTGCCGGCGACCGTCCGGCTCGAGCACTTCGGCGGGGCACGGGCACGTCTCGTCGAGTCGGGCACGGGCGACGGTAGGGCAGAGATTAGAACAGATGTTCTGTTCAGCCCAGTGCGCGTCGATCGTGCTCATGGCACGCGGCACCGCGAGGTGGTCGTGAACGGATGGCGGATCGAGGTCGAGATCGAGTCGGAACGCCACGCAGCCCTCCGCGAGCGGGCGCGACGAGGCGCGGGAGCTGCGTCACCAGGCGGCCCGATCGAGGTCCGCGCGATCATCCCGGGACGCATCGTCGCGATCTCCGTCGGCGCCGGCGATCGTGTCGAGGCGGGCCAGCAGATCCTCGTCGTCGAGGCCATGAAGATGCAGAATGAGCTCCGGGCACCCCGCGAGGGTGCCGTGGAGCGGGTCGGGGTCGCTGTCGGAGATACGATCGAGGTCGGCGACCTTCTCGTCGTGATCCGACTGAGCGGAGAAGCCAATGTCGACCGACGACGCCGCGAACCCGACTCTCCGCGACCTGATCCGGGCGCGTACCGGTCGCGGCGCGCGACGGCCGTCCGGGCGAAGGCGATCGCCGCGACGCCCGAGCGCAGGGCGCGCTTCGAGATCTCGACGTCCGGACATCGAGGATCGCGGACCTCTATACGCCGGCCGACATCGCCGGCCTCGACGAGGGGCGCGACCTGGGCCGGCCGGGCGAGTTCCCCTTCACGCGCGGGGTCCAGCCCACGATGTACCGGGGTCGCTTCTGGACCATGCGCCAGTACGCGGGCTTCGCGACGGCGGCCGAGACGAACGAGCGCTTCCGCTACCTCCTGGCCCAGGGCCAGACCGGCCTCTCGGTCGCGTTCGACCTGCCCGACCCAGATGGGCTACGACAGCGACGCTCCCGAGGCGGAGGGTGAGGTCGGCCGGGTCGGCGTGCCCGTCTGCTCCCTCGCCGACATGGAGGCGCTCTTCGCGGGGATCCCGCTCGGCCAGGTCACGACCTCGATGACGATCAACGCCACGGCCGCGATCCTGCTTGCCCTCTACGTCGCCGCGGCCGGCAAGCAGGGCGTGCCCAGGGACCGCATCGCCGGCACGACCCAGAACGACATCCTCAAGGAGTACATCGCGCGCGGCACCTACATCTACCCGCCGCGCCCGTCCATGCGCCTGGTCACGGACATCTTCGAGTTCTGCGCGCGCGCGAGCTGCCACGCTGGAACACCGTCAGCATCTCCGGCTACCACATGCGCGAGGCAGGCGCGACGGCCGCCCAGGAGCTCGCCTTCACGATGGCGGACGCCATCGCCTACGTGGAGGCCGCCGTCGCGCGCGGGCTCGATGTGGATGCCTTCGCGGGCCGCCTGAGCTTCTTCTTCGCCGCGTGGAGCGATCTCTTCGAGGAGGTCGCCAAGTTCCGGGCCGCCCGCAGGACTGTGGGCCCGGATCATGCGCGACCGGTTCGGCGCGCGCGACCCGCGCAGCATGATGTGCCGCTTCCATGTCCAGACGGCGGGCAGCTCGCTGACCGCACAGTCGGTCGACAACAACGTCGTGCGGACCACGGTCCAGGCGCTGGCCGCGGTCCTCGGCGGGGCACAGAGCCTGCACACGAACTCGCGGGACGAGGCCCTCGCGCTGCCGACCGCCGAGGCGGCGCGGCTTGCGCTTCGGACGCAGCAGATCCTGGCGAACGAGGCCGGCATCACCGAGACGCCGGACCCGCTGGCCGGCAGCTACTACGTCGAGACGCTCACGGACCAGCTGGAGGCGGCCGCCCGGGATCTCCTGGACGAGATCGAGGCGTTGGGCGGGACGCTCGCCGCCATCGAGGGCGGCTTCCAGCAGCGCCAGATCCAGGAGTCATCCTACCGGGTCCAGCGCGCGATCGAGGATGGCAGCCAGGTCGTCGTCGGCGTGAACCGCTTCCGCGACGAGAGTCCGCGAACCCCGGCGCTCCAGCGGATCGACCCAGACGGCGAGCGACGCCAGGTCGCGGGCCTCCGGCGCGTCCGCGAGGGGCGCGACCCGGCGGCCTGGGCGGCGGCGTTGCGACGCGTGGACGAGTGCGCCCGAGGCGGCGAGAACCTGGTGCCCGCCCTGATCGAGGCAGTGGGCGCATACGCGACCGTGGGGGAGATCTCGGACCGGCTCCGCGCCGTCTGGGGCGAGCATCGCGAGCTGGTCACGCTGTGACGCCGCGGCGTGACGCACGCGGATCCGCCCCCGTCCGCGAACGACGCCTCGGGACGCGGCGCAACCAGGGCGCCCGGGGAGGGATGCCTGATGCCGGACCCGGTCGTCGACCTGCCGATGACCGCCCATCACGTCGGGCGGGTGCACCACGTCGCGGTGGTCGTCCGCGAGATGAGCGCTGCGCTCGGCTTCTATCGCGACATCCTGGGCCTGGCGCCGGGCCCGGTGGTCGCCGATCCGCACGACCGGGTCAACATCGCCTTCCTCCCTGTCGGCGAGACCAGGATCGAGCTCGTCGAGCCGACGGACGACACCACCGGGGTCGCCCGCTTCCTGGAGACCCGGGGCGAGGGTTTCCATCACGTGTGCTTCGAGGTTGCCGACATCGCCGCGACCCTGACCCGGCTCGCCGTCGACGGCGTCGAGCTCATCGACACCGCGCCGCGCCCCGGCGCCGAGGGCCCGGTGGCGTTCCTGCACCCGCGGAGCTGCCACGGCGTCCTCGTCGAGCTGATCGAGGCGCCCGGCGGTCCCGCCTGGGCCGCGCTCTACCCAGCCGGGTTCCGGGCGCCCGACGCCACGGGCTGACGGCGCCCTCGGCCTAGCCGCGATATCCGGCCTCGCGCAGGAGCGCCGGGAGCTCGGTCGGAGAGCCGGCGACCCGGATCCCCGCGGCCTCGAGCGCGGCGACCTTCTCCGCCGCCGTCCCCCGGCCGCCCGAGATGATCGCGCCGGCGTGGCCCATGCGCTTGCCCTCGGGGGCCGTCCGGCCGGCGATGAAGGCAGCTATGGGCACGCCCCGGAGGTGCTCTGCCGCCCACGCGGCGGCCTCCTCCTCGGCCGATCCGCCGATCTCTCCGATCAGCACGATCGCCTCGGTCTCGGGGTCGGCCGCGAAGAGCTGCAGGATGTCCAGGAAAGTCGTGCCGATGATCGGATCGCCGCCGATCCCGACGCAGGTGGACTGGCCCAGGCCGGCGTCGGTCATCGCCTGGACGGCTTCGTAGGTCAGCGTCCCGGACCGCGATACGACCCCGACCCGCCCCTCGCGATGGATCGAGCCGGGGATGATCCCGACCTTGGCTCGGCCCGGGGACGTCGCACCGGGGCAGTTGGGGCCCACGAGCCGGGCGCCGGCCGCCCTGACGATCTCCACGACCGGCAGCATGTCCAGGGCCGGTATCCCTTCCGTGATGCAGAACACGGTCCCAATTCCTGCTCCGACCGCCTCGAGAATGGCGTCCGGGGCGCCCGCCGCAGGGACGAAGATGCATGAGGCGTTGGCGCCCGTCTGGCGCACGGCCTCACCCACGGTGTCGAACACCGGGACCCGGTTGTCGAGCGCCGAGAGGCCGCCCTTGCCGGGCGTCATGCCCGCAACGATGCGGGTGCCGTAGTCCAGCATCTGGCGGGAGTGGAACTCGCCCTCTCGCCCGGTGATGCCCTGCACCACGAGCCGCGTCTCCCGGCCGACGAGGATGCTCATGCTGCGCCTCCGGCGGCCTGACGGGCCGCGGCAACCGCCTTGGCGGCCGCCTCGTCCAGCGTGGCCGCGGTCTCGAAGTCCGCCTCGTGGAGGAGACGCGCCGCCTCCTCCGCATTCGTGCCGACGATCCTGACGACCATGGGCACCGCGCGCTCCTGGCGGGCCCGGGCATCGATCAGGCCACGGGCCACCTCGTCGCCGCGGGTGATGCCACCGAAGATGTTGACGAGGATCGCGCGCACCTTCGGATCGGCAAGGATGAGGCGCATCGCCGCGGAGACCCGATCCGCCTTGGCGCCGCCACCGATGTCCAGGAAGTTGGCGGGCGCGCCTCCGGCCCGGTTCACGAGGTCCATCGTCGTCATCGCGAGGCCGGCCCCGTTGACCATGCAGCCGATCGAGCCGTCGAGATGGATGAAGCTGATGTCGTAGTGCCGCGCCTCCGCGTCCGCGGGGTCCTCCTCGTCGAGGTCGCGCAGCTTCTCGAGGTCAGGATGGCGGGGCAGCGCCGAATTGTCGAGGGTGACCTTGGCATCGAGGCAGGCGAGGTGCTCGACGTGCCCCTGGGGGCCGCTCGCGCGGACGATCGCCAACGGGTTCACCTCGACCAGGTCGGCGTCGTTGACGCGCATCGTGGTGACGATGCCGCGCGCGATCCGCACGAAGTCGTGCAGGTGCGGCCCGCCGAGCCCGATCGCGAAGGCGAGCTCGCGAGCCTGCCAGTCCAGCAGGCCGAGGAGCGGGTGGGCCGCGACCCGGTGGATCGCCTCCGGGGTCGCCCTGGCAACCTCCTCGATCTCCACGCCGCCCTCGGAAGAGGCCATCAGGACGATCCGCCGCGACGCCCGGTCGAGGATGGCGCCGAGGTAGTACTCCTTGACGATCACCGCGGCAGGTCCGACGAGAACCTTGCGTACCGGGATCCCTTTGATCGTCAGGCCGAGGATCCGGCCGGCGACCTCCTCCGCCTCGGCCGGCGACCCCGCCAGCTTCACGCCGCCAGCTTTGCCGCGCCCCCCGACGAGGACCTCGGCCTTGATCACGACCCGGCCCGCGCCATCGGCGAGGAACCGCTCGGCAGCCGCGCGCGCGTCGGTTGCGGTGCGGGCAACCGCCCACGGAGGGACCGGCAGGCCCTGCGCGGCGAGCAGCGACTTCGCGTCGGCTTCCTGGATCTTCACGCTGGCTCCTGTGATCTTCGAGGGCGGGGCGCGTGCCGATGGTACCCCGCCGCGGGCTCCCGGCGAAGGTTCCCAGCGGTGGCTGACGGGGCGTGAGCCGCAGGATTCGCGCTCTCCGGACCCCGTACAATGGCGAGGTCCACCCGGACCAGCCCGGCCACTTCGAGTCGGCTGCGTCCCCGGCCGGTCACGGAGGCGAGTCTTCCGGTGCGCTACGTCCAGTACCGAGGCGGCGAGGGAATGCTCGCGTGGGCATTCCACCGGATCTCCGGCATCGCCATCTGGGCCTTCGTGCTCCTGCACGTCCTGGACATCTGGCTGGTCGGCGCGAACCCCAGCCTGTACAACGAGGTCCTGAAACTCTATGCGAGCCCGGCCGGACGGGTGGGGGAGACGCTCCTTGGCGCGGCGCTCCTCTACCACGCCCTCAACGGCCTGCGGATCATCGTGATGGACTTCTGGCCCGCCACCACGGTCTTCCACCGACAGCTCTGGTACGCCATCTGGGTCGTCTTCGTGGTCGTCGGACTTCCGGGCGCCTACATCATCCTGCGCCCGATATGGGCCGGAGTCTCCTGATGGCGCTGTACAGCCGCTCCGGCCGGCCCCGCCCGCACGGCAGCGGCTTCGAGATGGCCGTCTGGTACTTGATGCGCCTGTCGGGGCTGGCCCTGTTCGTGCTCGCCCTGGGCCACTTCTCGATCATGCACTTCGTCTTCGACCCGGCCTCCCAGTCGTCCCAGTGGATCATCGATGACCGATGGGGCAGCGTCGTGTGGCGCACGGTCGACTGGATGCTGCTCACGATGGTGGTCCTGCACGCTTTCCTTGGCGTCCGGACGGTGCTCCAGGACTACATCCACGGAGGAACTCGGACCGCCCTCACGCTCCTGCTCTACCTGGCCGGGATCGCCCTGGCCCTGCTGGGAACGATCGCCGTGATGACTCTCCCGTTCCCGGTCCAATAGGAAGGCCGCCCGATGCGAATCGACCACGACGCACTGGTCGTCGGCGCCGGCGGGGCGGGCCTCTGGGCGGCCCTGGAGCTCGCCAAGGCGGGTGTCTCCACGGGCGTTCTCACCAAGCTCTACCCGACCCGCTCCCACACTGGCGCCGCCCAGGGTGGCGTGTGCGCCGCCCTGGGAAACCAGGAGGAGGACCACTGGGAGTGGCACATGTTCGACACGGTCAAGGGGGGCGACTACCTCGTCGACCAGGATGCCGCGGAGATCCTGGCGCGGGAGGCCGTCGAGACCGTCATCGAACTCGAGCACATGGGCTTGCCCTTCAACCGGACGCCGGACGGGAAGATCGACCAGCGCCGCTTCGGCGGCCACACCCGGAACTTCGGGGAGGGTCCGGTCAAGCGCTCGTGCTTCGCAGCCGACCGGACCGGCCACATGATCCTCCAGACCCTGTACCAGAACTGCATCAAGGCCGGGGTCCGGTTCTACGACGAATACCACGTCGTCGACCTGGTCTTCGAGGGCGGTGACGGCGGTGACGGTGGCCGGGCAGCCGGGGTCGTCGCCTACCGGATCGCCGACGGCGAGTTCCACACATTCGGGGCCAAGGCCGTGCTCCTCGCCACCGGCGGCAACGGCCGCATGTTCGCGATCACCTCGAATGCCCACTCCCTGACCGGCGACGGCATGTCGCTGGCCTATCGCCACGGGATCCCGCTCGAGGACATGGAGTTCTACCAGTTCCACCCGACCGGCCTGTACGGCCTGGGGATCCTCCTGTCCGAGGCCGCCCGGGGAGAGGGAGGCACGCTCCTCAACGGGGACGGTGAGCGGTTCATGAGCCGCTACGCGCCCAAGCTGATGGAGCTGGCGCCGCGCGACATGGTGAGCCGGGCCATCTACCTCGAGATCCGCGACGGGCGCGGAGCGGGGCCCAAGAAGGACTATGTCCTCCTCGACGTTCGCCACCTGGGCCGCGCCGTGATCGAGGAGAAGCTGCCCGACATCACGGACTTCGCGCGGGTCTACCTCGGCGTCGAGCCGCTCAGCGAGCCCGTGCCCATCGTGCCCACCGCTCACTACGCGATGGGTGGCATCCCGACGGACGTCCGGACGCGCGTCATTCGAGACGAGCAGAACACGGTTGTGGCGGGGCTCTTCGCCGCCGGCGAGGCGGCCTGCGTCTCGGTCCACGGGGCGAACCGGCTCGGGACGAACTCCCTCGTGGACCTCCTGGTCTTCGGACGGCGCGCCGGGCGCGAGATGGCCGCCTACTGCCGGGCCGCCGAGGCGCCGTCAATCGCAGCTGACGTCGAGGAGCCCGTTCGGGCCGAGCTCGAGGCGCTCCGGACGCGCCCGGACGGCGAGAGCCCCTCAGTGCTCAAGGCCGAGCTCGCCACGCTGATGATGGACAACGTGGGCGTCTTCCGGACCGCCGAGATGATGCGCACGGCCGTCGCCGGTGTCGCCGCGCTCAAGGAGCGCTACGCCCGCGTGCGCGTCGGTGACGCGGGCCGGACCTTCAACACCGACCTGCTCGAGGCGCGCGAGCTCGGCTACCTGCTCGACGGCGCCGAGGCGATGGCGGCCTCGGCGATCGCCCGTCACGAGAGCCGGGGTGCCCACTCGCGCGACGACTTCCCGGAGCGCGATGACGTCAACTTCCTCGCCCACACGCTCGCGTACCGCGGCGAGGCAGGGCCCTCGTTGCGCTACAAGCCGGTGACGATTACCCGGTTCGAGCCCAAGCCGCGCACGTATTGAGCCCGGGAGCCGCGTGATGCAGGTCGACCTTCGCATCCTCCGCTTCGACCCCGAGCGCGACGCGGCGCCCCACTGGGAGTCCTACAGGGTCGAGGCCGAGCCGATGGATCGCGTGCTCAACCTCCTGACCTCGGTGAAGGCGAACCAGGACCCCACGCTCACGTTCCGCCGCTCGTGCGCCCACGGCATCTGCGGCTCGGACGCGATGCTGATCAACGGGCGCAACCGCCTGGCCTGCAAGATCCGGGTCGACCAGCTGGGCCGGAAGGTCAGCGTCGCACCTCTCGGGGGCCTGCCGGTGGTCAAGGACCTCGTCGTCGACATGGACGGGTTCTTCTCGAAGTACCGCAGCGTCATGCCCTTCCTGATCGCGGACTCGCCCGCCCCGGAGCGCGAGCGACTCCAGAGCCAGGCGGATCGCGCGCGCTACGACGACACGACCAAGTGCATCCTCTGCGCCGCGTGCACAACGGCGTGCCCGTCCTTCTGGGCGCAGCCCGCGCTACGTGGGCCCGGCGGCGCTCGTCAACGCCCACCGCTTCATCTTCGACTCGCGTGACGACGCCGCCGACGAGCGGCTCGAGATCGTGGCCGACAAGGACGGCGTCTGGCGCTGCCGGACGATCTTCAACTGCGTCGACGCGTGCCCGCGGGGCATCAACATCACGCGCGCGATCCTCGAGGTGTCGCGGGCCGTCGTGGAGCGTTCGGTCTGAGCCGATCCGCGGCCGGCGGGGTGCGCCGGCTGATCATCCGGACGGACGGCGCGGCGCGCGGAAACCCGGGCCCCGCGTCTGCCGGCGCGGCGCTGATCGACGCGGACCGTCGGGCGCCGAGCGCGCGGACGCGCAACCGATCGCCACGATCTCCGAGGCGCTCGGGCGCCAGACGAACAACGTCGCCGAATGGACGGCGGTGATCCGGGCGCTCGACCTGGCCGCGGAGCTCGGCGCGGAAGACCTGCTCCTGCTGCTCGACTCCAAGCTGGTCGTGGAGCAGATCCAGGGTCGCTGGCGGGTGAAGGACCCCAAGCTCGCCCCGCTCCACGACGAGGCCGTCGCGGGGCTGCGCCGGTTCCGCCGCTGGAGCGCCAGGCACGTCCCGCGCAGCGAGAACGGCACCGCGGACGCGCTGGCCAACGAGGCGCTCGACCGGGTCGCGGCCGGCGGGCCGGCGCTCGTCGTCAGGCGGCCGCAATCCGGGCCGGGTGAGCAAGGGTCGGCGTCGAGGCAGCTCGGGCTGGAGCTTGGGTCCGGCACGGGCGGGGACGCCGCGGTTGCCCTGGAGGCGGACTTCGACCCCGCCGACGCGGGGCCGGACCCCGGTCGCCTCGTCGTCCGCATCCTGGGCAGTGGGACGAGCCAGGGAATTCCCCGGATCGCCTGCGACTGCCCCGTCTGCACGTCGAGCGATCTGCGTGACCACCGTTTCCGCGCTTCGGCGCTGCTCTCCTTCGGCGATCGGCGGGTCCTCCTCGATTGCGGCCCGGACTTCAAGTGGCAGGCGCTCGCCGCGGGCATGCGCCGGATCGACGCGGTGCTCCTCACCCACGAGCACCAGGACGCGGTCGGGGGGCTTGACGAGCTGCGGCGCTTCAACGAGCTCCAGGACGGCTATCTGCCCGTCCACGCGCTCCCAGAGGACCTCGCTGTCATCGCCGGCCGGTTCGCGTATGCGTTCCGGCCCGCCCAGGGCCCGTTCTTCGGGGTGCCGCAGCTCCGTCCCGTCGCCGTCGAGGGCCCGTTCCTCGTCGGCGGCCGGCGCTTCGTCCCGGTCCCGGTGGTCCACGGCGATCGGGTCATCACCGGCTATCGGACCGGCGGCTTCGCCTACTGCTCCGACGTCCAGCGGATCGACGCGGACGGCCGGGCCCTGCTTCTGGGCCTGGACGTCCTGGTGCTCTCGGCGCTCCGCGACCGGCCCCATCCCACCCACCAGACGGTCGCCGAAGCTCTGGCCCTCGTCGAGGAGCTCCGGCCCCGGCGCACGTACCTGACCCACCTGGACCATGAGCTCGGCCACGCGGCGCTGTCGGCGCGGCTGCCCGCCGGCGTTGAGGTCGCCAGTGACGGGCTCGAGATCGAGGCGGGCTGAGGCCTGTGCCTCGGGGCGGCCGACGGCGCGGACCGCGGGAGTAGACTTCGGCGGCCAGCGAGGCGGCTGGACGGTCGCGCGTCGGCGGGCAACCGCAGGCGTGAGGAACGTCCGGGCTCCCCGGCGCAGGGTAGCGGGTAACGCCCGTCCGCCGCGAGGCGAGGACCAGCGCCACAGAGACGAGTCCGCCGCCGGGTAACCGGCGGCGGGGTGAAACGCGGCAAGCTCTACCCGGAGCAAGGCCAAGTAGGAGGGCGTGTCCCGGTTCGCCGGGGCAGCGGCGCGCCGCCGCGGACCCTCGGGTCGGCCGCACGAGCCGCCGGGCAACCGGCGGCCCCAGATGGATGACCGTCGCCGCTCCCTCGGGCGCGGTACAGAACCCGGCGTACAGGCTGCCTCGCTGGCGCCCTCGCCGCGGCTGGTCGTGAATCCGGCGGGTCAGTCCTCGTCGGCCCGGAAGATGTGCGCCGCGGCGCAGGCGTTGCACACGGGCATCGCCGACTCGAGGTCGCCGAGGGGCAGCGGGACCGTTCGGTCGGGGTAGAGGCAGTCCACGTCGTACACGCGCCCGCCTGCGCGATCGACGGCGATGAGCCGGCGGAAGGTGCAGCGCCGGATCCGTACGGCGGCCATCGGGTGCAGCTGCCGCTCCCGCATGCCGGCAGGGAGCGCGTCCGACACCGTCGGATCGGTACGCGGCAGGGCTGTCATCTGCGAGTCCAGACCTCGTGTGGTGGCGGAGACCGTGCTCGGCGCCCGAGCCTACACCTGGCCGTGCGACGCCGACAAGACGCCACTGGTACTACCGCCCCCGCCCCCGGGTGGCTGCGGTGGACGTCCGACAGGGTGCCGGCGGTGCTCGATCGGCCGACCGGATTCCCCCGCCTGGTGGCGAGAACGGCGTTGACTCGGGTCCATCGCGATGTATCATACCCACCAAGTCCCACGAAGTGGGGACAGGTGGTGAATCTTGGTGACGGGCGAGGCGGACTCGGCCATCGCCGAGGGCACCGGGCCATGCACCGGCCGAGCCTCGGGCACCTGGCCCGCGGACGGCGGAGACCGACAGAAGGAGCCCGGGCTGGTGTTCACCGGCGAGTACCGGCACACGGTGGACGCGAAGGCTCGGCTTGCCGTGCCGTCGAAGTTCCGGGCCCAGCTCGCCGGCGGCGCGATGGTGTCGCGCTGGCTCGACCTCTGCCTGGCGATCTGGCCGAGGGAGGCATGGGAGCGCCTCGCCAGCCGCGTCGCGGCCCTGCCGACCGTCGAGAACCCCGGGGCCCGCGCCTTCAGCCGGTTCGTCTTCGCGAGCGCCGTCGAGATCGAGTTCGACGCCCAGGGGCGCTTTGTCCTGCCGGCCTACCTCCGCGAGGCGGCCGGGCTCGAGGGGGAGGCGGTCGTCGTCGGCTCGCTCGACCACGCCGAGATCTGGGCGCCCGCCCGGTGGGAGGAGTACCGGAGGGCGCTTGAGGTGCCGGATGCGCTGGCCAAGCACCTGGCCGGGCTCGGCATCTAGCGACCACATGCGCTTCCAGGATCCGCTCGGGATCCGTTCGTCGACGGAGAGGTGGACATGGAGCCTGGGCACCTGCCGGTGCTCGCGGAGGAGGTCATGCTGATGCTCGCCCCGCGCCCCGGCAGCCTCCATGTCGACGGAACTGTCGGTGGCGGTGGGCACACCGAGCGGATCCTGGAGGCCGCCAGCCCGGACGGCCGCGTCCTCGGGCTCGACGCCGACCCCGCCGCGATCGCGCGGGTGGGGGAGCGGCTCGCCCGGTTCGGCGACCGGCTCGTCCTGAGGCAGGCCAACTTCCGTGATCTCGCGACCGTCGCCCCGGAGGCCGGGTTCCCCGCGGTCGACGGAATCCTGCTGGACCTCGGCCTGAGCTCATTCCAGCTCGCCGACCCGACCCGCGGGTTCAGCTTCCGGTCCGACGGCCCGCTGGACATGCGCTTCGACCCGGCGGTCGGCCGGCCCGTTGCCGCGTTGCTGGCCGACCTGGACGCAGACGCCCTGGGCGATCTCCTCTGGCGCTACGGCGAGGAGCCGCACGCCCGGCGCATCGCGCGCGCCGTGGTCGAGGCGCGCGCGAAGGTACCGGTCGCGACGGCCGCGCACTTCGCCTCGCTCGTCGAGCGCGTCGTCCCGCGGCGTCCGGGCCGCGCCGGGCGGATCCATCCCGCCACGCGCTCCTTCCAGGCGCTCCGGATCGCGGTCAACGGCGAGCTCGACGCGCTCGAGATGGCGCTCTCGGCCGCAGTCGGGCTGTTGCGTCCCGGCGGTCGGCTCGTGGTCCTTGCCTACCACTCACTCGAGGATCGTCTCGTCAAGCGCTTCGTCGCGGCAGAGCGTCGCGGCTGCACCTGCCCACCCAGCTTCCCGGTCTGTGTCTGCGGCCGGGCCCCCCGCCTCCGTCCCGTCGGCCACCAGCCGACGGTGCCCACGGAGGCGGAGGTCGCCGCGAATCCCCGGGCCCGGAGCGCCCGACTCCGGACCGCGGAACGGCTCGCGGCGTGAGCCGTCCACCCGTCGACGCGCAGGAGGGTTCGCAGAGATGAGCAAGGGCCACCAGTCCCAGCGCCGCCGGTCATACGGCCGCCGGGAGCACGAGGTTCGCGAGCGCCGGGAGCGGACCTGGTCCGCCCTCGACGAGGCGCACGAGCTCGCCCGGGAGCAGTTCGTGGGGATGGACGTCGCTGCCCGTGAGCTGGGCCTGCCCGCATACGGCACCGCCTACCTCGGGGCGGACTGATGGCGGGCTACGCCGGCGCGCGTCCGCGGGCCGGAACCCTGGCGCCGCGCCGCCGGGACGAAATGCCCGTCGAGCGGCGCGGCGCCCAGCGTTCGGAGCGGGCGACAGATCTCCCGCGCCGGAGGCTGCGTGGCGCGACGGCGGTGCGGTCGCGCCGGCGCCAGGGCCGGGTCGGACTCGCGGTCGTGGGGATCGTGGTCGTCTTCTTGCTGGCACTCTTCTCGCTGTCGCAGACGGTGCGGGTGTCCGCGACGGACTTCGACGTCGATCGCCTGATGGAAGCCCGGGCCGACCTGCTCTCGGACGAACGCGACCTGATCGCGAACCTCTCGAGCGTGGGGAGCGAGCCCGCGATCCGCAGGATCGCCCTCGGTGCGGGTCTCGGCCAGCTCGTCGACCCGCTCGTGGTTCCAGCACGCTGACCTACGCCGGCGCCGACCCAGATCGACCGAACACGAGGACGCCCACCTGATGCCCGGCCGGACCGACAGCCGCCTGCGCAGCCTGCTCGTGCTCGCGCTTCTCGGCTGCTTCGGTGTCGCCTGCATCGCACGGCTCGGCTACTGGCAGATCGCGCGCCACGACGACCTGGTGGCGCGTGCCCGCGAGCAGGTGACCGCGACGATCGAGGTCCCGCCCGTTCGCGGGACGATCTACGACCGGACCGGGACCGTGATGCTCGCGACCTCGGTCGAGCGCGACCTCCTGGCTGCCTACCCAGCCCAGATGATCGGTGCGACCGACGCCGACACGGCGACCCTGCGGGGCAGCGTGGCCGCCAAGTTGGTCGACATCCTTGATCTCGACCCGGCCGATGCCGATGCGCTGCGCGCGAACCTCGACGGCGGCAGCGCCTACGTGGTCCTGGCCCACGACCTGAGCCCGGCCCAGTCGAGCGCGATCAAGGACGGCCTTGCCGATGGATCGCTCGTGCAGCTGAGCCTGGAGCCCGAGCAGATGCGGGTGTATCCGCAGGCGGGAGGTGCCGCGGGAACGAGCCTCGCGGCGCAGCTGCTCGGGTTCGTCAACCGCGACGGGACGGGCCAGTATGGAGTCGAGGGTCGCTGGCAGGACATGCTGGCCGGGAGCCCCCAGGTCCTCCTGGCCCAGCGTGACGCCTCGGGGCTCCCGATCATGGAGACCGCGCAGACGCTCCAGGCGGGTTCGCCCGGCACTTCGCTCACCCTCACGATCGACGCGAGCCTGCAGCTCAAGCTGGAGCAGGAACTATACGCCGCCTGGGTCGCCGATCACGCCAAGAGCGTCTCCGGCGTGGTGATGGATCCGAAGACCGGCGAGATCCTCGCCTCCGCCACGTACCCGAGCTACGACGGCAACGACTACGTCGCGATCGCCGCGAGCGATCCTTCGCGCTTCATCGACCCGGTCGTCTCGAGCGTCTACGAGCCCGGGTCGGTGTTCAAGCTGCTCACCGCGACGGCCGCCCTGCAGGCGGGCATCGTCACCCGCACGACGGTGCTCCACGACCAGTCAAGCCTCAGCCTCGACGGGGGCCGGGCGTCCGTCCAGAACGCCGACCGCGGGAGCAAGGGCGCGATCACCTTCCAGGACGCCGTGGCATGGTCGCGCAACGTCGTCATGTCAAAGGTGGCTCTGATGCTGGGCCGGACCACCCAGCAGGCCGCGGAGGTGCTCTATTCCACTTGGACGCGTCTCGGTTTCGGTGCCCTGACGGGGATCGACGTGGCGGGCGAGGTGCCGGGCCTCGTCCACAACCCGGCCGTCCAGCCGTGGCAGCAGATCGACCTGGCCAACGGGTCGTTCGGCCAGGGGGTCGCGGTCACGCTGATCCAGCTGGCGACCGCCTACAGCGCGATGGTCAACGGCGGCATGCTCCCGACGCCGCACGTGGTGATGGCGACCGGAGACACGCCGACGACGACGGCCGACCGCGGGCGCGTGATGACACCCGCCCTGGCCGGCCAGCTGACCGCGATCATGGAGCGGGTGGTCAACGTCGTGCCGTTCTACCGGGCGCGCACCCTCATCCCGGGCTATCTGGTCGGGGGCAAGACCGGGACGGCGCAGATCTGGGACTCCAAGGCCGGCAGGTTCCGCACGGACGTCTACAACTTCTCCTTCATCGGGTTCGTGGGCCGGACTGCGCCCCAGCTCGTGATCGCCGTCCAGATCAACCAGGGGAGGCCGATCATCAACCGCCCGGGTGACGTTGAGAACGCGGTCGAGTCGTTCGAGCTGTTCCGGCGGATCGCGACCGATTCGATGGAGTCGCTCGACGTGCCGCCGGTCAAGCCATCGGCGTCGGCACCCGCTGCGTCGGCGAACCCGTGAGCCCCGCCTGTGGGACACTCCCCGGCGTGACGACCGTGCCCGCCCCTGCGCTGGGTGCCGCTGACATCGTCGCGGCGACCGGGGGCACGCTGCTCCGCGACGCCGGTCGTCCCATCCGCGGCGGCGCCGTGGACTCGCGGGCGGTGAAGCCGGGCAACCTGTTCGTGGCCATGCCAGGCGAGCGGACCGACGGCCACCGGTTCCTCGGGGCCGCCGTGGCGGCCGGGGCGGCCGCCCTGCTCGTCGGTCGCCCGCTCGATCCCGCGGAGCTCGATGCGCTCGGCGACGTGACCGTCGTCCGGGTGCCGGACACGCTGCTCGGGCTCCAGGCGATCGGGGCCGCCTGGCGGGCGCGGTTCCACCCGCTCGTCGTCGGGATCACGGGCAGCTTCGCGAAGACATCCACCAAGGACGCGACTGCGGCCGTCCTCTCGGCCTCGCTCCGGACGCTCAAGAGCGAGGGAAACGCCAACAACGAGGTCGGGGTTCCGCTCACGCTCCTGCGGCTCGGTCCGGAGCACCGCGCGGTGGTCCTCGAATTGGGAATGTACGTCGGGGGCGAGATCGCGACGCTTGCCCGGCTCGCCCGGCCCGGGATCGGGGTCGTGACCGCCGTGGCACCCGTTCACCTCGAACGGGCGGGAAGCATCGAGGCGATCGAGAACGCAAAGGCCGAGCTGGTCGAGGCACTGCCGGCCGGCGGCACCGCGATCCTCAACGGGGACGACGCCCGCGTGCGCACCTTCGGGTCACGGACGAAGGCGCGGGTCGTGCTCTACGGCTTCAGGGACGGCGCCGACGTGACCGCGGAGCGCGTCGTCGCCCGCGGCGCCGCGGGCATGGCGTTCGAGCTCGTGGCTCGCACCCCGCGCACGGCGCGATTCGGCGTCGAGATGGCCGCGCTAGGTCGCCACAGCGTTCATAACGCGCTGGCCGCCGCGACGGTCGGCCTCCTGGCCGGGCTACCGGACGAGGCGATCGCCGCCGGCCTGGCGACGGGGTGGGCCGCGGCCTCCCCGCACCGCGGCTCGATCGTCGAGGCGCCCGGTCTTACAATCCTGGACGATTCTTACAACGCCTCCCCGCCCGCGGTACTCGCGGCGCTCGAGGTGCTCGCCTCGCTGCCTGGCCGGCCGGTGGCGGTGCTCGGCGAGATGCTGGAGCTGGGCACGGCGCATGCCGCGGGCCATCGGGCCGTGGGAGAGGCCGCCGTCCGGGCCGTCGCCGAGCTGGTCGTGGTGGGGCCGAGCGCGTCCGGCATCGCCGAGGGGGCGGTCGCGGCCGGCATGGCACCGGCGCGCGTTCACCTCGTGCCGGACCGGGAGGCGGCGATCGCGCTCCTCGCGTCGCTGCTCCACCCCGGCGACGTGGTGCTGGTCAAGGCCTCGCGGGGCGCGGCGCTGGAGGTGATCGTGGACGCGCTCCACGGCGGGATCCCGGCGTGACCGTCGAGCTGATCCAGGGGATGCTCCTCGCCTTCGTGATCGTCGTGATCCTCATGCCCCCCTACATCCGCCTGGTGCGCTGGGCCGGGTTCGCCAAGCAGATCCGCCTGGAGGGTCCGGAATCGCACCAGGTCAAGAGCGGCACGCCCACCGCCGGGGGGGTGCTCCTGATCGCCGTGGTGGGCGTGCTGGCGCTTGCGCTCAACCTCGTCGACGCGTCCACCTTCGCCCCACTTGCGGCGCTCGGGCTCGTCGGCCTGCTCGGGTTTGCCGACGACTGGCTCAACGCGAGCACCGGCGACGGGATCCGGGCCCGCCAGAAGCTGCTCTGGCAGACCGCCGTGGCGGTCCTGGCGGCGTGGCAGATCCAGCGCACCTATGCGATCGCGGCCGTGGGGGTCCCGTTCGTGGGCGCCGTGTCGGTGGCTCCGTGGGTCTACATCGCGTTCGCCGCGTTCGCGATCGTCGCCATGAGCAACGGCGTGAACCTGACCGACGGCCTCGACGGCCTGGCCGGCGGCACGCTCATCTTCGCCTACGTCGCGTTCCTGATTATCGCCCTCCTCAACAATCCCGCCCAGCCGAACCTGGCGATCCTGTGCGCGCTGCTGATCGGCGCGCTGCTGGGCTTCCTGTGGTTCAACGTCCACCCGGCCCAGGTGTTCATGGGCGACGCGGGCTCGCTCGGCCTTGGCGCGACGCTCGCGGTGGTCTCCCTCATCACAGGCCAGATCCTCATCCTCCCCCTGATCGGGATCATCTTCGTCATCGAGGCGGGCTCGGTCGTGCTGCAGGTTGCCTTCTTCAAGGCCACCGGCGGCAGGCGCATCTTCCGGATGAGCCCGCTCCACCACCATTTCGAGCTCGGGGGCTGGCCGGAGACGAAGATCACGCTTCGCTTCTGGATCGTGGCCGCACTTGCCGGCCTGCTGGGCGTCACCCTCTTCCTAGCGACGCTGCAGCGACTGGAATGACGATGTCGGGACCGTTCGACCTCGCCTCGCTCACCCTCGACGCGGTCCGCGACGGCGCGCTCGCCGGCGTGCCCGTGACGGTCCTGGGCCTCGCGCGGACGGGGGTCGGGCTCGCGCGCTTCTTCGCCGATGCGGGGAGCGGACGTCACGGTCTACGACGGGAAGCCGGGCGGCGCGCTCGCCGACCGGCTCGCCGAGCTCGAGGGCCGGCCGGTCCACCTTCTCGCGGGACCGGGGATCGACCCTGCAACGGCGTGGGCGGGGGCCGCCCTCGTGGCGTTCTCTCCGACGATCACGCCGGGCTTCCCGACCACCGAGCCCCGCCTGCGGGCTGCTCTCGACGCGCTCGCGGCGCGGGTGGCGGGCGGCGACCCCACGGCGCCGGCGCTCGTCTCCGAGCCGGACCTCGCGCTGCGCCTGTGCCCGGCCCCCACGGTCGGCGTGACCGGGACCAAGGGCAAGACGACCACGGCGTCGCTCGTCGCGCATCTCCTGGCCGCTGACCCGCTGCACCCGGTCGTGCTGGGCGGGAACATCGGCGTCCCGCTCATCGACCGGGTCACCGGGCTCGACGCGGCGAGCCGGGTCGTGCTGGAGCTCTCGGAGCTCCAGCTGCCGAGCCTCACGCGGGGGACCACGGTCGCCGTCTACACGAACGTCACGGCGGACCACCTCGATCGCCACGGTTCGCTGGCCGCCTACCGGGCAGTGAAGCGGAGGCTGGCCGACCTGGTGGATCCGGCCGGCGCGCTCGTGCTCAACCTCGACGACCCGGTCGTCGGCGGGTACGCCGGCCTCGGCACCGCGCCTGCGGTCTGCTACCGGATGGATCGCCCGATCCCGGGCGGGGTCGGCATAGTGGACGGCTGGGTGGTCGCCGCTGGAGTGGAGCGGCTGACGATCGGCGGCGGGGGCGCTGCCTGGACCGGGCCCGCCGGCCGCGTGATGCCGGTCGCGGAGTTCCCGCTGCCCGGGCTCCACAATGTCTCGAACCTCCTGGCGGCCGTCTCCGTTGGGCTGCTCTTCGGGCTCGCGCCGGACGCCATCCGGGCCGCAGCGGCCACGTTCGCGGGCGTCGCGCATCGCCTCGAGCCCGTCGCCCTGGTGGACGGCGTCCGGTTCGTGAACGACTCCCAGGGCACCCAGCCGGATGCCGTCGCGGCGGCCCTGCGCTCGTTCGAGGCGCCGCTCGTCCTCATCGCCGGTGGGCGCGACAAGGGAGTCGACCTGGGCGCGCTCGCCCCGGTCGTCGCGGAGCGGGCCGCCGCGGCCGTCCTGATCGGCGAGTCCGGCCCGGCCCTGGCCGCGCTCTTCCGAGCCGCCGGCGTGGATCGCGTCGAGGAGGCCGGGACGCTCGAGCGTGCCGTCCCCCGGGCGCACGAGCTGGCCCGCGAGCTGCTCATCGGCGCCGGACCGGGGAGTGTCGCCACGGTCCTGCTGAGCCCTGCTGCGGCCAGCTTCGACCAGTTCACCGACTACGCGGCGCGCGGGCGGGCGTTCAAGGCCGCGGTCGGCCGGATTGCCACGGCGGCCCCCGCGGCGGGCCCTGACGGAGGTCGCTGACGATGACCGCAAGCGGCATCCGCCGAGCACCCGGCACGGGCGCTGCGACGCGCCTCACGGCCGCCGCCCCGACGGCCGCCGTGAGGAAATCGTCCGCCGTCTCACGGGTCGCCGCCCCGGGTGGCCTCGCCGCGCCCGTCGACACACGCGAGCGGCACGCTCCGGACGCGGTCGTCCTGGCGCTCGTCGTGGCCCTCACCGGGCTCGGCATCCTGATGGTCTACTCGAGCTCGGCCATGAGCGGCTACGCGGACGGCGACGGCACGCTCGCGACCGTGGGTCCCCAGTTCGTGTGGGCCGCCCTCGGGATGGCGTGCATGTTCGTCGCGATGCGAACCGACTACCGGTGGCTGCGCCTGCTCTCGCTGCCCGCGCTCGTTGCTGCCGCGGTCCTGCTCGGTCTTGTGCTGGTCTCACCGTGGCGCGTCGAGGTGAGCGGATCGACGCAGTGGCTCAAGCTCCCCGGCCTGCCCGTCATCCAGCCGGGCGAGTTCGCCAAACTCGCGCTCGTCGTGTACTTGGCGCACTGGATGGCGCGCCGCGGCACCGCGGTCGGCTCGATCCGGGAGGGCTCCTCCCGTTCGTCGTGATCGTCGCCCCGTTCCTCGTCATGATCTTCAAGTCCCCCGACCTCGGATCGACGTTCGTGCTCGGAGTCACGGTCGTCGTCATGCTCTTCGTGGCGGGCGGCAATCTGCTCGGGATCCTCGCCCTCGGCGGTGGGGCCGTGACGGCCGCCTCGCTTCTCCTGAAGGGGTACCAGGTCGAACGGCTGCAGGCGTTCGAGAACCCGTTCCAGAACGCCCTGACCACCGGCTTCCACAGCGTGCAGGGCCTGCTGGCGCTCGGGCTCGGCGGCCTGCTCGGGGCCGGTTTGGGGGACAGAGCGGCGGCGGGCGGGATCATCCTCCCCAACGCCCACAACGACTACATCTTCGCCGTGATCGGCCAGGAGTTCGGGTTCGTCGGGGGCGCGCTCGTCGTGGTCGCGTTCATGCTGCTGGCTTGGCGCGGGATCCGGATCTCGCTGGCGGCGCCGGACACGTTCGGAGCGCTGCTCGCCGCGGGGATCACGACCTACCTGTGCGTGGAGGCGTTCGTGAACATCGGCGTGGTCATCACGCTCCTGCCCGTCACCGGGATCACACTGCCGTTCGTGTCCGCCGGTGGCTCGTCGCTCATCGTCAGCCTGGTCGGAGCGGGCATCCTGCTCGCAATCTCGCGCGAGACCACGGAGCAAGGAGGATTCCTGGATGCGAGTGGTGATCGCGGCAGGCGGCACGGGCGGGCACGTCTACCCGGCCGTGGCCGTCGCCCGTTCGCTCCGCGCTCTGCCGACCGCGCCTGAGCTGGCCTGGATCGGCGGTCATCGGGGCCTAGAGGCGGGGATCGTCCCCGGCACCGGGATCCCGTTCTCGCGGCTTGCCCTGCGTTCGCTGCGGAGCGCCGGGCGTGACGTCCATCTCGTCCTCGATCCTCTGCGGCTCGCTGCCTCGTTTCCCCAGGCGCTCTGGCGGCTGGCCCGACACCGCCCGGACGCGGTCTTCACGACGGGGGGGTACGTCGCAATCCCGCTTCTCGTCGCGGCACGCGTCCTGCGCATCCCCGCGGTTCTCTGGGACGGAAACGTGGTGCCGGGCCGGAGCACTCGCGCAACAGCCCGGCTGGCGGCCGTCGTCGCGGTCAGCTTCGAGGCAACCTGCGCCGCCCTCGGCGTCGAGAGATGCTATCTGACCGGGACGCCGATCCGGGACACCCGCGCGGTCGACCGCGAAGCTGCCCGCGAGCAGCTAGGCATCCCGGCCGCGCCCCGGCTGCTCCTGGTCTTCGGGGGGTCGCAGGCGGTGCGCCGCTTCAACGCTGCGGTAGCCGGGGCGCTCGGGCGCCTGGTCGAGCGATGCTGGGTGCTCCACGTGACCGGCGAGACGGGCCTGGCGGAGATGGTGGCGGCCCGCGACGCGCTGCCGCCGGAGCAGCGTGATCGATACCGTCCCCTCCCGTTCCTCGCCGAGGAGATGACGGCTGCGCTGGCGGCGGCGGATCTCGTGGTGGGCCGTGCCGGTTCGTCGACCCTTGCCGAGGCGGCCGCGTTCGGCCTGCCGCTCGTGTGCGTGCCGTACCCGCATGCCGCCGGCCACCAGCGCGCCAACGCCGAGGCCTACGCGGCGACGGGCGCCGCCCGGATCGTGGACGATGCCGATTTCAACGCCGAGGCGCTCGTGGAGGCCGCCCGGCTGCTCGACGACCCGGCCGCCCACCTGGCCATGAGCGCGGCGGCCCGGGGGGCGGCGAAGCCGGCGGCGGCGGACGCGGTTGCCCGGCTCGTGCTCGCCTGTGCCACGCGATCCGAGTATCCGTCGGCCGCGGAGATTGCCCGCGTCGCGGCCGGCGGGGGAGCCGCGCGATGAGCGAGACCTTCGACGCGGTCCGGGTGGGGACCGAGATCCAGCGCCGGCTCGGGATCCGCACGTCGCGCGACGAGCCGCTCGCGCGGTTCACCACGATGCGCGTCGGCGGCCCGGCAGACTTGTACGCGGCCCCGGTCAACTCGTTCGAGCTGCGGTCCATCATCCGGCTTGCCCGTGGGCGCGAGGTGCCCTGTACGCTGCTCGGCCGCGGCAGCAACGTGGTCATCTCCGACGCCGGCGTGCGCGGCCTGCTGATCCACGTGCGTGCCGAGGGCTACGAGATCGCCGACGGCCGCCTCGTCGCCGAGGCCGGGCTCCCGATGGCGAAGGCTGCCGCGGTGACCGCCGAGGCCGGCCTCTCGGGCCTCGAGTTCGGGCTCGCGATCCCCGGGAACGTCGGCGGCGCCGTCTGGGCCAATGCGGGGGCCCACGGCTCGGACATCGCCGCGATCCTCGAGTCCGCCCTCGTGCTCGGCGCGGATGGCAGCCAGGCGAGCCTGCCTGCGTCCGACCTCGCTTTGGCCTACCGGGAGAGCCGTTTCAAGCACCCTCCGCTGGGCGGTCCCACGGACGTCGTCCTGGGGGCCACGTTCCGGCTCCTCCCGGACGACCCGGCGGCGATCCATGCCCGGCTCGACGAGATCCGGCGCTGGCGTCGAACCCACCAGCCGCTGGGGTTCCCGAGCGCCGGGAGCGTCTTCCGGAATCCGCCCGAGGGACCGTCGGCCGGTGCGCTCGTCGACCGCTGCGGCTTGAAGGGTCACCGGATCGGCGGCGCCGTGGTCTCAGAGAAGCATGCCAACTGGATCCTCAACGACCGGCAGGGAACGGCCGCGGACGTCCGCGCGCTCGGCGAGCTCGTCCGCGAGACCGTCGCCCGGGAGACGGGCGTCGCGCTCGCGTTCGAGCTCCAGTTCCTCGGTGACTGGTCGGCCTGGCCCGGGGTGCCGGCGTGAGCAGGCCGGTCGCGGGGCTGGTGCCCGTCGCCGTCGTCTACGGCGGGCCGTCCGCGGAGCACGACGTCTCGGTCGTCTCCGGGACCGCCATCGCCGAGGCGCTGGCGGGCCTGGGTCACCCGGTCAGCCAGCATCTCGTGGACCTGTCGGGCGGCTGGTGGACCCTGCCCGCTGACCACCGCCGGGGTGGCCGTCCGGGCGCGGCCTACGACGCCCCGGGGGCCCTTGGCGCCGTCGGCCCGTTGAGCGCCGGTGAGGCGACGGCCGGCATCGGCGCGGCGCGCCCGCAGCCGGTCGTTTTCGTGGCGCTGCACGGGCCGTTCGGGGAGGACGGCACGATCCAGGCGATCATCGAGGCCGCGGGTCTTGCCTACACGGGGGCCGGGATCGCCGCGTCGGCGATTGGGATGGACAAGCCGCTCTTCAAGCGGATTGCCCGTGGCGCCGGCCTGCCGGTCCTGCCCTGGCTCGACGTCACCGCCACGCGCTGGGCGGAGGACCCGGCGAGCGTCCTGGACGAACTCGAGGCGTTCGCCGCCGGGGCGCCAGGGCGTCGCATGATCGTGAAGCCCGCCCGGCTCGGGTCCTCGGTCGGGATGTCGATCGCCCGGGGCGCCGCTGATCGCGCGCCTGCCCTGCAGCTCGCCCTGCGCTACGACGCCAGGGTTCTCGTGGAGCCCTGCCTTCCGGCCCCGCGGGAGCTGGAGGTCGCCGTCCTCGGCAACGCGCCCGGCGCCCTCGAGGTTCACGGTCCGGGGGAGGTCATCCCGAGTCGCGACTTCTACGATTACATCGACAAGTACGTTGCCGGCGCCGCCCGGGTGCTGCCACGGGCCGAGGTCGACGACGCGACCGCCGCCGAATGCCGGCAGATCGCCGCCGCGGCGTTCGGCCTGATCGGCGCGGAGGGCATGGCCCGAGTCGATCTCCTGCAGGACCGCGAGACCGGCGCCGTCTACCTGAATGAGATCAACACGATCCCTGGCTTCACCCCGATCAGTCTCTTCCCGGCGGCGGCCGCGGCGGACGGCGTCCCCTTCGATGCCCTGTGTTCGCGCATCGTCGCCCTGGCCCTCGAACGTCACGCGGCGGTGCCCCGCCGCCGGCTGAACCCGGCGGATCTGCCGCGGTGAGCCATCTCCCGGTTCGGCCGATGGACGGCGCGCGCAGGCGCCCGACCCAGCGGCGGGCGTCGTCCCGTCTCTCGCCGCGAAGGGCCCTTGCCGCCCTCGTGATGGTCGGCGCTGCAGCGACCACTTGGGGCGTTGCCGCGTCGCCCGCGTTCGGCGTCCGTACGACGGACGTGTCGGGCGTCGTGCTGACGAGCAATGCCGCCGTGCAGGCCGCGCTCGCGCTCGCCAGTCCGGCCCCGAACGCGTTCACGCTGCAGACCGACGGGCTCCAGGCAAGCCTCGAGGCGATCCCGTCGATCGCCCGGGCCGACGTCCGGGTGATCCTCCCCGGGACGCTCCGCGTCCACGTCATCGAGCGGGTGCCGATCCTTGCCTGGCGGACCGCGGACGCGCTGTTGCTGGTCGATCAGGACGGGCTCGTGATCGCCGATGCAGCAGCCGCGGACGCCTCGGCCGGGGCCCGGACCCTCGCCGCCGGGCTGCCCACGGTCGACGACGAGCGCGCGGCAAGCGTTCCTCCCGGTGGCGCAGTCGGCGAGGTGGAGCCGCTTCCCGCCGTGGGCGACCAGCTGGGCGCGCTCGAGATGGACGTCGCGACGCGTCTCCTCTCGCTCCATCCGGCCGACGTCGGGTCTTCGGCGTCCGCTCTCCAGGTCGCCCTCGACGACCAGGATGGCTGGACGGTGCGCCCGGCGCTGGGCCAGTCATGGACGGCGATCTTCGGCTTCTACTCGCCCACGCTCCGGCCGCCGGACCTGGTCCCCGAGCAGACGCGCCTCCTGCGCGGCCTGCTGGAGGGGCGCGAGGCGCGGCTGCTGCGCATCGTGCTTGCCGACGGCTCGCACGGGACGTACACGACCCGATGACTGCCCGGGTGGCGGGATGGATTGGCACCCTGCCTCGAGGTCGAGTAGCCTTGCGCAAACGACGTATGCGAGGGGAGAACCGACCCGTGCTCCTGCCCCTGGCGGGTCTGCTCGTCGGTGTCCTTCTGGGGCTCGTCCTGAACGTCAATGTCGGGTTCGAGCTGGCCAGGTATTCGGCCGTCGCGATCCTGGCCGCTCTCGACTCGGTCCTGGGGGCCGTGCGCGCCGAGCTGGAAGGGACCTACAACAACCGCATCTTCATCAGCGGGTTCGTGGTGAACGCGATCGTGGCGGTCCTGCTCACCTTCGTGGGCGACCAGCTCGGGCTCGACCTCTACCTGGTCGCGCTGATCACCTTTGGACTGCGGATCTTCCAGAACGTCGCGCTCATCCGCCGGCACTTCCTATAGGCCGGCTCAACCGCACGGAGAGGGACGGAACGAGTGGAACGTGAGGCGGTCCTCGTCGGGATCGACGTCGGGACGACCAAGGTCGTGGCACTCATCGGTGAGGTCGGCCGCGACGGCGCGGTCACGATCATCGGGAAGGGCACCGTGCCCGCGTCGGGGCTTCGCAAGGGCGTCGTCGTGAACATCGACCAGACGGTCCACTCGATCACGGCGGCGGTCGAGAAGGCCGAGCGCCACTCGGGCTGGAAGATCGACCGCGCGTTCGTGAGCGTCGGCGGCCAGCACGTCGACGGCCTCAACTCGCCGGGTCAGGTCGCGGTCGCTGGGCCGCGCCGCGAGGTGACCCAGGAGGACGTCAACCGTTCGATCGAGGTTGCCCGGGCCGTCTCGATCCCCTCGACGCGCGAGGTCCTGCACGTGGTGCCGCGCGGCTACACGGTCGACGGGCAGGAGGGCGTGATGAACCCGCTCGGGATGAGCGCGGTTCGCCTCGAAGTCTCGACCCACATCGTCACCGCCTCCGCGACGGCCGTCCAGAACCTCACCAAGTGCGTCACCGCCGCTGGCGTGAAGATCGACGAGCTCGTGGCGGGCGGCCTCGCCTCGGCCGAGGCGGTCCTCTCTCCGACGGAGCGCGACCTCGGGGTCGCGGTTGCCGACATCGGTGCCGGCACCACCGAGCTCACCCTGTTCGTGGACGGATCGCCCTTCCACACCACGGTCCTGCCGGTCGGCGGGGCGAACGTCACCAACGACATCGCGATCGGCCTCAAGACCAGCCTCCAGGTTGCGGAATCGCTCAAGATCGACCACGGGACCTGTGACATGGCCGGAATGGACCCGGACGAGGTGATCAACGTCACGGTCCTCGGCGACGAGGCCGGCCGGACCGTGGAACGGATGGAGGTCTGCCGCATCATCGAGGCGAGGATGCGCGAGACGTACGAGATGCTCCGAACCGAGATCGTCGCAGCCGCCCCTGGCATGCTCCCCGCGGGGCTCGTGCTCACGGGCGGGGGCGCGCAGCTGGGCGGGGCAGCGGTCCTGGGTCGCGAGATCCTGGAGATGCCGGTTCGGGTGGCCGCACCGACGGAGGTCGGCGGGCTCGTGGACGGCATCACGGAGCCGGCCTACAGCACCGCGATCGGGCTCCTGCTCTGGGGCGCGCGGCATCTCGGTGCCGCCGACCTCACGACCTACGAGTCGGCCCCCGCCGGGGGTCTCGTCGCACGGATCCGGTCAGCCCTGCGGAGCGTCTTCCCGTAGGTCCGCAGGCGCCCGGGCGTCGGCGTGATGCGCGGACGCGTAGCCCGATCGGCGGCTGACCCCCGGGACTTTGGTGTACCCGGGCACCGGCCCGGGTGACGGACGGGGTTCTCATCGGCGAATCCGGCGCTATACTCCCCGGACAGTCCGCATTCCGGCGCGCCGTGCCCGCCCGCCGGACGGGACGGTTCGCGTCCAACCAGACGTCTTGATCACGGACGGCCCGAACAGCCGCTCACCACCCGGAGGACCAGCGATGCCGCTGCGGTCGGATTCCGAGAACTTCGCCCTGATCCGCGTCGTCGGTGTCGGCGGCGGCGGCAGCAACGCCGTCAACCGGATGATCCGAGCCGAGATGATGGGCGTCGAGTTCATCGGGATCAACACGGATGCCCAGGCCCTGCTCCAGTCGGATGCGCCCCACAAGATCCGCATCGGCGACAAGATCACGCGTGGCCTCGGGGCCGGCGGCGATGCCGCGATCGGCCAGCGTGCGGCGGAGGAGGACGTCGAGAAGATCACCGAGGCGCTCCGCGACTCCGACATGGTCTTCATCACGGCCGGGCTCGGCGGCGGGACTGGATCGGGCGGGGCGCCCGTCATCGCGGAGATCGCCAAGGACCTCGGCGCGCTCACCATCGGCGTGGTGACCAAGCCGTTCTCGTTCGAGGGCAACAAGCGCAAGCTCATCGCCGAGAAGGCCGCCGAGCAGCTCAAGGCGAAGGTCGACACGCTCATCACCATCCCCAACGACCGCCTGCGCGACGTGGTCGCCAAGAACACGTCGATCCTCGACGCGTTCCGCGTCGTCGACGACGTGCTCCGCCAGGGCGTTCAGGGGATCAGCGACATCATCACGGTTCCCGGCCTGATCAACCTCGACTTCGCCGACGTGAAGGCGATCATGCACGACGCCGGCTCCGCCCTCATGGGCATCGGGCGGGCGGCCGGCGACAACCGCGCCCTCGAGGCCGCCAAACAGGCCATCGCGAGCCCGCTCCTCGAGGTCAACATCACGGGCGCCCAGGGAATCCTCTTCAACATCTCCGGCTCCTCGAACCTCACGCTCTACGAGGTGACCGAGGCGGCCGAGGAGATCCGCGCGGCGGCGGACCCGGAGGCGAACATCATCTTCGGGGCGAGCTTCGACGAGCGTCTCGGCGACGACGTCGTGATCACTGTCATCGCGACGGGCTTCGACGGCACGCGCCGCCGCGAGCCCGTTCGGCGCGAGGCCGCCGAGCGTCCGTACGAGGTTGCCCGCTCTGCGCGACCGGAACGCGACTTCCTCGGCGAGCTGGAGCGCCAGCGCACGGTGGCGGACGCGGACGTCCGGCCCGAACGCCCGGCCGTCGACCGCACCGAGCCCGTATCGGTGCGGGCCGAGCGCACGGTCGCCGAGACCTCACCGGCCTCGAACGTGCGCCGGACCTACGACGCGGACGACCTGGAGATCCCGAGCTTCCTTCGGCGCAACAAGTAGCGCGGCCGGTGCCCGATCCGTCGGGCGTCCCGCAGGCCACCCAGCCGCCTGACGCGGCCGCCGTCGCGGACCTGGTCGCCGCGCGGGCGGGTGTGCTTGCCGCGATCGCCGACGCCTGCGCGCGCTGCGGCCGCCATCCGGCCGAGGTGACGCTCGTCGCAGTCGGCAAGACCGTCGACAGCGCGCGCCTGCGGGCGGCCGTCGCGGCGGGCTTCGCCGACCTCGGCGAGAACCGCGTTCAGGAAGCCGCTGACAAGGTTCCCGTCGTCGCCGGCGCCACGTGGCACCTGGTCGGCCCGCTCCAGGCCAACAAGGCGCGGCGGGCGGTGGCGATCTTCGACGTCGTCGAGACCGTCGACTCGGTGGCGCTCGCGGCGCGCCTCGACCGGATCTGCGCGGAGGTCCGGCCGGGCCGGCCCCTGCCGGTCTACCTGCAGGTGAACGTCGATGCCGATCCCGCGAAGGCCGGCTTCGCGCCCGGGGAGCTCGTGGCTGCCCTGCCCGCCCTCGCCGGCCTGGCCAACCTGGAGCTGCTCGGTCTCATGACCGTGGGCCGGGCCGTCGCGACCGCAGAGGCGGCTCGGCCCACGTTTCGTGCCCTGCGGGAGCTCTCCGGGCGCCTCCGCGACCGCGGGACGCAACTGGCCGGCACCGGCGGCCCAACGGGGTTGACCCCCCGGGGCCTCGGCCCGGGGCTCTCGATGGGGATGAGCGATGACTACCCGGTCGCGATCGAGGAAGGTGCGACGCTCGTGCGGGTGGGCCGTGCCATCTTCGGGCAGCGGCCGAAGCCGTCCCCGGGAGGCGCGGCGGGCGGGATCGGGCGGGATGGGAAGCCGACGCGGGAGCGGTCCTTCGCACGTGCGCGGCCCGGGTAGACTCCTGCAATGAGTGCGTTCGCCGGCAACTTCCTCCAGCTGCTCGTGCTCGTGCTGTGGGCGCTCGTCCTGGTCCGGGTCGTCGTCTCGTGGGTGGATCCGCCGGCTCGCAACCCGATCTCGCGGCAGGTGATCCTCCTGACGGAGCCGTTCCTGGCGCCGATCCGGCGCTTCCTGCCGACGACCGGCGCGCTCGACCTCTCGCCGCTCATCCTCATGCTCGTACTCAGCGCGCTCCTGGGGGTCGTCGGCCGCTGAACCGGGATGCCGGTGTGCGCCTCGCGGTCCGCCTCACGCCGCGCGGCGGTGTCGACCGGGTGGACGGGGTGGGGGAGGACGGATCGCTCCGTGTCCGGGTGGCCGCCCCGCCGGTCGATTTCGGCGGCGAACGGCGCGCTCTGCCGCCTTCTGGCCCACGAGCTCGGGATCCCGCTCGGCAACGTCCGCATCGCGACCGGCGCCACGGCCCGGCGCAAGGTCGTCGCCGTCACGGGCGTGGAGGCAGCGACCGTCCGATCGCGCTGGCCCGGGCTGGCCCTATAATCCGCCGCACGGGCGATTAGCTCAGCCGGTCAGAGCGCACGGTTCACATCCGTGAGGTCACTGGTTCGAATCCAGTATCGCCCACCACCCCGGAGCCCGTGCCGATGACACAGCAAGCAACCGACGCCGATCGCACGGTCTCAATCGACGCGACCCCGGCCCAGCCCCACGACGCGCCCGAGCCCGAAGATGGCATCGTCGACGGCGATGCCGCGACCCATCTCGAGGCGCTCGTCTCGTTGGCAGTCGCTCCGGCACGACCCACCGCCGGCGCAGAAGGCCTCCCGATCGAGCTCGTGGGCCAGCATCTCCGGCTGTCGGGGACGGTGATCATCGGCTTCCACCGCAGGCTGTCGGACTTTGTCAACAACCATGATGGGCTCATCCAGATCCGCGACGTGACCGTCCTGCGGCGCAACGGCGACCCGACCAAGGTCACCTCGCCCAGTTTCTGGGTGAGCCCGGAGGAGGTGACCCTGATCGGCCAGGCGACCGACGTGGACGAGCGCGAGACGGGCGGACCGGAGTTCATGCGAAAGCGCTCCTTCCAGCTGATCATCGTGACCCCGGGACACACGCTCACCGGCGAGGTCCACCTCAATCCGGAAGCGATGCTAGGCGGCGTTCATCGAGTCGCCCAGCCCGCAGTGGATCCCGCTCACCGATGTGCGGACCCGTTCGCTGGCCGACCGGCGCGTGATCTCCAGGTACGGCTTCGCGCTCGTCAACCGGCACCACATCGTGGCCACGACCGAGCTCCAGCCCGGCATGGTGCGGGGGCGCAGCGTTCTCTGAGCCGGCCCATCGCCGGCCCAGGGTTCAGCGCGACCGGTTGCCCGCGATCCGCGGGTCGTCTCGAGGCCTGATCGAGCACGGTCGAGCGCCGCGGTATCCTGTGCGCAGGGGCCGGACTGCAAACCGGGTGCGGGGTCGAGCAGCGGAAGCAGCGGCCCCTCGCGCCAACGGACGGAGGTGGCTCCGATCGCGTTCCTGCTGCGGCTCATGGGCTTCGGTCGCCCTCGCGAGCTGGTCGAGCCACCCGTCGAGGTCGCGGCTGCCCCACCGCCGATCCTGGAGCCCGCGCCGGTCACCTCGGTTGCCTGCCCGAGCTGCGCTGTCGTGCTCGATCCACCCCCGGATCACTCGCGCCTCTGCCCGCGCTGCCGTCGGCCGATCGTCGTCCGCCACGTCGAAGGCCGGACGGTCTACCTCACCGAGGCGGCGGTCGAGATCTTTGAGGCGGAGCGCCAGCGCGAGCTCGACGAGCAGCGCTGGGCGCGCGAGCGGCGCAGATGGCTCCAGCTCGCTCAGCTCACCGGCGTCCCGGCCGATCGCCGCCGGCATGTCGCCGCGGCGCCGCTGTCGGCCGCGTCGGTCCAGTCCGCGCGCAGGCTCTACCTGGCGGCTGCGGAACGCGCCGTTCGCGCGGCCCGGCGCAACCGGCGTTGGGACGAAGTTGCACAGATCCGGCGCCGGCAGGCAGCAGCGCTGTATTCCGAGATAGGCGCCACACCGCCGCCGGCGGACGAGATCGTCGCCCTCTACCGGGAGGGCGTGGGCGCGACCCTTCGGAAGATCGCGGAGGTCTCGCGCTCGGCCGAGCTCGTGGCAGCGGGGTGCTGTTCGGCCTGTCGTGCCGACAACGAACGGGTCTTCCGCATCGCCGACGAGCTGCGGACGCCGCGTCTGCCCCACGCCGGCTGCCCGCGTGGGTTGTGCACCTGCGACTGGTGGCCGGTCGTCGACAGCTCACCCACCAAGCGCCGCCGGCGTCGTGCTGCCCAGGTGCGACCGGCGGTTGCGCAGGATCCTCCCGTCACCGACCCTGACGATGGGGCCGCCGCGCCGGACACCGTCGCCGTCTCGGGCCCGGCCGACGAGGAGACCGCCGAGGCGTCGGCACCCTGACGCCAGCCGCGATCGCGCCCGGCAGCCGATCCTCGCATCGCGTGGCGCCGCCCGCTCCGCTCCGCGGCTATCGTCAGCTTGCGCCGGACTCCCGGGCGAGGCGCCGCAGCACCGCTGGCAGGATCCCGCCCTGCCGGTAGTAGTCCACCTCGATCGGACCGTCGAGCCGGCAATCCACCGCGAAGCGGATCTCGCTCCCGGCGTCCGTCTCGTCGGGCGTCGCGATGACCGTCAGCCGTGCGCGCGGAGCGAGGTCTCCCGCGAGTCCGGCGATCGTGTAGCGCTCGCGGCCCGTGAGGCCCAGGCCGGCCGCGCTCTCGCCGGGCAGGAATTGGAGCGCGAGCACGCCCATGCCGACCAGGTTGGAGCGGTGGATGCGCTCGAAGCTCTCGGCGATGACGGCCCGGACGCCGAGCAGCCGGGTCCCCTTGGCCGCCCAGTCGCGCGACGAGCCGGACCCGTACTCGCGGCCGGCAAGGATGAGCGTGGGAATGCCTTCCGCCTGGTAGGCCATCGCGGCGTCGTAGATGAACGCCTCGGACCCGCCGGGGAGATGTCGCGTGTACGGACCTTCCTTTCCGGGCACGAGCCGGTTCCGCAGCCGGATGTTGCCGAACGTCCCGCGCATCATCACCTCGTGGTGGCCGCGGCGGGCCCCGTACGAGTTGAAGTCCAGGGGAGCCACGCCGCGCTCCTGGAGCCAGCCCCCGGCCGGCGACCACGCCGGGATCGATCCTGCGGGCGAGATGTGGTCGGTGGTCACCGAGTCGCCGAGCCAGGCCAACACGCGGGCCCTCGCGATGTCGCGGACCGGGTCTGGCACGAGCGTCATGCCGGCGAAGAAGGGCGGATTCGCGACGTAGGTCGAGCCCGGGTCCCAGGTGTAGCGATGGCCGTCGGGGACCGAGAGCGCGTGCCAGCGGGAGTCGCCGTCGAAGACGGAGGCATAGGCAGCCCGGAACAGCTCGCCATCGATCGCCCCGGCGATCGCGGCCCGGATCTCGTCGGCGGACGGCCAGACCTCGGCGAGGAAGACCGGCCTGCCGTCCGCCGCTAGGCCGAGCGGCTCGCGCGTGAGGTCGATGTCGATCCGACCGGCCAGCGCGTAGGCCACCACGAGCGGCGGGGAGGCGAGGTAGCTGGCCCGGACGAGCGGGTGGATCCGGCCCTCGAAGTTGCGGTTTCCCGACAGCACCGCGACCGCCGCCAGCCCGCCCTCCTCGATCTGGCCTGCGACGGACTCGTCGAGCGGCCCGGAGTTGCCGATGCAGGTGGTGCACCCGTAGCCCGCCAGCGCGAACCCGAGCGCGGCGAGCGGCTCGGTCAGCCCGGCCCGCTCCAGGTACGCCGTGACGGCCCGCGACCCGGGGGCCAGCGAGGCCTTGACGGTCGGACCGACCCGCAGCCCGCGCGCGACCGCCTTGGCCGCGAGCAGCCCTGCCCCGACCATAACAGTCGGGTTCGATGTGTTCGTGCAGGACGTGATCGCCGCGATCACGACGGAGCCGCTGCGCACCTCGCCGGGGCGGACCATGGGCGTCCCGGCCGGAGGCAGGAGCCCCGGGAAGGCGGCCTCGAAGCTTGCCCGGGCGCCGGGCAGCGCGAAGCGATCCTGGGGTCGCCTGGGACCGGAGAGGCTCGGCTCGACCAAACCGAGGTCCAGGTCCACGACCGCGTCGAAGTCGGGGCCTGGGCCCGGCATCCGCCACAGGCCCAGCGCCTTAGCGTAGCGCTCCACGAGGTCGACCAGGGACGCGCTCCGGCCCGTCAGGCGGAGGTAGGCCAGCGTCTCGTCGTCGATCGGGAAGATCGTCGCCGTCGCCCCGAACTCGGGGCTCATGTTGCTGATCGTGGCGCGGTCGGCGAGGGCAAGCCCGGCCAGCCCGTCACCCGCGAACTCCACGAACGATCCCACCACACCGAGCGCCCGGAGCCGCTCGGTGACGGTCAGCACGAGGTCCGTCGCGGTCGTGCCGCCCGGCAGCGCGCCGCGCAGCCGGACACCCACCACCCTCGGCATTGGGAGGTAGAGCGGCTGGCCCAGGAGCACGGCCTCGGCCTCGATCCCGCCGACCCCGTAGCCGAGCACGCCGAGCGCGTTGACCATCGTGGTGTGCGAGTCGGTTCCGACCAGCGTGTCGGGGTAGGCGAGCGCCCGGCCTTCCTCGTCGCCGACCGCGACCACCGTGGCGAGGAACTCGAGGTTGACCTGGTGCACGATGCCGGTGCCGGGCGGGACGACGCGGAGCCCGCGGAAGGCACGCTGCGCCCAGCGGAGCAACTGGTAGCGCTCGCCGTTGCGCTCGTACTCCCGGCTGACATTGAAGGCGAACGAGTCGGCCGTCCCGGAACGGTCGACCTGCACGGAGTGGTCGATCACGAGGTCCGCCGGGACGAGCGGGTTGACCCGGCCGGGGTCGCCGCCGAGGGCGGCCATCGCGTCGCGCATCGCGGCGAGATCCACGACGGCGGGCACGCCGGTGAAATCCTGCATGATCACCCTGGCGGGCAGGAAGGGGATCTCCGCCTCGCCGCCGGCCCCCGGCCGCCAGCTGGTGAGGCGCCCCACGTCGTCCGCGTTGACGATGCCCCGCCCGGCGTGGCGCAGGACGTTCTCCAGCAGGATCTTGAGCGTCACCGGGGCGTGGGCCAGGTCGACCCGGTCCGCCAGCGCGTCAAGGGGCACGTAGTCCGGGAGGCCCGGGCCGAGGCTGGCTCGGGCGCCGATCGGGTTGCTGGTCGCCACGGGTTCCTCGTTCTGGGCGGGGCGGCGCGAGGGCCGCTCCGGGCGCTACGCTGTCGCGGCCAAGAGTACCCCGCCGCCGCCCGGCCCGGCGCCGGGCGTCCCGGCCAGCGAGGAGCGCACGTGCGAGCCTGGAGTGACGCAACACCGCCGCCGCCCGGTGACCCCGCCACGCTCGAGGAGCTGCGCCAGGCGGCGGCGCAGGAGGCAGTCACCGGTGGCGCCGAGGACCCGGCGACGGTTTCGGGCAAGACTGGCCCGCGCCCGCCCGCCGATCCGCCGCTGCCTCCCGGGGCGCACCGCCATGGTGACGAGGTGCACCTCGAGGCGCACGCCCACCCGCACGTCGCCGCCGCGAGCGACGGCCGGCCCGTCATCGGGATCGTGGGCGGCGGCCCGGTCGGCCTGACCCTCGCCGCAGCCCTCGCCGCTGCCGGCTGGCAGGTCGGCGCCGTGGCCAGCCGCGACGCGGCGCGCCGGGACCGCTTTCGCCAGCTCGTCCCTGGCGCCCGGGCGTTCGTCGAGCCGGCCGCGATCCTCGACGAGTGCCACCTTGCAATCCTCGCGGTCCCCGACGACGCGATCGCGGCCGTCGCCGCCGGTCTCCACCTCTACTCCGGCCAGGCGCTCGTCCACACGAGCGGCCTCCATGGCATCGAGGTCCTGGCGGCCGCGCGCGCCGCCGGCACCTCCTGTGGATCCTTCCACCCGCTGGTCGCGTTCGCGGACGTCGACCGCGCCCTGGCAGCCCTGCCGGGAGCGACCGTGGCGATCGAGGGTGACGACGACATCCTCGACCTCCTCGCCGAGATGGCCGAGTCGCTCGGTGCGCTGCCCGTCCGCTTGAGCCCCGGCTCGAAGGCCGCCTATCACGCGGCGGCGGTGCTGGCCGCGGGCGGCCTCGTCGCCCTCCTTGATGTCGTGGCCGAAGTTGCCGCGCGCGCGGGCCTCGACGAGCGCGGGGCGCTCGCGGTCTACGGCCCACTGGCAGCGCAGGCGCTGGGTAACGCCCGTGCCCTCGGGGTTGCGGCCGCCCTCACCGGCCCGGCCGTCCGCGGCGATGGGGGGACGATCGGGGAGCACCTTTCGGTGCTGGCCCGGGATGCCCCGGCGACACTCGACGCCTACCGCGCGCTTCTCCGGCGCCAGGTCTCGATCGCCGAGTCCCGGCGCGGCCTCGCGCCGGAAACGGCAGCCCGGCTTCGCGCCGACCTTGCAGATCAGCGCTAACGCGCTACGATCTGCACATGCAGCGAAGCTTCGCCGCGCGGTTGGCGGTTCGCCCGACGGTCATCTTTCCCGTGCCGTCGGCAGGGCTCCGGGAACGTCGTCTTGGACTTCGCCGCCACGTGGGTTTCCAGGCCTCCACGGACCGGCCCACGATCGTCCGACGCACGGACCTGGGACCGGTGGTCCTCCTGCGTTCCGACTGGCGCGTGGTGTCCTCGCCGCGGTCCCGCCGCAGCGCCCACGTTACGGGCGCCATGCCGGCCGTCCGCTGGGCCAAGCTCGAGCTCCGGAGCCCCGGTCGCCGCGTGCGCGCGGCGTCGGCACCGTGGCGCGGCTGAGGCGCGTCACCGCGACCTCCGCGGGCGGGATCGTCGTCCGCAGCATCTCCGGCGTTCCGCATATCGTCGCCGGCCGCCGCCGTCGCGAGCACGATGGAAGCTCGTGGACGCTGCCCAAGGGAACACCGGTCCCGGCCGAGACGCTCGAGGAGACGGCTCTCCGCGAAGTGACCGAGGAGACCGGGCTCGAGGTTCGCATCCTGGCCCCGATCGACCACATCGAATACGACTTCGTGCAGGGCGGCGCGCGCATTCACAAGACCGTTCACTTCTGGCTCATGGAGCCGGTCGGGGGGGACCTTTCCCGGCACGATCACGAGTTCGCCGAAGTGCGCTGGGTCTCGCTGGTCGACGCGCCGGGCCTGCTGACGTTCGAGACCGAGCGGGAGCTCGTCGCGCAGGCGGCGCGCATGATCGGGGTCGACGGGGCCCGGGTGTGACCGGGCTCGCACCCCAGGCCGATACCTCCCGCGCCACGCCGCTTCTCTCGCGCCACCTGGCGCTCGGCGCGCGGATGATCGATTTCGGGGGCTGGCGCATGCCGCTCAGCTACGCCTCGATCCGCGAGGAGCACCGGGCTGTCCGTGAGCGGGCCGGCATGTTCGACATGTCGAACACTGGCGAGCTCTTTGTCGAGGGCGCGGACGCCGGCGAAGCGCTCGCGGCGGCGCTTGCCTCCGACCCGCAAGGCCTGGCCATCGGCCGCGCGCACGACTCGATCCTGTGCGTCGTCGACGGCGGCGTGATCGACGACCCGGCCGTGTACCGGCTCGCCGAGGATCGCTTCCTCGTCGTCGCGAGCGCGGTCAACGCCGGCGTCGTCTCGGATGCGCTCGCCGAGCGCCTCGACGGCAGTCGCTCGATCCTCGACGACCGGTCCCTCGCGACGGCCCTCGTCGCGGTGCAGGGACCCGCGTCGGCCAGGATCGTCGGGGCGCTCGCGGACGCAGACCTCGCGAGCCTGCCCTGGAACGGGATCGCCGAGGGCGCCGTGGCCGGGATTCCGGCCCTCGTCGCGCGGACGGGCCGAACCGGAGAGGACGGGTTCGAGGTCTTCGTCGAGACCAGCGCGGCGCCGGAGCTGTGGGACATCCTGGCGGCCGCGGGCGCGCCCGTTGGCCTGCTGCCGGTCGGGCTCGGCGCCCGCGACACGCTGCGCCTGGAGGCAGGCGTGCCGCTCTCCGGAAGCGAGCTGGATCGCTCGACCACCCCCTTCGAGGCGGGGCTGGGCGGCGCGGTGGCGCTCGCTCGGGCGGGGGACTTCGTCGGGCGCGAGGCCCTGGTCCGTGCCGTGACCGCGGGTCCCCGGCGGGTGCTCGTCGGCCTCGTCGTGCGCGGCCGGGGAATCGCCCGCCACGGGTACCCGCTCTGGGTGGGGGAGAGGCGAACCGGCGTCGTCACGTCGGGAACGCTGTCGCCGACGCTCGGCGTCCCGATCGCGATGGCATACGTCACTCCCGGCGATGCCGCGCCGGGTACGATGCTCGAGGTGGAGACTCGTTCCATGCGGGTCGCCGCGGAGGTCGTCCCGTTGCCGTTCTACTCCCGGGCCCGATGATCCGCTCCACTGTTGTCCGGGGCGGCGGGCGACGCCAGGTTCGTGCGGCTCAGGCCGCGTCAGCAGGGAGGTTTCCCGGCCCATGATCCCGTCCGATCTGCGTTATACGAAGGAGCACGAGTGGGTCCGCGTCGCCGGGGACGTGGCGACGGTCGGGATCACGATGCATGCCGCCGACCAGCTCGGCGACATCGTCTTCGTCGAGTTGCCCGAGCCTGGTCGCCGGCTCGAACAGTTCGCCACGTTCGGGGTCGTGGAGTCGGTCAAGGCGGTCAGCGATCTCTTCGCGCCCGTGGCCGGCGAGGTCATCGAGGGCAACGCGGGCCTGCTCGCTACCCCGGAGGTCGTGAACAGCGACCCGTACGGCGCCGGGTGGATGCTCCGCGTGCGGATCTCCGACCCCGGCCAGCTGGAGCAGCTGCTCGATGCGGCAGCCTACGAGGCGCTCACCGCGGAGGACTGATCCCATGGTCTACGGACCGCACACCCAGCATGACCGGTCGCGGATGCTCGCCGCGCTCGGGATCGGCTCGGTCGACGATCTCTTCGAGGTCCTCCCGCCGGCAGTCCGGGCTGGCCCGCTGAACCTCCCCGACGGGCTCACCGAGATGGAGCTGATGGCCCGGCTGCGGACCCTGGCCGGGCACAACCGGGCCGACCTCGCCAGTTTCCTCGGCGCCGGCGTCTACCGCCACCATCTGCCACCCATCATCGACCAGATCCTGCTGCGCGGCGAGTTCTACACCGCCTACACGCCCTACCAGCCGGAGATCAGCCAGGGCACGCTGCAGACCATCTACGAGTACCAGTCGCTGCTCGCCGAGCTGACCGGCCTCGACGTGGTGTCCGCCTCGCACTACGACGGCGCCACGGCGACCGCGGAGGCCGCCCTGATGACCTGCCGGGCGACCCGGCGGGAGCGGGTGCTCGTCTCGCGCGGGGTCCACCCGCACGCCCGTCAGACGCTGGAGACCTACTTCGCGGGCGCCAACCTCGCCGTCGACGAGGTCCCGCTCGTCACTGACGGGCCGGATGCCGGCTCGACCGACCTCGCCGCGCTTGAGCGACTCCTGGGCGATCCCGATCGGCCCGTCGGCGGCGTGGTCGCGGCGCAGCCCAACCTCCTTGGCCTGCTCGAGCCGATGGCGGAGGTCGGCCGGCTGGCACACGCGGCGGGCGCCCTCTTCGTGGCCGTGATCGAGCCGGTCTCGCTCGCGGTCCTCGCGCCGCCGGGCGCCTACGGGGCCGACATCGCGGCCGGCGAGGGTCAGCCGCTGGGGATCCCGCCCCAGTACGGCGGCCCCTACCTGGGGATCCTGGCCTGCCGGGACGCGCTGGTCCGCCAGATCCCGGGGCGACTCATCGGCATGACGAGCGACGCCGACGGCCGGCGCGCATTCGTGATGACGATGCGCGCGCGAGAGCAGGACATCCGCCGCGAGAAGGCGGCCAGCAACATCTGCACGAACCAGGCGCTGTGCGCCCTCGCGGCCGCCGTGTATGTCGCCGCGCTCGGGCCCGGCGGGCTCCGCGACGTCGCGGCGACCGGCGCGGCGCGGGCAACCGAGCTCGCCGCCGCCCTGGCCGAGGCGGGCGCGCCTCGCCTCCACGCGGGTGCCTATCTCAACGAGTTCGCGATCCGCGTACCGGACGCCGTGGCGGTCCATCGACGGCTCCTCCATCGCGGAATCCTCGCCGGGGTCCCGCTCGCCGAGCTGGAGCCCGGCGATCCAGGGTTTGCGGATGGCCTCCTCGTGTGTGCCACCGAGGTGACGACTGCCGAGGAGATCGATCTCTTCGCGTGGGCGCTCCGCGACGAGCTGACGACCCAGCCCGGCGTCCCGGCTGCCGCGGGCGGGGAGGGGACGCGATGAGCGTCACGGGGCCGAAGCTCCAGCCGACCCTCTTCGAGCTGTCCGCAGGTGGCCGCGCGGCCGGCCGGCGTATCCCCGCGCCCCCGGCGGACGCGCTGGACCGCATCCCGGCCGCCGCGCGACGCACGGTGCCCGCCGCGCTCCCCGAGGTGGACGAGCAATCGCTGGTTCGGCACTACGTGAACCTCTCCCAGCTCAACTGGAGCGTCGACGGAGGCTTCTATCCGCTCGGGTCGTGCACCATGAAGTACAACCCGAAGGTCAACGAATGGGCGGTCCGCCTGCCGGGGTTCGCGGCGCTCCATCCGCTTTCCCCCGACGAGACCGCCCAGGGCACGCTCGAGCTGCTCTGGGAGCTCGAGCGGGACCTCGCGGAGATCAGCGGGATGAACGCGGTGACGCTCCAGCCCGCGGCCGGCGCCCACGGAGAGCTGACCGGCATCCTCCTCGTGCGGGCATATCACCGTGCGCGCGGGGACCTCGATCGGACGGACATCCTGGTCCCCGACTCCGCCCACGGCACGAACCCGGCCACCGCCTCGATGGCGGGCTTCCGGACCGTCAACATCCCGTCGGCAGCGGACGGGGGCGTGGACCTGGAGGCCTTCCGGGCTGCCCTCGGGCCGCGAACCGCCGCGATCATGATCACGAACCCGTCGACGCTCGGCCTCTTCGAGCGCCGCATCGTCGAGTTGCTCGAGATGACCCACGCCGCGGGCGCGCTCGCCTACATGGACGGCGCCAACCTCAACGCCATGCTCGGCCGCTTCCGGCCCGGCGAGGCGGGCTTCGACGTCATGCACTTCAACGTCCACAAGACGTTCTCGACGCCCCACGGCGGGGGCGGCCCGGGCGCCGGACCGGTCGGCGTTCGCGGGCCGCTCGTCCCGTTCCTGCCGGCACCGCGTGTCCTGCGCAACCCCGACGGGACGTTCCGGCTCGAGCGGCAAGGGGAGCGCCCCGAGTCGATCGGCCGGGTGCGCGGCCATGTGGGCAGCGTCGGCGTCTTGGTACGGGCCTGGGCGTACATACGGGCTCACGGCGCGGACGGGCTTCGCGAAGTCAGCGAGGACGCGGTCCTGGCCGCCAACTACCTGCGCCACCGGCTCGAGGCCGACGGCGCCTACGAGGTCCCGTACCCCGGACCCTGTGCCCACGAGTTCATCGCGTCTGCGGCGGGGCTCAAGCGGGCGACTGGCGTCCGGACTCTCGACGTCGCGAAGCGGCTCATCGACAAGGGCTATCACCCGCCCACGATCTACTTCCCGCACACGGTGGACGAGGCGATGCTGATCGAGCCGACCGAGACCGAGCGCCTCGACACGCTCGACGCGTTCGCGGACGCGCTGCTCGAGATCGCTCGGGAGGCGCGCGAGACGCCCGACCTGGTCACCTCGGCCCCGCACACGGCGCCTGTTCGACGGCTCGACGAGGCGACCGCTGCCCGCCAGCCGAACCTGCGTTGGCGACCGGCGACCGCAGCCGCGCCCGGAACCGGAGAAGCCCTGGGAGGTTGAGATTCGACATCGGTTGACATGTTGAACTGCGTATACTCAGGCGGAATGTTCCGGTGGCCAGCGTCCCGTACGGCATCTCGGAGGAGGCCGTTGGCTTGATCGGCGCCGGACGACGATCCGAAGGGTGCGCGAACACCCGGTCCCAACTGGAGGAGGATCAAGCATGAGCCTTATCGGAAGGCGAAGCCTCGCGCTACTCGCGACAACCGCCCTGGTTGTCAGCGCCTGCGGCGCCTCGGCGACATCAGCGCCGACCGCGGCGCCGGCCAGCGTCGCGCCGGCGGCATCCGCGGCCGCGTCCGCGGCGGTGTCGGCCTCGGCGGGTGCCCCGAGCATCACGGGAACGGCTTACCAGCCCATCCCGGTCGCGAACGTGGCGACCAAGCCGCTCGTGGTCGCGGAGTGGCAGAGCCCCGACACGTTCAACCCGTACTACGCCCAGGCCAACGTTGACATCGAGGTCTCGACCCCGTCACTCCTCGGCCTGATCAACACGGCCAACGACCTCAAGTACTTCGGTGACATGGTCACCGAGGTCCCGCTCGTCTCGAACGGCGATGTCGTGGTCACGGGCACGGGCATGACGGTCGACTACAAGCTCAAGCCCGGCATGAAGTGGTCCGACGGCTCCGCGATCACCTGCAAGGACCTCGAGGCCACCTGGAAGTGGAACATGGATCCGGCCCAGACGGGTCTCGCGGGTGGCACCGTCGGCTGGGAGAACATCACCGCAGTCGACACCTCTTCGGACACGAACTGCGTGGTGACCTTCAACGCGGTCTACGAGGGCTACCTCGGCCTGTTCAGCCCGCTCCTCCCGGCGGCCTACATCGCCACCGTGCCGGTCAAGGACGCGCCGACGAACCTGTATCCGCTCACCAACCTCGCCAGCGGCGTCTACAGCGGCCCCTACATCCCGACGGCCTACAAGGCCGACGCCCAGCTCAACTACACGGCTAACCCGAACTACCTGACGATCCATCCGGAGGCCAAGCTCGGCTTCCCGGGGATGATCTTCAAGTTCTACGGCGACGCCGACGCCATGAAGGCGGGCTTCGACGCCGGCGAATACGACCTCGGCATGGACATGAACATGTCGGATCTCCCGAGCCTGCAGGGCAAGAACAACGTCCTTGCCAAGGACGGGACGACGTACGAGCAGCTGTCCATCAACAACAAGACCCTGACGGCGAAGTTCGGCGCCGCCGACCTCGACACGATCAAGCAGGCGATCGCGCTCGCGATCAACAAGCAGGACATCACGGGCCGCGTCCTTGGCGGTACCGTTTCGCCGGTCTCCAACCCGGTCTCACCCCTGTACTGGTACCACACGAACGTCCCGGATCAGCCCTTCGACCCGGCAAAGGCCAACGCGCTCCTTGACGCGGCCGGCTGGGTTATGGGCTCCGACGGGTACCGCGCCAAGAACGGCGTCGAGCTCGACCTTAACTTCTGCACCACGACGCGCCAGTATCGCGTCGACTCGCTCTCCGTCTACGCGGCCAACATGGAGGCGATCGGGATCAAGGCCAACATCTCGTCGCCGTACGGCGGCGTCAAGTCGAGCCAGATTTTCGGCGGCTGGGATGCTGAGTCCGCCGACACCCCATGCAACCTCGTGCACGGAACGTATGACGTGGCGATGTTCGCCTGGGTCTCGCCCCTCGATCCGCTCGGCAGCTACAACGTGTACACGTGCGCCGGAATCCCGGATGCTGCGCCGCACAACGGCCAGAACAACACCCGGACCTGCGATCCCGCGGTGGACGCGATCTGGAACACGATCAAGGACAACGTCGACTTCGCCAAGGTTGGCGCCGCGGAAGCCCAGTGGCAGCAGTACTACAACCAGCACGTCGTCGAAATCCCGCTCTTCCTCTGGAAGGACGTTTACCTCGTGAACCCGAAGCTCCAGAACGTCACGGGCAACCCGACCACGTCGGGCGTGCTGTGGAACGTTCAGGACTGGTGGCTCCAGCCCTAGGGCCGGACCGAACCACCTAGCGCAGAGGACTGCGGGGCCCTGCCGGGGCCCCGCAGTTCTTCCTGTCCACCGACCGGAGACCGGCGCCCATGAGCCGTTACATCGTCCGACGCGTGATCGGGGCGATCCCGGTCCTGTTCATCATCTCGATCATCATCTACGGCATCCTGCTGATCGCTCCAGGCGGGCCCGAGGCGCGCTTCGCCCAGAACCCAAAGATCACGCAGGCCCAGATCCAGGCCTTCGAGAAGCGCTGGGGCCTGGACCAGCCGCTCCCGATCCAGTACTGCCGCTGGCTCGGCGCGTGCAACCCGGACAACACCGGGCTTGCCGTCTTCATCAGCGACCGGGGCCTGCCGAACTTCCTGCCGGCGGCCCTTGGGGGCGGTGACAACGGCATCCTGCACGGGGACCTTGGCTTCTCCATCAACGATGGCAGGCCGGTCTCGGTCGTGATCGGCGAGCGCATCCTCCCGACCTTCATCCTCGCCGGCACCGCCTGGGCCATTTGGCTCACGATCGCAATCCTTGCCGGGATGTACGCGGCCGTCCGGAGGTACGGCCTGTTTGACTCGGTCATGACGGTCGTGTCGTACATCGGCCTGGCCCTGCCGACATTCTGGCTCGGGATCATGTTGCTCACGCTCTTCGCCTCGGGACTCAGATGGTTCCCCGCGGGAGGCATGTGGAGCACCCGCGACGTGCCGATCTTCGGGACGTCCGACTACTGGGCCTTCGTGGGCCAGCAGCCGCTGTTCGCGCTGACCGACCTGGCCAAGCACCTCGTGCTGCCCGTCTTCACGCTAGTCGTGGTCAGCATCGCCGGCGATTCGCGCTTCGTGCGCGCCGCGATGCTGGATTCGCTCGGCCAGGACTACGTCCGAACCGCCCGGGCAAAGGGCGTTCCGGAGCGACGCGTCGTCATCAAGCACGCGTTTCGGAACGCGCTTCTCCCGATCGTCACGAATATCGGACTCGAGATCCCGTTCCTCTTCACGGGCGCGATCGTGACGGAGACGATCTTCTCGTGGCCTGGCATGGGCCGCCTGTCCATCGAGGCGACGAACGAATTCGATTACCCGACGCTGATGGGCGTACTCCTGATCGCCGCCCTCCTGACCGTGTTCGCCAACTTGCTGGCGGACATCCTGTACGCCCTTGTGGACCCGAGGATCTCGTATGGCTGATGACAAGCGTCCCCGCCCGAGCCTCGCGCCGGTCTCGTCGCTCTCGCCGGCCGACGTCGAGGACCTGGAGGGCTCGGCGGACTACGAGGTCCAGCTCGAATCGCTCAACCAGTGGCAGCTCGCCTGGCGCCGGTTCAGAAAGCACCGCCTCGCGGTCCTTGGAAGCGCGATCTTCCTCGGCGTCTGCGCGGTGGCGATCATCGGGCCGATCTTCAACCCGTTCGACGCCACTTCGATCGGGAATCCCAACCAGATCGTCTACGCCGGTCGTCCCCCGTCCTGGGTCAGCGGGAACTGGAACCCGATCCTCCTCATGGGCGAGACGGGCAGCCTCCAGCGCGACGTTTTCCAGCTGGTGATCAATGGGGCACGCCTGTCGCTCCTGATCAGCGTGCTCGCGACGATCATCTCGGTCGTCATCGGGACGGTCTGGGGCGGCGTGGCGGGCTACTTTGGCGGCTTCCTGGATACGGTTCTGATGCGCATCGTGGACGCGATCCTCTCGCTCCCGCTCCTGTTCGTTATCCTGGTCGCCTCGAAGTTCTTGGGATCCGGAAGCTGGGTAACCGTGACGGCGATCTTCGGCCTGCTCGGCTGGGGCGGGATCGCCCGCCTGGTGCGGAGCCAGTTCCTGAGTCTGCGGGAGGAGGCGTTCGTGGACGCGGCGCGAGCCGTTGGCGTCTCCGACGTGCGGATCATCTTCCGCCACATCCTTCCGAACTCGCTCTCGCCGATCATCGTTTCGGCGTCGTTGTCGGTCGCCGGCGTCATCGTCGGCGAGGCGTTCGTGAGCTATCTTCGGCTTCGGCGTCGACATTACCCAGCCGACCTGGGGCAACGTGCTCTCGAACTCATTGGGATTCATCACCAGGGCAACTGGTGGTGGCCGTTCTTCCCCGGGGCGGCGATCGTCCTGACGGTCCTCGGCATCAACTTCATGGGCGACGGCCTGCAGGGACGCCCTTGACCCGCGGTCCCGGCTGTGAGCGCGATGCTAGGGCGCGCCGAGCGCGATCCCCGCGGACCAGGCGCCGATCCTGAAGGTCAGCGACCTGAGGACCTACTTCCACACCCTCGACGGGCTCGTCAAGGCGGTCGACGGGGTCGACTTCGAGATCCCCCGCGGGGAGCGCCTTGCCCTGGTCGGGGAGTCCGGCTGCGGGAAGAGCGTCACGTCGCTTTCGATCATGCGCCTGATCGACATGCCGCCCGGGGAGATCCCCTCCGGGGAGATCATGTTCAACGGCCAGGACCTCCTCCAGCTCAGCAACTCGGAGATGCAGAAGGTCCGGGGCGGCGAGATCGCGATGATCTTCCAGGAGCCGATGACCAGCCTGAACCCCGTCCTCACGATCGAGGACCAGCTCACCGAGGCGATCTTGCTCCACAACGAGGTCACAAACGCCGAGGCGTCCGGGATCGCCCTTGACGCGCTGCGCGACGTGGGGATCTCGTCGCCGGAGCGACGGCTCAAGGGCTACCCGCACGAGCTCTCGGGCGGGATGCGGCAGCGCGTGATGATCGCTATGGCGCTCGCCTGCCGGCCCAAGCTGCTCATCGCCGACGAGCCGACCACCGCCCTCGACGTGACTATCCAGCGCCAGATCCTGGACCTCATCAAGGAGATCCAGGCCCGAACAGGAACGGCGCTCCTGCTGATCACCCACGATCTCGGCGTCGTCGCCGAGACCGTGGAGCGCGTGGCCGTCATGTATGCCGGGCGGATCGTGGAGACTGGCACGGTTGAGGAGGTGCTCCTGCACCCGCGGCACCCGTACACCCGGGGGCTCCTGCAGTCGATCCCGTCGCGCGGCACCAAGGGCCAGCCGCTCGCGGTCATCAAGGGCGTGGTGCCGAACCCGCTCCGGATGCCGCCGGGCTGCAAGTTCCAGCCGCGCTGCCCGTACGCGTTTGGCCGCTGTGCCGAGGAGCCCGGTCTGATCGAGATCCGGGAGGGCCGCGCGTCGCGCTGCTGGCTGCAGGACCGGGAGTACGCGGGCCGCCTCGGCGCCTACCTCACCGAGCCCGGTGCGGCCGGGTCGTCGGTCGGCGCCGCCGCGGCTGACCCCGACGTCGCCGCACCGCGTGCCCCCTCCCACCCCCAGGAGGATCCTGCGTGACCGAGCATGAGCCAGCCGCCGCGCCGGCCCCCGCCCCCGCTGCCCGCGAGACGATCCTGGAGATCCGCAACCTGAAGACCTACTTCCCGATCCGGGCCGGCCTGCTCCGGCGCGTGGTCGGTCACGTGAAGGCGGTCGACGACGTTAGCTTCGAGATCCGGCGCGGCGAGATCTTTGGCCTTGTCGGCGAGTCCGGCTGCGGGAAGACGACCCTCGGTCGGACGATCCTGCGGCTCGCTCCGGCGACCGCCGGGCTCGGTCGTCTTCGAAGGCGAGGACGTTCTTGCGTCGAAGGGAAGCGACCTCAAGCGACTGCGCCGCCGGATGCAGGTCATCTTCCAGGACCCCATGAGCAGCCTCAACCCCAGAATGCCGGTCAGCGACCTGATCGCCGAAGGGCTCCTGGCCCAGGCGGACGCGGACAACGGGTGGGGCAAGCGGACGATCCGGGACAAGCGCGTCGGTGACGCCCTCGAGGCAGTCAAGCTCCGCCGCGACTACGCCCGGCGCTACCCCCACGAGTTCTCGGGTGGCCAGCGCCAGAGGATCGGGATCGCCCGGGCGATCGCGCTCTCGCCGGAGTTCATCTTCGCCGACGAGCCGGTCTCCGCCCTGGACGTCTCGATCCAATCGCAGGTCCTGAACCTGCTGGTCGACCTGCGCGACCGCCTCGACCTGACGTACCTGTTCGTGGCCCACAACCTCTCCGTCGTCCGCTATATCGGCGACCGGCTGGGGGTGATGTACCTCGGGGTGCTCGCCGAGATCGGGGACGTCGACGACGTGTACGACCACCCCCAGCACCCGTACACGGTCAGCCTGATGTCGGCCGTGCCCGACCCGGATCCCACGGTCCGCAAGCGGCGGATCGTCATGCGCGGCGACGTGCCGTCCCCGGCCAACCCGCCGTCCGGCTGCCGCTTCCACACGCGCTGCTGGCTGCGCGAGCGCCTGGAGAACCCGAAGGAATGCGAGACGGAGACCCCGGTGCTCCACGACGTCGGACCGGGACACAGGGTCGCCTGCCACTTCGCGACGGAGGTCACCGAGGAAGCGATCGCCGGCGCCGCCAGCACGGGCATCGTTTCCGCCTAGGGTTGCCCGCCGCCGCCGCCCCCGGGGGCGCTCACGGTGCACGCGATTGCGTAGGTATCATGCGAAGGTCGACACACGACCGACCGACGCCGGCGGGTGTCGCGACGCGCGTCGATAGAGGAGGAGCCTGTTCATGATGCGTACCCGAGTCGGGTCATTGATCGCGGTCGCCGCGATCGTCGTCGGCGCCTGTAGCGGCTCGGCGACGCCCACGCCCGCAGCGCCAAGTGCCGCAGCACCCGAGCGCGGCGGCTGCGTCTGCTGCGCCGTCACCGTCGCCCGCGGGCCCGGCCTCCACCGCCATCGAAGGCGGCAACATGGTCTACGCGCTCAACGGCGACATGGTCCTCGCCGATCCGGCGCTCGTCAGCGACGGCAACTCCTTGTTGGTCGCTGAGCAGGTCGTCGAAGAACCTGGTCGGGCTGCAGCCCGGCACCATCAGCACGGTCATCCCGGTCCTGGCCGCGGCCCTGCCGACGGTCAGCGCGGACGGCCTGACCTACACGTTCACGCTTCGGACCGGCATCAAGTTCCACGACGGCACGGACTTCAACGCAGACGCCGTCGTGTACAACTACAACCGCTGGCAGAACTTCCCGGCCGGCGACCTTCAAACGGACGACTACTACTACGGCGCCGTCTTCGGCGGCTTCGGGTCCGCCTCCAACTCGCCTCCGTCACGGCCCCGGACGAGCAGACCGTGGTCATCACCCTCAAGACCCCGCAGTCCAACTTCCTGCTCGCCTCGACGCTGGCCGTCTTCGGCATCCAGAGCCCGGCCGCGCTCAAGGCCGGCAGCGCCGACACGACGCCGATCGCGTCCAACAAGTACGCCCAGGGCCAGCTGCCGCAGGGCCAGGACATGGTCGGCACCGGCCCGTTCATGTTCAAGGAATGGGTCCCCGGCGACCACATCACCATCGTCAAGAACCCGAACTACTGGGACACCGCCAACGCGGCGCACCTTGACCAGATCACCTTCAAGCCGATCGGCGACTCGACCGCCACGCTGCAGGCCCTGCAGTCCGGCGGCGTGGACGCGGCCTTCTCGATCTCACCGCTCGACGTCAAGACGGCCCAGAGCTCCGGCCTGACGATCATCGACCGCGGCTGCGTCCTGCAACCAGCTCAACCTCGACATGAACCAGAGCGTCGGCGGCAAGGCGACCATCTACGCCAACAAGGACGTCCGCCTGGCCATCTCCGAGGCGCTCAACAAGCAGAGCTACGTGGACGCGTTCTACGCGGGCCTCGGCAAAGTGCCGACCGGCTTCATGCCGCCCGCCACGCTCGGCTTCAAGGCCGAGACCCTGCCCACCTACAGCGTCGACCAGGCCAAGGCCGACCTCGCCAAGTCGGGCCTCACCGGCCCGCCCTGAACATCGACCTCTACTACCCGTCCAACGTGACCCGGCCGTACATGCCGGATCCGAAGGGGATCGCCCAGGCCATCGCCAGCGACCTCCAGGCCGTCGGCTTCACGGTCAGCCTCAAGACCGAGGACTGGCACGGCGGCTACGTCAGCGACGCCACGAATGGGAAGCTGCCGCTGTACCTCTTCGGCTGGACCTGCGACTGGGCCGGCGCCGACAACTTCCTCTACACCGCCTGGTTCGGCTATCAGGGTGGCAAGCCCAACCCGCAGTTCGGCTGGACCAATGCCCAGGCGAACACGGACATGACCCAGGCGCTCCAGGCGCCCACGTCGGACGCCGCCAATGCCCTCTGGGGCCAGGTCCAGGATCTGCTCGCCCAGGACCTCCCGGTGGTCCCGCTCGTCAATTCGCAGCCGCCGGGAGCCCTCACGTCCAAGGTGCACGGGTACGTCGGTGCCAGCAACGGAACCGAGTACCTGAACACCGTCTGGCTCTCGCAGTAGCGGCAGCCAGCCGGGCGGCATCGCCTTCCGGCACGGCGGCACCATTTCGGTTAGCGCGAGGCCCCCCGGGGTCGTCGCAGACCCCGGGGGGCCTTCGATCAGCGGAGGGATCGGCCCCAGCGTGGCCAGGTTCATCGTCCGCCGGGTGCTCGTCGCGATCCCGGTTCTCCTCGGCCTTTCGGTCATCCTGTTCCTGTTCCTGCGCCTCCTGCCGGGCGGCGGCCCGGCCGAGGCGATCCTCGGGCAGCACGCCACGCCCCAGCTCGTCGCCCAGATCACCGCGGCCGAGGGTCTCGACAAGCCCCTCTACGTGCAGTACTTCGCACTACCTCGGGCGGCTGCTCCACGGCGACTTCGGCGCAAGCTTCGTCGACGGCCGCGAGGTGGCAGCCACGTTCCTGGTCCGCTTCCCGGGCACCATGGAGCTGACGATCGGGGCCCTGATCTTCGCCGTCGGCCTGGGCATCCCGCTCGGCCGGCTGGCCGCCCGCCACCCCAACGGCTGGATCGACGGCATCGTGACCGTGCATCTCGCTGTCTGGGCATCTCGATCCCGGTCTTCGTGCTCGGGCTACACGCTCGCCTTCGTCTTCGGCGTCGAGCTCCACTGGCTGCCGACCGTTCGGCCAGATCGACCCCCGGCTCAACGTGACCGCCGGTGACCCACTTCGCGATCATCGACGCCATCCTGGCCGGCCACTGGTACGTCGTCGACGCCATGGCCCACCTGATCCTGCCGTCGATCGCCCTGGGCACGATCCCGCTGGCGGTCTTCACCCGGATCACCCGGGCCTCCGTCATCGACGTGAGTAACGAGGACTACGTGCGCACCGCGCGGGCGAAGGGCCTGACCGAGCGGCGCGTGAACGACCGCCACATCATGCGCAACGCCTGGCTGCCGGTCACCACCGTCATCGGCCTGGAGACCGGCGCGCTGCTGGCCGGCGCCGTGCTGACCGAGACGGTGTTCTCCTGGAACGGGGTGGGGTCCTGGGTCGTCAGCTCGATCCAGAACCACGACTACATCGTGGTCCAGTCGCTGATCCTGATCTTCGCCATGATCTTCCTCACGGTGAACCTGATCGTGGACATCGGCTACGCGTTCCTCAACCCGCGGATCAGGTACGGCTGAGATGGCCGCCGGAACCAGCGTCGCGGTCGTCGCGCGCGACGCCCCGCGCCAGCCGGGGTCTCTGGCGCGACGCGCTCCAGCGGCTCTTGCGGAACGGACCGGCGATCGTGGGGCTGATCTTCATCGCGATCTTCGTGATCGGCGCGATCCTCGCCCCGTACATCGCGCCGTACGACCCCACCGTGGGCGTCGCTGGCGAACAGCCTGCAGGGGCCGAGCCTCGCCCATCTCATGGGCACCGACCTGCTGGGCCGCGACGAGTTCAGCCGCGTCCTCTACGGCGCCCGCATCAGCCTCACCGTGGGCGTCGTGGCCGTGATCTTCGGGCTGATCGGCGGGACGGCCGTGGGCGCCATCGCCGGCGGAGCCGGCGGCCTCGTCGACGGCGTTCCTGATGCGCATCGTGGACGTCCTGCTCGCGGTGCCGGGCATCCTGCTCGCGATCGGGATCGTCGCCTGGCTGGGCCACGGCGAGATCCAGATCATGCTGGCGGTGGGCGTCTCGTACGCGCCGATCTTCGCCCGGCTGCTGCGCGGGAGCCTGCTCGCGCTGCGCGAGTCGGACTACGTGCATCGCGGCGCGGTCGATGGGCGCCTCGCCCACCCGGATCCTCCTTCGCCACATGATGCCCAACGCGCTGACGCCGCTCATCGTGCAGGCCACCCTGGCGCGCGGCGACCGCCATCATCGACGTGGCCGGGCTGGGCTTCCTGGGGCTGGGCCCGGGCGACCCGCGGATCGCGGAGTGGGGCGAGATGCTGACCGACTCGTCGCGCTTCCTGCAGTCCGCGCCGTACCTGATCTTCTTCCCCGGCGCCGCGATCGTCATCAGCGCCATCGGCTTCAACCTGCTGGGCGACGGGCTGCGCGAGTCCATCGACCCGCGCCTGAAGCGCTAGGCGACCATGCTGTCTCTCCGTCCGGGACCTTACGGTCCGCTTCCGCACGCACGATGGGACGGTTCACGCCGTGAACGGCGTCTCGTTCGACCTCGAGGAGGGCGAGACCCTCGGGCTCGTCGGCGAGTCGGGCTGCGGCAAGAGCGTCACGAACCTCGCGGTGATGCGCCTGCTCCCCAAGCCCGCCGGGCGCATCGAGGGCGGGCAGGTGCTGTTCGACGACATGGACCTGGTCGCGGCCTCCGAGGCGTAGATGCGCGACCTCCGCGGCCAGGAGATCGCGATGATCTTCCAGGACCCGATGACGAGCCTGAACCCGGTCCTCACCATCGAGGAGCAGATGGTCGAGACCATCCAGGCGCACAAGCAGGTCACCATCGCCGATGCACGGGCGCGGGCGGTCGAGCTCCTCGGGATGGTCGGCATCCCCGAGCCGCCGGCCGCGCCGCGGGACTTCCCGCACCAGTTCTGCGGGGGGATGCGCCAGCGCGTGATGATCGCCATGGCGCTCGCGCTCGAGCCGAAGCTCCTCATCGCCGACGAGCCGACGACCGCGCTCGACGTCACGATCCAGGCGCAGGTGCTGGAGCTGCTCCAGCGCCTCACCAGCGAGGAGGGGACCGCCGTCATCCTCATCACCCACGACCTCGGCGTGGTGGCCGGCATGACCGGTCGCATCAACGTGATGTACGCGGGCTTCGTCGTCGAGGCGGCCACGACGCCCGACCTCTTCGCGCGGCCGCGCCACCCGTACACGGTCGGGCTGCTCCATTCGCTCCCCCGCGTCGACGCGACGGCCGACGAGCCGCTCATCCCGATCGAGGGCGTGCCCGCCGGACCTGCGCGTCGCGCCGGTCGGCTGCCAGTTCGCCCCGCGCTGCGCGTGGCGGACCGACCGGTGCTGGCTGGAGACTCCGGCGCTCCTCCCTCTAGAGCCGGCGCACCGGTGCGCACGACGGGGCCGGGGGCGACGCACCGCATCGCCTGCTGGAACCCGCCGACGCCCGAAGAAGCGGCGGCCGGCGCGCCCCTTCGGCCCGATTTCACGCCCGCCGCACCGCCCGACGAGCCGGCACGGGCACCAAGGATGGCGGCAGAGCGATGAGCGAGACCGGCCCGGTTCGGGGCGTGCTCCCGGCGTGATCGACGCCGAGGAGCGTGCCTCCTCGAGGTGTCCGGGCTGAAGGTGTACTTCCCGATCACCCGGGGGATCGTGATCCAGCGGCATGTCGGCGACGTGCGGGCCGTGGACGGCGTGAGCCTCACGCTCCGGCGCGGCGAGACGCTGGGGCTCGTCGGCGAGTCGGGCTGCGGCAAGAGCACCTTCGGCCGCGCGATCCTGCGCCTGTACCGTCCGACGGCCGGGCGGATCATCTTCGACGGCAAGGACATCACCGAGCTCGGCGGCGCGGCGCTGCGCGGCATGCGGCGACGGATGCAGATGATCTTCCAGGACCCGTACGCGAGCCTGAACCCGCGGATGACGGTGGGCGGGATCGTCGGCGAGCCGCTCGATATCCACTCCATCGGGACGGGGAGCGAGCGGCGCCAGCGGGTCGAGGAGCTGTTCGAGACCGTGGGGCTCGACCCGACGTTCGCGGAGCGCTACCCGCACGAGTTCTCCGGCGGCCAACGTCAGCGCGTCGGCGTCGCCCGCGCGCTCGCGGTCAACCCGGACCTGATCGTCGCGGACGAGCCGGTGAGCGCGCTCGACGTGTCGATCCAGGCCCAGATCGTCAACCTCCTGGAGCAGCTGCAGGCCCAGTTCCGGCTGACCTACCTGTTCATCGCCCATGACCTCTCGGTCGTGCGGCACATCAGCGACCGGATCGCGGTGATGTACCTCGGGCGGATCGTCGAGCTGGCGCCGTCGCGCGAGCTCTACGACGGCCCGCGGCACCCGTACACGGTGGCGCTGATCTCGGCCGTGCCGATCCCCGATCCGGCCGTGGAGTCGAAGCGCCGCCGGATCATCCTCACGGGAGACGTGCCCAATCCCGCCGCGCCGCCCCCCGGCTGCCACTTCCACACCCGCTGCTGGCTCCGGGAGCGGATGGGCAACCCGGCAGAGTGCGAGGAGGTGGCCCCGCAGCTGCGCGTCGTCACCACCGGGCACGAGGTCGCCTGCCATTTCGCGGAGCAGGTGGACGGTTCGGTGGAGCAGCGACGGGCGACCGGCCGCGGGGCGATCGCGGCGCCGGCCGATCCCGGCTCGGCCGGCTCGGTCCGGACCAGCCGCTTCCGCCCGAGCGACCCCCGGCGCATTAGACTCGGAGCGTGCAGCCGCTCCGGATCGCCCTCGCCCAGCTCGCGCCACGGCTCGGGCTCCTCGACGAGAACCTTGCCCGCCACCACGAGCTCCTGGCCGAGGCGCGCGCCGCCGGGGCGGACCTGGTGGTCTTCCCGGAGCTCGGCCTGACCGGGTACCACCTGCAGGACCTGGCGGCAGAGGTCGCCATCGGCATCGACGATCCGCGCCTTCTCGCGCTCGCGGCGCAGACCGCCGGCTGCTCCGCCGTCGTCAGCTTCGTGGAGGAGTCGCCCGACCACCGCCTGTTCATCGCGGCGGCGCTCCTCGAGGACGGCGCGATCCGCCATGTCCATCGCAAGCTCTACCTGCCGACGTACGGGCTCTTCGACGAGCGGCGCTTCTTCGCGGCGGGCGATGCGCTGCGCACGACGCCATCGCGCCTCGGCGTCGGCGTCGGGCTCGCGATCTGCGAGGACTTCTGGCACCTGCACGTGCCCGCGCTCCTCGCCCTGGACGGCGCCCAGATCCTGGTGGACGTCGCCTCCTCGCCGGGTCGCGACGTGGCGGCCGTGAACGCCGGGGGGCTGGGGACGGCGGTCTCGTGGCGCACGCTGCTGCGGACGTACGCGCAGCTCACGACGAGCGTGGTCGTCTTCTGCAACCGGGTCGGCGTCGAGGAATCCGTCTCCTTCTGGGGAGGCTCCATGATCGTCGGGCCGACCGGCGACGTGCTCGTCGAGGGTCCGCTCTACGACGAGGCGCTCGTCATCGCGGACGTGCCCCTGGCCGACGTCCGGCGCGAGCGCATCGTCCTGCCGCTCCTGCGCGACGAGCGGCCGGAGCTTCTCGTGCGCGAGCTCGGCCGGATCGTCAGCCGGGCGCGCGGGCATCGCGGAGGACGGCACGGGCGGGCCAGCGGTCGGAGCGTTGAGCATGGAGAGCCCCCCGCTGTTCGAGCTGCCGGAGGAGCTCGCGATCGACACCGGCGTCGCGCGCCGCGTGATCACCGCCTTCATCCGGGCGCAGCTCGCCCAGGCCGGCTTCGAGCGGGCGGTGCTGGGCCTGTCGGGCGGCATCGATTCGCGCTCGTGGCGTACCTGGTGGCGGAGGCGATCGGGGCGGACCGGCTCCTGTGCGTCCTGATGCCCTACCGGGCGTCCTCGCCGGCGTCGCGTGCCGATGCCGAGGTCGTCGTGCAGCGGCTCGGCTGCGCCAGCGAGCTCGTGGACATCACCCCGATCATCGATGGGTACTTCGGGCAGGCAGGGGCACCCGGTGCCGGCGGCGCGGCCGCGCTCGAGGCGTCAGCACTTCGGCGCGGGAACGCGATGGCCCGCGCGCGGATGCTGGTCCTCTACGACCGCTCGGTGACCTGGCGCGGACTCGTCGTCGGGACCGGCAACAAGACCGAGGCCCTGATCGGGTACACGACGCTCTTTGGCGACAGCGCCTCCGCCTTCAACCCGATCGGCGACCTATACAAGAGCCAGGTGCGCCAGGTGGCGGCGGCGATCGGCGTCCCGGAGGCGATCATCCGCAAGGCTCCGTCGGCCGACCTGTGGCCCGGCCAGACCGACGAGGAGGAGGCCGGCTTCAACTACCCCGCAGCTCGACCGGCTCCTGTTCTGGATGATCGATCGGCGGCGAAGCGACGAGGAGCTCGTGGCGATGGGCTTCGATCGGGCCGTCGTCGACCGCGTGGGACGCCTGGTCGCAACCTCCGAGTTCAAGCGCCAAGTGCCGCCGATCGCGAAGCTCGGCCTGCGGACGCTCGGCGTCGACTACCTGTACCCGCGGCGACGTCCCGGCTCGGCGCGACGGTGAGCCCGGACCCGGGCGCGTCGGGCGGCCCCGGCGGACGCCTGTACGTCGTCGCGACGCCGATCGGCAATCTCGGCGACGTCACGCTGCGGGCACTCGAGGTGCTGCGGGGCGTCACGCTGGTCGCCGCGGAGGACACCCGTGTCACGCGCCGCCTCTTCGCGCGCTACGAGATCACGACCCGGCTGGTCGCGCATCACGCCCGCAACGAGGCGGCGACGATCGCGGGCCTGCTCGACCACCTCCGCGCCGGGTTCGACCTTGCGGTCGTCACGGACGCCGGGACGCCACTCATCTCCGATCCCGGCGCCGGGCTCGTCGCGGCGTGGGCTGCGGAGGGAGGCGACGTGGTCCCGATCCCGGGCCCGTCCGCCGTCTTGGCGGCGCTCGTCGCGTCGGGGATCGCGGGGCCCCGCTGGAGCTTCGAGGGCTTCCTGCCGCGACGCGGGCGGGAGCGGCGGGAGCGGCTGATGCGCCTGGCGGCTGATGACCGGACGGTCGTTCTCTTCGAGGCCCTGGGGCGCCTCGCCGCGACGCTCGGGGACCTCGCCGAGGCGTGCGGCGAGGCGCGGCCTGCGGCAGTCTGTCGCGAGCTCACGAAGCTGCACGAGGAGACGCTCCGGGGGAGCCTGGGGTCGCTCGTCGCAGCCGCAGCCGCGGGCGAGCTCGACCTGCGCGGCGAGGCCGTCGTCGTCGTCGGCCAGCGACCGCACAACGGATACCCGCGGCCCGGCATGAGACGCGGCGGTGCGATCGGCGCGAAGGCCGGGGCGGCGGAGCCGGCCGGGGCCGCGCCCGAGCCGGAATCCGAAGCGCTCGCCGCGGCCCGGGCGGAGGTCGCGCGGCTCGTGGCGGGCGGCGCGGCTCGAGGCGCGGCCGCTCGGGCGGTGGCCGGGACGACCGGGCTCCCGCGACGGGTGCTGTACAGCGCGCCTGACGCCGGCTTGGGCTGAGGCGCCCTCCGTGGAGGGCGCGTCGGTGGCCCAGCTGACCCACCCGATGGGCGCGGCGGCGCGACGGGCGCCGGAGGGGAGGACGGGGCCCGTCGCGCGCGAAGCGGGTGAAGTTCAGGCGACGAGGACGGCCTCGTCCGGCTCGGGATCGTCAGGCGCGACGGCCGGCTCCGGCTCGTCCTCGTACGCGACGCCGTCGGGCGCGCGTGCAGGCTCGACGCCGAGCGCGGTGGCCCGGGCGGTGGACAATGACGCGCCCGCCATGATCCGGATCCTGACGCGGATCGATCACCCGGCGGGAAACAGCCGCTTCACGGCCGCTTACCGGCCGCCGTGAGGCGCCCGCGTGGGGCGGTCAGCCCGTTGCGGTGGAGGCTCGTCCGCTCCGCCGGACGCCCCGCGGCCCCGGGATCACGATCCCGCCGACGACCATCGGATCGGCCGTCGGCCGTTCGGCCGCGTAGAGATCGCAGAACACGGTCACGACCTCCGGATCGAACTGCGTGCCGGCGTGGCGCTGGATCTCGCGGATGGCCTGAACGTGCGACATGGCCCGCTTGTACGGCCGATCCGTGGTCATGGCATCGTAGGCATCGGCGAGCGCTACGATCCGCGCGCCGAGCGGGATCTCGTTCCCGCGCAGGCCGTACGGATACCCGTTCCCGCCGAACCGCTCGTGGTGATGCAGGACGATCGGCACAGCATCCCGCAGCACCGACGCCTGTTCCAGGATCACCTGCCCGATTCGCGGATGCTGGACGACCGACTGCCACTCGACCGAGGTGAGCGCGGAGGGCTTCTCCAGGATCTCCTCGGGGAGGGCCAGCTTTCCCACGTCGTGGAGCAGGGCCGCCAGGCGAATCCGGTCGAGCTCGGGGTCCGGGAGCGCCATCCGACGTGCCATCCCGACGGCCAGCGTGGCAATCAGCGCCGAGGCGTGGCCGCGATGGTTCGGGTACGGGGTCAGCGTCGCCACGAGCGCCTGCTCGGCGGCCATCCGGGCCAGTTGGGCCAGGTCCGTCGCCCGGGCCCTGCCCTCGGTCGAGATCGGGGCGCGCGGTACGCGGGCTTCGTCGGTCGGTTCGGAGAAGACGTAGACCTGGTCACGCCCGAGCGACTTCGCCGAATACATCGCCGCGTCGGCATCGCGCACGAGCGTGTCGATTCGCAGGTTGCCGCCCGGCCCGCCCGCGACCCCGATCGACACCGTCACGTCCACGCTCAGGGAGTTGTCGATCCGGAGTTGGGTCCCGCTCACGAGCAGGCGGAGCTTCTCCGCGAGTGACGCCGCATCCTCGACAGTGGTCTCGGGGAGGATGAGCATGAACTCCTCGCCGCCGTACCTGCCGACCATGTCCGTCGCCCGGATGTTCGCGCGGAGCACGTCGGCCACGCCGCGGAGGACCACGTCGCCGACATGGTGGCCGTGGGTGTCGTTGACCACCTTGAAGCGGTCGATGTCGACGAAGCCCACCGAGAGCGGCCGGTTGTAGCGAGCGGCCCGCTCCACCTCGCCGAAGAGCATGCCCAGTAGCGCCGGGCGGTTGGCGATGCCGGTCATTCGATCGACCGTCGCTTCGTTGTGCGAGATCGCGAGCGTCGCACCCAGCTGGGCCACGGCGCGGCCCAGGCGGCCGTCGAGCCCCCCGCCGCTGTCCGGTACCTCAGTCGCAAGGTCACCCGATGCGAGCCGCTCGGCGGCTGCGATCACTGGGACGATGCGACCCCGGATCCAGAGGCTCGTGATCGCGGCCGTGAGGCTCATGCCGAGGACCAGCGCAGTGACGATCGCGGCGGGTCCAAGGCCATCGACCGTCGCTGGACCGCCCGGGCCGGCCTCGGCGAGAAGGGCCAGAAATACGATCGGAGCCAGGAGCCCCAATCCGCCAAGGGCGCGTATCACCCCGTCACGGTACCTGTCCCGGTGGGCCAAATCGCCTGTCCCGAAGGTACCGCCTCGGTCGCAGGAAGTCCCGGGGTCGGCGCCCGGGCGGCGCGGAGCCGAGCGCCCCGGCTCGGCGAGCCCGCCCGTCGGGTGGGCCGGGATCGGCAGCCGCCGCTGGTATACTCCCGCGGTCCCGACACCCGGATTCAGCCCCCGGGTCCCCGCAGGAGTCAGCGAGTGTCCGAGACCGCACGATCGGTCGCCCTTGAACCGCCGGATCCGTGCCGAGCCCTGCGACGCTCGGGCGGGCTGTCGGAGCCGGAGCCGCTCGACGCGCCTTTCCCGGACATGCGGATCCAGGTCATTGCTCGACGCTCGTCGAGCTCGAAGGCGACAGGAGACCGGCGATGCCCGCCACGGTGATCGTCGGCCTGCAGTGGGGAGACGAAGGCAAGGGCAAGGCAACGGACTTCCTTGCCGAGCAGGTCCGCTGGGTGGTCCGCTATCAGGGCGGCGACAACGCGGGGCACACGATCATGCTCGGCACGGAGGTGTTCAAGCTCCACCTTGTCCCGAGCGGTGTCCTGTACCCGCACATCGGCCCGCTCATCGGTCCCGGAGTCGTCGTGAACCCCGCGACGCTGATCGCCGAGCTCGACGGCCTGGGGCGCGCGGGGTCGACACCTCGCGCGTCCGCGTCTCGCACGCTGCGCACGTGATCATGTCGTACCACGTCGCCGAGGACCGCGCCTCGGAGGCGCGTCTCGGCGGCGATGGGATCGGGACGACGCACCGGGGGATCGGACCGGCCTACGCGGACCGAGCCTCCCGTGTGGGGATCCGAATGGAGGACCTCCTCGACAAGGGCGCGCTCCGCCGTAAGCTCGAGCGCCTGGTCCCGGACAAGAACGCCCGGCTGGCGCACCTCGGCGATCAGGGCCAGCCGTTGGCCGTCGAGACGCTCGTCGAGGATGCGCTCGGCTGGGGGAAGCGCCTTCGCGGGCAGATCGTGGACACGACGACCTTGGTCCAGGACGCGCTGCGGGCGGGCGATCACGTGCTGTTCGAAGGAGCCCAGGGGACGCTCCTGGACCTCGACCATGGGTCGTACCCGTTCGTCACGTCGTCTAACCCGGTCGCCGGCGGCGCCTGCACCGGCGGCGGCATCGGACCCCTCCAGGTCACCGCCGTGATCGGGATCATGAAGGCCTACACGACGCGGGTTGGTGCCGGCCCATACCCGACCGAGCTCCTCGACGAGGTCGGCGAGGGAATCGCGACCCGCGGCCACGAGTTCGGGACGACGACCGGCCGGCGCCGTCGCGTCGGCTGGTTCGACGCCGTCCCGCTGCGCTACGCGGTGGACGTCAACAGCGTCAGCAGCATCGTCCTCAACAAGCTCGACATCCTCTCGGGGATCGACGAGATTCGCCTCTGCGTGGCCTACGAGATCGACGGGCGACGCGTGGAGCGCTGGCCCGCCTCGGGCGAGGAGGTGGCCCGCGCGGTGCCGATCTACGAGACGTTCCCTGGCTGGTCCGAGGAGATCCACGCAGTCTCGCACGCCCGATGATCTCCCCCGAGCGCGCGCTCGTACGTCGCGGCGCTCGTCGCCCTGGCCGGTGTCCCGATCACCCTCGTGTCGGTGGGACCCGAGCGGACCCAGACCGTGGTGCTCGAGGATCGGCCGCTGGCCGCGGATCGGTGATCCGCCGCTACACCCGCGCCGAGATGGGCGCGGTCTGGTCCGAGGCGGCGCGCTTTGCCGCCATGCTCCGGGTGGAGCTCGCGGTGGCGGAGGCCCAGGTCGCGCGTGGCATGCTGCCGGCCGGGGCCGAGGCCGTGATCGCGCGGCGCGCCCGGGTCGACGTGGACCGGATCGCTGAGATCGAGCGGACCACGGAGCACGACGTGATTGCCTTCGTGAGCCAGGTCGCCGAGTCGGTCGGCCCGGAGGGCCGGTTCCTCCACCTCGGCCTGACCAGCAGCGACGTTCTCGACACGGGCCTGGCGCTCCAGCTCCGAGCCGCGGGCGACCTGCTCATCGCCGACACCGACGCGCTTCTCGCTGCGCTCGTGGCGCAGGCCAGGGCAGAGGCCGGCACCGTGATGATGGGCCGGACCCACTCGGTCCACGCGGAGCCCATCACGCTCGGGCTGAAGCTCGCCGGCTGGGCGTTCGAACTCGCCCGCGATCGCGAGCGCCTGGCGCGGGCCTTCGATGACGTGGCGACCGGCAAGATCTCCGGTCCCGTCGGCACGTACAGCTTGCTCGCCCCGGATCTCGAGGCGGAGGTTCTCGCCGCTCTCGGCTTGCATGCCGATCCGGTCAGCACCCAGATCGTCCAGCGCGACCGGCACGCCGCGGTGATGGCCGCGATCGCCATCACGGGCGGCTCCCTCGAGCGCTTCGCCACGGAGGTTCGCAACCTCCAGCACACGGAGATCGGTGAGCTCGAGGAGCCGCTTCCGGGCCGGCCAGAAGGGCAGCTCGGCGATGCCCCACAAGCGCAACCCGGTGCTGTGCGAGCGCATCGCAGGGCTGGCACGCTTGTTGCGGGGCTACGCGTCCGCGGCGCTGGAGAACCAGCCGCTGTGGCACGAGCGCGACATCAGCCACAGCAGCGCCGAGCGGGTTCTTCTCCCGGACGCCACGATCCTGCTCGACTACATGCTGGCGAAGATGACGGAGCTCGTCGAGGGACTGGTCGTGCGGCCCGACCGGATGCGCGAGAACATCGAGAGCGGGCTCGGCCTCCACGCCTCGTCGCGCGTGCTCGTCGCCCTGGTCGAGGAGGGCGGCATGTCGCGGGAGGAGGCCTACGCGACCGTCCAGCGGGCCGCGCTCCAGGCCGCTGACGAGCGGCGCCCGCTTCGCGACGTGCTCGCGTCCGAACCCCGCGTCTGCGAGCGACTCCCACGGACCTCCGTGGAAGCCTGCTTCGACGAGGCTGCGTTCCTGATCCACGTCCCGACGGTCATGGGACGCCTCGACGCCATCGACCCGAAGGTCGCGCGATGAGGCCGGCGGCGCGATCCGTCCGGCCCGTTGACGCCTGCCACGACGCCACGCTCTCCCTCCGCACGTGCGGGCGTGCCGGTGCTCTGCGATGAACAAGGAGATCCTCTCCCGCCGGTTCCGGTTTGCCGTGAACGTGATCCCCCGGGACGGGATCCCGGACCCGGCGGCCCGCGCCGTCGAAGAGCGCCTGTCGGCCCTCGGCCTGACCGCGATCCGGCAAGTGCGGGCCGGTCGCCGCATCGAGGTCGCCGTCGAGGCGAACGACCAGGAGGCTGCCCGCGCGCTCGTCGACGGGCTTGCGCGGGAGCTCCTGTGCGACCCGGCGACCGAGCACTATGCGATCGAGCGGCTCGGCGCGCTCTCGGCGGCGCGCGGGGAGCCGCGAGGCGCGCTGCCCCCGCCGGACGGGAGCCGCCCGGACGTTGCCGTCGAGGCGCCCGACGGGGCATCCGCCCCGGTGCCGCGCCGCGCCCTTCTCTCCGTCTCGGACAAGACGGGACTCGCGGAGCTCGGGGCCGGGCTCGTGGCACGAGGCTTCGAGCTCGTGAGCACCGGCGGCACGGCGCAGGCGCTTCGCGCGGCAGGCCTGCCCGTCACCGACGTCGCCGCCGTCACGGGGTTCCCGGAGATGCTCGACGGACGCGTGAAGACGCTCCATCCGCGGATCCATGCGGGGATCCTCGCCGACCGGCGCAGTCCCGAGCACCGCGCCCAGCTCGCGGCTGCTGCGATCGAGCCCTTCGCGCTCGTCGTCGTGAACCTCTACCCGTTCGGCGCCGCAGCCGAGCGGGCCGCCCGGGGCGAGCTGGGCCTGGACGGCCTCGTCGAGGAGATCGACATCGGCGGCCCGGCGCTGGTCCGGGCAGCCGCCAAGAACGCCGCGAACGTGGCGATCGTGACGTCGCCGTCGCGCTACCCGGCGATCCTCGCCGCGCTCGACGTGCCTGGGGGCATCTCGGCCGGCCTCCGGACCGCGCTCGCGGTCGAGGCGTTCCGGCACACCGCGGCATATGACGCGCGGATCGCCGAGGTCCTGCCCGGCGAGCTCGACCGGGCCGGGATCGACCTGCCCGACGAACCCGGCCTGCCGGGGAGCCCCGACCCGTTCCCGGCGACGCTCACGATCGCGCTCGAGAAGGTCGAGACGCTGCGATATGGCGAGAACCCGCACCAGGCGGCGGCGCGCTACCGTCGTCCCGGCGCCACCGACGCCGACGGGCCATTCGCAGCGGGAGAGCCGCCGCTCCAGGGGAAGTCGCTCAGCTATACGAACATCCTCGACGTGGCTGCCGCGTCGGCGCTCGGGCGTTCCCTCCGCGGGCTCGGCTGCGTCATCGTCAAGCACACGAACCCGTGCGGGGCGGCGGAGCGATCGAGCCTCGCCGCAGCCTGGGACGACGCCCTCGCGGGCGACCCGGTGAGCGCGTTCGGCGGCGTCGTCGCGCTGACCGGGACGGTCGAGGCCGAGGTGGCCGAGCGGCTCGCCGCGATCTTCCTCGAGATCGTCGTCGCGCCGGGGTTCGATCCCGGTGCACGCGCCGTGCTCGCCGGCCGGCCGAACCTCCGCCTGGTGGTCGACGGGCGGCTCGGCGCCCCCGGGGAAGCCGGCAGACCGGACCCGCGGGGGGCGTTCCGGACGGCGGGCGGGGCGGTCCTCGTGACGGCGGCCGACACGCTGCCGGACGATCCCGCTGGCTGGTCCTGCGTGACGCGGCGCGCGCCGACCGAACGTGAGCGCACGGATCTCGACCTCGCCTGGCGCCTGGTCCGGGGCGCCACCAGCAACGCCATCGTCCTCGTCCGTGACGGGATGCTCATTGGCCTCGGCTCGGGCCAGACAAGCCGGGTCGATGCCGCCCGGCCGGCGCTCGACAAGGCCCACTCGATCCTCGGGCCGGCGCGGCTCGCCGGCGCCGCGTGCGCGTCGGATGCCTTCTTCCCGTTCCCCGACGCGGTCGAGGCGTGCCTCGCGGCGGGCGTGACCGCGTTCGTCCAGCCGGGTGGATCGATCCGGGACGCGGAGGTGATCGCGGCGGTCGATGCCGCGGGCGGGGCGATGCTCGTGACGGGGACACGGCACTTCCGGCACTAGGGTGCCGCCGAGCCGGCGGCGCTCGCATCGAACGGGCCGCGGCGTCCCGCTCGGCCCTGCTACGATCGGCCGGCCATGCTCTACCGACCCGAGCGCTTCTTCGTCACCACCTCCATCGCGTACGCCAACAACCGACCCGGACTCCACACCCTCTACGAGGTGATCGCGGCCGACGCGCTCGCGCGCTGGCACCGAATGTGCGGGATCCCGACCCGCTTCCTGACCGGGACCGACGAGCACAGCGTCAACATCGCGATGCGGGCCGCCGAGGAGCATCGCTCGCCGCGCGACTTCGTCGACGAACAGGTCGGCCTCTTCCGGGCGGCCGAGGACGCGCTGCTCATCAGCCCAGATCGCTTCATCCGGACCACGGACCCGGACCACGTCCACGCTGCCCAGGAGATGGTCCGGCGCGCCTACGCGAACGGCGATATCTACCTGGGCACCTACGAGGGCTGGTACTGCCCGAACGAAGGGTTCCGGAACGCCACCGACGTCGTCGAGACGGCCAACGGGACGATCTGCCCGAACCATCCCGACGTCCCGCTCCAGTGGCTGACGGAGCGGAACTGGTTCTTCCGGCTCTCCGCGTACCGCGAGCGGCTGGAGCGCTGGTTCGCGGAGCATCCCGACGCCGTCGCGCCGGAGCACCGGCGCAACGAGATGCTCGGCTTCATCCGGGGAGGCCTCGAGGATTTCTCGATCAGCCGGCCGGGTGGGGGATGGGGGATCCCGTTCCCGATCCTGCCCGACGGGGGCAGCGCGCAGCGCGCCGACGGCTCGTGGGACCCCGCGGCGGGCACGATCTACGTCTGGTACGACGCCCTCATCAACTACATCACCGGGGCGGGCTTCCCCGACGACCCGGCGGCCTTTGCCCGCTGGTGGCCCGCCGACCTCCACGTGATCGGCAAGGACATCGCCCGCTTCCACACGATCTTCTGGCCGGCCATGCTCTGGTCCGCCGGGCTCGAGGCGCCCCGCAAGGTGTGGGTTCACGGCTGGCTGCTCGCCCAAGGCGAGCGGATGAGCAAGAGCCGCGGCAACTTCCTCGACCCGATCGACTTCGTGGCCGCGTTCGGGAGCGACGGCGCCCGCTACGTCGCGCTTCGCGAAGCCGCCTTCGACCGGGACAGCGACGTCTCGTGGGACGCGTTCACGCGCCGCTACAACGCCGACCTGGCGAACGACTTCGGCAACTTCGTCAACCGGACGGTGTCCATGGCCGGCCGTTACCTCGGGGGCGCCAGGCCGGACCCGCGCGCCGAGGCGGAGAGCCCGCTCGGCGCGGCCTGGCCCGCAGTCCGCGACGCGTTCGCAGCGAAGCTCGAAGGCTGCCTCCTCCAGGAGGCACTCGCGACACTCTGGGAGTTCGTGGGTGCCGGCAACCGGTTCGTCGAGACGGAGCAGCCGTGGGTGATCGCACGGGCGGCGAAGGCCGGCGAGGAGGGCGCCGAAGATCGGCTCCGTCTCGTGCTCGGCGATCTCGTGGAGGCCTGCCGGCTGATTGCGCTCGCCGCCGCGCCCGTGATGCCGGGCCTCGCACCGCGGATCATGGCCCAGCTCGGCTATCCGCACGACTTCGCCGCCGACGGCAACGGCGGGCCGCCGCTCCTCGACGAGCTGCGCTGGGGCGCCCATGCCGGTACGCCCGGCGCGATGGCGGCGCCCGTCCCGCTGTTCCCGCGCCTCGAGGTGGAGGCCGACGAGACGGGCGCGGCGCAGCCGGGCTGAGCATGCGTCTTGTCGATAGCCACTGCCACCTCAACGCCGAGCCGTTCGCGGACGATGTCGGCGCGGTCCTCGGTGCCGCCGAGGTCGCCGGCGTCGAGCGCATGCTCGTCCCAGGCTGGGACGAGCCGTCGTGCGTCGCCGCGCTGGCCCTGATCGACCGATTCCCGCGCCTGGCCGGCGTCGCGGTCGGGGTCCACCCGCACGCGGCCGCGACCACCGATGCCGACGCCTGGGCCCGGATCGTCGCGCTTGCGGCGGACCGAAGGGTCGTGGGGATCGGGGAGACCGGCCTCGATTTCGACCGGCTGTGGTCGCCGCGGCACGTGCAGGTCGCGAACCTGCGCCGGAACCTCGCGCTCGCGCTGGAGACGGGCAAGCCGGTGATCCTCCACTGCCGCTCGAAGCCCGGCGAGCGGGACGCCCAGGATGCGCTGCTCGCCGAGCTCGCGGATGCCGGGCTGGGCGGCCCCGCGTGCCGTGCCGTCTTCGGGGCGCGGCCGTCCGCGATCCTGCACTCCGTCTCCGGTCCTGTCGACTACGTCGCGGCAGCGCTCAAGCTCGGGTGCGCGGTCAGCGTGTCGGGGCTGGCGTTTCGCCGGGGCGAGGAGGCCACCGCCGAGGCCGTTCGCCTCGTCCCCCGGGAACGGCTCCTCGTCGAGACCGATGCGCCGTACCTGTCGCCCCCGGGGGCACCGCGGCGTCGGAACGAGCCGCGCTTCGTGGAGACGACGGCGCGCTGGGTCGCGGGGCAGCTCGGCGACGATCCCGACTCGTTGGGTGACGGGCTGGTCGCCGCCTTCGACGCGACGTTCCCGCCCGCCGCCGGCTGACCCGTCCCGGGGCGTGGCTGGCCCGCGCCAGGTCCGTCAGGCGAGGCGCCGCCAGCGGAGCCGCAGTGGACACGACCAGCGGCCGGCCCGGTTCGACCAGCCGGAAGTCGCCGGTGTTCAGCCCGTTCGGCGGGCCCGTCTGGGGCTCCACGCAGACGCCGTCGGCGTGCTCGGTGTACACGACCCAGTACGCCGCGTCGCTCTCGAGCGCCACCTCGAGAGCCCCCGGCCAGCGCACGACGGGCGGCGCCGTGACCCCGACGAAGCAGTCGTCCCACGGTCCGGGAGGTACTGGGTCGACGGCTCCCGGTCGGAAGGCCGTCCTCGCCGCGCCGGAGCATCCCGCCCGCCCGCAGGTCGATCTCCGCGGCGCCCCCCGCGACACCCGCAGGCCCGCGGAGCGTGCGCGGGAACCACGGGTGCCAGCCCGCGATGGCCGGGAAGGACCGAACGCCCGCGTGGACTTCGAGCGTGGCGGTCAGTCGTCGGCTGCGAGGGACACGCGGTGGACGGCTCGCCCGCCGAACGGCCACGGGGGGCCGAGCGGCGCCTCGAGGACTGCCGCGCTCGCTCCGACCGGGTCGACTAGGTCCCAGGCCGTCTCCACCAGCGTCCCGTGGATCGCGTGCGGCGGGATCAGGTGGGTGGGCAGCGCATGCTCGGCGCCGTCCCAGCGCAGGATGCCGTCCCGAAGCCGGCCGGCCCACGGCACCATCGGGTAGGCGCCCCAGGCGAGGGGTCCGTAGCCCTCGGTGAGGAGGAGGTCCTGCCCGTCGACGCGGAGCGCCGCGATCCGGCCGCCTGCGCCCGGGTCGAGGACCGCCTCGGCCGGGCCGGCCCGCAGGATCATGCGCGCCGGGGTCGCATGCACGGACGGGAGCGTAGCGCGCGATGGCCGACCGTGCGCGGGCAGTTCCGCCGCCCGCCAGTGGCCCGCCGTCTCCGCCCGCAGGGCGCGCTGGGCGCCGTTCCAGTTGCGAGAGTGTTGCCCGACGCGCAGCCCGGGCCACAGCGTCAAGCTGCCCGCCGCGGACGTGCAGTGACTCGCGATCGGGGGTGACTGCAGGATCCCCCAGGGCGCGGCCGGAGGTCCCCCGGAGGTCGCCCGGCGTGCTTGAGCCCCGCGCCCGGCCAGCCGTGCGCGGACCTCCCGGTGCTCAGAGCCTTTGCGGGCGAGCCCTCATCGAAGGATGAACATTCCCACAACAACGGGACGCTCCAGGGTCCCGGCAGAGAGGACCTCGCCCCCGCCGAGCACCTGGCCCGGCTCGGGATCGATCTCAACTGGCGTTCCTGCGGCGGCCCACCAAACAGCGGACGCACTGGACGAGTACACGCGCTTGACACGCTGGACGTGCGCCGCTAGATTGTTGGCACTCTCACAGAGAGAGTGCCAGAAACGGCGCGGAGCCGCCGTCACGACGCCGCTCGACGTGCGGCCGTGGCGGTCCATCGCTGCCGGGAGACGCGCGGACATCCGCGCGCCAGTCCATCGAGGGGGCCGCCGGCACGACCGGCGGACGCGCCACCCACAGTGCACAGGAGGGTCACCCGTTGGCCACCGCAACCGAGACGACGAAACTCCGACCGCTCGGGGATCGCGTCGTCATCAAGCCGTCGCCGCGCGAGGAGATCACCAAGAGCGGGATCGTCCTGCCGGACACCGCCAAGGAGAAGCCCCAGGAGGGCTCCGCGCTCGCCGTCGGGCCGGGCCGGATCCTCGATGACGGGTCGCGCGAGAAAATGGACGTCGCCGTGGGCGACAAGGTCCTCTACGCGAAGTACGCCGGTACCGAGTTCAAGGTCAACGGCGAGGACCTGCTCATCGTGAGCCAGAAGGACATTCTCGCGATCGTCGAGGGCTGACGGGCCCTGCCCGTCTCGCCCCGCCGCTTCGCGCGTCAACCCAGGAGGAACCCGAATCCGTGGCTAAGCAGGTCATCTTCGACGACAACGCTCGTCGCTCACTCAAGCAGCGGCATCGACAAGCTCGCCGACGCGGTCAAGGTGACGATCGGCCCCAAGGGCCGCAACGTCGTCCTCGACAAGAAGTTCGGCTCGCCCACCATCACCAACGACGGCGTGACGATCGCGCGCGACATCGAGCTCGAGGACCCCTTCGAGAACATGGGCGCGCAGCTCCTCAAGGAGGTCGCCACCAAGACCGACGACGTCGCCGGCGACGGCACGACCACCGCGGTCGTCCTCGGCCAGGCGATCGTCAGCGAGGGCCTCCGCAACGTGACCGCCGGGGCGAACCCGATGGTGCTCAAGCACGGCATCGAGCGCGCCGTCGAGACCATCGTCGCCGAGATCAAGGCGGCGTCGCGGCCGGTCAGCTCGCGCGAGCAGATCGCGGCCGTCGCGGCCATCTCCGCGGCGGATCCCGAGGTCGGCGAGATCATCGCCGAGGTGATGGACAAGGTCGGCAAGGACGGCGTCATCACCGTCGAGGAGGGCCAGTCGCTCGGCCTCGAGAAGGAATACACGGAGGGGATGCAGTTCGATCGCGGCTACATCTCCGCCTACTTCGTCACCAACCCCGACCGGATGGAGGCCGTCCTCGACAACGCCCGCATCCTGATCACCGACAAGAAGATCTCGGCGGTCGCGGACATCCTGCCCTCGCTCGAGAAGGCGGTCGCCGTCGGCAAGCCGCTCCTGATCATCGCCGAGGACGTGGACGGCGAGGCGCTCGCCACGCTCGTCGTGAACAAGCTGCGCGGCACGATCCAGGTCCTGGGCGTCAAGGCCCCGGGCTTCGGCGATCGGCGCAAGGAGATGCTCCGCGACATCGCGATCCTGACCGGCGGGACCGTGATCTCGCGAGGAGATCGGCCGCAAGCTGGACTCGGTCCAGGTCGAGGACCTCGGCGAGGCACGTCGCATCGTGGCCACCAAGGACGACACCACGATCGTGGACGGCGCCGGCAGCGAGCCCGACATCAAGGCGCGCATGAGCCAGATCAAGGCGCAGATCGAGGAGACCACCTCGGACTACGACCGCGAGAAGCTCCAGGAGCGCCTCGCCAAGCTCGCCGGCGGCGTTGCCGTCATCAAGGTGGGCGCGGCGACCGAGGTCGAGCTCAAGGAGAAGAAGCACCGCATCGAGGACGCCCTCTCGACGACCCGCGCGGCCGTCGAGGAAGGGATCGTGGCGGGCGGCGGAACCACGCTGCTCCAGGCGATCCCGGCCCTCGACGCCCTCCACCTCGAGGGCGACGAGCAGGTCGGCGTCGACATCGTCCGGCGCGCCCTCGAGGCCCCGGCCAGGCAGATCGCCGACAACGCCGGCGAGCGCGGTGAGGTCGTCATCGAGCGCGTCAAGAACCTGCCCAAGGGCCAGGGCTTCGACGCCCTCAAGGGCGAGTACGGCGACATGTTCGAGAAGGGCATCGTGGATGCCGCCAAGGTGACCCGCTCCGCGCTCCAGAACGCGGCCTCCATCGCGGCGATGGTCCTCACGACGGAGACGCTCGTGACCGACCTTCCCGAGAAGAAGGACGACGGTAACGGCGGCGGTCACGGCCACGGCGGTGGCGGAGACATGGACTTCTAGTCCGCTCCCTCAGGCAGGCAGCGCGAGGCCCCGGCCGGGACGGCCGGGGCCTCGCTATTCGTTGCGCCGCCCGCAGCAACGGGCCATTTCGCACTGGCGGACATGTTGGGAGGCCCGGCACCCTCGCGCCGAGGGAGGTCCGATGCCCGACGTGTAGGACCAAGTAGTCCCGAAGACAGGGCCATTCAGCACGCGGATACCATCGGCCCGCGCGCTCGCTCGTGCTGGGGCTTCCTGCTGGCTCCTGGGAGGCATGGGACGGCGCCGGCAGGCGCAGAATAGGAGCCTAGCCTGCACTCGCGCTTATGGCTCGGAGGGTGTGGCGATGGGCTTCCTGCGACGACTGCGAGGCACCCCGACGGCGTCGCCAAGCGGGCAGCGTGGCCGCGATACCGGCATCCACGAGATCAGGCTGCACTTCACGGCCTTCACAGGGATGCGCGACGACGCAGCCGTGCAGGTCGTCGGCGAGTTCTATAGGCAGGAGAACTTACGAGCCGCGCGTCCCCCGGGCCCCGATGACCTACCTCCGGGACTCCCGCCGCCGCCCGTCGGGTTCTTCAAGGCGATGCTGATCCCGGAACCGACGAACCAGTACGACCCGAACGCGATAGGCGTGCACCTGTGGGCGGGCGGCGCATGGACGCAGGCGGGCTACCTGTCGCGCTATGACGCAATCGCGTACCAGCCCCTATTCCGGCACCTTGCGGCTTCCAAGTCGGATATGACAACGGCGGTAGCTTGCGACGCGGCCCGAGTCCCAGAGCGCGAAGGGGTCGGCGTGGTCCTGCATCTCGGCACGCCCGGCGAATGCGCCGCGGAGATGGTCACGGACGACCGGGCCCCAATCGCTGCCCACCCGTGGGTCGGGAAGATGATCGCGTTCACGGGCGAGATGGGAACCACCGTTTACGGGGTCCCACTTGACCGGCACGCCCAGGTGATGCTCGCCCGGTGGGCCCAATGTGACGTGCTCCCTCGCCTCACCAAGAAGACGCACGCGCTCATCGTCGCGGACCCGGAGGAGGTCACCGGCAACCTCCAACGGGCGAAGGAGTACGGGGTCCCGGTTGTGCAGGAGCCCGAGTTCCTAGCCGAGATCGGCATCCCGAGCGACGCCATCGGGCGAGTCAGCGGTCGTTGGGCGCGAGGTTCAGAGTGGCGGGGGGAGTCAAGAAGGCGGCGGCGATGCTTACACGCGGCTTTACCGGCGGGGTCATGGCAGCGGTGTTGGCCCTTGCCGGGTGCTCCGGCGGCGGGGCGGCGGCGACGCCTGCGGCCCCCACGCCGACTTACACGAAGGCGCAGGCTGACGCCTGCGCGCTCGCCAGCATCTACAACTTCGGGACCGACGCGCCCGCCGCCGAGCAGCTCTACTTCTCGACCCTGGGCGACGTGACAATCGCGCGCAAGGTGGCAGCGGCGGCGGCCAAGAAGGACGCCGCGCTGGTCGCGGGCTTCTCAGGGACCGGCGCGGACGCCGAGGTCGCAGCGCTGCATTCGGCTCTCGTCGCCGGCGCGTCAGCCTTCGCTCGACCGATGACGATGGACCAGTTCGACGCAGCCTACAAGGCGATCTATGACGCCAACCAGGCGTTCAGCGACAAGTGCGACGCGATCAACTACTGGGTCCAGCAGAACGTCCCGCAGTGACGGGGCGCGGTGAGTCTAGCGTCGGAGCCGCGGCGATTACATCTGGACGGGCGCGGAGCTCGCCAGGCTGCTGACTAGAGCGTTACTCGGATATAGAGCAAACGCTCTAGGGTCGTTTCCACGTCGAGTTCCCATTGGGCGATCTGTTTGGGGCGACCCTGCCTGCGCCCGGGGTAATCGGCGATGATGAGGTCCACCCTGAACGCGGCAAGCCGGAAAGGTGCGACCCGCGCGACCGTTGCGTCCGCAGCGTCGTTCCAGTCCTTGAGACGGACCGTCCACTCGGCCTGTTCCTGCTCGGTGGGGTCTGTGTCCAGCGCGCTCAAGCGCTCACGAAGTCGGCGGCCATCCTCAATCACTCGCGTCAGTGCGTGATAGGGCTCCGACCTCGGTACGAGCCGACCTGAGATCGCGACGGCAAGTGCGTTGACCACGCCGAGTCCAACAAAGAACAGCCCCACTGCAATCACCCCGATGGACCAGGTAGGCAGTCCGCTGATTGCTGCCAGGATGCCCGCCATTGCACCGGCCACAACTACCGATGTACCTATCGTGAACCAGAGGAAATATGCTCCTTGTGCGATGCCAACCGCACGAAGGAGCCGGTCAACCCAACTCATGCCCCGCAGTCTACGCGCGGATGCTTGCCCGCCAAGGTCCTCTGCTCGGCCGAGGAGGGTCCCTGCCGCGGCATGCGCTGCACGGTGCGGGCGCCTGGGTGCACATCGTGGGCCTACGCCTGACGTAGGGTGAGCGGTGCCGCAGAGTCCACGTTGACTAGACGCTGTACGTATCAGAAGGCGGCCCCAGTGTCCACGGTCCGGCTATCAGCAGCGATACCGCGGCAGGGTCCTCTTGGCGCCGGCAGGCGCCTCGTGCTATCAGAGCGGCGGGCTAGCTCTTGCTGGTCGAGCTGATAGGCGCCGGGCAGCATCGGACCGGCTTGATAGGTTCTGTGAGGAATGCGTGCGGCCCCATGACTCGCCCGGTGCACGCTCGCGGACGGTTGCGCGTGATCGGCGCCGCGTGCTCGTGGGAGTCGAGTCTTAATCGCTCGGTATGGGTACACTCGTCCCACTGAGCACAAATAGAACGCACCGCACCGCCCAGGAGTGCACGGCTCCGCATCATCTGGCGCGGTCGGTCGCGTGCCGGTCGGCTCGGCCGGCGAGCTCTGCCGTCGCGCCAAGTGCGACACCCACCGGGCCCCGCCGGGTTGTACGGCGCGGAAGTTGGCCGCGGCGCGAGTGTCCTTCCTACCCCCGGGGCTGTTTCAGGGCCTCGCGGTGACGTGACGCCAGACTGCGACGATGAGCGCGTCTGCCCCATCGTCTGTCTCGGGCCTTGTACTGGCCGGTACGCTGGGCGACGCATCGGCACGCTGCGGTACTGCGAGGAGCTCGTCTAGTTCGGCCTCTAGGGCGGCGATCTTGGCGGGGCCGTCGGCGATGCGCTGGCGTAGGTTCTGCTTGTACTCCTTCCAGTGGGACCGGGCCGCGGCCTCTCGTCCTTTCGGCGTGGCGGCGTATCGGCGCTGGGCCGCGGCGTGCTCCTTGGGGCGCGCTGCGTGGTAGGCGCGCCAGTAAGCGCGGCGTCGCTCGGGATCGGCGTAACTCACGCGGTGAAGGGCTCTAGGGCTCGCTGGCCGTCTAGCCTGAGGCGAGCGATCATCCGATCCGAACAATGGGCGGAGTCATAGGCCGCCTTCTGTCGGAGGATGGCCTTGCGGTGGGCGGCGTAGTAGGTGCGCTGGACTGCGGCGTGCTGCTCGCGGTGGGCGCGGTCGTAAGCGCGTTTCTTCTCGGGGTCGGCGTAGGGCAAGGACTGCTCCATTTCTGGGCCTAAGGGTGGTCCGGGGTCGCGCGTATCCTCCTTGGGGGATCCAGTGTCCTACCGGCCGGGGTCGGAGCCTAGGGCCCGCTGGCTCTTGCGTAGGCGTGGGTGCACCACTAGGGTCGGCTCTGCGGCTCGTTCACGGCTGCCCCTGCTCCGCTACGGCGAGCTCGTGCGGGGTCGCGGCTGGGACAGGCGTCTGCTCCTCGGCTCGCTCCACCGCTGGCGGCGCCTCCGTCGGCGCGTTCGAGGTCATCGCCTGGGCCTCCGCGGCGATCTGATGGGCGAGGTCGGCGATCCTGGCGGCGCTGCCGGTGGCCTTCGGCTTGGGCGCGCTGCGGCCGCGCTTCGAGCGTGGCAGGGCCGGGCCCGGGATGCCGCGGCCGGCGGCGTTCTCCATGTAGTCCGCGGTCGCTGGGTCCATCCATACGTCGAGGTCGGCATCGTGCACCATTCCGCGGCGGCCGGGCTTCGTGTATCCCGGGTCGGGTCCGTTCGTGTCGGTCATCTGGTCGGCTCCTGTCGAGGTGCGGGGCCCGGACCGCTACCAGTCCGGGCCCCTGTGGCTGGCGTGCCTACATCGCGCCGGCCGTAGGTGTCGGGCCGACCGATTGGGGGAAGTCCACCGGCCGGCCCGTTTGACGCGGTGGGCCGGGATCGGGTCGGCCCTGCCGCGTCTACTTGTTGGGCGGCGCCTTCTTCGTGGCGCCGGCTCCGGCTAGCTTGGGGTTCGGCTGGGCGGCTGGTCCGGCCGGGGTCACGCGGTCGCCTGCGTCCGAGGGGTGGTCGAGTCCGGGGAGGTTCCCGGTCGCGCGCTTTCCGGTCGAGGTGCCCCAGCCTCCCGGGACGGGTCCGCTGTTGACCTTCAACGGCTCATGTGCCGGGCCTCCGCTGCCCGGTAGGGTCGTCGGGTGCGTCGGGAATGATCCCGGGCCCGTCGTGTTGGCGTCGGCCGGGCCGAAGTCGGACGGGTGCCCCGCGGCCGGGTGTCCCGTGTCGGTCTTGTTCGAGGTCTTCGGGGTGCTCATCGTGTCTCGCCTTCCTGCGGTTCTGGGTCTTCCTGCCAATAGGGGACGTTGTAGGCGTCGAGGTGGTATCGCCCGGGTCGCTTGTCCTTGGGCTTCGTGGTTGGGTCGTCCGGGATCGGGGCCGCGGCCCCGACCGCGGACAGGTGGCGCCGGAGCTCGCTGTACTTCGGCTGCCAATGGGCGGGGTGTCGGCCGGCCGCGGCGTCCTCCCTCGCCTTGGCGATACCCTCCCGGATGCGCTGGAGCTCTTTAGCGTCCTCGCTGGGTGGTCGGTGGTCGGTCATGCGCTCCGGTCCTTCCTGCGTTCGAGCTCGGCCAACTTCGCGTAGAGCTCGGCTGCGGCCTCGTGGTTGGGGTTGTTCTCGTCGGCCAGAGCCTCCCGGCCGGAGACTCCTAGAGACAGGAACGCGCGGCGGGATGTGGTGTCGTTGGGGGTTCCCTCCTCCTGGTCGCTGGCTCGGATGGCGTTGCGCGCCACGTCTGCGAGCGTCTGCGTCGGGGCCGGGCCCGGGATCGGCTCGGGCTCACGGCCGGCTAGCTTCGCTTCGAGGTAGCGGCCTAGTTGGTGGCGGTCGAAGGGCTGCGGGCTCATCGGGCAAACTCCGGGCCGCTCGTGGTCACGTTCGCGCGGGGCTTGGGGAGGTCGCCTCCCGGGGCGTGGCGCATCATGTGGCGCTGCCACGTGCGGGACCCTGCCGGCCCGTTGATCCATCCCGACCGGGCACCATTCCATGTCGCAGAGGGTGGCGTCGGGCGTCGGCCGGGAGTCGGCCTCTACTGCCTCGATCCGGTACAGGTTCCGGGCGCTCGTGATCCATGCGAGCTTGCGCGCTAGGTTCGGGTCGTCTGAGCTGATCTCGGCGTACCCTGCCCCGTCCGGGCCCGGGACAAACTGCACTGTGGTCGCGTCGTCGCCTCGGAGTCCTGGGCCGACGGTGAGCGACGGCGCCTCGGCGGTCCTGAAGACATAGAGCGTTGTCATGCTGGCGATCCTCTCTACGCTGCTGCGGTGGTGTTCTGGGCCACGTTTAGGGGTTCCGGGGTGTCTGCGGCCTCCTGGGGGGCGCTGGCGGCCTTCTGGCGGGGTTTCGGGCCCCACGACGGCGGCCAGTGCTCGCGTAGCTCGGTCGGCGGGTCGGCCGGTGCGGTCTTCGGCATACGGCGGGCGGCCTCGTCGCTGCCGCGCTTGTCTTCGTACCAGTTGGCCGGCGTCATCGGCCGGACGCACCAGGAGCAATACCAGTGCGCGGCCTCCGACCGCCCGCACCGGGGGCACGTCTGCGAGAGTCGGCCGGCGGCTAGGCGTGGGTCGTGGAGCTGTCCGCATCTGAGGCTGGGCGGCTCGACGTGGGCGGCTCTCATTCGTCGGCCTCCTCGTGGTCGCCTGGGTAGCGGTTGGCTGCCCGGAGACGTTCGAGGGCGGCGCGGCGCTCCTCGGCCGATAGGCGGGCCGGCGGCGAATACACGGCGTCCGGCGTCTGCCCGGCGGCCTCCTGTAGTCGTCTCGTCGCCTCCTGGGCCCGCCATGAGTGCCACAAGAGGTCGTCGTTTGGGAGGTCGCGCGGTTCGAGGTATTCACGGGCCGGCGGCGTTGGTGGCGTTGGTGCCGGCGTTGGTGCCGGCGTTGGTGACGTGTGGGTCAAGGCTCGCTTCCGGGCGAGCTCTAGCAGTCTGTGAGCGGCTGTGTGGGTCACCGTCTCGGCTCCGGGAGGTAGTCCAGCGCGGACCGGACGGCGGCGGCTAGCGTCGTCCACGCTGCGAGGTCTGCGAGGGGTTCGACCGCGCTCCGGTCTATGCGTAGCGCGTTGGCGGCTTGGAAGTCGGACGCTGCCGCGCGCCATTCGCGCGCTTCGGCGTCGAGCTCTCGCCCGTCTTCGAGGATGGCTCGGAGGTAGGCGCGGGTCCGGCCGGCGAGCTGGGCACCCTGGGCCTGGAGCTCGCGGGCCTCTGCGAGCTGTTCGGGCCCGGCTTGTTCTGGGCCGGCCTGGGCGCGGCGGCGCCATGCTTCCACGAGCGCGGCGCTGGCTTCGGAGACTTCGGCTAGCGCGGCGTCGAGGGCGATACGGGCGCTGTTCGCTTGGCGTGAGCTGCCCGGCGTCGGCTCCTCGTTCGCTGCGAGCGCGGCCGTGGTCGCATCCCGGGCACGCTCTAGGCGCTCGATAGCGGCGCGGTGCCGGCGGCTGGCTCTCCTGAGCGCATCGGCGGCGCTAGGCGGCTCCGGCGTGTGCGCGGTCATGAGCTCGGGCATGGTCGCGGGCCGGGCGCCTCCGGCCGCCATGCTCACGGCCGGGCCTCCCGTTCGAGGGTGTCAATGCGGCGCTCCATCGCCTGCAAGCGTTCGAGCGTCCAGCGTTTGAGCTCGCGCCGGTCGATCCTGCGGGCCACGTCGAAGCGTTCGCGTCGGCGGAGCTCGGCGCCGTTGTGGGTCGGGCTGCCCGTACCGTCTAGCCGCTCGTGCCGGCGGCGTCGGTGTTCGAGGTCTTCGGGGTCGGTCATGCTGGCGCTCCTGTCTGGGCGAGCTGGGCCACGATGTCCCGAAGGGGGCGCGGGTCGGTCGGGATGCTGGGCCGGTACTTCGCGTCGAGCTCGTAGGCGTGGGCTGCCGCGGCCTCTCGGCGTCGTTCGTCGTCATCTGAGGGCTTCGCGGTTCGTGTCTTCGCTCCGGCCGGCGGAGTGTTCTCTACTCCTAGCGGCTGGCTGGGCCCTGTAGGTGTGGCTGGCTGGCTGGCTGGTGTATCAGTGGCGCTGATAGCTGGGCTGATAGCTGGGCTGTTGAGGGCTGCGCGCATAGCCTCGGCCTCGTCGCGGGTCCGGGCCCCGCGGGCGCGGAGTCCTCCTAGCTGGGCCTTCTCGCGGTTCTGGGAGATGCGCTGCACGGCGGGGTCGTGCCACGCGGTCCAGGCGTGGAGCGGGACGCGGTACTCGTTGTCGAGGAGATCGGCGGCCACGAGCGCGGCGAGCGTGCCGGCGTCGGCCTCGATCCATTCGGGGGCCGCGTCCTCCGCGGAGACTCGCTCTCCGGTCCTCCACGAGTCGAGGAGGGCTGCGAGGTACAGGACCACGGCGCGGGCCATCTGGGCGGCGTCCGGGAGCTGGCGCCGGAGTCGGCGTAGCTTCGGGTCGGTGAGTAGAGACGAGTCGATATCGGCTCGCTGCAAGCCTTCTCCGCGGGTCACGGCGCCGGCCTACTTCTGGGCCGCGGCGGTGTCTCGCGCGTGCTCTGCGCGGACGGCGGCGACGCTGGCTAGCACGATCCGGCGGCCGGCCTCGTCCATGTCTCGGAGGTTGATCCTGCGGGGAGGGCCCCACCGTTTTGCGCTGCCGATCCTGCCGGCCGCGCTGGGCCCCATGTGGGCGCCGAAGGTGGGTTCTGCGGGTGCGGAGGTCACGAGTGCGCCTGCTTTCGAGCTGGCGGCGCGGGTCGCGCCGTGGCTGCGAAAGTGGCTCCGGCCTCGCGGCCCCGGAGCGCGTCACCTGTGACGCTGGGAGCTACCGGGCTTTCGCGGCTGCCGGCTTCCCTACTGCGGGCCCAATGTACCGCGGGAGCAAGCCTCTGTCAATGCGGGAACCACAACATCTTGTGGTATGCGGCGCCTGTGACCCTAGGGGTGGTATACGTGTAGCGTATGCTCCGGCTACGCGTGGCGTCGTCTCTGCCTACCCTGGGCGTGCGATCCCGGGACGTGGAACGGCCCGGCTGGTGGGCCGGGCCGTTTGATCCAGAGGCGCGGGCGCTGTCTAGTCACGGCGCCATCCCGGGAGCCATGAGTACCGGACGGGTAGGAGGTTGCTGTCGAGCTCGATACCCTCGGGCCACAGAGCACGCAGCCATCCATTGAGCTCTGCGGCCGGGGCGCTCCAGGAGATCGCCTGGGGTATCGCGACTGGCGCTGCCGCGTGGTCGAGGGCGGCGAGCTGGGCCCGGATCGACTTGGCCTCGGCCGCGGCCTGGTCTTCGTCCAGTACGCCAGAGATCGCGAGTCGTTGCACGCGGGCAAGGTCGGCTGTGAGCTTGTCGCGCTGGCTCGTACGCTCGGCCGCGGTGAACTCGTCGGCCGGGGCCCGGTAATGCAGGCTCTCGGCCATGATCGCCGGGAGTAGCCGGGCCTCGCTGATCCCCTGGGGCCTGCTGTGCGTGGTGGTGTTTACGACGTCGGGGCAAATCCACTGCGTTATGGCTTGGCGCGGCGTCCCGTCGCGTCGCGTGGCAGCTGGGCGCGGCTTAGAGGTCAGGACGTGGCCGCACGTCGCGCCTCCCGCGACGGTCCCGCCACAATGCAGGAGCCCGGCAAGGGCTCGCCGGGCGACGGTGCGCGCTCCTCTCCGGCCACCGTAGGGGACCGTTCCGGGGGTGGTCCGCTCCACGACGGCCTTGATTGTCCGGGCCGACCAGCGTCCGCCGGGCGTCTTGGTTGGTACGCCGCGGTCGTTCAAGATGCGGGCAGCGCCGTTCAGGCTGCCGGCTTCGAGGAAGGCGGTCACGACGGCGGCGGCGTCCTCCTCCGGCATGGTGCCGTAGGGCTTCCGGCCGCGCTCATGGCTTAGGCTGCAATGGGTCTTGTCGGTGCATCCGACGAGATGGCATCGGCCAAGGTGCGGGCGGCCGGGGAGCGGACAGGTCAGGGCGTGGTCGCGCCCGTAGTCGATCTGGTCGTGGTTCTTCCTAGTCATCCGGTCGAGGTCTTCTTCGGCCTGAGCGAGTAGCACGGTCCAGAGGGTTAGGTATCCGGGCTCTTGGGGGTCGAACGTCTGCGAGCCAGGGCGGAGGATCGTGCCGGCGTCCTTGCAGGCGTTCCAGAGGGCCATGCCGTACTCGACGTCGCGGGCCAGTCGGTCGGTCGTGTGGCAGTAGACGCGGGAGACTTCGCCGGCGCGGATCGCGTCGATTAGCTCGGCCATCGCGTGCCGGTACTCGCGCTTGCCACGGCCGCCGGAGATGCCCCAATCACCATCGAAGGACCGCGCAATGATCACGCCATCGCGGGCGGCCTGGGCGGCGTTGGCGGCACGCTGGCCGGCGCCGCGGTCCTTATCGGCACTCTTGTCGCGCTCCACGCTGCGGCGTAGGTACTCGACGGCCCGCCCGTGGTTCTCGGCGCGTGGCATCATGGCTGGTGCTCCAATCCTTCGGCCTCGTGAGCCTCGTTTCGGTGAGTGTACTATGCCGATAAAGGATACTGCTCGCGTGCGCACCGACGAGTGGTCCGGTCCGGCGGCAATCACGCCCGGCGCCGGCCGCTGGACGCGACTGAGCGAGGAAGGCTGCGCGAGCATCCAGGCAGCGGCCTGCGCGATCCTCGAGCGAACGGGCGTCCGGGTCGACCACCCGGAGGCGCGGCGCCTGCTGGCGGCCGCCGGCGCGCGCGTCGACGAGGCCGATCGCGTGCGCATCCCGGCGCGGCTCGTGGCCGAGGGGCTCGCCGTCACGCCGAAGTCGCTCACCCTGCACGACCGGTCGGGCCGGCCGGCGATCGCCTGGGGAGGCGAGACGGCCTGGTTCGGGCCTGGCTCGGACTGCCCCAACATCGTCGACGGGCGGACGGGCGAGCGGCGCCTCGCCACGCTTGCCGACGTCCGCGCCGGCATTGCCCTGGTCGATGCGCTCCCGAACATGGCCTTCGCCATGTCCATGTTCCTGCCCTCGGATGTCGATGGGCGGGTCGCCGATCGCCACCAGGCCGTCGCGATGCTGACCGGGACGACGAAGCCGCTGATCGTCGTGACGTACGAGCTCGACGGGCTCAAGGACGTCCTCGCGATGGCCGCGGCCGTCTCCGGCGGCGCCGGAGAGCAGGCGGCGCGCCCGACGATCGGCTGGTACATCAACGTGACGCGCGGGCTCCTCCTCGACGAGGACGCGGTCGGCCGGCTCCTCTTCCTCGCCGAGCGCGGGCTCCCGGCGCTCTGGATCCCGGTCACCTCGGGCGGCACGACCGGGCCGGTCACGCTCGCCGGGACGCTCGCAGTCAACCACGCGGGCGTGCTCGCTGGGATCGTGATCGCGCAGCTCGTGCGCGAGGGCGCGCCGGTTGTCGTGCCCGGCTTTGGCGGCGATGCCCTTGATCTGCGCACGACGGTCGACCCCTACGTGGGCCCCGACCCGAAGGGTGCTGCGGAGGCGCTGGCCCACCACCTGGGGTTCCCGATGTTCAGCCTCGGCGGGGGCGCGGATTCGAAGATCGTCGACGGCCAGGCCGCCGCCGAGGCCGCCGCGGCCATCCTGCTCGACGCGCTCGCTGCGGGTCAGGTCACGCACGACAGCGGCTACCTCGAGTCGGGGCTCGCCGGGTCGCTGGCGCAGCTCGCGATCTGCGACGAGATCGTTGGCTGGACCCGCGCCGCCACCGCGCCGGTCGACCTCTCTGACGACGCCTTCGCGCTCGACCTCGTCGACGAGCTCGGGGTCGAGGGCTCCTTCCTCGAATCCGACCATACCCTGGCTCACTACCGCTCGCGCTGGTACCCGACGCTGTTCGATCGGCGCTCGCGGGGCGCATGGGCCAACGCGGGTGGCCGGGCGCTGGCCGCCCGCGCCGCCGACCGAGCGGACGCGATCCTTGCCGCCAACCGGGTCCCGCTGCCGCTCCCGGATGACGCCGCAGCCGAGCTCCGCGAGATTGTGGCCCGCGCCGAAGCCCGGGCCGGCCTCTGAGGGCGACGCGCCAAGAGATGAGGCCGCATCCCCCGGGAGGCGGTACGTGTCGGGGAGTCGCCGCGCAACGCGGCGAGAGGTGTTTCATGGACGAGACGACGTTCGCCCTTCTGCGCCAGGCCGTCACGGACGGCGAGCCCGCGGCGGCCGAGGCGGCCGCCCGGCAGGCGCTTGCCGAGGGGGTCCCGCCGCTGCGACTGATTGACGAGGCGGCGATGCCGGCACTGCGGGAGGTCGGGGAGGGGTTCTCGAACGGAGACCTGTTCCTGCCCGACCTGATGCTCGCGGCGCGGGCGATGCAGGCCGCGATGCGGGTGATCGAGCCGGCCCTCACGGCGGGCGGTGAGCGGCGCGCGTCGGCGGGCCGCGTCGTGCTCGGCACGGTGGCCGGTGACATCCACGAGATCGGCAAGAACCTCGTGGCAACGCTGCTGTCGGCTAACGGCTTCGAGGTCTACGACCTCGGCGTCGACGTGGCTCCGGCGGCGTTCGCGGCCAAGGCCGCGGAGGTCAACGCAGGCCTTGTCGGTGTCTCCGCCCTCCTCACGACCACGATGACCGGGCAGCGCGCGGTTGTCGAGGCGCTCGGCGCGGCCGGCCTGCGGCCACGCGTCAAGGTGATGGTCGGCGGCGCCCCGGTCACGCGCGCCTGGGCCGAGGAGATCGGCGCCGACGCGTATGCCGAGGACGCGATCGCAGCCGTCGACACCGCTCGCCGGCTCGTCGGCGTGCAGGCGTGAGCCCGGGTGCAACGATGGCCACAATCGCGCCCACCCAGCCGCCCGCGCCGACCACGCGCCGGCCGCTGGCAACGCTCGTCGACCCCGCGATCCGGATCCAGGTGCTCGATCCCGCCGCCATCGAGCGCGTCCACGCCGCGACGCTCGAGCTGATCGAGACGGTCGGCGTGCGCTTCCCGTCCGCCCGGGCCCAGGCGATCTGGGCCGATCACGGTGCCCAGGTCGACCCGGGCACCGGGATCGTGCGCGTCCCCGGGCACGTCGTCGAGGCGGCGCTCCGCAGTGCCCCGGCGGCGTTCACGCTCGCCGGCCGGGAGACGGAGCGCGATCTTCCCCTCGACGGCCACCATGTCTGGGCCGCTACCGACGGCTGCGGCGTCGAGGTCGCGGACCCGGTCACCGGCGAGCGGCGTCGTTCGACGCTCGCAGATGTCAGCTCCATCGCTCGCGTGGCGGAGGAGCTGCCCGACGTCGGCTTCGTCTGGATGCCGGTCTCGGCGCAGGACATCCCGGCCGAGACGCGGCCGCTGCGCGAGCTGGCCGCTGCCTTGAGCATCACCTCGAAGCACGTCCAGACCGAGACCGTCATGCACGCTCACGAGGCGGCGGTCGCCGTCGAGATCGCGCTCGCGATCTCCGGCAGCGCGGCTGCGGTACGGGCCCGGCCGCCGATCTCGCTGACCTTCTGCACGATCAGCCCGCTCGCCCACGAGGGCGGCGCGCTGGACGCCGCGCTCGTCGCTGCGGAAGCCGGGATTCCCACCGGCTTCATGACCATGGCGTCCTGCGCACACACGGGGCCGGCAACGCTGGCCGGCACGCTGGCGATCGGGAACGCGGAGGTCCTCTCCGCGCTGGCGCTCATCCAGCTCGCGTCGCCGGGGGCGCCCGTCTACTACGCCGCGGCCCAGACGGCCATGGACCTGCGGACCGGCGCCTACACCGGCGGCGGGCCAGAGGACGTCCTGTTCGGGATGGCGTCCGGCGAGCTGGCCGATTACTACCATGTGCCGCTCTCGATGGGCGCCTTCGCGACCGGCGCGCACGTGCCGGACTGGCGGGCCGGCCTGGAGAACGGTCTCGCCGCGCTCGCCGCCTGCGTCGGCAGGGCCGACATGCTCCTCGGCATGGGCCTGCTGGCCGGCAGCCGGATCTGGTCGTACGAGCAGCTCCTGCTCGACGCCGAGATCCTGGGGCTGGTCCGCGGGGTCTGCAAGGGCATCACGGTCGACGACGAGTCGCTGGCCATCGAGGTCATCCGGGATGTCGGGCCGGGGGGCGACTTCCTCTCCGAGCCCCACACCCGCCGCCACATGCGCGAGCGCTGGAGCCCCGCGCTCGTCGACCGCCGCCCGCCCTCGCCCGATGGCACGCCGCGGGTGGATGCCCGGGAGCGGGCCCACGACCGTGCGCTCGAGTTGCTCGCGACGGCGCCGGGCGCGCCGCTCGACCCCGTCCTAGCCGACGAGCTGGTCCGGATCGCCGAGACGGCCACGGAGCGCGTCCGGTGAGCAGGCGGGCCGGACGCCGCCCGACGCTCGACCTGCTCGAGCCGGCGGGTATCGAGCGCATCCTCGACGAGGCGCTTGCTGTGCTTCGCGATCCGGGGGTCCGGGTGGCCGATCCGGAGGCGCGGGCGCTCCTCCAGGGCGTTGGCGCCGAGGTCCGCGACGGCGTCGTCCGAATCCCGGAGCGCGTCGTGCAGGCGGCCCTTGCGACCGTCCCACACTCGTTCTCGCTCCACGCCCGCGACGGCTCGCCGGCCGTTCGCTACGGCGCGGGCGAGGTGGCCTTCGATCCGGGCTCCTGCGGCGTGGCGGTGCTCGACCCGGCGACGGGCGAGCACCGGCCGTCCACGGCCGCCGACCTCGCCCGGCTGGTCGCGGTCGCCGAGCGCCTTCCCGTCTACGCCGCACAGTCCACGGCCGTCGTCTGCTCGGACGTCCCGGCCGAGCTGGGTGACCGCTACCGGCTCCTGATCGTGCTGCTCGGCTCAGACAAGCCCGTCGTAACCGGCGCGTTTACGGCGGACGGGCTGGGGCCGATGCTCGAGCTGCTGGCGCTCGACGCGGGCGGCACGGACGCGCTTCGCGCGCGGCCCCGGGCGGTGTTTGACGTCTGCCCGTCGCCTCCCCTCGACTGGACATTGTTTGCCTCGCGCTGCATCGTCGGGCTCGCCCGCGCAGGTGTCCCGGCCCAGATGGTGTCGATGCCGCTTGCCGGCGGTGCTGGGCCGGTTGCCCTCGCCGGCTCCATCGTCCAGCACGCGGCCGAGTGCCTGGCCGGGATCGTGATCCACCAGGCGGCGGCCCCGGGCGCACCGATCGTGTGGGGCGGGGCGCCGGCGATCCTCGACATGCGGATCGGCGCCACGCCGATGGGAGCCATCGAGACGGCGATGCTCGATGCGGGCAACGCGGCAGTCGGGCGTTCGCTCGGCCTGCCCACGCACGGCTACCTGGGTGCGACCGATGCCAAGGTGGTCGATGCCCAGGCCGGCATCGAGAGCGCGACGACCGCGCTCGTCGGGGCGCTGGCGGGGATTGACCTCGTCTCGGGTGCCGGGATGCTCGATTCGCTGCGCTGCCAGAGCGCGGAGAAGCTGGTGATCGACGCCGAAGCGATCGCGAGCGCCCTCCGGCTCGTGCGCGGCATTGCGCTCCCGGACGGGTCGCTCGGGCTCGACACGATCCGCGAGGCTGGCTACGCGGGGCGCTTCCTCGAGCTCCCCGAGACGCGCCGCCGGTTCCGCGAGGAGCAGCACCTCCCTTCGGCCGTCGTGGATCGCGGGTCGCTCCGCGCCTGGCTCGAAGCCGGCAGCGCCGACGCCTTCGACCGGGCCCGTTCGCAGGTCGACGCCCTGCTCGCTCAGCCGTCGCCGACGAGCGTGGATGCCGATCGCGCCGGCGAGCTCGTCAGGCAGGTCGCCGCCGCGCTCCGGCCAACGGGCTTCGACGCACTGCCGGGGGTGGCGGCCGACGTGGCGGCGAAGGCCCGGCGGGCGTAACCGGCAAGCCCATCGCCGCAGCGCCGGCGCCGGTCCCGGGAGCCCGGCGGTGCGCCGGACGTCGACGGGCGGCGCGGGACGCGGCCGTACAATCGAGGCGTGGAACCCCCTCCGCCCTGGCTGGCCGACGAGCCGCCCTTGCCCGACGCGCCCGCGCCCGACGACGAGGGAGCGCAGGGATCCGGTGGCCCGGACCCGCGCGCGCCGGAGCGCGACCGCGGGCTTGCCACGGGCATCGCCTCGCGCGATGCGCTGGCCGCCGCGATCACGGAGCGCCTGAACCCCGAGCAGGCCCGCGCCGTGACGACCACGGACGGGCCGCTCCTGATCCTCGCGGGGGCCGGGAGCGGCAAGACCCGGGTCGTGGCCCACCGGGTCGCGTATCTCATCGGGGTCGTAGGGGTGGTGCCGTGGCGGATCCTTGCGGTCACCTTCACCAACAAGGCGGCCGCGGAGATGCGGGAGCGCATCGTGGCGCTCGTCGGCCCGGACGACGGCCGGAAGGTGGAGATGGGCACCTTCCACGCGGTCTGCGCGCGAATGCTGCGCCGGGACGGAGCGTCGATCGGGCTCGACCCGCGCTTCGTGATCTACGACACGGACGACCAGCTGACGCTCATGAAGCAGGTCTTCCGGGACCTCGACGTTCCCCTCCAGGGCGGCCCGATCCGGCCGCGTGGCGTGCTCGAGGCACTCTCGCGGGCGAAGAACGACCTCGAGGGAGCGGACGCGCTCGTGGAGATGGCCACCACGCACTTCCAGGAGGAGGTCGCCAGGGTCGCCGTCGCCTACGAGCGCCGTCTTCGGGCGGCCGGCGCCCTCGACTTCGACGACCTGCTGGGCTCGACGGTGCGCCTCCTCGAGACGGCGCCCGACGTGCTCGGCCGCTACCAGGCGCGCTGGCGCTACATCCACGTGGACGAGTACCAGGACACGAACCGGGCCCAGTACCGGATCGTCCGGTCGCTCGCCGCCGCCCACCACAACCTGTGCGTGGTGGGTGACGACGACCAGTCGATCTACGCCTGGCGCGGCGCCGACCTCCGCAACATCCTCGACTTCGAGCGCGACGAGCCCGGTGCCACCGTGGTCAAGCTGGAGCGGAACTACCGGAGCACCCAGCTGATCCTCGAGGCCGCGCACGCCGTCGTCGCCAACAACGTCGGCCGTAAGGAGAAGAAGCTCTGGACGGAGAAGACGGCGGGCCGTCCGATCCAGCGCTTCGAGGCCTACGACGAGGAGGAGGAGGCGGAGTGGATCGCCCGCCAGGTCGAGGCGCTCCTCGGCGGGCGCGCGTCGCCGCTGACCGCACGGGCCGATGACGCCGCCGCGTTCCGGCCGAAGGACATCGCGGTCCTCTACCGGACGAATGCCCAGTCCCGGGCGATCGAGGAAGCCTTCCTTCGGTACGGGATCCGCTACCAGCTCATCGGCGGGACGCGCTTCTACCAGCGCCGCGAGGTCAAGGATGCTCTGGCCTACCTGCGGATCCTGCGCAGCGACCGCGACCGCGTGAGCTTCGAGCGCGTCATCAACCTCCCGCCGCGCGGTCTCGGCGACCGCTCGCTCGAGGTGATCCGGGTCGCCGCCGACGTGCCCGAGGCAACCCACTGGAGCGCCCTGGAGCGGGCTGCCGCGGACGGACAGGGCGTGCTGACTCCGCGGGCCCGCAGCGCCGTCGCCGACTTCGTCGCCCTCGTCCGGCGGCTCCGGTCCCGGGTGGGGCTCCTGCCGCTGCCCGAGCTCCTCGACGACGTCCTGGAGGCCTCGGGCTACCGGGCGATGCTCGCCGACGGCACAGAGGAGAACGAGGAGCGCTGGCGGAACCTGCTGGAGCTTCGGTCGGTGACGACCCGCTACGACGACCTGGCACCGGACGATGCCCTGGATCGGCTCCTTGAGGAGACGGCGCTCGTCGCCGACCAGGACAGCTACGAGGGCGACGCGGACGCGGTCACGCTCATCACGCTCCACGCGGCGAAGGGCCTCGAGTTCGGCGCCGTCTTTATCGGCGGCCTGGAGGAGGGGATCTTCCCGCATGCGCGCGCCCTCGCCGCGGAGCGCGACCAGGACGACCCGCGCGAGCTGGAGGAGGAGCGCCGCCTCGCCTACGTCGGGATCACGCGGGCCAAGGAGCGGCTCTTCCTCTCCCACGCCTCGCGGCGTGCCACGTGGGGTCCGGCAGGAGGCCCCGCCATGCCATCGCGCTTCCTCTTCGAGATCCCCGCCGATCTCATGGAGGGCCCGCGACTGCTCCCGGGCGCCGCGGACCCTTACGACCTCGAACTGGCGTTCGGGGCGCGGCGCTCGTCGCGCCTGGGCGCGCGACCCGGCGGCGCCTGGCGCACCGGCAGCGGCCGGCCCGGCGCCCCGGCCCCGGGGGAGGGCTTCCGTCCGTCCCGCGATCTCGCAGCGCGCCGGGAGGCGTTCGCGGCGGGAGCGCCATCGGGCTCGCTCGCAGCGCCCGCGCGCCGCCGCCTGCGCGGCGACGACGCCGAACCGCCGGATCACCCCGACGCAGCCTTCCCGGACGACGACGTGCCCGTGCGCCAGGAGCCCGCACGGACGGAGCCGGCGCGTCCGGCAGGTCTCGGGGCCGGGCGTCTCGCCGGTGCCCCGGGTCCTTCCGCCGGGAGGAAGGGCGGCGCGCCACGCGTCCGCGTCCCGGGGGAGCGGCTCTTCCACGATGGCGATCGTGTCGTCCACGCGCGATTCGGGGACGGGGTGGTCGTGACCTCGAAGCTCACCCGGGACGACGAGGAGGTCACCGTCGCCTTCCGCTCGGGTGGCGTGAAGACTCTTCTGGCGAGCATCGCGAACCTGGCGATCGGCCGCTGAGCGGCCCGGACCGCTCCCTGCGCGGCCCGGCACGGACGGCCCTCGTACGCTGGACGGCCCGGCGACGTCGATCCGGCGACTCGCGACCAGCGGTCCGCCGGCGGTAGACTCGGGCTCGCGATGACCATGCCCGACCCTCCCGTCGATCCCGCGCCCGTCACGTCCGCGGCCGGCCTGACCGCGGACGCGGCCGGGGAGCGGCACGCCGCGCTGGCGGGGGAGATCCGGGCGGCCAACCACGCGTACTACGTCGAGGACAGCCCGACGCTCCAGGACGCCGAATACGACGCGCTCTTCCGCGAGCTCGTCGCGCTGGAGGCCGCCTTCCCGGCGCTCGCGACGGCCGAGTCGCCGACGCAGCGGGTCGGGTCCGGCAGCCCGCTCGACGAGAGCAGCCCGTTCGCGGAGGTCCGCCACGAACGCCCGATGCTCAGCCTCGCCAACGCGTTCGGGGAGGAGGAGCTGCGCGCGTTCGACGCCCGCGTCCGGCGCGGGCTCGGCCTGCCGCCGGCGCCGGATCCGGCCGCGGAGCTTCGCTACGTCGCCGAGCTTAAGATCGACGGCCTCGCGATCAGCCTCCGGTACCGCGACGGGCGCTTCGTACGCGGCGCGACCCGCGGCGACGGGACCACCGGGGAGGACGTCACCGCGAACCTGCGAACGATCTCCGCGATCCCGGACCGGCTCGCCGGGGAAGCGACCCTGGAGGCCCGCGGCGAGGTCTACATGCCGAAGGCCGAATTCGCCCGGATCAACGCCGAGCGGGAGGAGGCCGGGCTGCCGCTCTATGCGAACCCGCGCAACAGCGGCGCGGGCTCGCTTCGCCAGCAGGATCCGGCGGTGACGGCCGGCCGTCGCCTGAGCTTTTGGGCCTACCAGCTCCACGAGGAGACGCCCGCCGAGACGACCGGCTCTCAGTCCGCCGCGCTCCAACGTCTCGCGACGCTCGGCTTCCCGGTCAACCCGCACCACCAGGCCGGCCTGGACATCGATGGCGTCCTTGCCTTCCTCGAGCGCTGGCAGGAGGCGCGCCACGACCTGGACTACGAGACCGACGGCGTGGTCGTCAAGGTGGACCGCTTCGACCAGCAGGCACGGCTGGGGATGGTCGCCCGGGCGCCCCGCTGGGCGATCGCCTACAAGTTCCCGCCCGAGCAGGTGGAGACACTCCTCGACGACATTGTTCCCTACGTCGGCAGGACAGGAACGCTCACGCCGGTCGCGCACCTCCGCCCGGCGAAGGTCGCCGGCTCCACCGTCGCCCGCGCCACGCTGCACAACCTCGACGAGGTCCGCCGCAAGGACCTCCGGATTGGGGACCACGTGATCCTCCAGAAGGCGGGCGACGTGATCCCGGAGGTCGTGCGGTCGATCCCCGAACGGCGCACCGGGGCCGAGCGCCTCTTCGAGATGCCGCAGCGGTGTCCCGTCTGCTCGACCCCGGTCGTCCGCGACGAGGGCGCCGTGCGGCTCTACTGCCCCAATGCGGGCTGCCCTGCGCGCGTGTCGCAGGAGTTCGCCCACTTCGCCGGGCGTGGCGGGATGGACATCGAGGGCGCCGGCTGGGCGGTCCTCGAACAGCTCCTCCAGCGCGGCCTGGTCCGCTCCCGCGGCGACTTCTTCCGCCTCGGCGTGGCGGACCTCGAGTCGCTCGACCGGTTCGCCCGCAGGAGCGCGGAGAACCTCGCGGCGGCGATCGAGCGTGCCCGCCGCCGGCCGCTGCCGAGGATCCTCAACGCGCTGGGCATCCCTCAGGTCGGCGAGCAGACCGCGATCGACCTCGCGGCCTGGCTGGCCGGGCGGGTCCCGCCGGCGGAGGACGAGGCGATGGGCGGGCCGGGCGGCTGGACGGCGCGCGTCGCCGCGGAGCTGCGCCGGGTTGCCACGCCTGGAGCCGGCCACGTTCGAGGAGGTGCCGGGCGTCGGGGCGACGGTGGCGGCGAGCCTCGGGGCTTTCTTCGCCGACCCGGCGACTGCCGCGATCCTCGACGACCTCGTGGCGGCGGGCGTGGAGGCCGAGCGGCCCGCCGTGCGCCCCGCCGCGGCTGGCGGATCCCCGGGCGCGCTCGCGGGCATGACGCTCGTCGTGACCGGCACGCTGGCCGGTCTCAGCCGCGCTGAGGCCGAGGATGCGATCCGGGCCGCGGGTGGCAAGGCTTCCGGCTCCGTCTCTCGGAAGACCGACTATCTCGTTGCCGGCGAGAGCGCCGGGTCCAAGCTGCAGAAGGCGCTGGAGCTCGGCGTCCCGGTACTCGACGAGCATGCGTTCCGGCGCCTCCTGGCTGAGGAAGAGACGCCCTGAGTCATGCGCCTGCCGTCCCCGCCCAGGCCGGGCCCCGTGGTCGGCTATCATCGGGCGCGATGGGTACCCTGTCGCGCGGCGATGTCGAGCACGTCGCACACCTCGCCCGGCTGGGTCTTGCCGACGACGAGCTGGCCCGGCTCGAGATCGAGCTGAACCACATCCTCGACCAGTACGCGATCCTGGCCCGGCTCGACACGGACGCCATCCCGCCCACGGCACAGACCATCGAGCTGGAGAACATCCTCCGCGAGGACGTGGCGCGCCCATCGTTGCCACGGGCCGAGGTCCTCGCGACGCGCCGGAGCGGGACGCTGCCTCCATCGTCGTGCCCGCGATCCTCGGCGGCGACTGAGACGGCCATGCCGGATGCCGGGCTGACCCGCCTGACCGCCGCCGGGATGAGCGCGCGGCTCCGCGCCGGCGACCTCTCGTCGCGCGAGCTGACGGAGGCGCACCTCGCCCTCGCCGCGCGCGAGAACCCCGCCCTCAACGCGTGGCTCATGATCAACGACGCCGGCGCCCGCGCCGCCGCCGACAGTGCGGACGCGCGCTTGACGGCCGCCCGGGCGGAGGGCGAACCCGCCCTTGCGGCGCTGCACCCGCTGTGCGGGGTGCCGGTCGGGCTCAAGGACCTCGTCTCAGTGCGCGGCGGCCAGGCCACTGCCGGGTCGCGCATCCTTGCCGGGTACGTCTCCCCGTACGACGCCCACATCACCGAGCGGCTCCGCGACGCCGGCGCGGTGATCCTCGGCAAGCTGAACATGGACGAGTTCGCGATGGGGTCGTCCACCGAGCATTCCGCCTACGGCCCGACGGCGAACCCGTGGGATCTCGGGAGGGTCCCGGGCGGGAGTTCCGGGGGATCCGCGGCGGCTGTCGCGGCAGGCCACGTCCCGCTCGCGATCGGCACGGACACGGGCGGCTCCATCCGCCAGCCGGCGGCGATGACCGGGATCGTCGGCCTCAAGCCGACGTACGGGCGGGTCAGCCGCTACGGGATCGTCGCCTTCGCTTCGTCGCTCGACCAGGTCGGGCCGCTGGCACGCGATGCCCGCGACGCGGCGATGCTCCTGCACGCGATCGCCGGCCGCGACGAGCGCGACTCGACATCGGCGCCGCTCCCGGTCCCCGGGGAGCTGCTCCACCTTCCGGCGTCGGACGACGAGGCGGCGGGCCATCTCCGGGGCGTCCGGCTAGGGCTGCCACGCGAGTACTTCGTGGCGGGCATGGAAGCCGGTGTGGAGGCCCGCGTCCGCGGGGCGGTCTCCGCGCTCGAGGCGGCGGGCGCCGAGGTCGTCGACGTCAGCCTCCCCCACACCGAGTACGGCCTGGCCGCCTACTACATCGTCGCCCCGGCCGAGGCTTCGGCGAACCTGGCCCGCTACGACGGGATCCGGTTCGGTCACGCGGTCCGGGGTGGCGACGTGCTGGCCAACTACCTCGCGACGCGCGGGTCCGGCTTCGGGCCGGAGGTGAAGCGCCGGATCATGCTCGGCACGTATGCCCTGTCGGCGGGCTACTACGACGCCTACTACCTGAAGGCCCAGAAGGTCCGCACGCTCATCAAGGCGGACTTCGACGCGGTGTTCGGGGCGGGGACCGACGCGCTCGTCGCCCCGACCAGCCCGCTCGTCGCCTGGCCCCTGGGGGCCAAGCTCGACGATCCCGTCGCGATGTACCTCACCGATGCGTGCACACTGCCCGTGAACATGGCCGGCCTGCCCGCGATCAGCATCCCGGCCGGACTCTCCGACGGTCTCCCCGTCGGTCTCCAGCTGATCGGCCCCGCCTGGAGCGAGCTCGCGCTCCTCCGGCTGGCCCGGGGCTTTGAAGCGATCACCGCGAATGCGGCGTGGCGGGGCCTGGAGCCGGCCGGCCTTGCCGCCCTGCGCAGCCAGGAGGTTGGCGTTCCATGACGGTCTCCGCGTCGCGTCTCCCGCTGGCGGAGCGTGCCCTCTCGGCGCGCGTGCGGGCCGTGCCCCCGTCGGGCATCCGGCGCTTCTTCGACATCGCCGCGACGATGGAGGATGTGATCAGCCTCGGGGTGGGGGAGCCCGACTTCGCGACCCCCGCGCAGGTTATCGAGGCAGGGGTCGCCTCGCTGCGGGCCAAGCGGACCCATTACACGAGCAACTACGGGATCCTCGAGCTGCGGGTCGCCATCGCCGACCACCTCGCCCGCCGCTACGGCGTCCACTACGACCCGGCCTCGGAGATCCTCGTGACGGTCGGGGCGTCGGAGGCGGTCGATCTCGCCCTGCGAGCCACGATCGACCCGGGCGACGAGGTGATCCTCCACGAGCCGTCGTACGTCGCCTACGTCCCCGCGGTGGTCTTCGCGGGTGGCACGGTCCGGCATGTCGCAACCCGCTTCGAGGACGACTTCGCGCTCGATCCGGGGGCCGTGGCCGCCGCGGTGACGCCGCGCACGAAGGCACTCTTCCTCGGTTTTCCGTGCAACCCCACGGGGGCGGTCCTTCCAGACGCCGTCCGGGACGAGCTGGCCCAGATCGCGGTGGCGAACGATCTGATCGTCTACTCGGACGAGATCTACGACCGGCTCGCCTACGGCGGCTATCGCCACCGGGCCGTGAGCGCGCTGCCCGGCATGCGCGAGCGCACGATCCTCATGGGCGGCTTCTCCAAGGCGTACGCGATGACGGGCTGGCGGGTGGGCTACCTCTGCGCCCCGGCGGCGATCCTCGAGGGCATCGTCAAGGTCCACCAGTACGGGATCATGTCGGCCCCGACCACGGCGCAGGACGCGGCCCTCAGCGCGCTTCTCACCGCCGAGGCGGACGTCGAGGCGATGCGCGCCGAGTACGACCGGCGCCGGAGGCTCATCGTCGACGGCCTCAACGCGCTCGGCCTCGCCACGTTCGAGCCGCGCGGTGCCTTCTACGCGTTTCCCCGGATCACCTCCACGGGCCTGGACGACGAGACCTTCGTGGAGCGGCTCATCACCGAGGAGCACGTGGCGGCCGTGCCGGGGAGCGCGTTCGGTCCCTCGGGAGCCGGCCATGTCCGGATGTGCTACGCGACGAGCTACGAGAAGCTCGAGGAGGCGCTCGTTCGGATCGGGCGGTTCGTCGAGCGCCACGCCGCGAACGCCGCCCGGAGGTAGCGCCCGGCGGGCCTACTTCGAACACCCGCCAAGCACGACCTCGACCGAGACCGAGGTGGTGCCGGACGGCGGCAATGGCACGACGGATCCCAGCGTGGGCCTCCCGTCCACGACGAGGAAGACCGTCGACCCGGGCCGCCGCGTCGAACCCGGATGTCGTACACCACGCCCCGAAACTCGCGGCGCGCCTCGAAGCCGGGCCACGCGGCCGGGATCGTCGGGGCCACGAGGAGGCCGTCGAGGGTCGGCCGGATTCCCAGGATCCATTGGGTCGCCGCGATGAAGGCCCAGGCCGCCGTGCCCGTCAGCCATGAGTTGCGGGCCATGCCGAACTGGGTGTGAGCCGGGCCGCAGATGTTCTGCGAGTAGACGTAGGGCTCCGCCCGGTAGACGTCGGCGTCGGTCCGCGTGAACGGCAGGATCCGACGGTAGTGGAGGTAAGCGTCATCGCCCCTGCCCAGCATTGCGGCGGCGATGATCAGCCAGGTGTTGGAATGGCAGAAGACCCCGCCGTTCTCCTTCGCTCCCGGCGGGTACGTCGCGGTGCCCCGCACGCGCTCGTCGCCTCCGTCGTAGGGGGGCCACAGCATCGCCGTCCCGAACGGTGTCTCGAGGAGCTCGCGAACCGCCTCGAGCGCTCGTCCGGCACGCTCCGGCGACGCAACCTCTCCGATGATCGCCCAGGTCTGCGGGTTCAGGTTGATCCGATGCCGCTCCTCGCTCGCAACCCCGATCGGCCGCCCGTCGTCGTCGAAGGCGCGGCCGTACCAGGAGCCGTCCCAGGCGACCGCGTTCACGAGTGCGGCCATCTCGCGGTGAAGGTCTCGGAACCGCATCGCCTCGGCACGCCGGCCGGTGTGGCGACAGAGGTCGGCGAGGTCGAGAACGGTCCGACAGAACTGCATCGCACACCAGACGCTCTCCGCCTCGCCCGACCCGTGGTCGACGTTGAGGGTGTCGTCCCAGTCGGCGAACCCGGCGCGGGGAAGGCCGTGCGGCCCGCGGTTGGCGAGCGTGAACTCGATCGCCCGGACCATGTGCCCCCAGACCGTCTCGTCCGTCCGGTCGTTCCCGTCGGTCCTGTCGGCCCACGGGACACGCTGGTCGAGGTAGGCGAGATCACCCGTTTCGCGGAGGTACGCACAGGTGGCCAGGACCAGCCACAGGTGGTCGTCGGAGAACCACTGCGGCCAGCTCGGGAACTCCGCGGCGAGTCCCGGGCCGCCCTGGCCGGACAGCGGGAAGAGCTGGTGCCAGGCGTGGCCGTCGCGGAACTGCAGGGTCCACGTACGCGTGAGCGTCCGCCGCGCCTGCTCGGGCAGGCTGTGCATCGTCCCGAGCGTGTCCTGGGCCGAGTCGCGCGTTCCCATGCCGCGTCCCAGTCCCGTCTCGTGCCCGGAGACGAAACGCGACCAGTTGAGCGTGGTTCTGCACTGGACCTGGTTCCAGACGTTCAGCATCTCGGTCATCTCGGGATCGGGTGTCGTGACGCTGAACCGACCCAGATATGCGCGCCAGTCAGTCCGCAGCTCGTCGAAGGCGGCCTCGACCGCCGCAGGATCGCCGTAGCGGGCCACCGTTGCGGCGATCGCCCCGGGCTCGTCGGTGAGGCCCAGCACGTAAACGAGCTGGCGCTCCTCGCCCGGCGCGAGCTCGAGGTCATGGCACAGCGAGCCGATCGCATTGCCCCGCGGTGCGCCCGCGTTGGTCGGGTCGCCGGTCTCCACCACGATGGGCGCCGCGAGGTCGCGGCAGCGACCCACGAAGTCCTCGCGGTCGCCGGTCCAGCCGCTCGGCACCTCGCTGGCCCCGAAGTACGTCGTGGTGGGGCGGAACCGGGTCGAGGCGAGGATGGTGTTCCCCTCCAGCCGGCTGGAGACGATGTGCTGCGTCCAGTCCAGGTCTTGCTGGTCGCTCAGGCTGTCGACGTACCCGAACTCCGCGTACGAGAACGTGCGCAGCTGCCGCGGAGCCGGACCCGCATTGCGCACGCGGAGCACCCACAGCTCGCACGGGCATGGCGCGTCCGCATTCGCGGGCGGGACGAAGTAGCGGAGCTCAGACTCGATCTCGTCGAGCGCGCTCCGGATCCGCGTGTAGCCGGGCCCGTGCCGGCACTCGTAGGCGTCGAGGTCCCCCTTGACCGGCTGCCAGGTCGGGCTCCAGAAGCGCCCGGTCGCCTGGTCCCGCAGGTACACGTAGCGCCCGGGCTGGTCGGCCGGGATCGCGTTGTAGCGGTAGCGTGTCGCGCGGCGGTCGCGCGGGTCGTGGTCGAACAAGAAGCCACCCCCGGTGTTCGAGATGATGCCGCCGTAGCCGCCCTGCCCCAGGTAGTTCAGCCAGGGCGTGGGCGTGTCCGGCCGGGTGATGACGTACTCGTGCGTCTCCGCGTCGACGTAGCCGTACGCGGAGGCCGCCGTCGACCCGTCCTCCGCCATCACGGGGTCGCCTCGACGAACGCCTCCACCTCGATCTCGGCGCCCGGCGAGGTTGGCAACGGAGCGAGGTTGCCGTCCAGCGCCCGGCCGTCCACCCGGAGCCGCGCCACGCGGCCGGATACGCCGGATTCCTTGTGCACGGTGATCAGGTATGTCGCGCCCCGGAACTGCCGCGTGACCGTGAATCCACCCCACGTGATGGGCACGCACGGATCGATCCGCAGACCGGCGTGCTCGGGCCGGACCCCCAGGATCCACTGGCTGATGGCGACGAAGTTCCAGGCCGCGGTCCCCGTGAGCCAGGTGTTCTTCGCCTCGCCCGGGGCCGCCGCGTCGTCCCCGGCGATCATCTGGGCGTAGACGTAGGGTTCCCCGCGGTGGACCTCCGAGCGGTCTTCCCGGGCCGACGGGTTGATCCGGAGGTAGTAGTCCAGGGCCGCGTCCCCGTTGCCTGTCCGGGTCTCGGCGATCATCACCCAGGGGTTCGTGTGGCAGAAGACCGCCCCGTTCTCCTTGTACCCGGCCGGATAGGTCGAGATCTCGCCCAGGTGCAGGTGGTAGCGGGTGAAGGCCGGCTGGAGCACGACGATCCCGTTCCGCGTTACCAGGCGGTCGCGCACCGAGTCGAGCGCGATCCGGGCCCGCCCGTCGTCGAGGCCGAGGCCGGCCAGGACGCACATGCCCTGCGGCTCGATGAAGATCTGGCCCTCATCGTTCTCGGCTGCGCCCACCAGCCGACCGTGGAAGTCGTAGGCGCGCCGGAACCAGGCGCCGTCCCAGCCGTGCCGAGCCACCGCCTCGCGCATCGCCGCGGCGCCGGCGCGACAGCGGGCACCCTCGGAGGCATCGGCGCGGAGGGCCGCGATCGCGGCCATCTCGTCCGCCGCGAGCACGAAGAGGCCGGCGATGAAGACCGACTCGGCGACACCGCCCGCCCTGTTCTCGGTCGTCTGGAACGATTCGCCGGGCGTCTCCGAGAAGCAGTTGAGGTTCAGGCAATCGTTCCAGTCGGCCCGCCCGATCAGCGGCAGGCCATGCGGGCCGAGCCGCTCCAGCGTGTAGCCGATCGAGCGTTGGAGGTGTTCGTAGAGGGGTTGCTCAGTCCCGGCCTGGTTGTCATACGGAAGGGCCTCGTCAAGGATGGATGCGTCGCCGGTCTCCTTGAGATAGGCCGCCACCGCGAGCACAAGCCAGAGCGGGTCGTCATTGAAGCCGGACCCGATGTCGTTGTTGCCGCGCTTGGTTAGCGGCTGGTATTGGTGATACGCGCCGCCGGTCGGCAGCTGCGTCGAGGCGACGTCGATGAGCCGTTCGCGAGCCCGGGGGGAACAAGGTGGACGAAGCCCAGCAGGTCCTGGGTCGAGTCCCGGAATCCCATGCCGCGCCCGATGCCCGACTCGAACAGCGAGGCCGAGCGGGACATGTTGAAGGTGACCATGCACTGGTAGGGATTCCACACGTTGACCATCCGGTCGACGTGCTCGTTCCTGTATGTGCCTGGCTGATCTTGAGTAGGTCCGTCCAGCGTGCCCGCAGCGCGTCGAACGCCTCGGCCACCACGGCGGGCCGCAGGTACCGCGCGATCGTCGGCCGGACCAGCCGCTTGTCGATGGTCTGCGAGCCGGGTGGGTCGAACTTCGCGTCCCGTGGGTTCTCCGCGTAGCCGAGCAGGAAGATAATCTCCTTTGTCTCTCCCGCGCCCAGCTGGAGCCGAACCTGATGCGAGCCGGACGGCTGCCAGCCATGGGCGATCGAGTCGACGCCGTGCCGCGTTCCACCGCGATCGGCCGGTCCCAGCTTCGGTAGGGCCCCAGGAAGGCGTCCCGCTGCGTGTCGAAGCCCGCGAGCGGTTCGGAGCAGGCGAAGTAGGCGAAGTGGTCGCGCCGCTCCCGGTACTCGGTCTTGTGGTAGATGACGCCGTCCTCGACCTCCACCTCGCCGACCGAGTAGTTGCGCTGGAAGTTGGTGGCGTCGTCCTGGGCGTCCCAGAGGCAAAACTCGATCGAGCTGAACAGCGAGAGCCGGGCCGGCTCGGACCGCTCGTTGGTGACCCGAACCCGCCAGATCTCCAGGCTGTCGCCGCCGGGGACGAAGTAGAGCGCCTCGGCGCGGATACCCTGGTAGCGCGAGGAGATGATCGTGTAGCCCAGACCGTGGCGGCAGGAATAGTCCTCCAGATCGTGCTGGGTGGGCTGCCAGCTGGGGCTCCAGTAGTCGCCGGAGGCGTCGTCGCGGAGGTAGACATAACGGCCACCGAGGTCGAGCGGCGCGTTGTTGTAGCGATAGCGCGTCAGCCGGCGGAGCCGGGCGTCGCGGTAGAACGAGTAGCCGCCAGCCGTGTTCGAGATGATCCCGAAGTACTCCTCGCTGCCCAGGTAGTTGATCCAGGGCAGGGGAGTGTCCGGACGGGTGATCACGTACTCGCGCTCGACGTCGTCGAAATGCCCGTAGCGCATGCTGCCCTCTTCCGCGACGTGTCGGTCAGGATCTCGACCGCGCGAACTCGATGACCTCGGTCAGGGATCCGTGAGCCATGCACACAACGGTGTCGGCCCCCCCGTAGTAGATCGTCAGCCGGTCGCGCTCCGCGTCCACGAGCGCGGCGCAGGGGAATGCCACGTTCGGGACGTCGCCCACCTGCTCGTACGGGACCTGCGGCGAGATGAGGTAGTCCCGGCTGCGCGCGATGACCTTCCAGGGCTGGTCGAGGTCGAGCAGTGCCGCACCCATCGAGTAGACGTACCCGTTGCACGACGTCAGGACGCCGTGGTAGATCAGCAGCCAGCCCTCCCGCGTCTCGATGGGGGTGGGGCCCGCCCCGATCTTCGTCGACTCCCACGTCCAGGGTCGGGGCGCCATGACGTGGCGGTGGCGGCCCCAATGGACCAGGTCGGGGCTCTCCGAGAGGAAGATGTCGCCGAACGGCGTGTGCCCGTTGTCGCTGGGTCGGCTGAGCATTGCGTAGGCGCCGCCGATCCGACGCGGGAACAGGACCCCGTTGCGGTTGAACGGCAGAAACGCGTTGTCGAGCTGGTGGAACGTCTCGAAGTCGTGGGTGTAGCCGACCCCGATCGTGGGCCCGTGGTAGCCGTTGCACCACGTCACGTAGTAGCGATCCTCCAGCCACGTCGCGCGCGGGTCGTAGGCGTGCTCGAAGCGGCCCTGGATCTCGGGGATGCGGTCGTCCCCCGGCGCGAACTCGATCGGTTGCGGGGAGATGCGCCAGGCAACACCGTCCGCGCTGAAGCCCGCGTGGATGTTCATCGTCCGGGTCGTGTCGTCCACCCGGAAGACGCCGGCGTAGCCGTTGCGGAAAGGGACGACGGCCGAGTTGAAGATGCTATTCGAGCGGGGGAGGTGGTCGCGGCGGATGATCGGGTTGCGCGAGGATCGCCAGAGCACGGCCGTCGAGCCGGCCGGCCGGTCCTCCCAGGGGATCGCTGGTGGGTTCCCATCCCTGGGAGCGGGGTCCGTTGCCGGCTGTCGGGTGGTCATCGGATCTCCCTTCGCACGTGGTCGGGCCGTCGGGATCGCCGGCGTGGGGCGCTCAGACCGGCGGACGTATGGTTGGAAACGCGTTGTCCAGCGGGAGCCGCTCGGAGCGCGCCACGGACCCCAGGAACCGGGCGCTGTCGCGGATCAGGCGTTCCTGCGTCCGGTAGTCCACGTGGATGATGCCGAACCGCGGGCCGTATCCCTGGGCCCACTCGAAGTTGTCGAGCAGGGACCATGCAAAGTACCCGCGCAGCGGCACGCCGCGCTCGAGCACGTCGTGTGCCACCGAAAGATGGCGCCGAAGGAAATCGACCCGCGCCGGATCCCGCCCGGGATCCGCCTCGTCCACCGGATAGGCGGCGCCGTTCTCGGTGACATAGAGCGGCAGGGGGCCGGTCCGCGACACGACGAAGTCCAGGATCTCGGCGAGGCCGGCCGGATAGACTTCCCAGCCGATCCCCGTCCGCTCCACCGGATCTCCCGCCGGCCCGAGGGGCGGGAGAAGCGGCGAGCGAGCCCGGTTTCGGCTGTAATAATTCACGCCCAGGAAGTCGAGCGGCGCGGCGATCAGCTCCATGTCGCCGGCCTGGATCTCGGCGCTCGCATGTCCCGCGGCCCACGCCGGCGGCTCCGGGTACCCCCGCCCGACGAGCGGGTCGAGGTACCAGCGGTTGAGCCAGTTGTGCTCGCGTGCTGCGGTCTCCACATCGAGTGGGTGCATCGACGCGGGATGGATGGGGGCCAAGTTGAGGACGATCCCGGCCTGCGTCGCAGGCGCAGCGGCGTGGATGGCCTGCATGCCTAGGCCATGTGCCACAAGCAGGTGGTGAGCCGCCGCGATCGCAGCGAACGGGTCAGTGCGCCCCGGCGCGTGCGTGCCGATCCTGTACCCGTGGTCCGCCGCGACCCACGGCTCATTGAGCGTGGCGATGCTGCGGACGCGGTCGCCAAGCCGCCGCGCGACGATCCCGGCGTAGTCAGCGAACGCCTCGGCGGTCGCGCGCACCGGCCAGCCGCCCGCGTCCTCGAGGGCTTGCGGAAGGTCCCAGTGGTAGAGCGTCACGAATGGCGCGATCTCGTGCGCCAGCAGCTCGTCGACGAGGCGGTCGTAGAAGTCGAGTCCGCGCGGGTTCATGGTGCCGGTCCCGGAAGGAAGCACGCGGGACCACGAGACCGAGAATCGGTAGGCGTTCAGCCCGAGTCCTGCCAGCAGCGCGACGTCCTCGCTGTAGCGGTGATAGTGGTCACAAGCCACGTCACCGGTATCTCCATTGCGGACGCGACCGGGAGTGTGGGAGAAGCGATCCCAGATCGACTCGCCGCGGCCGTCCTCGCGGGCGGCCCCCTCCACCTGGTACGCGGCCGTGGCGGCCCCCCACACGAATCCTCCAGGGAAGGTCAACGACTCCAACTCATTCTCCTTCATGGAAGCGCGCTCATGCAGACCTGGCACTTGAACGGGGAACCTTGAGGCCGCTGTTTCAGGATCCGCCTGCTGCCACGAGCCGACTCGAGCCTTCGGTGCATGTCACGTTGAAACCGCATCTAGCGGGCTCAGGGCTGTCCAATGACCTCAACCGACCATGTGCACGTTGAGGTCACCTCGACATGAAACGGCCCTGCCATTCCGTTAAGGTTCTCGGTCGTGATGCTCGAGTCACTGTTGCCCGGGTCGTCGCTGACCAGGTTGTCCGGCAGGAGTGGGCTCTTGTTTGCCCCATAGAAGTCGAGCGAGAAGCTGTCGTTCGCACCGCACGTGTAGTCGTACTTGACGTCGACGCTGTCGCCGCTTGCGTGGAAGTCCAGGGATACGGTCGGGCCCGTGCCCTTGATGTCGAGGAGCGTCTGACCCGATGGAGACGGCGAGGGCGACACGTCGGGGAAGACCGCCGGGGCGGTCGCGCCTGCGCTCGTTGCCGCCGGACCTCCCGGGGCAGCCGGGGTTTCGGCGCCCGTTTCGCGATTTGCGGCGATCCCGAGCGCTGCGAGCACGACCATGACCCCGATGACGCCGATCGAGGCATTGCGAAGCCAGTGCGACGGCTTCCAGGGCGGCTTCGCCTGTGCTGTCATTGAGCTCCTCCACACCATCGCGACGGGCGTTCAGTCTGACACACCTGAAGCGCTCTCATTCTCACTTGATGCTCCCAGTCACTCCGATCGGGCGCTCACCACTAGTGTAGACCCTTGACACGGTTACCAGCCGGCCATATCCTGGGAGCGCTTCCATTTGTGCCGCAGGAGGGCGGCCGTTGGTCCAGAGGGCGGTAGGGGGTCCAGGCGAGGAGGGCTCGGCGCGGACCCTCGACGAACTCGCAGCGTTGAGCGGCGTTTCACGCGCCACAGTCTCCCGCGTCATCAATGGTGGCCCGGTTGCGGAGGGGACTCGGCGCCGCGTGCTCGAAGCAATAGAGCGGACGGGCTTTCGGCCGAACGCCGCTGCACGGACGCTTGCGTCAGGGCGGTCCGGCGTGGTCGGAGTGGTGATGCACGTCGACCCCCACCTTCTGTTCCAGGACCAGTACTTCTCGCAGTTGCTTCAGGGCATCGCGGACCACCTCGCCGGTCAAGGCGCCGGGCTGATGCTGTGGCTGGGCTACCGGACGAAGGCGGAGATCCTCGACCACGTGCTCGGGATGAGCTTCCTCGACGGCGTCATCGTGTCGGCGCACTCCCTGGAGGATGCCGTCGTCGACGGCCTGCTCGCGTCGACTCTGCCTACGGTCCTGATCGGGCACCGCCGCGCCGACCTAACCGCGAGCTATGTCGACATCGACAACGAGCAAGCGGCCGATGTCATGACCACTCACCTGATCTCCCTCGGCCGGACCCGCATCGGCCACATCACGGGCACTCGCGGCACGGTCCACGCCGAGGACCGCGTGACCGGCTATCAGCGGGCCATGGGACGCGCTGGGCTTGACCCCGACGGTCTTGTTGTGGACGGCAACTTCAACGTTCAGTCGGGCTTCGCCGCAGCCGGGAAGCTCCTGGATCGGACCGTTGACGCCATCTTCTGTGCCAATGACGCTTCTGCAGCGGGTGCCCTCGAGGCGATCCACACGCGCGGCCTGCGCGTGCCGGAGGACGTCGCGCTCGCCGGGTTCGACGACCTCGAGTTTGCGGCCCACCTGGATCCGCCCCTCACCACGGTGCGGCAGGGAGTCCGTCAGCAGGGGACCGAGGCTGCTCGGGCCCTGCTGCAGCTCCTTGGCGATCCGCGGCGCTTCCCCCGAAGGGTGCTCCTGCCGACGGAGCTGGTCATTCGGCAATCCAGCGTGGGAGGTGTGCCTCGCGAATGACTGCGCGCTGACTTCCCTGCAACGCAGGTATCGCCTCTCCATTCCCGGAGGGGGCAAGAAGGAGGAACTGGATTGGGTCTCAAGCGAAGGCTTTTCGTCCTGCTAGCGAGCGCGAGTCTGGTCGGAGCACTCTTCCCGGCAGCCGCCAGCGCGGCAGGCCCTGGGCCGGTCCCGACGTCCTATCCGCGCGACCAGACGCTCTACACGAGCGGCACGATGTACGGGCCGCCCACCGACTTCAACCCGGTCGCCGGCGGCTACGTGACCGGAACGTTCGGGCTGCTCTACGAGTCGCTCTTCCTGTACAACCCGCTCTCCGACAAGTTCATTCCTTGGCTGGCGCAGAGTGGAAGCTGGACGGGGGCCAAGACCTACACGCTGAAGCTCCGTTCGGGGCTCACCTGGAGCGACGGGACGCCGCTCACGTCCGCTGACGTCGTCTACACCTTTGACCTCGGCAAGCTTGCCTCGGTCCCCTACAGCACGCTGTGGAACTTCCTCCAGAGCGTGACGGCGGTCGACGACCTAACGGTGCAGTTCACGTTCTCCAAGGCCCTCTACCAGGAGTGGTCGAACTCGCTGTACACCGTGGCGATCGTGCCGGCGCATGTGTGGGGGACGCGAACGGTTACGGACGTCCTTACCTACAACACCAGCCCTAACGCTGCGGCCGGTGTCGTCGGCAGCGGCCCGTACGAGTTGCTGACCTACGACCAGACGAAGGTCGTCTGGGTCAAGAACGACGCATGGTGGGGCACGTCGCTCCTAGGTTTGGACGTCAAGCCGACCTACATCGTCGACGAGGTCAACGGCAGCAACAACGTCGAGCTCGGCCAGGTGCTGGCGGGAACCATCGACCTGAGTAACAACTTCCTGCCCGGCATTAACAGCATCGTCAGCGGTATCGGCGGATACGGCATTCAGACCTACTACCCGAAGCCGCCCTACATGCTGTCGGCCAACACCGCCTGGCTGGTCACGAACAACGTCAAGAAGCCGACGAACGATCCGGTCTTCCGGCGGGCGCTGGCCGAATCGATCAACGTCAGCCAGATCGTGAACAACGTCTACGGACAGATCGTTCAGGCCGCCAACCCGACCGGCCTCCTGCCCACCTGGAACCAGTTCGTCGACAAGTCCGTCGTCGCCAAGTACGGCTACACGTACAACCCGACCGACGCCAGGAAGATCCTCACGGCCGCGGGCTACAAGATGGGCAGCGACGGCTACTTCCGCAACAAGGACGGCTCGGTGATCAACCTGAGCTCTGATCGTGCCGAACGGCTGGACGGACTGGATGGCAGCCATCCAGTCGATCGCCCAGAGCGCCAAGGCGGGCGGGATCAGGATCACTCCGAGCTTCCCCTCCTACAACGACAGGACGAACAAGGTCCAGACGGGCAACTTCGACCTGGCGATCGCGAACGACGCCCAGATCGCCAACACCCCCTGGGCGTACTACCAGTGGATGTTCCGCCAGCCGATCCAGGCCACGCAGGTCGCGGGCAACGATGGGCGGTACAAGAACTCAACGATCTGGACCCTGGTCGAGCAGCTCGACGCGACGCAGACAAGCAACGTTGTCGGGATGAAGAAGATCATCTCCCAGATCCAGACGATCCAGCTGCAGAACCTGCCGATCATCCCGCTGTGGTACAACGGGGCGTGGGCGCAGGAGGTTAACAACGTCTGGACCAACTGGCCGTCCGCCGCGGCGGGCAGCCCGCACTACATGCCCGTCACGTGGGGCGGGTACTGGAACATGGGCTCGGTGCTCATGCTCACGACGCTGAAGTTGAAGTAAGCGTCTCTCGCGAGCCCCCGTCCCTCGCCTCGGATTCCGGGGCGAGGGACGGGGCTCCTATTTCCCAGACCTCTCGGGAGGCATCGTGCGCCGGTACTTCGCCCGAAAGCTCGTCACCTACATCCTGACGTTCGTCGTCGCGGTGACGGTCGACTGGATGATCCCGCGCTTCATGCCCGGCAACCCTGTGTCGGGGATGCTCGCGCGGATGAACCTGCAGCCCGACGCGGCTGACAGGATGATGGGCTACTTCCTCGGCGCGTTCGGGCTGAATCACCCGCTCTGGCAGCAGTACCTCAACTTCTGGGTCGCGCTTTTCCACGGCGACCTGGGCATCAGCGTGTGGCTGTTCCCGCGGCCCGTCACCGACGTCATCATGTCGGCGCTTGCCGTACACGCTCGTGCTGCTCGTTCCGGCGATCCTATTCAGCTGGGTTGCCGGAAACCAGTTCGGCGCGTATGCCGCACGGCGAAAGCGACTCGACAACACCGTCCTGCCGGTCGGCTACATCCTGACTGCGACGCCGTACATGTGGCTCGGGATCCTGCTCGCCTGGGGGCTCGGGTCAGTCCTGAGGATCTTCCCGTTGTCGGGCGCCTTTCGATCTTTCGATGTCTCCGACGCTCACATGGCAGTTCTTCCTCAACGCGTACACGCACTGGCTCATGCCGTTCCTCTCGCTCTTCCTGGTCATGTTCGGCGGCTGGGCGATCGGCATGCGGAACATGATCATCTACGAGCTCGAGTCGGACTACGCGCACTACCTCGAGGCGCTGGGGGCGCCCCAGCGGCCTGGTCCGCCGGTACGCGTTCCGCAACGCAGTCCTGCCCCAGATCACCGGGCTGGCGCTGCAACTGGGCGTGATCGTCGCCGGTGCCCTGGTTACCGAGGTCGTGTTCTCCTACCCGGGCCTCGGATACCTCATCCTCCAGTGCGATCCAGAACGAGGACTACTTCCTCCTCCAGGGCGTGTTCCTGTTCGTGATCATCGGCGTGCTCGTGGCGAACTTCCTGATCGACATCGCGTATGTCCTGGTCGACCCCCGCACCCGGATCGGGATGCAGGGGGGCGCGGCATGAGCGCACAGCGACGTTCTCCCGGCCGGCCCGGCCGGCGGGCCCCTGGAAGTTCGGGAGCCCGTGCCAATGTCGGGGACCACGGCGTTCCCCGGGGCGGCCCCAGTGCGCCAACGGCGCGAGATCCTCTACTTCGCGCTGCGCGACAAGCGGATCCTCATCGGCGCGGGGATCGTCCTGTTCTTCTTGCCCTCGCGATCGTCGGGCCGATCGTCGACCCGAACGATCCGCAGGCCTTCGTCGGGCCCCACGGGGCAGCCCCCCAGCGCCGACTACTGGTTCGGCACGACCACGTTCGGACAGGACGTCTTCGCCCAGTTCGTCAACGGCCTGCAGGCCACGTTCCTCGTCGGGTCTGCTCGGCGGAGGCCTCGCGGCCCTCGTCGGCATCAGCATCGGGTTCGTCGCCGGCTACCGGGGCGGGATCGTGGACGAGATCCTGAACATGATCACGAACGTCGTCCTGGTCATCCCGACCCTCGCTGTCCTGCGTCGTCATCGCTGCCTACCTCAAGGCGCGCGGGGTGGTCGTGGAGGCCGCCTTCATCGGGCTGACCTCCTGGCCGTGGGCCGCGCGGGCGTCCGCGCCCAGACCTTCTCGCTGCGATCCCGGGAGTTCGTCGACCTAGCGCGCCTGAGCGGGCTGAGCGAGCTGGAAGATCATCTTCCAGGAGATCGCCCCGAACATGGGCTCCTACCTGTTCATGACCTTCATCCTGCTCTTCGGCGGGGCGATCCTGATCGCCGCGACCCTCGACTTCATCGGCCTCGGCCCGACCGGACGGCGATCTCCCTCGGGACTGATGATGAACAACGCCGTGCTCTGGAGCGCTCTGCAGCTGCAGGCTCTGGTGGTGGTTCATCCCGCCCGGGCTTGCGATCACGGCCATCGTCGGGGCGCTGTACGTCATGAACGTCGGCCTCGACGAGATCTTCAACCCCAAGCTGCGGGAGCTGTGAGTCGATGAGCCTGCAGGTCGACGGACCTGACGCGTCTACTACCGCACGCTGGGCGGGCGACGTCAAGGCGCTCGACGGCGTGTCGTTCACGCTCGCCGACGGCGAGATCATGGGCCTGGCCGGCGAGTCCGGCTGCGGCAAGTCCACGCTCGGCAAGAGCCTGACCCTCTTCGACAGCCGCATGCGGTACGTCGGCGGGCGACGTGATCCTCGACGGCGACGCAGCTGCCGATCTGGGACTCGGACGCGATGAACGAGTTCCGGTTCAAGGCACGTCTCGATCATCCCGCAGTACGCCATGAGCGCCATGAACCCCACCCGCAAGATCGGCAGGATGATCGGCCGACCTGCTGGAGTCGAGGAGGTGGATCGCGCGGCGATGCGTCGCCGGAGTTCGAGCGCCGCCTGGAGCTCGTCGGGCTGCCGCAGGACGTCCTCGACCGGTACCCGATCGAGCTCTCGGGCGGCATGAAGCAGCGCATGGTGATGGTGATCTCCACGCTGCTCGAACCCGTCGCTGCTGATCGCCGACGAGATCACCTCGGCGCTCGACGTCTCCACGCCAGAAGGCCGTCGCGGAGATGCTCGTCGAGTTCCGGGACCGCGGCTCGTCAAGAGCATGATCGTGATCACGCACGACCTGTCGATCCTGCCCAGATCGCCGACACGATCCCCGTGATGTACGCCGGCAAGCTCGCCGAGAAGGCCGCCGACCGACGCGATCATCAGCGCGCCCGCGCACCCCTACACGCGGCTGCTGATCTCGTCGCTGCCCGAGGTCGGTGTCCGGTACGCGGACAGGCGGCTGGCCGGCATCCCGGGCAGCCCGCCGTCGCTCCTCGACCCGCCGGCGGGATGCCGCTTCCAGGACCGCTGTCCCCTCGCCTTCGAGCACTGCCGACGAGGAGCCGCCGTTCGTGGAGATCGAACGCGACCACTTCGTGGCCTGCTGGAAGCCGGGGCGGATCCGTGGGACCGGCCGATGCTGACGCTCGACCATGTCTCCAAGGTCTACAAGGTCGGGCACCTTCGGCGGCACGGTCTGCCGGCCGTGCGCGACGTCAGCTTCGACGTCGATGCCGGGCGAGGTCGTCTCGCTCATCGGGGAGAGCGGCAGCGGCAAGACGACGATCGGGCGAGATGATCCTGCGCCTGACATCGGTCACGAGCGGGCACGATCACGCTTCGACGGCCCGACATCGCCGACCTAGGCCGGCGCTACGGACGTACTACCGGCACGTGCAGGGTGTCTTCCAGGACCCGTTCAGCTCCTACAACCCGATCTTCAAGGCCGACCGCGTCTTCGCCATGATCCGTGACGTGTACTTCCCGGCCTGTCGGCGTGCGGAGTGGAGCGACCAGCTCGAGGTCCTCGCTCCAGGCCGTCGGCCTGAACCCAGGCCAGGTGCTCGACAAGTACCCGCACCAGCTCAGCGGCGGCCAGCTCCAGCGCCTGCTGATCGCCCGCGCGCTGCTGCTCGACATCAAGCTCCTCGTCGCCGACGAGATCATCAGCATGCTCGACGCCTCCACGCGGATCGACGTGCTCAACCTCCTCGGCGACCTCAAAGCCCGCGGGCCTCGGGATCCTGTTCATCACCCACGACCTGTCGCTCGGCAACTACATCAGCCAGCGAACGGTCATCCTGCGCCGTGGCCGGATCGTCGAGATGGGGGCGACGCCCGCCGTCTTTGGGCAGCCTCCCCACCCCTACACCCGGATGCTGCATCGCGTCGGTCCCACAGCTGCACCAGAAGTGGGACCGCACTGCGGACGAGGTGCGAAGTGGGTCCGGATGGGCCCCGGCCCCCGGCGAGCCATGCCGCTACCACGGGGCGCTCCTGGAGGAAGAAGCGGCGAGTCCAGCCGGCGGCTCGGGGCTTGCCGAGATCGAAGAGGGACATTTCGTCGGCTGCGTCCAGCCCAACGCGGATGGCACCTGCGGGGGGCGGCCCACGTCCGAGGGCTGACCGAGTCGTCCGCGCGCGCGAAGGCCAGAGGCGGCCGACTCGGCCCTATGCGAAACTGGGTTCCATGCTTGGCGTGACCCTCACTGCGTGCGGCCTCGCGACGGCGATCCTTGCCACGTGGCGCGGCTGGGCGAACGCGCGGTGCGCGCTGAGTTCGCTCGCCAGGGTGGGAGACCCGACCCGTGAGGGAATTGATGCAAGACGGCCCATCCTCGTGCGGTCGCGGGTGCACCGGTTCGTCCGGCCCTTGGCGGCTTCGATCCTCTGGCTGGTCGCCGCGATGTACGGCCTCTACCTCGTCTCCGCCGGCCTCGCGGTATCCGCATGACCTCGCCACAGGCCGCCCCCGCCACGCGTCCGCTCGACCGCTGGGAGGCCGTGATCGGGATCGAGGTTCACTGCCAGGTCCGGACCGCGAGCAAGATGTTCTGCGCCTGCGCGGTGCCGCCGCCGGACGCGCCGCCGAATACGCACGTCTGCCCCGTCTGCCTGGGGCTGCCGGGCACGCTGCCGACGATCAACCGGCGAGCCGTCGAGCACGTCCTGGCGACCGGGGCGGCGATCGGCGCGACGGCGCCCCCGACCACGCGCTGGGATCGCAAGAACTACTTCTACCCGGACCTCCCGAAGGGCTACCAGATCAGCCAGTACGACCTGCCGCTCGCCTCCCGCGGGTCGCTCACCTTCGACACGTCCGAGGGACCGGTCACGATCGGGATCACCCGGGCCCACCTCGAGGAGGACACGGCCAAGCTGGTCCACGCAACCGAACCCGGCGGGAGTCGCCAGAGCCTGGTCGACTTCAACCGCTCCAGCATCCCGCTCATGGAGATCGTCACCGAGCCCGAGATCCGGACGGCCGAGCAGGCCCGCCGCTACGCGGAGGAGCTCCGGCTCCTGCTCCGCGCGATCGGCGTCTCCGACGCGGAGATGGAGAACGGCCAGATGCGGGTGGAGGCGAACGTCTCGCTGCGTGCGCGCGGCACGGAGCCGTTCGGGATCAGGACCGAGGTCAAGAACATGAACTCGTTCCGGGCCGTGGAGCGGGCGATCTCCCACGAGATCGGGCGTCAGGCGGCTGCGCTCGAGGCGGGGGAGACCCTCCGCCAGGAGACGCGGGGCTGGGACGATGGGACGGGCACCACGTACCTCATGCGGGTGAAGGAGTCCTCGGACGACTATCGCTACTTCCCCGAGCCGGACCTCCCGCCGCTCCACCTAGATGCAGCGTGGCTCGCGGCCATCCGCGCGGCGCTCCCCGAGCTGCCCGCCGCGCGACGCGCCCGCTATGTCGCCGCCCTGGGCCTCTCGCCCTATGACGCGGCGATGATCGTGGCGGACGAGTCGATGACCGCCGCATTCGAGGCGCTCCGCGCAGGGGCGCCGGACCTGCCGGCCAAGGAGCTGGCCAACTTCGTGAGCGGCGACTACGGCCGCGCGGCCAAGGAGACGGCGGAGCGAACGGCGGCCGGGCTGGTCGGCCGGGCGGACGCGCCGTCGCTCGTACACGTCCTTCGCGAGGTCGTCGCCGGCCGCCTGTCGCGGGCGAACGCGAAGGAGGTCGTGGCGCTCCACCTCGCGTCCGGCCGGCCGGCGGCCGAGCTGATCGCCGAGCGCGCCTTCGCCCAGATCTCCGATGTCGGCACGCTCGCGAGGATCATCGATGGCGTGCTCGCGGCCAACCCGGCTGCCGTCGCCGACTACCGGGCCGGGAAGGCGCAGGCGGCCGGGTTCCTGGTGGGACAGGTCATGAAGGCGACCCGCGGCCAGGCCAACGCCGCGCGCGTCCAGTCCGCCCTCCGCGAGCGCCTGGGCGATCCGGCCGGGAGGCCCGGATGAGCGCGCTCGCCCTGGTCCTCGTCGTGGTCGGTTTGGTGCTCGTCGCGCTCGGGCTGTCGCGGGCACGGGGGCCTTGGAGCCGCTACCAGGCGCTGCGCGCGCGGGAAGCCAACGCGGAGCGGTATCGCGCCTGGCGCGGCGGTCCCGCCGGGTCGGCCGGCGACACGACCGGAGCCGACGTCATGAAGGCGGTCCTTCGCGCACGGGTCCGGGAAGCGCTGATCGTGGCGGCCGCCGGGGTGGTGCTCGTGCTCGTTGGCTTCCTCGTGCGGTAGGGACGGAGGCAAACCCGCCGCGCGACGTCGGGGCCGAGCTGCCGTCCCGCTGGAGGCGCCGCTCTCAGCGCAGGAGCCTGCGCAGTTCCACGGAGATGCAGCGGTCCATCACCACTGCCAGGCCGCCGGCGTGGGCGATCTCGGCCGCATCCCAGCTGACGATTCCCAGCTGGAGCCACAGGACACGCGCCCCAGCCGCGACGGCCTCCCGCGCGTGCGCGGGGCAGCTCTCCGCGCGCCGGAACACGTCCACGATGTCGAAGTTGCCGGTCGCCGCGACTGCCGTAGCGAGGTCCGGAAACGCCGCCCGGCCGCGGACCGTCGCGGCGTTCGGCGTGACCGGGACGGCGTCGTAGCCCGCCCGTAGGAGCGAGGCGAAGACGTCGCCGGACGGGCGGCCCGGCCCGTCGGACGCCCCAATCACCGCGATGCGCCGGGCAGACCGCAGAAGCTCGCGGATCCCGGCGTCGTCGAGGAGCGGCACGCGAACGCGGCCCTCCTGAAGGTCGAGAATCCCCGCGAGTCGCACCCGCTCGGCCGCATCCATCCGGCGATGATGCCACGACGGGCGCCGGCACCCGTCGAGCGCGCCGGCTCGCGCGGGCGGGGCATACTGGCGCCGGGTCCTGTCTTCAATCGTCGCACACGTCCGGACCATCCCGACCAAGACTCCACCACAAACGGAGGTCCTCCACCGTGTCTCTTACGCCTCGCGACCGCGTCCGAACTGCCCTCGACCACGCCGAGCCCGACCGGGTGCCGATCGTGGTGGGCGCCAGCAACGCGACGGGCATGAAGATGCGGCCGTACCGCGGCCTTGCGAACCTCTTGGGGCTTCCTGTCGAGGAGCGCTACATCTACGACTGGCCGGAGCTCGGCACCGCGAACCCGAGCGAAGCCGTCCTGGAGCGGCTCGGCACGGACGTGCGGCCAGTGTTCGACGCGATCCCCGCGGCGACGCAGCTGCGCAACCGGGAGCGTCCGCCGCACGCTCCCTGCATCGACGACTGGGGGAGCGGCCAGGTGGAGGTGGACGAGGGCCACTGGTATCCGGGCGTGCACCCGCTGCGGGAGGCGGAGGCGCTCGACGCCATCGAGGCCTACCCGTGGCCCGACATGGACGACCCGTCGCGCGTGGCGCACGTCCGGGCCGAGGCGGCCCGGCTGGCCGCCGATGACCGCTACGCCGTCATGGCAACGCCCTGGCTGCTGTTCCCCTTGGAGCGGGCCTTCGCAATGCAGGGCATGGAGACGTTCCTGGGCAACCTCGCCCTCGAGCCCGAGTTCGCCGAGGCGCTCCTGCGACGCATCGCGGGGCTATGCACGCAGCTGATGGGCCACTTCCTGCGGGAGCTCGGCGACGACGTCGACATCATCAAGATCGGCGACGACCTCGGAACCGAGGAATCGCTCCTGATGTCGCCGGCGATGTACCGCCGGATCCTCAAGCCGATCCACGCCGAGTACATCGCCTTCATCCGGGCACACACGAAGGCGCGCGTCTTCTTCCACACGGACGGCGACGTGACGGACCTCGTCGACGACTTCGTCGAGATCGGGGTGGACGTCCTGAATCCAATCCAGACCTCTTCGGGGCGGATGGCCGACATCGCCGCCCTCAAGCGCCGCCACGGCGCGCATCTCAGCTTCTGCGGCGCGATCGACACGAAGCGCGTCCTGCCCTACGGCACGCCGGCGGACGTGCGCGCCGAGGTCCGGCGCGTGATCGAGACGCTGGCGCCCGGCGGCGGCTACCTCCTCGCGGCGGTCCACACGATCATGGACGAGGTGCCGCCGGAGAACATCCTCGCCATGGTGGACGCCGCCATGGAGTACGGGCGCTACCCGCTGCGAGGCTGACCCTCAAGCGACGCGAACGGGGAGAGCCTGGAGGCCGCGCAGCACGAAGCGGGGCTTCCAGGCCGGCTCGGTGACCAGCTCCAGGGTCGGCATGCGCTCCAGGATCGACTTGAACAGGATCCCGAGCTCGAGTCGGGCGAGGGGCGCTCCGAGGCAGAAGTGGATCCCGGCGCCGAACGACAGGTGCGGGTTCGGGCTGCGGTCCAGCACGAGGCCGTCCGGGTCGGCGAACTGGGCCGGGTCCCGGTTCGCGGAGGCAAAAAGGAGTGCGAGCTCCTGGCCGCGCGGGATCCTGACCCCCTGCACGACGACCTCCTCCAGCACCCACCGCTCGAACATCGGCGCCGGGGTGTCGAAGCGGAGCAGCTCCTCCACGGCGGTCGGCACGATGGTGGGGTCGGCCCTCAGTGCCGCGAGCGCCTCGGGGTGTCGGAAGAGCGTCCACCACGCGTTCGCCGCCCCGTTGACCGATGCCTCGTGGCCGGCGTTGAGGAGGAGGATCGCGGTCGCGATCAGCTCGTCCTCGGTGAGCCGATCGCCGGTCTCGACGACCTGGGCCAGCGCACTTAGCAGGTCCGACCGCGGCCGGGCCCGTCGCTCGCGGACCAGCCCTCGAAGGTAGTCGGTGAACTCGACGGTCGCCTGGACGGCCCGGCGCTCATCGGCCTCGCTGCGGGTGAGCTCGAACATCAGCGTCATGTCGGCCGACCACGGGCGCAGGCGGGGACGGTCGGGCTCCGGGATCCCCAGCAGCTCGGCGATCACGGCCACCGGGAGCAGCTCGATCAGGTCGGCCAGGAGGTCAAACTCGCTTCGCTCGAGCGCGGCCGAGACCAGTCCGTCCACGATCTCCATCACCCGAGGGCGCAGCCCCTCCACCGTGCGCGGGGTGAAGGCGGTCGAGATGAGGCGCCGCAGCCGCGTGTGGTCGGGCGGCTCCATGTCGATCAGCTGCAGTCGCTGGCTGGCCTCGAACGGCGCCTGCCACGCCGGCGGCGGCCGCCGTCCGAACTCTTCGTGGGTCGCGACGTGGACGTACGAGCGGCCCAGGCGGCGGTCGCGGAGCAGCGCGCTCACGTCCGCGAAGCGCGAGACCAGCCACTGGTTCGTGGCCGCGTCGTAGATCACGGGGTGCTCTTCCCGGAGCTTCTCCAGGACCGGGTACGGGTCCGCGATGAAGGCCGGGTCGGCAGGCTGGTACCCGAGTTCGGAGGGCGCGACGGCGTCGCTCATGCCGGCGGCCCTCCCGGCGCCGGTTCGGCGCTCGCGAGCCCTCGCGTGGTCACGCCCGGACCAGCTGCCTAGGTCGCCGACTCGCGCTCGTACGGCTGGCCGTCGGCCGCCGGAGCGATGCTCCGCCCGACGACGCCGGCGAGGACGACGATCGTGACGATGTAGGGCAGCGCGTCGTAGAACTGGGCCGGGACCGCGGTCATGATGTCGCCCAGCTGGCCCGACGGCGGGGCAAAGTTGATCGTCTGGCCGAGCGCCTGGAACGAGGCGAACAGGAGCGCGGCACCGAATGCGCCGATCGGCGTCCAGCGCCCCACGATCATGGCGGCGAGGGCGATGAACCCGCGCCCGGCCGACATGTTCTGCTGGAACGAGTTCGTGGCCTCCATGCTCAGGTAGGCACCCGCGAGACCGGCGAAGAGGCCGCCGATCATGACGTTGCGGTAGCGGAGCCGGATGACATCGATCCCGACGGTCTCGGCGGCCTTGGGGTGCTCGCCGGCGGCGCGCGTCCGGAGACCCCAGCGTGACCGGAAGAGCCATATCTGGAGCCCGATGACCAGGACGATCACCGACATGGTGATCGGACCCTGGTTGAGGAACATCGCGAACAGCCAGCCGACGCCGGGGAGGTTCGTGAGCTGGGTCGGGGGGTTGAACTGGGTGAACGAGCCGCCGCTCGTGGGCGACTGCTTCGAGATCAGCGTGTTCAGGTAGCCGGTCACGCCGGCTGCCGCGATGTTGATGATGGTGCCGCTGATGATCTGGTCGGCCCGGAGCGAGATCGACAGCCAGGCATGCAGGAGGGAGATCAGGAGGGCGACGAGAAGCGCGGCGGCGAGCGCGATGAGGAGTGGGAGCGTGATGCCGAACAGCGGCGTGGCGATGGACGGAAGGATCGGGGCGAGGGCCACGCCGACGATCCAGCCCGTGAACGCGCTCGCGAGCATCGTGCCCTCGATCCCGATGTTCACGACGCCGGAGCGCTCCGAGACGACACCGCACATCGCTCCGAGCGCGAGCGGCGTCGCCTGGCGGAGGATGATCGGCGCGACCGGCGGAAGCACGGCGACCAGGTAGCCAACGAGCTGGGCGACCAGTCCGAGGATGGGGATCGCGTAGATCGCGTTGATCAAGGTGTCCATCACAGTGCCCCTGTCCCGCCGGCCGAGGTACCCGCGATGGCCGTCCGGGCGCCGCCGATGTCGGTGGTCGCCGACCGCAGCCTGAAGAGGCGCCGGAGGACCGGTCCCATGATCAGGAACAGCAGGATTGTCCCCTGGAGGACGTCGACGAGCTCGGCGGGGATCTGGGCCTGGATCTGCATCAGACCGGCGCCGGCGCGCATCGCCCCGAACAGGAGCGCGGTGAAGACGATCGCGATCGGGTCGGAGCGGGCGAGGAGGGCAACCGAGATCGAGTCGAAGCCGACAGTCGTCCCGAAGGCCGACGACATCGAGTGGGTGACCCCGAGTAGGACGGAGACGCCGGCCATGCCCGCAAGCGCGCCACAGGCCGTCATCGTGAGCGCGGTGATCACCCGCGGGCGCATTCCCGCATACCGGGACGCGCTGGAGTTGGCGCCGACTGCGCGCACCTCGAATCCCCAGGTGGTCCGGTAGAGGACCCACCAGAGGAGCACGACGCACAGGAGCGCAAGGACGATCCCGAGGTGACCGGTCTTCCCGATGATGATCGGGAAAGCGGCGTTTCCGACGTCGAACGTCACGGGCGAGACGGAGGTCGGGATCTTCAGCGGGCCGCTGACCAGCGCCGCCACCGTCCCGATGGCGACGTAGTTCAGCATGATCGTGGTCACGACCTCGTGGGCGCCCGTGACTGCCTTCAGGATCCCCGGGATGAAGCCCCAGATGGCTCCGCCGATGATGCCTGCCACCAGGGCCAGGGGGATCGCGATGAGCGGCGGCTGGGTCGAGACGATGACGCCGACGAAGACCGCGGCGAGGGCCCCGATGAGGAACTGGCCCTGAGCGCCGATGTTGAAGAGGCCGGCCTTGAAGCCGAGGGCGACCGAGAGCCCGCCGAACAGAAGTGGAGTCGTCGCGACGAGCGTCTCGACGACCGACGTCTCGTTTCCGAAGGCCCCGACGATGAGCGCCTTGTACGCGGTGATCGGGAGGGTCGGGTCGAACTTCTGGCCGGGGACCAGCGTTTCCGAGACGAGGATGATGATCCCGCCGACGATGATCGCGAGCAGGAAGGAGACGAGCGGCAGGGCGATGAGCGACCAGAACCGCCTGGCGAGCCCGCCCATCCGGGAGGCCCCGGCGACCGGCGCTGGTTCGGTCATGCGGGCACCTCCGCGGTCGCCGACCGGTCAAGCCCCCCGGTCGCCATGAGAAGGCCCACCTCGTTCTTGTCGGCCGTCCTCCCATCCAGGACCCGGACGATCTGCCCGCGGTACATCACCCCGATCCGATCGGACATCTCGAGCACCTCGTCGAGCTCGGCGGAGATGAGGAGGATCGCGGTGGCGGCGTCCCGTTTCGCGATCGCCTGGCGATGGATGAACTCGATGCTGCCGACGTCGAGGCCGCGGGTCGGCTGGTCGAGGACGAGGAGGCGGAGCTCGCGGTCGAACTCCCGCGCGACGACCGCCTTTTGCTGGTTCCCGCCCGACAGTGTGCCGGCTTTGACGCCCGTGGAAGGCGTCCTGATGTCATAGCGCTCGACTACCTGCTCCGCGCTGTGTCGGATCGCCAATTCGTCCCGGACGATGCCCCGCGTGTAGGGCGGCCGGTAGTAGTTCGTGAGGACAAGGTTGTCCGAGAGCGGGAACGACAGGATGAGGCCGAACCTGTGGCGGTCGGCCGGGACGTAGGCGACCCCGGCCTTGTTCATCCCGCGCGGCGATCGTCCCGTCACGCGTTCGTCGCCGAGGCTGACCGTGCCAGCGCTCGGCCGGCGGAGCCCGACGATCGCCTCGACGAGCTCGTCCTGGCCGTTGCCGGCGACCCCGGCGATCCCGAAGATCTCGCCCGCCCGGACCTCAAAGTCCACGCCTCGAACGGCTTCGTGGCCGCGATCGTCGCGGACGTGGAGACCCTCGATCCGCAGGACGGGCTTGCCGGGACGCGACTCACCCCGGTCGACGGTCAGCTGGACTTCGCGCCCGACCATCATCTCCGCCAGGTCGTCCTCGTTCGTCTCGGCCGGACGCCGCTCGCCCACGACCCGTCCGCGACGGATCACCGTGATCCGGTCGGCGATCTCGAGCACCTCGTAGAGCTTGTGGCTGATGAAGACGATGCTGTGGCCCTGGGCCGCGAGGCGCCGGAGGACGGCGAAGATCTCCTCCGTCTCCTGAGGGGTGAGGACGGCCGTCGGCTCGTCGAGCACCAGGATCCGCGCGTTTCGGTAGAGCGCTTTCAAGATCTCGACCCGCTGCTGCCAGCCGACGGAGAGCGAGCCCACTTTGGCGTCGGGGTCGATCTCGAACCCGAACCTCTGGCCGAGCTCGATGATGCGCTTGCGCGCCTCCGCCCGGTCGAGGAAGACGCGGTTCGCCATCGTCTCCTCGCCGAGGAGGATGTTCTCCCAGACGCTGAGGACGGGGACGAGCATGAAGTGCTGGTGGACCATGTCGATCCCGCGGTGGATCGCATCGGCCGGGCTCTGGATCGCGACCGGTTCGCCATCGAGGAGGATCTGGCCCTCGTCCGGACGCGCGAGGCCGTACAGGATGTTCATCAGGGTCGTCTTGCCGGCCCCGTTCTCACCGAGGAGGGCGTGGATCTCGCCCGGACGCACTTCGAGGCTGATCCCATCGTTGGCGATCACGCCCGGATAACGCTTCGTGATGCCGCGCATCTCCAGCGCCGGTGCGCGAACGGCTACGCCCGCGTCTGTCATGCCTCGGTCGTCATGCCTCGGTTGTCATGGCTGGATGGTCGTGCGTGGCTGGTGACACGCCGCGCCCGGCGCGTCGAGCGCGGATATGCCGAGCGGGCCGGCCGGGGACGGCCGACCCGCTCGACGGGTTCGCGATTGCGCTCTCTTACTTCGCGATGCCGCAACCGGTGGTCGGGCAGGTCTGAAGCGTGCCGGCCTTCATGGCCGCCAGCGCCGCGTCAAGCTTGGCCTGGACGTCCGGAAGGGTGACGTTCGTGATCGGCGCGGCGCCGATCCCATCATTCGTGGCGTTGAACAGCGTTGGGATCAACCCACCGTTTGCGATCGACCTGGATCGCCTGTGTGACGGCCGACACGAGGTGCTTCTCCGCGCTCGTGATGATGCACTTGTCGTCGTTCGGGAGCGAGAGGTACTGGTCCACGTCAACCCCGACACCCCAGATACCGGCTGCACAGGCGGCGTCGAGGACGCCGTTGCCGGTCAGCCCGGCGACGGCGAAGAGAACGTCCGGATGGTTCGCCGCCATGAAGTTCTGGGCGAACGCCTTGCCGCCGACCGGATCGCTGAACGCCGCCGCCGAGAAGTCATGGGTGACGTAGGCGGACTTGACGGTCACGTTCGGGTTGACGGACTTCGCGCCGAGTTCGTAGCCCTGGATGTATCGGACGCACGCGTTGCAGAGGGTCGTCCCGCCGATAGCGCCGATGACCCCGCTCTTGCTCGCCGAGGCGGCGACGATCCCCGCGAGGTAGCCTGCCTGGTCCTCCTCGAAGGTGAAGGCGTGGTAGTTCGGGAGGAGCGTTCCGACGACGCCCGCGCACTTGCCGCTGTTGTCCGGGTCGCCGTTCGCGTCGATGCACGGGCTCTGGTCGACGCCCACGAAGTCGATGGCCGGGTTTGCCTTGGCGGCCTTCTCCGTGTCATTGACGAGGTTGAAGCCGACCGTGACGATGATGTTGTAGTTCTGGCCGACGAAGCTCTGGATGTCGGCCGCGTACTCCGAGGCGTCCTTCGGGACGATGACGCCCGGTGCGGCTGCGCCGATGGCCTGGGCCCCGGCGACGGCGCCCTTGTACGAGTACTCGTTGAACCCCTTGTCGTTGACCGTGCCGATGTCGGTGACGACGCCGATCTTCAGCGAGGATGCGGACGCGGCCGGGGACGCGCTTGGGGCCATCGACGGGGCCATCGACGGGGCCATCGACGGGGCCATCGATGCCGCGACCGAGGCTGCCACCGATGGCGCCACGGACGGAGCCGCGGGGGTTGGCGTGGCCGAGCCGCTGCAGGCGGACGCTATGATCGCGAGCGTGGCCGCGAGCAGGCCGAGCCGGCTTCTGCGAGTGAACATGAACTCCTCCTTGCGCGAACTGGACCTCGAGCGAGGCGTCGTAGCGCGATCGCCCGGCGCGGCCGGGCAGACTCCTCTGGCGCATCGTACCGAGCACCCGAACACCGGGCAAGAGCCGTCGCTTCGCGACAGTCGCCGGGTTGAAGAATAGGGTCGCCAACCGTTCCGTGCGCGACGATCTTGCGCGACGAACCTCCCCAGCGGGTACGCTCAGGGGGTGCGACCGCGCTCCGTCATCCTCGACTGCGACCCTGGCCACGACGACGCCCTGGCGATCCTGCTGGCGCTCGCGCGGCCGGAGCTGCGCGTCCTGGGCATCACCACCGTGGCCGGCAACGCGGGCGTGGAGAACACGACCCGGAACGCCCTGCGCGTCCTGACGCTGCTGGGCCGGACCGAAGTCCCGGTGGCGGCCGGGGCGGCTCGCCCGCTCGTGCGCCCGACTCGCCTCGCCGCCCACGTCCACGGCATATCCGGTCTCGACGGCGCGGACCTGCCCGAACCGGCCGTAGCGGCCGGTGGCCGAAGGGGCCGTCGAGCTGCTCGCGCGCCTCGTGCGCGCGTCGGCCGACCCGGTCACGCTCGTCCCGACCGGGCCGCTCACGAACATCGCGCTCTTCGTCCGGACGCATCCGGAGCTGCTGCCGCGGATCGACGAGATCAGCATCATGGGGGGCGCGATCGGGGAAGGGAACCTCACGGCCTCCGCCGAGTTCAACATCTGGGCCGACCCGGAGGCCGCCGCGATCGTCCTCGACTGCGGCCGCCCCGTGGCGCTGGCCCCGTTGGAGGTCACCCACGCGGCCCTGTTCCGGAACGCCGACATCCCGCGCCTGGAGGCGCTCGGGACGCAGACCGGGCGGGTCTTCGCCGACCTGCTGCGCTTCTTCGCGATCTTCCACCGCGAGCGGTACGGCTGGGACGGATCGCCGATCCACGACGCCGTAGCGGTCGCCCGGCTCGTGGTGCCGGACCTCGTCCGGGAGGTCCCGTACCGAGTCGACGTGGAGACCGAGAGCGATCTGACGCGCGGGCGGACGGTGGTGGACCTCCATGACCTGCGCGGGCTTCCGCCGAACGTGCGCGTCGGGGTCGAGATCGACCGGCCCCGTTTCATCGATCTCCTCGTGGAGGCGATCGGCCAGTTCCGGTAGTCGCGCCGGCCGACGCGCCAAGCCGCCGGTTCCGGCAGGCACGCGCCTAGCCCGAGGGGGTGAGCCGGACCCGGATCTCGCTGACGTCGGTTGGCGTGCCGTCCTTCGCCGAAAGGTCGAAGACGCGCAGCGTGCCCCACTCGGCTGTCGCGATCGCGTAGCGGACGGTCACGTCGAACGTGCCCCTGCAGCCGGTCCCGCAGCTTGCCCGCACCGGTAGGTCCGCCAGGACGCGTCGCTGGCCGTCGAGCACCTGGAGTCGGAACTGCGCCTCGAAGATGTCGGCCGTCCCCGTCACGCGACCGGGGGACGGGAACAGGCTTCCCGGGGCCGGCGCGTCGACGACGATGGCCGGGAGCGCGGTCGACGCAGCTGGGGAAAGGCTGGCTGCGGATGGAGACGGACTCGCGGCAGCCGAGCCGGCGAGCACGGCGCTCGGGGATGTCGGAGTGAGGCTCGGCGATACGGTCGATGCCACTGGCGACGCCGATGGCGCCGACGAAGTGCCCGAGGAGCCGGACGCACCGCAGCCGGCGACCGCGGCAGCCAGGATGACGACGGCCGCGAGAACGGCCGTCGCGGTGCCGACGCGAACGGCCTGCGCGTCGGCGCGGGAGGCACCCGGCCGATCCGCAAGCTGGTGTCTCGACCCGATTCTCATCGACTCGGCCTCCTGTCATCCCGGGAAGGTCTCGGACCGCCCGCGGTCACCCGCCGTCGTGCAGCTCGTCCAGGCGCGCATCGGAGATGCCCAGGTGGTGGGCGAGCTCATGGCGGAGCGTCTCTTCGACGCCATGCGCAAGGGCCGCGGTTCCCCGCCAGCGACGCTCCAGCGGCCCACGGTAGAGGGTGATGACGCTCGGGATCGGGACGTGGTCGGCACCGAACGCGGTCCGCGGCACGCCGCGGTAGAGGCCGTAGAGCCCGGCCGCGCCGACCGACGCCAGCTCCTCCGGCGTCGCCTCGTCGGCGACCATGATCGCCACCGTCGCGAGCTGGACACGGTACTGCTCGGGAAGTCGAGCGATCGCGGCTTCCAGGGCTGTGTCGAAGGCATCCGGTGCCGTGTCGAGCTCCCGCTCCAACTCCCCGCCTAGGTCGTTCACGGGCCAAGGGTAGCGCGTGAGCGCGGGCGAACCCCGCGTGGAAAATCCTTAGCCGGCAGGTGCCGGATTCACACCCTCGCGGGTAACCGCATCCAAAGGCACGTCGCGAAGGCTTGTGCCATCGGAACGGATCGCGCAGCAGCGGAGATCAGCAAGCCACCCGAGACCGGATTGCAGGCGGCACCAATGTCACTTGCAGCAAGCCTCGCGGCGCCCGAGATCGCGCCGCACCTCCCAGCCGGCGGCACCGTGGTCGCCGTGACCGATGACGGCTCGGACCCGCGCTTCGATGCCGTTCGTGACGCAGCGACCGATCTGGCTGCCGCAGCGCGAGGCAGGGTCATCCTCGTCCACGTCATTCCCGGCCAGGGCGACGTCCGCCACCGGCGACCGACGGTCTTCGTCCCCGGGCTTCATGCTGGGGATGATCGGCAGAGCGGGCGACCCGCGCGACCGGGCGCATCACGCGTCCGTGACCGGCTGAGTCTGCTGGCTGCCGCGATCCAGGCCCGCGGGGTGGACGTGGCCGTCTGGCTGACCGGCCGCGCGATCTAGGCCGGGACCGCCGAGGCGGCGGCCTTCTCGTGCGCGGCGCTCGTCCTCATGCCAGCCGAGGTCGACCGCCCGGGAGTCCTCCGCAGGACCCTCGACTACCACGCAACCCGGATCGGCGTTCCCCTGCTGGCCGTGGATGCGGCAGGCCGACTCAAAAGGGTCAGGCCGCTCGGCGGATCGCCCTGCGGAGGACCGTCACCGTGAGCCGGAGGCGCTCCGGGCCGTCCGCACGCCGCCGGGCCCCGGGTAGCGGGCGGTCGGAGGACGGCCCGGCCACGTGGGGCTTCGTCCGCGCTCCTTGCGCGGTTCGGCGCGTCCCGTCAACGGGCGGGAAGGGCATGCGCCCCGAGGAAGTCCCAGCAGGCCCGGGTGGCGTCGAAGGTGGTCGTCGTGCGCCCGAACACGACGCTGGGCAGCGGGAACGCGGTTCCCGGCCACGTGTGGCCCCCACCTTCAACACGGTAGAGAACGAGGTCCGAGGCAGGCGAGGCGCCGCGCCAGCGCCGGATCGTCGTATCCGGAGGGATTGCCTCGACGGCTGGATCGCCGGACAGACAATTCCGGGCCCGCCATAGCTCGGCCCAGGCGTCGACACCCACGCTTGGGCCACCCGGGTGCCTGAGCACGGCGCGCGTCAGCAGGCGGCGGGGGGGTTCGCCGCCGTACCTGGCGTACCGGTCCGCCGTGCCGTGGATCTCGAGAAGCGGAAGCGGGTTGCCCGAGATGCCCCCCTCGACGAGCGCGGCGGCGGCGGTCCCCGCGACCTGCGCGATTGCGGCCAGCCTGTTTGGCAGCTCGCAGGCCAGCCGGCCCGCCATGCTGGCGCCGTTGGACATGCCGACGACGTAGATCCGGCGCGGATCGACCGGCGCCCGGGCAGCCACGTCGTCGATCACCGCGGCGAGATAGCCGACGTCGTCGGGGCGGGCATCTCCGATGCCCCGGCCATCGTTCCAGATCTCGTTCACGGCACTAGGCAGCGCGACCAGGAAGCCCGCCTCGTCCGCCAGGCGCCGAAAGCCGGTCAGCCGGTCGAACAGCTCGGCGCTGATGCCGCGGCCGTGGAGCTCGAGCAGCAGGGGAACTCGCTCGCTCACCACGCCCGGCGGGAGGTGGAGCAGGTATGGGCGCTCGACCGCAGCATGAGCCAGCCCGATCAAGCTGGTCCCGGTCGGGAGTCTCACCCGGCCAGACCCGGCGCCGCGGGGCCCGCCGGGACGGCCGGCGGCACCAGCTCGACGAGGACGGCGCCGGTCACGTTGACCAGCGCGGTGCGGCCGCACGTTAGCCGCCAGGGGGCGCTCGCCAGCGGCGTGTGACCGTGCAGCCAGAGCACGGGCCGCGTGCGCTCCAAGAGCCACCGGTACCCGCGATAGCCGCGGTGGTACGGGTCGGCGGCGTCCCCCGCGCCGAGCGGCGGGGCGTGGCTGATCACGATGAAGGGCCGGCTCGTCCGTCGCCGGACGGCGCGGCGGGCCACGGCCCCAAGGACGTGGCGCCAGGCGACGGCCTCGTCACGTCGGGCCGGCGTGTTCGCTGCGCCCGCCCAACCGAATGGGACCACCTCGATGGCCCCGCTGCGCACGATGGATAGGCAGATCGGCACGCCCGAGCGCGCCTCTTTCGGGAGCAGATGGGCGCCGCTGACCCAGCCGCTCCCGGCGTCGTGATTGCCCCGAACGTGGACGCTCGGTGCCGCGAAGGCGTCGATGAGGAAGGCGAGGGCATCCGGCTCGAGGTCTCCACAGCCCACGACGAGATCGATGCGTCCGAGTGCGTCGCGGTTGGCGCTCCACGCGAGAGCAGGATCCACCGCGTCGGAAACGGCCAGCAGCCGCACGGCCTCCCGCCCTCCGGCAAAGAGACGACGATCGGGCCACTCGACGCGAACCCGCCGGATCATGTCGCGGGGTCCCCGTCGGCGTGCCCCTCGCCGGCGTCGCCAGCCTCGCGCTGCGTCGCCCCGGCCTCGCTGGCCGTCCCTTCGGACTCCCTTGTCCGCACATCCGGGCTTGCGATCCCGCTTTCCAGCTCCCTGCGCAGCTCGAGCGACGCCGTCACGCCGGTGGCCGCAGTCCGGATCGCCGCTCCTTCGGCCATCTCCAGGGCCATCGAGGGCTGCCCGGAAAGGGGTGCCGCGCCGGGCGGGGCGAGCTCCTGGACCACGGCGTCGACGACGAGCTGGCCCTCGTAGAGGGCCGCTGCGACCCGGTTGTGGCCGTCGAGCACCCAGTACCGGCCGTCGTACTTCTGCAGGTCGACGGGAGGCAGCGGCTCCATGCGCGCGACGGCAGTCCGGATCCGCAGCCAGCGCGCGTGCCAGTCCGAGCCGCGGAACGGGGGGAGCGGTCGGAAGTCCGAGCCGCGCTGGTCCGGGCCCGCCACGGCCGTCCCGACGATGTCGGAGACACTGACCTCCTGGAGGCCGAGTGAGCGCACGGGCAAGCGGCTCGCCTCCGGGTACAGCTCGTGAAGGGAAGGGAGCGGGGTTCGATTGCGCGCCCGCAGGGCCTGTGCTTCGGTGAAGGTTGACATCCCGCCCGCGAGCGCGAAATACAGGGCACCCACCTCGGTCGCCGCCCGCGTGGCCGCGCCGGCCGCCTCACCGGCTGCCGCGCCGATCCGCTCGGCCACGGCGCTCCCGGGACGTTCCGCACGGCGGGCGAGACAGCGCGCAAAGCTCCACGCGAGCCCACCCGCCAGGTGGCGGCGCCGTCGTCGTGGCACCAGGTCGCCTCGCATCGCCGCGAGATTCTAGCAGCCGCGCTTCGGGCCGCAGCCGGCCCGACCGTGGGCAGCCGGCCCGACCGTGGCCGGCACCGCGCGCGGTGCCGCTCCGTAGGTGCCGTGCCTCGCCGAGCCGCCCATGCGATCGCGCCGGGCGGCCTGCGCCGGTACCATTGACCTCCCGTGACGACCCTCGCCCCGAACGACTTCACGCACCTCCACGTCCACTCGGAGTTCTCGCTTCTCGACGGGCTCGGCCGGATCGGCGACCTCGTGGACGAGGCCGAGCGGCTGGGCTTCGACGCGCTCGCGCTGACGGATCACGGCGCGTTGTACGGCTCGGTCGCCTTCTACCAGGCGACGCGCGCGAAGGGAATCAAGCCGATCATCGGCGTCGAGACGTACGTCGCGCGCCGGTCGATGCGCGACAAGGAAGGGAAGGCGGACGCCCAGCCCTTCCACCTCTCGCTCCTCGCGTCGAGCCTCGTCGGCTACCGCAACCTGTGCCGGCTCGTGACCGACGCGCACCTCGAGGGGTACTACTACAAGCCGCGCATCGACCGCGAGCACCTGGCCCGGCACAGCGAGGGGCTGATCGGGATGTCCGCCTGTCTCGGCGGGGAGATCCCGAAGGCGCTGGAGTTGGACGACTGGGACCTCGCGCGGGAGCTGGCCGGCACCTATGGCGACATCTTCGGCAGGGACCGCTTCTACCTGGAGTTGATGGATCACGGGCTGCCGGAGCAGGCCGCCATGAACCCGAAGCTCCTCCGCCTGGCCGGGGAGACGGGACTGCCCCTCGTCGTGACGAACGATCTCCACTACGTGCACAAGGCGCAGGCGGAGGCCCACGACGTCCTCCTATGCGTGGGGACGGGTAGCAACCTCGACACGCCCGGCCGCCTGCGCTTCGAGACCCCCGAGTTCTACCTGAAGTCCACGGCCGAGATGTTCACCCTCTTCCCCGACCAGCTCGACGCCTTCCGTAACACGCGCCGCGTGGCCGAGATGGTCGATCTCGAGCTGCCCCTCGGCCAGCTGCGCATCCCGCACTTCCCGGTCCCGACCGGCGAAACCCCGGAGAGCTGGCTTCGCAAGGAGTGCGAGGCCGGCCTGACCCGCCGCTACGGGAGCGTCACCCCGGAGTTGCAGGCCCGCCTGGATTACGAGCTCGGGATCATCGTCTCCATGGGCTATGCCGGCTACTTCCTGATCGTGGCCGACTTCGTCCGGTTCGCCCGTGAGCAGCGCATCCAGACAACCTGCCGGGGAAGCGCCCCGGGCTCGATCGTGACGTACACGCTGGGGATCACGCCCGTGGATCCGATCCACTACGGGCTCCCGTTCGAGCGCTTCCTCAACCCCGACCGGGTGACGATGCCGGACATCGACGTGGACTTCGAGGACGGCCGCCGCGAGGAGGTGATCAACTACGTCTCCCAGAAGTACGGCGCGGACCACGTGGCCCAGATCATCACCTTCGGGACGATGCTGGCCCGGGCGGCCATCCGCGACGTCGGCCGCGTCCTTGGTCACGGCTACGGGGACGTGGACCGGATCGCGAAGGCGGTCCCGAACCAGCTCGGGATCCGCCTGGACGAGGCGCTCAAGCTGAGCCCGCAGCTCAGCGAGATGTACCTCGCCGAGCCGCCGGTCCACCGCATCATCGACTTCGCGCGACAGCTCGAAGGTGTCGCAAGGAACGCGTCGACCCACGCGGCCGGGGTCGTGATCAGCCGCGAGCCGCTGACCGACCTGATGCCGCTCCAGAAGGCGACCAACTCCGACGCGACGATGACGCAGTGCGAGATGCACGGGGTCGAAGCGCTGGGCCTGCTCAAGTTCGACTTCCTGGGGCTCTCGAACCTGACGATCCTGCGTCACGCAGTGGACCTGGTGCGCGCGCATCGCGGGGTGGAGATCGACCTGGACCGCATCCCGCTCGACGACACCCGGACGTTCGAGCTGCTGGCCTCCGGCGAGACGACCGGCGTCTTCCAACTCGAGTCGGCGGGCATGCGGCGCTACATCCGCGAGCTGCAGCCGACGTCCGTCTACGACCTGGCGGCGATGGTCGCGCTCTACCGGCCGGGCCCGATGGACAACATCCCGCACTACATCGCCCGCAAGCACGGCCGCGAGCCGGTGACCTACCTGCACCCGCTCCTCGAGCCGTATCTTGTTCGGACCTACGGCGTGTTCGTCTACCAGGAGGACATCATGGCCGCCGCCGCGGGCCTCGCCGGCTTCACCGGCCCGGAGGCGGACATGCTGGGCTACGCCATCCGGAAGAAGAAGTCCTCCGTCCTCCGGTCGCTCAAGAGCAAGTTCGTCAGCCAGGCCGCCGAGCGCGGGGTCCGGCCGGAGACCATCGACGCCGTGTTCACCGCGTTCGAGCCCTTCGAGCGGTACGGCTTCAACAAGGCCCATGCGACGTGCTATGGGCTGGTGGCCTACCAGACCGCGTACCTCAAGGCGAACTACACCGTCGAGTACATGACGAGCGTGCTGACCGCGGTCCGCGACAACGCCGAGAAGGTCGCCGCGGCCGTGGCCGAGTGCCGGCGCCTGGGGATCGCCGTCCTCCCTCCGGACGTCCACGCGAGTCACCTGGAGTTCACCGTGGAGGGCCAGGCGATCCGGTTCGGCCTGCTGGCCGTGAAGAACGTGGGACAGGGTGCCATCGAATCGATCATCGCGGCACGGGAGGCGGAAGGTCCCTTCCGCTCGTTCGCCGACTTCTGCAACCGGATCGACCTTCGGCTGGCGAACAAGCGCGTCCTCGAATCCCTGGTCAAAGTCGGGGCGCTCGGAGCGTTCGGCCACCCAGGCCGCCTCCTCGACGCGCTCGACGACACGCTGGCCACCGCCCAGGCCGACCAGCGCGAACGCGCCTCGGGCCAGATCAGCTTCTTCGACCTTGCGGCCGAACCGGGCACGCTCGAGGCTCCGCTGGCCGACGCCCCGGAGGTTCCAACCCGCGAGCGGCTTCGCTGGGAGAAGGAGCTGCTGGGGCTCTACCTGTCGGATCACCCGCTCGGTGAGGTCGCGGAGCGAATTGGTCATTTCGTGACGGCATACTCCGGCGACCTGCGGGACGAGTCCCTGGACGGGCAGCGCGTCGTGGTCGGGGGCGTGGTTACGGCGAGCCGGACGGTGATCACGAAGGCGAAGGCCACGATGGCTGTGGTCACCCTCGAGGATCTCCAGGGCACCATCGAGGTGGTCGTGTTCCCGCGCCTCCACGAGCAGACCAGTGGGACGTGGCGCGACGGCGTGATCCTCCTCGTGGCGGGGCGGGTTGACCACCGCGGCGAGGAGGCCTCGGTGCTCGCCGATGCGGCCTGGGAATGGGAGGCGGCGGCGGAGCGCGGCGAGGCCGCCTTCGCGGCCGAGGTGGCCGCGGGCGAGCGGGGATCGCGCCCGCGGGGGCGCGCGAGCGGCAACGGCGGCTCCAGCGGGAAGGGCAGCCCGAACGGCAACGACGGCTCGAATGGGAGCCAGCCGCAGAATGCGGACGGAAGTGACGCCGGCCACGACCACGGCCCGGTCCAGGATCCCATCGGCGGGTGGCCCGCCGGGGCGATCAGGCGGGAGTCCGCCGGCTTCGTGAGCCCCCTGCCGCCCCTGCCCCTGCCGGGCTCGTTGGAGCCTGCCGACCTCGAGTCCGCGGCGCCGGACTTCGAGCCACCCTCGCTCCCGGAGGAGGCTCGCCCGGCCGCCGTCGCTTCAGCGGCTGAGCCGACGCTCCCGGTCGAGGCTGGCCCGACCGGCCGCCTCAACGTTCGCTTCGGCATCGGGATCGAGCCGGACGTCCTGCAGGCGGCGATGGCGACCGTCCGCGATCTGCTCCGCTCGCGCCCGGGCGCGACGCAGGTGATCGTGCACCTGCCCCAGGGCCACGGCCGTCCGGACCTGCCGATGGAGCTCCGCTCGGGCGTGGCTTACGACGTGGACCTGATGGCCGAGGTGAACCGTCGCCTTCGCCCGGAGATCTGCACCCTGGAGCTCGTGCTCCAGGACGATGCGATCGGCACCGATGCAATCGGCACATCTGCCTGAGGCAGACCGGCCGCGGCCCTGATGCGCCCGTTACTCGCGAGAGTGTTCGCCAGCGCACAGGCGCGAGACGCAGGACCCGGCGCCCGGAGCCGGCGAGCTCCGAGGCTGCAGCCGTCGAGCACGGCTGATCGTGCGGCCGGTCACCGATGACCCGCGCCGCCGCACTCGTGGACGCGGCTGCGCAGCGGCAAGCGGTCCGGCGAGTAGTTGTTGCGTCAAGGCGGCGACCTGCCGAAGCTCCCTCCGCGGCGGCAGGCCCTCGGCGAAGAGGAAGCCTCAGCGGGGCGGGTCGCCCGCCCCCGCAATCTCCGCGCCGCGGACCGCGCGCATCGCCTGCACGACCGAGAGCCGGTCGGCGAACTCGGTCCTGAGCCCGGTCAGGTCGGCGGTTTCGATGTCGAGCTCGCTCGCGACCTGGTCCAGCGCAGCGCTCTCGGCTGACGAGATCGAGCCGTCGGAGGCAGCGGCCATGAAGCACGCGCGCAGGAGCCGGAGGCGCTGCGGCGAATCGGAGATCAGCTTGAACTCGCGGGTCACCAGGTAGTCCTCGGTCGAGCCGAACAGCCGGGCCTGCTGCTTGGCCGCCTCCACGACGAGGACGGCCTCCGCCTCGGCGATCCCGCTCTCCTCGACGAGCGTCCGCTCCATGAAGGACGTCTCCTCCGGGCTCACGGCGAGGTCCGCGTTCGTCACCCGGGCGAGCACGTAGGCGGCGGCGGCCAGGTAGCGGGCCCGCTCAGGAGGGAACTCTTCGAGCTGAGAGACGATGCGCCGGACGGTGGCCGTGTCGGCGTCCGGGGAGTCCGCTGACCGGTTCGCCGCGGCTCCCGGCATCCCCGTCGCGCAGCCGGGAGCGCGGTCGCCGGCCTCAGGCCCCGGACCGCTGCCGGCATCCTGCTCCGAGGCGCCGCCGAGGAGGCGCCGGAAGATGCTCATGGATCTCCTTCGAGCGGGAACTGCGCTGGGGTGCCGAGATCTGAAGGGTACACCGCCGGCCCGGCGACACCCGTCCACCGACCGCGCGACCGACCGTGTCGTGGGGTCATCTCAGCCGCGTCGTCTGGAAATGGATACGCCTCCGCTGCCCTGGGGGGAAGGGCGGCAGAGGCGTTGCCGAAAGGATCGCGGGTCTCGGCCGGTCGCGAGGAGGGCCGATCGTCCCGCGGTTGGGTGCCATCCGGCCTGCAGAGAGGGTTGTGGGGTCGGTCCAGCGCGCCCTGGCCCGAGGCTAGCGGTCGGGTCCTCCAGAGGACCCTCAGGCCGCCAGGCGGTCGCTCTGCTCTGCGGTCGGCTGCAGATCGATCACCGTCGCGGACGTCGCCGTGCGCGTGATGCGAACCGCCAGGTAGATGCCGGCGGCCAGGAAGCCGAGCATCATCGGAACCATCACTGCGAGTCCGGAGACGCGCTCGATCAATCCGCCGAAGTAGCTGCCCGCCAGGGCCCAGAGAACAACAACGAGGAGACCTTTCATGGGCAGATCTTCACTGCCGCGAGGGCTCGTGACGATACCCACTTGGTACTGGGTCACGCGGCCATTCGGGTCGACAGTGGTGCCGGAGACGAGATTTGAACTCGTACAGCCTTGCGGCTAACGGTGTTTGAGACCGTCGCGTCTGCCAGTTCCGCCACTCCGGCGCGTCCGCCATCGTAGCGCGGGAGTCGCGCCGACCGGCGCTCGAGTCTGCTCAGGCTCCAGTGCGGCGCCGGAGCGCCCGGTTGGCCGCATAGAGCCCGAGCCCTGTCAGGAGCAGGACCAGCGAGCCGGCCACGAGCGGCGTGCGGTCCGTTGCCGCGAGCGGAGATGCGGACGGCGCCGGCGCGCTCCGGGCGACCTCGGGACCTTCCGGGGCCGTCGCCTTCGACGGCCCTTCCGCGGGCGCCGGCACGGAGGAGCCGGGCGGCCCGGCGGCGGCCGGGCCGGTCACCACGCCCGCACCCGGCGGTGTCGGCGCGGGAAGCGCGACGTTTCCCTGGGCCGGGCTCGGAGCGGGGACGGCGACCGCAGCCGGGCTCTCGGCCGGGACCGCGACGGCAGCCGGGCGCGGAGCCGGCGGCGCTGCGAGGCCAGCGGGTGCGGCGGCTCCGCTCGCCGTGGGCGAGGTGACGGGGGCGGCGCCCGCAAAGCCTGCGGCGGCCGAGGGCCGGGACACGGCGCTCGGCGCGAGATCCAGGGGGGCGCTCCCGGCGGCTTGACTGCTTGCGCCGCCCGCGAGGCCCCGGGCAACCCCCGGGGCCACGGCCGGAAGGGAACCCGTGGAAACGGTCGCCGCCTGGCCGAAGAGCCCCGGTGTAGTGCCGAGTAGCAGGCCGACGATCCCGAGCGTGGCGAACGCCCCTGCGAGTGGCCGCACCGTGGAGCGCGGCGCCCCGAGCCAGCCGAGAAGACGCATCCAGGACGACGGTCGGAGCCGGGCGACATCGGCATCCGTGAGCCGATAGTCGCGTGTGCGACGGGGCGCGGGCAGCGCGGCGGTCGCGGCGCGGATGACCGCGAGGTCGGCCCGGAGCGTCGCGCAGCCGGCACACGCGGCAGCCAGCCGGGCCGCACGATCGCGCTCGCCTCCGGTGAGGTCGCCGGCATCGAGCGCCACGATCAGGGCGGCATGCTCCGCGCCTGCTGCGGCGGGGGAGTGATCGGGAACGTGACCCATGGCTCGCTGACGCCCTCAGCTGCGGAAGAGTTCCATCCGGTCGGCAAGGAGCGCGCGAAGCGCCAGCCGGCCGCGGTGGATGCGGGATTTCACGGTCCCCAGGCTGACCCCGGTCATCGCCGCGATTTCCGTGTAGTCATAGCCCTCGACGTCGAAGAGGACGATCGCGGCCCGCTGATCGGGGCCGATCGCGCCCAGCGCCGCGACCAGCGCGCGCTGCCGCTCCGTTGTCGTGGCGATCGTCTCCGGATCGCTCTCGAGCCCGGCGGGCGGCTGCCAGCTCTCGTCCTCGAGCTCCGGGTACGGCAAGACCGGGCGGCGCTTGCGGGCGCGCTGGATGTCCATCGCGGCGTTGATGGCGATCCGGGTCAGCCAGCCGCGGAATGACGGGCCGTGATACGAGCGAAGGTTCCGATAGGCGGAGAAGAACGCCTCTTGGACCGCGTCGCTGGCCTGGTCGGGATCGGGAACCATGCGCGTCACGAGCCCGTGACACAGGTCCTGGTATGCCTCGACGAGCTGGTTGAATGCGCCGAGGTCGCCGTCGAGAGCGCGCTCGACGAGGATCTGGTCCCGCCGGGCGGTCGCGTCGTTGGGATCCGCTGCCGCCCTGACGTCCTCCGGCGAGCGGGGGCGTGGATCGTCAAACAGCGCGCGGCTCCTTCGGGCGCGAACGCCCGGAAACGTCGGGGCAACGAGGCGCGGCGAGTCTAGCACGGGCCAGGCGACGCTCGACCGGCGCGAGCGGTTCCCGGGCGGGTCCGCGGACCACCGGCGCGCACCTTACGGCGCTCGGGGTCAGCGCGGGACGGGGATCGTGAAGCGTACGGTGGTGCCCTGGCCCGGGCCGGCGCTGGACGCGGCGATGGTGCCCCCATGTGCCTTGACGAGCTCGCGGGCGATCGAGAGCCCCAGGCCGCTCCCCCCGGAGTTGACCGAGCGCTCGAACCGGTCGAAGATCCGATCGGCCGCCCCGGGCGCCAAGCCAGCTCCGGAATCGATGACCGAGAAGGCGACGATCGACGGGTCGGCCGAGGTCGCCGCCACGACGATTGAGCCGCCCGGCGGGGTGTAGCGGAGCGCGTTCGCGACCAGGTTCCGCAGCACCTCCGCGAGCCGGTCCGGGTCTGCGGCGACCGACGGGAGTGCTTCTGCCGCGTCGCCCCGGAGGTCCACGCCGGACTGCGCGGCGGAGCCGGCCAGCGCGGCGACCGTCTCAGCCACGAGATTCGCCGGTGCGACTTCCTCGAAGTGGAGGGGCAGCGCGCCGGCCTCGGCGAGGGCGACGGTGCGCAGGTCCTCGATCAGCCGATCGAGCAGCAGCGTCTCGTCGTGGAGCGCCGTGATGTGCGCATCGTCCCGCGGGCGAACCCCGTCGAGCATTCCCTCGAGACCGCCACGGACGATCGTGAGCGGTGTGCGCAGCTCGTGGCTCACGTCGGCGAAAAGCGCACGCCGGCGCTGCTCGGTCGCGGCGAGCCGTTCGGCGAGCGTGTTGAGCGCGCGGGCCGCCTCGCGCAGCTCGCGCGGGCCGCGCTCGGCCACCCGAACGTCGTAGTCGCCCTGGGCGAGGCGGTCCGTGGCCTCGAGGAGGTCGTCGATCGGAATCGAGACCCGCCGTGCGCCGCGCCCGAGCACCACGAGGAGCAGCCCTCCCACGAGGAGCGCAAGCAGAACTGGGCCCGGCGCCGCGGATCCCGCGATGCCCGCAAGTCCAAGCACCCCGGCGAGCACCCACGTGGCGACGGTTGCCACGCCGACGACGAAGACGACGACCGCGGCGACGAAGCACCCGACGCGCCTTCCAGGGTGGCCGCGCCAGCCCGATGCGCCGCCGCCCCGGCCGTCCCAGGCGCCGGGGCGACCCCGCCAGGCGCCGCCGTGTCGCGGGGGCCAGGGCTCGTTCTCCGGCCACCAGGCAGGCCGGTCGAGGAAGGCGCGCCGGCCGCCCGGTCGGGTTCGGCGGGCGCCGGAGCGTCCCGTCTCGCGCGGCGTGCCCCCGTCCGATCCGGGGCCGTCCCGAGTCCCGGGCTCAGGCATCCGCGAACCGGTAGCCCACGCCGTGCACCGTGAGGAGATAGCGCGGGTGGGCCGGGTCGAGCTCGATCTTGCGGCGCAGGTTCTTGACGTGGCCGTCGATCGCGCGTTCGTAGGCCTCGAAGGCGATGCCGTGGATCGCGTCTAGCAGCTGCGAGCGGGTGAAGACGCGGCCCGGCTGGCGCGCCAGCGTCGCCAGGAGCGCAAACTCCGTGGGCGTCAGGTCGACCGGACGGCCCGCGATGGAGACCCGCAGGCGCGCAGGGTCCAGCTCGACGTCGAGTACCCGGATGGGCGCGTCCGAGAGTGTCGTGGCGATCTCGGCACGCCGCAGGATCGCCCGGACCCGCGCGACGAGCTCGCGGGGGCTGAAGGGCTTGGTCACGTAGTCGTCCGCGCCGAGCTCGAGGCCGGCGATCCGGTCCGCCTCGTCGGTGCGTGCCGTGAGCATGAGGATGGGCACGTCCGAGTCGCGGCGCAGTGCCCGCGCGACGTCGAGGCCGTCGAGCCCGGGGAGGCCGAGGTCCAGCACGACGAGGTCCGGGCGGCGGGAGCGGGCAAGCGCCAGCGCGCCTCGACCCTCGCCTGCGACGAGCACGGCGAACCCGGCATGCTCCAGGTAGTCACGCGCGAGCGCGGCGATCCCGGGCTCATCGTCGACGACGAGGATGGTCTTCATCGAGGTGCTCCGGGTCGGCGTGGCGGGGAAGGCGGGGCCGCGGCGGACGCGCCCCGCGTGGTAGAAGGTGGCCGGCCGGGAAACGGCCGGCCGGGGCGGAGCATACGCCCCGGCCCGGTCACGGCACAGGATCTCAGGCGCCGTGGGCGCCCGGCGCGGCGGGCTGCCCGTCGGCGGGCTGACCGGGCTCTGCGCATGCAGCTCCGCCGGCGGCTGCTCCCGCGGCGGCCGCATCCCGCTCGTGGTAGCGGCGGTGCATCTCGGCGATGAACGTCTCGCGGTCGCCCCAGGGCCCGCGGAACCCGCCAGCGCCGGGACCGACCGCCGGGCCGTCGAACCAGGCGCCGCGACCACGATGGCCGCTGCCCCACGCACCGCGGCCCCGCCCGAACGCGAAGAAGGTGATCCCGATCACAATCCTGGCGAGGAGGAACAGGAAGAAGAGGCCGAACAGGACCCCCAGGATCCCGAACGCGCCGGGACCGCCGCCGACCACGACCACCGAACCGGCGGAGCCGGCCGTTGCGGCGCCCTGGTTCAGGCCGGCCTGGTATGCGAGGGCGGCGATCCCGGCGCCGAGGGCGAGGACGAGGACTCCACCGAAGAGTCCGAAACGGGTGCGCATGGTGTGGTGCTCCGTGTCTCTTGGACCGATCTTCTGGCTCCGACCGGTCGACGTGCATCACGATGGGCGCGGAATGTGTGCCGGATGTGGGCGAACCATGTTCCTGGTGTGAGTTCGGGGCGTGCCGATGGCAGACCCGCCCCACGCCGGCCGGCGACCGCGCGGTCCGCCGCACGCGCGGACCGGTACACTCGGCGGAGGCGCCCTGCTTCACCACCGGAAGCCCTTCGAGCGCCGACGGGAGGTAGTCCGCTCATGGAACGCCTGATGCTGCTCGACGGCAACGGGCTGATCTACCGCGGCTACTTCGCGCTCATCAACGTACCCTTGTCCACGTCGAAGGGCGAGCTGGTGAACGCGGTCTTCGGCTTCTCGAACATCGTCCTGCGTGGCTTCCAGGACGTCCGGCCCGACTACGTCGCGATCGCGTTCGACCTCCCCGCACCGACCTTCCGCCACGAGCAGTACGCCGAGTACAAGGCGACTCGGCGGCCGATGCCCGACGACCTGCGGGCCCAGTTCCCGAAGGTGCGCGAGGTGGTGGCGGCGCTCCGGCTGCCCGTCTACCAGATGGCCGGCTTCGAGGCCGACGACGTCATCGGGACGCTCACCCGCCAGGCGGAGGCGCGCGACCTGGAGACAACGATCGTCACCGGAGACCTGGATATGCTCCAGCTCGTCACCGAGCGGACGCGGTTGATGACGACCCGGAGGGGGTGGACGCGACCGTCCTTTACGACCCTGCCCGGATCCGCGAGCGGTACGGGCTGGCACCAGGCCAGATGGTCGACTTCAAGGCCCTCAAGGGCGACTCGACCGACAACATCCCGGGCGTGCCGGGGGTGGGCGACAAGACGGCGGCGAAGCTGATCGGCCAGTTCGGCGCCCTCGATGCCCTCTACGCGCACCTGGACGATGTCACGCCGGAGAAGCTCCGCGGCATGCTCCGCGATCACCACGATCGCGTCTTCGCCAGCCGCGGGCTGGTGACGATCCACCGGGACCTGCCGGTGGCGCTGGACCTCGAGGCCGCCCGCTTCGGCGAGTACGACCGCGACGAAGTGGTGCGCCTCTTCCGCGAGTACGAGTTCCGCACGCTGATCGACCGCCTGCCACCGCTGCGCGGCACCGCCGGCGCACCTGCCGAGCTCGGCGAGCTCCCGGCCGACTCCCCGGACCGACCGCAGGCGGACGCGGCCACCGCCCCGACGCCGACTCCCGAGCTACGCGCCTTCGGCAGCCCGGCGGCGCATCGCAGCGTGCCGCGTCCGGGCGGCAGCGACGGGCTGCAGCTCGCGCTCGACTTCGACTCGGTCGGCCAGATCGGCGAAGCTGGCGGCGGGAGCGCGCCCTGCCCCGGCCCCGCTCCCGGCGGGCGACCTCCGGGCAGCGCTGGCCGCCCTCGTCGCCACGCCGGATCGCGTCGAGGTCATCCGCGAGGAGGAGGTGCCGTCCCTGTCCGGATGGCTCGCGGGACGGCCGTCCGTCGGCGTCGCGGTGATCCTCGACGACCCGCGGCCGCGCAAGGGGCGGGCCCTCGGGCTCGGCGTCGCGGGCGAGGACGGCCGGGTGATCGTGACGGAGGGCCCGGCCGCCTCGGATGCCCTTCGACGCGCCCTCGAGTCCGCCGGCGTGCCGCTCGTCGCGCACGAGCCGAAGCCCCTCGCTGGTGGCCCGGCTGGCCGAGGATCCCGCCGCGGTCCCGACGCCGGTCGCCTTCGACACGCAGATCGCGGCGTACCTCCTCAACGCCTCGCTGCGGAGCCAGGCGATCGCCGACGTCGTCGCGGAGCGGCTCGATCTGGTGCTGCCCCCGGCCGCGGCCGGCCTGCCGCTGTCGGCCCGGGCCGGGCTCGAGGCCCTCGCCGCGCTCGCCGTGCGCGAGCCGCTCGCCGCCGCGCTCGTCAACGCAGTCGCTGGACCGGCTCTTCGCCGAGATGGAGCTGCCCCTGATCCCGATCCTGGCCCGGATGGAGGCCACCGGCGTCGCGATCGACCTGCGCGGCGCTGGCGCCGCTGGACGTGGAGTTCGCCGCCGAGCTGGCGCGGCTCGAGGAGGAGATCTTCGCCGACGTCGGCCACGAGTTCACGCTGGGCAGCCCGAAGCAGCTCGAGCAGGTCCTGTTCTACGAGCTCAACCTGCCGAAGGGCAAGCGCACGAAGACCGGCTTCTCGACCGACGCGTCGGTCCTCGAGGAGCTACGCGCGGCCCACCCGGCTGTCGGGAAGCTCCTGGACTGGCGGCTCTACTCAAGCTGCGCAGCACCTACATCGCCGCCCTGCCCGAGCTCCTGGCGGACGACGGGCGGCTCCACACGACGTTCCACCAGGCCGTCGCGGCGACCGGACGGCTCTCGTCCGTCGGATCCGAACCTGCAGAACATCCCGATCCGGACGCCGCTCGGCCGCCGCATCCGGCGCGCCTTCGTGGCGGGCGCCCCGGACGTGGCGCTCGTGGCGGCGGACTACAGCCAGATCGAGCTGCGGATCCTGGCCCACGTCTCGGGCGACGCACACCTGCGCGAGGCGTTCTCGCCGGCGCCGACATCCACCGCGACACCGCGGCGCTCGTGCTCCACAAGGGCCCCGCCGAGATCACGCCCGACGAACGCTCGATGGCCAAGATGGTCAACTTCGGCATCGCCTACGGGATGAGCGACTTCGGGCTCTCGAGCCGGGCGAACATCCCGCGCGCCGAGGCGAAGGCGTTCATCGACCGGTACTTCGCCACGTACTCCGGGATCAGCTACTACATGCTCCACATCAAGGAGACCGCTCGCCGGCAGGGCTACGTCACGACGCTCCTGGGTCGGAAGCGCGAGATCCCCGAGCTGCGCGCCACGAACCCGTCCCTGCGCGCGGCGGGGGAGCGAATGGCGATCAACATGCCGATCCAGGGCACGGCGGCGGACATCATGAAGATCGCCATGATCCGGGTGGACCGCCGGCTGCGGGCCGAGGGGATTCCGGTCGCGGTTGCTCCTCCAGGTCCACGACGAGCTGCTCCTCGAGGTGCCGCGCGAGGAGGTGGCCGCCCTGGTCCCGGTCCTGCGCGAGACGATGGAGGGCGCCCTCGCCCTAGACGTGCCGCTCACCGTCGACGTGAAGACCGGCGACGACTGGGAGTCGATGAAGGTCGTGCCGCGGGGCACGGGAGCCTGACAGCGGATGCCCGAGCTGCCCGAGGTCGAGACGGTGGCGCGCGACCTGCGCCGGCTCGTGGTCGGGGCCACGATCGTCGGCGCCGCGGGGGACTGGCCGCGCCTGGTCGCGTCGCACGCGTCGGTCGACGCGTTCTCGCGGGCCGTGGCCGGGCGCCGGATCGAGGGGGTCGGCCGTCGCGCGAAACTCGTGGTCGTCGAGCTGTCCCGCGACGCGGCGCTCACGATCCACCTGAAGATGACCGGGCAGCTGTTCGTCGTGCCCGCCGGCGCGCCGGCGGACCGGCATCTCCACCTGGCCCTCGCGCTGGACGACGGCCGCGAGCTCCGGTTCCGTGACATCCGCAAGTTCGGGCGGGTCGGGCTCTGGCCGCGGGATCCGCTGACGGGTGTGATCCTGGACGGCGACACGGGCCGCGACCTGTTCGCCGGCCACGGGCCAGAGCCGCTGGCGGCGTCGTTCACGGCCCGCGCCTTCCGCGAGCGGTTGCGGGGCCGGCGAAGCCGCCTCAAGCCGCTCCTGCTCGACCAGGGGTTCGTGGCCGGGATCGGCAACATCTACGCGGACGAGGCACTCTGGCGGGCGCGGCTGCACCCGCTTCGCCGCGTCACGTCGTTGCGCCCGCCCGACGAGGCGCGTCTCCATCGCGAGGTCCGGGCCGTCCTGGCGGAGGCGATCGACCGGCGCGGCGCATCGATCGACGACTACACCGCGCCGGAAGGCGACGGTGCGATGCAGGAGCACCTGGCCGTCTACCAGCGGGCCGGTGAGGCGTGCCTCCGCTGTGGGAGGCCGGTACGACGCGTCGTGGTCGGGCAGCGAGCGACGCACTTCTGCGGCTGGTGCCAGCGGCTGCCGGCGGTCGATCGTCCGGGGACGGCGGCGATCCTCGCGACCGGGCGAGCCCCGCGCGGGCGCGGCCGACGCTGGACGGAGCTGGCCGCCGAGGGTCCGCTGGGGCTGACGCCGGACGAGGTCGAGCGGGGAGCGGCGCGCGTGCGCGGTGAGCGAACGCGGCGGGCGGCGGCCACGCGGCGCGCCCTCGCGCGCGCCGCAACCGGGGACGGCTGAGCATGTCACTGGTGCGGCTGTCCGGGGTCGTGCGCGAGGTCGGGACGTTCGTCATCCTCGACCGGGTGGACGCGGCGATCGCGGTCGGCGAACGGGTGGGCATGGTCGGCCCGAACGGGGCGGGCAAGACGACGCTCCTGCGGGTCATCGCCGGGATCGACGAGCCCGACGTGGGCGAGGTCCAGCGGCGTCGCAACCTCCGGGTCGGGCTCCTGGCTCAGGAGGCACACCACGACGAGGCGTTCGCGTCGGCACCTGACCTCCGAACCGCGGTTCGGAGGGGGCAGCCGGGATCGAGGCGATCGAGGCGGAGATGCGGGCCCTGGAGGCAGCCGGTGCCGCGGCCGGCTCCCGCTACGAGGATCTGACGGCGCAGCTCGGCGCGCTCGACGGCTGGACGCTCGACCACCGTGTCGACGAGGCGCTGTCGGGACTCGGCTTCAGCGACGCCGAGGCCGGCCGCTCACCGGAGGAGCTCTCCGGCGGCCAGCAGACGCGCGCCGCGCTCGCCCGCCTGCTGATCGCCGACCCGGACCTGCTCCTCCTCGACGAGCCCACCAACCACCTTGACCTCGGCGCGATCGAGTGGCTGGAGGAGGCCCTGCGGCGCCGCTCCGGTGCGCTGCTCGTGGCCTCGCACGACCGTGCCTTCCTCGACGCGACGGTGACGCGCGTGTGGGAGCTTCGCGACCGGCGCCTGACGGCCTTCCGCGGCGACTACGCGTCGTACGCCCGCCAGCGCGAGGCCCGCGACGCGCGCCTGCGCAGGGACGCCGAGACGCGGGATGCGGAGATCGCGCGCGAGGAGTCGCTCGTCCAGACGTATCGCAGCCAGCGCAAGCACGGGAAGATGCACGAGCACGAGGCCCGGCTCGCGCGGCTCGACCGGATCGACGTGGCGAAGGCCGGGCCGGCGCTGCGCCTCGACCGGGCGCTCGGGACCGCGGCGCCGCGCTCGGCCGAGGTGGTGCTTCGGGCCGAGCACCTCGTCGTCGGACACCCCGGCGGGCCCGAGGTGGCCCGCGCAATCCGCCTCGAGGCGTCACGCGGCGAGCGGATCGGGATCGTCGGGCCGAACGGCGCCGGCAAGACGACGCTGCTCCGCACGATCGCGGGGGATCTGCCCCTCCGGGACGGCTCGCTCTCCTTCGGGTCGAACGTCGGGCTTCGGGTACCTCGCCCAGGTGCGCGACAACCCGATCCCGGGCGAGACGGTTCTCGACGCGCTGCTCGCCGAGATCCCGATGCCCGCCGGCGAGGCCCGCGGGTACCTCGCCCGCTTCCTGTTCCGCGGCGACGACGCGTTCAAGGAGGTGCGCCGCCTGTCCGGCGGCGAACGGTCAAGGCTCGAGCTGGCCCTGCTCGGGATCATGCCCGCCAACCTGCTGCTCCTCGACGAGCCGACGAACCACCTCGACATCCCGGCCCGGGAGGCGCTCGAGGCGTTCCTGCGGGAGACCACGGCCACGATCCTGGTCGTCAGCCACGACCGGCGCCTCCTGGAGACGGTATGCGACCGCCTGTGGGTCGTGGACGACGGCCGCATCGTGCCGTTCGAGGGCGGCTATCGGTCGTGGCGGGCAGCGGCGTCGGACGGCTGGCGCGCCGGCGAGGCGTACCTGCGCGAGATGGAGCGCTTCCACGGGCGGGGCGCCGGCCTCGCGAGTGGCGACGGTGGCCGCGACAGGACCCGGCCGATCGGAGGAGGTGGAGCGGCGCGGGCCGGTGGCGAAGGACCTCGGCTCCGCCGGCCGTCGTCCCGACCCCGGCCACACCCGCCCGGGCGCCCCGCCAGCCGAAGCTCTCCAAGGACGCCTACCGTCGCCAGAAGTCCGTGATCGAGGATGACCTGGGCCGGCTCGGCCTCCGCAAGAGCCACCTGGAGCTCGCGCTGATGAACCCCGTCCACGGCCGCCAACTTCGTCGAGCTGCGCCGCGTGACGTCGGAGCTCGCCGACGTCGACCAGGCGCTCGCGGCAGCCGAGGAAGCCTGGTTGCTGCTCGAGGAGCGCGCGCCGTGACGGGCCCAGCGATCGGCAGCCGGCGCACGGTCCGGATCGGGATCACGGGTCCGATCGGGTGCGGCAAGTCGACGGTCGCCGGCTGGCTTGCCGCGCGGGGAGCCGCCGTGGTCGATGCCGACGCCGTCGCTCGCGCCGTGGTCGAGCCGGGCGAGCCTGCGCTCGCGCGCGTGCTCGAGCGCTTCGGCGACGCCGTCCAGGCGCCCGACGGGGCCTGGACCGGGCTGTGCTGGGCCGGATCGTCTTTTCGGACCCGGCGGCGCTCCGCGACCTCGAGGCGATCGTCCACCCCGCCGTGCGGCCGCGGGTCATCGCGGCGATCGGGGCCGCCGAGACGGCGGGCGCTCCGGCCGTCGTCATCGAGGCGATCAAGCTGGTCGAGAGCCGACTGGCAGTGCTCTGCGACGAGACGTGGCTCGTGACGTGCACGCTGGCCGAGCAGCGGGCGCGCCTTGCCGGACGTGGAGTTGCACCCGACGACGCCGCCCGCCGGATCGCGGCGCAGGGTGGGATGGCGGCACGCCTCGTGCCGCTCGTCACGCGAGTCGTCGACACGAGCGGCGGCCGAGGCAAGGCACAAACGCGTGCGCTCGACGCGTATGCGGCGGCGCTTGCCGCCCACCGAGGCCGGTCGACGGGCTGACGATGGCAGCCCGGTCGCCGCGCGCCCCCGTCCGGAAATTCGAACGCGCGTGCTAAACGCCGGGTTCCGTGCTATCGTTTCGGGATGCCGGAGTTCGCGCTCGTCGCGCCGTTCCAGCCGACCGGGGACCAGCCGGAGGCGATCGAGAAGCTCGCCGACGGGCTGGTGCGCGGCCTGCGCCACCAGACGCTGCTGGGCGTGACCGGCTCAGGGAAGACCTACTCGATGGCAAAGGTCATCGAGCGGATCCAGCGGCCCACGCTCGTGCTCGCCCACAACAAGACGCTCGCCGCGCAGCTGTACGCGGAGTTCCGCGACTTCTTCCCGAACAACGCGGTCGAGTACTTCGTGAGCTACTTCGACTACTACCAGCCGGAGGCGTACCTGCCCCGCTCCGACACCTACATCGAGAAGGACTCGAGCCGCAACGAGGAGATCGACAAGCTCCGCCACGCGGCCACGAAGGCGCTCTTCGAGCGGCGCGACGTGATCATCGTGGCCTCGGTCAGCTGCATCTACGGCCTCGGCGCGCCGGTCGACTACGGCGCGACCGTGCTCCGGCTCAAGGTCGGCGGGCGGTATCGTCGGGATGCCGTCCTGCGCCACCTCGTGGACCTCCAGTACCAGCGCAACGACCAGGCGCTCCAGCGCTCGCGCTTTCGCGTCCGGGGCGACACGCTGGAGCTCGTGCCCGCGTCGGAGGATCGCCTCGTCCGGGTCGAGTTCTTCGGGGACGAGATCGAGCGGATCACCGAGCTCGATTCGCTGACCGGCGAGCTGATCGCCGAACGGCCCGAGGTCAACGTCTATCCCGGCCACGCACTACGTGACGCCCGCCGACAAGCTCCAGCTCGCGATGCAGACGATCGCGGCCGAGCTCGAGGAGCGACTCGCCGAGCTGGAGGCGGAAGGCCGGGCGCTCGAGGCGGCGCGGCTTCGCCAGCGGACGACCTTCGACCTCGAGATGATGCGCGAGCTCGGCTACTGCACGGGGATCGAGAACTACTCGCGCCACCTCTCGGGCCGCGAGCCCGGCAGCCGGCCCTGGACCCTCCTCGACTACTTCCCGCCGGACTGGCTCCTGGTCGTGGACGAGTCGCACATGTCGATCCCGCAGGTGGTCGGGATGTACAAGAACGACCGGACGCGCAAGGAGATCCTGGTCGACTTCGGCTTCCGCCTTCCGTCGGCGCTCGACAACCGCCCGCTGACCTTCGAGGAGTTCGAGCGCACGATCAACCAGGCCATCTACGTGTCGGCCACGCCGGGCCCGTACGAGCTCGAGAAGAGCCAGCGGGTCGTCGAGCAGCTGATCCGGCCGACCGGCATCGTCGATCCGGGCATCACGATCCGTCCGACGGAAGGCCAGATCGACGATCTCCTCGAGCGGATCCGCGAGCGTGTCGAGCGCGGCGAGCGGGCCATCGTCACCACGCTGACCAAGCGCATGGCCGAGGACCTGACCGACTACCTGCGCGAGCTCGGGGTGAAGGTCCAGTACCTCCACAGCGAGGTCGACACCCTCGAGCGGGTCCAGATCCTGCGCGACCTCCGCCTGGGGGTCTACGACGTCATCGTGGGGATCAACCTCCTCCGCGAGGGGATCGACCTCCCGAGGTCACCCTCGTCGCCATCCTCGACGCCGACAAGGAGGGCTTCCTGCGCAGCGCCTGGTCGCTCATCCAGATGATCGGCCGGGCCGCCCGCAACACGGCGGCGAGGTCGTCATGTACGCCGACCGCGTCACCGAGTCGATGCGCGCCGCGATCGAGGAGACGGACCGGCGGCGCGCCGTCCAGCAGCGCTACAACCTCGAGCACGGGATCACGCCGATCACGATCGTGCGCGAGATCCACGACCTGAACGACCGCCTGCGGGTGGCCGCCGAGGCGAGCGCCGAGTACGGGTCCGGTGGCCGCGAGCACGAGCTGGAGGGCCGAACGCGCCGCCAGGTGGAGGAGCTCGTGGCCCGGCTAGAGGCCGACATGCGCAATGCCGCGAAGAACCTGGAGTTCGAGCGGGCGGCAACCCTCCGCGACCAGGTCCAGGAGATCCGGCTGCGGGTGCTGGCGGAGGACGCGTCGATCACCGTGGGCGTGGCGCCGAGCGGGCCGGGGCGGGGGAGACGTGACCACGTCGCCTCGCCCGGCGCGCGGCGCCGTGGGTCCTGCCGCCGGCCTCCAGGGCGCACGGCGTGGTCCGGCGTGCCCCGGCGACCGCTGCGGGCCCGGCGCTCGAGGTGACCGCCGTTCGGGTCGTCGAGGCGGCCGAGGAACCGGGCGTCGAGCCGGGCATGGAGGAGGGGACCGCGTCGGACTGGTTGCCCGGCCTCCGCGACGAGCACGACGACCCGGACGGCGGCTGGCAGGCTCGCTGGCTCGATCGGCCGACCTGGGACCACACGGTCACGCCGAACGTCCGCCATCGAACCGGGCGCCGGCCTCCGCGACGCTGAAGCGCGCCGCAGGCCGACGCGCCCGTATAGAACGCCCGTTCTGTCGTCGCGAATCCGGGTACACTGGGCGGGCAATGCCGTCTGATCAGCTCGTCGTTCGCGGGGCGCGCGAGCACAACCTGAAGAACATCACAGTCTCCATGCCGCGCGACCGGCTGGTTGTCATCACGGGCCTGTCCGGGTCGGGCAAGAGCAGCCTCGCCTTCGACACGATCTACGCCGAGGGCCAGCGCCGGTACGTCGAGAGCCTCTCGGCGTACGCGCGCCAGTTCCTGGGCCAGATGGAGAAGCCGGACGTCGACCAGATCGACGGCCTGTCGCCGGCGATCTCGATCGACCAGAAGGGCGCCAGCCGGAACCCGCGCTCGACGGTTGGCACGGTGACCGAGATCTACGACCACCTGCGGCTCCTGTTCGCCCGCATCGGGCACCCGCACTGCCCCGTCTGCGGTCGCGAGATCGAGCGCCAGACCGTCCAGCAGATGGTCGACCAGGTGTAGGCGCTGCCCGAGGGAAGCCGGCTGCTCGTGCTGGGCCCGCTCGTCAAGGACCGCAAAGACCGAGGGCGACCGCGTCTTCGAGGCGGCCCGCGAAGCAGGGGTTCGTGCGGGTGCGGGTGGACGGCGAGCATGCTCGACCTCGCGGAGGCGCGGGCCCTCGACAAGTACAAGCGCCACACGATCGAGGTCGTCGTCGACCGCTTCGTCGTGCCGTCAGCGCCCCGGACGGCGACGCCGGCGGGCGCGGCGCCGCCGACCCCCGCCCGCGGCTCGCCGACTCCATCGAGACCGCGCTCCGGCTGGGCGAGGGCGTCGTGGTCATCGCGCCGGCGGGCGGGGAGACGCCGGCTTCGAGGAGCACCGGTACAGCGAGCGCTACCCTGCCCCTACGACGGCACCACGATCGACGAGCTGGAGCCGCGGACCTTCTCGTTCAACTCGCCGCACGGCGCGTGCCCCACCTGCACTGGGATCGGCACCCAGCTGAGATCGACCCGGACCTCTCATTCCCGAACGCGGCCGGAGCGTCGCGAGGGGGCGCTGGTGCCGTGGTCCCGGATGGCGATCGACGCCTCCTGGAGATGAAGATCCTGGAGGCGATCTTCGCCGCCCACGGCTGGGATGTCCGGGCGCCCATCCGCGACCTCCCCCGGAGGCGGTCGAGCACATCCTCTACTCCGCGAAGGGAGAAGGTCGTCATCGCGCTACCGCGCACGAGCGGCGGCGAGAACACCTACAACGCCACGTTCGAGGGGATCATCCCGAACCTCGAGCGGCGGTACCGGGAGACCGATCCGAGTACATCAGAGACCGAGCTCGAGAGTACATGGTCGCGCCGGCCCTGCCCGGCCTGCCTCGGCAAGCGGCTGCGGCCCGAGGCGCTCGGCGTCACGATCGGGCGGCCGCAGCATCTGGACGTCTCCACGCTCTCCGGTGACGCGAGGCGCTCGCGTGGGTCAGGCGGAGCCTGCCGGACCGCGATCACCGGAGCGCGAGCGGACGATCGCCCGGATGGTCGCTCAAGGAGATCGCCGCACGCCTGCGGTTCCTCGTCGACGTCGGGCTCGACTACCTCACGGTCGACCGCACCGCGCAGACGCTCTCCGGCGGGGAGGCGCAGCGCATCCGGCTCGCCACCCAGATCGGCTCGCAGCCTGATCGGCGTCCTCTACATCCTCGACGAGCCGTCGCATCGGCCTGCACCAGCGCGACAACGCCAAGCTGATCGCCACGCTGACGCGCCTGCGCGACCTGGGCAACACCGTGCTCGTCGTGGAGCACGACGAGGAGACGATCCGGACCGCCGACTGGGTCGTGGACATCGGCCCGGGCGCCGGCGAGCACGGCGGCGAGGTCATCGCCTCCGGCCCGCTGGAGGCAGCTGCTCGCCGAGCCCGGCGTCGATCACCGGGCGCCTACCTGCGCGGCGGGCAAGTCGAGTTCCCATCCCGGACCGGCGCGCCCGGCAACGGCACGGCGATCGTCGTCCGCGGCGCGCGCGAGCACAACCTGCAAGGACATCGACGTCGCGTTCCCGCTCGGGCGGTTCGTCGCGTCACCGGTGTGTCGGGGCGCGGGCAAGAGTCACGCTGTGACCGAGATCCTCTACCGGCGCTCGCCGCGAGCTCTACGGGCGCCAGAGCCGGCCGGCGCGCACGACGGGCTCGACGGCATCGACACCTCGACAAGGTCATCGAGATCGACCAGAGCCCCATCGGCCGGACGCCGCGCTCCAACCCGGCGACCTACACGGGCTGTTCGACGCCCATCCGCGAGCTGTTCGCCGGCGTCCCGGAGTCGCAAGATCCGCGGCTACAGGCCGGGGCGGTTTTCAGCTTCAACGTCAAGGGCGGCCGCTGCGAGGCCTGCAAGGGCGACGGGATCCTGAAGATCGAGATGCAGTTCCTGCCCGACGTGTACGTCCCGTGCGAGGTGTGCAAGGGCAAGCGCTACAACCGCGAGGCGCTGAGATCCACTACAAGGGCAAGTCCATCGCCGACGTGCTCGACATGACGATCGAGGAGGCGCTGGCGTTCTTCGAGGCGCTGCCGAAGATCGCGGCGAAGCTCGCACGCTCCATGAGGTCGGGCTCGGGCTACGTGCATCTGGGCCAGCCGGCCACCACGCTGTCGGGCGGCGAGGCCCAGCGCGTGAAGCTGGCCGCCGAGCTGTCGCGCCGCGGCCACGGGGCGGACGCTCTACATGCTCGACGAGCCCACGACCGGGCTCCACTTCGCGGACGTCGAGAAGCTCCTCCAGGTGCTCCATCGGCTCGTGGACGCCGGGAACACGGTGCTCGTCATCGAGCACAACCTCGATGTGATCAAGACGGCGGACTGGATCATCGACCTCGGCCCCGAGGGCGGCGCACCGGGGTGGCGCGGATCGTCGCCGAAGGGACGCCGGAGGAGGTCGCCGCCGTGGACGGCTCCGCCACGGCCGACTACCTGCGGCGCGTCCTGCACGGAGAGCCGCTCGTGCCGCTCTCGGACGTCACGTTCGCGGACGAGCTGCGGCGGCGGGCCGGCGCCGACCCGCGGAGGGGGCGGCCTCGCCGACGCGGGCCGCGGCCGCGACCGCTCTCGCCCGGGTCCCGCCGCGGGCGGCAGCCGCGGCTGCGCCTCGGCCACCTGTGCGTGCGGCCACGCCGCCGGCCGGGTGGGCCGGGCGTGGTAGCGTCGAGCCATGCCCGACATCGACTTCGCCTTCCTCGCCGACGCCGCCGACGCCCGGCCCGGCGAGAAGTTCCACGCGTCATGGCGGCGGCGTCGCCGTCTCGGCGGACACGGCTTCCCGCTTGTCACCCGCATCTCGCGCTCGTCGTGGGCCTCGAGGTGACCGCGGCGGAGGTCGGGCGGGAGCATGACCTCCGTTTCCTGCTCATGGGCCCGGACGGCGTCCGAGATCGCGGAGCGAACGGCCTGCCATCCGGCGAGGGCCCGCGCGAGGCGGGACACCGTCGTGACGTTCGCCGTCGACTTCTGGAGCCTCGCGTTCCAGGCCCCCGGCGACTACACGCTGCGCATCCTGGTCAGCGGGTCGGAGCGCAAGCGCGATGACGGTGGGTGCGTCGAGCCGCCCGGCGGGAGCCGGCCGGGCTCGATACGGTGACCCCGGCGAGGCGGCGTCGTCGACTCCGTGCGGGGGCCGGCCCGCCACGACCTCCGGCGATCGACGAGGCCGCGCTCGCCGCGGCACGGGAGGCCGACGTGCTGCTCGCCCCGCAGGCGCCGCCATCTCCACGGGCGCCCCGGGTTCGGACGCTGGGAGCGGTTCTCGAGCCATCCCCGGCGCCGCTCCGCGACGCGCGCCCCGCGGGACTCCGTCGCGCCGCGCGCCCCGGCCGCTGCGGCGCTTCGGGCCCAAGGACTCCGTGCTCGACGCGCTGCCTGCCGCGCAGGCGATCGGGTTCCGTGACGCGCTCGACGATCCTCCTCAAGCGGATAGCCCGGTACGAGGCCCTCGAGCGGCGGGGCCGGGGACGCTCGGAGCGCCGCGCGCGGAGTCCTGGTCGTCCGGGGTATGCTGGGGCGGTCCGGGCGGGCGGGGGACCTTCCGCCGCGGTCCCGGCTCCGGGGCGCGCGTGTTCATCGATTCCGCTGGCTCCCATCCTCCTGCCCGCATTGTCGTGGCAGCGGCCGAGTCCTGAGCGACGAGCTCCTCGACGTGGCCTTCCCGTTCCCCCTGGACACACTGCTCGTCGTGGAGCGACGCTCGTCCTCGCGTGATCTCCGCTGCGTTCACGTCTTCGTCGGATCGACGCCCTGACGGGCGCACTGCGCCGGCGCACCGACGAGATGGAGGCGCGCGCCAACTCCGCCCGCGCCCTTCACCGCGTCAGCGTCGCGATCACCTCCCGACCGACATCGATCGTGTCCTCGACGCCATCGCGACCCACACCCGGGAGCTCCTCGACGCCGATGTCGCCGCGCTCTTCCTCGCCGGCGCCGACGGGCTTCTGGCCCGGCGTGCCGCGAGCGCGATCCCCGGCGCGTTGCTCGCGGTGCCCCGACCCGGTCGCGGATGCCGTCGCCGCGCCCGAGGTCGCGGATGCCGACCAGATCCTGCGGTTCGTCGCCCCATCGCCGCGCCGTCGCACCGTCGCTGCGCCGCTCCAGCGCGGGCGGCAGACCATCGGCTCCTCGCCGTCGGTCGGCCGGAGCCTCGCGATCTTCGACGTCGACGCGTCGAGACCCTGTCGTCGCTGGCCAACCAGGCGCCCGATCGCCCTGGAGAACGACCGACTCGAGTGCACGCTGCGCGAGCTCGCGGTCGTAGGCGAGCGGCGAGCGGATCGCCCGCGAGATGCACGACGGCCTGCGCAGGTCCTCGGCTACGTGAACACGAAGTCGCAGGCCGTGACGGAGTTTCTCGCCGCCGGCCGCGTCGCCGAGGCGCCGCGTCCAGCTGGCGAAGCTGCCGCCGCCGCACGGTCCGTCTACGTCGACGTCCGCGAGGCGATCCTCGGGCTCCGCAGCCCGATCGGCCCGGCGCGGCCTGGTCGGCAGCAGTCCAGGACCACGCGGCGGGCTTCGCCGAGTCGGCGAAGCTCGCCATCGCGGTGCGACGCCTCGGCCGAGGAGGCGCGGGCACGGCTGGACCCCGACGTGGAGACGGACGGCTTCCGGATCGTGCCAGGAGGCGCTCACGAACGTTCGGAAGCACGCCGCGGCCCGGCGCGCTGTCTCGAGCTGCGGACCTCGGGGGATCGGCTCTGCGATGACGGTCGAAGACGACGGTCGCGGCTTCGCCGGCGAACGGCCGCGGTGGACGGCCGCAGCCCACTACGGGCTCCGCTCGATGGCGAGCGGGCCAGCGGGGTCGGCGGACGTTCGACATGGGCGAGCGGCCCGGAGCGGCGCCCGGGTCGACGCTGCGGTGCCGTTCCGCCCGGTCGGCATGCCGTCCGTGGCCGGCTCCGAGCCGCCGGTCGAGCCGGGAGGACGGGCTCCCGCGACTGCCGATGCGGATCCTGCTCGCGGACGACCACGCCCTGTTCCGCGACGGCGTGGCGTCCCTGCTCGGCGCTGGGGCCACGAGGTCGTGGGCGCAGCGTCCAACGGCGAGGACGCCGTGGAGCTCGCCGATCGACTGCGCCCGGACCTCGTGCTGATGGACGTGCGCATGCCCGGGCTCTCCGGCCTGGCCGCCACGCGGCGCATCCGCACTCACCCGGAGATCGCCGATCGTCATGCTGACGGTGAGCGAGGACGAGGACGACCTGTTCACGGCGATCAAGGCGGGAGCGCAGGGCTACCTGCTGAAGAACCTCGAGGCCGCCCAGCTCCGCTCGATGCTGGCGGCCGTCGCACGCGGCGAGGCCGCGATCTCACCGGCCACCGCCGCGCGCATCATCGCCGAGTTCGCTGCGGCGCCGACCGGCCGGCACCGTCGCGCGGCTCGAACCGGACCGGCTGACGGACCGCGAGGTCGAGGTGCTGCGGCTCGTCACGGCAGGGGCTGCGGAACAAGGAGATTGGCTCCCGGCTCGGGATCTCCGAGAACACGGCCAAGTTCCACCTTACGAACATCCTCGAGAAGCTCCACGCGCAGAGCCGCACCGAGCTCGCCGCACGGGCCGTCCGCGAAGGACTCATCCCGACTGACTGATCCTGGACCCCGACCGCGAGTGGCCGCGCGGCAGGCCGGCCCCGGCGACCGGGACGTCGCCACGGCCCGCGGCCGCGATGGCCGCCGAACCGCGCTGTCCGATCGGCCGGGCACTGCCTCCCGCCCGGTCCGAACGGTGGCGCGCCCAGCCACCGCAGAGTGTGTCGCGATCGGCGCGTCGGCCGCCGCCCGGACTCACCTGCTTCGACGGAGGCGCATGGGCTACCGCATCACATCGACTCGGGGGCTGCTTCAACTGCGGCGTCTGCATGGACGTCTGCCCGGTGCAAGCGCTCGACATGTGCGCGCCCGGACGCGCCGGCGTGGAGGCCGGCAGCGAGGCTCGCTGCCGCTGCGCTGGATGATGGAGTACCCGACCCAGGTCGCGGAGTGCATCGGCTGCGCGAATCTGCGTGCGCGAGTGCCCGTCGAAGTCGTCCTCTCGCATGCGGTCACAGGCTCGACGCCGCTCGCTCCCGAGGCAGGGTCCCCTTACGCGGCCCGTGCCCGCCACGGAGCCGGCCGGCTGCATCCTCGCTCAGAGGCGACCCGGGAGGCGCTCAAGCCCGACCATCCATCCCCGTCAGCGCCGTTCTTCGCCTGGCGTACCAGCGAGCGGCCCGAGTCGTGGCAGGTCTGGCGCTCGATGGTCGACGGCGACCGCGATCCGCACGCGCCCTGCCAGGCGGCATGCCCGGCAGGCACGGACGCCGGGCGCTACGTCGGGCTCGTCGCCCCGGGACGCTACGACGACGCCTATGCGGTCGCCGCCGAGGTCAACCCGTTCCCCTCCGTCTGCGGCTGGATCTGCACCGCGCCTGCGAGGCCGCGTGCCGCCGGGGCACGCTCGACGAGCCGATCTCGATCCGCGGCCTCAAGCGTTTCGCGGCCGAGCACGGCAAGCTCCCGGCGGTCGCGCCGCCGAAGAAGCGCCGTCCGGAGCGCGTCGCGATCGTCGGTGGCGGACCCGCCGGCATGTCGGCCGCGTACTACCTGGCCCGCCTGGGGTACGGGTGACCGTGTTCGAGGCGATGCCGGTGCCGGGCGGCATGATGGCGATCGGCATCCCGGCGTACCGGCTGCCGCGCGAGGTCCTCCGCGAGGAGATCGACGCGGATCGTCGGGCTGGGCGTAGAGCTCCGCCTCGACACAGCGATGGGCCGCGACTTCAGCCTGAGCGATCTCGAATCGCAGGGTTACAGAGCCGTCTTCCTCGCAACCGGCGCGTCGAAGAGCCGCCGGCTGGGCGTCCCCGGCGACCAGCTGCCGGGCGTCGTCCCCGCGACCTACTTCCTCAAGCAGGTGAACCTCGGCGAGGAGCCGCACCTCTCCGGCCCGCGTCGTCGTCGGCGGAGGGAGCACGGCGATGGACGCCGCGCGCTCGGCCCTCCGCGAGCGGCGCCGACTCGGTCACGGTGCTCTACCGCCGCGGCCGGGCCGACATGCCGGCCCAGGAGGAGGAGATCGAAGCCGCCGAGCGCGAGGGGATCACGATCCTCGCGGGCCTCGCGCGGACGAGGTCGATGGGCACGGGCGCGCCGGATGGCCGCGGTCCGCGGTTCAGGCGCAGCGGCCGACCGGGGCGCGTCGGAGCGGGCGCGCGGTCTGGGAGCCCGTCCCCGGAGCCGATCGGAGATCTCGTGGCGACCATCCTCGTGGCCATCGGCGAGGAGCCAGACCCGTCGATCCTGCCCCCGGCGCGGGGATCGAGGTCAGCGCGTGGGCCGGCATCATGGCCGACCCGCGGACCATCGCGACCGGCCGCGCGGGCGTCTTTGCCGGCGGCGACGTCGTCTCGGGACCCAAGACCTCATCGACGCCGTCGCGGACGGCCGCCGCGCCGCCGCCTCGATCCACCAGTACCTGCCGGCGTGCCCGGGACGGCGAGGCGGAGATCTTGCCGCCGTCCGGTACCCGACCGCGACCGGAGCAGGCCTCACGCTCGACCTCGCGCCGCGGCAGCGGGCGCCCGCTGCAGCACCCGGTCTATCCGCCCGGTTCGTTCAGCCGCGACTCAGCCCGGGTTCGACGAGACCTTCGGCGCGCGCCGAGGCCTCCCGCTGCTTCCGCTGCGACGCCGTCTACAGCTGCGGCGCGTGCAGGTCCTGCTCCGGCCGCGGGCCGCCACGATGCCCGTCCGACCCGGCCTGCAACCGAGCGCCCCGGCGCCCGCGGGACCCACGGCATCGACGGGAGGTGAACTCGGTGAGCCTGGACCAGGTATCTGGTCTGTTCAGACGCCGGCGAGCCGTTCGTCGAGGGGACGATCGCTGCCGCCCTTGTCGTCCTGTGGCTCCTCGTGCTGGCGCTGCACCTGGCCGGCCGCTACATGGCCACGACGACCAGCAAGTTCACGCTCCGCCTGGGCGCCGACCTCTGGTGGATCATCTACATCGGCCTGCGCGACATCCTCACGGTCCAGGTCTTCCTCGGCAGCTTCATCTTCTTTTACCCGGACGTCGTGAAGGCCCGGGACCTCCCGGTCACCGGCGGCATCGCAGCGGTCTGCGCCTTCGCCGTGCTGGTCATCAAGCTCATGACCAAGGGCGACGCCGACCGGCGCGGCTACCGGTGGCAGATCGTGCTGCTGGCGCATCGGCGCGACCCTCTACATCGCGCCGTACCTCCTCGGCGTCCAGGTTACGCTGCTGCACGGGCGCGCACCTGCCCGGGATCGTCTCCGCTCCTCGTGTCATCGTCGAACCCGGACCTCGCGCCTGCCGCTCGCTACCTCTCCGCCGCCCTCGTCGGGATCATGGGGACTCGTGGCCGCCGCCTACAACCTGCGCCTGACGTCCGTAAGCGGCCCGCAGCCGCGCCAGTCCCGGAGACGACCCGATGAACGCCACCTCTCAACGCCGACCAGCTCGCACGACCCTGACCTCTGGCGGGGCCGGGCTGGATGGTGGCCTCGGTCGCCGCTGTCCTCCCGATCCTCTGGGCGTTCACTCTGATCTGCATTTCGCCCGCCCGTACGTCCTCCGCTTCCTCCGGCCTGACGCTCCGCTTCGGCGGCGACGTGTGGTGGCTGTCCTACGTCCTGTTCCGCGACGCCCTGATGGTCGTCGACCTCGGCGCTCAGCCTGATCTTCCTCATGCCGCAACCTGTACCTTACGGCGGGGCTTCCCGATCACGGCGCCGCTCGCCGTGGTCGTCCTCTTCTGGGCGCTCGCCGTGAAGCTCTTCCGGGACGCGCGACGACGACCCGGGGGCGTTCCGCCTCGAGAGCATCCTGCTGTCATCGCTTCGGTCCTGTACATCTTCCCCAGGTGTACGGGATGGAGGCCCAGGACCAGACGAACCTGGGCAACATTCCGAGCCTCCTCGTCAGCACCTCGAACCTTGCGGTTGGTCGGCCGCTCTTCTGGGGCAGCATCGGTCTGTTCGCCCTCACGGGCCTCGCCATCTTCGCCTGGTACGTGGCGAAGGCAATGCGCGCACCGACCGCGTCGGAGCCTGGCGAAGCGTCGTAGCCCCCGCACGTCGCACGGCGCGACAACGCCATCGCGTCCCCCGGAAGCGGCGCCGGTCACGGCGCCGCTTCCGCATCTAAGGCACCCGGGCGGAGATATCGAACATATGTTCGATGTGCGCCACAGCGTCGGATACCGACCGTGGCTGGACAAGTCAACACCCACCTCGGGTGTCGAAAGTGTCGACATTCGTGCTCAATTCGCGGCCGCGAAATGGCACCGGTCGCGTCTTGCCGTCAGTCCGCCGACACACCCGCAACCGCGGTCTATGCCATCAAGCCGTGAGGATTGCCGCACGCAGACAGCCCAGCCCAGGTTGATGAGCTGGGTCTCCTTCAGCGTTTCGCCGTTCGCGGCAACGGTCGGGTCGAAGTCGAGGCGCAGAGGGGCGGTCTGGTTCTGGATGCCCAAGATGGGTCGATCCGTGGCGTACAAAGGCCCGCCACTCTGTCCGCGCAGGCCCGGCGATGAGGTCTCGATTGACCGGGGCGGGGAGGCCCCGTACGGTGCTGGTCAGGCGGTGAGGAGGCACTCGATCGGCAACTGGACGGGGCCGACCCATCAGAGCAAGGTGAGGCCGTGGGCAGGGTGAAACGCGCTTCGTGAAGCTCGTCGCAACCTGCTCGATGGGGCAGCCGATACGGTGCAGGGTGCGCCAAGCCGGTTGTCGACCTCGGGGTTCCGAAGTCGGGGTTCCACCCGGCCGGTTCGGCATCGCCGTCGTACGATCGTGGGCGTGACTCCCGACCTCTCCAACAACCCTCGCCGGGCTTCCGTCGCGCCCCGGCGTGTACCTGATGCGCGATGCCCGGGGCACGGTGCTCTACGTGGGCAAGGCGCAGAGCCTGCGCAGCCGCGTCCGGAGCTACTGGCAGAAGCAGAGCCCGTACGGTGAGGCGCACCGGATCCGGAGCGTCATCGATCGCGTTGCCAACGTCGAGTACACCCTCACCGACGGTCGCCGAGGCGCTGCTCCTGGAGGCGAACCTGATCAAGCGCTTCCAACCGCGCTTCAACGTGCGCCTGAAGGACGACAAGAGCTACCCGTACATCAAGATCAGCTGGCCGACGACTTCCCGAGGATCGAGCGGACCCGGAAGCTGCTGCGAGGACGGGAGCCGCTACTTCGGGCCGTATGCGTCGGCGAGCAGCGTCGACGAGTCGATGGACCTGATCCGGCGGCTCTTCCCGTTCCGGACCTGCAGCCTCGAGATCCGGGAGGCGAGCGCGCCCTCCAGCGCCCTGCCTCCTCTACCACATCAAGCGCTGCCAGGGTCCGTGCATCGAGGCGATCCCGCGCGAGGCCGCTACCGGGCCGACATCGCGCAGGTGAGCTCTTCCTGGAGGGCCGCCAGGAAACCGTCGCGCGTGGCCTGCGGCGCGAGATGGAGGCGGCCTCGGAGCGCACCGACTACGAGCGGGCGGCGGCCCTGCGCGACAAGGTGCGCGCGATCGAACGGACGATGGAAGACCAGAAGATGGCGGCCTTCGCGCGGACCGAGCAGGACGTGCTGGGCCTTGCGCGCGACGGCGGCCAGGCCGCCGTGCAGCTCTTCGTCGTCCGCGGCGGCAGCCTGATCGGACGCGACGTCTTCCTCCTGGAGGCCGACCCGAGCGCGGGCGACGACGAGGTGCTTGCCGGGTTTATCGGCCAGTACTACGCCCGTGCTTCGTCGGTGCCCGCCGGCGCTGCTCATGCCGGCGCTCCCCGCCGAGGTCACCGACCTCGAGGCGTTCCTCGCGACCCGGCGCGGCCGGCGTGTCCGGCTCCTCGTCCCGCAGCGCGGGGAGAAGCGGCGGCTGGTCGAGCTCGCCGGCGCGGAACGCGGCGGAGACGCTGGCGCGGGAGCAGGCCCGCCGGCTTGCCGACGACGGCCAGACCCTCGTCGCGCTCGAGGAGCTCGCGGCTGCGCTGGCACTGCCCGCACCGCCCATGCGGATCGAGTGCTACGACATCAGCACGTTCCAGGGGAGCCAGACGGTCGGCAGCATGGTCGTCTTCGAGGAGGGCAAGCCGGCGGACGGGCGAGTATCGCCGGTTCCGGATCCGCGACGTCGCCGGGCCAGGACGACTTCGCGAGCCACGCGCGAGATGCTGCGCCGCCGACTTCCGCCGCGCGGAGGCAGGAGAGGAGGGGAGCGCCGAGGAGCTGCGCTGGACGCTGCCCGACCTGATCGTGGTCGACGGCGGCAAGGGCCAGCTCAGCGGCGGCCATGGCGGTTCTCGACGAGCTCGGATTGGCGGAGATCCCCATCGCGGGGCTGGCGAAGGAGCGCGAGGAGCTGTTCCTCCCTGGTCGCCCGGATCCGGTGGTCCTGCCGGCGAGCTCGCCGGCTCTCTACCTGGTGCAGCGCATTCGCGACGAGGCGCACCGCTTCGCGATCACCTACCACCGTGGCCTGCGCCGGAAGGCAGCGGTGAAGCTCGGCCTTCGACGACCTGCCGGGGATCGGGCCGGCGCGCAAGCGTGCCCTGCTCCGCACGTTCGGCTCGGCGAAGCGGGTTCGCGAGGCGCCGGTGGAACAGATCGCGGCCGTCCCGGGCATCGGCCGGACCCTGGCCGAGCGGATCAAGGCGGGCCTCGCCGACTGAGCTGGCCGACGGGGGCGGCGCCGACACGAGCCTGCTGTAGCATCCCGTCCCGATGCGTCGAACAACCCCAATCATCATTGTCGTCATCGGCATCCTCTCCCTGGTCGTCGACTTCTGGCCGAAGTTGAGCATCCCCAACTTCACGGACCCGAGCGGAGGAACCCGGGTCCTCGAGACGAAGCTGGGCCTGGACCTCGTCGGCGGCCTGCAGGTCATCTACAGCCTGCCAGCCGGTCAACGGCGTGGAGCCGGACGCCGCCGCGCTCGCGACCACCCAGACGATCATCGAGAACCGGGTCAACTCGACCGGCGTCGCGGAACCGGTCGTCCAGACGGAAGGCACGAACCGCGTCATCGTCCAGCTGCCGGACGCGAAGAACCCGGACGAGATCCGCGCCCTCCTCGTCCAGACGGGCAAGCTCGACTTCATCCCGCTTCCCCCGGCCGAGTACGGGACGGGCAGTTCGCCCGGAACCTACCAGGCGGTCGAGGGCCAGCCGCTTCCGACGACCGAGAAGCCGCTGTTCGGCGGCGACCAGATCGATCAGGCCTACCCGACCACGGACCAGACTGGGCTCCGGGCGGTCGGCTTCCGCCTGAAGTCGACCGGCTCGCAGCTCTTCGCCGACTACACGAGCAAGCACGTCGGCGAGTTCTTCGCGATCGTGCTGGACGGCAACGTGGTCTCGGCGCCGGTCATCCAGAGCGCGATCACCGGCGGGACCGGGATCATCACGGGCGGCGGCACCGGCTTCCGGCCGCCCAGATGAACAACCTGATCACGGTCCTCAACTACGGCTCGCTGCCGTTCCCGCTCAAGGAGGAGTCCGACACGGAGATCGGTGCGACGCTCGCCGGCTTCTCCCTGGACCGCATCCTGCTGGCCGCGGCGATCGGGTCCTGCTGGTTTCCTGTTCATGCTCGTCTACTACCGCCTGCCCGGCCTGGTTGCGTCATGGCGCTGATCTACTACGCGTTGCTGGTGCTCGCCATCTTCCGGCTCATCCCGGTGACCCTGACCCTGGCCGGGATCGCGGGCTTCGTGCTCTCGATCGGCATGGCGGTCGACGCCAACATCCTCATCTTCGAGCGGATGAAAGAAGAGCTCCGCTCGGGGAAGATGCTCAACTCCGCGCATGGAGGCCGGCTTCAACCGGGCCTGGAACTCCATCCTCGACTCGAACGTGTCCACCCTGATCACCGCGACGATCCTGTATCTCTTCGGGTCGGCGACGATCCGCGGCTTCGCACTGGTCCTGATCATCGGCGTGCTCTGCTCGATGTTCACCGCGATCACCGTGACCCGGACGATCCTGCGCCTGGGTGGTCCGCCAAGAGTGGGCGCGGGTACCCCGGCTCTACGGGCTGCGCGAAGAGGAGTTCACCGCTCGGACGCTCCTGGCGGGTCGCCGCGCGGAGGCGCGCACCCGTGCTTGACATCATCGGGAAGCGCAACTGGTTCTTCCTCTTCTCGGCCTGATCGTCGTTCCCGGACTTTTCTTCATCCTCCTCGGCCCGATCACGGGCGGGAAGGCCGGCCTCCAGTTCTCCATCGACTACACGGGCGGAACCCTGTGGGAGATCCACTTCAAGGATCCCTCGGTGACGCCGGCCCAGGTCCACGCGGTGCTCGCCGCCAAGGGGTACGGACTCGCAGGTCCAGACGTCGACCGGCGGCTATGTCGTGATCCGGACGGTCCCGCTCGGCCTCATCGAGGCCCCGGCGGCGACCCCTGTGCCCGAGCGCCTCGCCGGCTGCGTCCGGGAGCCCGGCGCCCTCCGGTTCGGCGAGCCCCCCGCCTTCCGGATCGCCCGGCCCATCGGCCTCGACGGCCGTCCGCTTCGGCCAGTCCCGACGGCCTCCGGCGCCGCCGCCGCTGCCGGCTGCCGCCGGCGTCGCGGCCGCGCCCTCGCAGTCCCCGTCACCGAGCCCGAGCGCCAGCCCCTCCCCAGTCGCCGACGCCCGCGCCGGGTGGCGTGACGCGCACCGGCGAGGTCGGGACGCTCGCGACGGCGCTCCAGGCCAAGCTCGGGCCGATCGACGAGCAGCCGCGAGTCTCACCACGGTCGGGCCGGTCATCAGCTCGGAGCTGACCCAGCAGGCGATCACCCTCGTGCTGATCGGGTCGCTCGGGATCCTGCTCTGGATGACGTTCCGCTTCCGGGACTTCCGGTTCGGGATGACCGCGCTCGCGGCGCTCGTCCACGACGTGATCGTGGTGGTCGGGATCTTCGCGATCCTCGGCACGTTCTTCAAGATCGAGGTCGACGCGCCTCTTCGTCACCGCGATGCTGACGATCATCGGCTTCTCGGTCCACGACACGATCGTTGTCTACGACCGGATCCGCGAGAACCGGGCGCGCCACGCGGGGGAGAACTTCTCGGCGATCGTCAACCATTCGATCCTCCAGACGCTGGCCCGCTCGATCAACACGAGCCTCACGGTCGTGTTCACGCTCACCGCGCTGCTGCTCTTCGCGGGGTCGTCCATCCAGACGTTCATCCTCGCCCTGCTGATCGGGATCACGTCGGGCACCTACTCGTCCATCTTCAACGCTGCGCCGCTGCTCACCGTCTGGGAGGAATGGGAAGAACGCCGCCGGATCGCTGCCGGCGGCCGACCGGTCCGCCGCTCCGCGTCGTGATCCTGCCGGGCGGCGGCTTCGCGCCGGCCCGCCGAGCGCGCGGCCGCAAAGGACCGGATGAGGCAGACATGTCATCCTGCGTGCCGTGATCGAGCCACGATTCCACTGGCTTTACCCGGACCGGGGGCCGCTCGACGGAGCATTCCTGTCGGCGGTTCGCGCTCACGGGGGCTCAGAGCGGCTGGCCCGGGTCATGGGGGCGCGGGGAGTCGGCACGGACGAGGTGTCCCGCTTCTTCGGGCCCCCACGGGACGCGCTCCACGATCCCGCGCTCCTTCCGGACGCGGAACGCGCCGTCGCTCGCCTCGCCCAGGCGAAGAGCGATGCGGAGGGCGTTCTCGTCGTCGGTGATTTCGACGCCGATGGCCTGACGGGGCTGGCGATCATGGTCCGCGCGCTCCGCGCAGCCGGCATCGACGCCGAGCCGCACGTGCCCAACCGGCTCGACGATGGCCACGGCCTCTCGCTTCGCGCCGTCGAGCTGGCCCGGGCCGGGGGGCGAAGGCTGGTGGTCACCGTGGACATGGGCAGCTCCAGCGGCGCGGAGATCGCGGCGGCGAGCGATGCCGGGATCGACGTCATCGTCACGGACCACCACCAGGTGCCGCCGGAGGCGCCCGGGGCTCTCGCGCTCGTCAACCCGCACCGACCGGACGCCCGCTACCCCGATGCCAGGCTCACCGGGTCGGGCGTGGCCCTCAAGGTCGCGGCCCTCCTGCTGGAGCGTCTCGGCGGAATCCCGGCCGACGTGACGACCGCGGACCTGGCCGACCTCGCCATGATCGGCACGGTGGCGGACGTTGCTCCGATCCTCGGCGAGAACCGGGCGATCGCCAGGCTCGGCCTGGAGCGGGTCCGTCACGACCCACGTGCGGCGATCGCGGCGCTTCTTGCGGCGGCCGGCGCGACCCCCGCGGATGTGACCCTGGAAACGGTCGGGTTCGTGGTCGCGCCACGCCTGAACGCGGCGGGCCGGGTGGGGGACGCGGATGCGGCCGCGGCGCTGCTCCTGACCGATGACGCCGAGACCGCCGCCGTCCACGCGGCGGCGCTCGACCTCGCGAACCTCGCCCGGCGGGATGCATCGCGCTCCGCGCTCGACGAGGCCCGCGCCATCGTGGACGCAGAGGGTGGACGGACGGACTGGGGAGTCCTGGTCCGGGGTCCATGGCCGATCGGGATCATCGGTCTTGTGGCAGGGCGGCTGGCCGACGAGTCCGGGCTCCCTGCCGTCGTCGCCACCCGCGTCGGGGATCATCTCCGCGCATCGTGCCGGGCCCCCGCCGGTTACGACCTTGCCGCCGTGCTCCAGGGCTGTTCCGATCTCCTGGTTCGATTCGGCGGGCACCGCGGGGCTGCCGGCTTCGAGGTCGCCGCCGGCCGCTGGGACGAGCTGGCAGAGCGCCTGCACGGTCTCCTGGCCGCGGCCGGACCCCGGGACGGCCGCCGCACGCTGGCCCTCGACCTTGCGCTGCCGGCGCGCTCCGTCGACTACGCGCTGCTCGGCGAGCTCGCGGCATTGGAGCCGACCGGTCCTGGAAACGCGGCCCCGGTCGTCGGCGTGCACGGCCTGACCGTCACCCGGATCCGTGCCGCAACAGGGGGCCACGCGCAGCTGACGCTGCGCCGCGACCTGGACGTGCTCGACGGCATCGCGTTCGGCCGCGGCGACCTGGTCGGCATGGTCCGCGAAGGCGACCGCGTGGACGTCGCGGCCCGCCTGATGAGCCGGCGATTTGGCGGGTACGAGTCCCTCCAGCTGGGCGTGATCGATGTCGCGGCGGCGCGGACGGCGGTCGCGGGACCGATCGCGGTGTCCGGCAGGAGTGCCTGACCGGTGACCCGACGCGCCGCACCGTCCCGCCCATCCCGCGGGTCCGCCCACGACCCGTACGGGATCGGCAACCTGGCACCTTTCATGGCCCCGCTTCTCTCGCTGGTCGGGCTGGGGGTCGTCGCGGTCGCGACGGTGTTCGCGCTGACCGGCCAGGTGCCGTTCCTCGGCAGCCCCGGCGTGAGCGGGGGCAACACCTACGTGCCCGCAGGCCGGACGCCGTCGGCGAGCGCGCCGCCGCAGGTCAACCCGCGATCCAGATCGAGGGCTCACTCGTCTACGTCAAGGCGGGCAACCTGTCGATCCAGACCGGGAACACGGCCCGCCAGCTCACGAACACGGGCCGCGACTGGAGCCGACCTGGTCGCCCGACGGCAGCTGGGTCTACTTCATCGAGACGCGCGAGACAAAGGGCCGCTTCCCGGCCGACGGTGTTGTGAAGAACTACGACCTCCAGTACCCGATCCTGTCCCGGATCCGCCCCGACGGGACCGGCCGCGAGGCGGTCCTGTCCGGCCTCTACAAGAGCGGGCCCGGCGGCGCCTACACCTGGTTCTGGTTCATCCTCGACCCCGCGGTCTCGCCCGACGGCACGCGGGTGGCCGTGGTCTCGACGGACCCGACCCGACCAAGAGCGACGTGGTGCTCCAGTTCGTCGACCTGCGGACGAAGCAGCTCACCAACGCCGGGCTGCCGGAGTACCCGCCGCTCGGCCAGCAGGACCCGGCGTGGCGCGCCGACGGCAGGTACGTCCTGTACGTCCTGAACGCCCGGAACGGTTCTGCCGGCGCGCCCGCGATCTGGCGTTACGACACCACGACGAAGACCGCGACGGCGTTCACGTCGGCGGGCTACACGGGGCCCGAGTGGTCCCCGAACGGGCGCTACGTCGGCGCTGTGCGCACGACATCGCTCGGCACGGACGTCGTGATCCTCGACGCGAAGGGAACGGAGATCGCCCACGTGACTACGGATGGCCGTCGTGGGGGCCCACCTGGTCGCCGGATGGGACGCAGCTCGCGTTCCTGCGGCTCTCGACACGACCGTCGACCTCCAGCTCGCCACGCTCCCAGCGCTCGGCGAACGGCGACCTCTCGGTGGTGAAGATCGATCCGCTGACCACCTTCAGCGGTCTCGACGGAAACAGCCGCCCGGCGTGGTGGGGGCCGGCGCCCTCGCCCGTCCCATCGCCCTCGCCCGCACCGTCGCCCTCGTCATCCCCGGACGCGAGCCCGTCCCCATCGTGACCAGCCAGTACCTCGCCCGCCTCGCAGCCCGGAGCCACTCGCGTCGGCAGCGTGCTCTGCGTGGGGATCGACCCGACCCCGGAGGCGCTGCCGGCCGGGTTCTCGGGCGGCCTTGCCGGCGTGGAGCGGTTCGCCCGCCTCATCGTGGAGGCCACGGCGCCGTTCGCTGCCGCGATCAAGCCGAACCTCGCCTTCTTCGAGGCCTTCGGGAGCCCAGGACATGGCCGCGCTCGAGCGGGTGCGAGCCGAGATCCCGGCGGGCGTGCCCGTGATCGCCGACGCGAAGCGCGGCGACGTCGAGACGACAGTCGCCCGGCAGGCGGTCGCGCTCTTCGACGCGCTCGGCGTGGACGCGGTCACGGCCAGCCCGTACCTGGGGCTCGGGGCGCTGGCCCCGTTCCTCGCGCGCGATGACGGCTTCACGTACGTCCTCTGCCGGACCTCGAACCCGGCCGCCGGCGAGCTGCAGGACCTCGTGGTGGCGCCGGATGTCGAGCATGGCTTCCCGGCCGAGCAGCTCCACCGGCGGGTGGCCAGGCTCGTGGCTGCCGCCGGTCTTGGCGACCGGGCGGGCCTCGTCGTCGGCGCGACGGCGCCTGCGGAGCTGGCTGGTCTTCGCGCGCTGGTTCCGGGTCTCGCATTCCTCGTGCCGGGGGTCGGTGCGCAGGGTGGAGAGGCTGCGGACGTGATGACCCACGGATCTGCAACGCACGAGCCGGCCGGGGTCGGGCCGGGCGGAGGCCTTCTCGTGAACGTCTCTCGCGGCATCGCCGGGGCGGCGCTGGGCCAGCCGTCCGACGGGCGCTCGCAGGACGTCGGGGTGCGTCTCGCCGAGGCTGCTCGCGGGTGGGCGGCCCGGCTGCCTGTGCTACGCTGAATTCACGGCGACCGTCGCACGACCCAGCGCCCGGCCGTCACGACCCCGTAGCCAGAGGTTCGCCGCGATGCCGAACATCGGGCCCGTCGAGCTCGTCATCATCCTCGTGATCGCCCTGCTCGTGATCGGCCCGGGCAAGCTGCCCGACGTCGGGGCCGCGCTCGGCAAGAGCATCCGCGAGTTCCGAAAGGCAGCCTCCGACGTCCAGGAGGCCGTCAGACTCGACGGCACCTCCGAGCCCACGGTCCCGGCGGCCGTTCCGCCGGCCCCCGCCGCCGCTGCGCCCCCGCGACCCAGGTTCCCGTCGCACCCGCCGTACAGGTGGTCGCGAGCGAGGCGTCCTCGGCCCGTCCGCGCCCCTCGAGGCCGCCCGCGCGAGCGTGCCCGCGGCCGTCGCCACCCCGGACGCGCCGGGCCTTCCTGCCGCACCCGACCCCGCCGCGGCCGCCGACGCGCCGACCGAGGCGAGGGTCTAGCCGCCGTCGGCTCCATCCGCATGCCCGACGCCGATATCGTTCGCGACGGCGTCGGGAGCCTCGTGCCGTCGGTGCCCGCCACGCCCCCGGCGGTGCCTGCCGCGATCCGCGACGAGACGGTCATGCCGCTCGTCGATCACCTCTCCGAGCTGCGCCGTCGTCTCGCGATCTCGCTCCTGGCGGTCGTCATCGGCAGCGTCATCGGCTTCTACTTCGCGCCCCAGCTGATCTCGATCCTGAAGGCCCCGCTGCACATGGCGAAGCCGCTCGTCTACACGGGTCTCGGCGACGCGTTCCTCATCAACCTCAAGCTGGCCATCGTGGTGGGCGTCGTCGTGGCGATGCCGGTGCTCGTCTGGCAGCTGTGGGCGTTCGTCTCGCCGGGCCTCACCCGGGAGGAGCGGCATCTGGCGCGACCCTGGGTGCCGCTCGCGATCGCGTTCTTCGCGATCGGGGTCGCCGTGGCCTACGTGATCCTGCCGTTCGCGGCGACGTTCCTCCTGAGTTTCTCCTCGCCCGACCTGCAGCCCCTGATAACCGCGAGCGAGTACTTCGGCTTCGTGACCACGCTCTGCCTGGCGTTCGGGCTCGTCATGGAGTACCCGATCGTCCTCGTCCTCCTCGCCAAGGTCGGGATCATCACGAGCGCCCGCCTGCGGAGCTCACGCCGGGTGGTGATCCTCGCCATCGCGATCATCAGCGCCGTCGTCACCCCCGGGGGCGACCCGATCAGCCCGACCGTGCTCGGCGTCACGATGTACGTGCTCTACGAGCTCTCGATCGTGCTGATCCGGGCCGGCGGCCGCTGAGGGCGGGGTAGACTCCGCGGCATGGGTAGCATTCCGCCGGTGTCGCCGTTCCGCGGCCGCGACGTCGATCGGGGCGACCAGGGCGGCGAGGGCGCGGAGTCGGGGCAGCACGTGGTGGTCCTGTCTGGGCTCTCCGGTGCGGGCAAGACGGCGGCCACCAAGCTCTTCGAGGACCTGGGCTACGCCTGCGTCGACAACCTGCCGGGCGAGCTGCTCCCGGAGCTCGCGGATCTCATCGCGAGCGAGCCGGCCCGCTTCGACCGGGTGGCCATCGTCCTCGACGTGCGGGCCGGGGACGCGAGCGTGGCGTTCGCCGCCATGCGCGGAGCCCTCGAAGGCCGCGGCATCCGGCCCCAGGTCTTCTTCCTCGAGGCGCGCGACGACGCCCTGATCCGCCGCTACTCGGAGTCGCGCCACCGGCACCCGCTCGCGGGGCCAGGCGGGATCGCGACGTCGATCGCGGAGGAGCGTCGCCTACTGGCGCCGGTCCGGGCCGAGTCCGACGTGGTTCTCGACACGTCCGATCTCTCCCTGCGAGAGCTCAAGGAGCGGATCTTCAGCCAGCTCTGGCAGGTGGTGGACCCGGACCAGCTCTCGGTCCAGCTGATCAGCTTCGGCTACAAGTTCGGCGTGCCGCTCGAGTGCGACCTCCTCTTCGATGTCCGCTTCCTCCAGAACCCGTACTACGTGCCGGAGCTGCGACGCCTGTCCGGCCTCGCCGACAGCGTGCGCACGTACGTCCTCGACCAACCACTGGCGCGCAGGTTCCTGGCGTCCGTCGAGGATCTCCTCGAGCTCACCCTCCCGGCCTACCTCGGTGAGGGCAAGACCAGGCTGACGATCGGAATCGGCTGCACGGGTGGGTTCCACCGCTCGATCGTGCTGGCCGAGGAGATTGGTAGCTGGCTCGTCGCCCAGGGGTACGGCTCGGTCAGCATCTTCCACCGGGAGCTCGAACGAGGATGACGGGCGCATGAACCTTCGCCGCTGGCTTCGGCCGGGGATCGGGGTCAAGCGCTGGCTGGGGGTCGCGTTCCTGGGACTGACCGGGCTCGCGCTCGCGGGCGCCCTGGCGATCCGAGCCCTCTACCGCGAGGTCGACGTCCATGGCCCCGCGCAGGCGCTGATCTCGCTGGTCACCCTCCAGTTCCTGTCCTACTGGGTTCGCGCGGCCGTGTTGCTCGCACTCGGCATCTTCCTGTTCGGGTATGGCTCGTATCGCGTCGTGCGCGCCCTCCTCGGTCCGTTCACGGAGAGCGCCGAGGAGCCGCTGGTGGACCTCGTCTATCGCCGGCGCCTCCTGGCGCGCGGGCCGCGGATCGTGGCGATCGGGGGCGGGACCGGGCTTTCGACGCTCCTGCGCGGTCTTAAGGAGCACTCCGCCAACATCACGGCGATCGTGTCGGTCGCGGACGACGGCGGTTCGTCCGGGCGCCTCCGCGAGCAGCTGGGGATCGCTGCCGTAGGCGACATCCGGAACTGTCTTGCGGCGCTCGCCGAGACCGAGCCGGCAATGGCCCGGCTGCTCCAGTACCGCTTCACCCAGGACGAGGGAAACCTCGCCGGCCATGCCGTCGGGAACCTCCTGATCGCCGCCATGAACGCGATCGATGACGGCGACTTCGAGGAGGCGATCCGCCACATGAACCGGGTCCTCGCGGTGCGCGGAAGCGTTGTCCCGGCCTCGGGGACGCCCCTGACCCTGCATGCGCGGCTCCGCGACGGCCAGGTCGTGGACGGCCAGTCGCGGATCGCCCGCACCCGGGCGATCGAGTCGGTCTGGCTTGAGCCGCCCGATGTCCGCGCCTCCCGCGACGCGCTCGCCTCGATCGCCGAGGCGGACCTTGTCGTCGTCGGTCCGGGGAGCCTCTACACGTCGGTGCTGCCACCCCTTCTCGTCCCGGAGATCCGGGCGGCGCTGGCCGCAACGCCCGCCCTGCGTGTCTTCGCCTGCAACGTGGCGACCCAGGCGGGCGAGACGGAAGGGTACGACCTGGCCGACCACGTCGAGGCGCTCGTCGCCCACCTTGGGCCGGTCGCCGTCGACGTCGTGCTCGCCAACAACAATCTCATCGGCAACGTGCCGGATGTCGAGCTCGGCGTGCCCGTCAAGCTTCGCTGGCCCCCGGTCGGGGCGGCCCGCCGGCCCCGGCTGGCGCTCGACGATCTCGTCGACCCGTCGAACCCGCATCATCACGACCCCGGGCTGCTCGGCGCGTCGCTGCTCGCGATCCTCCAGCGCGAGGGGATCCGGGGACGGCGCGTCGGGGTGGCTCGGTCCGCCTGATCCCTCATGCCCAGCGCCGATCGCGACCTGGTGGCTTCCCTGCGCGCGGAGCTCGCGTCCGTGGAGCCGTCTCGACCGTGCGACCGCGCCGCGGAGGCAGCCGGGCTGGGGACGGCGGTCGTGCGCGGCGACCGGCCCGCCCTCGGGCGGCTCATGGTCCGGCTGATGCGCGAGGAAGGAGCCCAGGGAATCCGGAACGCGACCGAGCGCACGTTCGACTGGGACCGAGCCGCCGACCACTGTCGAGCGGCCTACCTGCGGGGTCGCTTCCTCGTCCGCGGCTCGCTCTCCGTCACCGCGGGTCGCTACCACCTGGAGTTCGTGGTCCCGGCGGACGAGGCGCCGGTCCTGGCCGCGCGCCTGGCAGCGGTCGGACTCCCGGCCGGAGTCCGCGTGCGTCGCCGGCGCGGGGTCGTGACATGGAAGGGAGGGGAGGCGATCGGGACGTTCCTGCGCTGGATCGGGGCCGGCCCGTCGCTCCTCGAGCTCGAGTCCCGCCAGGTGTCCCGCTCCGTCCGCGGCGACCTCAACCGCCTACTCAACGCGGAGTCGGCGAACCTCGACCGCATCGCGGCCGCCGCCGCTCGTCAGCTCGCGGCGATCGCGACCCTGGATGCCGACGGGAGGCTCGCCGACCAGCCCGAAGCCGTTCGCGCGGTCGCGGCCCTGCGCCGTTCGATCCCGGAGGCCTCGCTCGGTGAGCTCGCCGCGGAGCTGGCGGTTCCGCGCGGCCGCGTCCAGCGAGCGCTGGAGAGGCTCGAGATGCTCGCGCTCCACCCCGTGGGCGGCCCGTCGGATCCCCCGGTCGGGGCCGAATGGCACGCCGACGCGCGACGCCCGGCCCCGCCGCGGCCGAACGGGTCGGTGGCATGATGGTCCCATGCGAGACGTGATCGTTGCTGCGAACTGGAAGATGAACACCACACCTGCGGATGCCGGCGAGCTGGCCCGCACCATCGCGGCACGAACCGCCGAGCCGGGCGTCGTGCGGGTCATCTGCCCGCCCTTCGTGTGTCTCGCAGCGGTGCGGGATGCCGTGGCTGGGGAGGGGATCGCGGTTGGCGCGCAGAACATTCACCACGAGCTGGCCGGGGCCCACACGGGCGAGGTGAGTGCGCCGATGCTCGCCGGGCTCGCGACCTGGGTCATCCTCGGGCACTCCGAGCGTCGCCGCGACGCCGCCGAGTCGGATGCACTGATCGGACGCAAGCTGGGCCGGGCCGTCGACGCCGGCCTGCGACCGATCCTGTGCGTCGGCGAGCAGCTCGCCGAACGGGAGGCCGGGCGCGCCACGGCGGTCGTTGCCGGGCAGCTGGCCGGTGCTCTTGCCGGCCATGATCCCGACACGCTGCTGGCGGCGGGCGTGGTCATCGCCTACGAACCCGTCTGGGCCATCGGAACCGGCCGGAACGCATCCGGCGCGGATGCCTCGGCCATGGCGGAGGCGATCCGGGCGACGCTCCGCTCAAGCGGATGGGGCCCGCGTGCCGACGCCGTCCCGATCCTCTATGGCGGCTCCTGCACGAGCGCGAACATCGGCGACTTCCTCGCCGAGCCCGGGATCGACGGCGCGCTGGTTGGGGGCGCGTCGCTCAAGCCCGATGAGATGGCCGGCATGGTCGCCCGCGCGGCCCTGACCGCAGCGGCGCGCCGCGCTGCCTCCTGACCTCCACCGAGAGGAGCCTTCCGATGCCGACGCTCGTCCTGCTCCGCCATGGCGAGAGCACGTGGAACAAGGAGAACCGGTTCACCGGGTGGACCGATGTCGACCTGTCCGATACCGGAGTGGAGGAGGCGCACGAGGCCGGTCGGCTCCTTCTCGCGGAGTCGTTCCGCTTCGACGTCGCGCACACGTCGGTGCTTAAGCGGGCCATCCGCACACTCTGGATCGCCCTCGACGAGCTCGACCAGATGTGGTGCCCGGTGCAGAACAGCTGGCGCCTCAACGAGCGGCATTACGGTGCGCTCCAGGGCCTCAACAAGGCGGAGATGGCCGTCAAGTTCGGCGAGGCGCAGGTGAAGCTGTGGCGCCGGAGCTACGACGTTCCTCCGCCCACCCTCTCCGACGACGACGAGCGGTTCCCCGGCCGCGACCCGCGCTACGCGGACCTGGCGGACGCCGACATCCCACGCGCAGAGTCACTCAAGGACACCGTGGCACGCTTCCTGCCCGTACTGGGAGTTGGCGATCGCACCGGACCTCAGGGCTGGCAAGCGCGTGCTCGTGGCCGCCCACGGCAACAGCCTGCGGGCCCTGGTCAAGTACCTTGACGGCATCTCCGATGACGAGATCGTTGGCCTGAACATCCCGACCGGCGTCCCCCTCGTCTACGACCTCGACGAGGATCTCCGACCGCGCTCGTCGCGCTACCTCGGCGACGCGTCGCGGGTCGAGGCGGCGATGGCCGCGGTCGCCGCCCAGGGAGCGGCAAAGCCGGCGGGTTGACGGATGGCCCTCGGGCCGGCGACGGGCGAGGGCGGGTCCCGGGGGTGCCTGTGTTACCATCGCCCCCGCTCGACCGTTGGAGGATCTCCCCAGAGTGAACACCTACCTGGCCGTCGGCCAGATCATCGTCAGCATCGGCCTGATCGCCTCCGTGCTGCTGCAGGCGCGTGGGACGGGGCTGTCAGGGGCCTTCGGGGGTGACTCCGCCGTCTACCGGAGCCGGCGTGGCGTCGAACGGCGGCTTTGGCAGTTCACGATCATCCTGGGGATCCTGTTCTCGATTTTCTCGCTGGCAAGCTACGCGTTCGCACCGGCGAGCGGCACCTAGGCCGGACGCCCCGGCGGCTGCCGCGTGAGCCGTCGCGACGGCGCGTTCGCCCTCTTCCTCGTCCTGCTTCTCGGCGTGCTCGGCGCGGCGATCTCCGCGCCGGCGCTGACGCCTGTCGCCGTCCCGCTCCCGACCGCCACGGCGGTGCCTCTCGCCATCGAGCGCGAGGCCGTCGTCGGCTTCCCCAGCTCGGTAAACCCGGTCACAGCCAGGACCCAGGCTGACCGGGACCTGGTGGCCCTCCTCTTCCGCGGGCTCGTCCGTCCCGGTGCCGACGGACGTCCGGTCGCCGACCTTGCGTCCGGCTGGACGGTGGACGCGAAGGGCGGGCGCTGGACGTTCCGGATCCGTTCGGATGCCCGGTGGCAGGACGGGGTGCCGGTGACGAGCGAGGACGTGGTGTACACCGTGCACGTGCTCCAGGATCCCGCCTACACGGGCCCCCTCGCGGCAGGCTGGCAAGGCGTCACCGTCACGGCGCTCGACGCGAAGACGGTGCAATTCGACCTCGCCGTGCCTCTCGGCGGATTCCTCCAGGCGGCGACGCAGCCGCTGCTGCCGGCCCACCTTCTCTCCAGCGTGGCGGTCGCGGACCTCGCCGACGCCCCGTTCTCGACACACCCGATCGGGGACGGGCCGTTTGCACTCACCGACCTCACGTCCGACATCGCCGACCTCGCTCCGGTTCTGGGACCCCTGGACGCCGGGTCGGGTCCGCTCGCCACCCTCGGGCCCGGGGCCGCCGTTCCCGGCAATCCGCTCCTGCCCGGCCTGCAGCTGCGTTTCTATCCGGGGCCGGACGAGGCCATGGCGGCCTACCGGGCGGGCGAGGTAGACGCCGTCTCGGGGCTCCCGCCCGCCGCGGCAGCCGCCCTCGCGGCGGCACCTGCGACGCGCCTGATCGCGTACCCGGAGACGACGCTCACGGGCATCTACCTGAACCTGCGACCGGGAGCCGGGCCGTTCGGTGATGCCCGAGTCAGGTCGGCACTGCTCGCCGCCATCGACCGCGGCGGCCTCGTGACCGACCTCCTGGCCGGGTCCGGGCAGGAGGCTGCCACGCCCATCCCGCCCTCGTCATGGGCCTACGACGCGAAGGCCGCCCCCATCGTGGCCTACGACCGGAAGGCGGCGGTCCTTGGGCTGCGGGCGGCCGGCTGGACGAAGACGGCTGCAGGGTGGCTGCCGCCGAAGTCGAAGAAGCCCGTGTCCATCGAGCTCCTGGTGGCGGATTCCAGCGTAACCCTGTGACCGCGAGCGTTGCCACGCGGGTCGCCGCAGCCTGGACCTCGCTCGGGATCCCGACCACCGTCGTCCCGCTTGCAGCCGGCGACCTCGTCAAGCGCCTGCGCGGGGCTGCTTTCGTGGCGGCCGTCGCCGATGTCAACGTGGGGCTCGATCCCGACCCGTATCCACTCCTGGCGAGCTCCCAGGTGCAGTCCGGGGGCTCAAATGTCTCCGGCTTCCAAGATCCCGCCCTCGACGCCGCCCTGACGGCCGCTCGGGCGCCGGGCACCGACGCGGCGCGAATGGCGGCCTACAGCCGCCTTCAGGCGCTTCTCGGCACGCTCGAGCCGGTCCTGCCGCTCTTCTTCCGCGACAGCGTTTTCGTCGTTTCCGATCGCCTGGAGGGACCGAAGCCCGCGCCGGTCGCCGACCCGAGTGGGCGATTTTGGGACGTGATAGCATGGTCTTCCTTCGGGCGGTGACTTTCGCCGCCTGATCGGCAGCGTGCCGAGGTGGCGGAATTGGTAGACGCGCTAGCTTCAGGAGCTAGTGTCCGCAAGGGCGTATGGGTTCAAATCCCTTCCTCGGTACCACTCGATCGGGAAGCGAACAGTGCGCCGCACTCGGGGCCCAGGTGGCGGAATTGGTATACGCGTACGTTTGAGGGGCGTATGAGGCAACTCATCCGGGTTCAAGTCCCGGCCTGGGCACCACCTTCTCGCACCTGATCGGGGCGGCTCCGTTCGGAGCCGCCTCTCGCGCGTTCACGGCAGGTGACCGGTCCCTCGGGCGGTTAGCTCAGTTGGTCAGAGCGCCTCGCTTACACCGAGGAAGTCGGGGGTTCGAACCCCTCACCGCCCACCATCGCCGGTGCCACGTGACGTCGGCCGCTCCTCCCGTACACTTGGGCAAGCCGGCCGCCGCTTGATGCCGGGTATCGCGGAGGGCTCGATGGAAGCCGTCATCTTCCTGCTGGTCGTCATCGTCGTCCTCGCCGTCGCCGGGGTCATGATCTACAACGGGCTCGTGGCTCGGCGCAACCGGGTCGACGAGGCGGTCGGCCAGATCGAGGTCCAGCTCAAGCGGCGCCACGACCTGGTGCCCAACCTCGTCGCCGCGGTCAAGGGCTACATGGACTTCGAGCAGGACGTGCTCACGCGGGTCACGGAGGCCCGCGCCAATGCCGTCGCCGCCGGCGCGAGCGGCCAGATCACCGCCCAGCAGGCCCAGGCCGAGAACACGCTGACCGGCGCGCTGCGCTCGCTGTTCGCCGTGGTGGAGAACTACCCGACGCTCAAGGCGAACGAGAACGTCCTGAGCCTGCAGGAGCAGCTGACCACCACCGAGAACCAGATCAGCTTCTCGCGGCAGCACTACAACGCGACCGTCAACGAGTTCAACACCAGTCTCCAGACCTTCCCGGCCGTGCTCGTGGCCGGCCCGCTGGGCTTCACAAAGCGCGACTTCTTCGTGGCCGAGCCGGAGGCCCAGGAGGTGCCCGTCGTCAGCCTCCGCTGACGGGCGGGCAACGGGACGTCCCGATGGCCGGCACCTTCTACAGCCAGATTTCGGCAAACCGGCGCAACTCGTTCCTGCTCGCGCTGATCCTGGTCGTGCTGCTGGGCCTCCTTGGCTTCGCGATCGGCTACGGGACGACGGGCACGGCCGAGGCGGGCCTCGCCTGGCTGGGGATCTTCGGGGTGGTGGCGATCATCTCGTCCCTCGCCAGCTACTACACGGGCGACAAGGTCGTGCTGGGCGTCTCGAAGGCCCGCCCGGTCACCGCCGCGGACCAGCCCCAGCTGATCAACGTCGTCACCGAGATGTCGCTGGCGGCGGGGATCCCGATGCCGGCCGTCTACCTCATCGACGACACGGCTCCCAACGCGTTCGCGACCGGCCGTGATCCCCGCCACGCGTCGATCGCCGTCACCACCGGGCTCCTCCAGAAGATGGACCGCGAGGAGCTGCAGGGCGTGATCGGTCACGAGCTTTCCCACGTTCGCAACTACGACATCCGCTACTCGCTCCTCGTCGGCGTGATGGTCGGGACCGTGGCGCTCGTGGCGGACTTCTTCCTGCGCTTCACGTTCTGGGGCGGCTTCGGGGGACGCCGCTCCTCGAACGACCGCGAGGGCGGTGGTGGCCTGCAGGCGATCATCTTCGTGCTTGCGCTCGTGCTCGCCATCGTCGCCCCGATCTTCGCGAGGCTGGTGCAGTTGGCCGTGAGCCGCCAGCGCGAGTTCATGGCCGACGCCTCGTCGGTCGAGCTGACCAGGAACCCACGGGGCCTGGAGCGCGCGCTCGCCGCGATCTCGGAGGACCCCGAGGTGCTCGAGGTTGCGAACCGCGCCACCCAGCACCTCTACTTCACGAACCCGATCAAGAAGTTCGAGACGCGGTCGAAGGGGCTCTTCTCGACCCACCCGCCGATCGTCGACCGGATCAACCGGCTGCGGGCGCTGGGCGGGGAGCGCCCGCTGGAACCATCGGCCTCCGCCGAGCTGGCCGGGCTCGACTGAGCCCCGCCGCGCGGCGCGCGGCGGCCACCGCCCGGTCTGCCACCCGGTCTGCCGTGGCGCCAGGGTTGGCTCGGGCACGCCGTGAACTCGCCGCCCGCCCGCTGAGCGGCGCCGCAGTTGCCAGAGTGCTGCTCCACGCACAGCCGGGGTCCACAGCGTCCAGCCGCCGGCCGTCGATGTTGGCTGACCCGCCCCCGGAGGCGGAGGCAGCGTCCCCTGGGCGCGGTCGGAGTCGCGCGGCGAGCTCGAGCGGCCCCCTCGTGCACCAGTGCGCGGATCGCCCCGGCGGCCACGGTCATTGCGCACGCCTGGTCCTTGAGGATGAACACTGCCGCAACCACGTTGCGATCAAAGGCTCGCTGGGCAGGCAACGCGGTGCCACGGGCCGCCGACTGCTACCAGGCGCCCGCGCGTCGGTCGGGTCTGCCGTCGAAGCGGGTTGAGTTTGCCGACGAGGGGCCGCCCGTGGTACCTTCTCGGACGCCGACGGGCGGGGACGTCCGGCGGGGCCCGCGGGCCGAGATAGCTCAGCTGGTAGAGCACGCGACTGAAAATCGCGGTGTCGGCAGTTCAACTCTGCCTCTCGGCACCACCACCCCGGACGCGGTCATCGAGCGGAAGTGGCTCAGTTGGTAGAGCATCACCTTGCCAAGGTGAGGGTCGCGGGTTCGAGTCCCGTCTTCCGCTCCAACTTCTTTCCCGCACTTGGCGGCCCCCGTTCCGCTGGCCCTTCGTCTAGCGGTAGGACAGCGGACTTTGGATCCGTGAACCGAGGTTCGAATCCTCGAGGGCCAGCCAGCATCGCCGGTTCCCCCGCCGGCGCTCCCGAGGCGACGTACCCAAGTGGTTAAGGGGGAGGTCTGCAAAACCTCTATGCGTGGGTCCGAATCCCACCGTCGCCTCCAGGTTCAACGTACGTAACGCCCGCCGGTTCGGCGGGCGTTACGATTCCCACGATCGCGCCGAGGTGGCGGAACCGGCAGACGCGGCCGACTTAAAATCGGCTGCCCGGAAGGGCATGGGAGTTCGAATCTCCCCCTCGGCACCACACAGCGACCCCCGGTTCGATCGCTCGCGAGGCCGCGGGGCTGGCACCCCGGCCGCGACCGGTGCCTGAAGACCCCGGTCGCGGCCTATCAGTACTTGCTGCAGACGAGCGGCCGTGCCGTCGGATGCGCGTCCGCGGGGCTCGCGGCCGTCGTGGAGACCGGCAGCGCGACCACCATCAGCTTGTTGTATGTCCCGTATGGACCTTCCGACGTCTGCAGCCAGAGCTGCTGGGAGTGGATCGACCAGAGGTCCGGCAGCGAGTACTGGTGGCGGAGCACCTTGGTGATCCGGTAGGTGATCAAACGGTCGTCGCTCGTCCACACGTTGACCGTCATGCCGATCATCCGGGCGCCGTTGTTGACCAGCGAGGCGCTGAGCAGGGGCAGGAACATGCCCGTCCGCGCGTGTGCGTACAGGAACGTGACGCCGGCCTCGCCCGGCTGGGAGAGCCCCGTCAGGTACATGGCGACGTTGCAGTAGGGAAACGCGGTGCCCCGCTGTAGGACGATCGGCAGGTCGATGCCGAGCTTCGGGACGGCCACCCGCGTCGCGACGGGGTAGGTGAGCACGGCACAGTGGAAATCTGTGCCCGAGATGATTCGAAGGGCGATGGATCCAACGGCTGCCTTGTTCCAGACGGGCGTCATCCGGGCGATGGCGATGGAGCTGGTGGCAGTCGCGCTTCCGCTCGCGTCGGCGGCCAGGTTCGGGAGCCGCAGCAGCACCGTCGGCTTCGCGCAGGTCCCCTGGTAGATGGCCACGGCGTAGGTCGCAGAGGGGAGGAGTCCCTGGAGCTTTGCTGAGAACGTGCCGGAACCCGACCAGTAGCGGACGAGCGCCGCCGAACCACTGGCGGACGGGCCCGCCGTGGCGGCGCCCGCGAACGTCGCCGTCCACGTCCGCTGGATCGTCGCCGCGTTCGCCGCGACGGGCGTCGCCGCGACGAGCGCTCCGACGAGGGCGACCAGCAGGAGCGAGCGGGAAACGATGCTCCTCACGGGGCATACCTCCAGAGGACTGGCCTTGGGTCGAGCCAGCGGCCGGGCTGACTTTGCCACATTCGGCCGGACCACGACTCGGCAGCCCTCGCCGTGCCGGCTGCCCTCCGTCATCCCGCTATCCTGCGAGGGTCCGACCGGCGCGCTCCCGCGAGGACCCGAGGACCCGAAACGACAAGGAGATCCGCCATGCCGACCCCGCCCACGATCCTGCCGACGAAGATCGACGAGGGCATCGGCCCAGGGCTGACATACAGGATCGAGGGCGAGCTCGTGCCCGTCCTCCACGTCCGCACGGACGGGAGCATGCCGGTTTTCTTCGAGCACCACGTGATCCTCTGGAAGGACCCGGCGATGCAGGTCGGGATGCACCACCTCCAGGGTGCCTTCAAGCGGGTGATCGCCGGCATGCCCGTCTTCATGACGGAGACCCAGAGCCCGGGCGAGGTCGCGTTCTCCCGCGACGACCCGGGCCATGTCCTGTCCATGCACCTGCAGCCCGGTCAGGTGATCCTGGTCCGCGAGCACCAGTTCCTGGCCGCCACGGGCAACGTCGACTACACGTTCACCCGGGTGAAGGGTGTCTCCAACATGCTGTTCGGAGGGACCGGGTTCTTCGTGGACCGGTTCGAGGCTCGTGGCTCGGAGGGGATCGTGTGGCTCCACGGCTACGGGAACGTCTTCGAGAAGGTCCTCGATCCCGGCGAGTCGATCGACGTGGAAGCGGGCGGCTGGATCTACCGCGACGGGAACGTCCCGATGCAGCAGCAGGTCTACGGCCTCAAGACGGGCATCTTCGGCGGGGCAGGCAACCTCGTGTTCAACCGGTTCACGGGCCCGGGCCGCGTGGGGATCCAGTCGGCCTACGTGCACCTGCCCACGGAGAACTGACGGACCCCATCCGTCCTGATCAACGGCCGCCTGACCCGAGCGGAGGGATCAACGGCCTCCCTCACCCCTCCGCGTGGCGTGGCCCGGCGGGCACGCGTCCTAACCGCGCCGGCGCAGGCCCCCGAGAAGGCCCCGGCGGTCGTCGCCTGCCGGGGCGGCGCTCTCGCCGACTCCGCTCACGGCTGCCGCCAGCTTGCCGAGCGCCCGGCCGGGCACCGAGGTCGGGGCGCTGCGGACGATCGGGATGCCCTCGTTGATGGACTTGAGATAGAGCCCGGGATCGTAGGGGACCTCCGCCTTCACCTGCGTCCCGATGGCGGCCTCGATCTGTCTCATCGAGAGCATCTCGCGGGCGAAGAGGTGGTTGAGCACGAACGTCGCCGTGCTCGCGGCCGAGCCGACCTCGGCCAGGAACTCGAGCAGCGAGTGGAGCGCCTTGAGAGCGCCGATCTCGGGAACGATCGGGATCGCGAGTGCCTCCGCCCGCGAAACGGCCGCGAGCGAACGCTCGTCGAGCACCGACCCGGCGTCGATGACGAGCGTGTCGTAGGCCGTGCGCGCCGTCGAGAGGAGCAGGTTCACCTGCTCCGGCGTGACAAGACGCCCCGGCTCGGGCGTGCCGGGCGCGGCGAGGACCGCGAGGTCGTCCTGAGACGAGATCACGTACGTCCGAAGCAGGTCCGGCTCCCGGAGCGACTGGTCGTCCCTCGCCAGGTCGGCGACCGTGAGCTGGGGCTTGAGGTTGAGGTGCGTGGCGACCTGTCCGAACTGGAGGTCCAGATCCGCGAGCAGGACGCGACCGGGTGCCCTGGCGGCGAGCCAGGCGGCCACGTTCACCGCGATCATCGTGGTCCCGACCCCGCCCTTCGGGCTGAAGCAGACGACAATGCTCCGCCGCGCCGGCGCCGCCTCCGCTGCCAGCGCGACCGGGGCAAGGTCACGCGAGCGCTGGAACCGGATGAGGAGCGCCTCGACCCGCGCTTCGAGCTCCCGCGCGTCGAACGGCTTCCCGATGACATCGTCCGCCCCGGCTTCGAGGAAGCGCACCCGCTCCTCGACGTCGTCGGTCTGGCTCATGCACAGCACCGGGACCGCCGAGAAGGCGGCCGTGCCGCGGACCTCCCGGCACACGTCGACGCCACTCCGTGATCCTGCGTCGACGTCCACGATCACGAGCGCGAAATCGCCGGCCCGCCGGACGGCGTCGGCAGGGTCGGCAGTCGTGGTGACCTGGTAGCCCACGCCGACCAGTGGGTCCACGATGGCGGCGCCCGCTGCCGGGTTCGTCTGGAGGACGAGGATGGTGCTTGACGGCACGCTGGCAAGGCCCCCTGATTGCGATCGGAATACGGCGGAAGAATACATGAGGAGCGCCTCGACCCACTGCCTGCCGTGCTCCGCCCCGGACGCGTGGTAAGATCCCGCAGCCCTTTCTGCTCCGCCTGGCGGCCCGGGTTCCGGGGGCCACGAGCGGGGCATACCCCACAGGAAGGAGTCGAACGGCCGTGCGCCGCTACGAACTCATGCTCGTGATCCGGCCCGATGCGCCGGACGATCGCGTCCAGGCGCTCCTGGAGAAGGTGGCCCGGCAGATCGCGGGGACCGGTGGCCAGATCGTCAAGGCGGCCCCCTGGGGCCGCCGGCGCCTGGCCTACCAGATCGATCGGTACCGCGAAGCGTCGTACCACATCATCCACTTCGACGCCCCGGCCGACTCGATCGCCGACCTGGAGCGAACGCTGCTGATCACGGAGGACGTGATCCGGCATCTCGTGATCCGCGTCGAGCGGCCCCTCAAGGCGACGCGCGGCAAGATCGACGACGCCGCCGACCTGGTTCCCGCGCCGGACGTCGAGGAGGACGAGGAGCCCATGGGCGAGCAGATCGACGAGTCGGAGAGCGACGCTGCGCCGGCTGCGGTCGACTGACCTCGAAGCGGCAGGTCCCAGGAGGGAGTTCCGATGTCCCTGAACAAGGTGATGATCATCGGGAATCTCGGGCGCGACCCCGAGATGCGCTACACGCCGGGCGGTCAGGCCGTGACGCAGTTCACCGTCGCCGTCAACCGAAACTTCAAGGGCCAGGACGGCGCGTGGCAGGAAGAGACGGAGTGGTTCCGGGTCGTTGCCTGGGCGCAACTGGCCGAGCGCTCCGCCGAGAACCTGCGCAAGGGGATGAAGGTCTACGTCGAGGGCCGTCTCCAGACCCGGCAGTGGGAGGACCAGCAGGGTCAGAAGCGGTACACGACCGAGCTCGTAGCCAACCAGATCACGAACCTCGACCGCCGGCCGCGCGACGAGGGCGCGGACGCGGCCCCGCCGTTTCCCGGGGACACGCGACCGGCAGGCGCCACCGTCTCGCCGATCCGCCGCTCCGAGGCGGCTGGGGTGGACGACGCCCCGTCCGACATCGACGACCTCCCGTTCTGACGCACATCCCGGGCGCCGGCCGCGACGGTCACGCCCGCCTCCACAGGAGCTGAACCCATGCCACCCGCAGCACGCAGCAAGAAGCGAGACGACTACTATCGCGACCGCCGCCGCCGGAAGGTGTGCGCCTTCTGCGCCGACAAGACGGTCCAGATCGACTACAAGGAGGTCAGCCGCCTTCGCCGCTACCTCTCGGAGCGCGCGAAGATCGAGCCGCGCCGCAAGACCGGCACCTGCGCAGCGCACCAGCGCGAGCTGTCGGTCGCGCTCAAGCGGGCACGGCTCGTCGCGCTGCTGCCGTATGCGCCCCAGCACCTTCGCCCCTGACCCGATCCTCACGGCGAACAACCATCCGCACGACGGCCGGCGGTCGTCGTGACTGCGGACCGGCGCGCGGCGGCCTAGGGCATGGACCTTGCTCGTCCTGCTCGTGGCGCTGGTCGTCATCCTCGCCGGGGCCGAGCTGTTCACGAACGGGATCGAGTGGTTCGGCCGCTCGCTCGATCTCGCCGAGGGCGCCGTCGGATCGGTCCTCGCAGCGGTCGGCACCGCGCTCCCGGAGACGATGATCCCGCTGATCGCGATCGTCTTCGGCAGCGGCGACGCCTCGACGGAGGTGGCGTCGGGGCGGTGCTGGGGGCGCCGTTCATGCTCGCCACGCTGGCGATGTTCGTCACGGGGCTGGCGATTCTCGGCTTCCGCCGGCGCCGCCGCCAGGGTGTCGACCTTGCCGTCGACACGCGGGTCCTGCTTCTCGACCTGCGCTGGTTCGGGCTGAGCTACGGACTCGCGATCGCGGCGGCGTTCCTGCCCGCCGGCATGGAGTTCGGCAAGGCCGGGGTCGCGATCGTGCTGCTCGCGTTCTACGGCTGGTACGTGCGCGCGCACCTGGCTGGCGGGCCGGGCGCGCAGGATGCCGAGCTGGCGCCACTCCTCCTCCGCCACCTGGACCGCGGGCGAGGTGGCCATCCCGTGCCGCGCCTGCGGGTGGTGGGCGTCCAGGTCACGGTGGCGCTCGCGTGCATCGTGGGCGGCGCGGCGCTCTTCGTGGGAGCGGTCCAGGATCTGGCGACGTCGCTCGGGGTGAGCTCCGCGCTTCTCGCCCTCGTGATCGCCCCGATCGCGACGGAGCTTCCCGAGAAGGCAAACAGCGTTATCTGGGTCCGGCAGGGCAAGGATACGCTGGCGCTCGGGAACATCACCGGGGCGATGGTCTTCCAGAGTGCGATCCCGACGTCGATCGCGCTCCTTTTCGCCCCGGCCGCCTGGTCCATCGGGCCCAGCTCGGAGCTCAGCTTCCTCTCCGCGGCGATCGCCGTGGGCTCGCTGCTGGCGATCTTCCTGCCGATGCGGCACCGAGGCCGGCTCACCGGTCGCGGCCTGCTGGCGGGAGGCGTGTTCTACGTTGCCTACGTCGGGCTCGTGATCGGGCGGCTGGCCGGCTCGGCTGCCTGAGAGTGCCGCCCGACGGCCCTCGCCGGCCACCCCCGCCGCGGCCTGGCGCACGACGGACGGTATACTCGCGGAGTCCGCCGGGCCCGTCGGGCCACCGCCGGACCCCGCTTCAGGAGCCCCGCCGGATGCTTACCGAGAAGCCTGTCGCGGCGCCCGCCGCTCGAGCCGCTGGCGCCCCCGCCGATCCTGCCACGCTCGTGTGCCTATTCGAGGGACGCTACGTTCCCCTCGCCGAGGCCAACGTCAGCATCATGACCCACGCCTTCATGTACGGAACGGCGGTCTTCGAGGGGATCCGGGCCTACTGGAACGCGGAGCAGGGCCGGCTCTATGCGCTCAAGGTTCGCGCGCACATGGAGCGCATCCGCAACTCCTGCAAGATCCTGCTCATGGACGACATCCCGTCGGTCGACCAGCTCACAGCCGAGGCCGTGGAAGTGTTGCGGCGCAACGCCTTCCGCGAGGACGCCTACGTCAGGCCGTCGTTCTACAAGAGCACCCAGGCGATCGGGGTGAAGCTCCACGGCCTCGAGCACCGCTACTACATCCTGGCCGTCCCGTTCGGCGACTACGTCGACACGAACGTCGGCGTGAACGTGGGCACGGTGTCGTGGCGGCGCACGTCGGACCCGGCCATCCCGTCCCGCGCCAAGATCGTGGGTTCGTACGTCAACCCGGCATTCAGCAAGTCCGAGGCGATGCTCAACGGCTTCGACGAGGCGCTGGTCCTTTCCGACGACGGCCACGTCTCGGAGGGCTCCGCCGAGAACATCTTCGTCGTGCGGGACGGCGTCCTGGCGACGCCCCCGGTGTCCGATGACATCCTCGAGGGGATCACGCGGGCCGGGATCATGGAGATCTGCGCCGAGCTCGGTCTGCGCGTCGTGGAGCGGTCCATCGACCGCTCCGAGATCTATATCGCCGACGAGGCGTTCTTCTGCGGCACGGGTGCCCAGATCAGCCCGATCATCTCGGTTGATCACCGGCGCGTCGGATCGGGCCACGTGGGCCCGATCACGAAGCGAGTGAAGGACCGCTACTTCGAGATCGTGCGCGGCAACGTGCCGGCCTATCGCCACTGGGTGACGCCGATCGACCCGGCCTGACGGTCCTCCGTTCGGCTGGTCGACGCGTCAGGGGAGGGCAGGCGCCGCGAGGGCCGGAGTCTTCAGGCCGGTCGTCACGATGATGTCCGCGCGCACTGTCGGGTCTGTTACGGGCACGGCCTGGACGCCGAACAGGTCGGCCAGCAGTGCAAGCGTGAGCGGCAGCTTCGTCTGCGCGCCGTTGTAGACCCGGATGATCGTGTTCGCCGGCACGGCCCCAGCCGGGGGCCGCTGGTTGGGCGCCGACGCCGCCACGCCCCGGAAGTCGAGATAGCCGGCGACGGCTGCCGCGTTCCCGTTCACGCCGGTGCCGTTGAGGACCCAGACCTGGGCGCCTTCCTGGGCGATCGCCTGGCGCTGCGCCTCGATGGTCGGGTCGAAGTTGAAGGCGCCGGCGACGGCCGCCCGGATGCGCGCGACGTTCGGGGTCAGCTCGTAGATGCCGCCCGGGTATCCCTCGGTCCCGTAGTAGGGCGGCGCGAACACGAACGAGCGCACGTTCGTGATGTCGATCCGGCTGGCCAGGTCGATGAGCGCCGGGAGCTTGTCGATCGGGAAGTCGGTCTTGACCGCGCTCGAGGTGCTCTGGACCAGCGCGGGCAGGCGCTGGATCAGGGTCGCGAAGTCGGCCTGCTGCCGCAGCGAGAGCAGGACCCGCTGCTGGCGCGAGGCACGGTCGAAGTCGTTCGATCCGTGCCGGGAGCGCGCGTAGATCAGGGCCTGGCTGCCGCTCATGCGCTGGACCCCGGTCTGGATGTACACGCGGAGCGCCCCGTTGTCGCCCGGGTAGTCGTCGTCGACCACGGGGACCTGGACGTTGATGGTGACGCCGCCGAGGGCGTCGACCACGGTCTTGAAGCCGGTGAAGTCGACCTCCACGTAGTAGTTGATCGGGATCCCGTAGAGGTAGCCGAGGGTGTCCTTGAGCGCCTCGTGCCCGCCGCCCGGGAACAGGTCGGGACGTGCCTGCGCCTGGAGGTAGAGCGAGTTGATCTTCGACGCGTAGGTCGCCCCGAAGACGGCGCGGGCCGGGATCGGTGGGAGCGGCACGTCGACCGTGTCGCGCGGGAGGCTGAACAGGGCGACCTGTCGCGTCGTGGGGTCGATGCTCGCGACGATGAGGGTGTCCGTGTTCCAGGTGCCCTCGTCGGGCCGCTTGTCCGTGCCGATCAGCAGGATGTTGAGGCGGCCCGTCCCGTTCCACGGAATCAGGGACGGCGCCGCGGCCGGTGCCCCCGACGCCGGCGGCGGGAGCGATGGCTGCGGGCTGGCGGCTCCGGCGGAGGCGCTCGGGCCGGCGGAGGCGGTCGGCGTGGTCGGCACCGCCGCCGGGCCGACCCCCGTGTCGCTCGGGTTGAAGATGTTCTGGACCGCCGTCATGGCCTGGAGGTCGTAGTACGCGACCGCCGCGTGGGCCCCGCCCATCACGAGGACGACGGCGAGGAGGCCGGCCAGCGAGATCGGGGCGAGGGGCGCGCGCGCCGGGCCGAGCCTCCCGGAGCCGCCCTCGGCGACGCGGTTAAGGTAGCGGACGACCCGATATGCGTCGACTGCCGCGACGACCCGGTACAGGTACGCGACGACGTTGCCGACCAGGATCGCCACCAGCACCGGTGGCTGGAGGGCCACCCCGAGGACCTCGATCCTGTAGCTGAGCACCGCCCCCGCGAGCAGGGCGAGCAGCAGGAAGGGTGCCGCCGCGAACCCGACTGCCCGGTACCACGCCCGCGCGTAGGCGTGCCCGAGCCCGGGGAAGATCAGGCTCAGGAACGCCGCGCTGAAGGCCGAACGGGCTCGCGGGCGTGGTTCCTGCGGCTGCTGCATCGAGGGTAGGATACGGGGAACCTCCGTGGGGCGCGTCCGGGGCCCTGTGACGGCCGACCGGGCCGGCTCGTGAAGCCCATGCACCCCACGCTCGCCAGATCCAACCCGCGTCCGAGGCCCGATGTTCGCACCCGTCTCCAGCAAGCCCGACCTGGTCGCCCAGGAGCACGAGATCCTCGCGATCTGGCGCGGACCGCCGGACGTTCGCCCGCCTGCGCGCCCAGAACGCAGGTGGGCCACGCTGGAGCTTCCTCGACGGGCCCATCACCGCCAACAACCCGATGGGCGTCCACCATGCCTGGGGCCGCACCTACAAGGACCTCTTCCAGCGCTTCCACGCCATGCGCGGCGAGGACCAGCGCTGGCAGAACGGCTTCGACTGCCAGGGCCTCTGGGTCGAGGTCAACGTCGAGAAGGAGCTCGGGTTCACCTCGAAGCGCGACATCGAGGAGCACGGAATCGCCGAGTTCGTCCGGCTCTGCAAGCAGCGGGTCCTCACGTTCGCCGCTCGCCAGACCGAGCAGTCGATCCGGCTTGGCTACTGGATGGACTGGAACGATCCGGACGAGCTGCGCCGCCTGCGCGACCTCCTGGGGGCTGATCCGGGCGCCGAGGCGACCCTGGTCGGCCCCAGAGGGCCCGTCACCGACCGGGTCGAGATGCTCGTCGGGCAGGCTCGGGATGCCCGAGCTGGGCGGCTCCTACTTCACGTTCAGCAACGAGAACAACGACCTGATCTGGGGGTTCCTCGCCGAGTGTCACCGACGAGGCTGGCTGTACAAGGGGCACGACACAATGCCCTGGTGCGCCCGCTGCGGGACCGGCATCAGCCAGCACGAGATGACCGAGGGCTACGCGGACCGCACCGACCCCGGCCTCACGGTCCGTTTCCCGCTCCTCGACCGACCCGGCGAGGCGCTCCTGGTCTGGACCACGACGCCATGGACGCTCACCTCCAACGTGGCCGCGGCCGTCGGACCGGAGCTGCGCTACGTCAAGGTCCGCCAGGGGGACGATGTCTTCTGGCTGGGCCGGGGCATGCTGCGCCAGGCGCTCGTCGGGCCGTTCGAGATCCTCGAGGAGCGGGCCGGCTCCGAGCTGGCCGGCTGGCGATACCACGGCCCCTTCGACGAGCTGCCGGCGGTCCGGGCGGCCTTCCAGCGCGGCGGCGCGGACGGCGCGCCGTACGTCCACGCCGTCGTCACCTGGGACGAGGTCGGCGAGGACGAAGGGACGGGCATCGTCCACATCGCACCGGGTGCGGCGCGGAGGACTTCGCGCTGGGAAAGTCGCTCGGACTGCCGATGCTGGCGCCGCTCGACGAGGGCGGGATCTTCATCGACGGGTTCGGCTTCCTCACCGGGCGTGACGTCCGCGACAGCGTCGAGCCCGTCGTGGAGCACCTCAGGCACCACGGCCTGTTCTACCGGCTCGAGCCGATCGTGCACCGCTACCCACATTGCTGGCGCTGTGGGACGCCCCTCGTCTTCCGGCTCGTCGACGAGTGGTTCATCAGCATGGGGCCGGTCTACGACGTGCCGCGCGACCGAGCTGTCCCGGGAGCAGGTGGACGCCAGCCTCCGCTACCAGATCATGGAGGTCGTCGACGGCATCCGCTGGCTGCCGTCATTCGGGTATGAGCGGGAGCTGGACTGGCTCCTCAACATGCACGACTGGATGATCAGCAAGAAGCGCTACTGGGGGCTGGCGCTCCCGATCTACGACTGCGCCGCCTGCGGATCCTTCGACGTCGTCGGGAGCCGGGACCAGCTGCGCGAGCGCGCCGTGGAGGGCTGGGACGAGTCTCGACGGGCACACGCCGCACCGGCCGTACGTCGATGCCGTCAGGATCGCCTGCGCGGCCTGCGGCGCGCCGGTCTCGCGGATCGCCGATGTCGGGAACCCCTGGCTCGACGCCGGGATCGTGCCCTTCTCGACGCTCCACTACCGCGAGGACCCGGCCCACTGGCAGGAGTGGTTCCCGGCCGACTTCGTCACCGAGAGCTTCCCCGGCCAGTTCCGGAACTGGTTCTACTCGATGCTCGCCATGAGCACGGTCCTGCGTGGCGAGACTCCCTTCCGGGCGATCTTCGGCTACGCGACGCTCTTCGGCGAAGATGGTCGCCCGATGCACAAGAGCTGGGGCAACGCGATCGAGTTCGACGAGGCGGCTGAACGGATGGGCGTCGACGTGATGCGCTGGATGTACGCCAAGGCGCGGCCCGACGACAACATCCTGTTCGGCTGGCACGCCGCAGACGAGGCTCGCCGTGAGCTGCTGGTCCTCTGGAACGTCTACGCGTTCTTCGTCACCTACGCCCGACTCGCCGGCTGGTCGCCGGATCGGGAGCGGCGACGGCCCCCGTCCCCTCGGCGATTGCCGGGCGACCGCCGCTCGACCGCTGGATCCTGTCGCGCCTTGCCGGCCTCGCAGCGCACGTCGAGGACCGGCTCGCGAACTTCGACCCGGATGCTGCGGCCGGCGCGATCTCGGCGTTCATCGACGATCTCTCCACGTGGTACCTGCGGCGCAACCGGAAGCGCTTCTCGCGCGCGGACGATCCGGCCGACCGGGACGCCGCCTTCACCACGCTGCACTCGGCCCTCACCGGGCTGGCCCGGGTGATGGCGCCGATCCTCCCGTTCCTGACCGAGGCGATCCACCAGAACCTGGTCCTGGCCGGTGGGCTGGAGGCGCCCGACAGCGTCCACATGACGCGCTGGCCGACGGCCGAGCTGGCCGCCCTGCGCGACCCGGCGCTCGAGGGGGCGACGGCGCTGGCCCAGCGGGCGGTGGAGCTGGCCCGAACGCTGCGCTCGCAGGCCGGCCTCAGGACGCGCCAGCCGCTGGCCCGGCTCTGGATCGCCATTCCCGGCGCCGAGCACCCGGACCTCGATGCCCTGCTCGACGTGATCGCGGACGAGGTCAACGTCAAGGAGGTCGTCCGGATCGGTGACGAGTCGGAGCTCGTCGAGCGGCGGATCAAGCCGCTCCTGCCGAAGATCGGCCGGAAGCTCGGCGCCGTGATCCCGGCGGTGATGGCGGCCGCGCGGGCGGGCACCTTCACGATCGGTGCCGACGGGAGCGTGACGCTCGCGGGCGTCGTGCTCGCGCCCGACGAGGTCGAGATCATGGCCTCGCCCCGTCCGGGCACGGCGGTCGCCCACGACGACGGGCTCGTGGTGGTCATCGACACGGAGCTCACGGACGCGCTCCGCGCCGAAGGCGACGCGCGGGAGATCCAGCGCGCGGCCCAGGACCTGCGCCGCGAGGCCGGCCTGGACCTTGCCGACCGGATCGAGCTGGTCGTCGAGCTCGGTCCCGAGGCGGCGGGCATCGGCCCCCATCTGGCGGCCGTCGGGACGGAGACCCTCGCCGACATCGTCACGATCGGCCCCGCGCCCGAGGGCTGGCCCCGGTCCAGCGTGCGGCTCTCGGGCGGCGAGGTCATCGTCGCGCTCCGCCGGACGGCCCGCGACGACGGAGCGGAGCGGGCCGATGCGTGATCCAGCGGCCCCGACGGAGGCCGGCGCGATGCCGCCGGCGGCAGCTCCCCGCACGGCCAGCCACTGGGTGGCCTTCTTCGTCCTCGCGGCGTCCATCGTCGCGGCCGACCAGCTGACCAAGGCGTGGGTGGTGGCGAGCGTCCCGCCCGGCTCGTTCCGCACGGTGGTCGGCGACTACATCCGGATCCTGCCCGTCCACAACACCGGCGCGCTGTTCGGACTGTTCGTCAACCAGGCGGTTCTGTTCGCCGCGCTGAGCATCGGCGTGGTCGCGGTCATCATCTGGTTCCACGGCCGCTCGTTCGTCACGAACGGCTGGTTCGCCACGCTCGCCCTCGGTCTCCTCCTCGGCGGGGCTGTCGGCAACCTGATCGATCGCCTGCGGCTCGGATATGTCCTGGACTTCGTGGACATGGGCCTGGGCGACGTGCGCTTCTACACCTACAACGTGGCCGACGCGGCGATCAGCACGGCACTCGTCCTGCTGATCCTGATGGCCGTCTGGCCCTCGCGTCGGCGGCCCTGGGTCGCCGGATGACCGAGCTCCGCCTGGTCGTCCCGGAGGGCTCGGGCGGACGCGCCGATCGCGTCGCCTCGGACCTCTCGGGGCTCTCGCGGACCCGGATCCAGCGCCTCATCTCCGCCGGCCACCTGACAGTCGAGGGCGTCCCGCTCAAGGCCCGCTCGATGGTCCGCGCCGGCGACGCGCTCGTGCTCGACGTTCCCCCCGTCGAGCCGTTCGACGTCGAGGCCGAGGCGATCCCGCTCTCGGTCGCCTACGAGGACGCCGATGTGCTCGTGATCGACAAGCCGGCCGGCCTCGTCGTGCACCCGTCGCCGGGCCACTGGAGCGGGACGATGGTGAACGCGCTGCTGGCCCGCGGCACGGAGTACGGTGGCATCTCGGGCGTCGCACGGCCGGGGATCGTGCATCGCCTGGACCGCGACACGTCGGGGCTGATCATGGTCGCCAAGACCGATGCCGCCCAGGCCGGGCTGATGGCCCAGCTGAAGGCGCGCCGGGTGAAGAAGACCTACCTGGCGCTCGTTGAGGGCAGCGTCGAAGCGGCAGCCGGCCGGATCGAAGCGCCCATCGGGCGCGATCCGCGCCAGCGAACGCGGATGGCCGTGGTCCCCGATGGCCGGCCATCGGTGACCGGGTACCGGGTTCGCGAGCGCTTCCAGCGCTGGACGCTGCTCGAGGTGGACCTGGTGACGGGACGGACGCACCAGATCCGCGTCCACCTGGACGCCCTGGGGCACGCCGTCGCGGGCGATCCGGTCTACGGCACGGGGACGTCGCGGCGCGGCCCGGCGGGCTTGGGGCGGCTCTTCCTCCACGCCTGGCGGATCGTCTTCACGTCGCCCTCGACCGGCGACCTGGTCCGGGTGGAGGCGCCCCTGCCGGACGCGCTCGAGTCGGTGATCCTGGGGCTGCGCGCGAGCGCCGCCGGGGCGCCGGGCGGCGCGGGCCCCGACCGTTGAGCGGCGGGATGAAGGAGCGGGCGCCCGCCCCTGCGCCTGACGCGGACGACCCGCTGGCGGGTGCCCCGAGCGCGGGCGCGCCGGGCGCGCTGCTCGTGGTCGTGTCGGGCCCGTCCGGCGTGGGCAAGGACACGATCATCGCGGCGCTCCGCGCCCGGCCGCGCGACCCGGACTACCACTACATCGTGACATGCACGACGCGGGCCCCGCGGCCCGGCGAGGAGGATGGCCGGAGCTACCACTTCCTCTCGCCCGCGCGCTTCCGCGCCCTCCGGGAGTCCGGTGCTTTCCTCGAGTGGGCAGAGGTCCACGGGAACCTGTACGCAACGCCGAGGGCCGACGTGCGTCGGGCGCTCGCGGCGGGTCACGACGTCATCCTGAAGATCGACGTCCAGGGTGCCGCCGCGGTCAAGGCCTCGGTTCCCGACGCGCTCTTGGTCTTCGTCGTGCCGCCGTCCCTCGAGGCCCTGTTCCGGCGCCTCCGCGCGCGGGCCACGGAGTCGGCCGGCGAGCTGGAGATCCGCCAGCGCAACGCCGCCGTCGAGCTTGCCCGCCAGGGCGACTACGACGAGGTCGTGCTCAACGAGGACGGCCAGGTGGAGCGAACCGCGGAACGGATCGACTCGATCATCCGTGCCGAGCGACTGAAGCACCCCGATCGCCGGGTCGTCGTCTAGGCCGATGGCGGACGGCGCGCCGCAGGCCCCGGCGATCGGTTCCGACGACCTCGGCTTCGTCGAGCGACCGCCGGCTGCGCGCCACGTAGAGGTTGCAGTGGATGCCGCCGGGGCCGCTGGCGGCCGGACATGGACCTACCTGGTCCCGGAGGAGCTCGCGGACATCGCCCCCGGCGAGGCGGTTCTCGTGGAGTGGGGTCGCCGGCGTGCGGTCGGGATCGTCATGGGCGAGGCCCCGCCGTCCGACGACATCTCGGCGCGGCCCCTTGGAGCACGTGTCCGGGCCGACGGGCCGCTCCTCCCACCCCTCGCGCTGGCGCTGGCGCGCGGGATCGCCGCGCACTATCTGGCTCCGCCGGCGCTGGCTGTCCGGGCGATGCTGCCACCCGGCCTGCTCGAGAAGCTTGAGCTGATCGCGCGGCCGCTCGACGCCTCCGCCCCGACCGCACCCGTTGGCCGGCAGGCGGCGTGCGCTCTCGACCGGGCGACCGAGGTCCTGCTCGCCGCGCTGGCGTCCGGCCCCCGGAACGTCCGCGACCTTCCTGCGCCCGATGGCCGGGCGGCGCTCCTGCGGCGCCTGCAAGCGCTCGAGGCGGCTGGCAGGGTCGGGCTCGAGTGGACGCTCACGGCGGCCGGCGCCGGGCCCCGTCACGAACGGATCGCGCGCCTTACCGACGCCGGCCGGGCGGTCGTCGCCGGGGACCGTGCCCCGGACGCCCGCCCGGTCGGGCCGCGCCAGCGCGCCCTCCTCGTCGAGCTCGCCGGGCTCGGGCAGGACGACCCCGGGGTCCCGGCGCCGCTCCTCGGGCGGCGTCATGGCCCGGCGGCCGCTGCGACGCTTTCGCGTCGCGGGCTCATCGCGCTGGCGACCCGCGAGGTGGCCCGGGATCCGCTCGCGGCGCGCCGGCGAGCGGGCCGCCCCGGCGCACGCCCGGCGGGGTCCGACTTGACGACCTCCCAGGCCGGTGCGGTGAACCTGGTGGTCGCCGCGCTTGCCGCTCGCGACCCGACCCCGCTCCTCGTGGACGGGCCGACCGGGTCCGGCAGGACCGCGGTCTACGCTGAGTCGATCGCGGCCTGCGTTGCCGGGGGTCGGCCGGCGCTCGTGCTCGTGCCGGAGATCGCGCTCGCGCTGCCCCTCGTGGACCGCCTCCGCAGCGAGCTCGGGGTCGAGGTCGCGATCCTCCACTCGGGCCTAGCCGAGGGCGAGCGCGCCGACGCGTGGCGGCGGATCCGGGCGGGCGCCTTCGAGGTCGTGGTCGGCACGCGTCTCGCGGTGCTGGCCCCGCTCCCGGACGTCGGCCTCGTCATCATCGACGAGGAGCACGACGCCGCCTTCAAGAGCGACCGGACACCCCGGATCCAGGCGCGTGACCTGGCGATCGCGCTCGGCCGGCTGGCCGGTGCCGCCGTGGTCCTGGGCAGCGCGACGCCCTCCGTCGAGACCTACGGACAGGCGCGCGCTGGGCGGTACCGGCGCTCGACGCTGGTCGACCGCGCGTCCGGCGCCGCCCCCGGGGTCGAGCTGATCGACCTGCGCGCCGAGCTCGCGGCAGGCAACCGGGCGCTGCTGTCGCGACGACTGGCCGGCCTGATCGAAGGGCTCGATCCGGGCGACGGCGACCGCGCGATCCTCTTCATCAACCGACGCGGTGCCGCATCGGCCGTCCTGTGCCGCGATTGCGGCTCCGTCCAGGCCTGCCGGGAGTGCACCCGGCCGCTCGTCTACCACCAGGCGGGGATGACGCTCCGCTGCCACCACTGCGGCGCGGCGGCCCCGATGGCGACGCGCTGCCCGACGTGTGGCTCGCCCCGGATCCGGTTCCTGGGCGGAGGGACGGAGCGCCTGGAAAGCGAGGTCAGGGCCCGGTTTCCGGCGCTTCGCGTCGGCCGGCTCGACCGGGACGTCGTGGAGCGTCGCGGCGCTGCCGAACGGCTGATCGACGCGTTCATCGAGGGTCGGCTCGACGTGCTCATCGGGACCAGCCTGGTCACGAAGGGCCTCGACGTGCCGGAGGTGACGCTGGTGGGCATCGTCTCGGCCGATATCGGGCTCACGATGCCCGACGAACGCGCGGCGGAGCGCACGTACCAGCTGCTGGTCCAGGCAATCGGGCGGGCGGGGCGCGGCGGGCGACCCGGACGCGCCGTCATCCAGACTTACCAGCCCGAGCACCCGGCGATCCAGTCCGTCGTCGCAGGTGACGCGGATGCGTTTTACACTGCCGAGCTGGCGCTTCGCGAGCAGTTCGGGGCGCCGCCCTTCGGGCGCACGGTCAAGCTCACGGTGGGTGCCGAGGATCGCGAGGTCGCCCGCCGCGAGGCGCGCGCGATGGCGGAGCGGCTCCGTGCGCGCGCCGCCGCCCAGTCGCCGCCGGTCATGGTCGCGGGGCCGGCGCCCGCGTACGTCCCCCGCCGAGGCGGACGCTGGCGGTTCAACCTCGTCCTGCGTGGCGAGGATCCGGTGGCGATCCTCGATGGCGACCCCGGTCCGCCCTGGTCGGTGGACGTCGACCCGGAAAGCCTGCTCTGACGGTCGCGGCAGGCCGCCCGCGAGAGGACAGGACCGACGGCCCTTGGCCTGCCGCCCGCGAGGGGACGAGAATGGACGAACCAGCCGCAAGGAGATCATCCATGACCGATGAGCAAATTCCTCCCGCAGGGCCCGACGCCGGTGAGCCGAATGCCGGCGGGGAGGCGCCGCCCGAGATGCACTCGGCGTCGCAGGGCCGTGAATGGCTCGCCCAGCTCCAGCAGATGATCGACCAGGTCGCAGCGCACGCGGGCCCGGTCGCTCGCGACGTCGCGGCAAAGGCCGCCGAGCTCGCCGCCGTCGCGGGCGAGAAGGCCGGACCGCTCGCCAAGCGGGCCGCGGAGAAGACCGAGGAGGTCGGTGCGCGCGTCGCGGACCGGTCGCGGCGCTTCGCCGACGAGATCCGCCACCATGCCGAGGGGGAGCCTTCCGCGGCCGAGGCCGGCGGGCCAGGGCCGGCCGACGACGCAGCCACCCCGCACGACGACGACATCGCCGGCGCCTGACGCGCGCCTGGTCTCGGGCGCCCGATCGTCGGCACCCCCTCGCCGGCAGGGCGGGCTCGAACGGGAGGCTCTCGTATACTCGCTGCATGAGCGTGCTGCCGATCCTCACCCTCGGCGACCCCCGGCTTCGCCTCCGGGGTCAGCCGGTGGAAAGCTTCAACAAGTTCCTGCACGGGCTGATCGACGACCTGACCGACACCATGCGCCACGCACCGGGCGTCGGCCTGGCCGCCCCGCAGCTCGGTGAGGCGCTGAACGTCGCCGTGGTCGAGGTCGAGGACCGCCTCTTTGAGCTCGTCAATCCGAGGATCGTTCGTGCCGACGGGGAGAACCGGGACCTGGAGGGCTGTCTCTCGATCCCGGGCTACGTGGCCTACGTGACGCGCAACGAGAAGGTCTGGGTGGTCGCCCAGAACCGGGTCGGCAAGAAGTTCAAAGTCGCAGGGTCGGGATTCCTCGGCCGCGCCTTCCAGCACGAGCTGGACCACCTGCAGGGGAAGCTCTACATCGACTACCTGGCCTCGCCGGACGAGCTCATCCCGGTCGGGCGCGGTGGCATGGACGACGAGGAGGACCGGGCCGCAGACGCGGCGCTCGAACAGCTCGGGATCGACCCCGAGCTCGCGAAGGCTGCGTCCCGCGGCTGAGCGCGCCCGGGTCGTCTTCTTCGGGTCCGGGGCGTTCGCTGTCCCGATTCTCGAGGCGCTCCTCGCCACACCGCTGGTGACGCTCGTCGGGATCGTAACGGCGCCACCGCGTCCCGCCGGCCGACATGCGGCGTCCCGGGCGACCCCGGTGGGGGATCGCGCGCGCGGGCTTGGTCTCCCCGTCCTTGTTCCGCTCCGGCTGCGCGACGGTGCGTTCGTGGGGCAGCTGGCGGAGCTTCGTCCGGCGCTCGGCGTCCTCGCCGACTACGGGAAGCTGTTGCCGGTGGCGATCCTCGATCTTCCGGGGCACGGCATCGTCAACCTCCACCCGTCGCTGCTCCCACGCCATCGTGGGGCGACGCCGGTCCCGGCGGCCATCCTGGAGGGAGCGGCGGAAACGGGCGTGAGCCTGTTCCGGATGGACGCCGGGATGGACACGGGCCCGATCATTGCTGCGGAGGTCGTGGCGCTCTCGGGCGAGGAGGACACGCCCGGGCTCGAGGCGCGCCTCGCGGCGATCGCGGCCGGGCTGCTGGAACGAACGCTGGGACCGTGGCTCGACGGCGCAGTGCGGGCAGTCCCGCAATCCGAGGACGGCGCCAGCGTGACGCGACCGCTCCGGCGTGACGATGGGCGGCTCGATCCGGCGCTCCCGGCCGCGAGCCTCGAGCGGCAGGTGCGGGCATTCCGGCCATGGCCGGGCACGTTCCTGGAGTGGCCGGCCGGCCGGGTCGCCGTCCTGCGGGCTGGGGTTGCCCCGGGGCGCGCCGGCGACGAGCCCGGGCTCCTCGTCGGTGACGAGCCGGCGGGCGTCGCGCTCGCGACCGCGCACGGCCGCCTCCGGATCCTGGAGGTCCAGCCGGCGGGCGGGCGGGCGATGGATGCGGCCACGTTCCTCCGGGGTCGCCCCGGGCTCATCGGCACCCGGGTGGGATAATTGCACCTCCATGACCGATCTCACAGGCGCACAGGCCTCGCTGCCGACGCGTCTTCCCGCGCCCGCGCGCGATCCCCGCCCCGGCGTGGCGGGTGTCGAGCCGGCCGCCCTGGCTGACATCCTGGCCGGGATGGGCGAGCCGGCGTTTCGCACCCGTCAGGTGGGCACGTCCGTGTGGCGCACCGAGGCCGCCTCGTGGGACGAGGTGACGACTCTTGGGCTGCCCCTGCGCGCCGGCCTGGCCGAGCGTCTCCGCTTCGACACGCTCGCGGCGAGCGAGACTCGGCTTTCGGACGACGGTGCGACGGAGAAGGCGCTCCATCGGCTGTCGGACGGGCGGCTGGTGGAAAGCGTCCTCATGCACTACCCCGCGCGCGGCGAGCGGCGCGAACGGAACACCGTGTGCATCAGCAGCCAGGCGGGCTGTGCCGTCGGATGCCCGTTCTGTGCCACGGGCGAGCTCGGGTTCGAGCGCGATCTCGACGTGGCCGAGATCGTCGACCAGGCCCGCCATGCCCGGCGCCGCCTCGCAGCGCGAGGCCGGCACCTGACGAATCTCGTCTTCATGGGGATGGGTGAGCCGCTCCTCAATCTCGATGCCGTGCTGGCAGCGGCGGGCGTGCTCACGGACGCGGATCGCTTCGGGCTGGGTGCCCGCCACCTCACGATCTCGACGTCGGGGGTGGTTCCCGGCATCGAGCGGCTCACGGCCCTTCGTCCCCAGTGGACGCTCGCGGTAAGCCTCCACGCGGCGCGCGATCCTCTCCGCGACCTTCTCGTGCCGCTCAACCGGCGCTGGCCGGTGCGCGCGGTTGTGGCTGCCGCGGCCGCCTACGCTGCGGCGACCGGGCGCCGGGTCAGCTACGAGTACGTGATGATCGACGGCCTCAACGACGCGGCCGCCGACGCAAACGCGCTGGCGCGTCTCCTGGCCGGGACCGGGAGCCACGTGAACTGCATCCCGATGAACCCCGTCGCACACACGCCGTGGCAGGCGAGCCGGCCCGAGCGGATCGAGGCGTTTGCCGGACGCCTTGGGGCGTCCGGGATCGGGGTCACGATCCGGCGGAACCGGGGCCAGGAGGTCGGTGCGGCATGCGGCCAGCTGGCGGCCGAGCGGTCCGCGGAGCCCCCGGCCGCGGCCGTCGCGCGGCGCCAAGCCATCCTCGTGGCTGCCTCAGCGTCCGCGCTCGCTGGCGAGCGAAGCCGGGAGCCGGGCCCGGCCGGCCTGCTCGCCGGATCGCCGGAGCGGGCGGAGCCCCTGCCGGACCGGTCCGGGCCGTCGTCACGCTCGGCGGGCCTGCGGCCGGCGACCTCCGGGGCCCGCACGCCGGGCTCGGAGGCGCGACCGTCCCGCCGCCCGCCGTCCGGACGGCGCCCACCCGGGCCGCCGCGACGCAGGAGCGGGTGATGGGCGAGGGACGGGCCCGGATCGCCGCGAGCATCCTGAACGCGAACCTGGGCAACCTCGCCTACGAGGTCCGCCGGGTGATCCGGGCCGGCGCGGACCGGATCCACCTGGACGTGATGGACGCGCACTTCGTCCCGAACCTGACGTTCGGCGCGAGCACCATCCGGGCGCTCCGCCCGGTGACGAAGGTCCCGTTCGACGCACACCTAATGATCGCCGAGCCGGGTCGCTGGCTCGACGAGTTCCTCGAGGCCGGCTGCGATTCGGTCACGATCCACGTGGAGGTGTCCGAGCCGATCGAGCCGGTGCTGCGCCGGATCCGGGCGGCCGGCCGGGCGGCCGGCTTGGCGCTCCGCCCCGGCACGCCGCTCGCCGCGCTCGAGCCGTACCGCGAGCTGCTCGACATCGTGATGGTGATGACCGTGGAACCGGGCTTCGGCGGGCAGGCGTTCATGCGCGACGTCGCGGAGGCGAAGGTCCTCCCAGCCCGCGACCTGCTCTCCCACAAGCCGTGGGGCGGCGAGGTCCACGTAGACGGGGGCGTGAGTCGCGAGACGGCCGAGCTGGTCGGAGGCCTCGGGGCCGACGTGCTCGTGGTCGGGACGGCACTCTTCACGAAGGGCCGCGACCAGGCCCGGGAGGTGCGCCTGGTCCGCACGCTGGCCGACGAGGGTTTCGCGCACGAGCGCAATGATGGCGTTGCGACGCGGCCGCGGGACGAGATGGTCCGCTTCGCACAGCTCCCGCGGCACCTCGCGGGGCCCCTCCGCGATGCGATCGAAGGTGGCAGGGTGCCGGTCGTGATGCTCCGGGGAGAGGGCCAGGTCAACCCGGACGGCATTCGCGATTACGACCTGCTCATCCCCCGCGGCGCGGAGGCTTGGGCCAGCATCACCTTCGGGGAGGCCCGTGACGCTGCGATGGCCGAAGCCGAGTCCTGGCGGGCACGCCTCCGCGCCGACGGAGGCGACCCTCCCCGCGACAGCCGGACCTGAGACCATGCGGGCGCTTCTCCAGCGCGTCAGCCGGGCGGAGGTCCGGGTGGCCGACGAGCCGGTCGGCACGATCGGACGCGGCCTGCTCGTCTTCGTCGGGGTGGCGCCCGGGGACGACGAGGACGTCGCGGATGCGCTCGCGCGCCGCGTGGTGGAGCTGCGGATCCACGAGGATCGCGACGGGCGGACGAACCTGGCCCTCGGTGAGGTCGGCGGCGCCGTACTGGCCGTCAGCCAGTTCACGCTCTACGCGGAGACCCACCGCGGGCGCCGGCCCGGATTCACCGGGGCGGCCCCGCCGGACCAGGCACGCGCGCTGTACGAGCGCTTCTGCCGGACGCTCGAATCGACCGGCACGCGTGTCGAGCGTGGCCGGTTCGGGGCGTCGATGGCGGTGGAGCTGGTCAACGACGGGCCGTTCACGATCTGGCTCGACAGCGCCGACCGCTGAGCACCGGCCGGACATGCGATGGCCCGGCGCCTGGCCAGGCCAGGTGGCGGCGCAGCGGGGCAGGCGACGCCCCCGGCGATCGGATCAGCGGCTCTGCTTGGTCTGCGTCCGGCGGCATCGGGTGCAGGCCAGCTTGCGCACCGCAAGGCCGCCTTCGACGACCGTCAGCGGCTGGAGGTTCGGTTGATACCGGCGGTGGGCACGAACGCGGTTCATCCCGCTCGACTGCGGGTTGAAGCCGCCCATCGAGATCTTGCCGCAGATCGCGCAGCTCCGGGCCATCGAATTCCTCACGTGCGGGTGTCCGGTCGGCGGAGGACCCGCCGATCCCGTGACTCCCCTCGGCACGCCGAAGCACCGCCGGGAAGGGGTCCGGGGAGGCTGTATGCTAGCACATCGTTCGCAGCCAGCCGTCAAATCGCGAGGTGTAAACCCGATGCACGAGGAGCCGTCGCGTCTCGTGCCGGGTCGCGCCGTCGTGGCTCGGCGGGCTCTCCGCGAGATCGTCCACGACGCCGTCCTCGGCAGCTACGGCGTGACCGGACTTGCCGAGCCGACCCTGCGGGCGCGACTGCGGGCGGGCCTGGGCCTGGGGAGCCGCGCGATCCGGGTGACCGTGCGACCTGAGGTGACGGCCGAGGTCTGGCTCACCGTGGCGTACGGCGTCCCCGTCGCGGAGGTCGCCCGGCAGGTCGATTCCGCCGTGCGCTATGCCCTGGAGCGCGCACTCAGGCGGGCCGTCGGGCCGGTGACGATCCACGTCCAGGGCCTGGCAGGCCGGCCCTGCACGTCGGGCACCTCCGCCCGGGCGTCGAAGGGTGCCGACCCGGGATCGGGGAGCGGGGCCGCCTAGCGTGATCAGGCTCGCCTGTGATGGCGTGGGGCTGCTCGGCGCAGTCCGGGCGGCGGTTGCTAATCTCGAGATCCACGTCGACGAGATCAACGCCCTCAACGTCTTCCCCGTCCCGGACGGCGACACCGGCTCGAACATGTTCGCGACCTGCACGGAGATGCTCCGCTACGTGCGGGACGATTCGAGCGTGGAGAGCGTTGCCGATCGACTTCGGGAGGGCGCGCTCTTCGGTGCTCGCGGGAACTCCGGGGTCATCCTGAGCCAGATCGTGCGCGGGCTCGCCGAGGGCTTCGCCGGCAGGCGCCGCTTCAACGGCCTCGATCTCGCGCACGCCCTCGACTCGGCCAGCACGGCTGCCTACGGCGCGGTGCCCCGGCCGGTGGAGGGCACGATGCTCACCGTGATGCGCGAGGCTGCCGGGGCCGCGGTCGCCACGGCAGAGCGCGAGAACGACATCCGGGCCGTCCTCGCCGGCGCCACGGACGCGGCTGAGCGGGCGCTGGAGCGGACGCCGAGCCTGCTCCCGGTCCTCCGCGACGCGGGCGTCGTCGATTCCGGAGGGGCCGGCCTCGTGCGACTCCTGGAGGGGGCGCTGCGGTTCCTCCGCGGCGAGGCCCTCGAGCCGGCGGCGCAGGTCTCCTCGATCCCGAGCCCGGTTCCCGCGGGGGTTGCCCAGGGAGGGACCGCCCACGGGTACGAGACCGTCTATCTCATCCGTCCGTTTCCCGGCCAGCTGCTCGACCTGGACCGGATCGCCGCATATCTCGTGCGCACCGGCGAGTCGGTCAACGTGGCCGGCGACGCGAAGGCAGCCAAGATCCACGTTCACAGCGGGCGCCCGGACCTCGTCATGCGCCACGCGCTGCGGCTCGGTCGGATCGTCAATGCGACCGTCCTCGACCTCGATCACCAGGTCGACGAGGTTCGCGAGGCACGGGCCGGGAGCCTCGCGACATGCGAGGTCCCCGCGAATAGGCCCGACGAGAGGCCCCACGAGCCGGACGCATCGCGCGTGCCGCTCGGGATCATCGCGGTCGCGCCCGGCGACGGGTTTGCGCCGTACTTCGAGGAAGCGGCGCTCAGCGGGGAGGTCGCGGTGACGATCGTGCGCGGTGGCCAGGCGGAGAACCCGAGCGCCGGGCAGATCCTCGACGCGATCCACCGCTCGCCGGCCGAGGAGATCCTCGTGCTCCCAAACAACCCCAACGTGAAGCTGGCAGCCGGACAGGCCGCCGAGATGTCCGACCGCCCGACCCGCGTGGTCGCCACGCGCAACGCGGCGGAAGGTCTCGCGGCCCTGCTCGCCCTGCGCGTGGCGGACGGCGCGAGCGGCAACGCAGAGCGGATGCTCCGCGCCAGCCGCGAGATCCAGACGATGCTCGTCACCGCGGCGGTGCGGGATGCGACCATCGGCGGCCGGCATGTGCGCCTCGGACAGACCATGGCGCTGGACCCCGACGACGGGCTGCTGGCCGTCGGCGACGACGCAGACACAGCCGTCCTCGAGGGGCTGGCCTCGTTCACGCCCGGCTTCGGCCTGGTGACGCTCTGGTACGGGGAGGATGCCTCGCTCACCGAGGCCGAAGGGCTCGCCCGCCGGATCCACGCTCGCTGGCCCGCGCTCGACGACGTCGAGGTCAGGACGGGCCTCCAGCCCCACTACCGCTACCTGATCAGCGCGGAGTAGGGGAGGCGTGGGGACCGCTCGGCCTCGGGCCCCCTCGCCCCTGCCCGCGGACCCGTTCGGCGTCGCGCTGGCGGCAAGCGGCCTGCCCGGCGCGAGCGTGCTCAGGCGAGTCGGGCCGCGCATCGGCCTGCGCACCGTCCGGGACCTGCTCCTCTGGCTTCCGCGCCGCTACGACGACCTGCGGGTCGTCCACGGTCTCCAGGCGCTCCGCTTCGTCACGCCCGACACGGTCGTGAGCACGCGCGCAACCGTCACCCGGATCCGGGCCGGTCGCACGGCCCGGCGTGGCATTCGGGTCGTGACAGCGGACCTCGCGGACGCGACCGGGACGGCCGAGGCCCAGTGGTACGGGCGCCAGTTCGTCGAGCGGCGGATCCACGAGGGGGACGAGCTGCTCTTCTCGGGCAAGCTGAAGACACGGGGCGCGACTCTGCTGCTGGACAACCCGGCCTTCCAGCCCCCCGAAGGCGACCTCCTCCACGTTGGCCGGATCGTGCCGCTCTACCGCCTGACGGCGGGGCTCCCGGTCCGCACGCTCCGCGCCGCCGTCCGTGCGGCGCTCGATCGCCCTCCCGCCTACCCGGAGTACCTACCGTCGGCGATCCGGCGCGACCTCGGACTGATGGGGATCGGGGAAGCGCTCGCCCAGGTGCACTTCCCGGACGACTTCGAGCGGCGCGACGCAGCGCTCCGGCGAATCGCCTTCGACGAGCTGCTCGCGCTCCAGGTGGGCATGGTCGGAAGGCGCCGCGAGCGGGCGGTGGCGGCGTCCGTCTCGATCGCGACCTCGCCGGGACGCGACGCGGACGTGCGACGGGCCCTCGCCGAGGCGCTCGCGCTCCTCGTCGGCCGCGTGGCAACGCTCACGGACGACCAGGAGCGCGCCATGGACGCGGTGCGGGACGACGTTGCCGGGCCCCACCCCATGCTGCGCCTGCTCCAGGGTGACGTCGGGTCGGGCAAGACCGCGGTCGCTGCGTATGCCCTGGCCCTCGCGGCCGGCGCCGGCGTCCAGGCCGCGATGCTTGCGCCGACCGATCTCCTGGCGCGGCAGCACGCGGCAACCCTCGACAACTTCCTCCGCCCGATCGGGATCGCGGTCGAGCTTCTGACCGGCTCGCTCGCGGGCCCCGAGTCGCGCCGCGTCCTGGAGGCGCTCGCCGACGGGCGGGCCCAGGTGGTCGTCGGCACGCACGCGCTTTTCGCCGAGCGCGTCGCCTACGCGCGCCTCGGCCTGGTGGTGGTCGACGAGCAGCACCGCTTCGGGGTGGAGCAGCGCAACGCGCTCGAGGCGAAGACCCGTGGCGGGGCGGCACACGTCCTGCTCATGACCGCGACGCCCATCCCCCGCACGATCGGGCAGGTGCTGTACGCGGATCTCGACGTCACTGACCTGCGGACGGCACCGTCGGGACGGCTGCCGATCCGCACCGGGCTGCGTCACCCGGCCCACCTCGACCGCCTCTGGACGTTCGTGGCGCACGAAGCGGCAGCCGGGAGGCAGACGTTCGTCGTCGTCCCCCACATCGACGAAGCCGACGAGTCCGCCGGGGACGCCCCCGACGACGTGGCCGGGGCGGAGGCCGAGGCAGCACGCCTGCGCCTGCTCCTCAACGATCCCGCGCGGCTTGCGGCGGCCGGCCTCGCGCGCGAGATCTCCGTGGGCCTGGTCCACGGCCGGCTTCGCCCGGCCGAGCGCGACGTCGCGATGTCCCGCTTCCGCGACGGCGCGATCGACGTGCTCGTCGGCACGACGGTCGTCGAGGTGGGGGTGGACGTTCCGGCGGCAAGCGTGATGGTGATCGAGGGCGCCGAGCGCTTCGGGGTGGCGCAGCTCCATCAGCTCCGTGGCCGCGTGGGTCGGGCGGCCGACCAGGGCTGGTGCGTCCTGGTGAGCGAGCTGCTCCCGGCGGACGAGCGTCGAGCCACGGCGCTGGAGCGCGGCGAGATCGAGCCGCTCGGCCCGGAGCAGGCGCGCCTGGTCGCCGTCGCGCGGCTGAACGACGGGTTCGCGCTCGCGGAGGTCGACTTCGCCCAGCGGCGCGAAGGTGACGTGCTCGGCTACGCCCAGCACGGGTTGCCGCGCCTTCGGGTCGCCACGCTCGCCCGCGCTGACCACCGGGCCCTCGCCGTTGAAGCCCGGCAGCGTGCGGAGGCCCTCGTGCTCGCCGACGGAGGCGTCGCGCGCTCCGGTGCCGCCTTTGCGGCCGAGATCGAGCACGGCTGGCTGCGCGACCTGGCGGCGGGCGAACCGGCGACGGGCGCGTAGGCGTGGCCGAGGCGGGTCGCGTGATCGCGGGCACGGCGCGAGGAATCCGGCTGCTCGCGCCCGGCCCGGGGACCAGGCCGCTCGCCGATCGCGTGAAGCAGGCGGTCTTCGGGTCGCTCGAGCCGTCGCTTTCGGGGGCGTCCGTGCTCGACCTCTGTGCCGGGAGCGGTGGCGCCGCGATCGAGGCGCTGTCGCGCGGAGCGCACGGCGCCGTCCTGGTGGAGCGGGACGCCGGGACCTGCCGCGTGATCGCGGAGAACCTCCGCCGCTCGGGCCTGCCGGAGCGGGCGCGGGTCGTCCGTGCCGACGCGCTCGCCTACCTGCGTCGCGGGGCGGACGGTGATGGCCCGTTCAGCCTCGTGCTGCTCGATCCGCCGTATGCCGACGTCGAGCTCCGAGAGGCGTGTCTCCGCGCGCTGGGGTCGCCGGACGCCCCCCTCCTGGCCGAGGCGATCGTGGTTGCCACGAGCTTCGGCAAGCGGCCTCCGCCGGAGGCAGCAGGGCTGCTACGATCGACCCGGGTGCGCCGGTTCGGCGAGACCCTCGTCGTCTTCTACGTTCGCGCCGCGGCGGACCAGGTGCTCCCGCCGTCCGGTGGCTGAGACGGAGCGTGTCATGCGCGTGGCGGTCTACCCGGGCTCGTTCGATCCCATCACCATGGGCCACGTGGACGTGCTGCGTCGCGCGCTGGGTGTCTTCGATCGGGTCGTCGTCGCCGTCTTGGTGAACCCCAAGAAGGTCCCGATGCTCGACATCGACGCGCGGGTCGCGGCGATCACGTCCGGCGTCGCCGAGGTTCTGCCGGGCCTGGCGGACCGTGTCGAGGTTCTCCCCTTTGGCGGCCTGACCGTCGATGCCTGCCGCCAGACGGACGCGCGCTTCATCGTTCGCGGGCTGCGCGCCGTGAGCGACTTCGAAGCGGAGCTCCAGATGGCCCACATGAACCACCGGCTTGCCCCGGAGATCGACACGGTCTTCTTCATGACCGCGTTGGAGCACAGCTACCTGTCGTCGAGCCTGGTGCGGGAGATCGTGCGCTTCGGGGGCGACCCGTCGGGGATGGTGCCGCCGTCCGTCGCGGAGCGGCTGTCAGCCGCGGCGGCGGCCGAGAGCGTGCCCGGCCGCGTGCGATAATCCGGCCCACACCGGGCGGCCTCGACGCCCGCGCGCGGAGGGCGGACCCATCGACATCATGTTCTTCGTCGAGCGGCTCGAGGCGATGATCGCCAACGGGCGCAAGCTCCCCCTGACGTCGAACGTCGTCGTCGACCAGGCGGCTGCTCTCGACCTCGTGGACGAGCTTCGCCATGCCGTGCCGGAGGAAGTCCAGTCGGCTCGCCGGATCAATGCCGAGGGCGAGCGGATCCTCGAGCGAGCGCAGCAGGAATCCGAGCGGATCATTACCAAGGCGCAGGAGCAGGCGGCGTTCCTGATCGACGAGCGCGGCCTCACCGAGGCCGCGGCGGCCGAGGGACGGCGGATCGTCGAGGACGCCCTCGCCGAGGCGGCCGACGTCCGGCGTGGATCGGACGAGTACGCGGCGGACGTGCTGGTGCACCTCGAGGGTGAGATCGTCAAGGCGCTTCAGAGCATCCGGCGGGGGATCGAGATGCTCGACGAGCGCCGCGTCCCGGCCGATGAGCAGTCCACGGGCGAGCTCGACGACGAGGACCCCGAGGCGGCAGCCAGGCACCCCGGTTCCGGCACGTGACCGCGGGGCCGGACGAGCAGCCGCTCCTCTTCAACGTCGCGGGCCTCCTCGGCGAGGCGCCGGGATCGGTCCGCGACATCGCGTTCGCGGGCGTCACGCTGGATTTGGGAGAGGACCTCGCTCTGGCGGAGGCGGTCACCGGCAGCGCGCGCCTGGCGCGGACGAATCGCGGGCTCGTCGTGACCGGCCATGTCGCCGCCGTGCTCGCCGACACGTGCGGGCGCTGCCTGGTCCCCGTGCGCATTCCCCTCGCCCTCGACTTCGACGAGGAGTTCCTGCCGAGCATCGACCTCGGGACGGGCCAGCCGCTCGACAGGTCCGTGGAAGCCGAGGTTCCACGCCTCTCCGATCACCACGAGATGGACCTGGAGACGCCCGTTCGGGAGGCGATCCAGCTCGCGGCGCCGATCGTCCCGCTCTGCCGCCCCGACTGCCTGGGCCTATGCCCGCTGTGCGGCGCCGACCGGAACCTGGGCCTGCACGTCCACGCCGACCCCGACGGCGATCCTCGTCTCGAGGCGCTGCGCGACTTTCACCCGGACGCGGAAGCCTGAAACCCGCTACACTCGCCCCTCGGCTCGTCACGCCGCGCGTGGACGTGCCGAGGACCCGATGAGCCGGCGGCCACCGCGCCCGCCCGACACCCGACACCAAGGAGCGACTACCCCGATGGGTCTCCCGAAGCGCAAGGTCTCGCATGCCCGCCAGGGCGACCGCCGCGCGCACCTCGCGCTGACCGCGCCCAGCCTCGTCGAGTGCTCGCACTGTCACCAGATGCGGCGCTCCCACCATGCCTGCCCGAACTGTGGCTACTACCGCGGTCGCGCCGTGGTGGAAATGAAGACGAAGGGCGGCGAGGCCGCCTCCTGACGGCCGGCCCGGCGCCGCGAGTCCGGCGCCCCATCACGGAGTCCGCCGATGGATCTCGCGACCGTCCGCGGCGTCGAACGTACCCGGAAGGTCCGCCTCGCGATCGATGCGATGGGCGGCGACTTCGCGCCGGAGGAGGTCGTGGCCGGCGCGCTGCTCTACGCCGCCGAGTTCGTCGACGACGACCTCATCCTGGTCGGCATCCCCGACAGGATCCGCGCGCTGGCCGGGGCCACGCTTCCTGCGAACGTCCGGCTCGAGCCGGCGGCCCAGGTCATCGAGATGGACGAGCACCCCGCCCTGGCCCTCCGGGAGAAGCGCGAGGCCTCGATCCTGGTCGCCTGCGACCTCGTGAAGCAGGGTCGTGCGGACGCCGTGATCACGGCCGGGCACACCGGCGCGGCCATGGCGGCCGCGGTGCTGCGGCTCGGCCGCGTTAGGGGTGTCGATCGTCCGGCGCTGGCGATCCAGCTCATCACGGACTCGGGTCCGTTCGTGCTCCTGGACATCGGTGCGAACCCGGATTCGACGCCGAGAACTCTGCTCCAGTACGCCCACATGGGATCGCTCTTCGCCGAACGCGCCCTTGGCGTGACGAGCCCGCGCGTCGCCCTCCTCTCCATCGGCGAGGAGAAGGGGAAGGGTGACGCCCGCATCCAGGCGGCGACCGGGCTGCTCGACGAGTCCGGCCTGAACTTCACCGGGAACGTCGAGGGCAAGGACCTCGTCCACCACCCGGCCGACGTGGTCGTGTGCGATGCAGTACTGGGCAACGTGACGATCAAGTTCTTCGAGGGCCTGTCGGGGTTCATCTTCGACCAGTGGCGGAAGGAATTCGCGGCCGGCCTGCGCGGGCGGATCGCCTACCTGCTCATGCGACCGGGGATCGACCGGATCCGCGCCATCTTCGACTACGAGGCCCTCGGCGGGTCGCCGCTTCTCGGCGTGCGGGGCACGGTGATCATCACCCACGGCCGGGCGAAGCGGCGGATGATCAAGCACGCGATCGCCGTTGGGGCGGCGGCGGCCCGCGTGCAGCTGCCGGAGCTCATCGGCGCGACCTTCGGGAGCGCGCGCGCGACGGAACCCGCCGGCGCGCGCGATGAACGGGAGGCGGACGCCGTTCCAGCACCGCCCCGGCCAGTGGGGCGAGGCCATGAGCGGCCCGGGCTCGCGGTCAGCCACCCCGTCATCCGTGACGTGGTGCGGCGAGCGGCGCTGGAAGTGCCGGGCGTCCTGCGGGTCGGGCGAGGCGGCCCGGCCTGGCGACGCGCGCTGTCCGGTCGAGCGGTGCCGGGTCCGGCTCCGAAACGGTGCGGTGGACGCCCGGATCGTGGTCGTGGCGCGCGCCGCGCAACCACTCCCTGACCTGGCGGCCGAAGTGCGGACGGCGGTGGGCGCCGCGATCGTGCGCCTGCTCGGGCTCGAGCTGGGAGCCGTCAGCGTCGTCGTCGACGGGGTCGGTGCCTGAGCCGCGGACGCGGCGCGGGGTGGGCAGGCCGCCGCGAACCGGCCCGCGCAACGACCTGCCTCGCGCTCGCCACGCGGCACGCCGGCTCGCGCTCGCGTCCCTCTTCGAGGCCGAGTTCGGCCAGCGGACCGCGGGGGCGGTCCTGGAGCGACACCTCGCCGAGACGGAGGGTGACCACGGAGACGGCGAGCTACGCGCGCCTCCTGGTGGACACCGCGACCGCGCACCGGGTGGCGGTAGACGCCCGGATCGAGGGGGCGGCGCCGCAGTATCCCCTCACCACGCTCGCGCGGATGGACCGCGTCCTGCTCCGTCTGGGCCTGACCGAGGTGCTACACTCGCCCGCAACGCCGGCCCGCGTGGCGATCGCCGAATGGGTCGAGCTGGCAAGGGTCTACGGAGGTGACCCGGCCCGGCGCCTGGTGAACGGTGTCCTCGGACGAGTCGCCAGGGAGACCGGCGCCGGTGCCCTAGACGGGCCCATCGACAACCCGGACCCCGGCGAACTCGCAGGACTCCAGGAGGGTGCAGGCAAGTGGCGACCACCTACGAGCGGCTGAAGAAGATCGTCGTCGAGCAGCTCGGCGTCGACGAGACAGAGGTCACGCCCGAAGCCTCGTTCGTCGACGACCTGAACGCGGACTCGCTCGATCTCGTCGAGCTCATCATGAGCCTCGAGGAAGAGTTCGGGATCGAGATCTCGGACGAGGAAGCCGAGAAGATCCGGACCGTCCAGGACGCCTCCGACTACATCGACGAGCACGCCAGCTGCACGTCCCCCGGCCGTTGCCGGAGACGATCCGCTCGTCGCGCACTTCTCGGCGGCGTCACTGCCCGCCTCGGAATCGCCTTCAACGACCCCTCCCTGCTCGAACGCGCCCTGGTGCATGGCAGCTGGCCGCACGAGCACCCGGACGGGGCCCCGGGGCACGAACGAACGCCTGCGAGTTCCTCGGCGACTCGGTGATCAGCCTGGTCGTCTCCGAGGCGCTCCACGAGCGCCACCCGCAGGACGACGAGGGCGTCCTGTCCGCGCGCCGCGCGGCGATCGTGAGCGCCAACGGGCTCGCCCGGCTGGCGCGCCGGATCGACCTGGGCGACGCGATCCTGCTTGGCGAGGGCGAGTCCCAACGCGGCGGCCGGGCCCGGGAGGCCCTGCTCGCGTCCTCGTTCGAGGCGGTGGCGGCGCGGTCTTCCTCGACCGCGGGTAGGACGCGACGCGCGCGTGGCTGCGCGCCCTGGCCGCCCCGGAGCTGGAAGCGGATTTCCCGGTCGGCACGCTCAAGAGCCCGAAGAGTCGGCTCCAGGAGCTGACCCAGCGGTCGGGCGCGCGCCCCGTCGTACCACGTCGTCGAGTCGTCCGGACCGGACCATGCGCGGGAGTTCGTCGTCGAGGTCGCCGTGGACGGCGACGTGATCGGAACCGGCACGGGCAGCTCGCTGCGCCTGGCCGCAGACGGCCGCCGCCGAAGCGGGCCTCGCGGCGCTTGGCAGGAGATCCGGCCGCGAATCGTGGAGGCACGACGGAGGCCGGCGGGGAGCGCCCGCCGAATGAGCGCGCGGGCACGCCTCGTCGCGCTCCGTCTGCAGGGCTTCAAGTTGTTCGCCGAGCGGACGGTGGTCGAGTTCGCTCCGGGGATCAACGCGGTCGTCGGCCCGAACGGCTCCGGCAAGAGCAACCTCGCGGATGCCCTCCGCTGGACGCTGGGCGAGCAGGGCCGCGCCATTCCGGTCGCGACGCTCCGAGGACGTCGTGTTCGCGGGGTCCGAACGGCGTCCCGCGCTCGGGATGGCGGACGTCTCGCTCCTGCTCGACAACGCCGACGGGCTCGTCCCCGTCGACTTCTCGCAGCTCGAGCTGGGGCGACGCCTGTACCGGTCCGGCGAGAACGACTACCTGGTCAACCGGCAGCGCGTCCGCCTGCGTGACCTGGTGGATCTGCTGGATGCCGCGCACCTCGCCGAGAACGCGTTCCTCTTCATCGGGCAGGGCATGGTCGACCAGGCACTTGCGCTGCGCCCGGAGGAGCGGCGCCCGCTGTTCGAGGAGGTGGCCGGCGTTCGGCGCCATGAACGCCGGCGCCGGAGGGCCGAGGAGCAGCTGGAGGAGGCGACCGGCGAACCTTGCCCGCGTGGAGGATGTCCTCGGCGAGCTGCGCCCGCAGGCACGCCGCCTGGCCGCCCAGGCGGAGCAGCAGGCGACGCGCGCCCGGGCGGGAGAGGAACTGGCAGCCGCCCTGGTCGCCCGCCTCGGCACCCGCTGGCACGTCGCATCGAATGAGCACCGCCACGCGGAGCGCGAACTGGCCGATGCCCGGCACGCGGCCGCGATCGCCCTCGATGCCCTCCAGCTCGCCGAGAAGGGCGCAGCCGACGCGGTGCGGGATCTCTCGTCGCGGGCGGACGCGGAGCGTGCGGCGCGGGACGCGCACGAGGCGGCCCGGGTTGCGCTCGCCGTCATCCAGCTCGACGCCGCGCGCGCCTCTGCCGAGGCTGCCGGGATCACCCGCGACCGCGATCGACTGGCAGCGGAGCGCGCGGCCGCCGAAGCGGAGCTCGCGGCGCGGCGGCGCGAGCTCGCCCTCCCGATGCCCGAACCCGAGCCTGCGCTCGATGACGAGATCGCGGAGGTCGAGCGGGCGCTCACCGAGGCGCGCAGCGAGGGACGGGCGCTGCGGACCGAGACGGCGGCTCGCTCGGAAGCGGAGGCCGCCCTCCGGCGCGCCGGACTCGCCCGCGTCGCCGAGACGGATGGCCTCAAGCGCCGGCTGGCCGATGCCGAGCGTCGCCTGGCCGAGGAGCGCACCGCGGCTGAGGAGGCAGCTCGACGGGCCGCGGAGCTCGAGACCGCGGCGGCAGCAGCCCGGGCCGTGGCCCATGCGGCCCGCGAGGCCGAGATGGCCGCCCGGGCGGCGCGCGATGCTGCCCAGTTGCAGGCCGCGACCACGGAGGCCGAGCGGCGTGCCGCGGCCGAGGCAGCGGCAGCGGCCGGATCCCGCGCGGCGACGCTCCGCGGGCGGCTCGAGGCGCTCCTGGCCCAGCTCGCGGAGGACGAGACGCGGGGCATCGGCCGGGCGGCTCGTCGCATCGGCGGACGAGCCCTCGCGGCGGGCCTCGAGGTCGATCCCGCCCTCCGGGTCGGTGTCTCGGGCGCAATCGGAGAGCTGGCACGCGCGTTCGTCGTCCGCCGTGAGCGGGTGGACGCCCTCATGGGCGAGCGCGGCCTGGTCGTGATCGACGACATCGCCGGTCCCGGCGCCCGCCCACCCGCCGCGAGCGAGACGGCGGCGGTCCGCGCCCTTGCCGTCGGGTTCGGAGGCGGTCTCCTAGTGGACGCGGTCCGGGTGGATCCGGCGGCCGTCGCTTCCCGGCTTCTCGCCCGCTGGGCGTGGGTGCCGGCGCTCGCGGACGCGCTCGAGGTTGCGGGTCGGCTTCCCGCCGGGTGGAGCGTGGCGACGCGCGGCGGGTGCGGTCGTGAGCGCATCCGGCGCGGTCGGCCTCGGGATCGCGGATGCGCCGCTGGAGCGTCGCGCGGAGGCGGACGCCGTCCGACGCGACCTCGACGCGGCCGAGGCGGAGCGCGAGGAGTCCGCGGGCCGGCTGGCCCGGCGCCGCCGCAACGGCCGATGCTGCCGGATCAGCCCGTGAGGCGGCGCGACGCGCGGAAGGGGAAGCGGCCGCGCATCGTCGCGCGGCCGACGATGACGAACGCCGGGCCGCTCGCGATGTGGAGCAGACGGCGCGTGAAGCGGGCTGGCATGCATCGCGCTCCGTGGCAGTGGCAGCCGAGCGTGACGGCCTGGCAGACCGCTCGCCCCTTCGCCGCCCTGGAGCGCAGCGCGGCGAGCACGGCAGATGTCGCGCCGACCTCGACCGTTGGGGGCGGCGCGCTGGCCGCCTGGGATGCGCGCGCAGCCGACCTGCAGGCCCGGCTTGATCGTCTCGTCGCCGATCGATCCGGGCGGGAGGCGCGACGTCGCGCCGCCGAGGATCGCCGGGCGCGGGCCGACGCGGCGGCCACCGGTGCCGAGGAGCGGATTGCCCGGGCGGAGGCCGAGGCGGCGGCGCTTGCGCGGCGCGAGGAAGCGCTAGCGGCGCAGCGCGGCGCGCGCGAACTCGAGCTGGCCGAGGCGACCGTGCGCGAGGGTACCGCCCGGGCCGCGCTCGACGGGTGCCTCGCCGCCGACATTGCCGACCGCGAACGACTTCGGCGCGCCGAGTTGTCCGTCGGTGGCGCGCGTGAGTCGCTGCGGCGTGCCGACGAGATCGTTCGGGCGGCGACGGTGCGCGAGCTCGAGGCGCGGCTCGGGATCGATGCGGTGCGGGAGCAGGCCCTCGTCGAGCTCGCGGGCCTCGGCGACGTCGGGGTCGAAGCGCTCGAGGCCGTCGCGGCCGGTGCTCCCGGAGGCACCGGCCCGGCGGCGCCCGCCGGACTGCAGGGGATGGAGCCGGACGACGACGACGGGGCGCGCCTGGCGGCCGCGCTCGCCCGGGCCGGCGAGCGGTGGGCGGCCCATGCTCCGGGCGACGAAGGCCCGCCGGCGGGTCGCCTGGCCGGCTTGCGGCGACGCTTTCACGAGCTCGGCGCGCCGAACCCGTTCGCGGCCGAGGAGTACGCGACGGCTCGTGCGAGGCTCGAGGAGCTCGAGGCGCAGCGCCGGGATCTCGACCGCGCGATCGAGCGAACCCGCGGGCTCATCGCCGAGCTCGACACTCTCATCGCGACCCAGTTCAGGGCGACGTTCCGTGCGCTCGAGGCGGCCTTCGATCGTCGCTTCGGGCAGCTCTTCGGCGGGGGCTTCGCCCGGCTCAGCCTGACGGACCCCACCGATCTCGCCGCCACGGGCGTCGAGATCGTGGCGCGCCCGCCCGGCAAGAAGGCCCAGTCGCTCTCGATGCTGTCGGGCGGAGAGCGCGCCCTGACTGCGGTGGCCCTCCTGTTCGCCATGCTGGAGGTCCGGCCGGTCCCGTTCTGCGTCCTCGACGAGGTCGATGCGGCGCTCGACGAGGCGAACGTGGGCCGGTTCGTGGAGGCGCTCCGGGGCCTCGCGGCGACGACCCAGTTCGTGGTGATCACGCACAATCGCGGGACGATCGAGGCGGCGGACGCCCTGTTCGGCGTCACGGTCGGCGACGACGCCGTGAGCCGCGTGATCAGCCTCCGCCTCGACGAGGCGACGGCGATCGCCGAACACGTGACGGGCGGCGGTCCGAGCGCGCGTACGACCACGGCGCCGGCGGCTGCCGGCTGAAGGAGCGCGGGCACGAATGTTCTGGCGACGGCGACCAACCGACCTCGACGGACCCGCCGTCGAACGTGCGCCCGGGGAGGACGAACTCAGTCCCGAACCCGACGGCGACGTGGTGGCCGGAGAGAGCCCTGCGCCGGCTGCCAATGCCTCGACCGCGGACGCGCCGGGAGCGGGCCCGGACCCGGGCCTGGGCCACGGGGTGGAACGGAGCCGGGGAGGCTTCGTGGCGCGCCTCAAGGGCCTCCTGGGCCGGGGAGACCCGGACGCGACGACCTGGGAGGAGGTCGAGGAGACCCTGATCGCCGGGGACGTGGGGGCAACGCTCGCCCTCGAGGTGGTGGAACGGGCGCGCCGGCGGCGCGACGGCGCGGGCCCGATGGACGCGGTGCGGGCAGAGCTGACGGCGCTGCTCGTCGACCGCGACCCGGACTGGGTGCCGCATCGGTCGGGCTCCGACGCCCCCGCGATCATCCTCGTCGTGGGGGTCAACGGGACGGGCAAGACGACCACGATCGGGAAGCTCGCGTCGCGGTATCGGGCCGAGGGGCAGACCGTCCTGCTCGCCGCGGGTGACACGTTCCGGGCCGCCGCGATCGACCAGCTGCGGGCCTGGGGCGACCGGTCAGGCGCGGCAGTGGTGGCACACGCCCCCGGGGCCGATCCGTCTGCGGTCGTCTTCGACGCCGTGGACGCGGCCGTCGCCCGGCGCGTGGACGTGCTGATCGCCGACACCGCGGGACGACTGCACACGAAGGCGAACCTCATGGACGAGCTGGCGAAGATGCGCCGGGTCATTGATCGGCGGCTGCCCGGCTCGAAGCCCGAGGTCCTGTTCGTCCTCGACGCCACGACCGGGCAGAACGGCCTTGCGCAGGCGAAGGCGTTCCACGAGTCGACCGGCCTGACCGGGATCATCCTCACCAAGCTCGACTCGACCGCGAAGGGCGGCATCGTGTTCGCGATCGAACGGACCCTCGGGGTGCCGGTTCGCTTCGTCGGGGTGGGGGAGAAGGTCGGCGACCTCGTCCGCTTCGAGCCGGCCAACTTCGTGAGCGCGCTCTTCGGCTGACGGGGCACGATCCCGGATCGGTGGGGTACACTCCGGCTGCCTCGGTGTCGCCAGAACCCGCGCACCACGCGACGGCGCTCCCCGCGCCGCCACGATCCCGGCCCGCAGGAGCCCGCACCCCGCCATGTTCGATGCCCTCTCCGAGCGCCTCCGCCGGACCCTCGGCGCGCTGACCGGCCGCGGCCGAGTCAGCGAGGCCGACGTGGAGACGGCCCTGCGCGAGGTCCGGCTGGCGCTCCTGGAGGCGGACGTCAACTTCAAGGTCGTCAAGGACTTCACCGCGCGTGTTCGCGAGCGTGCGACCGGGGCCGAGATCCTGGTCTCCCTCAACGCCGGCCAGCAGGTCGTCAAGATCGTGAACGAGGAGCTGACGGCCCTCCTTTCGGGCGGCGACCGGACGCTCCACCTGGCTGGAAGCCCCGCCGTGATCGCCCTCGTCGGTCTGCAGGGTTCGGGCAAGACCACGACGGCCGCGAAGCTCGCCCGCCACATCGTCAAGATCGGCCGGCGGCCGCTCCTGGTGGCCGCCGACCCGTATCGGCCGGCGGCGATCGAACAGCTTGCGACCCTCGGGGCCGCCTTGGACCTCCCGGTGTTCGCGGCGCCGGCCGGGACGCCGCGTCTCGGAGATCGGCAGGCTCGGGATCGCGCATGCCCGCCACGAAGTCCGCGACACGGTGATCCTCGACACCGCCGGCCGGCTGACGATCGACGCGGTCCTCATGGCCGAGGTGACCGAGCTCATCCAGACCCTGCGGCCCGTGGAGACGCTCCTCGTCGTGGACGCGATGACCGGCCAGGAGGCTGTCAACGTGGCCCAGGCGTTCGCGGCCGCGGTCCCGCTCACCGGCCTGGTCCTCACCAAGATTGACGGGGACGCGCGCGGTGGCGCGGCCCTCTCGATCAGCGCCGTGACGGGGCTGCCGGTCAAGTTCATCGGCACGGGCGAGAAGACGGACGCGCTGGAGCCGTTCCACCCGGACCGCCTCGCCGGCCGGATCCTCGGGATGGGCGACGTCCTGACCCTCATCGAGCGTGCTCAGGACGCCTTCGACGCCACCCAGGCCCAGCAGGCTGCCGCGAAGATGCAGTCGGGAAGCTTCACCCTCGGGGACATGCTGGATCAGCTCCAGCAGGTCAAGAAGATGGGGCCGCTCGGCCAGGTGATGGAGATGATCCCGGGCCTTGGCGGAATGGCCCGCCAGGCGCAGGATTCGGTCGACCGGGGTGACCTGCGGCGGACGGAGGCGATCATCCGGTCGATGACCGCGGCCGAGCGGCGCGACCCGAGCATCCTCAACGGCAGCCGTCGCCGGCGGATCGCGATGGGATCGGGAACCTCGATCGTCGAGGTCAACCGGCTCGTGAAGCAGTTCAGCGAGATGCAGAAGCTCATGAAGCAGCTCCGTGGGGGCCGGCGGCTCCCCGGAGTCTTCGGCCGTTGAGGTCGAAGGAGGCACGCCATGGCTGAATTCACGCCCGTCCTGGTCGAGCCGGTCGCCCCGCGACCGGGCGGTTCGGCGACGAGCGCCGGCCGACCCGGGCGCCGGGCGGCACTCCTGCGCTGGGGGGTCGCCCTCGCGGTCACCGTCCTCGTGGCGGGGACGGCCTCCGCCGGCGCGGTCCTCCTCGCGTCGGGCGCCACAACCTCGGCGATCGAGGGCTGGATCCCGAGCGGGACGGTCGCCTACCTCGAAGCGCGCGCGGACCTCCCGGGGGACCAGCGCCAGAACGTCGGCAACATCCTCGCGACGTTCCCGGGGTTTCCGGGACCAGTCGTCCCTCAACACCAAGATCGACCAGGCACTGGACCAGGCGCTTCAGAAGACCGGCATCAGTTGGACCGCCGATCTCGAGCCGTGGGTCGCCGGCGAGGTGGGCCTGGCGGTCACCCGCGACCTGCTCGACGCCGCCGCGGTGGCCCGGACGGACCCGGCGAGTGCCGCGCCACCCGACCGAGGGTACGTGGTGCTCGCCAGCGTGAAGGACGTCGCCGCCGCGACCGCCTGGATCGGCAGGGAGGCCGGCGGCACGCCGGCGACGGTCGCCTACGGAAGCGGCTCAATCACGACCGTCACCCGCGACGGCGTGACCATCGCCTGGGCGACCCGAGGGACGGTCCTGCTGCTGGGTGCCGAGGCGACGGTCAAGGCCGCGCTCGACACGAACGGCGCGAGCCCGGTCGCCGCATCGAGCGCGTTCGTCGCGGCAAAGGGCTCGGCCCCCGACGCATATCTCGGGTTCGGCTACCTCGACACCCGGACGCTCGTCGACGCGCTTCTCGCGATGCGGGGCAGCTCGGGCAACGTCCCCCAGGCCTGCCTGACCGGCGCGGTCGCGGCCCTGCCGGACTGGTCGGCCGGGTTCGTCCGCGCCGCCGACGGTGCTATCGAGCTCGACCAGGCCGCCCCGGCCGGGACGGAGTCCGGTGCGGCCGGCACACGCCGAGACAAACGCACCCAGCGCGATCGCGGTGCACCTCCCGGCCACGACGCTCGTCGCGGTCGAGACCCGCCAGGCCGGCCCGGCTCTCGTCGCCCTCTTGTCGGCCCTGAAGGCCGGGATTGCCTGTGACGCCGCAGCCAACAGTGCTCTCGACAAGGTCGACGTGGCGCTTGTCGCAGTCGGCGGCGTCGAGTCGCTGGCGGGCTGGGCGGGCGACGCGGCGATCGCGGTGACCCGGGACGGCACGGCGTGGGGCGGCGGCCTCGCGGCCATCGCGACGGACCCGGCGGCTGCGGCGCGAACGCTCGACCAACTCAAGGCGGTCCTCGCGCTCGCCGGCGGCGCGGCCGGGATCACGTACTCCGAGCAGCCCTATGCCGGCGGCACGATCGGGATCGTGACGCTGCCGGCGACGCACGGCGTGGCGATCCCGCCGCTCGCGATCTCCGCCCAGGGCGGCGTGTTCGCTCTCGGGACGCTCGACTTCGTCAAGGCCGTCATCGACACGCCAGCCGGCGGTGGGCTGGCGGCACAGGCGAGCTATTCGCACGCGATCGACCTCGCGGGCGGCGCCGGCATGATGGACACCTATGTCAACATCAGCGGCCTCCGGGCAGGGCTCGAAGCGCTGATCCCGGCGGCCGACCAGGCACGCTACGCCACGGACATCGAGCCGTTCCTCGAGCCGTTCGATTCGTTCGCAAGCGTCGTGAAGGCCCCGTCCAGCGCACGGACGAGCCGTCTCGTCGTCGTCTTCAAGTAGGACCCAGCCCCAGCAGGAGGAGCAGAACCAGGACATGGCAGCACGCATCCGCCTCACCCGTGTCGGCGCGACGAAGCAGCCGGCATATCGCGTGGTCGTGGCCGACAGCCGGAGCCCCCGCGACGGCCGAACGATCGAGATCCTCGGCCACTACAACCCCCGGACCGAGCCGGTCGATTTCGCCGTCGACGTGGAGAAGACGAAGTCGTGGCTGGCCAAGGGGGCCCTCCCGAGCGACACGGTCGCGCGGCTCCTCCGCAATGCCGGCGTCCTGCCGGCCGCGAAGTAGGAAGGGGTTCCGATGGCCGCCCCGCAGCTCATCGAGTTCGTGGCCAAGTCGCTCGTCGATCACCCGGACCAGGTGGAGGTCGTCGTCAGCCAGGAGGGCGGCGCGACCATCATCGAGCTCCGGGTGGCCGAGGACGACATGGGCAAGGTGATCGGCCGGAACGGGAGCGTCGCCAAGGCGCTTCGGACGCTCCTCAAGGTCGTCGGTGCCCGCGACGGCGAGCAGGTCCAGCTGGAGATCGTCTGATCCCGGGTGCTCCCTCCCCGGACGCCTCGCGACTCGTCGTCGCGCTCGTGCGGGGCTTCCACGGCGTGAACGGCGGGCTCCGGGTCGAGGTCCTCACCGACGACCCGGACGCCCGCTTCGCGCCGGGCGCCACGACTTTACGCGGAGGGCACAGACGAGCCGCTGACCGTCGTCGAGGCGTGGGCCGCGGCGCCCGGCTGGATCGTCCGGTTCCGCGAGATCCCCTCGCGCACCGCGGCGGCCGCATACCTTTCGACCTATCTGGAGGTCGACGCTGCCCTCGGTGGGCGCCCTGCCCCGCGGACGCTACTACTGGCACGAGCTCATCGGCTGTCCTGTCGTCGACCCGGAGGGCGGGGCGCTCGGCACCGTGCGCGACATGTACCGATCCGGCGGCGCGGAGATCCTCGTCGTCGAGGGTGGCCCGCGCGGAGCGTTCGACCTTCCGGTCGCGCGACCGTTCGTGCGGATCCTGGCGCCTCGCCGCGGCGAGATCGTCGCCGACCCCGACGCTCTGGACCTCCCATCCGTCGACGCGATCCGTCCCCCGCGGCCCCCGCGTCCGTCCGCGTCCCCGCAAGGGCGAGCAATCGCCGAGCCGCCCGCGCCCGGCCGCCGAGGGTCTGCCTCCCGGCGACGCCCCGCCCGGCGCCGCGGCGTTCCGGCCACCCCCGGGAGCGACCCGGGTCGCCCGAACGGTCCCGAGCCGGCCGCGAGCTAGGGGCCCGATCGCGTGCCGCTCGAGATCGACATCCTCAGCCTGTTTCCGGAGATGCTCGCGGGCCCGCTCGCGGCCAGCATCCCCGGACGCATCCAGGAAGCCGGGCTGGCGTCCATCCGGGTCCACGACCTCCGGGCGTGGGGCATCGGGCGGCACCACAGCGTGGACGACGCCCCATACGGCGGCGGCGCCGGGATGATCCTCCGCCCGGAACCAGTGGCGGCCGCGGTCGCGTCCGTGCGCCGGCCGGAGTCCACCGTGATCCTGTTCGACGCAGCGGGCGAGCCGTTCCGGCATGCCCGCGCCGCGGACCTCGCGAACCGACCGCACCTCGTCCTCGTCTGCCCGCGCTACGAAGGCGTCGACGAGCGCGTCCGCGTCATGGCGGACCTGGAGCTGTCGATCGGCGACTTCGTCCTGACGGGCGGCGAGCTCCCCGCGCTGGTCGTCTGCGACGCCGTGCTGCGGCTCCTTCCCGGCGCGATCGAGGCCGGCTCGCTGACCGACGAGTCGTTCACGCGGGGGCTCCTCGAGTACCCCCAGTACACCCGGCCGGCGGTGTTCGACGGGCGTGGCGTGCCGTCCGTCCTCACCTCCGGCGACCACGAAGCGGTGCGCGCGATGGCGTCTCCGCGAGTCGCTGCGGCGCACGCTCGAGCGGCGCCCGGACCTGCTCGAGGGCCGCCCGCTCAGCGCGGAAGAAGAGGCGCTCCTCGAGGAGATCGCCGATGAACAGGCCGCCGACGACATGGGGGCCGGGTTCGCGGAGGCCCCGGCCGACCGGGGCGGGCTGCCGTGAGCGCGCGCATCGCGTGCTATACTCCGCCGTCGGTCGCCCGTCCGCGACCGATCCGTCATGCCCAGGAACGCGGCTCGCGGGACCGTCCCGGCCGCCCAGTGCAGCAGGGGTCGACCCGGTGAACGTACTCGACGAGATCGTCAAGGACCAGATTCGAACGGACATCCCGACCCTCGCGCCCGGCGACACCGTCAAGGTCAGCGCCAAGGTCGTCGAGGGCAACCGGGAGCGCGTCCAGGTCTTCGAGGGAACGGTGCTGCGCCTCACCGGCGGCGGGATCACCCGCTCCCTGACCGTCCGACGGATCGCGTCCGGCGTCGGCGTGGAGCGGACTTTCAAGGTGAACAGCCCCCGGATCGAGAAGATCGAGGTCGTCCGTCACGGCGTGGCGCGCCGCGCCAAGCTCTACTTCCTGCGACGGCGTGTCGGCAAGTCCGCGACGCTCCGCGAGCGGCGCACGGGCTGACGCCCGGGCCGCCCGGCCTCGTACGTCCCAGGCACGGCCCCGCCCCGGCGGGGCCGTTCGATATCGCGGCGGCGGCGGTCCGCTACGCTTTCGCGCGATGCCAGCACCCACTCCGACCCTGCGGCGTGAACGCTTCCTCTGGAAGGCGGGCGCGGTTCGCGTCGCGGGCGTCGATGAGGTCGGGGTCGCCCCGACGTGCGGCCCGGTGGTCGCGGCCGCGGTCATCTTCCGCCCGAACTGCCGCCGGATCGCCGGCGCCCGCGATTCCAAGACGCTCTCGGCCGCCCAGCGCGAGGCGCTCTTCCCGGAGATCCGGCGGCGCGCCGTCGCGGTGGGCATCGGCGCGGCGTCCGTGGCGGAGATCGATCGGCTCAACATCTACCACGCCACGCATCTGGCGATGCGCCGGGCGATTGCCCGGCTCGGCGGCCACGACCATGTCCTGGTGGATGGCCTGCCGATCGCGGGCTTCGAAGCCCACGTGGGTCCGTACGAGGCGATCGTCGACGGGGATGCGTCCGTCTACTCCATTGCCTGCGCGTCCGTCGTCGCGAAGGTCGTCCGGGACCGGCTCATGGCGCGGCTCGCCGCGCGCTACCCCGGCTTCGGGTGGGAGCGCAACGCCGGCTACGCGACGGCCGAGCACCGCGCGGCACTCCGGGCCCTCGGCGTGACGCCCCACCACCGCCGCTCGTTCGCGCCGATCCGCGCAGCGCTTGAGGGTGTCGAGCAGCTCGAGCTGTCGCTCGACGAGCTGGGTGTTCCAGGTGCGTTCGAAGCGTTGCCGGCCGACACGCTCGCCGCATCGGGCGATACGTCCACGGTGATCCGCGTCGGGTAGGGTGGGGCATGACCCACCCACCCTCACTCCCGCGGCGGACGCCGGCGCAGCAGGCCGGCGACGCGGCCGAGGCCGACGTCGCGCAGCGCCTCGACGGCGCAGGGCTGGGTGATCCTCGGGCGGCAGGTCCACGCCGGACGATCGGAGCTGGACATCGTGGCCGTCGACCGCGGGAACGCCCCCGGCGCTCGTTGTCGTCGAGGTGCGCTGGCGGCGCCGGCGCGACTTCGGGCTCCCGGAGGAGACCCTGGACCGGCGCAAGCTCGCCCACCTCCGGCGCGCGTTCGGGCACCTCGTCAAGGCGGGCCGGCTGCCGGACGGGGACGATCCTGCCCGACCTCCCGGTGCGGCTCGACCTCGCGGTCGTGGACCGCCCGCACGCCCCGGCGGGCCGGCGCGTCCTGCGCCACCACCGGGCCATCGGATGAGGGCCCGGGCGACGCGGCCGGACCGGGCCGCCGGGGTCCCTGTGGTAGACTCCGCCCCGGTCGCCGGGTTTCCCGGCGGCAGCCGCCGTGTCGCGAACGCGCCGGCGAGATCACACGCGGCGCCAGATCACGCTTCGGGTCGGTGCCGGGCGGCCATGCGGCGCCCGGTCCCGGGGCGGGGCCCGCGGAGGAACAACCGAACAGGAGGTCCATCCCCGTGCCAACCGTCTCCATGCGGCAGCTGCTCGAGGCCGGCGTTCACTTCGGCCACCAGACCCGCCGCTGGAATCCCAAGATGCGCCCGTTCATCTTCGCGGAGCGCAATGGGATCCACATCATCGACCTGGCCCAGACCGTCAAGCGTCTCGACGTTGCCCTCGACGCCATCCGCGAGACCACGGCCCGGGGCGAGCAGGTCCTCTTCGTCGGCACGAAGAAGCAGGCCCAGGAGCCCATCATCCAGGAGGCCGAGCGTGCGGGTCAGCCGTACGTCACGAGCCGCTGGCTCGGCGGCATGCTCACCAACTTCGTGACCATCAAGAAGCGGCTCGGCCTTCTCGAGCAGCTCGAGGCGCGCCAGCTCAATGGCGATTTCGAGCGGATGAGCAAGAAGGAGGCCGCGGTCCTCACGGAGGAGCTGCGCAAGCTCAAGCTCTCGCTCGGCGGCATCCGCAAGATGCGGCGCCTGCCGGGCGCGGTCTTCATCATCGATCCGGCCCGTGAGCGCATCGCGGTCGCCGAGTGCATCAAGCTGGAGATCCCGATCATCGGGACCGGCGACACGAACGTCGACCCGGACGAGATCGACTACATCATCCCCGGCAACGACGATGCCATCCGCGCAATCCGGCTGCTGTGCTCGCTGATCGCCGATGCAGCAATCGCGGGGAGCCGCGAGCGCGCCGCCCGCAGCGACCGGGAGCCCGAGCCGGAGCCCGAGATGGCCGCCGCCTTTGGCACCGACGAGATGGCTTCTGCCGACGACCTGGTCGCCCAGCTGGCGGCGGGCGGAGCCCTGACATTCGAGCCCGACGTCGAGGAGGATGAGCTCCTGCCCGGCGCCGCGACCATCGCCCAGGCCGACGCGACCGCCCCGGCGGACCTGGTTATCCCAGCCGACTGACCCGCCGCCATCCGAGCCCAGCCGGGGACGTGCACGCCGCCGGCAGCACTTGACAGGAGACGCACCAACCCATGGCGAACATCTCCGCGAGCGACGTCAAGGAGCTTCGCGAGCGCACCGGCGCCGGCTTCATGGATTGCAAGCGCGCGCTCGAGGAATCGGACGGGAACCTGGACAGGGCGACCGTCCTGCTGCGGGAGCGCGGCCTCGCCGCGGCCGCGAAGCGGTCATCCCGCGATGCCCGCGACGGGCTGGTGTCGAGCTACATCCATCCAGGCGGGCGCGTTGGGGTCCTCATGGAGGTCAACTGCGAGACCGACTTCGTCGCGCGGACCGAGCAGTTCCAGAAGCTCGTGCACGACCTGGCGGTCCAGGTTGCCGGGCTCGCCCCGACCTGGGTGGACGTGGATGCGGATTCCGGCCGAGGCGCTCGAAGCGAAACGGGCAGAGCTCTTGGCGGACCCCGCCACTCAGAAGAAGCCCGAGCACATTCGTCCGCAGATCGTCGAGGGCCAGCTCAAGAAGTGGTACGCGGAGGTCTGCCTGATGGAGCAGCCGTTCCGTGATACCGACATGAGCGTCCGCGACCTCGTCACCGGGGCGATCGCCACGATCGGGGAGAACATCCGCGTCCGGCGCTTCGTTCGCTACGCGCTCGGCGAGGAGCTGTGAGCGAGAGCGGGGCTGGGTCCGCGGCGCGGGCCGGCGCCGCGAAGGCGCCCCTCTACGGCAGGATCCTGCTCAAGATCTCTGGCGAGGCTCTCCTCGGTGAGCGCCAATACGGCGTGGACCCCGCCTTCTGCGCCTTCATCGCCGGCCAGGTCGGGGCCGCCTGCCAGGCGGGCGTCCAGGTCGGGATCGTGGTCGGGGGTGGCAATATCTTCCGCGGGCTCGCGGCCGCCGCCCGCGGGATGGACCGCGCCACCGGGGACTACATCGGGATGCTGGCGACGGTCATGAACGGGCTTGCGCTGCAGGATGCGCTGGAGCGGATCGGCGTCCCCACGCGGGTGATGACGGCGATCGCCATGAACGAGGTTGCCGAGCCGTACATCCGGCGCCGGGCGATTCGCCACCTCGAGAAGGGCCGCGTCGTGATCTTCGTCGCCGGGACCGGCAACCCGTACTTCACCACCGATACCGCCGCTGCCCTGCGCGCGGTCGAGATCGGTGCCTCGGTCCTCCTGAAGGCCACCCGCGTCGACGGCGTCTACGACGCCGATCCGGCGACCCACCCGGAGGCGCGTCGCTACACGGATCTGACCTTTGCGGCCGTCCTGACAGAACGGCTGGCCGTCCTCGACTCGACGGCCGTCTCGCTGTGCATGGAGAATGATCTCCCGATCATCGTGTTCGACCTGAACCGGCCCGACAACGTGCGCCGGGCCGTGATGGGGGAGCAAATCGGCACCCGCATCGCCGCCGGAGGTACTCCCGCATGAGCAGCCACGTTCTCGGGGACATCGAACCGAAGATGACGCGCGCCGTGGAGGTCCTGGAGCGTGACCTGCAGGGGATCAGGACCGGGCGCGCCTCGACCGCCCTCGTCGAGCGCATCCACGTCGAGTACTACGGCACGTCGACGCCGCTCAACCAGCTGGCCGGGATCAGCGTCCCGGAGCCGCACCAGATCGTCATCCAGCCATGGGATCGCGGCGTTCTCGGCGCGATCGAGAAGGCCATCCTCAAGAGCGACGTGGGCATCACCCCGAGCGTCGACGGCACGGCCGTCCGCCTCAACATCCCCCAGCTGACCGAGGAGCGCCGGCGCGACATCGTCAAGGTGGTCCACAAGCGGATGGAGGAGGCTCGGGTGGAGATCCGCAACCTGCGCCGCGAGGCCGCCGATGCCATCAAGAAGGAAGAGCGCGACGGCACGCTGGGCACGGACGAAGCGCACCGCGAGCTGGAGATCCTGCAACGGGTGACCGACCGCCAGATCGCGGAAGTCGACAAGGTGGGCGGCGCCAAGGAGCACGAGGTCCTCGAAGTCTAGGTGAGCCCCGCCCAGCCGGCCCGGCCGATGGACGCGCCGCGCGCTGCCCCCGGGGAGGTGCGGGCCTCCCCGACGGACGACGGGCCCGACCGCGGCCCCCGGCCGGCGCACGTGGCGATCATCATGGACGGGAATCGCCGCTGGGCTCGGTCGCGCGGCCTGCCGGAGCTCGACGGGCACGGGGCGGGGGTCGACAAGATCCATTGGCTCGTGGAGCACGCGATCCGGCGCGGGATCGCCGTGCTCTCCCTCTATGCCTTCAGCCGGGAGAACTGGGCGCGGTCCGAGGCGGAGGTGGCGGGGCTCTTCTCGCTCCTCGACCAGGCGATCCGCGCCGAGACGCCCGAGCTGGTGCGCCAGGGCGTCGCGCGTGCGTGTCGCGGGCCGGCTGGCAGAGGTCCCGGCGGACATCCGGGACTCCATCACGGAGGCGCTCGCGGCGACGGAAGCGGGCAGCCGCCTGGTTCTCAACATCGCCTTCAACTACGCCGGCCGGACGGAGATCGTCGATGCAGTGCGGGCGATCGTCGCGGGGGGCACGCCCGCCGACGAGATCGACGAGGCCGCGATCGCGGCCCATCTGTACACGGCGGGGCTGCCGGACCCGGACCTCGTGATCCGGACCGGCGGCGAGCAGCGCCTCTCGAACTTCCTCATCTGGCAGTCGGCGTACGCGGAGTTCCACTCGTGTCCCGCGCTCTGGCCGGACTTCGACGCCGAGGCCTTCGATACCGCGCTCGAGGAGTACGCGCGGCGCGGCCGCCGGTTCGGACGCTGACCGGGGCGCGACGGTGCGCGAGAGAAGCCTGAGCGCGCTCGTCATCGTCGCCGTGGTCGGGGTGGCGTTCGCGGCCGGCGGACTCGGGATCGTCGCGCTCACCCTCGTCCTGGCGATCACCGCGGGCCGCGAGGAGGCGCGCCTGCAGGCCGCCGGCGGGCGGCCCACCCTTGCCGGCGGGGTGGCGGCCGGGGCAGCCGCCATCGTCCTCGCTGCGGCGCTGCCCCTGCTCGCCCGGGACACGATCCCGGGCAGCGCGCTGCAGGCCGGGCGCCTCTTCGCGGCCGTGCCGGCGCTCGTGGTGGCGGGGCTCGGCGTCGCGGCCCTGGCCCGCCGGGATCCAGCCGCGGGGTTCGGAGCCTGGTCGGCGACGACGTTCGGCGCACTGTACGTTGGCCTCCTAGGTGCGCTCGCATGGCTCGCTGCGTCTGCCCCGACCGGTGCGCCGGGCGGGCCGCCGGCGCTGCTCGGCGATGGCCGAGCGTGGCCCGTCCTGCTCGTGGCCGCCGTCTGGAGCTTCGACACCGGTGCCTACCTCGTCGGGCGGACGATCGGGCGGCACCCGTTCCTGCCCTGGATCTCCGCGCACAAGACCGTCGAGGGAGTTGTTGGGGGCCTCGTGGCGGCAACGTGCGCGACCGTTCTCGCGCTTGCGCTCCTCGGCCGGGATCCCGTCGACGGCGCCGTCCTGGGGCCGCTCCTCGGTGCGGCCGCCCAGGCGGGCGACCTCGCCGAGAGCCTGCTCAAGCGGACGGCCGGCGCCAAGGATTCGGGTGCTCTCATCCCCGGACACGGCGGGATCCTCGATCGCATCGATTCGTTCCTTTTCGCCGGTCCTGTCCTGGTCGCGTATGTCCTCCTCTTCGTCTCCTGACCGGCCGCGCGGCGTCGCGCTCCTCGGCTCGGGCGGCTCGATCGGGCGGCAGGCGCTCGACGTGCTCGGACGGCTCGCGCCCGAGTGGCGCGTGGTGGCGCTCGCAACGGGCTCGCAGGCAGCGCTCCTCGAGGCCCAGGCGCGCGATATCCATCCGCGGGTGGTCGCCCTGGCCGGCGAGGCGTCCCTCGACCTGCCCGCGGGCACGCAGCGAGTCCACGGCCGGGACGCGCTGGTGGAGATCGCGACCCGCGAGGACGTCGACCTCGTCATCGTGGGGACGGGCGGGATCGTCAGCCTCCGCGCCACGCTCGCGGCGCTGCGGGCCGGGAAGGTCGTCGCGACCGCGAACAAGGAGACCCTGGTGGCGGGCGGCCACCTCGTGATGGCCGAAGCCAGCGCCCGCGCTGCCGAGCATGCCGTGACGGACCCGCGCGGTCCGCTCGCCAGCCCGCTCGGCTGGCTCAGGCCAATCGACTCCGAGCATTCGGCGATCTGGCAGTGCCTGGCCGGCGAAGAGATGTCGGGAGTTGTAGGGCTGATCCTGACGGCTTCGGGCGGCCCGTTCATCGACACGCCGGAGACCGCGTTCGGAAGCATCACGCCGGCCGCGGCGTTGCGTCATCCAACGTGGAGCATGGGGGCGAAGGTCACGATCGACTCGGCGACGCTCGCCAACAAGGGCCTCGAGGTGATCGAGGCGCACTGGCTCTACGGCATGGAGTACGCGGCGATCGACGTCGTGGTCCATCCGCAGGCCGTGGTCCATTCGGCCGTGCGCTTCGTCGACGGATCGATGAAGGCGCAGATGGGAACGCCGGACATGCGGCTGCCGATCCAGTACGCGATCACGCATCCGTCGCGCCGTCCCTCGCCGGTCTTGGTGCCGGATCTCGTGGCGACCGGCCGCCTGGATTTCCGGGCCCCGGACGAAGCCCGGTTCCCGGCGCTCCGGATCGCCCGCGAGGCCGGGGCGCTCGGTTCGCGCGCGACCGCCGTGCTGATCGCGGCGGACGACGTCGCGGTGACGCGTTTCCTGCGGGGCACCCTCGACTTCCCGGGCATCCCGCGCCTCCTCTCGGAAGCCGTGGACCGCTTCGGGACCGGGCCCGGGCAGGCTCCGGCGTACGATGAGCTCGTCGCGCTAGAACGCGAGGTGCGCGCGACGTTCGGCGCGCCGGGAACCACCGGCCCGCACCCCGCGTAGGAGACGCATGTCGATCATCCAGGGCGCCATCACGATCGTGATCTTCCTCGTGATCCTGTGCGCCCTGATCGTCATCCACGAGCTCGGCCACTTCGTGATGGCGCGTCTCTTCCGCATGCGCGTTCACGAGTTCGCCATCGGGATGGGCCCGCGGGCGCGGGTGCTGCGGGCGAGGGGCGAGACCCTCTACACGCTGCGCTGGCTCCCGATCGGCGGCTACGTGCTGCTCGAGGGCGAGGATGGGGACTCGGACGACCCGCGCTCGTTCACGGTCGCCCGCCTGCCCAAGAAGGTGCTGGTCCTGCTCGCTGGGGTCGGCATGAACCTGCTCCTCGCCCTCGTGATCTTCACGGCGATCGCCTGGCTCGCCTCGCCGATCGCGGGAGCGCGGTTCTGGGAGGTCGACCCGGGATCGCCCGCGGCAGCCGCCGGGCTGCAGCCGGGCGACGCGATCGTGTCGGTCAACGGCATCGAGTACGACATCTTCGCGTCGCAGGACGTCCTGGGGGCCATCCGCGCGGACGCCGGCCAGACCGTCACGCTGGGGATCGAGCGCGACGGAGCTCGGATCGCGGTCCCGGTCACGCTCCGACCCGCCAGCGAGGTCGATGCGACTCACGGCACGCTCGGCATCTCGGGGCGCACGCGGCCCTTCGAGATGATGTACCCGGGCAGCTACGACGGGAGACCTCTCGGCGCGGCGGTCGCCATGGGTGTCGACCTGACGGGCCGGGCCTTCGGGATGATCTGGAACGGCCTCGTCTCGCTCGTCTCGTCGATCGCGTCGCATCCGACGCAGGCGCCGCCGGTGACCGGGCCGGTCGGGATCGCCGTCCAGGTCGGCGACGTCTTCTGGCAGCTCGGGCCGATCTTCACGCTTTACCTCGCGGGTCTGCTCTCGGCGAACCTCGCGCTGGTCAACGTCCTCCCGTTCCCGCCCCTCGACGGGGGCCGGATCCTCGTGCTTCTCCTCAAGTCCCTGCTGGCGCGGGGTGGCGCGCTGATGCGCCGGGCGGGGATCTCGGGCATCGGCCCGTCGACCGAGACCGCGATCTCCGTCGAACGCCTGACCTACCTCGTCGGGTTCGTCTTCCTGTTCGGGTTCCTGATCTGGATCACCTACTTCGACATCGTGCGCCAGGTCGGCGGGGGCACCCCGTGACCGGCCCGGAGGCCCGGCGACCCCGTCGCCGGCCGAGCGTCTCGGTCGACGTCGGTGGCGTGCTGGTCGGAAGCGCCCACCCGATCGTGGTCCAGTCCATGACGAACACGGACACGGCGGACGCCGACGCGACCGCGCTCCAGGTCGTCCGCCTCGCGGCCGCCGGGTCGGCAGCTCGTCCGGGTCACGGTGAACACCGAGGCGGCCGCTGCGGCCGTCGCCCGAGATGGTCCGCAAGGTTCGCGACCTCGGCTTCGACACGCCGATCGTGGGCGACTTCCACTACAACGGGCACCAGCTCCTCGTGGCGCACCCGGAGGCCGCCAGGGCGCTCGCGAAGTACCGGATCAATCCGGGCAACGTCGGTGGACAAGCGCCACGACGACAACTTCCAGACGATCGTGCGCGTCGCGATCGAGCACGACCGGCCGGTCCGCATCGGGGTGAACTGGGGCTCGCTGGACCCGGCCCTGCTGACCTCGATGATGGAGGCGAACGCCGCGCTCACGACACCCCGGGACAGCCGGGAGGTGATGATCGAGGCGATGCTCGCCTCGGCGCTCCGGTCCGCGGAGCTTGCCGAGGAGACCGGGCTGCCCCACGATCGCATCATCCTGAGCGCGAAGGTGTCGAACGTCCGCGACCTCGTCGAGGTCTATCGGCGCCTCGCGGCGCGCTGCGACTATCCGCTCCACCTCGGCCTGACGGAGGCCGGGATGGGCATGAAGGGCATCGTCGCGTCCACAGCCGGCCTGAGCGTGCTGCTCAGCGAGGGGATCGGCGACACGATCCGGGTCTCGCTGACACCGGAGCCCGGCGCCGGGCGCGAGCTCGAGGTGGAGGTCGCCCAGCAGGTCCTGCAGTCCCTTGGCCTGCGCAGCTTCATGCCCCAGGTGAGCGCCTGCCCCGGGTGCGGGCGCACAACGTCGGTCTTCTTCCAGGAGATGGCGCGCGACATCCAGGCCTACCTGCACGACCGGATGCCGGCCTGGCGGGAGAGTCACCCGGGCGTCGAGGACCTGCGGGTCGCCGTCATGGGCTGCGTCGTGAACGGTCCGGGCGAGAGCAGGCACGCCGACATCGGGATCAGCCTGCCCGGCACGTTCGAGGATCCCGTCGCTCCGGTGTTCGTGGACGGCAAGCTGCACGCGACCTTCCGGGGTGACGACATCGTCGCGCGTTTCATCGACCTGCTCGAAGCGTACGTGGAGCAGCGCTACCCGACACCCGGGGAAGCGGGGGCCCGGGTCCCGGCCGGCGGCTGAGCCGGCGGGCGCGGCGTGTCCCGCTCGCGCGGTACCGCGCGGCGCCGCCGCGATCGTCGAGGCGGAGGTCGGACCGCCGCGTGGGGTATACTCCGCCCAACTTCGACCGCGCCGCTCCTGACGTGGGTGACCCCCACGTTTTTCTTTCGGTCGGCTGGGACCGGCCGCGACGGTCGGAGACGAGCTTGGAGGTGGACGACATGAGCCGCGACTTCGTTGGCGCGCTCCTCCAGCTCAACGCCGAGAAGGGCGTCCCGCGGGAGCACCTCGTCCTGACCATCTCCGACGCGATCGAGTCCGCCTATCGGCGGATCCCGGGCAACGAGGACGTTCGCGTCCGGATCGACCCGGAGCGCGGCGAGATGCTCGTGACCCGCGAGCGCCGCGTCGTCGCCGTCGTGGAGGACCCGCTCACCGAGTTGTCCGTCGAGGAGGCGCGCGCGATCAAGCCGGACGCTGCAGGTGGGCGAGGAGATCGTCAACCGAGCAGCTCGGCCAGGACGCGTTCGGACGCATCGGCGCGCAGACCGCGAAGCAGGTCGTCCTGCAGCGTCTGCGCGAGGCCGAGCGTGACGTCGTCTACGACCAGTTCGCGAGTCGCGAGGGCGACCTCATCACCGGGACGGTCAACCGGGTGGAGCCCCGGGCGATCATCCTCGATCTCGGCAAGGCAGAGGCCATCCTCGCCACCACGGAGCAGTCGCCGGTCGAGCACTACCGGATCGGTCAGAACGTGAAGGCCTTCGTGCTCGAGGTCCGGCGCGCCCCGCGGGGGCCCCAGGTCCTCGTGAGCCGCACCCACAAGGGTTTCCTGCGCCGGCTGTTCGAGCTCGAGGTCCCGGAGATCCATGCGGGCACGGTGGAGATCAAGGCCATCGCCCGGGAGCCGGGCAGCCGCTCCAAGGTGGCGGTGGCGTCTCGCCAGGAGGGCCTGGACCCGGTCGGGGCGACGGTGGGCCAGCGCGGGGCGCGCGTGCAGGCCGTGGTGGCCGAGCTCGCGGGCGAGAAGATCGACGTGATCGAGTGGAACGAGGACCCGGCAGTCTTCGTGGCAAAGGCGCTCAGCCCCGCGCAGGTCGTGGCCGTGCACATCGACGAGGAGCACCGGATCGCCAACGTCGTGGTGCCGGAGAAGATGCTCTCGCTCGCGATCGGGCGGGAGGGGCAGAATGCGCGGCTCGCGGCGAAGATGACCGGCTGGCGGATCGACATCCGCAGCGACGTGCAGGCCCACGAAGCGGCGGCCCTGCCTCCGGCGGCCGCGAGCGATGACGAGAACCTGCGGCAGGCCCCCGCGCTCGAGGCGCCGCTGGCCGGCGACGAGACCGCGGCCGAGGTGGCACCGTAGCGCGGCGCGTGCCCGGCGGACTGCCCCCGCGGCAGCATCCGACCCGGACCTGCGTCGCCTGCCGGACGCCGCGCCCGAAGCGCGAGCTGCTGCGCGTGGTCCGGACGCCGGGCGGCGACGTCGTCGTCGACCTGACCGGACGCGCACCCGGGCGCGGGGCGTACGTGTGCGCCGACCCGGCGTGCAGGGAGGCGGCCCTGGCGAAGGGCGCCCTGCGGCGAGCCCTGGCCGTCTCGATCCCGGTCGAGCTGTTCGCGGCGCGGCAGTCGACGGACACGGCGTCAACCCACATCCTGAATGACGACGATCGAGAAGGAGGGGCCCGATGGCCAGGAGCAGGAGCGGGACACGCGGGCGCCGCGGGCCTCGCAAGCCGCAGCGGCGCGAGGGCGGATCGTTCGCGGCGGTCTCGGTCGCCGAGCCGCGAGACCGCGCCGCAGTCGTTCTGCCGTCCACCATCACCGTGAAGGAGCTCGCCGAGCTCCTGGCGGTCAACCCCGCCGACGTGATCCGTGAGCTGATCAAGAGCGGGATCTTCGCGACCATCAACCAGCTCATCGACCGCGACACGGCGTCAGCTCGTCGCGACGGAGCTCGGCTTCGAGACCGCGGAGGCGGAAGCGCCGGCGGCCGTGTCCGAGGAGGAGGGCGCGGAGGCGCCGGCCCCGGCCACCAAGGTCGCCCTCTTCGTCGACGACGACCCAAGCCTCCTCGTGCCACGCTCGCCGATCGTGACGGTCATGGGCCACGTCGACCACGGCAAGACGAGCCTGCTCGACGCGATCCGGAGCACCTCCGTCGCGGCGGGGGAGCGCGGCGGGATCACCCAGCACATCGGCGCGTCCGAGATCGTGCGGGACGACAAGAAGGTCGTCTTCCTCGACACGCCCGGCCACGAGGCGTTCACCGCGATGCGGGCCCGTGGCGCCAAGGTCACGGACATCGCGATCATCGTGGTCGCGGCCGACGACGGCGTGATGCCGCAGACGCTCGAGGCGATCTCCCATGCTCGGGCGGCAAAGGTCCCGATCATCATCGCCCTCAACAAGATCGACAAGCCGGACGCGAACCCGGACCGTGTCAAGACCGAGCTCACCGAGGCCAACGTCGTGATCGAGGAGTACGGCGGCGACGTGCCGCTCGTCCAGGTCTCGGCCAAGACGGGCCAGGGCCTCGACGACCTGTTCGACATGGTGAACCTGGTCGCCGATCTCCAGGAGCTCAAGGCGAACCCGAAGCGCGAGGCGGTCGGGACGATCATTGAGGCCGAGCTCGACAAGGGCCGGGGGCCGGTCGCAACGGTCGTCGTCCAGACGGGCACGCTGCGGATCGGGAACATCGTGGTCGTGGGCAAGACCTATGGGAAGGTGAAGGCGCTCGAGAACGCGGCCGGCAAGCGCATCCAGAAGGCCGGTCCGTCGTCCGCGGCGCTTGTGCTGGGGCTAGGCGACGTTCCGGAGGCGGGCGACATCCTGCGCGTCGTCCCCGACGAGCGCACCGCGCGCAGCCTCGTGGAGCAGACCCGCAACGCCGCCGTCGCCCAGGCGGGGACGAGCCAGAAGGCAACCCTGGAGGACCTCTTCAATCAATTCCAGGAGGGCCAGTCCAAGGAGCTGCGGATCATCCTGAAGTCGGATGTTTCCGGCTCGCTCGGCGCCATCACGCATGCCCTGGGACAGATCGTCTCCGACGAGGTGCGGATCAGCATCCTCCACGAGGGGACGGGCGACATCACCGACAACGACATCCTCCTGGCCTCGGCCTCGAACGCCATCGTGGTCGGCTTCAACACCAAGCTCGACCCGCAGGCCCGCCGGACGGCGGAGGCAGAGAAGGTCGACGTCCGCCTGTACGACATCATCTACAAGCTCACCGACGACATCGAGGCTGCCCTCAAGGGGATGCTGGAACCGGAGATCGTCGAGCAGGTCGAGGGACGTGCTGAGGTCCGCCAGATCTTCCGGGTGGGCAAGAGCACGGTGGTCGCGGGCTCCTTCGTGACGGACGGCCACATCCCACGGACGGCCGGTGTTCGCGTGTACCGCAATGGCAGGCTGATCGCCACGGACAGGCTCGACTCGCTGCGGCGCTTCCGCGACGACGTCCGCGACGTGGCCCAGGGGTATCGAGTGCGGCATCGGCCTGGCGGGGTTCCATGACCTCGCCGTCGGCGACATCATCGAGGCGTTCACCCAGCAGTCGGTGAGCCGCGCGAGCCTTCGGTAGCGGTCGGCCATGAGCCAGCGCACGGACCGGGTCGACGAGCTCCTTCGTCAGGAGATCGGCGCGATCCTCGCCCGCGAGGTCGCGGATCCGCGGATCGGGTTCGCGACGGTGACGGACGTGGAAACCTCGCCGGACCTACAGCACGCGAAGGTCTGGATCAGCGTGATCGGCGATGCCGCTCAGCGGCGTGAGACCCTCGCCGTGCTGGACGGGGCGATGGGGTTCGTTCGGCGCGAGCTCGGCGTACGGCTGCGTCTGCGGCGCATCCCCGCTCTGCACGTCGAGCTCGACTCGTCGATGGAGCACGGGACCCGGGTGCTCCAGATCCTCGACGAGCTGGAGCACGGCGACATTCCGGCCGCGGCGTCGCTCGCCGACGCACCCGTGACCGAGACGTTGCCCACGCCCGTCGCGCGGCTCGCGCAGTCGGGCGACACGCGCGATCTCGAGGCTCCCGGTGGCGAGGCACCGGGCGGCGGGCCCGGTCGCAGCCACCCGGCCGGCGTCCGGGCGGGGCGCAATCTCCGCGGTCGGCCGGCGCCGGGCGGCCGGCGAACGCGCCGGGCGGGCTAGATGCCGGTCGACCTCGCGGCCCACCGCGGGGGCTGTTCCCGACGTCGTGGTGGAGCGCGTGCGCAGCGCACGGCGGGTGCTCACGATCGGCCACGAGAGCCCGGACGCGGACGCCCTGGGAGCCGCGCTCGCCATCGGCATGCTCGTGGAGCACCTTGGCGGCAGGGCGACGGTTGCCGCCGCGGACGCCGTGCCGGACCTCTACGGGTTTCTCGACGGCAGCCACGCGGTCCGGACGGACCCGGAGCCGGGCACGACCTACGACCTCGTCGTCCTGTGCGACTGCGGCGACCTGTCGCGGGTCGGGGCCATCCGGGACCGCAACGCCGCGCTCTTCGCCGCGACGCCGCTGCTCACCATCGATCACCACGCTAGCAACGACGGTTCGGGCGGGCTCGCCTGGATCGACGCGGACGCGGCAGCGACGTGCGAGATGGTGGCGCTGCTCGCGGTCCGGCTCGGCGTTCCCCTCGGGGTGGGGGACGGGAGCGCTGGCAGCGGCCCTGGCCGCCGGGATCGTGATGGACACGGCCACCTTCGCCCATCCGAACACCACGCCGCGGACGCTTCTCGTGGCGGCCGCGCTGCTGGAGTCCGGGGCCCCGCTGTCGGAGATCAGCCGGCTGCTGTACCGGTCGAAGCCCGCTGCGCAGCTCGCGCTCTTCGGGAGGGTCCTCGGGCGCCTGGAGTCCCATGCCGACGGGCTCGTGATCGTCTCGACCATGGAGATCGCGGACCTGGTCGCGACGGGCGCTCGCTCCGAGCACTCGGAGGGAATCATCGACCTGCTGGCCCAGTCGGAGACGGCCGAGGTCGCGCTCCTGCTCAAGGAGCGGGACGGCGCGACCCGGCTCTCGGTGCGCACGAAGCCCGGGGGCGTGGACGCCACGGCGCTGTGCGGGACGTGGGGCGGCGGCGGCCATCCACGCGCCGCCGGTGCGTCGCTCCCGCTCCCACTTGCGGAAGCGGTCGCAGCCGTCCTCCCGGAAGCGGTCCGGTACGCGAGGGCGGTCGCGCGGTGAGCGACGAGCGTGCCGTCGCGGCCGACGGCGGCGCCGGGCGTCGCTCACAGCCCCGGGTGGATGCCGCACTCGACGGAATCCTCGTGGTGGACAAGCCGATCGGCCCGACCTCCCACGACATCGTCGCCATCGTCCGGCGGCTGGCGGGCACGAAGCGGATCGGTCACGGCGGGACGCTCGACCCGTTCGCCTCGGGCGTGCTCCCGCTCTACCTCGGCCGCGCGACGCGCGTCGTGGAGTTCCACCTGGGCGCGCGGAAGGCGTACCGGGCGACCGTCTGCTTCGGGGCATCGTCCACGACGGACGACCTCGAAGGCGAGCTGACGCCGCTCGACGGCCCGGCGCCGGCGGAGACCTGCCGTCGAGGCGGCCCTGGCGGGCTTCCTGGGGACGCTACCTCCAGCAGCCACCCATCTTCTCAGCGCGGCTCGTCGGCGGGAGGCGCGCCTATGCGCTCGCTCGGGCGGGGCACGCAGCCGAGCTGCCGGCTCGCGAGGTCACCTTCCACGACCTCGCGCTGGAGCGCTGGGACGAGACCGACCCGGAACACCCGGTGGCGCATGTCGAGGTGGCCTGCTCCGCGGGAACGTACATCCGCGCCCTGGCGCGTGACCTCGGGTTGGCCGTCGGCAGCGCCGCCTACCTGGGGGCGCTCCGCCGCACAGCGGCGGGCCCGTTCACCCTCGACGACGCGATTGGGCTCGACCAGGTCAGGGAGGCTGCCGCCCAGGGCCGGTTCGAGGCGCTTCTCCGGCCGGTCGGCACGGGCCTCGACGACCTTCGTGCAGTGACGCTGCGCCCGGACGAGGTCGTGGTGATCGCGCACGGCGGCTGGATCAGCGAGGCTGGTCGGCTGTCGACGCCGGCGGGCGCCGATACCACCTCGAGCTCGGGGGCGCCGGGGTCGGAACGCGCCCGGCTCTTGGCCGAGGACGGCTCGCTCGCGGCGATCGCGCGGCGTGTCGGCGGGCGCCTCGTTCCCGACAAGGTGCTCGTCTCCCGCGAGGCGCCGGCGGCGCATGGCTGAGCGTCAACCGAGTGCCGGCGTGCCGGAGCGAGGTGGCGCGGGCTCGCTTCCCGCGCTGCACGGGATCGGCGCCCTGCGGGCCGGAGCACGGACCCCTCCTCGTGGTCGTGGGCGTCTTCGACGGCCTGCATCGCGGGCACGCGTACCTGCTGCGCGAGCTGCGGCGGGCGGCGGGCCGCCTGGGCGCAAGGGCGACCGTGCTGACCTTCGACCATCATCCGGACGAGATCGTGGCAGGTGCTGCGCCGCCGCTCCTGTGCGACCCTGACGAGCGCCTCGTTCGCCTCGCGCGGGCGGGCGTGGCGGTAACGATCGTCCAGCACTTCGACGAGGCGCTGCGGCAGACGCCCTACGACGCTTTCGTCGCATCGATCATCGCGCGAACCCGGTTGGCCGGGTTCCTCATGACGCCGGACGCGGCGTTCGGCCACGAGCGCCGGGGCACGCCGGCCGCGCTCCGCACCCTCGGCGCGCGCGACGGCTTTGCGGTCGTGGTGGTCCCGCCCTTCGAGATCGAGGGGAAGCAGGTCCGGAGCGCGGAGATTCGGGCGGCGATCGCGACCGGCGACCTCGTCGCTGCCCGGACGCTCCTGGGCCGCCGCGTCGCGGCGACCGGCCACGTCGTCGAGCGGTCCCGCTCCGGACGGGAGGCCCTCGTCACATTCGCCGTCCCGGTCGCGCTTCCCCCGCCCGGCGTCTACGCGGCCACCGGCGAGCCGGCGCTCGTGACGGGCGCGCCGCGTGCGCGGCCGCGAACGGCCGTGGTGCGGGTCGGAGCCGACGGGACGCTCAACGTCAGCGCCCCTGCCGGGGCGCTGACGCCGCGGCGTCTGCGGGTGGCGTTCGCCGCTCCCGAATAGCGCCTGTCGGGGCCGGACGCGCCCGACTCGTTTGCAGGAAGTGCCGTCGCCTGCTACGCTCCGCGGGTTTGCTAGAACGGATAGAACAATCTTTCGTGTCGGAGGACCGAGTGCCGCTCGTGCGGGAAACCAAGGATCGGATCGTCGCCGAGTATGCGATCAGCGAAGGGGACACCGGCTCAGCGGAGGTCCAGGTCGCGCTCCTGACGGAGCGGATCAAGGACCTCACGGGGCATCTGCGGCTGTTTCCCAAGGACAACCACTCCCGCCGCGGCCTCCTCAAGCTGGTCGGTCAGCGCCGGCGCCTTCTCGCGTATCTCGTGAAGAAGGACGCTGCGCGCTACCGCGCCGTCATCGCACGGCTCGGACTGCGCCGCTGAGCAACCGCTGAGGCCCGGGCAACTCCCGGGCAGCGGCACCGGAGGCCGGCGCGAGCGCCGGCAGCGGTCCATCCCCGACGCGAGCGAGAAAGGAACGCTCGTGTCACTTACCTTCTCCGTCGAGTTCGGCGGACGTCAGCTTACCCTCGAAACGGGCAAGCTCGCGCGCCTCGCAGGCGGCGCGGTGACCGTGACGTACGGCGACTCAGTCGTGCTCGGCACCGCCAACCGGTCCGAGCCCCGCCCGGGCCTGGACTTCTTCCCGCTCACGGTGGACTTCGAGGAGCGGATGTACGCGGCGGGCAAGATCCCGGGCGGCTTCATCAAGCGCGAATCGCGCCCCTCCGAGGCCGCGATCCTCGCCGCCCGCCTGACGGACCGGCCCATCCGGCCGCTGTTCCCAGAGGGCTACAAGGACGACGTCCAGGTCGTCCTGACGGTCCTGTCCACCGACCAGGAGAACAACCCGGACGTGCTCGGCACGATCGCCGCGTCCGCCGCGCTCACCATCAGCGAGATCCCGTTCCTCGGCCCGATCGGTGCCGTTCGCATCGGACGGATCGGCGGCGAGTTCGTCATCAACCCCACCATGCCGGAGCTCGCCGAGTCCGACCTCGACCTGATCGTCTCGGGAACGCGCGAGGCGATCATGATGGTCGAGGCCGGCGCGAAGATCCTCCCCGAAGCCGTGATGGCCGAGGCGATCCTGTTCGGCCATCGGCGCCCTGCAGCCGCTCATCGACCTCCAGCTCCAGCTCCAGGAGGCGGTCGGCAAGACCAAGCGCATCCCGTTCCTGGAGGCCGGCACCGGCTCCGTGCTCGATTTCGCCGCGAAGGCGAAGGCGGGCGCCGAGTTCGTCGTGCTCGACGTGGAGACGACGGGCACCAACCCGGAGACGGCAGACCTCGTCGAGATCGCCGCCGTGCGGGTCAAGGGTGGCGCGGTCGTGGACCGCTGGTCGACGCTCGTGAACCCGGGCCGGGCCATCTTCGGCAACCAGATGCACGGCATCACGAGCGACGATGTCGCCGGCGCGCCGAGCCCCCTCGAGGCCGCGAAGCAAGCGCTCGCCTTCATCGGCGGGGCGACCCTCGTCGGCCACTCGATCGGCTTCGACATCGCCTTCCTCGAGGCAGCCCTCGCCGATGGGACGCGCATTCAGCCCGGCACGTACATCGACACGCTGACGCTGGCCCGGGACGGCTACCCCGACCTCCCGAGCTACACGCTGGGCGAGCTGTCCCGCTTCTTCGGCATCGAGCTGAAGCAGGCGCACCGGGCCCTGCCGGACGCCGAGGCCACGGCAGCGCTGCTCCTGGCGATCGGCGCCGACCTGCCGGGGCGCCTGGCAGCCCTTTCGGCGGCGATCGCCGACTCCATCCGGACGGCCCGGACGTCCAAGGACGACGCGAAGGCGAAGCTTGAGGCGGCCCGCCGCGCGGCGCGCGTCTCGAAGTCGCTCTTCGGCCTGGTCCACAAGAAGACTGCCCGCACGCTGACCCTCTCCGAGGGGATCCGCATGGACGGGCGCGGTGTCGATGAGCTCCGCACGATCACGGTCGAGGTCGGCGTCCTGCCGCGTGCACATGGCTCCGGCCTCTTCACGCGGGGCGAGACGCAGGCCCTCACGATCGCCACGCTCGGCCCGTCCTCCGACGTCCAGCGGATCGACACGATCAGCCCGGAGACCGAGAAGCGCTACATCCACCACTACAACATGCCGCCCTACAGCACCGGCGAGAACAAGCCGATGCGCGGGCCCGGCCGGCGCGAGATCGGCCACGGCCACCTCGCGGAGCGGGCGCTCCTGCCCGTTCTCCCCGGCCCGGACGAGTTTCCCTACGTGATCCGCCTCGTCTCCGAGTGCGTCACCTCCAACGGCTCCACCTCGATGGCGTCCACCTGTGGCTCCACGCTGGCCCTCATGGACGCCGGCGTGCCGATCACGGCGCCAGTCGCCGGCGCGGCCATGGGCCTCATGTCCGAGCCCGACGGGACGTTCACCGTCCTGACCGACATCCTCGGCAAGGAGGATTCCTTCGGCGACATGGACTTCAAGGTCACCGGGACCCGGGACGGCATCACGGCGCTCCAGATGGACATCAAGGTGACCGGGATCAGCGAGGCGATCATCCGGCAGGGGCTGGAGAAGGCCCACGCCGCGCGGATGGCGATCCTCGACAAGATGCTCGAGGTCATCCCGTCTGCGCGCGACACGATGAGCGACTTCGCCCCGCGCATCACGAAGATCAAGATCAACCCCGAGAAGATCCGCGACATCATCGGCAAGGGCGGCTCCATGATCCGCAAGATCCAGGAGGAGACCGGGACCGAGATCAACGTCGAGGACGACGGGACCGTGGAGATCGCGGCCGTGTCCGGCGAGAACGCCCGCAAGGCGATCCACTGGATCGAGTCCCTCACCCGCGAGGTCGAGATCGGGGCTCTCTACCTGGGGACCGTGACCCGCCTCATGACCTTCGGCGCCTTCGTCGAGATCCTCCCGGGCAAGGAAGGCCTCGTCCGGATCGGCGAGCTGGCCGACTACCACGTCCCGTCCGTCGAGGACGTGGTGTCGGTCGGTGACGAGGTCATGGTAGTCGTCACCGAGGTCGACCGGCAGGGCCGCGTCAACCTCTCCCGCAAGGCGGCCATGCAGCGCCACCTCGCCAAGGGCTGACCGCGGTCGGCCCGGCGCGCGGCCGGGCCGACCGCGCCGTCAGCCGGGCGCGTGCACCCGGGAGACCGGGTGCACGCTGCTATACTCCCGCCGTGCCCGCGAGTCCCTCTTCGAGCAGCGGAGCCATGTCCACCGCCATGCGACCCCTCACGGTAGCCGTCGTCGGCGCGACCGGCGTCGTCGGACGCACGATGATGTCGGTGCTTCTCGAGCGCGACTTCCCGGTCGCGGAGATCCGGCTCCTTGCCTCCGGCCGCTCCGTCGGGCATGAGCCTCACCGGTGGCAGGCCGGCAGGTCGCGGTGCTCGAGGCTCGCCCCGAGGCGTTCGACGGCGTGGACCTCGCGCTGTTCTCCGCCGGGGCGGACGTCTCCCGCGAGCTCGCCCCGCAGGCCGTCAGCCACGGCTGCACCGTCATCGACAACTCGAGCGCGTGGCGCATGGAGCCACGGATCCCGCTCGTCGTGAGCCAGGTCAACCCGGACGACCTGGAGGCCCACGAGGGCATCATCGCGAACCCGAACTGCAGCACGATGCAGCTCGCGCCCCTGCTCATGGCGCTGCGCGACGGTCCCGGCCTCGAGCGCGTCGTCGTGGACACCTACCAGGCCGTCTCGGGAACCGGCGCCGAGGCGATCGCCGAGCTCGAGACGCAGATCCGTGCCCACGCTGCCGGGGCCCCCAAGGAAGCCGCCGTCTATCCGCACCCGATCGCCTTCAACGCGCTGCCGGAGATCGACACCTTCCTCCCCAACGGCTACACGAAGGAGGAGTGGAAGGTCGTCGCCGAGAGCCGAAAGATCCTCCACCTCCCCGAGCTCCGGGTCTCCTGCACGGCGGTGCGCGTCCCGGTCTTCGTCGGCCACTCGGAGGCCGTGCACGTCGAGACCCGCGCGGCGATCACCCCGGACGAGGCGCGTGCGCTCTTCGCGAACGTGCCGGGCGTGATCGTGCGCGACGTGCCGACCGCCCACGGCTACCCGATCGCGACCGACGCGGCCGGCCACGACGAGATCTACGTCGGCCGGGTCCGGCAGGACGTCTCGGTCCCCGACGGACGGGGCCTCGTGTTCTGGTGCGTCTCGGACAACGTCCGCAAGGGTGCGGCGACGAACGCGGTGGAACTCGCGGAGCTCCTGGCCGCGCGCGGCTGGGTGGCGCCCGCCTCGCGCCGCACTCGGCACGCGGAGGCGGAGACGCCCGCGTGACCGCCCCCGAGCGCCGCGCGGCGCTCGATGCGATCGCGTTGGAGGTTCGGGCCTGCACCGCGTGCCGGCTGCACCGGGGCCGCACGAACGCCGTCCCGGGCGAAGGAGATCCAATGACGGAGGTCGTCTTCGTGGGGGAGGGCCCGGGCGTCAACGAGGATCGCCTCGGCCGGCCCTTCGTCGGTCGGGCGGGGGACCTTCTCGTGCGCCTGCTAGCCTCGATCGGCTGGCGCCGCGAGGACGTGTTCATCACGAACATCGTCAAGTGTCGGCCGCCGGACAATCGCGACCCGGAGCCGGACGAGGTGGCGGCCTGCGCCCCGTTCCTGCGGCGCCAGCTCGAGGCCCTGGACCCCGCGCTCGTCGTCACGCTGGGCCGTCATTCGATGGCCCGCTTCATGCCTGGCACCACGATCAGCCGGGCGCACGGGACCAGCGCGCCGGTCGACCCGGCGCTCGGCGCCGCGAGCGCCCAGGTCTTCGCCATGTACCATCCCGCCGCTGCCCTGCGGGCGGCGGCCGTGGAGGCGGCGAGCTTCGCGGACGTCGCGCGGATCCCGGCCGCGCTCCGTGGAGGCGCGGCCGCCTGCGCGAGCGGGTCGGCGGCGACCCCGACTCCTCCCGCCGACGCGGCTGCGGCGCCCGAACGGCGCGCCTGCCCGGATCACCCCGGATCGACCAACTGACGCTCTTCACGTGAGGCCATGACCAACCACCAGCGCACGAACAGCGAGACGCCGCTCCGCATCATCCCGCTCGGCGGGGTGGGGGAGATCGGCAAGAACATGTACGTCTTCGAGTACGGCGACGACATCGTCGTGATCGATTGCGGGCTGATGTTCCCGGACGAGGAGATGTTCGGGATCGACCTCGTGATCCCGGACATCAGCTACCTCAAGGAGCGCCGCGCGAACGTGCGGGCGTTCCTCATCACGCACGCCCACGAGGATCACGTCGGCGCGCTTCCGTACGTGCTCCCGGAGTTCCCCGGCGTGCCCGTCTATGCCTCGATCCTGGCCCGCGGCCTGCTCGGCAACAAGATCAAGGAGCACAAGCTCCACAACAACCCGCATGCTCGGGCTCGAGCCCGGCGACGAGGTCCCGATCGGGCCGTTCACGGTCGTCCCGTTCCGGATCGGCCACTCCATCCCCGACGCGATGGGGATCGCGCTGCGGACGCCCGTCGGCGTCGTCGTCCACACCGGCGACTTCAAGTTCGACCACACGCCGGTCGACGGCCGGCTGTCGGACTTCCACATCCTCGCCAAGCTCGGCGAGGAGGGCGTCGTCTGCCTGCTCTCGGACTCGACGCGCGCGGAGAACCCCGGCTACACGCCCTCCGAGCGGACAGTCGGCGAGGCGTTCCGGGAGATCATGGAGCCGCTGGACGGGCGGGTCATCGTCGCGACGTTCGCCAGCAACATCGCGCGCGTGCAGCAGGTGCTCGACGCGGCGGCGAGCTTCAACCGGCGAGTGGCCGTCATCGGCCGTTCGATGGAGCAGAACTTCCGGGTCGCGAGCGACCTCGGCTACCTCACGTACGACGCCGACCGCATCGTGGCCAAGGACCGGATCGGCGACATCGCCGCCGACAAGCTCGTTATCTGCACGACCGGCGCCCAGGGCGAGCCGATGGCGGGCCTTGCCCGGATGGCGAACCGGGACCACCGTTTCGTCGAGATCCAACAGGGCGACACGGTGATCGTGTCGGCAAGCCCGATCCCGGGCAACGAGGAGTACGTCAACCGGACGATCGACAACCTCTTCAAGGCCGGGGCGAACGTCATCTACCACACCATCAAGCGAGCCCACGTCTCGGGACATGCCAGCCAGGAAGAGCTGAAGCTGATGCTCGGCCTCACCAAGCCGCGCCACTTCATCCCGATGCACGGCGAGTTCCGGATGCAGGTCCAGCACGGCCGCCTGGCGATCGAGACGGGCGTTGCGCCGGAGAACGTCTACATCCTCGAGAACGGGATGCCGATCGAGATCCTCGCCGACGGCTCCGCCCGGCGCGGGGTGCCGGTCACCGCGGGCTACGTGTACGTCGATGGTCTCTCCGTCGGCGAGGTGGGCGAGGTGGTCCTGCGCGACCGGCGGGCGCTCGCGAACGACGGGATGTTCATGGTCGTCGTCACGGTCGACAAACAGACCGGGGATGTCGTGGGTCTCCCCGAGATCATCACCCGCGGGTTCGTCGCACCTCAACGAGAAGGACCCGATCATGGCCGAGGCCGCGCGTCGTGTCGTGGCGGCCATCGAGAACCCCGGCGAGCACATCAGTGAGGTCGGGCCTCCTCAAGACCCAGATCAAGGACGGGGTCTCGCGGTTCCTCTACGAGCAGACGAAGCGACGGCCGATGGTCTTCCCGGTCGTCGTCGAGGTCTAGGTGGCGACGCGTCGCCGTCGACCAGCCGCCCGGACCCGGACCAGGACGCCGCGGCGCCGGCCGTCGCCAGGGCCCGGGCTGCCGCGCCTTTCCCCGGATGTCACGCGCTCGCTGGTCGCCGTCATCCTGCTCGTGCTCGGGGCGGTCATCCTGATCGGGCTCGTGTTCCAGGGGCGCGGCGCCCTCACCGACTGGATCCTCAACGTCATCGCACCGTGGTTCGGGTCGGGCCGCTGGCTGCTTCCGCTGATCCTGATCGGTTTGGGGGTCTGGCTCGAGCGTGCCGGCGGGGTTCGGGCGGGCTGGCTCCGGACCCTCGTCGGATCGGCCGTGGCGTTCGTGGCCGCCCTTGCCCTGATCGCGATCCTGGCCAAGGCCGGGGTCATGGACGGACGCTCCGGCGGCCGGATCGGGACGTCCCTGGCGGACTTCGTCGACGGCCTCGTGAGCGCGCTCGGGGCGTTCATCGTCTTCATCGGGGTCCTGCTCGCCGGGCTCGTGGTCGCGCTCGACCGGCCCGTCCGGGAGCTGCTGGCGCCATTCGGGCGGGGAGCGCGGGGCCTCGGAAACGCGCTCGCGGCTCCCGCGGCAAGCGCGGGGTCGGCCGCGATCGACCAGGCGCGCCGGACGCGGGCAGAGGCCTCGCCGGCTCTGGGCCCGGGGAGCACCCTCCGCGACGGCCGGAATTCCCGCGACGCGGGCGTCTCGCCGGGGCAGACGGGCGTGTGGGGCGCGAACGGCGAGATGGCGATCCCGGCCGCCGTGCCGAGCAAGGGCCAGGTGTCGAGCACGTTCGCGCCGGCACGTGACGTCGACACCTCGGCCACGCTCGTGCCGGCCCGGCCCGTGCGCGATCCGCTCGACGTCACCGATGGCAACGATTCGCCGCCGACGCGGGACCGGATCGAATACGCCCTGCCACCGGTGGCCATGCTCGACGACGTCGCGATCCCGCTCCACGCCGGCGGGGACGAGGCAGCCCACGCCCGCAACGAGCTCATCATCACGCGGAAGCTGGACAGCTTCGGGATCAAGGCCGACATCGTCGGGCGCAACGCCGGACCGGTGGTCACCCAGTACGAGGTGCAGCCCGCGGACGACGTGAAGGTCAGCCGGATCGAGGCGCTCTCGGACGACCTCGCGATGGCGCTTGCGGCCCGCTCGCTGCGCATCGAGGCGCCGATCCCGGGCAAGCGGGCGGTCGGCATCGAGATCCCGAACTCCGAGTTCAACATCGTCGCCCTGCGCCGGATCTTCGACGAGGTCGACTTCAAGGCCTCGGGCTCCAAGCTGACGTTCGCCCTCGGGCGCGACGTCGCCGGGAAGGCCCAGGCCGTCGACCTCGCGAAGATGCCGCACCTGCTCATCGCCGGGGCCACCGGCTCGGGCAAGAGCGTGATGGTCAATGCGCTCATCACGAGCCTGCTCTTCGAGGCGACCCCGGACGACGTCCGGCTGATCCTGGTGGACCTCAAGCGGGTCGAGCTGGCCGCCTATAACGGGCTCCCGCACCTCCTCGTGCCGGTCATCACGGAGCCGGAGCGGGCGAAGGCGGCCCTCAAGTGGGCGGTGAACGAGATGGAGGCGCGCTACAGGCGCCTAGCCGGTGCCACCGCGCGCAACATCCGGATGTTCAACGAGACCCGCGCGGATCCCGAGGACCGGATGCCCTACATCGTCCTCGTGGTCGACGAGCTTGCCGACCTCATGATGCGCGAGGGCAAGAGCGTGGAGGACCCGATCGTCCGGCTGGCCCAGAAGGCCCGCGCCACGGGCATCCACCTGGTCCTCGCCACGCAGCGGCCGTCGGTCAACGTCGTGACCGGGCTCATCAAGGCGAACTTCCCGAGCCGGATCGCCTTCGCGATGGCGTCCCAGATCGACTCGCGGACGATCCTGGATGCGCCCGGCGCGGAGGACCTGATCGGGCGCGGGGACATGCTCTACCAGCCCTCGGACCTCCCCCGACCGATGCGCCTCCAGGGCGTGTTCGTGTCGGACCAGGAGATCGCTCGCGTGGTCGGGCACTGGAAGGCCCAGATCGAGGACCCGCACTACGACATGGGCATCGTCGAGGACGACGAGGAATCGACGGGATCCGTGGACGACCTCGCCGACGACGACGCGGACCGCCTCCTGCGGGATGCCGTGGGCGTCGTCCAGGAGTACGACCGCGCGTCCGCCTCGCTCCTCCAGCGACGCCTGAAGATCGGCTACGCGCGGGCGGCGCGGATCATCGACCAGCTCGAGGCGCGCGGCTACATCGGGGCCTTCGACGGGTCGAACGCACGGCAGGTGCTGCGGCGCGATGCGGGCGGCGGCAGCGCCCGGGCCGACATGGGCGACGGGGATGACCGGTGACGACGCGCGATCACGCCCGTCCGGCAGGCCACGGACACGATCGCGGGCCCGTCGGGGAGCGGCGCCCGACCCCGGCGGGAGACCTGATCGGCGAACGACTGGCTGCTGCGCGGGAAGCCCGGGGGATCGATCTCCTCCGCGCCGAGCGCGAGACGAAGATCCGGCGGGGCTACCTCGCGGCGCTCGAGCGCGGCGACTACGCGTCGCTGCCCGGCGGGGTCTACGTTCGCGGCTTCCTGCGCAACTACGCCCAGTACCTGGGCCTCGACCCAGACGAGGCGGTCGCCCAGTGGCACCGCGAGGCTCCCGCGGACGCGCCCGAGCCGGTGATCGTGGTCCGGCAGCCGCTGCTCGCCCCCCGCAAAGGGCTGGTGCTCTCGTCCGGCGTCGTGGTCGCCGCGGTTGTCACGGTCGGCGTGATCGCGATCCTCGCCTATATCGGCTTCCAGCTGGTCCGGTTCTCGGAGCCCCCGCCCCTCACCGTTATCCAGCCGCCGACGGCGGTGACCGACGTCGCCGAGGACGCGACCACCTACACGCTGCGCGGGATGACGATCGCCGGGGGCCTCGTCACGATCGAGGCGCCGGGCCGCGACCCGCTCAACATCACGGCCGGTGGAGACGGCTCGTGGCTCGCGACAGTTGACCTGCGGCGCGGGAAGAACCAGTTCGACGTGAGCGCCGTGGACCCGAAGACCGGCAAGGCGGCGCTCCGGCCGGTGACCCTCCTGATCACGGTCCCGTTCAACCCGGTGGTGGCCCCGACGCTCACGGTGGCGTCGCCCGCGGACGGTGCCACGTTCCAGAACGGCGCGATCCCGGTGACGGGCGATGCCACCGACGCAACCGCGGTCAGCGTCGCCGCGACCTACGTCGGCCCGGCTCCCGGACAGGTTGCGGCGCCGTCCGCGGGACCGTCCGCGGCACCCACGCCCGTGGCGCCCGCGCCGGCCGTCGTCACGCCCGCGGACGACGGCTCGTTCACGGTCAACCTCGACCTGACGACCGGGCGCTGGATGCTGGCGATCGTTGCGAAGAACGACCAGGGCATGACCACGACGCTGACCCAGAACGTGACGGTCGTCTACCAGGGGGTGAACCTCGTCGTCCAGATCGCGGGCGGCCGGGCATGGCTCAAGGTCTGGGTGGACGGCGTCGTATCGTCGACCACCGGGAGCGGTGGGATCGTGGTGAATGACGGCCAGGCGCTCACTTTCAGCGGCACGACCTCGGTCGAGGTCCGGACGGGCAACTCCGGCGTTACCTCGTACACCCTGAACGGGATCAGCCTGGGGGTGCTCGGAAAGGGCGGTGCACCCGAGACATGGCTCTTCCAGCCGCCGGCGCCCCCGAAACGGACCGACCGCACCTCCTGATCCTTTGATGGCCGAGACCGGACTTCGTCGCCTGGCAGAGCGCGTCCAGGGTTGCTGCCTGGCGGCCGGGCTCACGGTGGCAACGGCTGAGTCCTGCACCGGTGGCCGGATCGGCGACGCGCTCACGGACGTTCCGGGTTCGTCGGGCTACGTCCGGGGTGGGGTGATCGCGTACGCGGACGCGATCAAGATCGCGCTCCTGGGCGTGCCACAGGACGTGATCGCGCGTCACGGGGCGGTGAGCGCGCAGGTGGCCGGCGCGATGGCGTCGGGGGCGCGCGAGCTGCTCGGTGCCGACCTTGCAGTGGCCGTGACCGGCATCGCGGGCCCGTCCGGGGCGACCCCGGGCAAGGCGGTCGGCCTGACCTACGTCGCGGTCGCCGATGCGGCCGGGGTCGAGATCCGGCGCTTCGCCTGGCACGGCGACCGGGAGGCGAACAAGGCCGCCAGCGCCCAGGCGGCCCTCGAGCTGCTCCTGGCCCACGCGACCGCTGCGACGACGGACCGCGAGGAGCGTGAGGCGGAACCCGACGTCCGGGGTGGCGCAGGCTGACGGACAGGGGACCGCGGGATCGGCATACTTGGCACAGCGACCGACAGGGTCCCGGCGTGGGGGCCGGGCAGACACGGAGGGGCCGATGGCTGGTGAGTTCTCCTTCGACGTGGTCTCCGAGTTCGATGCCCAGGAGCTCCGCAACGCGCTGGATCAGGTCCGCCGCGAGATCGGGACGCGCTTCGACTTCAAGGGCGCGACGGCCGAGATCACCCAGGAGAAGGACGCCCTGACGCTCGTGGCCGACTCGGAGCTGCGGGCGAAGTCGATACGCGAGCTGATCGAGACCAAGGCACTCCGGCGGGGGCTCTCGCTCAAGATCTTCGATTGGGGCGCGATCGAGCAGGCCGGCGGCCTGAAGGTTCGCCAGCACGTGGGCCTGCGGAGCGGTCTCCCCGACGAGCTCGCGCGGAAAGTCACCAAGATCCTGCGGGACGAGTTCCCGCGGACGAAGGGACAGATCCAGGGCGACGCCGTCCGCGTGAGCGCCAAGAGCAAGGACGACCTCCAGAAGGTGATCGCGCGGCTGCGCGAGCTCGACGAGGTCGTGCCGCTCCAGTTCTCCAACTACCGCTAGGAAAGGGACGTCCGTGACCGGGACTGCGCGCACGGCTGGCCGCCTCGTCGCCGACACGTTAGCTGCGGCCGGGGTGCGGGTCGCCTACACGGTGCCGGGGGAGAGCTTCCTGCCCCTCCTGGATGGCCTCGTTGAGGCCGGGGTCCGGGTCGTCGCGACCCGGACCGAGGGCGGCGCCGCCTTCATGGCCGCGGCATCCGCCGCGCTCGGCGGGCACCCGACGGCGGTGCTCGCCACGCGGGCGGTCGGGGCGGCCAACCTCGCGATCGGGCTGCACGTGGCCCACGCGGATTCCCTGCCCGTCATCGCGCTGGTAGGCCAGGTTGCGCGGTCCTCTCGGGGCAAGGAGGCGTTCCAGGAAGTGGATCTGGCCGCAACGATCGGCGGCTACTGCCGGTGGGCGCGCGAGGTGAGGGACGTGGCCGCGCTTCCCTCGGCCCTCGACGAAGCCCTGCGACGGGCCACGAGCGGGCGCCCGGGCCCGGTGCTCCTTTCCCTTCCGGAGGACCTGCTGGCCGAGGAGGTCGGCGTGTCGGTCGCACGGTCGGCTGCGCCGGCCATGCCGGGCGCTCCCCGTTCCGTGCCGCCGGATCCGGTCCTCGTGCGGCGCGTCCTCCATCTCCTGCTCGATGCGGAGCGGCCGGTGATCCTCGCGGGTGGCGGGGTCCTGCGCTCGCGCGCGACCGCCGACCTCGTGCGCCTGGCCGAGATGGTGGACGTCCCGGTGATCGCCGCGTGGCGCCGGCCGGACGTCTTCCCGAACGACAACCCACGCTATCTCGGGATGAGCGGCTACTTCGCCGCCCCGACGGTCCGCCGCCGGCTCGAGGACGCCGACGCGATCCTCGTGATCGGCAGCCGCCTCAACGAGATCGCCACCTTCCACTACGCGATCCCCGGGGCCGGCACGCGCTGGGCGCACGTCGACATGGAGCCGCTCGGGGCGCGCCCCGGCCTGGCAGCTCCGACGATCGCGCTGGCGGCCGACGCGCGAACCTTCCTGCGCGAGGCACGCCGGGTCCTCGCGAGCGGCGTCCTCGATGCCGAGGGCCTCGAGCGCAGGCGCGCCGCGACTGCTGCGGATCGAGCCGCCTACGAAGAGGCGCGCCGGGTCGACACGGGCGCCTGGGATGGTCCGGGCGTGCACCCCGGTCGCGTTGTCGCGACGCTCAACCACGTCCTGTCGCCGGACACGATCGTCTCCACCGACGCCGGCCACTTCGGCGGCTGGGCAGCGCGCGGCCTGATCCTCCGCCGGCCCGGAACGTTCCTCGGGACCACGGCGGGTGCGATGGGCTTCGCGGTCCCGGCCGCGATCGCAGCGTCGCTTGCCGGCCCGGGCAGACCCGTCGTCGCGCTCACCGGCGACGGCGGCGCCGGCATGACGTTCGCAGAGCTGGAGACCGCCGTCCGGCATGGTGTCCACCCGGTGGTCCTCGTCTTCGACAACCAGCGCTACGGCACGATCCACGACCACCAGGTCCAGCGCGGCCTCGTCCCGGTCGCGACGGATCTGGGCCCGGTCGACTGGGTCCGCGTCGCGGAGGGTTTCGGCGCCCGGGGCGTCCGCGTGGAGCGTGACGGCGATCTCGAGCCGGCGCTCCGCGCCGCACTCGCTTCAGCACTTCCCACGGTCCTGCACCTGGTGGTGGATCGGCGCTGGGTTTCGGTCGATCGGATCGACGACGGCGTGCCCGACGTCGAGCAGGAACCCGTGGAGCCCGAGCCCGAAGCCGGAGTCGAGGCGCAGCCGGAGGGGCTCGAAACCGCCGGGCTCGAACCCGCGGGCGGCGTCGAGCAAGAGCCGGAGGTGGTCCGGGAACAGGGCGCGGAGGCAGCTCCGGCCGCCGAAACCGATCCGGCAGCCGGGCTGGACATCGCGGAGGGACCCTCGGAGGCGCCGGAAGCGATCCTCGACGCCGTCCCGGACGCGGACGCGGGCGCCGAAGGCGAGCCGGATCCGGGCCCTGCCGGCGTTCCGGGGATGCCCGGGGAGTCGTGATCCACCGCGACCCCGCGGAGATCGGCGCCGGCTTGGCGCCCGCCCGCCCTGCTCGGCCGATCCCGTCCGGTGAGCGGATCCACGTGGTCGGCGCCGGGGGCGCGGCGGGCGCGGCTGCCTGCCTCGTGGCGCACGCTGTGGGCGCGCGCGCCTCGGGGTGTGATGCAGGCGGCCCCTCGCCGTATACGCCGCCCCTCCAGGACGCCGGGATTGCGCTCTCCTGGAACCACGACCCGGCGCACGTGCGAGCCGGCGGGGTCGCGCTCGTGGACCGCCTGGCGGTCACCAAAGCCTTGACGTCCGTGCGCCCCGACGACCCAGAGTTGCTCGAGGCGCGGAGCCTGGGCCTTCCCATCACGAGCGTCCAGCAGCTGATCGCCGACGCCGTGGCGACGCAGGGCGCGTCGCTCATCGGGGTGGCGGGGACCCATGGGAAGTCGACCACGACGGGCTGGCTGATCCATCTTCTCGAGGTCGCGGGGCTCGATCCATCCGGGTTCGTGGGCGCCCTTCTCCCGGCGGCGCTCGCCGGTGGCGGGCGGCCGTCGACGGTCAGGCTCGGCGCGGGGCGCAACTTCGTCGTCGAAGCGGACGAGTACGCTGGCAACTTCGACCCGTACCGGCCGGCGATCGGCGTGCTCACGAACGTGGACTGGGATCACCCGGACGTCTTTGCCGACCGCCGCGCGGTCGTCGCCGCATTCGTTGCCTGGATCCGCGGCTTCAACGGGGGAGGGGAGGAGCCCGTCCTCGTCGCGAATGCCGGTGATCCCGGCGTCCGCGACGTTCTCGCGGAGCTGCGCGACTGGCCGGGCCGGCTGATCGCCGTGCGTGTCGTCGACACCGCGGAGGAGCCCGTGACGGTCGCGGCAACGCTGGCCGCGGAGCACGCCACCGGGCGCGGCCCTGCGGCTGCCATTGCGGGCCGCTGGCAGGCCACCCCGGCGGGGGAGGGGAGCCTCGAGATCGCCGGGCTCACCGCCCGGAAGACCGTCATCGCGCGGCTCGGCCTGGCGGGTCGCCACAACGCGGAGAACGGTCTCGTGGCGGCCGGGGCGGCACGGGCGGCCGGGGCCAGGGTGCCGGCGATCGTCGACGGCCTCGCGACCTACCCCGGGGTCGGGCGCAGGCTCGAGCTGAAGGGCGAAGTGGACGGCATCGTCGTTCTCGACGACTACGGGCACCACCCGACCGCGATGCTGGCCACGTTCTCCGCCGTGGCGTCGCGCTACCCGGGTCGCCGCCTCTGGGCCGTCTACGAGCCGCTCACCTATCACCGGACGGCCGCGATGCTCGAGCAGTTCGCCGACGTCCTGGCTGGCGCCGACCGGGTCGCGATCGCGGAGATCCACGCGGGGCGCGACCCCGACACGACGATCACGTCGGCGCACGCACTCGCGGCGGCGGTGAACGCGCGCGGCCGCGCTCCGGCCTCGGCGCCCGGCTCGGTCGAGGAGACGGCAGACTGGCTTGCTCCGCGGGTCCGGCGTGGCGACGTGGTCCTCGTCATGGGCGGTGGCCGGTCCTACGTGATTGCCGAGCGGCTCCTTGCCCAGCTCCGCGCACGGTCAGCGGGCTGAGCGGCGAGCCGGGATCTGCGATCCATGCCCGACCCGATCATCTCCCCGGACGAGGATCCCCGCGCTCGTCTGTCGGCGGCGCTCGACGCGTTGAGCCTCGAGGACCTGCCGCGTCTCGCCGCGGCGTGGACTCCCGGGTTGCGGGACGAGCTGCGCAACGCCGACATCGTGCTGTCCGAGCACGAACGTGGCGACCTTACGCACGTGGTCGGCCCGCTGCTGGACCGGATCCCGCTGCTCGGGGCGGTCGTCGAGGAGTCCGACGACCTCGCGCCGCACGACCGGGTGGGCGGCGAAGCCGCGCTCGAGGTGATCGAAGGAGCCGTCATCGCGGTCCACGCAGCCGACCTGCTGACCTCCGAGCACCGTGCTCGGCTGGCAGCGCCCTGGCTTGCCGCGCGGCGCGAGGAAGCCGGGCCCGACCGCGGGGCGTAGCCGGAGCCAGTCGCGGACGCTTCACGCGAGGATCTGCGCCGGTGCCTGCGCCTCGCCGCGTTCAGCCTCGCGGATCGCCGGCGAGGCCCTCGACGACCTCGACGTTGGGGAGCGCCAGCAGGATCGCGGGTGGCGCGATGACCTTCCAGCTGCGGCTGCCGCCGCCGAGCACGATGCGGGCGCGGGTCATGACCGCGGCATCGACCCAGATGGGGAGCTCGGGTGGCAGGCCGAACGGGGTGACGCCGCCGATCTCCATGCCGGTCAGGGTCTGCGTCTCGTCGGTTCCCGCGAAGGATGCCTTGCGGGTCTGCAGCCGGGCGCTGACGACGCGGTTTACGTCGAGCCGGTGCGTCGCGAGGACGATGCAGGCCGCGTATCGCCGGGGCTCGGCCTTCCCGGCGACGACGATCGTGTTGGCCGACTCGTCGGGGTCGAACCCGTATGCCGCGCAGAACGACGCCGTGTCCGCAAGCGCAGGGTCGCACGGGAACAGCTCATAGGCCACGCCGAGTCCCGCAAGCGCGCCGTCGAGGCGCGCCCGTCTGCCGTCATCGCCGGCGTGCGATGCGGGCTCGGGAGACACGATCGTCGTGGATCAGGCGGTCGGGACGACCAGCTTCCCGTCCCGGCCGGCACCGAGGTCCCCGCGGACGGCGGCGGCGCCGTGCTCGGAGGACCAGGTCCCGACGGCGACCCGGAGGGCGATGGAGTCCGGCCGGACCGTGAGCCGGCTGCCGACCCTGACCTCCCGGTCGAGCATGTCGAGCGTCCCGCGGTAGGCGGGCCGCACGTTGGCGGCGCGGGCGCCGGAGGGGTAGACGTCGAAGTACCCGTCCGTGGAGATGACGATCACCGCTTCGGGCGTGACGAACTTGGTGCGAGCCATCGTGGTATCCAATCCTGGGCCTGCCTCGAGCGAGCGGAATTGCCGGCCCGGGCCACGTCAGGGTAGCACCACCGGCCAGCACGCCCTCCGGGTCAGCCGGGGCCGGGATCGGTCAGGCGCTCCACGAGCGTTTCCGTCTCCGACTGCTCGAGCCCGTTGCGGCGCAGGAAGGCGAGCGCGCCCCCATGGCGGGCCGCCAGGTGGTCGAGCATCGCCTCCATGTGCTCGGGCGGGCCACTCGAGGTCGATCGGGCCCGCACGCCAGTCGACGAGATGGGGATCACTAACCGCCGGATCGATGAATGCGATCCCCGTGAGGGTGTAGTCGGCGACGATGACGTCGTCCGGGACCCCGAGCGCGGCGAGCAGGAGCGCGATGGCCACGCCCGTCCGGTCCCTCCCGGCCGCACATCCGACGACGGCCGGGAGTCCGTTCGGCACCAGCAGCGTGCGTTTCACCTCGGCGAGCTGCGAGCCCCGGTCATCGAGGATGAGCCGAAATGTCGCAGCGAGCCCGCTCAGCGGTGTCGGACCTTTCACGAGGAGCGGGACTCTCCGGTAGCGGACGTCGCTCGCGCTGTCGGCCAGAGCTACTCGATCGGAGTTATTCGGGGCGGGGGATTCTCCTTCGGCCTCTGCGATCTGCAGGCCTGGGACGCGATGCAGCAGCCGGGTGCGCCGGCGCTCGGGATCCTCGACTGGATGATGCCCGGCCTCTTCGGGCTCGAGGTCTGCCGGCTGGTTCGCGGCCTGCAGTCCGACCAGTCGCCGTACCTGATCCTCCTGATCTCGAAGGGCGAGAAGGCCGACATCGTGGCGGGGCTCGAGGCCGGGGCCGACGACTACCTGGAGAAGCCGTTCGATCCGGGCGAGCTCCGCGCCCGGATCGACGTCGGCCGGCGCATCATCGACCTGCAGGCTCGCTTGCTCGAGGCGCGCGACGCGCTCGCCCACGAGTCGAGCCACGACCCGCTGACCGGCGCCCTGAACCGCCGGGCCTTCGCCGACGCCCTGACGCGTGCGATCTCGGCGGAGGGACGGCACCACGACGGGCTCGCCCTCGGGATCTGCGATGTGGACCTGTTCAGGGCTGTGAACGACACCTACGGCCACCAGGTCGGGGACGAAGTGCTCGTCGGGCTCGTCGGCCTACTCTCGAGGTCGCTCTGCGGCCACGACGTGCCGGGCCGCTATGGCGGGGACGAGTTCGTCGTCCTGGCCTGGCACGCCAACGAGGGTGACGCTGCCACGCTCTTCGAGCGCGTGCGAGCTGCCGGTGAACCACAGCCGCTGAACCCGCGGGCGTAAGGGTCGCTGACCTTGCGCCACTGGCCGCCCAGGAGCCCTTGGAGAACGTGCGAAGGGCAACCAGTCCGACGCAGGGGATCGAGGCTCCCGAATGGGTCATCGATTGAGCAGCCACTGCGTCCGCTCCGGTCCCCCGTCTACGCACGTGAGCACGCGGTAGCGGACCGAAGACGTATGGGACGCCTGCTCTAACCGCTGAGCTACTCCCGCTGCTCCGTCCCGTTAGCTCCCCCTGGCGGGCTGGGACGCGCACGGGGCGACCCGGGGGCCGCTCCGTGCCACCCACACCGAGCTCCGCGACCGCAGCCCGGTTTCCCCGAGCGCCTGCTGCGAACCCGGCCACGTCGGGCAGCCCTGCGCCGGGAGCGCTCGTCAGTCGCCCAGGCCGTGGTGACGCCTGGATGGTGCCGACGAGGACAACGCCATCCCAGGGACATGGACGAGACGGGGTAGGGGACTAGGCCGACCACGATGGGCGCGAAGATGGCCCCTGGGAAATACCCGGTCCGGGCGGTCGCGGTGGCCGCCAACGCCAACGGCCTGCCGGTAACTGCAGCCGACCTCTGTCCGCCTTCCCGGGCAATTCGGCTGACCTGGATAGTCCCCGTCCCCGGATACCATTACTAGACCGTCCGTTCTATATACTCCGCTAGATGCTCCGCCAGATCTATCCAGAGCCGGCTCGTCCGGAGGACTCGTGCCTTCAAGACCCGACACAGGTGTCGAACGTGTCGAAATTCGTGCTCCCTCGGCGATGCGGGATCGGCGCCCGTCACGCCTCACGGAAGCCTGGCACTCGCATGGACGGGGGCGTTGGTCTTCCCACCCGTCGCGAGGGTCATCGCGGCAGAAGCCATTGTCGCCGGCTGCCGCCGCTGTTCGTGCGTGGACCTGTACCTGGCTGGAAGAGGGCCTACGGGGACGGGATTGCCAGGTGCTTTCCGACATGGACCAGGAGCGCATTTGTGATCTTGTTCGCGTGGGCGATCGCGTTGACGGAGACCCCACCGGGCGAGACCGTGGACGCGGGTGCCGCCGCTGACCCGCTCCGGGCCCTGGTGGCGAACACGGCGACCGAGGCTACCGGGCTGGCCGTCACCGTGACGACTCCCGCGTGACGGAGCCAGTCAACGACCACCGGGTCGGCCAGGTATGCGGCCACGGCCAGGGCAACCGCTGCGATGATGATGCCGGCCGCACGACGCCATCGACCCGACGGCGGCGAGGGCGCAAGCGCGGACTCGGCGGCAGAGGCTGCCCTGGCAGCGGGAGCTGGACCCGTTGCCCAGCTCGACACAGGCGCGGCGGCGGACTTCGGCCCGCCGGATCGCCCCGGCGAGGCCGCGCCCCGATAGCGCGAGCATTCAGGGTAGTTCCCGCTGAGACAGAACGCCGCTTGGTGATCGGGCTCGATCATCAAGGGCGGCCCGTCGCGCGGCACCGATGGGCCTCGCTCGGGAACGAAGAGCGCGTGACCGGGTTGTCGGGAAGCCCCAGCAGCGGGCAGCTAAGGGATTCGACCAGCCGAGCGCGATTCGGTCCGATCGGGCGATTCTACACGGGCGAGCGCCAGGGGTCGATCATGCGGACATAACTTACATTATCGGCAGTAGTTGATAACCCTCGGCCGACGCCTCCGAGGGTGTCCAGGGAGCTGGGTGTGTTGGTGCGTCGACCGGTCGTTGCGACGACGTGCAATCGCTGGGCTCGAGCGGACGTCCGTGGTGTGCACATCGCCTAGAGCGAACAGAGGGTGGGTGTTGGCTGCTGGCCGCGGGGTGACGGGTCATGATCGATGGGCATGGTCGCGCGGGGCGAACGACGCCTGCGAAGGGCGCCCGGTGGCCGTGGCAATTCGGGCGCTTTGGTCGCTGGAGGCAGACCTCGGAACCGGCGCGGCGCCACTGGGGGCGGCGCGGGCACGCGGGCCGGTGGGCCGGCTCCAGGGGGCTCGCTCTCCCCTCCCCCGCTCAGCCGCCGGAGAAGACCGGTGAGACCAGGACCCGATCGCCGTCGTGCAGCACGTCGCCGGGCTCTGCGGCCCACCCGTCGCGGGCCACGATCAGGCGGCGGCCGGGCTCGGCTCCGATCGCCGCGAGCAGCTGGGCGACGGTCTCGCCCTCGGTCAGCTCGATCTCGCGCGTGCTGAAGCCGAGCGTGTGGACGAGGCCGCCGGCGAGCCTGACCGTGACCCGGATGGTCATCGCAGGGTCGCGAACGCCTCCGCGGCCGTGGCTTCGGCGCCGAGCCCGAGGGACTCGAGGGTGGCGCGGGTCGGCACGCCGCGGTCGTCGTAGCCCCGGATGTCGTAGTAGTCCGAGAGCATCCCGTCGTACAGCTCGCGATCGAGGTGCATCCCCGCGATCGGCCCCTCGGTGTCGGCGTTGTCAGGATCGAACCAGGCCGCCGGCGGGAAGTCGGCCGAGCGGTCGGTCTCCGGGAACTCGCGCAGCCAGAAGAGCTTCATGAGCGCGTAGATCCGGTCCGAGATCGGCCAGAAGTCCTCGAGCTTCCAGTCGCGGCCCGTGATCGTGTTGAAGTACGTCGGGTAGTGCTCGACGCCCCAGCCCAGCTCCACCCAGGGGAACCTGCACGTGACGATCGACTCGAACAGCCCGCCCCGGATCCGCTGGAGGTCGACGATCTTCTGGGCCTTGTCCCGTCCGTAGGAGCCGCGGCTGCGTCTGCTTGACCTCGAAGGTGATGATCCACGACTCCTTGTGGTGGGCGCCGATCGGGCTCACTCCGAAGGCGAGGGCCATGCCGGGAATGAACTTGCAGTTGTAGGCCGAGATCTCCATCCCCTTGACCTGCATCGCGTAGTCAAGAGATCCATGACCGAACGCCGTCGCGGCCCGCAGCGTCCCGTCGGCGAGGAGGTTGCCGACCTCGCCCTCGCGGCGGGCGATCATCCCCAGGACCTTCTTGAAGCCGGCGATGTCGCCGAACCGCAGGTCGCCCTCGACGGCACCCCGCTCGATCGCGTCGGCGTAGAAGCCCAGCACGCCGCCGGCCGAGATCGTGTCCAGCCCGTAGTCGTCGCACAGGTAGTTGAGCGCGGCGACCTGGGGGAGGTCGTAGAGGTCGAGGTTCGGCCCCAGGAGGCCGACCGGCTCGTAGTCGACCTCCGATTCACGGCCCTCGTCGTCGAGGACGGCGATCCCGCACCGCATGGTGCAGTTGGGGCAGCCATACGTGGCGACCCGCGCCGCGTTCACGCGCTCGCCGTCGACCCTCCAGGCGTCAGGATGATGGGTGCCCCGGAAGTTGTGGACCGGGAGGGCCGCCACCTCGTTGCACCAGGGCAGGACGCCGGTTGTCCCCTGGACCGACCAGGCGATGTCCTTGTCGATGTGGTGGACCTCCCGCATGTCGTCCCGACCCGAGCTCCTTCATGGCCACCGGAAACGCCTGCGGGATGGGCTTCGAGCCCTTAACGACGATGGCCTTCAGGAGCTTGGAGCCCATGACCGCGCCCATCCCCGGCCGTCCACCCGAGCGCCCTTCGAGGCTGCGGACGACCGCGAAACGGACCATGTTCTCGCCTGCCTGGCCGATGTTCAGGACGCCGGCCCCCTTGCCATAGCGGGCGTAGATCCACGTCGTTCGTGTCCATCGTGCCCTTGCCCCAGACCTCGTCCGCCGGCAGGAACTCGACCCGGTCGTCCTCGATGTAGAGCATCGTTGGTTGCTCGGCCCTGCCCTCGATGATGAGCGCGTCGTAGCCCGCCTTGCGGAGCTGGTCGGTCACGCGTGTGCCGAGGTTCCCGTCGCCGTAGCCGCCCGTCGCCGGGGACTTGGCGGCGACAATCGTCTTGCCGGTGTTGGGGGCGGGGATCCCGGAGATGGGGCCGACGGCCACCACGAGCTTGTTCTCGGGGCCGAGCGGATCGATGCCGGGCGCGAGCTCGTCGTACAGGATCTTCACCGCGAAGCCACGGCCCCCGATCCAGGTGTTGGCGAACTCCTCCGAGAACGTCTCGACCCGGAACGTCCGTGACGTCAGGTTAACCCGCAGGAACTGCCCGGTCCATCCATCCATGATCTGGTCACCCTCGGCTGGGACGGCACGCTCGTTGAGTAGACCTCGGCCCGATGCTAGGCGGCGAGCCGATCCGCGTCAGGGTCCGGATGGATCCTTCGTGCGCACCGGCCGGCCGATATCCGGGGCGGGGACGGGGTCATCAGGCGTCTCCGGGCTCGGCGTCGCGCAGGGAGTCGTCCCACCGTGCAGCGACCGCCGCGAGCTCGCCAGCCAGGGATGGCGCGACCCGGCCCCGCACGTGCACGTCCCGCTGCCCGTATTCGATCTCCACGGTGCCCCGCTCACGGACGCGGGCGAGCAGCTCGCCCGCCGCGTACGGGACGGCGACGTCGACCTCCTCCCAGAGCGACGCGAGGAGCGCGGCCACCTCGTCACGGAGCGCGTCGAGGCCGAAGCCCGTCAGCGCCGAGACCATCACGCTCCCGGCGACGATGGGCGCCTGGGCAGCGGCCTCGCCGTCGACGAGAAGGTCGGCCTTGTTGAACGCGACGAGCCGGGGCTTCGCGGCGGCCTCCAGCTCGCCGAGCACCGTCTGGACGGTCGTCCGGTGCTCCGCGAAATGGACGTCCGAGGCGTCCACCACCTCGATCAGGACGTCCGCGCGCGTCACCTCCTCGAGGGTCGCTCTGAACGCGTCGACGAGCTGGTGGGGCAGCTTGTGGATGAAGCCGACCGTGTCGGTCACGATGGCGGTCTGGCCGTCCCCCAGCTTCACCTGGCGGCTCGTCGGGTCCAGCGTGGCGAAGAGGCGGTCCTCGGCAAGTGCGACCTCGCTGCCCACGAGCGAGTTCAGCAGGGTGGACTTGCCGGCGTTCGTGTACCCGACGATGGCAACCGTGGGGTACAGCCGGCGATCCCGGCCGCGCGCGGCGGTGGCGCGCTGCTGGCGTACCTGTTCGACGCGCTCCTTCATCTTCTTGATCCGCTCCCGGATCAGGCGGCGGTCGGTTTCCAGCTGGCTCTCGCCGGGTCCGCGGGTCCCGATTCCGCCACCGGTCCGCGACAGGTGGGTCCACAGGCGCGTCAGGCGCGGCAGCTGGTACTCGAGCTGGGCGAGCTCGACCTGGAGACGGCCCTCGTGGGTCCGGGCATGCTGGGCGAAGATGTCGAGGATGAGCCGGCTCCGGTCGATCACCTTCACCGAGAGCAGCGACTCGAGCGCCTTCTGCTGGCCGGGCGAGAGCTCGTCGTCCGCCACGAGCAGATCGAAGCCAGTCTCGGCCTTCGCGGCGACCAGCTCCTCGGCCTTTCCCTTGCCCACGTACCAGTTCGGATCGACGTGCCGGCGGTTCTGCCACTCTGCCCCGACCACCAGGGCACCGGCAGTCTCCGCGAGCGAGACGAGCTCGGCGAGCGAGTCCTCCGCGTTCCAGCCGGGGTCCTCCCCCGTGTTGACTGCGACGAGGAACGCCTTTTCGGCCGGCGGGGCGAGGTCGATCGTGGTGGCGCGGGCCATCGGTGGAGAATACCCCGGCCCGCCGGCCGAGTCGCGGGTCGCAACCTGCGGGCGCGTCGGGGCCGCCGTCCGGCACCTGCCCGGAGGGTCAGGCGCCGCGTCCCGTGACTGCCGCGAACGATCGAGCGCGCTGAAGCGCGCCCTCCGCGACAGCCGGGTCGCCCGCGTCGACGTGGAGGTCAGCGGGTGCAGCGCGAAACCACGTTCGCTGGCGCCGCGCGTACGCCATGTTCCGTCCGGCGTTCGCGGCGAGGTATCCGGCCCGGTCGATGCGCCCGTCGAGCAGGTCCCACGCCTCGCGGTAGCCGATCGCCGAGAACGCCGGCAGCGACGTGGGGTAGCGCGCGCGCAGCGCCTCGGCCTCGGGGAGGATCCCCCCGTCGAGCTGCGCGACGGCGCGCCGTTCGATCATCGCCCGGTGCATCGTGCGGTCGGCGACATCGAGGGTCAGGCGCAGGACGGGTCCGGGGTAGCCGCGCGGCTGGGGAAGCGGCGCGTCGCCGGCGAGGGTCGCGATCTCGAGCGCCCGGACGACCCGGCGCGGGTTCCGGAGATCCACCCGCGACGCGAGGCCCGGCGCGGCCTCCTGGAGGCGTGCGACGAGCAGGGCCAGCCCGCCGCCGGCGAGGTCGTCATCCAGTGCCGCCCGAACGCCCGGGTTCCACGGCAGCGCGTCGAGATCGAGGCCGTCCGCGATCGCGCGCAGCCAGAACCCGGTGCCGCCGACGAGAATCGCCACGCCCCCCCGGGCCGCGATGACGTCGAGGACCACCTCGACATGCGCGGCGAAGTCCGCGACCGAGAAGGGCTCGTCGGGATCGACCAGGTCCAGGCCATGATGGGGCACGCCGCGGCGCTCGGCGAGGGTGGGCTTCGCGGTCGCCACGTCGGTGCCCCGGTAGACCTGGCGCGAGTCGGCGGAGATGATCTCGGCCGGGGTGCCGTCGGCCTCGAGAGCGAGGGCGAGCCGGACAGAGAAGTCGGTCTTGCCGGACGCCGTGGGCCCGCCGATGACGACGAGGGTCGGCCGTCGCTCCGTCCCGATCCCCTCCCCCATCGTCAGGCGACGACTCCCCGGAGGCTGTACGGACCGGCGGCCTCGATCCGAACGTCGACGATCCTGCCGACGAGGGCCGGTGGACCCGCGAGGTGCACGAGGCGGTTCTCGCGCGAGCGCCCGGCCAGGCGGACCCAGCCGCCCGGGAGCGGCGCCGCGAACGGGTCGCGTCCGGCCAGGCTGGCGGGCGTCTCCTTGCCGGCCTCCGCGTCATGATCGTGGCCGTGCGCCCGCTCCTCGGCGTCGACGAGCACGGAAGCCAGGCTTCCCAATCGCTCGCGGTTGCGGGCGAGGCCGATCTCCTCCTGGAGCGCCAGCAGGCGGTTGAGGCGCTCGTGCTTGACCGAGCGCCGGCACGTCGTCCGGAAGCCGCGTCGCGGGTGTGCCCGGGCGGGGCGAGTACGCGGCCGCGAAGACCTGGTCGTAGCGGACCGCCTCGAGCAGGCGCAGGGTCGCCCCGAACTGCTGGTCGGTCTCACCGCAGAAGCCGACGATCACGTCGGTGCTCAGGGCGATGCCCGGCATCGCCTCGCGGATGCGTCCGAGGCGTCCGAGGTAATGCCCGACCGTGTGCTGGCGACCCATCCGCCGGAGAACCTCGTCGTCCCCCGACTGGACCGGGAGGTGGAGCGCGGGGCAGACGGCGGGCGTCACGGCCATCGCCTCGACGAGCCGATCGGAGAGGTCCCACGGGTGCGAGGTGATGAACCGGAGGCGCGGGACGGCGGGGACGCCACCGGGAGCGCGCAACGCGCCGATCGCCCGGATCAGCTCGGCGAGATCGGGCCGCGATCCCCGCTCGATCCGCCGGCCTGCCCGCCGGGCCTCGCTCACGTGGGCGAAGCGCGCCTCGGCCGGAAGGTCGTGCCCGTAGCTGTTGACGTTCTGTCCGAGCAGGGTGATCTCGCGGTAGCCGGCGGCGGCGAGCGTGCGTGCCTCGTCGACCACCTCGTCGAAAGGCCGGCTTCGCTCGGGACCGCGGCTGAACGGGACGATGCAGTACGTGCAGGTCTTGTCACAGCCGTAGATGATCGGGAGCCAGGCGCTGAGGGCCGACGTGCGGCGCACGGCGCCGGCGGCCACCGCCGCGGCGCGCGAGCCCGCGAGGTGGTCGGCGGCCGAGACCGCCACCCCCCCGACGATCGTTGTCGCGGCCGTCCGCGGAAGGTCGGCCGGGCGCGCGAGGCCGACGGCGCCCTGAGCGAACGCCAGGCCGAGCCGCTCGACGAGCTCGGGCTCCTCGTCGGGACGCAGGAACAGGTCGACCGCGGGAAACCTGCGCCGCAGGCCAGTCCGGTCGCGTTCGCGGACGGCACACCCGGTCAGGACGACCCGGACCGCAGGATTCGCGGCCTTGAGGCCCGCCAGGGCGCCCTGCCGGCCGATCACCTTGGCCTCGGCCGCCTCCCAGATCGCGCAGGTGTTGATGACCACCAGGTCGGCGGCGTCGATCGCGGGGGCCTCGGAGCATCCCGCGGCGAGGAGGCGACCCGCCATCTCCTCCGAAATCGCTCCGGTTCATCTGGCACCCCAGCGTCCAGATCCAGAAGCGCGGCAGGACCGCACTCTCCGGCCGGAACTCGGCCACCCGTGGATCTGCAGCAGTGGCCGCGGGTCGGGGCCCGCCGGCCGCACGGGGCGGCGGGACGAGGTCGAGCACGGGGAGCTGGCGCGGCGTCATGCCACAGCCCCGGCGCCCAGCGCGGCGAGTACCCCGGCCGCGACTTCCGGGGGGACCCAGGTCTCGGCGATCGCCTCCGCGTAGGTCTCACCGTCCCCGTGGAAGTCCGTCCCACCCGATGCGAGCAGCCCGAGGTCGCGGGCGACCGCCGCTACCGCGGCCACGGTGGCCGCATCGAAGCTGCGATGGTGGGCCTCGATGCCGACGAGGCCGGCAGCCATCAGCTCGCCGAGAAGGACGCGGCGGGAGGGCGCCGCGGCGAAGTGGGCCAGCACCGGGATCCCGCCCGCGCCGCGGATGACGCGAATCGCCTCGACCGGCCCCAGCCCGTCGCGCGGCACGTAGCCGGGGCTGCCGCGGCCGATGAACCGCGCGAAGGCGTCCGAGACGCTCGTCGCGATCCCGGCCGCGACGAGCGCGCGGGCGAGCGTGGGCCGACCCAGCGCGTCATCGGCGTCGGGGTCGAGCCCGGCGAGCTGGGCGTCGACGCCGAGCCCTGCGTCGCGCAGCCGAGCCGCCATCCGTGCGAATCGTCGGCGGCGCGCGTCTCGCTGCCCGGCGAGCGTCGCCTCGAGCGCCTCGTCGTCCGGGTTCACGCCGATCCCCACCACGTGGAGCTCGCCGTCGGGAAGGTCGAGCCTGCCCGCGACCGCGTTGATCTCGACGCCGGGGAGCACGCACAGCCCGGCCGGGAGTGGGCCGGCGCCCAGTGCGCGAAGCTCGCGGTAACCCGCCAGCGTGTCGTGGTCGGTGATCGCGAGCGTCCGGATGCCGGCCTCGGCGGCTGCCGCCGCGAGCATGGCCGGGGCGAGGAGGCCGTCGGAACGGCAGGTGTGGACGTGCATGTCGACGGCGCTCGGCTCGGGCGGCACGAGCCGGCCGGTCTCCGGGGCGCGGCGCGCACGGGGCATCAGTCCGCCTCGACGATCCGCCGGATCCGCTCCAAGGCGAGCGCGCGACCGGTGGCCGGGTCCACGTCGATTAAGAGCGCGTTGAGCACGACCGGCCAGCCGCCGACCTCGAACCGGGTGGGCAGGCCGTTCAGGAAGCGCGGCAGGACGCTCGCCGGCGCGAACCCGATCACGCTTTCGAGGGGCCCCGTCATCCCGAGGTCGCTCTGGTAGGCCGTCCCGCGCGGGAGGATCCGCTCGTCGGCGGTGGCGACGTGCGTATGGGTCCCCACGACGGCGCTCACCCGCCCGTCGAGGTGGATCCCGAAGGCGTTCTTCTCGCTCGTCACCTCGCAGTGGAAGTCGACGAGGCGGACCGGCGGCAGCGAGTCCGCGCCCTCGTCGAGAAGGCGGTCCGCATCGGTGAAGGGGTTCTCGATCGGGATCATGTACGTGCGGCCCTGGAAGTTCAGGACGGCGATGTCAGTCCCGTCGGCCGCGACGTACGCGCCCCAGCCGCGACCCGGCACGCCCTCCGTGCCGTAGTTGTGGGGCCGCAGGATCCGCTCGTCCCGGTCGAGGGCGGGCAGGATCTCCTTCTTGTCCCAGATGTGGTTGCCCGACGTGATCACGTCCACGCCGGCGTGGAAGAGCGCCTCGGCCGTCGACGTGGTCAGGCCCATCCCACCGGCAAGGTTCTCGCCGTTCGCGGTGACGAAGTCCACGCGGTGGGCGTCCCGCAGTTCGGGCAGGCTGCGCTCGACGGCCTCTCGCCCCGGCCGGCCGATCACGTCGCCCAGCATGAGGACCCGGCAGGGGCGCGCCGCCCGCGAGTCGGCCACGCCTACTTCGCGTACTCGACGGAGCGCGTCTCGCGGATCACGGTCACCTTGATCTGGCCCGGGTAGGTGAGCGACTCCTCGATCTTCTTGACGATGTCGCGGGCGAGCCGGGATGCCGAGACGTCGTCGATCTCGTCGGGGCGGACCAGGATGCGCACTTCGCGCCCGGCCTGCACCGCGAAGGTGCGGTCGACGCCGGCGAAGCTGTTGGCGATCGCCTGGAGATCCTCGAGCCGCTTGAGGTACAGCTCGACCGACTCGCCGCGCGCTCCCGGCCGCGATGCGCTGATGGCATCTGCGGCCTGCACGATCGGCGCCTCGAGGCAGGCGTACTCGACCTCCTGGTGGTGGGCTGCGATCGAGTTCACGATCTTGAAGGAGAGGTTGTGGTGTTGGGCGACCTGGGCGCCGATGGAGGCATGCGGGCCCTCGACCTCGTGGTCCACGGCCTTGCCGATATCGTGCAGGAGGCCGCCGGTCTTGGCCGCCAGGACGTCTGCGCCGAGCTCCGCCGCGATCACCGCTGCGAGGCGGCTGGTCTCCACGACATGGTTCAGCACGTTCTGGCCGTAGGAGGTCCGGTACTTGAGGCGGCCGAGGAGCCGCGTGATCTCGGAGGGGAGCCCGGGGACGCCGGCGTCGTACGCGGCCGCGTCGCCCGCCTGGCGGATGACGAGATCCACCTCGGCACGCGCCTTCGCGACGACCTCCTCGATCCGCCCGGGGTGGATCCGGCCGTCCGCCATGAGCTTGGTCAGCGCGATCCGGGCAACCTCCCGACGAACGGGATCGAAACCCGAGAGGATGACGGTCTCCGGCGTGTCGTCGATGATTAGGTCCACGCCGGTCGCCTGCTCCAGCGCCCGGATGTTGCGACCCTCGCGGCCGATGATGCGACCCTTCATCTCGTCCGATGGGAGGTGCACGACCGACACGGTGTGCTCGGCCGTGTGGTCGGCGGCGACCCGCTGGATCGCGGTCACGATCACCTCTCGCGCACGGTCCTGGGCTTCCTCCCGGGCCTGGCGCTCGATCGACCGGGCGAGGCGCACCGCGTCGTTCTCGGCATCGGCGCGGACGGCGTCGAGGAGCGCGACCTTCGCGTCCTCCTGGCTCAATCCGCTCACGCGCTCGAGCGCCGCGAGTTGCTCCGCGCGGGAGGCGGCGAGATCCTCGCGCACGCGCTCGAGCTCACGTTCCTTCTCCAGCAGCTTCCGGTCGCGCTGCTCGAGCATGTCGGTGCGCTGGTCGAGCTGCTCGTCGCGGGTCAGGAGGCGCCGCTCGAGGCCGCTGAGCTCGGCGCGTTTCGAGCGCGCCTCGTCCTCGGCCTCGCGCTGGAGGCGAAGCTTCTCGTCCTTCGCCTCGAGGATCAGGTCCTTCTGCTGTGTCCGAGCCTCGGCAAGGATGCGGCCCGCCTTCTCTTGGGCTCCCCGGACTGCCTGGGCCGCGACCACGCCGCGCACGACGAATCCGAGTGCGAGGCCGCCGACGATGGCCACGAGGAGGGCCACCGCCGCGACGACGGGGTTGTCCATGGTGCTCGCCTCCCGACCGGCCGGGGACCGGCCGGCGAGTGATTGTTCGGGAACGGCGATACGTCGGGACCGGCCACGGATGCTCGCGATGCGTGGACCCGGCTTCGGCGTGGGCTCGCCGCGATGGATGGTTCAGGACGTGACAACCGGCGTCGCACCAGCGGCGCCGTACAATGGTGTGCGTAGCCTACGGCCGCAGCGCGAGAGGGTCGAACGCCCATCCCGGGCTCCGCGCTACGGCTCGGGCGGAGCGTCCGGCTCGTCGTCCGGCCCGAGTGTCCCGGCCGTCGCGAGCCAGGCGGTCACGGCGCGTCCGGCCATCCCCGGGTCGAACCCGTGCCGGGCTAGCATCGCATAGGCCCTGGCACGCCGCCAGCGAGCGTCGGGTTCGCGCAGCAGGCCGGCGCCCTTGCGCGAGAGGAGTCGCCTCGCCGCGGCCTCGTCGGACGCATCCGAGGCCGCGCGCTCCCCCGTCCCGGGCGCATGCCCGGGGTCGTCCGGATCGGCGCCGGCCGCGAGCGCCTCGCGCCCGGCGAGGGCGATCTCCACGTCCGATTCGGCGACGCCCAGCCGGCGCAGCTCGTCGCGAAGCGCGCGCGCCCCCCGCGGCCGGGCCCGGTCCCGCGACTCGATCCAGGACCGCGCGAATGCGGTGTCGTCGAGGAACCCGAGGCCGGTGAGCCGGTCGAGCGCGGCCTCGACGAGCTCGGTGCGGTAGCCGGCGTCCCGCAGCCGGCGCCGAACCTCGTCCCGGGAACGCTGACGTGCCTCGAGAAACCGGGCGGCGGCGGCAAGGACCTCCGCCGGCTCGTCAACCGCCGCCCGCCGTGAGCGGCGCTCGGCCCTGGTTTCGCGGGGGGTGGGCGGCATGCCTCGCGAGATCGCTACTCGGCCTCGCTGATCCCCTCGACAGGGATCGAGGCGCTCGCCATGCCGGCCCGGATGCGCGTCTCGATCTCGGCACCGACGGCCGCGTTGTCGCGCAGGAAGCCCTTGGCAGCCTCGCGTCCCTGGCCCAGGCGCGTCTCGCCGAAGGTGAACCAAGCGCCGGTCTTGGTCACGACGTCCATCGCCACGCCCACGTCGAGGAGCCCGCCCTCGCGGCTGATCCCCTCCCCATACATGACGTCGAATTCGGCGACCCGGAACGGGGGCGCGACCTTGTTCTTGACCACCTTCACCCGGACGCGGTTGCCGACCGACTCCGTGCCATTCTTGATCGTCTCGACGCGCCGGATGTCGAGCCGCACCGAGGCGTAGAACTTGAGCGCGCGACCGCCCGGCGTGGTCTCGGGGTTCCCGAACATCACGCCGATCTTCTCGCGCAGCTGGTTGGTGAAGACGAGTGACGTGTTGGAGCGGCTCACGGCGCCGGTAAGCTTGCGGAGGGCCTGGCTCATCAGGCGGGCCTGGATCCCGACGAAGCTATCGCCCATCTCGCCTTCGATCTCGGCCCGTGGGACCAGCGCGGCGACGGAGTCGACGACGACGATGTCGATGCCGCCCGAGCGGATGAGCGTCTCGGTGATCTCGAGGGCCTGCTCGCCGGTGTCCGGCTGGCTGACGAGGAGCTCATCGACGTTGACGCCGCAGGCGCGCGCGTAGCCCGGGTCCAGGGCGTGCTCCACGTCGATGAAGGCGGCCACGCCGCCACGCCGCTGCGCCTCGGCGATGACGTGCTGGCAGAGCGTGGTCTTGCCGGACAATTCCGGACCGAATACCTCCGTGACCCGGCCGCGGGGGATGCCCCCGACGCCGAGGGCGAGATCGAGCGCGATCGAGCCGGTCGGGATGAAGTCCACCTGCTGCCGCTCGGCGGAGCCGAGCTTCATGATCGACCCTCGCCCGAACTGCTTCTCGATCGCGAGGATCGCCGCGTCGACCGCCTTCGCGCGGTCCGCCCCCGAGATCCCGTTCCGCTCCGTCACCGCCATCTCGTCGTGCTCCTGTCTGGTTCGGTCGGCCCCGACGGAACCGACGATGACGCGCCCGCCCGGCGGCTCAGCCCTCCGGCTCCTCCTCGACGACGGTTCGCGGCTTGCGCTTCGGCTTGATCAGCTCCACGTTCTGCGGCACCTCGAGGAACGGCTGGAGCTTGGGCTTCACGTCCGGTGCCTTGGACTTCTTCTTCACCTCGCGGTGAGGACGGTCTCGCGAACCCATCGTCGAACGCCTCCGCGGAACTCGAGGGTACCGACCTGGCCTTCACGCGAGCTGCACTGCCGATGCACCGTGGCTTCGCCGTCGTGCGTGCAGACGCAGTTCCGGAAGGCGTTCAGGGAGGTCACCGGTGCGCAGGGCTGCCCGGATCCCGGCCATGAAGTCTAGGGTGAAGGTCAGGTTGTGACAAGTCGCGAGGCGGTATGCGAGCAGCTCGTCCGCCCGGAAGAGATGGGCCAGGTAGGCGCGGCTGAAGCGCCGACACAGGAGGCACCGACAGCCCTCCTGGACGGGCGCCGGGTCGTCACGAAAGCGCTCGTTCCGGATGTTGAGGTGGCCGCCCGGGATCCAGAGCTGGCCGTTCCGGGCGACCCGCGCGGGGAGCACCGAGTCGAACAGGTCGACGCCCCGATGGACCGCCTCGAGCAGGTCGGCCGGCGAGCCTAGGCCCATCAGGTAGCGCACGCGCTTATCGGACCCGAGCGCGGAGACGACGACCTCGATGACGGCCTCGCGCTGGGCCGGCGTCTCGTCACCGGCGAGCCCACCGATGTTGAGGCCGTCGAACGGGAGCCCGGCGATGAACGCGGTCAATTCCGCGGCGAAGGTCGGGATCCAGCCCGCCCTGGATCACCCCGAAGAGCGCCTGGTCCGGGCGGTCGTGGGCTTCCAGCGACCGGACTGCCCAGCGGTGCGTCCGCTCGGTCGCGATCCGGAGGTCGGCGGCTCCCGTCGAGGCGGGGGGGACCGGCTGGTCGAAGGCAACCGCGACGTCCGCGCCGAGCGCCGCCTGGATCTCCATCGAGCGCTCCGCGGTGAACCGGTGGCGCGAGCCGTCGTGGTGGCTCCGGAACGTGACGCCCCCGTCGTCGATCACGTTGAGATCGCCCAGCGAGACCACCTGGAAGCCGCCGGAGTCCGTGAGGACCGGGTGCGGCCAGCTCATGAACTCGTGCAGGCCGCCGAGCCGGGCGATCCGCTCGTGCCCCGGCCGGAGGTACAGGTGGTAGGTGTTGGCAAGGATGATCCCGGCGCCGGTCTCCTCGATCTCGTCTGGGTGCAGCGCCTTGACCGTCGCGTTCGTGCCGACCGGCATGAACGTCGGGGTCTCGACCACGCCGTGCGGCAGGTGCAGCTGCCCCAGGCGCCCACGCGTGGAGCCGTCGGCCGGCGGCGGAACGAGGATCTCGAACCGAGCGGCCCCCGTCACGCGCCGCTCAGGCCTCGTCGGCCGTCGCGCCCGGACCCCGATCGGCCGCGGCGGGCGCCGCGCTCTCCCAGAGGACCGGCTCGCGATCGATCCGGCGTGCCGGCACGTCGTAGCCGAGGGCGGCAAGGTGGGCGCGCGCCCGGTCCGTTGCGACGCGGCCCTGCGGCGTGCGGTCCAGGAAGCCGATCCGGAGCAGGTACGGCTCGTACACGTCCTCAACCGTCTCGACCTCCTCCGCCAGGACGGCTGCGAGGGAGGCCACGCCGACCGGCCCGCCCCCGAACTTGACCAGGATCGCGGCGAGCAGCCGGCGGTCGGTGGCGTCGAGACCCTCCCCGTCGATCTCCAGGACGCGCATCGCCTCGTCGACCGCCGCCTTCGTCACGCGGCCGTCCCCGTGGACCTCGGCATGATCGCGAACCCGCTTGAGGAGCCGGTTCACGATCCGCGGGGTCGCGCGGCCCCGGGCCGCGATGGCGGCGGCCGCATCATCGGTGATCTCGAGCCCGAGAATGGCGGCCGAGCGGCGGACGATCGCGCGGAGATCCTCCTCCGCGTAGAAGTCGAGCCGGTAGACCGCCCCGAACCGGTCGCGCAGGGGCCCGCTGATCCGCCCGGCTCGCGTCGTGGCACCCACGATCGTGAAGGGGCGCAGGGTCAGGCGCAGCGAGCGAGCCGACGGCCCCTTGCCGATCATGACATCGAGGGCGCAATCCTCCATCGCGGGGTACAGGATCTCCTCGACGGCGCGGTTGAGGCGGTGGATCTCGTCGATGAAGAGCACGTCGCGCTCGTCCAGCGCCGTGAGCACCGCGGCAAGGTCGCCGGCCCGTTCGATCGCCGGCCCCGACGTGTACCGGATGTTCACGCCGAGCTCACGGGCGATGATCGTGGCAAGCGTCGTCTTGCCCAGGCCGGGAGGCCCGTGCAGGAGGACGTGGTCCGCCGCCTCGCCCCGCTGGCGCGCCGCCTGCAGCAGGACCGAGAGGCCGGCCTTGACCTCGCGCTGGCCGAGGTACTCGTCCAGCGAGCGCGGCCGGAGGGAACGTTCGACTGCGATCTCCTCCGCGTCGAGGAGGTCTGCCGCGAGGAAGCCGTGGCCATCCTTCATCGCCGCGAGTCTAGCACGCCCCGGATAGCTTTCGCACGGATGTTCGAACAGGTCGAGGCGGGTCAGCCGCCCGAGAGCGACCGCAGCGCCGCCTTGACGCGTTCCTCGAGCGAGGTGGTTTCGGGGGTGCCGGTGTTGGCATGGCGCGCCGCCTCGCGCGCCTCGGCAAGCGTGTAGCCGAGCGCCTGGAGCGCGCCGACGACGTCTCCCTCCGCCGATGGGGCGCCCCCGGCTGCCCCAGCCGGCACCGCGGCCGCGATCCCCGCCGCCGACACCTTCTCGCGCAGCTCGAGGACGATCCGGGCGGCGAGGCGCTTTCCCACTCCGGGAACCGCGGTCAGGGCGGCCTGGTCGTCGGCCATGATCGCGAGCTGCAGATCGGCCACGGGCCGGCTGCCGACCAGGGCAAGGGCGACCTTCGGTCCGACCCCGGTGACCGTCAGGAGCAGCCCGAAGAAGCCGAGCTCCTCCGGTGTCCGAAACCCGTAGAGCGCCTGGAGGTCCTCGCGCACGAGATGATGGGTGTGAAGGCGCAGGCGTGTCCCGGGCTGCGCCGAGGCGAGCACCGCCGGCGCGGCGAAGACGCGATAGCCGACGCCCCCCACCTCGAGCACCAGCGAGTCGGCTGCGATCGCACCCACCGTGCCGTCGAGCGAGGCGATCACCGGGCCGGCTCGAGCGGCGTGTCGCCCGGCTCGACCGCTCCGCGCCGCTCCCGGCGGAGCGCCTCGCGGACGGCGCGCTCGAAGGGGCTCCCGCCGGTCGCCATCGGTGCCACCGCGCCGCGATCGAGGCGCCCGGCACTGAGGCGTTCGCCCGTCCGTTCCCGGTTCGCGGTCCAGATGGCGATCG